>CAVQIO010000001.1:0-47729 GCA_963712615.1 uncultured Actinomycetota bacterium
GTTGCACACGTTGCCGCCGGGGGCTCAGGTGGCGCCGGGTTCCGCCGACGGACAGCGGTCGATCGAGCTGATCGGGCAGCTCGCGCCTCACTGCGCAAGTCCGGCGCGCAGCCCCGAGCCAGCTGGTGCACGGCGACCTCTTCGGCACCGTGCTGTTCGCGGGCTCGGAGCGCGCCCGGCATCACCGACATCACCCCGTATTGGCGGCCTGCGTCATGGGCGGCGGGGGTGGTGGTGGTCGACGCGCTCGCCTGGGGTGAGGCCGACGACGGACTCGTCGAGCGGTGGACGTCCCTGCCCGAGTGGCCGCAGATGTTGTTGCGGGCGTTGATGTTCCGGCTGGCCGTTCACGCACTGCACCCACGGTCGACGGCGGCGGCGTTCCCCGGTTTGGCCCGCACGGCCGCGCTCGTACGGCTGGTGCTCTAACCGTTCGGCACCGCTCGGTCCGAACGTCACCAGGGGAGTACCGGCTCCGTAACGCCCAGGAGCACCCGGCCATAGGCCTCGGCGCTGACCGCCGGGTTGGCCACGGCGTGACGGCTGGCGATCTCGCTGTCCCGCCAGATCCGTTGCAGCGGGTTGGACTCGGCTGAACGCGGAACTCCCCGCGACGGACATCAGTTCGCGGATCGCATCGCGCGCCTCGACGATGCCGCGCGCCAGCTGCATCCGCAGGCGCGCGCGGTCCAGCAGCGCCGGGCGGACGAGCGTGCGGCCGCGCACGATCCATCTCTTCGGCCGCCGCCGAACACCAGCAGCTTGCGCCGTGTCGATCGAGCGATGCCGCACGCGCAACCGCCAGCTGCACGGTCGGCGCCTGCGTCTGCTCGCGGTAGACGGTGGCGCTGACACCGCGTGTGGCGGCGTTGTCGATGACGAATTCGAGTGCGGCTCGGGCCAACCCGAGCTGCGGTCCGGCCAGGTCGCTCAGCGCACCCAGCAAGAGCGGGGACGTGGTAGGGCGCCTCGCCCGGGAATGGCGTGTCGAGCTGCCCGTTCATGGCCGCGGTGTGGGAGATCGTTCGGTGGGAACGGCACGGTGACGCCATTCGCCACCACGGTGTTGGACCCGGTCCCGCGCATGCCCGTCACGTGCCAGGTGTCCTCGACGTCGACCTGGTCACGGGGCACGAGCATCACCTTGTCCGCCGGTTCGGCGCCGGGGATGGGGACGCGGGCACCGAGGATCAGCCAATCGGCGTGCTCGCAGCCCGAGGAGTAGTGCCAGCGCCCGCTGAGCCGGTACCCGTCGGCAAGGGTCTCCGCGGCGCCGGACGGCGGAACGGCGGTCCGCGACCCTCGCGTCGGGACGGTTCGCCCAGACATCTTGCTGGGCTTGCTCGTTCATCATCCCGACGAACCAGGTCCCCCCGGTCAGAAGCTGACGACCCAACTCGTGGAGCCGCAGCCGCGAGCCAGTTCGCTCACCACGCGGATCTTCGTCGTGATGCCGGCCTCGTGCCCACCCAACCGGCGCGGCGTCATCATCCGGAACAGCCCGGCATCGGTCAGAGCGGCCAGGTTCTCCGCAGGCACCCGGCGCTCGCGATCGGTTCGCGCGGCGTTCTCCCTCAGCAGCGGGATCAGGTCCCTGGCGCGGGCCTCGACTGCGTCGCCGGCGTCGACACGAGGTTCGACCCTGTCGTCGAGCGCGCTCATTTGCACTGCTTCCTCTCGGATTGTGAACTGCACACGCCCAGACTGGCCCGGTTCGGCGGCCGGGTGTGACACGGTGAGTGCCGTCGTCCGAACGGAGAGTGCCAGTCGTCGAGCGCAGCGCCTTCGTCGGGCTAGCCTGCGTCGGACGCACACTTGTTGTCGGGCCTACTCGACGTTTGCGTGCAACAAGCGTGCGCTCGGCGGGCGATCAGTAGGAAGAAGCGTGGCGCGGTGGCGCCTCGCGGCATGGCGTTTCGTCAAGAGACCTTCGTCCAGGGTCGACTGCGCTGCATTCCGGCACAATGGGGCATGCTGGTCGCGCCCACAGCCTTTACCGACTATCGCGAGTTGATCAGCCGCACGTTCGTTCCACTGGTGGCTTCACCGCGGGGGGATGGACCGTTTGGGCCGAACTCGACCAGGCGGGCTGTGCCGACATGCAGATCACCACTATCCGTTCGACGGCGCAACGCGTTCGCCGGACCTCGGCGTTGATCGATGACGCCACCGCGCATACGCCTTGGCGACGATTCGCGTCACCGGCCGTGTTGGGTGGAACAAAACAGCCGATCGGCGCGGCTCACCCCGGGTGCGATCGTATTCTGCGACAGCCGCGCCCGTTCGACTTCTCCTTCGACGGTCCCTTCGAACAGCTGATCGTTCAAGTGCCGCGCAGTGCGGTGCCGTAACGGGCCCTGCGCCGGGCCTTTCGTGATCCCTATCTCGACTCGGACGCCGTGGCTCGCAGCTGTCACCTGTCCCGGCGGACGTTGTTCCGCGTGTTCAGCGACGCGCCCCGGTCGCTCGCCGAAGAACTGCGGGCGGTCCGGGTGGCCGAAGCGCAACGGCTCCTTCGCGCTCACCCCGATCGCTCCGTCGCCGATGTCGCCGCGGCATGCGGTTTCCTCGGTGAGACGCAGCTGCGGCGAGCGTTCCAAGCCGTGACCGGGACCACACCAGGGCGCTACCGGAGTGAGGTGACCCACTTCACCCCTCGACCGGATATTGCCTTGAACTGATCAGTTGATGCCGAAATCGATTGCGCAGCAGACGATATCACCGCCAGGCGGCCCGGGCGCAGCTCGCCTAGAACTCGTGGCGAACCTCGCTCGAGCGGTACCCGGCCGTCGGTGGCCAGCACCCCTTCGGCCCTGAGCAGTTCCAGTTGCCGGGTCGTCAGGTGCGCAGCGGGCCTGCCGGATGACCGGATCACGCGATGCCACGGCAGGTCGGAGGAGTCGGTGCGCATGATCCAGCCGACGATGCGGGGACTGGAAAGCGAAGCGGCGTCGGCGATGTCGCCGTAGGTGGCCACCCTACCCGCCGGGATGGCGGCGACGAGCGCGCGCACCATCTCGACCTGCTCGTCGGTGATCGCCGCCACGGTCAGCCCGCCCGCGCCCGGATGGCAGCGGCGGTCTCCACCGGCTTGGCCTGAGCCACCATGTGGTCGCAGTCGAAGTCGAGCAGCGCGAAGTCAGGTCCGAGCTGTGCTTCGAGCGCGGATACGAGCTCGTCGGAGACGTAGGGCGGATCGGTCCGCTTGGCCCGGATCAGGGTGGTGGGGGTGCCTTTTCGCGGCAGGGCGAACGGCCGGGTCAGCTCACTCCAGTAGGACAACATCGCCGGGACGTTGATCCGCCAGCCCATGCGTCCGTTCGCGAGGCCGACCAGATGCTCGTCGAGTTCGCGCTCCAGCTCGGCCGGATACGCTTCGGCGACCTCGCCCCACGAACCGGACTTCTTGTCGTCACGTGCCTCGTCGCGGTCGGAGTAGTCGGGAGAATCCAGCATCGCGTCGGCGATCTCGCGCATCCAGGTGCCGTCCAGGCCAACGGCGGGATCGAGCAGCACCACCGCCGCAACCAGGTCGGGCCGGGTCGCCGCGAGGCTCAGCGCGATCGCCCCGCCGAACGAATGCCCGACCACCGTCACCGGGGCCGCCGAGTCGGCGTCCAGCAGCGCGGCGAGCGCAGCCACGTTGGCCTCGATGGTCCACGGCGCCGACCACGATGACCGGCCGTGGCCCAGCAGGTCCGGCGCGATGATCGAGAACTCGGGCAGGTGGTGGTTGGCCAGGGTCTGCCAACGTCGGCCGTGCCCGGTCAGTCCGTGGATGGCCAGTATCTGGGCGCGCCCGGTCGGGCCATAGCGGTAGGTGTTCAATGCATCGGTCACGTCCTCGATGCTGCCAGCCTGCGTGGGCGGTGTCATTTTCCCGGGTCGCTCGCTCCTGCCCCCCTCCGGACTGATTTCCCGGGTCGCTCCGCTCCTGCCCTCCGGACTGATTTCCCGGGTCGCTCCGCCCTCCCCTCCCCTCTCCCCCCCCCCCCCCCTCCCCCCCCCCCCTCCCCCCCCCCCCCCCCCCCCCCCCCCCCCCTCCCCCCCCCCCCAGCCGATTTGTGGACCCCCGTGGTGTCATCTCGTCATGCCCGCTTCGCACGTCGACTCTGTCGCCCGCCGCGTTGACAGAGCCCGGTCTGCACGGCACCGTGCGTCTGCTCGGCGGCCCCGGCACCGGCAAGTCGCATCTGCTCACCCGGGTCGCCGCCGCCAGGATCGCCGCGGGCTGTGACCCCGAATCCGTTCTGCTGCTGACGGGTTCGGCGCGGCTCGGCATGCAGGCCAGGGCCGCCGTCACCTCCGGCCTGCTCGGTCACGGCACCGCGGAGCCTGCTGCGGTACGCGAGCCGCTCGTCCGCACGGTGCACTCGTATGCCTTCGCGGTGCTCGGCCAGGCGGCCCGGCGCAACGGGGATCCGCCGCCGCGGCTCATCACCAGCGCCGAGCAGGACGGCATCATCCGGGAACTGCTGGCCGGTGACTTCGAAGACGGCGACGACGGGTCGGTCCGCTGGCCCACCCAGCTGCGGCAGGCGCTGCTCACCGTGGGGTTCGCCACCGAACTGCGCGATCTGTTGGCCCGCTGCACCGGCGGGGGGTCGATCCCCTTGAGCTGCAACGGATCGGTCGACGAAGCGGCCGCCCGGAGTGGGTGGCCGCGGGCCGGTTCGCTCAGGTCTACGAACAGGTGATGCTGCTGCGCTCGGCGGTCGGCATGGCGGCGCCGCAGGCCACGGTGCCTGCACTGGGAGCGGCCGAACTCGTCGGCGCCGCGCTCGAGGCGTTCGCCACGGACCCGGACCTGTTGGCCGCCGAGCGTGCGCGGGTCCAGCTGCTGTTGGTCGACGACGCTCAGCACCTCGATCCGCAGGCCGCGCACCTTGTCGGGGTACTGGCCGCGGGAGCGGAACTCAGCATCATCGCCGGGGATCCCAACCAGGCCGTGTTCGGTTACCGCGGCGCCGATCCCGAGCTCCTGCGTGACGACGATGCCCCTGCCGTCGTGCTGACGGCGTCCCACCGTTGCGCACCCGCGGTGGCACGCGCGGTGACCGGCATCGCACGGCGGCTGCCCGGCGCGGGCGCGGGCCGCGACATCACCGGCGACGAGGACCGCGACGGGTCGCTGAGCGTGCGGATCGCGGCGTCGCCGCATGCCGAGTCGGCACTGATTGCTGACGCGTTGCGCCGCGCGCACCTCATCGACGGCGTGCCGTGGTCAGAGATGGCCGTGATCGTGCGGTCGGTGCCGCGGGCCGGCGCGGCGCTGGCCCGCGCACTGACAGCCGCGGGCGTGCCGGTCGATCAGCCGTCGGCCACCGCCTTGGCCGAACACCCCGCGGTGGCGGCGTTGCTGACGGTGCTCGACGCCACCAGCGCACGGCCTCGACGGCGACCACGCGGTGGCGCTGGTGACCGGACCGATCGGCCGTGTCGACCCGGTATCACTGCGACAGTTGCGTCGCGCCCTGCGCAGGGCCGACGGCAGCCGGCCACCGCGCGACTTCGCCGACCTGCTCGTCGAAGCGCTCGACGGTGCGCCGGTGGATCTGCCCGATCAGCTCGCCCGGCCGCTACGCCGCGTCGCCATGGTCCTCTCCGCGGCCCGGCGGTCCGATCCGGTCGGCGCAGGATCCGCCGTATCACGCTGTGGCAGGCATGGCACCATTGCGGTCTGCAGCGGCGTTGGTTGGCCTCGATCGAACGTGGCGGGCAGGGCGGCGTGCAGGCGGGCCGTGACCTCGACGCCGTGACCGGGCTGTTCGACGTCGCCGAGCAGTACGTGGCGCGCACCGCGGGCGCGTCGTTGACGGGTCTGGTGGACCACGTGCGGGCGATGGTGCTGCCTGCGGTGGGCCGGGACGACCGCCGGGCCGGCGAGTCCGTCGCCGTACTGAGCGCGCACGCCGCGCTGGGCCGGGAGTGGGACGTCGTGGTGATCGCCGGGCTCCAGGAAGGGTTGTGGCCCAACACCGTTCCGCGCGGCGGTGTGCTGGCCACGCAGCACCTGGTCGACGTCCTCGACGGCGTCGCGGACCCGATGTCCGGCGTGATGTCGACCAGGGCGCCGCTGCTGGCCGAGGAGCGCAGGCTGTTGGTTGCCGCGCTGGGCCGGGCGCGGAACGCAGGTCGTCGGGTTACGGCGGTCGACGGCGACGGGGCCGACGAGGTCGGCAATGCCGTCCCCGTTCTGCGCCGAACTCGCCGCGCTGGCCACCGGCGCCCCCACGGATGCCGACCCCGGCCCCGTCCACGCGCCGCGGGTGTTGGCGCCTGCCGCCCTGGTCGGCAGGTTGCGCGCCGTGGTGTGCGCGCCCGCCGAGTGCGGTCGAAGAGGCGTCGCGTGCCTGTGCGGCAACGCAGTTGGCCCGTCTCGCGGTGGCAGGCGTCCCCGGCGGCGAGCCCGGCGCAGTGGTACGGCACGACGGCGCTGTCGACCGACGAGCCGCTGTGGTCGGGGGACGGGTCACGTCGTGACGCTGTCCCCGTCACGACTCCAGACCCTGGCCGACTGCCCCCTGCGGTGGCTGCTGGAACGCCACGGCGGCGCCGACGGACGCGACGTGCGGTCGGCGCTGGGTTCACTGGTCCACGCGCTGGTCGCCGATCCCGACAAGGGTGAGGAGCAGATGCTCGCCGAGCTCGAACGGCACTGGGCGGAGCTGCCTTTCGACTCGGGCGTGGTATTCCGCCAACGAGCTGGAGCGTCACCGCGCGATGCTGTCGGCATTCGCCCAGTGGCGGGCCCAGACGCGACACCAGTTCACCGAGGTCGGCGCCGAGGTCGACGTGGACGGTGTCGTGGAGCCGTCCGATGGGCAGCGGCCGGGGCGTTCGGGTGCGCGGCCGGGTGGACCGGTTGGAGCGCGACGCCGAGGGGCGGTTGGTGGTGGTCGACGTCAAGACGGGCAAGACCCCCGTCAGCAAGGACGAGGCCCAACGCCATGCTCAGCTGGCCGCTTATCAGCTCGCCATCGCCGAAGGTCTTCTGCCGCAGGGCGATCAGGCCGGCGGGGCCCGGCTGGTCTACCTTGGCAAGATCGGCTCGGCCGGCGCCGTGTGAACGCGAGCAGGGCCCGATGACCGCCGAGGGGCGCGACGACCTTCACGAGTCGGTCCGGGAAGCTGCGGCCGCGACGCAGGGACCGGAGTTCGAGGCGCGCATCAACGACGGGTGTGCGCATTGCCCGGTGAGGGCGATCTGTCCCGCGCGGGCGGCGATCGGAGGGGCGCCGGTCGTAACCGCTCGCTACAGCCCCGTCGAACTCGCCGACGCGCTCGGCGTCTTCGCCCCGACGGACGAACAGGCCGCCGTCATCGCCGCCCCGCCGGGGCCACTGGTGGTCATCGCGGGTGCGGGTGCGGGCAAGACTGAGACGATGGCCGCGCGGGTGGTGTGGTTGGTGGCCAACGGCCATGCGCGTCCCGGCGAGGTACTCGGGTTGACCTTCACCCGCAAGGCGGCTGGGCAACTGCTGCGACGGGTCCGGACCAGGCTGGCCCGGCTGGCCGGCGCGGTCTCGTGCCGGGCGGGCCGGGCGACGCGGTCGACGAGCACCCACGGTGGGCACCTATCACGCCTTCGCCGGGACCCTCCTGCGCGAGCACGGTCTGCTGCTGCCGATGGAGCCTGCCACCCGATTGATCAGCGAGACCGAGCTCTGGCAGTTGGCGTTCCGCGTGGTGTGCGAGCTCCCGGCCCGTTGGACACCGAGAAGTCACCTGCGGCGATCACCGCGATGGTGTTGCGCCTGGCGGGTCAGCTCGCGGACCATCTGGTCGACACCGATCTGCTCCGCGACACCCACCTCGAGCTGGAGCGGCTGGTGCACACCCTTCCGGCCGGTCCGCGGCAGCGCGATAGGGGGCCGACCAGTCGCTTCTGAAGATGCTCGCCACCCAGGCCGCGCGGGCCGACCTGATCCCGTTGGTCGACGCGCTGCACGCCCGGATGCGCGCCGAGAACGTCATGGACTTCGGGATGCAGATGTCCGCAGCGGCCCGGCTGTCGGCCGGCTTTCCCTAAGGTGGGCGCCGAATTGCGGGGCCGCTACCGGGTGGTGCTGCTCGACGAGTACCAGGACACCGGCCATGCCCAGCGGGTCGCGTTGTCGTCGCTGTTCGGTGGTGGGGTGGACGACGGGCTCGCGTTGACCGCCGTCGGCGACCCGATCCAGTCGATCTACGGCTGGCGGGGTGCATCGGCAACGAACCTGCCGCGGTTCACCACGGACTTCCCTGTCGGACGGCACCCCGGCGCCGACGCTGGAACTGCGGACCAGCTGGCGCAACCCACCCCGCGCGCTTCGCCTCGCCAACGCGGTCTCGGCGGAGGCGCGTCGGCGGTCGGTCGCCGTGCGCGAACTGCTGCCCCGGCCCGACGCCGAGCCCGGCGACGATTCGGTGCGCGCTGCTACCGGACGTCGACCGCGAACGAGATTGGGTGGCAGACGGAGTGGCGGGCGTGTACCACGCCGCACGCGCGCGGGGTCGGCGGTGCCAACGGCTGCGGTGCTGGTGCGGCGCAACGCCGATGCGGCGCCGATGGCCGACGCGCTGACCGCGCGGGCGTGCCGGTGGAGGTCGTCGGACTGGCCGGCCTGCTGTCCATTCCGGAGGTCGCGGACGTCGTCGCGATGTTGCGGCTGGCCGCCGACCCCCGGCCGGGGCTGCCGCGATGCGTGTCCTGACCGGGCCGCGTTGGCGGCTGGGCGCCGCAGATGTCACTGCGCTGTGGCGGCGCGCAGTGGAACTCGACGACGCCCGGCCGGGCCGCCGATCGCGGTCGGTGGCGGCGATCGTGGCAGCCGCGGCGCCGGACGCAGACGCCGCGTGCCTCGCCGACGCGATCGGTCGACCCGGGATCGGCGGACCGGTATTCGGCGGAGGGGCACCGTCGCATCGTCGACGCTGAGCCGCGAGCTGACCGCGTTGCGGGCGCAGCTGCACCATCCGCTGCCCGACCTCGTTGCCGAGGTGCGACGCGTGCTCGGCGTCGACGCCGAGGTTCGCGCGGCGCAAAGGGTCGCGGCCGGCTGGAGCGGGACGGAACATCTCGATGCGTTCGCCGACGTGGTGGCCGACTTCGCCGCACGCTCCGGGGCATCGGTGCCCGGGCTGCTTGCCTACCTGGATGCCGCCATGGAGGTGGAGAACGGGCTGGCTCCCGCCGAGCTCGCGGTCGCGCACGACCGGGTGCAGATCCTGACCGTGCACGCCGCCAAGGGGCTCGAATGGCAGGTGGTCGCGGTGCCGCACCTCAGCGGGCGGGTGTTCCCATCCACCGCGTCGCCGCGCACCTGGCTGTCCGATCCGGCAGACCTGCCCCCGTTGCTGCGGGGGGATCGCGCGACGGCGTCCGAACACGGCGTGCCAGTGCTCGACATGAGCGACGTGAACGACCGGAAGGCGCTGTCCGACAAGATTACCGAGCACAAGAGACACCTCGACCAACGGCGCATCGACGAGGAACGCCGCCTGTTGTACGTGGCGCTCACCCGCGCCGAGGACACCCTGTTGCTGTCGGGTCATCACTGGGGTGCCACCGAGCTCAAGCCGCGGGGCCCCTCGGAGTTCCTCGTCGAGATCCGTGACGTGATCGAACGGTCGGCTGCGGACGGCGATCCGTGCGGGGTCGTCGAAGCGTGGGCCCCCGATCCCGCTGACGGCGATCGAAATCCACTGCAGGAGAACGTTGTCCAGCGGCCGTGGCCCGCCGACCCGGTGGGCGCCGCCCGGATGGACGTGGACCGGGGGGCCGCGCTGGTGGCGTCGGTGATGGCCGTCGGCGGCGCCGACCCCGACGCAGTCGACGTGGACGGGTGGGCGGCCGACGTCGATGCGCTGCTGGCCGAACGCGAGCGCGCACTGGAACGTCCACCCGTCGCGCTGCCTTCTCAGCTGTCGGTGAGTGCCCTGGTGGACATCGGCCGTGATCCCGCGGGCGCGGCGCAGCGATTGCACCGTAGGTTGCCGGTCCGCCCCGACCCGCATGCATCGCTTGGCACGGCGTTCCACGACTGGGTGCAGCGGTTCTATCACGCCGAGCGGTTGTTCGACCTCGACGACCTGCCCGGGGCCGTCGACGGCGAGCTGGGTCGCGCCGAGGGCGAGGACCTCGCGAACTACAGGCCTCCTTAGCCGTTTCGCCATGGGCCACCCGCACCCCGATCGACGTGGAGACACCGTTCGACATGGTGCTCGGCGGCACCGTGGTCCGCGGTCGGATCGACGCCGTGTTCGCCGACGAGGACGGCGGTGTCACCGTGGTCGACTGGAAGACCGGCGATCCACCTGCCACACCGGAAGCAATGCAGCAAAATGCAATTCAGCTGGCCGTCTACCGGCTGGCGTGGGCGGCCATGCGCGGTGTCCCGGTGGCGTCGGTGCGGGCGGTCTTCCACTACGTGCGCAGCGGTGTGACGATCGCGCCGGACGAACTGCCCGGCGCCGACGAGCTGGCGGCGCTGCTGGCGGCGGCCTAGCGCGGGGCGTTGCGGCGGATCTTGAGCGCTTGGGTGATCATCGGCACCTGCAGCGGCAGTCGGGCGATCGCCGCGATGCGGGCCGGCCAGCCCTTGCCCCACCACTGCCGGACCATGTTGAGGTTCGCGGGGAAGACGCCGACGAACAGCGCGACGGCCGCCAGCGCGCCGAGCCGGCGCGTACGTGGAACCGCAGCGTCGCACCGGTCGCGGCCTCGGCGACACCCGAGGCAAAAGGTAGAACCGCGCGCTCCCCGGGAGTTCCTCGGGACGATCGAGTCGAACCGCTTCGGCGCCGCAAAGTGCAGTCACCCATACCGATCAGCGAGCGCCCATTCGCTGGGCGGGAACCTGGCTCGGCGCGCTGTCGACGGCTGAGGGAAGGGCCGTCATGGTTACATTGTGCTGTGCTGCGCCACCGGCGGATGATGGGCCCTCGTGGCCAGGGGTAGATTGCGTCGGCAGTTAGAGGCCATCGATCAGGACCTGTCGTCCGCGCCGGATGCCGACCTGGTCGGAATCCTGCACATCCCGAAGCCGTTCGTCAGCCCCGCCCGCAAGATCCTGATGCGCGTCGTGTACGCGCTGCTGGCGCTGTTCGCGGCGGTGCTGATCGTGTACTTCGACCGCGACGGCTACCGCGACGTAGGAGGACGAACGAGCTCTCGTTCCTGGACTGCCTCTATTACGCCACCGTCTCGTCTCGACCACCGGCTACGGCGACATCACGCCGTTCACCCCGTCGGCCGGCTGATCAACGTCCTGGTGATCACGCCACTGCGCGTGGCCTTCCTGATCGTGTTGGTCGGCACCACGGTCGAGACGCTGACCACCCAGTCGCGCCAGGCGTTCACATTCAGCGATGGAGGATCCGTGCGCAATCACACTGTCGTCGTCGGCTACGGCACCAAGGGCCGGACCGCGGTCGCGCGATGTCGGTGACGACATCGCGGCCGGGCAGATCGTCGTCGTCGACAGACCCCGCGGCACTCGAACGCGCCAAGAGCGCGGGGCTGGTGACGGTGCGCGGCAACGCCACCGAGTCGGACGTGTGCGACTTGCCGGCGCCCAGCACGCCAAGTCGATCATCGTCGCGACCAACCGCGACGACACCGCCGTACTCGTGACGCTCACCGCCCGCGAGCTCGCGCCCAACGCCAAGATCATCGCCGCGGTCCGGGAGGCGGAGAATCCGCACCTGCTGCGTCAGTCGGGTGCCGACACCACCGTGGTGTCGTCGGAGACCGCCGGCCGCCTGCTCGGCATCGCCACCCAGACGCCGTCGTGGTCGAGATGATGGAGGACCTGCTCACCCCCGAGGCGGGATTCGCGATCGCCGAACGGGCGGTCGAGACGAACGAGGTCGGCGGGTCGCCGCGTCACCTGGCCGACATCGTGCTGGGCGTCGTCCGCGAGGCCGGCTGTTCCGGGTCGGCGAGCCCGAGGTGGACGCCGTCGAGCTGGGCGACCGGCTGCTGTACATCGTCACGTAAATCCGCTGATGCTGCACCGAGTGACCTGGGTCGTGACTGACTTCAGCTGCGCAACGCCCCCTGCTTTCCCGTTCGGCGCCGACCGGGCCGAGGTATTCCGCTCGGACGTCAGCCGCCGTCGCGGGCTGGCAGGACGCGTCGGTGCTGCGGGTGACCGGCGCGGCCAGGTGCAGGTCTCCGGCGGCCGGGTGGTGCTCGGCGCCGCCGCGAAGCTGTCCGCGAACCCGGCCGGGGTGCGGTGTTCCTGGAGCTCGAGGACGGCAGGCACGTGTGGGCGGTGCGCGTGCGTCGTGGCCGGAGGATCCCGACGCCGAATCCGGGTACTGGACCTGCGTCGGGCCGGCGCGATCTCGACGACGTCAGCGCACGGCTGGTGACGACCGCTACCGCGCTGCTGAATTGGCATGACAGCGCCCGATTCAGCGCCGTCGACGGGTCGCCGACGAAGCCGATCAAGTCCGGGTGGTCGCGGGTCGACCCGGTCACCGGCCACGAAGAGTTCCCGCGCATCGACCCGGCGATGATCTGCCTGGTGCACGACGGCCACGACCGTGCGGTGCTGGCCCGCCAGACGGCGTGGCCGGAGCGGCTCTTCTCGCTGCTCGCAGGATTCGTCGAAGCGGGCGAGTCGTTCGAGACCTGTGTGATGCGGGAGATCGCCGAGGAGGTCGGCCTCGACGTGACCGACGTCCGCTATCTGGGCAGCCAGCCGTGGCCGTTCCCGCGCTCGGTGATGATGGGCTTCCACGCCATCGGCGATCCCGAGCGGAGTTCGCGTTCAGCGACGGCGAGATCGCCGAGGAGAGTGGTTCACCCGGGACGAGGTGCGGGCGGCCCTCGCAGAGGGCGACTGGACAGCGACTCGCCGTCGCGGCTGCTGCTGCCGGCTCGATCTCGATTGCCAGGGAGATCATCGAGTCGTGGGCCCAGACTAAGGGCCCGTCGGGGAGCTACCGAGCGAGCTTGCCTTGACCTCGCGGAGCTCGGGTTGGTCGCGTCGAGCCGTCGGCGAACTTCACGGTCGGCACCACGTGGTTGCCGCCGTTGACCTGCCGACGAACTCGGCTGCCGACGGATCGGCCTCGATGTCGATTCGGTTAGGCGATGCCCGCGGACCTCAGTGCGTCTTGAGTCGGGGGCAGTACCCGCACCACGTGGTGGTGTACATGGTCAGTGGCAGCAGTCATAGTGCTTCAACACTATCGACCCCGCGTCCATGCCCGACATGCAACGGGCCGCGTCGGCATTTGTCGCAGCGTCCTGCCAAGATGGCGCCATGCCGCTCGAGGCTCCGGTCGCCGCCGGCTCTCGACAACCTCGACGACGAGCAGCGCGAGGCCGTGCGGCCCCGCGCGGCCCGGTGTGCGTGCTCGCGGGCGCGGGCACCGGCAAGACCCGCACGATCACCCGGCGGATCGCCCACCTGGTCGCCGACGGTCAGTGCGCCGGGCCAGGTGCTGGCGGTCACGTTCACCTCGCGGGCCGCGGGGGAGATGCGGCCCGGTTGCGCGTCTCTCGACCCCGACTCCGGGGCAGCTGGGCGGGCACCGGCCGCGTGCAGGCCGCACGTTCCACGCCGCCGCGCTGCGACAGCTGCAGTACTTCTGGCCCCAGGTGGTCGGCGATACCGGGTGGGGGCTGCTGGACCGCAAGTTCGCCGTCGTCGCCCAGGCCGCCAACCGGGCTGCGTCCATACCAGCACCGAAAACGTGCGCGACCTCGCCGGCGAGATCGAGTGGTCGAAGGCGTCGCTGATCGCGCCGGAGGATTACCCGCGAGGCAGTCGCCAAGTTCGGCCGCGACATCCCGTTCGACGCCGCCAAGGTCGCCGACGTATACGCCGCATACGAGGCGATGAAGGCCCGCGGCGACGGCACCACGCTGCTGGACTTCGACGATCTGCTGCTGCACACCGCTGCGGCGATCGAGAAGGAC
Organism: uncultured Actinomycetota bacterium; assembly: GCA_963712615.1. GTDB lineage: Bacteria > Actinomycetota > Actinomycetes > Mycobacteriales > Mycobacteriaceae > Mycobacterium. The sequence continues at coordinate 13,919 of CAVQIO010000001.1, forward strand.
GGCGCCGTCGCCCAGGAGTTCCGCGATCGCTACCGGTGTTTCGTGGTGGACGAATATCAGGACGTCACGCCGCTGCAGCAGCGCGTGCTCGACGCGTGGCTCGGCGACCGGGACGAGCTGACGGTGGTCGGCGACGCCAACCAGACCATCTACTCGTTCACCGGAGCTACACCGAGTTACCTGCTCGACTTCTCGCGGCGGTTCCCGGAGGCGACGGTGGTCCGGCTGGAACGCGACTATCGGTCCACCCCGAGGTGGTGTCGCTGGCCAACCGGGTCATCGCCGCCGCCAGCGGCCGAATGGCCGGCAGCGACTCAACTGTCGGCCAACGTGCGCCGGACCGGAGCCGACGTTCGCGAGCATCCCGACGAGGTCCCGAGGCCACGGCGGTCGCGAAGCCATCAGCGGCTCATCGCTGCAGGCACACCGGCGTCGGAGATCGCGGTGCTCTACCGGATCAACGCGCAGTCCGAGGTCTACGAGAAGGCGCTCACCGAGGTCGGCATCGCCTTCCAGGTGCGCGGCGGGGAGGGTTTCTTCAGCCGTCCGAGGTCCGGCAGGCGCTGCTGGCGTTGCAACGCGCCGCCGAGCGTGGCGTTGCGGAAGGCGAAGAATTGGCGCCGCTGGTCCGCGGGCTGCTGGAGCCGCTGGGCCTGACCGCCGAGTCGCCGTCGGGCGCCAGGGCCAGGGAACGGTGGGAGGCGCTCGCCGCGCTGGCGAGCTGGTCGACGAGGAGGTCGCCGCGCGGCCATGCTTGACCTGCGTGCCCTGGTGGCCGAGTTGCGCCAGCGCGCCGACGCGCATCACCCACCCGTGGTGCAGGGCGTGACGCTGGCGTCCCTGCACGCGGCGAAGGGGCTGGAGTGGGATGCGGTGTTCCTGGTCGGCCTGGCCGACGGCACGCTGCCCATCTCGCATGCGCTCACACACGGCGCCGAGAGTGAACCCGTCGAGGAGGAGCGCCGCCTCCTGTACGTCGGAATCACAAGGGCCCGAATTCATTTGGCGCTAAGCTGGGCGTTGGCCCGGGCGCCTGGCGGCCGGCAGGGCCGGCGACCGTCACGTTTCCTCAACGGCATCGCCCCGCAGTCGGATGCCGGCAACACGCCGAACCGGCCCCGTCGGCAACGCGGGCCCACCCCGAAGTGCCGGGTGTGCAACGGCGCCCTGACCACTCCCACCGCCATCATGCTGCGCCGGTGTGAGACGTGCCCGTCCGACATCGACGAGGAACTCCTCGCCGAGCTGAAGGAGTGGCGTCTGCGCATCTCCAAGGAGATGAGCGTGCCCGCATACGTCGTGTTCACCGACAACACCCTGATCGCCATCGCCGAGACGTTGCCGGGCGACGCCGCCGCCCTGGTTGCCATCCCCGGCATCGGCGCGCGCAAGCTCGAGCAGTTCGGGCCCGACGTACTCGAATTGGTGCGGAGCCGTTCGTGAAAATGCCAAGAATGGCCAATATGGTGCCAAAACCGCAGGTCAGAAAATCGCTTGTCAGATTTGCGTGCTAGCGTTTAACCTCATATACGCCCCGTGGGGCGTCCCAGCAGACACAGAAAGGAGGGGGTCAACATCATGGTGAACATCAATTCGTTCTCCGGCGTAGGCGTTGCCGGCATGTCGTGGCCCCTCCATGTCGCTGGCACCCCGGCCGCGGCAGCCCACCCCGCCGCGGCGTACGCCGAGGCCGGCACGCAGGTCATTATGCCGCGTGCCCGTCGCAACGCCGCCGCGACCGTCGCGTCCGTGAATCGAGGCACCACCTAGGTAAGCCCTCGAATGCCGATAAAGGCCACGGACCCGAATACACCGGATCCGTGGCCATTGTTTTCGGAACTCCGAAAACCTGGTCTGAGGATCCATCAGAAGACAGATGGCCGATCAAGAAGTTACGACCAGGAAGCAGGAGAGTCATGTCAATCCGGACATGCCGCGGGAGGCTTACGGTGCCGTGTCATGTCGGCGATCCAGATTTGTGGTTCGCCGAGAGTCCCGTCGAACTGGAACGGGCCAAGGCGCTGTGCGCAGAGTGCCCGATCCGGCGTGAGTGCCTGAACTCGGCACTGGAACGTCAAGAGCCCTGGGGAGTCTGGGGCGGCGAGATCATCGACCGCGGCAGCGTCGTGGCGCGCAAGCGTCCGCGCGGCCGCCCGCGCAAGAACCCGACCGCGAGCCCGGCAGCGGCTTAGCAGGCGGGGCTGCCCGGCGTACGACGCTAGGCAGCCTCGTCTGCGAATCCCGGGATCAGTTCGCGCGCAAGTGCTCTCGTCGGGATATGCGCATCCAATTGGCACGAGATCGCTACGTTGGACGCGATGACGCGCATCGGGATGGCCAATTTCGCTGGAATGTCCATCTGACGGGCGGTCTTGATCGAGTCGACCGCAATGGCCATGTTGGCGGCCGCCATCTTCTGTAGCCACTTCCGGGTGTAGTGGAACACCTCGACATCGAGTGGTTCGACGTACTGGCGCAGCATGTCGTCGATCTCACGGGACGAAACCGCTTGCCCCCGCTGAATGAAGCCGATTTTCTCCATCGTCGGCAGCAGCTTGTCGTAGTCCTTGCGACCGCATAGCGGACGGTGAGGCCCAACTCCACCGGTATGCCACCGGGCAGCGGGGCTACTGCGCCGAAGTCGAGCACACCCAACTTGTCTCCGGGCAGCAGCATGAAGTTCCCGGGGTGAGCGTCGCCGTGCATCATGTGGATGCGCCTTGGGGCGTCGTAGGTCAGCTCGAAGAGCCGCGTGCCCACGATGTCGCGCTGCTGGGCGTGCCGTTGCGGATGATCTGCGCCATCGGGATGCCGTCCATCCATTCGGCGATGACGACCTTCGGCGCGCTGGCCACGATCGCCGGGACCACGAAGTGCGGGTCATTGCGGTACCCCTTGGCGAAGGCGCGCTGGTTGTCGGCCTCCAGCCGGTAGTCGAGCTCCATCTCGGTGCGTTCGATGAGCTCGTCGACCACGCCCTGCACGTCGGCGCCGGGGGAGAGCTGCTTGAACACCGAGACCATCCGCTTCATGGTCTTCAGGTCGGCCCGCAGAGCCTCGTCGGCGCCCGGGTACTGAATCTTGACGGCGACCTCGCGACCGTCCGACCACACCGCCTTGTGGACCTGACCGATGCTGGCAGAGGCAATCGGGGTGTCGTCGAAGGAGATGAACCGGTCCCGCCACTTGGTCCCGAGCTGGGCGTCGAGCACCCGGTGCACCTTTGCTGCGGGCAGCGGTGGCGCGTCCTTCTGCAGCTTCGTCAGCGCCTCGCGATACGGCTCGCCGAACTGCTCGGGGACGGCGGCCTCCATGACCGACAACGCCTGACCGACCTTCATCGCGCCGCCCTTGAGTTCTCCGAGGACGGTGAAGAGCTGGTTGGCCGCCTTCTCCATCATCTCGGCGTTGACCTCGTCCCTCGACGAGCCGGTCAGTCGCTTGCCGAAACCGAGCGCCGCGCGTCCGGCGAAGCCGATGGGAAGACTGGCGAGCTTGGCGTTGCGCGCGGCTCGACCACGTTTGATGTCTGCCACCCGTCCATCATCCATGACGAAGCTGTACACCCGTCGACTGCGTGCCGTCAGCGGGCGTCAGCACTGACAGCGCGGATGCCGGGACCACCGCCGGCTCACCGTGGACCCGGTACGGACGTCGATCTCCAAGGTGGTGTCGAGCGTGGCCGGTGGATCGTCCGCCCTGCGCGGGTCGCCGACGTCGCGGATCGCCTTGATGACGCGGTCGACCTGGCTGAGCGCCAGTGCCGCGGTGGCCAGCATGGTGGCCCGGTCGGCACTGCCGACGGCGTCGCGTAGCTGTGCAGCCAGCGCGGGCCAGGCCGCGTCGCGATCGCTGCGGTGCAGGTCGGCGCAGCGCAGACAGCTCGTCATGCCAGGGATGACCAACGGGCCCACCAGACCGGTGCCGTCCCGCACCCGCACCGGCAGATGCGGTACCCGCGCGTCGTGCAGGTCACGGACCACCCGTGGATCGGTGATCAGGATAGTCCGACAGCACCACCAGGTCGGTGCTGCCCGGGCGGACTCCGGCGTGACTGAGGCTGCTGTGTCTGACTCGCGCTCCCGAGCAGCGCAGCGCGCCGGCCAGCAGGTCGGACAGCGGCCCACGGCCGTGAATGCGAATCGACGCCGAGCGGGCCGGGGGAGGAGCCGTCGTCATGATCCCGGCACCGATCAGCGACGCGACGAGATCGGCGACGGCCGCCACGTCCGCGACGCCACGGTTCACCGCGAGAGCCTGCAGATCGGTCAGCGTGATCCCGGACTGCATGACGCGCAACAGATCGGCCAGCGCCGCGGCGGACAAACCGTCGGGCGGGTGCACCAGCAGTGCGCGGCGAGGATCCCAGCCCACCTGAACGGCACCGTCGGGGCGCATCAGCACCGGCATCGCCGGATCGAGCGTGTGGCGCAACACGTGTCGACTGTGCCATGCGCTGCCGTCTGTGCGTTTTAGTTATCCACAGGCTGCCGGTCAGTCGTCGGAGCCGCTTGTCCTCGTCGTCCTGCAGGTCGGCGATCGCCTGTTCGATGCCGCTGGTGTCGCCACCGAGGATGCCGTCGATGAAGCCGGCCGGTTCGTCGAGGTCCTCGGCGTTCGGCAGGAGGTCGGGGTGCTGCCATACGGCGTCGCGCGCGTCGCGCCGACGGCTTCGGTCAGCCGCTCCCACAGCACCGCGGCCTCGCGCAGCTTGCGCGGCCGCAACTCCAGACCGACCAGGGTGGCGAAGGTCTGTTCGGCCGGGCCGCCGGTGGCGCGGCGGCGGCGCAGCGTCTCGCTCAGCGCCGACGTGCCCGGAATCCGGTCGCCGAGAGCGTCGTTCACGACGGTCTGCACCCATCCCTCGATGAGCGCGAGCAGCGTCTCCAGCCGTTCCAGCGCGGCGACCTGCTCGGGCGTCGCCTTCGGCTCGAAGATGCCCTGATTGAGCAGTTGCTCCATCGCCGACGGATCGGCGAGCGACTCCGGGTTGAAGCCGCGGGCGAATTCCTCGATGCCGCTGGTGTCGACCTTCATGCCCTTGGCGAAGGCCTCGACGGCGTTGAGCAGTTGGCTGGACAGCCACGGCACGTGGCTGAACAGGCGATGGTGCGCCGCCTCGCGCGCGGCGAGGAAGGTCATGATCTCGCTGCGCGGCTGCTCGAGGCCCTCGGCGAGCGACTCGATGGCGTCGGGCATCAGGGCGGCGACGCCCTTGGGCCCCAACGGCAGGCCAATGTCGGTGGAGGTCAACACTTCCTGCGACAACTTGCCGAGCGCCTGGCCGAGTTGCGAGCCGAACGCCATGCCGCCCATCTGGGACATCATCGCCAGCAGCGGGCCGGCCATGCTCTTGGCCTCCTCGGGCAGCGTCGACGCCCATACCGTGGAGATCTGCTCGGCGACCGGGTCGCACAGTCGCTTCCAGGTGTCCAGCGTGTTGTCGATCCAGTCGCTGGGGGTCCACGCCATCGACCTGGTGGTGCCCGCGGGCAGCGGGCGTCACGCCGTCGAGCCACGTCTCGGCGAGCCGCACGGCGTCGGAGATGGCGGTGGTGGTGGTCTCGGGTATCGGGCTTGACGAATCCGATCGAGCTGGACGCCAGCTGCCGAGCGAGGTCGTAGTTGACCGGGCCGGACTGCTTGCCGCCCATCACGTTGCCCGAGCCACTGAACATCTCGCCCGAGCCGGGTGAAGATCTGGCCCAGGTCGGACATGTCGAAACCGGCCCCCACCGAATCCGAACGGATCCGACGGAGAACCCGGGTCGGGGTCCTTCTTGGGCTTGTCGCGGTCGGGGTCGTCCCCGTGGGAAAAGCCGAAGGGCAGGTCAGCCATGCCCTCAACGGTACTCATAGCGGGGGCGTCGCGCGGGTCCGCGGGTCAGCTTGAGAGAACCCGACAGGCGGAGCGACCGAGGATCAATCCTTTACTGTGGGCGTCGTGAACAGGCGGATTTTGACCGTGGTGGTGGCGCTGGTGCCGATCCTGGCGTTCGGCGTACTGCTGTCGGCCGTGACGGTGCCGTTCGTGGCACTGGGTCCGGGCCCGACATTCAACACGCTCGGTGAGGTCGACGGCAAGGAGGTCGTCGACATCAAGGGCACCAAGGTCCATCCGACGGCCGGGCACCTCAACATGACGACCGTGTCGCAGAGTGACGGCATCACGCTCGGTCAGGCACTCGCGCTGTGGATGTCGGGCCGCGACCAGCTGGTGCCGCGTGACCTGGTCTATCCGCCCGACAAGTCCAGGGACGAGATCGACGAGGAGAACAACACCGACTTCCAGCGCTCGGAGGACAACGCGGAATACGCCGCGTTGTCGTACCTGAAGTACCCGATGGCGGTCACCGTCGAGAACGTCACCGACCCCGGGCCTTCGGCCGGCAAGCTGCAGGACGGCGACGCCATCGACCACGTCGACAACAAGCCCGTGGCCAATCTGGACCAGTTCACCGCGCTGCTGAAGACCACCAAACCCGGCGATCAGCTGGTGATCGACTACCGCCGCAAGGGCGAAGGCGTCGGCACCACGACGATCACCCTCGGCAAGAACAAGGACCGGGACTACGGCTTCCTCGGCGTCGCCGTCCTCGACGCGCCGTGGGCGGACTTCACCATCGACTTCAACCTGGCCAACATCGGTGGACCGTCCGCGGGGCTGATGTTCAGCCTGGCCGTCATCGACAAGCTCACCACCGGTGACCTCAACGATGGGAAGTTCGTCGCGGGCACCGGCACCATCACCGGGGACGGCAAGGTGGGCCCCATCGGGGGCATCACCCACAAGATGGTGGCGGCGCAGGAGGCGGGCGCCACGATCTTCCTGGTACCCGCGGACAACTGCGATGAGGCGCGTTCGGCGCGCGACGACGACCTCCAACTAGTCAAGGTCGACACCCTCAGCTACGGCCGTCGACGCGCTGCACACGATTTCCGCCGGTGGCGAACCTCCCCATTGCTGAGAGGTCCCTTGGCGGGTCATGCGTAGAGTTGTGGCACGTCGGAAGGGCGACGTCACGAAGACAGACACCGAGAGTGGAGTTGACCAGTGGGTATGCGGCCCGCGGCGAGGATGCCGAAGCTGACGCGACGTAGCCGGATCCTGATCGCCATTGCGTTGGTCATCGTCGTGTTCTTACTGGTCGGGCCACGCCTGATCGACACCTACGTGAACTGGCTGTGGTTCGGCGAGCTGGGTTATCGCTCGGTGTTCACCACCGTCCTGGTCACCAGGCTCGTCGTGTTCGTGGTCGGCGCGCTGTTGATCGGCTCGGTGGTGTTCGGCGCGTTGGCGCTGGCCTACCGGACGCGGCCGGTGTTCGTCCCCACCGTGGGTCCGAACGACCCGGTGGCCCGGTACCGCACCGCGGCGATGGCCCGGTTGCGGCTGTTCGGCATCGGCATTCCCGCGTTCATCGGTGTCCTCGCCGGCATCGTTGCCCAGACCTACTGGGTGCGGGTGCAGCTGTTCCTGCACGGCGGCAAGCTTCGGGGTCAAGGACCCGCAGTTCGGCATGGACCTCGGTTTCTACGCGTTCGATCTGCCGTTCTATCGGCTGGTGCTGAGCTACCTGTTCGTCGCGACGTTCCTCGCGTTCGTCGCCAACCTGCTGGGCCACTACCTGTTCGGGGGCATTCGGCTGGCGGGGCGCACCGGCGCGCTGAGCCGGTCGGCGCGCATCCAGCTGGTCTCGTTGGGCGGCACGCTGATCCTGCTCAAGGCCGTCGCCTACTGGTTCGACCGCTACGAGCTGCTCAGCCACACCCGGGGCGGCAAGCCGTTCACCGGCGCCGGCTACACCGACATCAACGCCGTGCTGCCCGCCAAGCTGATCCTGCTGGCCATCGCGGTGATCTGCGCGGCCGCCGTGTTCTCCGCGATCGTGTTGCGCGACTTGCGCATTCCCGCCATCGGCGTGGTGCTGCTCCTGCTCTCGTCGCTGATCGTCGGCGCGGGCTGGCCGCTGGTCGTCGAGCAGATCAGCGTCAAGCCCAACGCCGCGCAGAAGGAAAGCGAGTACATCAGCCGCAGCATCGCTGCGACGCGCATGCCTACGGCCTGACCGACAAGAACGTCACCTACCGCGACTACAGCGGCGACGAGCACGACCACCGCGCAGCAGGTGGCCGCCGACCGGGCGACGACGTCGAACATCCGGCTGCTCGATCCGACGATCGTCAGCCCGGCGTTCACCCAGTTCCAGCAGGGCAAGAACTTCTACTCGTTCCCCGACCAGCTGTCGATCGACCGGTACAACGGGCCGGACGGGAAGCTGCGCGACTACGTCGTCGCTGCTCGGGAGCTGAACCCCGACAGGCTGATCGACAACCAGCGCGACTGGATCAACCGGCACACCGTCTACACCCACGGCAACGGCTTCATCGCCTCGCCGGCCAACACGGTGCGTGGCGTCGCCAACGACCCGAACCAGAACGGCGGCTACCCCGAGTTCCTGGCCAGCGTCGTCGGCGCCAACGGAAGCGTGGTGTCGCCGGGTCCGGCGCCGCTGGATCAGCCGCGCATCTACTTCGGTCCGGTCATCGCCAGCACAGCCGACGACTACGCGATCGTCGGCCGCAACGGCACCGACCGCGAGTACGACTACGAGACCAACACCGAGACCAAGAACTACACCTACACCGGTTCCGGCGGCGTGCCGATCGGGAACTGGCTGTCGCGCGCGCGTGTTCGCTGCGAAGTTCGCCGAGCGGAACTTCCTGTTCTCCAACGTGATCGGCTCCAACAGCAGGATCCTGTTCAACCGCGATCCGGCCTATCGCGTCGAGCAGGTCGCGCCGTGGCTGACCACCGACAGCAGCGTGTACCCGGCCATCGTGAACAAGAAGATGGTGTGGATCGTCGACGGCTACACCACCCTGGACAACTACCCGTATTCGCAGCTGACGTCGCTGTCCTCGGCCACGGCGGATTCGACCGAGGTCGCGCTGAACCGGTTGGCGCCGGACAAGGAGGTGTCCTACATCCGCAACTCGGTGAAGGCCACCGTCGACGCCTACGACGGCACGGTGACCCTGTATGCCCAGGACGAGCAGGACCCGGTGCTGCAGGCCTGGATGAAGGTCTTCCCCGGGACGGTCAAGCCGAAGAGTGACATCAGCCCCGATCTGGCTGCGCACCTGCGCTATCCGGAGGATCTGTTCAAGGTTCAGCGCGCGCTGCTGGCGAAGTATCACGTCAACGATCCGGTGACGTTCTTCTCGACGTCGGACTTCTGGGACGTCCCGCTCGACCCGAACCCGACCGCGAGCAGCTACCAGCCGCCTTACTACATCGTCGCCAAGGACATTGCGCAGAACGACAATTCGGCGTCGTTCCAGTTGACCAGCGCGATGAACCGGTTCAGACGCGACTTCCTGGCGGCCTACATCAGCGCCAGTTCCGACCCGGCCACCTACGGCAAGATCACGGTTCTGACCATTCCAGGGCAGGTCAACGGGCCCAAGCTGGCCAACAACGCCATCACCACCGACACCGCGGTCAGTCAGGATCTCGGCGTGATCGGGCGCGACAACCAGAACCGGATCCGGTGGGGCAACCTGTTGACGTTACCGGTGGCCCAGGGCGGTCTGCTCTACGTCGAGCCGGTGTACGCCTCGCCAGGAGCCAGTGACGCGGCATCGTCCTACCCGCGTCTGATCCGCGTGGCGATGATGTACAACGACAAGGTCGGGTACGGCCCGACGGTCAGTGACGCGCTCGACGAGTTGTTCGGACCAGGGGCTGGCGCGACGGCGACTGGGCCTGCGCCGACCGATCTGCCGAACGGCCAGCCGGCACCCGCCGCGGCGCCGCCGGGCAACGGGCAGCCAGCCGCCGCGCCGCCGCCGGGCCAACAGGGCCGCGCGCCCGAGGTGCCGACCCCCGTCGCCGTGGTACCTGGAGGCGGAACGGTGCAACTGTCGGCCGCCAAAGCCGCTGCGCTGCAGGACGTCAACACCGCGCTCGACGGTGTCCGTCAGGCTCAACAGAGCGGCAACTTTGCCCAGTACGGTGAGGCGCTGCAGAAGCTCGACGACGCGATCGCCGATTACCGAAACGCGAAGTAGCCTTCGTGAGGGTGCGTAGCTCGGGGCCGGCACGCAGTCTGGTTCGGCGTTCGCCGTTCGTCCGTGGCTGGTGAGGGAGCGATTCGCTAGTCGGCTGGCTCGTCGCCTACCTTCCGCACGTCCGTCGCGGGGTGGAGCAGATGGTAGCTCGCTGGGCTCATGACCCAGAGGTCGCGGGCTCGAATCCTGCTCCCCCCGAATGGCGAAAGTGGTCTTTGGCCGAACGGCCGCCAGCATCAACTGGCGGTCTTTTGGTTTCGCGAACGTCCGCGAACGAGTGTCGGCGACGCCGCGGGAAACGATGCACTTGCATCGCAGTTGGCCTGCAACCGTGTCGCGATCGAAATCGCACACGCCGACGCCGAGTCGTGTTGGGTGTCCGTGGGCTGCCGGGGGATCACCCGTCAGCTTCAGTGTGTCCACCGGTCGCTCGCCGTCTGGCAGGGTCAGGGCGACAGCACGTACACCCCCAATTACATTGCTTCAGCGCCGAAGTGGGCCGACGCGACGCATCGCGGCCCCTATCCGGTCGGGGGTAGAACTGCGGACGGTCATCGAGGTAGGCGTCGGCTGTTGACCCGGGGGAGTTGCTCCAACGACCGCGACGGCCGGCGTGTCCAACTCTTCCGGGACGGCCGGCGTACGAACGAACGAATCGATGCCACCGCCAATGCCGCTGTGTCGCAGGGTGATGACCGCATGACCCACCCAAGGCCACCACGGACCCTTTGTTACGTCGAGCTAACTAACCGGCGGCATGAAACCTCGCTGTGCCGTCTTCGAGTCGCAGGTTGTGGCTGGTGTACCAACTCCGGCTCGCTGAGGGACAGATGCGACCCTTCGCCGTGCGGCCCGCCGGTGTGCAACCCCCACCAGCAGCTTCAAGGATCGTTGACGCTTCGCTCACATCGGCGGATGCCCGGAACCTCTTGCTACACGATGGGACGACACCACAGACCGCGCGTGTGAAACTAGGGCTGGTCCCAGCCTGTCGCTGCCGGCCCCATGTTTCAACCGTCACCCCACACCGCGCGGCGGCGGTCATTGTGCCTGAGGTGGGATGAGTTGGGATCCAACGTATTTGGATACTGTTGCGACGCCCACGGCTGTGCCATCTCGCGCCTCGGGGCGGGTAGCATTCGCGAATTCTCTGAAACGGGTTAGGAAGTTTCATCCTATCGAAGCACACAGCGCACCCTGTGATGGCTAACCTGGCATGAAGTCAGCTGCCTAACGCAGGGAGGTACCGAATGATTGTCATTCAACTGGTGGCACTGAACCGCGGTGACGCTGGGATGAGCATCGCCGAAAACCTCGCGTCGAGTTGACAAGCGACGATCAGGAGCCGGCCAAGTAGACCAAGATGAGATCGCATCCATTCCAGCGAAATCGGCTGCGTTGACCAAGACTGGGTCGTCGACCGGTCGGCTGAAGCGCACAGCGCCGGACGGGATCGGCTTCATTAGTCGATCAACTGGGCAACATCGCGCTGCTGCCTTCTTGGGCCATGGCGGCTGCGGCTGATCGGCGCCGGTATCCACAGCTATCATAGAGAGGAGCGGTCTGTGAGGCCACTGCTATTTGCGTTGGTATTGTTCTGCATTGCAACGCAGTTCAGTCCCTATGCCACCGCGGACCCGCCTGGATCGGACCCCCACCTGCCTAATCTCCAATTTGGATACTGTCCCGGTGGGCAGGGCGGCTTTTCTTCATATCAATGGTGCGATGGACAACAGTACCCCGACGGCAGCTTCTGGCATCAGTTTCTCGATGCAACCATTGGTCAACACTTCACCTTGAACTGCGTTGTCAACAACGGCAGCCCGCTTCCGCCACCTGCACCCCCGGGCGGTTGCGGCGGCGCAGTGTAAAGCGCTGAGGCACGACAGGATTTCGGCACGGCAGCCGCTTCTGAATGAGCGCGGTGGCAGCCGCGGCGTTGTCGGATACTCCTCGCAGACTTAGCGTCACGGTGCATGGCCGCTGAAAGAGCTGTGTCGCAGTCGTATTGGAGATGGGCCGGATTGTGCAATGGTCCGCAGATGGGTTGTCTGCGTTGGACACGAGTTGCGCCTTGTCCAGGACTCGCCTAGCGGGGCCGAATTTGATCGCTCTGAGTCGCGTTGACGGTCTTGCTTGGCGCAACTGCCCGAAGGAGTCGAGGTAAGCCGGTGATCGCGCCCACCGTTTGCCCAACACGACCGGGCCGAGAACTTGGAAAGGGTAGCGCCGGTGTTGATTTGGACTGTATCGGCCGAGCGTGGTTCGCTGTGCGTCGCTGCCGTTGCGTCCGCCTGGTGACTCTGGCCGGCTCGGCCATGAACCACGGTGAACTCACAGCGTCCGTCGCCGGAATACTCAGTACGCTTTGATACCTTGGCGCTCAACGTATTTCACGTAGTATGGGCGGTGACGGATCAACGAAGCGATACAAGCTTTGCGCCACAGAGTCTTTCGAGGCGTGCCGATGTGCCCGTTGCCCGGCGGCCGTACCGATCGATTAGACCAATGCCGAATGCGATTCAACCGGGATCTTCTGAAAAAGCGGAGGGTTCTGCTGAATCGCAACGCGATACAGGACAGCACCGAAAGGGGGAGCCGATGGCGGCCACCGGTTAGGAAAGCATGGTCACCGAACAAAACGTCGTGGGCCATTGAGGTCTCCGATTCTTCCGTATCCCCCTCTTCCGAAGGACAATCGTGTATCTAACAGCGCGTTCATATCTGCTTGCCGGCTTCACGGCGGCCAGCATCATCGCCACCATCCCGTTTGCCCCACGCTCCACCGTTCATCTTCCAGACATCCATACCGCCGACGTCGGACTGGCCGCTGCGGAATCGAAGATCGCAGCGACGGTGCGCACACTGCGCGCGGTCGAAGCCCGGGCAATGGCTTCTGCTGTCGTGGGGGCCACTACCGCAGTCGCCCCCGACCCGGCTCGCCGCGCCGGTGTTGCCACGATCAACCAATCGGTGCCCGGCCAGTCAACGCCAGATGCACTGTTGCCCAGCGCCTCCAGCGCCGCCGCGACCGCAACCACACGCCAACCCACACAGCAGGCCTCCGCCGCGGCACCGGCCGTGACCGCCCCGGCATCGGCTGTGGATCCCGTGGCTGGTGACCTTCTGGCGTTGACCTTCGATCTGGCCGGCACGCCGGCGGTGGTCATCAACAATCTCAGTTTCGTGGCAGACGCGGCCATCGCCACCCTCACCGGCGCAACGGCAGGCGCCCTTCCATCGGACCTCGCTCTGGCCCAACGGCTCAATCACATCTCGGCTGATCTCACCAACCTCACCGATGCGTTACGCCACCTCGTCTTTCAGTCCAATGCGGGGGATAGCGGGACAGGCACCCAAACCGGCGTCAACACCAGCTCGGTCGCCCCGTCGAACTCCGGCACCCCCGCCCCGGCAGCGAAGGGCGGCCCCGATCTCTCCGCCCTCGGGCCCCTGATCGGTGATGTTGCGATCACGGGCGTGGACATGGTGGCCTCCCCGTTCGCCATCACGCAGACCTTGACCAGAGCGCTCGCGGTAGAAGTGACGGACATCGGCGCCGGCAACATGCAAGCAGCCCAGCAGGCTGCCAACACCGTCTTGCACAACGGCGTGATGCAGCTCCAAACCCGGATCGCCGACGATGAGAAGAACATCGGGGCCGCCCTCGCCCGGTTGATGGGAAAGCCGAACGCCGCCACCGGGCAAGGAGGCATGGCGAACTCAGCGGCCGCTGCCCAATCCGCCTCGACGCCAGCAGTACCGAAGCACCCGACCAACGTGGGACCGGGACCCGTGGTCACCAAACCGGCATCCTCGACTTCCACTGCGAAGCCGATAGCCGCAGGACATAACTCCGGCGTGCTGCACACTCCCACCACCGGCAGGGCTGGAGCTGCCACGCCATCGACAGTCGCGAAACATGGGTCCTTGCACGCCTCTGGGACGACGGCGGCACCAACCCGGCAGGGAAGTGACGACGCCACCGGCGTCACGAAACCGTCCGCCCCATCGCCCGCCAAGGCCGGCGGGCAATCCGCGACGAAGGCCGGCGGCAGCGCCAACGGCGCCAGCACGGCCAAGCACTCCGCACCCGCCACATCGCATAAGGACGGAGGCAAACACCGCAAGCACTGAGGCAACCACCAGCCTGACGGGCATCCCTTCGAAGGGGTGCCCGTCAGTGCGGCATTGGGAGCCTCCTGATCCGGTACCGCGGGCGTACGGCCGACGCCTCGTGACTCGCCACGTCGCCCGCACAAAGCGACGGCCAGTCGCCAGCTCGGATCAACGGCGTGGGTGGCGATCCGCACGGGCAACTCCATGCTGGTCGTCGCCGCCGATTACTGCTTCCCATTGGCTGCAGTAGCCACTGCCGCTCGCTCCGTGGCGCCCACGCTGGTGGACGCCGTCGGCGTGCTGCGGTACGCCGCGTGGGGGCCGGTGCACGCCGACCCCGGCGACCTGATGCCGCTGCACGAGGTTCATGCGTTACCGAGGGAGTTGGCCACCGAGACGGTCGAGACGATCCTCGCCTCGGCTGGGCCGGGTCGGTGCTGCGCCCATGACGCGCTGCACTGGCTGACCGCGCTCGCCAAGCGCTACGACCCGGCCGGTGTGTCGCGCTGAGCACCGGATTTGGAGTCCGCCAATGCCTTCGGTAACCTTACGTTTACCCGTCGCGGGGTGGAGCAGCTCGGTAGCTCGCTGGGCTCATAACCCAGAGGTCGCAGGTTCGAATCCTGTCCCCGCTACTAGTGAAAGTGGTCTCTGACCAGACCAAACGGCCGTCGGCATCAGCTGGCGGCCGTTTGGTTTTGTGAACCTCGCGAGCGAGCGGCGGCTGGCGTCTGTCGTTCATAAGCCGTCAAGACAGCGATGGACCCTGTGCTCGCTGGGTCATCTGCCCCAGGCGTCCTGGCCAGCGACGCTTACCGGACCCGTGTTCTGGGGTCGGGAAAGCCCATTTTGGTGTAGCCGGGTGCGCGCTTTCGTAGCGACGAGGCGAGTACCGGGGTGAGTTCGTCGTGGTAGTCGTGCACGGTCGCGGTGGTCTTGGCGGGGTGGGGTCGGGTGATGCGCCCGACGTACTGGACGAGTCTGTTCTTGAACGTGATCGGGGCCGCGAGGAATAGCGTGTCCAGGGCAGGGCAGTCAAATCCCTCGCCGATGAATGAGCTGGTGCCGACGATCAGCAAGGGTTCGGAGTCGACGGTGTGGTTGGCGAGTTGTTGGGAGATCTCCCGGCGCTGCCGCGCCTTCAACTGGCCGCTCAGCACGACCACCGACTTACCCTCGTTGCGGAGCCGTGCGGCGATGGCGTTGAGGTGGTCGATCCAGGTGGTGAGCACCAGGATGTTGGCGCCGTCGGCGTGAGCGGCGAGGATATCGGCGATGATCTGGTCGAGTCGGGCTGGATCGGCGATCAGGGCTCGGTAGATCTCGGACATTCCGCCGGGAGCGCTGGGATCGGCTTGCCCGGTGTAGCGAAACTGGGTGGGGTGCAGATGCAGAACCGGGTGTGGAGCGAGTAGGTCGGCGTTCGTTAAGGGGAGCTCGCCGACTGCAGGGTTTTCAAGGGTCACGTGATGTGACCCGAGTTGGTGAAATATGAGGTCTTCGAGCCCGTCGCGCCGCTCGGGTGTGGCGGTGAGTCCGAGCCAGTATTTGGCAGGTATTTGATTGAGAACGTTGAAGAACGCGCTGGCGGCGACGTGGTGGCACTCGTCGACGATGACGAAACCGTAGCTCGCCGTTAGATCTTCAATGTTGTCGCGGCGAGCGAGTGTGGGCAGCAGAGCGATGTCGACGATGCCGGTCGTCTTGGATCGCCCGCCGCCGATCTGCCCGCACTTGAATCCGAGGTGCTTCTGCAATCGGTCACGCCATTGGTCAGCCAGTGCCTTGCGGTCGACGAGGACGAGGGTCGAACACGAGCGGGAAGCGATTGCGGCGCAGGCAATTACGGTCTTGCCAGAGCCGGGCGGCGCGATCAGGACGCTAGTGTCTTCTTCAATCAGGTGCCGGGCGGCGTCGGCCTGCTCGGACCTAAGCTGGGTTGAGCAGCTGAATTCGTGACGGTCGCCAATGGCGCGCTTGTCGTCGATGTGCAACGTGCTTCCGGCTGAGTCGACCAAGTCCATCAGAAGCGCGTGCAAGCCGCGCGGCAGGACCAGATCGCCCTCGACTGTCTCGTCGTAGCTATACAGAAAGCGTGGCGTATCCCAGACGCTGCGGCGAACGCGCTGGCGCTCATCGAACTCCGGATTTCGAATGGAAGCTGCGTGTTTGACGGCCGAAGTCATGGCCGGACCAAGATCGTTGGCGATCAGGGTGATCCGTGATGCGAAGGTTGCCCGGATGATCGCTGCCGGTCTCGGCACAATCTTCGACGATGTCGGTAACCGCAGCTTGCGTACGCGGTGGCCGAATTGCGGATCGGGAAGTGTACGAAACAGCGCGGCGACGTTCTCGTGTGAAAGCCGCGCGATGCTCGATAGGTAGGCCCATTGGTCGTCGAAGGGCTCTAGGGTGGCGGGGTCGAGGAAGAGCGTTGTGCCGTGTTGGCGGCGTTTGCCGTGGAGAGGTGCGGCGATGAGGTTTCCCATGCCACGGCCAGTGTGGACGTCTTGGGAGGGAAACATCCGGTCATAGCTGCTGAGGTGCATGCTGCCGCGGAGTTGAAAAGCCTCGCCGAGCAGTCTGGTTGCGATGCCGCGGGCGGATGCCGCCGATGTGGCCTGCGCGAAGAAGATCCACACGTGTGCGCCCCGTCCAGATTGCGATACCTCCAACGCCGCCGGAACGTGGTAGGCCCGTGCGGCTTTCATATATGCCAGTGCGTCGAGCATCGCGGCCTCCTTGTCGAAGTCTGCCGCGACCCACCAACTTGTGTCATCGTCGCCAAGCGGATACAGGCCGATATGAACATCGCCGAGTAAGTGCTGACCGATGATGTCGGCAGTCAGCGGAAGATAAGGTGCGTCGGCGTGGTTCATGCCCCTGCGCCAGTGCCCGCGGATAGCGGGCATCCAACCGGATCGGCCATTGCGGCGGTTCTCCCAACGCAGCGCGTAAACGTCGGCGCGACAACGAAACAGATCCTGGAAGAAGCGGATCTTGTCCTCGGGTGCCGATGCCATGCTCACCGGCGACTCCGGTGCGCCAGAGAGGGTAGCTTGATCCGGATCTGCCGCTCGGGCTTGCTCCTCGCTGAGTTTCAATAGGTGACGCAAGCGCACATTGTCGCTACGCAACGTCTCCAACTCGCCCGGGAACCGCTCCTCCACAACCACAGTCTGCCGGTCGGTACACCGCCGATGCGATTCACGGCATGAAGACTGTGAGTGGGCGGACGGTGGTTCAGCGGTCGGGTACTCGGCTTGGCGGGACGCGGTCAGGCGACGGCGCGGATGAGCTGTCTGCCAGGTCGATGCCAGGCCCCATCTTGTCGAAATGTAAGTAGATGAGGCGCGAATTCGGCGACTCTGGGCGTGGCAATAGTATCACGATTTAGTTATACTTTTGCCATGTCGACGAAGCCGATGGCGCGGGATGAGCTGTGGGACGTTGCGAGCACGCAGCTCGGATTCGTGACTGCTCAGCAGGCCGCAGATCTGGGTGTCGGAAAGGGTGCGCTGCAGATGCTCGTGCAGCGGGGCACGCTGACCCGCGTCGCGCACGGGGTATACCGGTTCCCGCAGTACCCGGTGGGCCAGTATGACCCGTACATGCTTGCCGTGCTGTGGACGCGTGCGCCGGAGGCGTGCCTGAGCCATGAGACCGCGCTCGACGCCTATGGCATTAGCGACGTCAACCCCAACCGCATCCACGTCACGGTCGCCAAGCACCGACGGCTGCGCCGAGCGAGTGGTGACGACTACGTGATCCACCGGGAGGACCTCACGCCAGCGCAGATCGGCTGGTGGCAGGAGATCCCCACCGTCACGCCGGCGACAGCCGTTGCCCAGTGCATCGCCTACGGCACCCCAACCTACCTGCTCCGACAGGCCATCGACCGGGGGCATGTCCAGGGCTATCTGACGTCCGCCGAACGTGACGAGGTGGCCACGGCATTGCAGGCACGCGATGAACGATGACCGCATCGGCTCCCGGCTCGCCGCCCTGCTGCACACGCTGGAGCCGAAGACGAAGCAGCCGGCGTCGGTGGCCGTTCTGAACAACTGGATCGTCCAAGCCGAGGGCAAGCTCGGCCCGGAGGCCAAGGGCGGCAGACTCGGCTGGCTCGTCGCCTCGTCGGTCGCCATCGCTTGCGTCCAACGCGCAATCGACGCCGACGGCAGGCGGCTATTCCTCCTCAAGGGCGGCACCCTGCTTCAACACCGTTTGCACGCCACCGCCCGGACTACCAAGGACGTCGACGGGCTTGTCCGGGGTGACCTGGACGCGTTTCTTCTAGCCTTGGAGGGCGCACTGGCCGAGCCGTGGGGACCGCTCATGTTGCGCCGGGGCGAGGTCGAGGTCGTCAACGTTCCCACCAAGATCATCAAGCCACGTCGGTTCGACATCATCATTGAGTTCCGAGGCGTCACCTGGAGGCGCGTCCAATTCGAGGTCTCACCCGATGAGTCAGGCGTCGGCCAGGAATTCGAGGCCATCGAGCCGCCACCACTGAGTGGGTTCGGCTTACCGAACCCCGACGCCTTCGCTGGGATCGCGATGCGCTTCCAGATTGCACAGAAGATCCACGCGGTCTCCGATCCTCACAAACCGCCGGACGCCATTAACGATCGTGCCCGCGACGTCGTCGACCTGCTCATGCTGCGTGACCTCGCAGCCGAGACTGGAAGTCCGACGCTGGCCGAGATCCGTGCAGCCGGTGTGGCCCTCTTTCAGGCCCGAGCCAAGGAAGCCCAACAGCTCGGTTTGCCGGCAAGGATGTGGCCGCCAGCCGTGACCGGACACGCCCACTGGGGTCACGACTACAAGCGGGCTGCCGCCTCGGCCAGCATCGATTCCTCGCTTGACGCGGCGGTTGCCCAGGTCAACGACTGGATCGCCGAGGTCGACAAGGCATGACGCGGCCGCGTGTCAGATCGCGCCAACGTCGCTGCATGTGAACCGATTTGTGAACGAAACCGTGCGGAACGGAGGAGACCGCTTCGACAAGGTGACATGCGAGACGCGAAATTTCAGCGACCTGCACGTTAGCGACGTAGGTAGAAGCGAAAGCTGGATTCCACCAGTTACCGATCAGGAAGGCGGCCACCCGCTCCGCGGCGTCGCGCGGTCATCGTCTCGCATACGTGCGCATAGGTCTGCAAGAAGAATCCAACATCGGCGTGGCCGATCCGCTCGCTGAGCACCTTCGGCCTGATGCCGGCTTTGAGCGCGCCGGTCTCGTAGGAATGCCGCAGATCGTGGAAGGTGATCCGCGAGGGCCCTGCAGCTGCCGCGAGACGATCGAAACGTCGCTACCGAAGGACTCGCGCGCGGTTCTGTAGGCCGACCACCGGTTCGTGCTCGCCGACGACCAGTATCGCGATTGCGTCGAAGTCCCGGCGGTAGGCCCGCATGGTGTGCGCCGCAGGTATTCGCGTGCCGTGATCGGCCAGGAACGCCTCGAACCACGCGGGCTGGCCGTCGTCGCCGGCGGCCTCGGTGGGTGGGGACGGCTCCCTCACCGGATAGCGGGCGGCCGGCGGGCGCGCTATGCCGGCGGAGTGCAGGCGTGGGCGCGGCGGCGGCGAAACAATGCACGCTCGCGATGCTCGGGTCGGTTATCCCGCAGCGCCATGAGCACGCGCAGGATGAACGCGGGCCGGAGCAGACGCTGCGGGAGCATCCAGCATTCCGATGATCCTCATGAACTGCCGCGACACGACGAGGTCCGAACCCGCGGCACCCATCACCCACTCGAGGTAAGCGTTGCTGAGCCGCATCGACAGCGTGTGCCGGCCCTTGACCTCCGGCAGTGCCGAATCCGACCCGACGGCGGTCTGCCATGCCACGCGGATAGGTTTGGCGACGGCGCGGAAGAACCTACGTGGTAGCTCGTCCGGCCCGGCCTGTAGACAGTCGCGCAGCACTTCCGCTTCCAGCGAAGCTACGGTCATGCCCTGTCCATAGATGGGATTGAAACTGCAGATCGCGTCACCGAATACGAGGAAGCCATCGGGCAGGCGACGCATCGAGTCATAGCGTCTCCAACGATTCGACGGGAACGGTGTAATGGCTGACTTCACCGATCGGTTCACTGTTGGCCACCGTCGCCATTGCGCGCTCGGGGACGAAACCCGCACCGAAGGAGAGGATCTCGTCATGCCCGTTTGGCGGCTGTCTCGCCGCGCCATGGTGCCGACGGTGAGAATGGCGGTGTTGTTTTCCTGGGCGATCAAGGCCCACATCTTCGGCCGGCCGGGGACCGGAAACACCGCGGTGACGTATTGCGGCGCGGTCTCCTCTGGGAGCCGCAGCATCTGGCTGGCGTAGGCCAGCCGCACCGTCAGCTCATCCACACGGGGCTTACCGTAGCCGAGTTCGGACAAAAATGATGGGGGCACGCGAGCCGCGGCCGGTCGCATCCACCACCAGGTCGGCCGAGAGTGTCTTCTGGTCTCCGCCATCTCCGCCCGTCACACGTACGCCCGTCACGCGCCGACAATCGGGTGTGGACGTGAGCGCAACGACGTCATAGCCCTCGATGATTGTCACGGCTGAAAACTGCCGGACCCGGCGTCGCACATGATATTCCAGGCGCGCGCGGCTCGGGAAATACTGCGTGTGCGGGCTGGGGGAGATGGCCGGCGTCCGGCATCACGTTCCGGCCCCCGATCGACACCGATACCTTCGACACATCGCCGTCGCTCCACGTCGAGACACCGTCGGCCACCAACTCGTCGAGAATGCCCGGGAACAGCTTCTCGAGGACTTGTGATCCTCGCGCGCTGAGGACGTGGCCGTGCCAACCCTGCGGAACACCGCGCCGGTTGGCGGGTCTTCTGGCAGCACATCGCGCTCCACCACGGTCACGTGCGATAGAAGTCCGCCAGCACCGTCGCGGCCAGCAGCCCGCCCATGCTCGCGCCGAGCACGACGCGCGTGGTCGCCTAGTTCCGCCACTTTCCCCGCCTCTCAATCGCCACGCAGGTCGTCCTTATAGCGGTGAACGAGCAAGAAACCGAATCTATTCGAGTGCATCGCGGCCCGGTTAGGTGACGTTCACCACGACCAACCGACACCGGTTTGCCCGCGGACGGAAGGACACGGTGCCCGGCCTGACGGGCTCGTATCGCGATCCCGGTCGCCAACTGCGTCTTGCCGGTTCCTTGCGTTGTCAATGGGTAACATCACGCTCGAATCCATCTATGCGACAGTGAGGTTGAGGCCTGACTTGTCAATCTTGTTGCCGGCTCAAGCGGGTGTTCTTCAACGTGAGGGAACGGCAACGATGGGGTATCCGGTTGCAGTGTCTCCTGCGGGTGGGCAGCGGACCTGGACCGTGCTCGGCTCGGATTACAGTGCGCGCTTGTGCGACGTCGTTGGCGCAGTGGTGGAGTACGCCGCGGCGGCCGCGTACTGCGACCGCGATCAATGTCCTCGTAGGAGAGCGGAACGCGTCCGGTGAGGTGATCAGCTCTGTGCCAAAGCATCACAGCTGCTCCAGTGCCGCATCGATCAGCGCGGCAGCCAGCAAGTCCGGGTGGGTCAGCATGGCCTCGTGCGGGCCGTCGCATTCCACGAGGCGAGGTTGGTCCAGGCGGCCGGCCATGGCGCGGTAAAGCTCTTGGGGAACGGCCTGGTCTTGGCGCAGGAAGACATAGCTCGACGGCAGCGCTGCACTCCAGAACTTGGGCAGCGAGACGGGTTCGCTGAGCCATCCGAACGGCACCGGGACGAGTTTGGTGGTGGCAGTGGCGATGTCGTGCACTGAGGCACCGTTCATGAAGTGCTCAGCCCAGACCTGCGGGTCCATCGCAACCGTCTGATCGGCGCTCTCTTTGGCGGCCACGACGGAACTCTCGACGAACTGGGCGGGCATCACGTCATTGATGGCTTCTCCGTCGTGCAGCACCCACGCGTCGACGAAGATGATCCGGCGCGTCTGCTCGGCGAGTCGGTCCGCGGCGTACTGGGCGGCCGGGCCGCCGCCGCTGTGGCCGACCAGCACAAAATCCTGCGGGTCGTGGTCTCTGATCGCGTCGACCAGACCGCCACCCATGGCCGTGAGATTGACCCCGGCCCGATCAACCGCAACACCCTGCTCGCAACCCCGAAGGGTGGGCGCGAAAACTTCATGCCCCACCGAACGTAAAGCCGCCGACACGGCGTCCCAGCACCAACCGCCCTGCCACCCCCCATGTACGAGAACGAACTGCATCCCTACTCCTTCGCGACGAATCGGCGCACCGGTGCCGCCGAGTTCCATCGGCGACGTCGAGATGTCCGCTGTGAGACGGCCCGACGTCGACCACCCATGCGACACCCTGGGCGCCACCAGAGCACGCCGGACCTCGACGGCATTCTCTGCCCCAGAGCGCGCATTTGACCGCTGTCGCGATAGACGTTGACTTTGGTTGTCTCGCAACGATTTCTTGAGACGCCCTGTCTGCGAAGAACCATCCCAAGGCGATCATCGTCAATGCCGAGCAGGCCGTCCGCCCGGATGCGGGACAAGGAACGGGCCATACCGTGCGGCGGAGTGCGACCGGTCCTCGTGTCTTCGTTCATGTCTCAGTCCCGACCGGCGAGCTCCAACTTCATCGCCAGTAGCGCTGGGTTGGTGTAGAAAACCTCGTGCGACCCTTCCATGGTCACCAATCTGAACAGCCCGAGCCGGCGGGCATTGACGAGCCAGCCAACCTGCGGATCGCCCGGCGGAAAGGAACAATCGTCGTGGCAAAGAACATAGCTGCGGGGGACAGTCGTCAGCTCGTAGAACGCCTTCATGTCAAGCTTTTCGACAGTCGGACCAAGCGGCTCGGGAGTCAGCATGCGGTAGATCTCCTGAGCCCGTACCAAGTCGGCGTCGCCGATGAAGGCGTCTCGAAAGACTTCGAAGGGCAGCATGACGGTGTTGTCTCCCGACCGCTCGGCCAGTATGGGAAACAACTCTTGAAACGCGACGGGCGCGTTATCCAACACGCTGGTCCCGTCCTCGGGGACGAAAGCGTTCAAGAACACCAGTCGCCGCACCTTTTCCGGTGTCTTCGCAGCTAGACGGGCAATGACGCTACCCGCAAAACTGTGCCCGACCAGAACGAAGTTGGTGAGGCCGTGCCTGCCGATGTAATCGGCGACGGACGCGACACAGTCATCGTGACTGACGTCGCGATCGACGCCTTCTCCGTGTCCCGCCATGGTCGGGCAATGGACCTGGTGTCCCCGTTTCCGTAGGTGCTCAGCGACGTCCGCCCATACGCCCCCGTCATGACACGCGCCGTGTACAAGAACGTAGGTAGACATTTTGATTCCAATCGTCTTGAGACAGTTCGGGCCTGAATGCCCAGGCGAGACCGTCTTTTGGCGGTGGTGATGGTATGACGCTCGCTGTTGTTACGTGTTGATCTAAGAAGACGCGGCATGGAGAATTGGAAAGCCGTCTCTTCGAAACCGATGGATTCGTACACCGGGTCGTGGTGGTCAAGAGGCCCAGTGGGGTGCGCCGAAGCTGCCGGGCTTGCTCATGATTCGGTGAGCGCGGCGGGCACAGGAGCGTCGAGGTGCTCGAGCAACGCGGCGAGCTTGTGGTCCAATTCGCGTCCTACCTTGGTGATTTCGGGCGTGTTGAAGCTGCCGAACTGGGTGCTCGGTTGGTCGAAGGTGAACCACGTGGCTTGGTCGGCGTCTTCGACAATGGCCGTACGCAGCGGGGCGTGGAGCATGACGGCCGGGTTGTAGCGGTACATTCTCTGGGCAATGGTGTGATTGCCCATGAGGTACCCGACACAGCGGCCTCGGTCTCCGGCCAGACCCATTAGCGAGGTGAAATCGCGGGACCAGTAGAGGATGAAGTCGTGTGGCGCGTTCTCTGCGGTTGCATCCAACACCGTGTGCCAGTCGACGCCCCTCTCGACGAGGGAGTCGAACCGATCGCTCTGGAACTCCGGCACCGCTCGCTCATAGCGATTCCTGAACCCATCAAACGAGTCATCGATCTGGATCGTCAACCGGTCGACCCGATGCGAGATCGTTTCGACCGAGCCATTCAATGATTCAGTCATGGTATCTCCTGGTTCTCGTGTCTGAGACTGCCCTGCGACGCCATTGATTGCCGACAGCGGTGGCGCGACGCCTCATTGCTCGTTCGCTCCTCCGATGTCGGTGATATCTGGTCGACGCCAACGGGTTTGGTCGCCACCGCTGCCCGCCAACACCACTGGTTCACCGAGACCGGTTCAGTGCACGGATGCGATGGCGGCTTCGATCACCTGTGTGACGGCCTCGGGGTGTGAGACCAGTGTCAGGTGTGAGCCGCCGTTGAAGTGTGTGATCTGTGAGTGTGCTCGTTCGGCCATGGCGGATTCTGAGTCCGGGGTGATGACCTGGTCTCCGCTGCTGATGAAGTACCAGGAGGGGATCTCCTTCCAGGCAGCGCTTTTGGACGGTGCGAACAGTGCGGCCGTCGAGGCGGCCCGCTGGCTGGCCCAGGCTCGGGTGGCCAGGTCGGGTGGAAGGTCGTTGCCGACGTGCTGAAGGAAGATGTCCTTCTTCAGATAGAGCTGCGCTGCCCCGTCGGGTGCACCGGAGATGGGCACGGGGTCGAACAGTTCGCCTTGGGGTCTGGTCAGTACCGAGTCGGCCCCACTGAGCCCGGCAGTCGTCTCGCCCACGTCGGGCGCGGCGGCGTCGACATAGACCAGTGCTTTGACGTTGGGATTGCCGGCGGCGGCGTTGGTGATGACTGATCCGCCGTAG
Source organism: uncultured Actinomycetota bacterium (assembly GCA_963712615.1). Lineage (GTDB taxonomy): Bacteria > Actinomycetota > Actinomycetes > Mycobacteriales > Mycobacteriaceae > Mycobacterium. Next base: position 38,870 of record CAVQIO010000001.1, read on the forward strand.
GAATGCCCGACCAGCACGATCGGCCCGCTGAGAGTCGCGAGGAAGTCCTTCACCGATTGGGAGTCGGTGTCGAGGTTCTCCAACGGATTGGCGATGGCGCGAGCGTCGTATCCCTGCTTCTGCAATGCCGCGACTTCGCCGCCCCAGCTTGACGCATCGGCAAAGGCACCGTGCACCAGGACGATGGTGGGCTTGGCGCCGCTCGGCGCAGGCGCGTCGGGTTCACCGGCGGCGATGGCCGATGGACCTACTACGGCGCACGTCATCGCCGCGGCACTCGCGAGTGCCACCATTCGGACGGTGTGCCTCGAACGTTGAAACATCAGCATGTCCTATCTGTTGGGGCCGCGTATTCAAATCGCGGCGGAAAACATGCGTGTGGTCGACCGCGTCGCTGCCGTCGCCGTTGATGGCCGAGCGAGAGCGAGGCGGTCGGTAGGTGGGCAACGGCACGTGAGGTGCGACGGCGGTGACGCCGTCCGGAGGAGCGGGGCGGCCGTCGTGTGGTGTCTCACGACCGTGCCGCGCCGTGCTCGGTCAGAAGCCCTTGGCTGCCAACCAGTCGAGCACGACTGCGGCGACGTCTTTCCAACCGCTGTCGATGGTCAGGGAGTGGCCGCGTCCTTCGAAGACGTGGAAGTCTGTCTGTGCCGGGCTTTTTGAATACATGGCGGTCACTTCCTTGGTGACCTTCAAGGGAACGACGTGGTCTTCGGTGCCTGAGGTCAACAGCAGCGGGCCGCGGTCGGCCAGGTGGGTGTCGACTTTGGCCGCCGAGTGGCGGGAGAAGTTGGCTCCCGCATCCTCGAATAGTGGCTTGCCGGCTGCGGGGATCGACCATGCCTCGTGCAGGGCATTGGATTCCTCTTCGCTCAAGGTGTTGCCAAAGGCGTACTGGAATTGCTTGGCCGTCAGCGACACCGTGCGGTGTCGATTGGCCGGGTTGCCAAGGACGGGCAGTGCGGACCTGAGCTGCGCCAGTGGAAGTGCCTTGACTCCTTTGATGGGCGCGGGGTCGATGGCAGCGGCGGCGGCGATGAGGCCTTCGGCCAGCAGCTCCTGGGCAATCAATCCGCCGAACGAGTGCCCTACCACGACGGGCTTGATGCCGCCGCGCGCGTCGATCGCTGCCGCGTAGTGATCGATCATCTGCTGGATACCGACGTCGTTCATTGCGTCCGGGTTCTCGCGTGTCTGTGCGACTGTTTCGCGCTCCCCGGGCCAACCCGGTGCGGACACCGCGTAGCCATTGTTCTCGAAGTGGTCGAGCCATGGTTGCCAAGCAGTCGCGTGGATCCAGAGTCCGTGAATGAAGATGACGGGATTGGGTCTCGCGGGCGATGTCATAAAGCGGTTCCTCGTGGCTTGCTGGGAATGTGGTTCATCCGGCGCCGAGCGTCGGCAGGATGCGTCGTTTCGACCATAGGTCGGATCACGCACGCCAAAACCCCTGGCGGAGTGGTCATGCACACGGTGCACAGGTCTTGGCACATGGTGAGGCACGCGGTCTGGCACACGTGGCTGGGTGGGTGTCGTCAGCCGAGTGGCCGGCAAAGAGATCTCCCTTCGGAAAGGGTGGCGACTAGGTGACGTGTGTAGCGCAGCAACCACGTTGGGGGCCGGTACATAGACGGTCACTAGAACGTCATTGACTACCCGATGGGGCCATCTGCGGAATTCGCCGTCCAGTGACGTTCGCCGCGTAAGCATTCCGAGTTTCGTCAGCGAATTGGACGGCGCTAGAGCATATTCGCTGCCGGGGATGCGATGCAGTGATTGAACGGCATGATCCTTTGCCGACGCCGGCAAGGCGAATCCGCTGAGGCAAAGGAAGGCGGTTGCGCTCAGCCAGGTGGTTGGCGGTTCAGTTCTCGCCATTCACTCGGGTGATACGCCGTAGGTGGTTCGGAACATTCGCGCGAAACTTGAGGCATCGGTGAACCCCCACCGCCGGGCAACTGCGGAGATCGGATCATGCAGAAATGCCAAGGCGAGGTCTCTGTGTGCTCCTTCGAGTCGCCGCGTTCGGATCCAGTCCCCAAGGGAGACGCCTTCGGCGGCCAGGATTCGGTAGAGCTGTCGCACCGATATGTGGTGTTCAGCGGCAATGCGGCCGGCACCGAGGTCGGGTTCCTGCAAGTGCAGTTGGACGTAGTCCATGATTCGTAGGAAGAGAGTGGCCTGGAGCGCCTCCTTGCCCAACTCGACGGCGTCGAGGTGGGTGGTGATCACCGCCCGAAGCAAGTCAATGCCAGGTTGGCTGACCACTTCGCCGCCCGGGCGATCAAACGCTCCTGGCCGTGCGGCCAGTTGGTGGAAATAGGCGACGGCCATGTCTGAGATCGGGTGATCCGGGCACAATCGAACCGTGCTGATTTGCCGGATGACGTCGACTGGCAGTGCCAATCGATCCAGGGGTATGCGGAATTTGTGCTGGGAGATGCCGTCCGCATCAGCGATGATGAATGGATTCGTTGAGTCCCAGACTGCCAGATCGCCGGGGCGCAAGGTTATTTCGCGGTCACGCTGGACCACGACGCAGGACCCCATCATCTGCAGCCCCAGGAACAGGCTCGGCTTGTAGTCGTCGCGCGGCAACGCCTTGTAGTGGACCTTGACGGCTGTCGAGTTCACCGACCATACCGTGAGCTCAGTCAGGTCGGTGATCGCCAAGCTCGTTGCAGCCGGGCCGCGATCAGCCATGAAGTCGATCTCGAGCGGCGCAAGAGTCCGCGAGACCGTGGCACGCACCACTTCTTCGCGATCGGCTACCGGGATTCCCCGAGCGTCGAATCTGACCGTCACCGCCCCGTCCTCGCACCACCCTGCAGGTCGGGGCCTGTGGCAAAGGTGTCGTAGTGCAACGTGCGCCCCCAACCTGGTCCAACGGCGATAATCCTCGCATTTTGCCATCACCGGAAGCATCAATCAGCGGCGGGTCGCAATCGCCGGAAGCGCACACCTTCCAGGGCTCGGCCGATGCCGACGGGTGCTAGCCACGACTCTGTCCTCGGGGACAGAGAGCGCGTCCGAGAGGCGCTACGACGAGGAGTTCGCGTGAGAGGGCAAGTGGTCTAGGTTCCGCAACCGATATGACAGCCAGCCCAGAGCCGATGCGAAGGGTTCGTGCTTCCACGCGCCGAGGATGGGGATCGGAGCTAGGCGCAGTTCCAGGCGATGGCCGTCGCGGTACCGGTCACATCACGCTTGTCAGCGGATCGTGGGTGTGAGGACACGCCCCAAGGCGGGCGTTGGTGGTGGTGACCAAGGCCTGCCGGCGTTCTTCTTCCACGGCGAGGACTTTCTCGGCTTGGAGGGCGGTGTCGTGTGCAGCGTGGCCCTTGGCTGCGGCCGCACACAACAGTTCGTGAAACTCTGGGAGCCGGTCGCAGACTTCTTCGACGGTGGTGTGTGTCGCGATCAGCTGTGACTGGTCCTCGGGTGAGATGTCGAGCCCGATGGATCCGTGCGCGCCCATTTCGTGGCTCTCGTAGCTCGTTAGGGCACGGCAGAGCCGCAGAGTCACGTCGTAGTGAGGGGTGAACTGTTGCGGTAGTTCAAGTTTGATGATCTTGATGTGGCAGGCGTGTGATTGCTCCGCGGTCTGTTTGGTGGGGTCTACGGCAGTGGTGAGGCTTGCCGGGTTCATCGGGGCCCGGCGGTGGGTTGTGGTTCCTCGTGCGTGGACGAGCGAGGTTCTGATGGAGGGGTGGCCGGGTCCAGGGCATCCGCGCGGTCGAATTTTTCGTTGAGGTCGTCGCGGGAGGCCACTGCCTCACTGCGGTGTCCAGCGGCTTGCTGCTGCAGACCCTTGGCCTGCGCTGTCTTGACGTCGGCTTCGGCCTGAGCGGCGCGGGCTTTGGCAGCGGTCTCCTCGGCCAGCGCTTCGCGCTGCGCAACGAGCCGGTTTTCTTCGTGGCCCTGCTCGCGGATGGTCTCCGCTTCGGCGTGGCGGTGCTGGTTGCGTTTGGCACGGGCCAGCCAGGCGAGGGCGCCCAAGAGCAGTGCCGCGAGCACGACAATCCCGATCACGACGAGGGTGGTGGTGGTCATGTTCATTCCTTTAGCTGGGTTTCGACGTTCCGATAGTCGCCGAACGACAATTCCGTTGCCGTGCAGCGCTGTTGGTGCTATCTGGTGGGTGAACGGTGGACGGTTTAGTAGTAGTGACGGCGACCGCCGACGGCGCGTCCCATCCGTCCCATCAGCATCATTAGTAGCCCAACGACGAGGAGGATGACCCCGATGACCAAGACGATATGGGCGAACGCGAAGGTCGGGACGAGGCTGGGTAGGACGAGCCCCAGGATGATGAGGATGATTCCGAGAACGATCATGATTCATACCTGTTTTCGATTAGCTGTACAGAAGATCGTGAGGAGGGGAGTCGGGGACTGAAGGCGTCTTTGAGATTGGGTGGGGTGACTACCGGGTCTGCTCGACGCGGGTGGCGTCCGCGGGTCTGCGCCTCCATCGGCCGAGGATGCCGTTGCGTGGCCGGGCAGCGGTGTCCTCGGAGGCCGTTGCACTGAAAGATGTTGCACCGTCGTGCTGTTGGTGATCGAGCAGGGTGTCGCGGTCGCGGTTGGCCAACACGGTTTCCCGTTCGGACCGGGCGAGTTGGCGTCGCGCGTCGCGGCCGCGATGAGCGGTGCGTTGGGCACCGGCCAGCAGCACGCTCAGACCTAGCAGCGCCACCGCCCCGACGACGATTCCGAAAAGAAACAGTGTTCCGGTGGAACCGGTGACGTGGTAGCCGAAGACCGTGAAACTCTCCGTCAACGAGTGCGTCGGTCCGGCGTTGTTCAGGACACCCACGATCGCGACGATGACGGCGACCATCAGCACGATCAGTCCGACGATGACGACCATGGCGGTGCCTCTGATTTCAGTAGAGGTTCAGTACACACCCGTCCAACCCAACTGTCAACGCTGTGGGCCAACACTCATGGCGTATGGTGTTGTCCCCGCCGGGTCTGCATTGGCTGCCGATCCCGGCTTCCTGGAGGCGTTGAGCTTGGACCTCGCTGCGGCGTGCGGGTGCGTCGAGGACTACGTGATTGCTGGGGTGGGTTGAACGTAGATCGAATATTGAACGTTCAGTAAATGACAAATCCTGCAGCTGAGATGCAGCCAACCCACGGCCCCATTCCCACAGGGATGCCCCAGCGGCCTCTCATCGAATCGGCAGAAGTAGTCGGTCTCGGCGAGACTGGGGAACTGATGATCTCGGCGGCGCTGAGGCCACGAAGATCCTCACCCGTTCTCGAGTCGATAAATCTCCAAAGTATCTGGGGCGGTTGCGGTTCGGTTCATGATGCGCGGCATCCGCAGGATTCGGCCGAACATTGCCTGAAATCCTCCACGAGCGGCCCCTTCACCTCCATCCCACCAACCGTGAAAGGCACTACCTGTCAATGATCTGTGTGGGTGTTTGGTCGATGTTCCTGGCGGGAATTTCAGATGCGGTGCGGGATTGACCAATTCCACCTTGGCGAGCCTGCCTGGCGTGCACGGGTACGGGTTGGTCGTCGGCTCGCCGTTCAAATGCCGCGCACTGCATTTCGGTGAGCGTTATCGGAACCGATCACCGGAGGTGCCGGATGCATGGAGTCCACGAGAATCAACGTCCGGCGCGCGAGCGTGCCGCCGATGGTCACCACGACTTGTTCGCCCAACCGCACTCCGATGGGGAAGGCCCGGTGGCGGAGGCGGAAATAGTTGCCGCCAAGATGAGTTCCGATGAGCAGCCGTTGGGTTCGTTGGGGCGACGGTTCAGTCGACGGTCTCCGTTCTACCTAGGGTTGACGGCGTCGGCCGGTGTCGCCGTGACCTATGGGATGGTCCGGATCATCGTGTCAGTGTCATCGATGTTGGTTCTGATCGGAGTGGCGTTCTTCCTGGCGATTGGACTGGAACCGGCAGTCTCGTGGTCGGTCAATCGCGGGCTTCGCCGGTGGATGGCCACGACCCTGGTGTTCATCGCCTTCCTGGCCGTAACGGGCGCGTTCGTAGCATCCGCGATCCGCCGCTCGTCCAGCAGGCCGGTGACTTCGTTCACCAGGTGCCGCATTATCTTCAGCAGGCCCAGGACCACTCGTCGGCCATTGGCAGGCTGAACGACCGATTCCATCTCCAGCAGCGGATCACCGACACGGTCAAAGGTTCAGGCGGCTCAGCCCTCAACGAGGTGGTCAGCGCGGGAACGGCGGTTTTCGGCGTGCTGGCTGATTCCGTGATCGCGATCGTGTTGACCGCGTACTTCGTTGTCGACATGCCCCGTATCCGTACCGCGCTGTACCGGCTGGTGCCCCATACCCGCCGGCCACGCGCCATCCTCATCGGCGACGAGGTATTCGCCAAGGTCGGTGCCTACGTCCTTGGCAATGTCTTGATTTCCGTGATCACCGGCGCGGCGACCTTCGTCTGGCTCATCGCGTTCGGCGTCCCCTACCCGTTGCTCCTGGCCATCTTCGTCGGAGTGCTCGATCTGGTGCCGATCGTGGGATCGACCATCGCCGGAGTCGTCGTGGCCGCGGTGGCCTTGACCGTCTCGCCTGTCGTCTGCATCGCAACCGTCGTGTTTTTCATCGTGTTTCGGTTCGTCGAGGACTATCTGCTGGTTCCGAGAATCATCGGCCGAGCGATGAAGGTACCCGCGCTGATCACGGTGGTCGCGGTCCTCATCGGGGGTGCACTGCTCGGGATCGTTGGGGCGTTGGTGGCCATTCCGATCGCTGCGGCGCTGCAGTTGCTCACTCAAGAAGTCCTCTATCCGCGCCTCGATGAGGGTTGAGCTCATGCCTTCGGGTGTGGTGGCCGGTGGGTATCGACCCAAGCTGAGGCGGCAGTTTCACGCCCGTGATGCAGCGGCGGCGTCGCGACAGTCGGCTGTCCGTGGGTGTCAGCACCCGATGACGGCAGCGATCCGGTCCGCGACATCGCTTGCTACGCGCTGTGTTTGAGGGTCCTCCGCCGCTGAGTAGCGGCCGGCGGCGGGGTCATATCGGGCACCGGCAATGGCCCCGTGATCGGTGGCAAGTTCGACGACCTCGACCGGCCAGCCGACCTGCTCCAGACGGGCGGCGAACGCCCTGCTGGCTGCTACGGGGATGACGTCGTCACTGACACCGTGCAGCAGTGTGAAGGGAGCGCCGACCGCATCCGCGGACAAACCTTCATCGAGGCGTCCGCCAGAGATCGGATCCCGGGCGGCGAACGCGCCCGCCAGACAGACGGTATGGACGAGAGGAACCCCCATGCGGTCTGCCTGGAGAGTCAGACCAGCCGCGGCGAGGCCACCCATGGACCAGCCGACGAGCACGAGACCGTCGGGATTCGTGTTTCGTTCCAGCGCGAAACTCGCCGACGCCAGCAGATCTTGTCGTCCGCCGTCGACGGCGTGCGAGTTCCAATCGGGCACTACGACGCGAATGCCGTGACGAGCCAGCAGCTCGGCGAGCGGCCGACCGCGCCGCGGGCATCGGACTGCATGCCGTGCCACACCAGTGCCGTGGGTCGGGTGGACTCGCCGAAAAGATCGGCGAGTCGACCAGGCGCGACTCGACGGTCTCCATGGTTTCAGTGTGCCCGCAGGGAGGCATGCACCCCGGCTCAGGGGGTATGCCGTAGGCCGAAAGCGACGAATCGCGTAAACCACAGGAGGGGCTAGATGACGTCGGAGGCCAGGGACCGCACCGTCGAGGACGACGAGCAGGTCGACACCAAGCTCAAGCGAAGATCACCGGCCCGCTGCTGTTCCTGTTCATTCTCGGTGACATCCTCGGGGCCGGCATCTACGCGTTGGTCGGCGTTTTGTCCCAGGACGTGGGAGGCGTGCTCTGGGCGCCGCTGCTCGTCGCGCTCGTCCTGGCCCTGCTCACTGCGGGGTCGTACGCGAACTCGTCACCAAGTACCCGAAGGCGGGCGGCGCCGCGGTCTTCGCCGAGCGGGCCTTCGGACAACCCGTGGTGTCGTTTCTGGTCGGCTTCTGCATGCTGGCCGCGGGAGTGACCAGCGCGGCCGGACTCGCGTTGGCCTTCGCCGGCGACTACCTTGCCACCTTCATCGACGTCCCGGCGGTCCCCGCGGCCATCGTCTTCCTTGCCCTCGTTGCATGCCTCAACGCCCGTGGGATCAGCGAATCGGTAAAGAGCAACATGGTGATGACGATCATCGAACTAAGCGGGCTGCTGATCGTACTCGCGGTCGCGGTGATGCTTGGCGGTGGCCGCGGCGATGTGAGCCGTGTCGGCGAGTTTCCCGACGGCGCGGTTCCGGCGCTGGCGATCCTCAGTGGAGCGATCGTGGCGTATTACTCGTTCGTCGGCTTCGAAACTTCGGCGAACGTGGCCGAAGAGATCCGCAATCCGAGCAAGGTCTATCCGCTGTCGCTGTTCGGTGCGCTCATCACCGCGGGAATCGTCTGCGCCCTGGTGGGGATCGCCAGTGCCACCGCGCTGTCACCGAGTGAGTTGTCCGATTCATCCGGTCCGTGTTGGCCGTCGTCTCCGCGTCGGGGGTTGGCATTCCGATGGGTCTTCAGCGCCATCGCACTCGTCGCCGTCGCCAATGGCGCGCTGCTCACCATGATCATGTCGAGCCGACTGGCCTACGGCATGGCCGAACACGGATTGCTGCCCGTCGTGCTGAACCGGGTGCTGTCGCGGCGGCGGACGCCATGGGTCGCGATCGTCGCGACGACTGCGGCGGCGATGCTGCTCACCCTCGTCGGGAACCTGTCGACGCTCGCCGAGACCGTGGTGCTGCTGCTGTTGTTCGTGTTCATTTCGACGAATGTCGCCGTGCTGGTCTTGCGTCGCGCCCCGGTCGAACACGACCACTTCCGAGTGTCGACAGT
>CAVQIO010000002.1:4800000-6168405 GCA_963712615.1 uncultured Actinomycetota bacterium
GACCTTGGCGTACGCAGCGTGGCGATCCCCCGCATGAGCAAACCCAGTGCGGCACGCCGTGAGTTCGAACACCGACGAGCCTTCCGCGACAAGATCAAATGGCGAACCGGATCCGAAGGACGCATCAACCACATCAAACGAAGCTACGGCTGGAACCGCACCGAACTCACCGGCATCAACGGAGCCCGAACCTGGTGCGGACACGGCGTCTTCACCCACAACCTAGTCAAGATCGGCACCCTCGCCGCATGAAACCGACACCCGAGCAACCCGACCACGACACCCGACCCGCCATCACACGACCACTAACGGTTTTTCAGGTCGAAGTAGCTAGGTGAGACAGCCTGCGGCAGAAGCTATCTTCCTGTCGCGCGCTGCCCATCACGAACCCACCGCCGTGGATCCACAGCAGCGCAGGCGCCGGATCAGCGAGGCGTGCGGGACGATGCAGGCGCACGCTCACATCGACATCGACATCGACGGCCACGACCGGCACGTCACGCTCGGCGCGGATGCGTCCCAACAACGTTAGCGCCGCACGCTGCACCGCCAGCCCACGGTTGAGGGCGTAGCCCCTCGGCAGAATTCTGGCCGCGGTCCGCAAGGCAGGGTCCATATAAGGTCCCGACGTGAACGAGGTCATTTCTGGCTGGTGTTGTTGAGATCATGCGGACCGTCTTCGATGTCGTTGATAGTTCCCATCAGAACGAGCATGCCTGCGATGATGGCAGCTACCAGTACCCCGACGCCGGCCTTCGGTGTGATTGGCAACCCAGGCGGTGGTGCCAACCCGGCCGAGTCGGCGGCCAAGTAGGGAGCGTTGGTGGCGTCGGCGCGGGCCGCGAGTGCCTTCCGGTTGGCCTTTCCGCGCTTGACGTGGTCGCAGATCAGCCTCCATGTTCGCCAATTTCCCAGCGAAAACGCGGTTTTCAAGTGTGCGTCCTGAGCTGACAAATGTTTTTGGTCTACTCCAATGGAGTGCTGCAGGCGAACCGGAAGAAGCGAACGTGCCCAGCTAGGCAGCTAGAACGCGACTTCTAGTGCCCCTTCAAGGTCAGATAGATCAGCACCACGTTCAGCACGCTTACCAGGATTGCGACCCCCCACCCGATAACCGTCGTGACGGGGTGGTTGGTGTCGCTGCCCATCAGCTTGCGGTTGCTGGTCAGTCTGACCAGTGGCAGCACCGCGAACGGAATTCCGAAGGACAGCACGACTTGCGAGAGCACCAGGCAGCGGGTCGGGTCGAAACCAATCGCCAGGATCGCGATGGCCGGGCACAGCGTGATCAAGCGGCGCGCCATCATCGGTATCGATCGGTGCAGCAGACCCTGCATGATCATGGCGCCGGCGTAGGCGCCCACGGACGATGACGCCAAACCGGACGCGAGGAGTCCGACCGCGAACAGCACCGCGATCGCCGGTCCCAGCGTGCTGTGGATCGCGGCGTAGGCGCCGTCGATGGTCCCGATGTCATTGTGGCCCTGCAGGTTGATCGCGGCGACGAGCAGCATCGCCGCGTTCACCGTTCCAGCGACGGCCATCGCCAGCACCACGTCGACGCGGGTGACCCGCAGCAGCCAGCGTCGCTCGGGGCCGGGTGCTGGATGCCCGTGCCGGTCGAGGGCCAGGCCCGAGTGCAGGTACACCGCATGCGGCATCACGGTGGCGCCCAGGATGGCGGCAGCTAGCAGCACGCTTTCGGTGCCGTGGAAACGCGGCACCAATCCGCCAACCACGTCTTCGGGCGGTGGGGTGGCGACGAAGAAACTGGCGGCGAAACCGACCGCGATAATAAGCAGCAAACCCGTGATGACACGCTCGAAAAGAAGTTGTCCCCGACGGTCTTTGATCGACAGCAGCAGCATCGAGATCACGCCGGTGATGACGCCGCCGAGCGGCAGCGGCAGACCGAACAGGATCCGCAAGGCAATTGCCCCACCGATGACTTCGGCCACATCGGTTGCGACCGCGACGATTTCGGCTTGCGCCCAAAAGGTCAGCCGGAGCGGGCGGCTCATGTCCCTGCCGATCGCCGCGGGCAGCGAGCGTCCGGTCACCAGCCCGAGTTTGGCCGAGAGGTATTGCACCAGGCCGGCCATCACATTGGCTGCAACGATTACCCACAGCAGCAAATAACCGAACTGCGTGCCGGAGCTGACGTTGGCCGCGACGTTTCCGGGATCGACATAGGCGATCGCGGCGACGAATGCCGGCCCGAGCAGATACCAGCTCGTCTTGAGCGAAGTCCGGGTGCCCTGCGCCAACTGACCGACCTTCGATCCGCATAACCGAATAAAAAAGTGAGGTTAGTCGACACGCGCCAGTTGGCGAACTTCGGGGCCGCCGGGCTAGGTGGCGCCGATGCTGCCGCCGCCGTCGACCCGAACAATCTGGCCCGTCATGAACCGGCATCCTCGTGCAGCAACATGCAGATCACGTGGGCGATCTCGGTCGGGGTACCGACGCGCTGCAGTGGGATGTTCTCGAGGACGCGTGCTTCGCGCTCCGATCCGACAGGGCTACGTTCCCGGAACATCTCGGTCTCGATCGGTCCGGGCGCCACGGCATTCACGGTGATCCCCGACGACGCGAGCTCGCCGGCCCAGATACGAGTGGCTGTCTCCAACGCACCCTTCGCGGAGGCATACGGAGTCCGTTCGGCGACGCCGACCGTCGTCAGGCTGGTGATGTTGACGATGCGGCCCCAACTCGCCTCGACCATGCCGGGCAACACCGCCTGCACCACCTGCACCGCAGTGCGCGCGTTCAAGTCGTAGGCAACGAAGAGATCGTCCAGATCGACCGAACCGATGTGACCGAACCGGGCCAGTCCGACGTTATTGACCACTGCGTCGACCGGCCTGCTGCGACGATCGCCTCGAGCGCCGCCGCCGTCGCGTCGCGATCGCCGAGGTCAACCTCGACGAATTGCCCGGGGAAGTCGGCCGGCGCCGTCCGGGCTAGCCCGATGACGTCATACCCGTCTCTGGCCGCACGATCGGCAACCGCACGGCCGATACCCTTGGATGCTCCGGTGATCAGCACTCGCCGTTTCGCCATAGAAAAAGCAACACCGACACACTGCGATTCATGCCGTGCTGTGGATCACTCGGGCAGATAGAGCCCCTTGCCGGTGACCAGCGGCAGATCGAGGGTCGTCACGATGCCCGGCGCGGCAGCCACCACCGCGGGGATCGCGTTGACCACCCGCATCGCCGTGGCGACCAATCCGGCGTGGTTGTGATCGCCTTTGCGGCTGCCCAGACAGACGTCTACGGCATAAGACGGTTCGCCGGTGATCTCGATGCGGTACGAACCACCCTCCTGGGCAGGCTGCGGCCAATCGGGGCACAGGTCCTCGCGCAACCGGGTGACATGTTCCAGGACGACGACGGGGTCGCCGTTGACCATGCCGAACACCTCGAACCGCAGCGCCGCGGCGGTGCCCTTAGCGATATGCCCGGACGCGATGTCGAAGTCCTCGGGCGCCGGCACCCGGATGTATTCCTGGGTGACCTCGTCGAGCGAAAGGCCCAGGCCTGCTGCGATTTGCCGGATCACCGATCCCCACGCCAGGCTCAGCACACCGGGCTGCAGCAGCATCGGGATGTCGTCTATCGGCTTACCGAATCCCATCACGTCGAACATGACCGCGGCGCTGTCGTAGGTCGCGTAGTCGACGATCTCCATGCACCGAATCTGCTGGATGCTCTGACAGGTGCCGGCCAGGGCCAGCGGCAGCAGGTCGTTGGCGAAGCCGGGATCGATTCCGTTGACGAAAAGGCTCGAATTACCTTCGCGGGCAGCATCTTCTAGCGGTTTGATGAGCTCCTCCGGGATCACCTCCCACGGGTACTGCAAAAAGACCGGGCCGCTGCCGACGACGTTGATCCCGGCTGCCAGCACACGGCGATAATCTTCCAGGGCTTCCGGGAGCCGGTTGTCGGCCAGCGCGTTGTACACCGCGCACTGTGGCCCGGTGGCAAGCACGGCATCCAGGTCGGTGCTGGCCAGCACGCCGGTCGAATCCGGAAGTCCGGCAAGCTCTGCCGCATCCTTGCCGGCTTTGGCATCCGATGACACCCAGACGCCGGTGAGCTCGAATTCGGGGTTGGTGATAAGCGCTCGCAGGGCGTGAATACCGACATTGCCGGTGCCCAATTGGACGACGGGGATGGGCATGAACGTGGCTCCTTTAGTGGTCGGTGGTCACAGGTCCGGGACGGGGATGTCGAGATTCGGGTAGGTGAGGCCGCCGTCGACTTCCAGCGTCTTGCCGGTCAGGAAGCTGCCAGCTGGCGACGTCAAATAGACTGCTGCAGCGGCGATGTCGACGGGGTCTCCGAGCCGGCGCATCGGTGTCACCTGCTCCATCGGCCTACGCAGATCCTCGTTGGAGGCCACCACGTCCAGCGCCGAGGTCAGGATCGAGCCGGGTGCGATGGCATTGACCCGGATGCGCGGGCACAGGTCCAGCGCGGCCGACCGGGTGTAGTGCGACAGCGCGGCTTTGGTGGTGGCGTAGGCGGCGAAACCACGCCCGGCCAGCCGGCCCATGGTCGAGGTGATGTTGATGATGCTGCCGCCGCCGGAGTGCTCCAGCATCAGCGGCACCGCCGCGATGGTAAGCGCGTGCGCGGTGGCGACGTTGAAGGTGAATGCGTCCTTGAGGTCTTTTGTCGAGGTGGTGAGCAGCGTGTTGGGCATGGTCCCACCGACGTTGTTGACGACGATGTCGAGCTTCCCGAAGGCCTCGACGGCCTGCTCGGCCAACTGTGCGGTGGCCTCGGGATGGGCCAGGTCCGCGGTCACGATGTGTGCCTTGCGACCCGCCGCACGGACCTGTTCGGCAACGGTCTCTAGTTGGGATTCCGTGCGCGAGGCGATCAGCACGTCGGCGCCGGCTTCGGCGAACGCCACCGCGATGGCCGCCCCGAGGCCGCGGCCGCCACCAGTGATGACGGCGACTTTGTCGTCGAGACGGAACCTGTCAAGGATCATTACGGCCTCTCTTCGTTGAGTTGTCGGCCGAAACGGAAACAAGACCGGCCGTCTCGCATCGCGGCATTTCTGGAACAGGTTCTAGTTTGGCATCCGGCCTTGGCGGTGCGGCGCCCACATACCGCGAGGGTGTCATTTAAAGACTGCCGGCAGACGTCAGATTGACGCACGGCGAATAGTCGGCGGCGATCATCTTCTCTACGTGCGAAGGATTGAATTGGGGACCAACCGATTTGGTGGCGCGCCGGTCGATGGTGCCGACCCTCAAGGCCAGCGCATCGCCAGCCCACCAGCGCTGCAGGCCAGAATGACTTGGCGGACAACGAATGTATTCCTATGCCGGATATATGCATATCGTGGTTGTCGGCGGCCGTCAGCGCGATCCAACAATCCTAGGCCGTGGGTGAACCCACGATTGTGCGGGGGTCGCGTGATCTCGTCGCGGGCGACAGCCATGACAGATTTTGCCGAACGTTAACCTATTCGTACTGTGGCTTCACGTTCGCGAGGAAGACGGTTGGTTTTGTAAGCTGCGGCGAGGACCGCGGCACTCAATCGTATAGGTGAGGAACTGAATTGAAACTCAACCGGTTTGGCGGCTTGGTCGGAGTACTGGCTGCTGGAACGTTCGTCATTTCGGGATGTGGCAGTGACAACAACGCGACCGGGGGGAGTGCGACGACAGGCGCCCCATCGGGGAAGGTCGCCTGCGGTGGCACCAAGACGCTGAAGGCAAGCGGGTCCACGGCGCAGGCCAACGCGATGACGCGCTTTGTCAAGGCGTTCGAACAGGCCTGCCCTGGCCAGACGTTGAACTACACGCCCAACGGGTCGGGCGCCGGTATCCACGAATTCACGGGTAACCAAACCGATTTCGGTGGATCGGACTCACCGCTGAGCCACGATGAGTACGCGGCCTCCCAAAAGCGCTGCGGCAACTCGCCGGCGTGGAACCTGCCCACCGTGTTCGGTCCGATCGCGGTCACGTTCAACATCAACGCGGTGAGTTCGCTGAATCTCGACGGTCCCACCCTGGCGAAGATCTTCAACGGCGGTATCACTGCCTGGAACGATCCCGCCATCCAAGCACTCAATGCCGGCACGACTTTGCCGAGCGAGCCGATTCACGTCGTCTTCCGCAGCGATGAGTCCGGCACTACCGACAACTTCCAGAAGTATCTCGACGCCGCGTCCAACGGCGGGTGGGGTAAGGGGTCCGGCAAGAAATTCAACGGCGGTGTCGGCGAGGGCGCCAAGGGCAACGACGGAACCAGCGCAGCCGTAAAAAGCACCGAGGGGTCCATCACCTACAACGAATGGTCGTTCGCCCAGGGGCAACACCTGAACACGGCCAAGATCGTCACGGCGGCGAGTCCGGACCCGGTCACTATCAGCGCCGACTCGGTGGGGAAGACGATTGCCGGAGCCTCGATCGTCGGGCAGGGCAATGATCTGGTCCTCGACACGATCTCGTTCTACCGGCCAAGCCAGGCCGGCGCCTACCCCATCGTGTTGGCGACGTATGAGATTGTGTGCTCGAAATATCCCGACTCCCAGGTCGGTTCGGCCGTGAAGGCATTCCTGCAGAGCACGATCGGGGCAGGCCAGAATGGCTTGGCGGACAACGGATACATTCCCATTCCCGACGCGTTCGGTTCGAGGCTGTCGGCTGCGGTCAATGCCATCTCGTGACCTGAGTTAGTGATGACCGAAGGACTGCGGGTCAATCCATCCGGGACAAAGCCTGTCCTGACTGCGATTAACCCGCGCGCGGTGCAGCGGGGCGATCGAATATTCAGGTCGGTCGCCGCCGCCGCCGGGTCGACGATCGTGATCGCGATTGTGCTGATTGCGATATTCCTGTTGATTCGCGCTATCCCGGCGCTGCGGGTGAACCACGCGAACTTCTTCACCAGCACCGAATTCGATACCACCGACGCCGAGAAGTTGGCTTTCGGTATCCGCGACCTGCTGATGGTCACGGTGCTGAGTTCGATCAGCGCGCTGGTGTTGGCCGTGCCGGTCGCGGTCGGGATCGCGGTGTTCCTCACCCAATACGCGCCGGCGCGACTGGCGCGTCCGTTCGCTGCGATGGTTGATCTCCTGGCTGCGGTGCCGTCGATCATCTTCGGGCTATGGGGGATCTTCGTGCTGGCGCCGAAACTCGAGCCAATAGCCGAGTTTCTTAATCACAACCTGGGCTGGATCTTTCTGTTCGAGCACGGCAACGTGTCCTTGGCGGGCGGCGGCACCATCTTCACTGCCGGGATCGTGCTGTCGGTGATGATCCTGCCGATCATCACCTCGGTCGCGCGAGAAGCGTTCCGCCAGACTCCGCGTATCCAGATGGAAGCGGCCCAGGCGTTGGGTGCCACCCGCTGGGAGGTGGTGCGAATGACCGTGCTGCCCTACGGCCGTAGCGGTGTCGTCGCAGCATCGATGTTGGGCTTGGGTCGTGCGCTTGGCGAAACCGTTGCGGTGCTGATCATCTTGCGCGCGGCCGCCCGCCCCGGCAATTGGTCGCTGTTCGACGGCGGTTATACGTTTGCCTCGAAGATCGCCTCCGCGGCATCCGAATTCAGCGAACCGCTGCCGACCGGGGCCTACATTTCGGCGGGATTCGCGCTGTTCGTGGTGACGTTCGTGGTCAACGCGGCCGCCCGCGCGATCGCCGGCGCGAAAGTCAACGCATGAGCATCGAGACATTCCGCCAACCGCTCAAAGTCACGGTAATGCAGCCGCTCAGCGTGCGGCGGAGGATCAAAAACCACGTCGCCACGATCCTTTTCATTGCCTCGTTCGGTGTGGCGCTGGTACCGCTGATCTGGCTGCTCTGGGTGGTCATCGCGCGGGGCGGGTACGCCGTCACCCGGCTGGGTTGGTGGACGCACTCGTTGCGTGGGGTGCTGCCCGAGGAGTTCGGCGGCGGCGTCTATCACGCGTTATACGGGACGATGGTGCAGGCCGGGGTGGCCACCGCGCTGGCCGTGCCGCTGGGCTTGATGACGGCGGTATTCCTGGTGGAATACGGTTCCGGACGGCTGGCGCGGGTGACCACCTTCATGGTCGACGTGCTCGCCGGGCTTCCGTCGATCGTGGCAGCGCTGTTCATCTTCAGTCTGTGGATCGCCACCTTGGGATTCCAG
Source organism: uncultured Actinomycetota bacterium (assembly GCA_963712615.1). Taxonomy (GTDB): domain Bacteria; phylum Actinomycetota; class Actinomycetes; order Mycobacteriales; family Mycobacteriaceae; genus Mycobacterium. The sequence continues at coordinate 4,808,151 of CAVQIO010000002.1, forward strand.
CAGAGCTCCTTGGCCGTATCGCTGGCACTGGTGCTGTTGATGTTGCCGGTAGTGGTGCGGGCAGGCGAGGAGATGTTGCAGTTGGTGCCCGACGAACTGCGGGAAGCCAGTTACGCCTTGGGTGTTGCCAAATGGAAAACGATTGTGCGGATTGTCTTTCCGATCGCGATGCCGGGCATCATATCCGGCGTCCTGTTGTCCGTAGCGCGCGTGATCGGCGAAACCGCGCCGGTGCTGATCCTGGTCGGGTACAGCCGCTCCATCAACCTCGACATCTTCCACGGCAATATGGCCTCGCTGCCGTTGCTGATCTACACCGAACTCACCAATCCAGAGCATGCGGGATTTCTGCGTGTTTGGGGCGCGGCGCTGACGCTGATCATCATCGTGGCCGCGATCAACCTGATAGCCGCCGCTTTTCGTTTCCTGGCAACGCTGCGACGCTGACCGGACTAGCAGCACACGATCAGGATCGTGACGCCGCTTTCGCGGGAGACTTCTTGGCCGGCGCTTTCTTGGCGGCAGTCTTTTTGGCGGGCGCCTTTTTGGCGATCGTCTTCTTCGCCGGTGCCTTAGCCTTGCCATCGCCGGACCGGGCTTTCACGCTGGCCTCCAGCTTGGCCAGCAAATCGGAGACGTCTTCGGTCTGGTCTAGTTCTTTGGGCTTTTCCTCCGTGGTAAAGGCTTCCCCGCCTTCAAGTTTGGCTTGGACCAGCTCGTGCAGCTGCTCCTGGTAGCTGTCGTGGTAGCGGTCCGGGTTGAAGTCCTCGGCCATTGAATCCACCACCTGGCCGGCCATCTTCAGCTCCGCCGGCTTGATCTCGACTTTCTTGTCCAGCACGGGAAAGTCGGGATCACGGATTTCGTCGGGCCACAGCAAGGTGTGTATCACCATCACGTCGCGTTTACCAAAGTCCTTCACGCGCAAGGCTGCTAGTCGCGTCTTGTTACGCAGCGTGAAATGGACGATCGCCATCCGGTCGGTCTCTGCGAGTGTCTTGGCGAGCAGCACATACGATTTCGACGACTTGGAATCCGGCTCCAAGAAGTAGCTCCGGTCGAACAACATCGGGTCGACCTCACTGGCCGGGACGAATTCCAGCACCTCGATTTCACGGGTGCGTTCTTCGGGCAAGGTGGAGATGTCGTCGTCGGTGATCACCACCGTCTGGCCGTCGTCGGACTCATAGGCGCGGGCGATGTCCCGGTACTCGACGACCTCGCCATCGACTTCACACACGCGCTGGTAGCGGATGCGACCGTTGTCCTTGGCGTGCACCTGATGGAACTTGATGTCGTGGTCCTCGGTCGCGCTGTACACCTTGACCGGCACGTTCACCAGCCCAAACGCGATCGAACCCTTCCAGATGGAGCGCATCCAGTCAGTATGCCCATACCGCAGGTCACAAAACAGCACGGCAGGGCCACGACCTGGGATTGTCCGGTCCGCGCGCCTTCCGGCGACGCCGCCCCTCACACCAGCGGAGGAACCACTTCGGAGTGGCAGACCTGGTTGCCTCCGGCGCGTTTGGCTTGATACATGGCAGCGTCAGGGGTCTCGATCAAATCGTCGATGAGTTGCATAACAGGGGTAACCGCGCCCTCACTGAGCGGGACGCTGGAGGTACCGATGCTGGCAGTGATCTCAAAGCGGATCGCGGCTATCGCGTCGCACAGGCGTTCGGCCATCGTCGCGGGGTTGGGCGTGGTGTCGATATCGACGACCACGAATTCCTCTCCCCCCGACCGGCCGATTACGGCGGTGGGGTGGCAGTTCCCGCGAAGGGCCGCGGCAACGGCGACCAACGCCTGATCGCCCGCGGCATGGCCATGGACATCATTGAGTCGCTTGAAGTCGTCGAGATCGATCATCGTGATCACCAGATACGAGTCCGGAGCGGTGCGATGAAGCATGATCAGTTCGTAGGCCGAGTTGTAGAAGGAGCGCCGGTTGTGCAGGCCGGTCAGTGAATCGCGGTCGGTGCTTCGCAGATCGGTTCGTAAACGTATGTACCAGCGAGCGCATGCCAAATGGCATACCGACATTGAGTCCTGTGACGACGATCAGTGACCCGATGGTGAGGGCAATGTCTCCCGTCGTCACGATAATTCGCCAGGACAGGATCGCAACGCACGCGGTGGCCACGGCGGAGTTGGCCAGCACGTAGGGACCACTGTGGAAGTAGGCGATGTAACCGCCGAGAATCGCGAAAGTCGTGCATGCCATCAATCCCACTTGGGGGTTCGACAGCATTAAGAGCGCGGCCGCGATGCCTACCATTGCTCCAAGCAAAGACAGACTCGACTGGCGACGAGTCGGCCAGCGCTTCAATCGCAGCAGCGCACCAACTACTCCCAATGCCGACAGCACGATTGTCACTGCTCGAGTCGCCGGATGGTGAGGTCCGGCCGGACCCCACAGTATGATGAGGGGTTGGACCGCGAATGCCGCGATGAAGACGAATGTGATCCGGCGCCACGGCGCCACGGCGTCAGAAGGCCATGACTGTCCAGGTAGGCAGTGACCCAGTCGAACTGGTCTGACTCTTTCACCACGGAACTCCCTCATGCCCTCGTGGTGTCCCCCGGCCCACCAACGCCATTGACTGCTGTCCATTCAGGGCCAATCTAGCGTTCCCGCCGACGTTGCCGGCCCTATTGCGATTCCAGCGCGTCATGACGCTGGGGGGCCTAGGTGAAATAGCCAGGGGGAGCCGCGGATTGAGTCGTCAAGGCGCCCTGTCAGCGTCTAACGACGCGACGCGGCCTCCAGCGCAGCCCGATCCGGCAGGTCAGCTCCCGCGCGAGCGACGGTCAACGCCGACGACAGGCTCGCCGCTTCGAGGGCCGCCGTCAGCGCGTCCACCCCGATCCCACGCAATTCGGTGCGCCGGTCGCCGCCCAACAAGCCCGATCCCCATAGCGCGTCGAGCAGACCGGCCATGAAGGAGTCACCGGCGCCGACAGTGTCGACCACGCGCACTGCGCGCGTCGGCACCCGTGCGACTCCTGCCGCGCAGAAACCCACCGCGCCCCGGTCAGCCATCGTCACCGCCACGATGGCGGGACCCAACCCCAGCCACGTTTGCGCGATCTGCTCGGGCGGACGAGCGGGGTCGATCCAGCTCAGGTCTTCCTCGCTGACTTTCACGATGTCGCTGCGTTCGACGAGATGCTCGATGCGTGTGACGGCCAGTTCCCGGTCGGCGATCAGCGACGGTCGCACGTTGGGGTCGAAGGTGATCGTGGCCGAGACGCGGTAGGTGTCGACCAACGCCGCGACCGCCAGGCAGCCCGGATCCTGCACAGCGGCAATCGATCCGGTATGGACGAAGAGCGGCGGCGCGACCGGCGGTGTTCCGGAAAGCCGCCAGTCCAGATCGAACACATAGTCGGCCGAGCCGTCTGCCGTGATGGTTGACCGCGCGGTCGCCGTGCGCTGGGCAGTCCGGCTCTCTGAAACTAGTTGCACCCCTGCGGCTTCGACGTAGTCGTTGATGCGCCGGCCCTGCTCGTCGTCGCCGATGTGGGTCAGGAAGTCGACGGCGCGGCCCAGCCGGCCGAGTCCGACGGCGACGTTGAGTGGACTGCCCCCGACATGCTCGTCGTTCCCGACGATATCGATCAGCGACTCGCCGATCACCAGCCCGCGGGTCATTGCAGTAAAGCTTCCAGGGTTGCCCGAGCTCCCTTGTGGTGCAACGATTCTAGGGCCCAGCTGTACGCCTGGACGAAGCGTGGCTGATGGGCCAGATCCCCGAACAGCGCGGCGATCTCAATGAACACGGTGGGATTCTCGTACTGCGAGCGGGCGATCGGGATGAGCGAGTCCGCGAGTTGGTCCACCACCTCGTAAGGCTCACCCCATTCGTCGGTGCCCTCGGCGTAGCGGGCCCAGCTTGCCACCGTCGCTGCCGCCAGCCGAACCGAGCCATCGCTGGCCAAGTTGTCGTTGATCACCGGCAGCAGCCACTTCGGGATGCGATCCGACGAGTAGGCGCACAACCGCGCCACGGTGTCGCGCACGCCCGGGTTGGAGAACCGCTCGATTAGCGTGCGGCTGTAGTCATGGAGGTCGATCCCGGGCACTGGCGGCAGCGTCGGGATGGCCTCGGATTCGAAATAGCCGAGCAAGAAATCGGCGAACAACGGATCGCGCGCCGCTTCGTGGACGAACTCGAAGCCGCACAGAGCGGCGAAGTAGGCCAGGCACTGATGCCCCGCATTGAGCAGGCGCAGCTTCATCAACTCGTACGGGGCGACATCGTCGACCAGCAGCACGCCCGCCTGCTCCAATGGCGGCCTGCCATCGGCGAACTTGTCTTCGAGCACCCAGGCCGCGAACGGCTCGGCCACCACCGGCCATCGGTCGTTGATACCAAAGTCGCGCCGCACTTCGCTGGCCATCTGCAGTGTGGTGGCCGGGGTGATCCGGTCGACCATCGAACTCGGGAACTCAACGTGAGCGCCCACCCACTCGGCGAGCTCGGGGTCCCGGCTTTCGGCATTGGCGAGGACGGCCCGCCCGGCGATCTCACCGTTGTTCTCGATGTTGTCGCACGACACAATCGTCGGTGCGGCGATCCCGCGACGGCGACGCCGGTCCAGGGCCTCGGTGATCAACGTGAAGGCGGGACCGTCCGGGTCGCGATAACCGCCCTCGGTGATGGTCATCGAAATGATCCGGGAGGACGGCGCGGCCAGTAATTCGACCGAGGCCTCCGGGTCATCCGGCGCGTAGCGATAGTCGATGATCGAGCCGATCACGTGCGCGTCCCGGCTGCCGTCGGGCTTCTCCAGAATCAGCGTGTAGAGCCCGTCCTGATCGGTCAGAACATCGCGCATCGTCCAGTCGCCGGGCATCACGCCGACCCCGCAGATACCCCACTCATGTGCGAGGCCCTGCCGCAACAACCGGTCGATGTACATGGCCTGATGGGCCCGGTGAAAGTGACCGGTCCCGATATGGGCGATGCCGACGCCTAGGCTGCTGCGGTAATAGTTGGGTGCTTCGATCGGCAGCCTTGCGAGCGCCCCATTGTTCAGATCGATTGCGCTAGCCATCATTGGCCAACTCCTCCCCGGGCCACAGCCCGGATCGTCACCGGGCTCAGCTCTCCTCAACGGTACGACGGTCATTGGGCTGCAAGCCCAACCCAATGGACCAGTCCCGGACCAATCGCAGCCCTACGTGAGCGGGGAACCTCCAGCCGGCACGGCCGCCGACAGCAGGACATCAGCGAGAGCACGCCACGAGTCGGTGATCGCGATGGCACCGGCATCAATCAATTCTGCACGGCGGCAATCCCGTTCGTCGGGCTGCAGGAACATCAGGTTACCGACGGTGGCGTAGCCGGCTGCGACCGCGGAACCCACGCCGGCCACCGAATCTTCGACGGCCAGTCCCTGGTGAACCTCGACGCCCAACGCCTGGCCGGCGTGCAGATACACCGCCGGGTCCGGTTTGCTGGTCGGCACCGGAAGCGAATCCTCCGCGCTGAAAGTCACTGCCTCCGGCAGCAGCGAATCCAGGCCGGTGGCGGCGAAGCAGGCACGCAGACGCTTGCTGGCGCTGGAGCTGACGGCCGCGAATGCGTAGTGCGCCGCGAGCTCTCGCAACGGCTCCAGCACCTGCGGATCGGGTGTCAGGGTGACCGCCAGATGCGCGGTGACCCGTTCGCGCTCTTCGCGCACCCACTGCTCGAGTTCATCGGCTGACAACGCCTTGTCGCCGGCCAGGTCGCTGGCCGAGGCGACCACCGCGGCGGGCCGGCCCTGGGTCAACGTCTCCTCGAGCGGCACTTCGCACTGCACCGCCAAGTCGAGGGCGGTGTTGCGGAAGTTTTTCCCGACGGCCCGCTTGCGCAGCTCTTCCGAGCTCAGTGGTGCGCTCACACCGAACCTGGCCAGGAAACGATTCGTCACGTCGGTCGATGCGTCGAACGCCGGCCGCTCCGAGCCAAACAGGTTGTCGTCGGCGTCTAAGAGCAAGGTCGTGATCGGCGCCGGGTCGAATTCGCGTACAAAGGTCAGCCCCTCGGTCATCGCGCCACCAACTCCCGCTCGTCGTTGCGCATCGCGTCCCGCAGCGTGGGCACTACCCCGCGTGCGTCGATATCGGCAATCATCTCGCCGAGGCGTTCCGCAAAGCCGGGCACCGCGCGCACCTGGGCGAACAGCTCATGCCCCAGCAGCGGGTCGGGGTTGCTGCTCGCCATGTTGGCCAACTTAACCACCGGGATTGCCTGCGAGTCCTCGAGGCTGATCTTGCGTCCCTCGAGGTCGTGACCGCGCATGTAGCGGGCCCACCCGGCAACGGCCAACATCAGCAGCGTGTGCGGCCTGCCCTGCGCGATCGCCTCCTCCAGCGAGGGCAGCACGAACGACGCGATTTTGCTCGTTCCCCGTCGAGCCAGCCGCGACAATTGGTCGCTCATCCGGGGATTGCTGAGCCGATCGAGCAAGGTGCCCCGGTATTCGGGGGTGTTCATCCCGGGGACGGCCGGCAGCAGTGGCTGAATCTCGTCGCGAAGGATCTTCTCGACGTACTCGAAGATCACGCGGTCCCGCATCGCCTCGTCGGTGCGCTGATAACCGGCCAGGGTGGCCAAACATCCGAGCGCGATATGGGATCCGTTGAGCAGACGGGTCTTGATCAGCTTGTGGTCGCGGACGTCGGCAACGAATTCGGCACCGACCAGGTCGAGCGGAGGACGCCAATTGCAGAAGGAATCCTCGATCACCCACTGGCGATACGGCTCGGTGACTACCGGATACTTGTCGGCGACGCCGAATGTCTGCTCAACGAATTTGCACTGCGACTTCGAGGTTTGCGGGGTGATGCGATCGACCATGGTCGACGGGAACGCGACATAGGTGTCGATCCAGCGGGCAAGTCCCGGGTCCTTCAACGCGGCGAACGACACCAGCGCGGTGCGCGCCGGCTGGGTGTCGCCGGGAATGTTGTCGCAGCAGAGCACGGTGAACGGCGCGACGCCCGCGCGGCGACGCCGATCGAGAGCTTCGGCCAGATATCCCCACGCGGTCGCGTAGCCGTCGTACGCGACCAGGTCGGCGCGCACATCAGGGTGGTCGGCGTCGAACTCGTCGGTGACCGGATTGAGGAAGTACCCATTATCAGTGATCGTCAGGCTGACAATCCGGGTTTGAGGGTCTGCCAGGGCGGCGCGGACCGCTGCGCCGTCATTCGGTGCGTAGTGAACGGAGCCGATCGAGCCGACCACGCGGGCCGTTTGGCGGTCATGGCCGCGCTGCACGACGGTGTACAGCCCATCTTGTGCCGAGAGCAGGTCTTTGGCGTTGGAGGAGTTGAGACTCACGCCGGTCACCCCCCACCGATCGGAAATGCCCGAGCGGGCAAGGTCGTCGAAGTACACGGCCTGATGTGCGCGGTGGAAGTTGCCCGCGCCGATGTGGACGACACCCCGCTGAAGGGCCGACCTGTCGTAGGTGGGTACGTCTACTCGTTGCGAATGCAGCCTCAGCGTCGCATCGCTCAGCGGGACGCCACTTTTTGGACGCCAGGGGGAAATGACATCAAACATTGTCTGTCTGTGCCCGACGTGATGGTCGGTCTAACCCATCCGTGGGTCATGTCACATGTCAAGGGATCGCTAACGGCGATAATCAGTGGTCAAAGCAGTTAACAAGGCTGAAACGCGTAGGTTGACAACATGGCACCCCGGGTGAAGCTGACCAACCCCGACAAGGTGCTCTACCCTGTGACCGGCACCACTAAGTCCGACGTTTTCGACTATTACACCGCTATCGCGCAGGTGATGGTGCCGCACATCGCCGGGCGTGCGGCCACCCGGAAGCGTTGGCCGAACGGCGTCGAGCAGTCATCGTTTTTCGAAAAGCAACTTGCTTCCTCGGCTCCCGATTGGTTGCCGCGGGCCAGCCTGACCCATCGCTCCGGAACCACGACGTACCCGATCATCGACAGCGCCGACGGCCTGGCCTGGATTGCCCAACAGGCTGCCCTGGAGGTCCACGTGCCGCAGTGGCGTTTCGTCGCCGAGTGGACGCGGAAAGGCGAGGAACTCAAACCCGGTCCGGCAACGCGACTGGTGTTCGATCTCGATCCCGGCGACGGCGTGACGATGGGGCAACTCGCCAAGGTCGCACGCGCCGTTCGGGATCTGATCGCCGACATCGGTCTGACAACGTTTCCGCTCACCAGCGGCAGCAAGGGCCTGCACCTCTATAGCCCGCTGGACAAGCCGGTGAGTAGTCAAGGTGCGGTGGTGTTGGCCAAACGCGTTGCACAGCAATTGGAAGCGTCGATGCCCAAGCTGGTCACGGCCACCATGACCAAGAGCCTGCGGGCGGGCAAGGTGTTCGTGGACTGGAGCCAGAACAGCGGGTCGAAGACCACCATCGCGCCGTACTCGCTTCGTGGGCGCGAGTATCCGACCGTCGCCGCACCGCGCAGCTGGGAGGAGCTCGACGACAAGAAGCTCCGCCAGCTGCGCTACGACGAAGTACTGAAGCGGGTCCAGCGCGACGGAGACCTGCTGGCGCCGTTGGACGCCGACGTGACGACTCCCGATCGGCTGACCAAATATCGCGGCATGCGCGACGCGTCGAAAACACCGGAGCCGGTACCCAGCTCCAAACCGGTTGTTGGCCAGGGCAATACCTTCGTCATTCAGGAGCACCACGCCCGACGGCTGCACTACGACTTTCGGCTGGAAAAAGACGGGGTGCTGGTATCCTGGGCGGTGCCGAAGAACCTGCCCGAGACCACGTCGGTGAACCATCTGGCGGTGCACACCGAGGACCATCCCCTGGAATACGGCAGCTTCGAGGGCAGCATCCCCAAAGGCGAATACGGCGCCGGCAAGGTGGTCATCTGGGATTCCGGGACGTACGAGGCTGAGAAGTTCCGCGATAACGAAGTCATCGTCGACCTGCACGGCAGCCGAATCTCTGGTCGCTACGCGCTGATTCAGACCAACGGCGATCAGTGGCTGGCTCACCGGATGAAGGACCAGAAGGTCTTCGAGTTCGACGAGCTCGCCCCCATGCTCTCGACGGAGGGCTCGGTGGCGGCGTTGAAGGCGAGCCAGTGGGCGTTCGAGGGAAAGTGGGACGGCTACCGGCTGCTGGTCGACGCCGACCACGGGACGGTGCGGCTGCGCTCGCGCAGCGGGCGCGACGTCACCGGCGAGTACCACCAATTGTGTTCACTCGCAGCAGATCTCACTGATCATCACGTGGTCCTCGACGGCGAAGCTGTTGCTTTGAATACGTCCGGCGTACCGAGCTTTAATGAGATGCAGAACCGCAGTCGCGCCACCCGCGTCGAGTACTGGGCATTCGACCTGCTCTACCTGGACGGTCGCTCGCTGCTGCGGGCCCGCTATCAAGATCGGCGCAAGCTGCTCGAAACGTTGTCCGCGGCCAGTGATCTCACGGTTCCCGAACTGCTGACCGGCGACGGCGCGCAAGCGCTCGACGACTCCGGCAGGCACGGCTGGGAGGGTGTGATCGCCAAGCGCCGCGACTCCACCTACCAGCCGGGCCGGCGGTCGGCGTCCTGGGTCAAGGACAAGCATTGGAAGACCCAGGAAATCGTGATCGGCGGTTGGAAGACCGGCGAAGGCGGGCGCACCAGCGGCATCGGCGCACTGCTTATGGGCATCCCGGGCGACGGCGGACTGCATTTCGCCGGGCGGGTTGGCACCGGCTTCACCGAACGCGACCTGGCCAACCTCAAGAAGACGCTGGCGCCGCTGGAGACCGACCGGAGTCCCTTCGACGCCCCGCTGCCCACCCGTGATGCCAAAGGTGTGACGTTCGTCGAGCCGGTTCTGGTCGGGGAGGTGCGCTACAGCGAATGGACCCCGGATAACCGCCTGCGCCAATCGAGTTGGCGTGGGCTGCGGAACGACAAGAAACCAAGTGAGGTGGTGCGCGAATGAAATGGGTGACATACCGAGGCTCGGATTTGGGCGACGGCGAACGTGCGGCAGTGCTCTCTGGTGACACCCTCTACGCGGCGCCGCGGGGCGTGACGCTGCTGGACCTGATCGGCCGCGGCGCCGACGGGCTGCGGCAAGCCGGCGAGGAGGCACTCGCCTCCCCAACAGCCACCCTCCGTCTGGAGGATGCGACGCTGATGGCGCCGATCCCGCGACCGCCGTCGATCCGGGATTCGCTGTGCTTCCTGGACCACATGCGCAATTGCCAGGCCGCCGTGGGTGCCGGACGGGTGCTCAGCGATACCTGGTACCGCATCCCGGCCTTCTACTTCGCTTGTCCGGCAACCGTTCTGGGGCCTTATGACGATGCGCCGATGGCACCCGGAAGCGCGTGGCAGGACTTCGAATTGGAGATCGCCGCGGTCATCGGAACCCGAGGTAAAGACCTGACGATAGAGCAGGCAGAACAGGCGATTATCGGCTACACCATCTTCAACGACTGGTCGGCGCGTGACCTGCAGCAAATGGAAACCCAACTGGCGATCGGGCAGGGCAAGGGCAAAGACAGCGGAGTCACGCTGGGCCCTTACCTGGTTACACCCGATGAGCTCGAGCCGTATCTCCGTCACGGCAAGTTCGACCTGCAGGTCACCGCACTGGTCAACGACAAGGTGATCGGGTCGGGGTCGACCGCCCAGATGGATTGGAACTTCGGCGAAGTCATCTCCTACGTCTCCCGCGGAGTGCAGCTCACACCCGGCGACGTCATCGGGTCCGGCACGGTGCCCACCTGCACGCTGGTCGAGCACCTCAGCCTCGCGGACCTGGAGTCGTTTCCCGGGTGGCTGCGCGACGGTGACGTCGTCACGCTGCGGGTACAGGGTCTGGGGGAGACCCGACAAACCGTCCGCGCGAGCAGCGCGCCGCACCCGCTGGCTCCCCGCCCCAATCCGGAGGCCGCACCGGCGCCGCGCCGGGCCAATCGGGCGCCCGCACGAGTGCCCTACACCCGCGGGCTGCATGAGGTCGGCGACCGGGTGTGGGCGTGGACGCTGCCCGACGGGGGCTATGGCTGGAGCAATGCCGGACTGGTCAGCGGCGACGGCGCCTCGCTATTGGTGGACACACTATTTGACCTTGCGCTGACCCGCGAAATGCTGACCGCGATGCGGCCGATCATCGGGCGCGCGCCGATCACCGACGCGTTGATCACCCACTCCAACGGCGACCACACCCACGGCAACCAACTGCTCGAGGCGTCGGTGCGCATCATCGCCGCGCAGGGCACGGCTGACGAGATCGAACACGGGATGGCACCCGAGATGCTGGCCATGGTGCAGACCGCCAATCTCGGTCCGGTCGCGACGCCGTACACGCGAGACCGGTTCGGGTACTTCGACTTCAGCGGCATTCAGGTGCGCAACGCCGACCAGACGTTCGACCGCGACCTCACCATCGAGGTCGGCGGCCGGCGGATCGATTTGCTGAACCTGGGCCCCGCGCACACCGCCGCGGACTCCGTGGTGCACGTGCCCGACGCCGGGGTGTTGTTCGGCGGCGATCTGCTGTTCATCGGCTGCACCCCGATCGTGTGGGCGGGCCCGATCGCCAACTGGGTCGCGGCCTGCGATGCGATGATCGCGCTGGACGCGCCGACGGTGGTGCCCGGGCACGGGCCGGTTACCGACCCGGACGGGATCCGCGCGGTCCGTGGCTATCTCGTGCACGTCGCCGAGCAAGCTGAGGCCGCTCACCGCAGGGGTCTGCCGTGGGCCGAGGCCGCCGCCACCATCGACCTCGGCGAGTACACCACCTGGCTGGACGCCGAGCGGGTAGTAGTCAACGTCTATCAGCACTATCGCGAACTCGACCCGGACACACCGCAATTGGAAACGATGGCCCTGCTGGTCATGCAGGCCGAGTGGTTGGCTAAACGCTCTTCCTAGCCGCGAAACTGTAACTAGCAACGTGTTTCCCGAGAGAAGCCGTCGTTAGATACAGTTTCGCGGCGTAAGGCGAATTACAGGACGGCCGTCACAAAGCCGATGGTCGCGGACGGGCCCCACTGATCGGCCGCCTGTAGTTCCGGCAACCCGGCGGCCGTGAACAGTTCAGCGAGCCGGAACCTGAGCACGTCCCACCCGCGGCCCTGCAGGTGTGCTGCGACATCGGTGTGCTCGCCGGGGTAAGACAATTCGGCGATGTTCAAATCCAATCCGTGCCGTCGCCAGCCTTCGGTCATCTGCTGCGCCTGTTCCTGCGACTCCGTCGAGGTTCCGGTGACCGATCCATAGTCGGCGGCCAGGCGGCTTTCGGGGGCGCTCAGCGAAATGATGTTGTCCAGTAGCCGAATCTCGGCCTCCGGCGGCAGGAAGCCAATCAGCACCCCCTCGGCGAGCCATGCCGTGGGCCGGGCGGGGTCGAAGCCGGCGGCCTGCAGCGCGGCCGGCCAATCCTCGCGAAGGTCGATGCCGACGGTGCGGTGCTCGGTGGTGGGTGTCGCGCCGATCTTCGACAGCGTCGAGGTTTTGAACTCGATCACCTCCGGCTGGTCGATCTCGTACACCGTCGTCCCCGCCGGCCAGGAAAGCCGGTAGGCGCGGCTGTCCAGCCCGGCCGCAACGATCACGACCTGCCGGACGCCGCCGTCGGTGACTTGCGCGAAGTAGTCGTCGTAAAAGCGAGCGCGGGCCGCGAACGTCTCCGTCATCCGTGGAAATGCCACCCCGGCGTCGTCAGCGTCGAGATCGAGTTCGCCGGAGGCCAACCGGTTGAATGCCTCGATCCCGACGGCGCGCACCAGCGGCTCGGCGAATGGGTCGTTGATGATCGGCTCCGGACGTTTGGTCGCGGCTGCCCGGGCGGCGGCGACCATCGTGGCGGTGGCCCCGACACTATTGGCCAGGTCCCAGGTGTCGCCTTCGCTTCGTGCCATGGTTTCCTTACCTTTCTTGGGGGGTGTTTGGGGCCGTCGGTCGTAGGCTTCGAATTGCCCAGGGACGTCGGGTATGGCTTTCATGGTTTTGCTGCTGTTCATGGCCGAAGGAGATTGGCCGCCCGATGTCCCGCGACGACTTGACCGCTAATTGAGAGATGCGATTCGATCGCTGTGTAAGGACACGTCGGCGTGGTCGTCTGCTGGGCTTTGGGATATGACGACAATCGTGGAGGTGGTTGTGGGACAACAACTGTGGGCCGGCGTGGATGCCGGAAAATCCGAACATCACTGCGTGGTCATCGACGGCGACGGGCAGCGAGTACGGTCCCAGCGCGTCGCCAACGACGAGACGGTCCTGCTCGAATTGATCGACGCGGTCACCACGCTGGCCGACGGCGAGGAGGTCACCTGGGCGATCGACCTCAACCACGGCGGAGCCGCACTGCTGATCACCCTGCTCATCGCCGCAGAGCAAAGGCTGCTCTACATCCCAGGCCGCACCGTGTATCACGCCTCGGGAAGCTACCGCGGTGACGGCAAGACCGACGCCAAGGATGCCGCCATCATCGCCGATCAGGCCCGCATGCGCCGCGACCTGCAACCCCTGCGCCCCGGCGACGAGATCGCAGTAGACCTGCGGATCCTGACCGCCCGACGCACCGATCTGGTCGCCGATCGCACCCGGGCGATCAACCGGCTGCGCGCCCAGCTGCTCGAATACTTCCCGGCCCTGGAGCGGGCCTTCGACTACAGCCACAGCAAGGCCGCCCTGATCCTTCTGTCGGGCTATCAAACTCCCGACGGGCTGCGCCGCGCCGGTGTCGCCCGACTGGAAGGCTGGCTGCGTAAACGCAAGGCCTACAACGCCGCTGCTGTGGCTGCCAGAGCGATCGAGGCCGCCGACGCCCAGCACACCACCGTCCGCGGACAACAGATCGCCGCCGCGATGGTCGCGCGGCTGGCCAAGGAGGTGATGGGCCTCGACACCGAAATCGGCGACACCGAAACGATGATCGAGGACCGATTTCGCCGCCACCGCCACGCCGAGATCATCCTGAGCATGCCCGGATTCGGTGTCGCGCTCGGCGCTGAATTCCTCGCCGCCACCGGCGGCGACATGACCGCCTTTGACAGCGTCGATCGCCTGGCCGGCGTGTCCGGGCTGGCCCCGGTACCGCGAGACTCCGGGCGCATCAGCGGCAACCTCAAACGACCCCGCCGCTACGACCGACGACTCCTGCGGGCCTGCTACCTGTCCGCACAAATCGCCATCCGCACCGACCCCGCCTCCCGGACCTACTACAACCGCAAGAGAACCGAAGGCAAAACCCACACCCAAGCCGTCATCGCCCTGGCCCGCCGACGCCTCAACGTCCTGTGGGCCATGCTCCGCGACCACGCCGCCTACCAACCCACGACTACAGCCGCGGCGGCTTGACAACGTCATTGAGAATCTCCTTCGATGTTGCGTCGGAACCACGGTATGCCTCGTCGGTAAAAACCCACGTCCCCTACGGTTTCTCCTATGCCTGCCGTGGAATTGGAAACTCTCGAGGACAACATCGCCTGTATCACCCTGAATCGGCCGGAGCGCCTGAACGCGATCGACGGGTCGCTGATCGACGGTGTGGACGCCGCCGTGGACGTGCTCGGCGGCGGCCAATACCGGGTCGCGATTATCACCGGCGCCGGACGCGGATTCTGCGCCGGCGCCGATCTGAGCGGCACCGGCCAGGCCTGGACCAAGCCGGCCAGCCCGGACACCCCGCCGTTCAAGATCAACTACGACGCTCAGGTCCGGCTGGCCAACCTCTACACCCGGATCTACGAACTCGACATTCCGGTGATCGCGGCGGTGAACGGCGTCGCTGTCGGAGGCGGCCTGGCGTTCACGCTGGTGAGCGACATCCGGGTGGCGTCCGAACAGGCCCGGTTCGGTTCGGTGTTCATCAAGGCCGGCTTCTCGTCGATGGACATGGGCACCAGCTACCTGCTGCCGAAAATCGTCGGCGCCGGGTAGCCCGCGAGCTCATGCTGACCGGCCGCATCATCGACGCGGCCGAGGCCTATCGCATCAAGCTGGTGCACGAAGTGGTCGCGCCGGGTGACCTGATGCCGGCGGCGCTCAGGTTGGCCCGCTCGATCGCCGAGAACAACGCTTACGGCCTGTGGCAGACCAAGATTGGCCTCAACGCCGCGCTGGACGCGCCGAGTTTGCGCCATGCCATCGAGATCGAGAACCGCACCCAGATCCTCAGCGGTTTCACCAATAACCCGGTCGAGGCGGCCACTGCACACATGGAGAAGCGGGCTCCGAAGTGGGATCCGCTGTGACGGTTAGACCTTCGCGATCACGTTCTCGGCAAACATCTCGAGGTTGCGGATCTTGCTCTCCAGCGGCTCGGTGTCGGCGCCCGCGATATAGGGAATCCGGAAGCCGACGATGGCGTCGGTGACGCCCTTGTCCTCGAGTCGTTTGATGCCGTCCACGGTGTAGGCGTCTGCCGAGATGCCGTGAATCTGGAACGGGCCGGTCTTGCCGGCCTCTTCGCGAAACCGCGTGAGCTTGGCGATCAGCCCGTCGAGCTCTTCGGGGTCACCGCCGCCATGCATCCAGCCGTCCAGCCGGGCCGCACGGCGCAGCGCCACGTCGGCATGCCCGCCGATCAGCACCGGGATCGGCTGGGTGGGCGCCGGTGTCATCTTCGTCTTGGGGATGTCGTAGAACTCGCCGTGGAATTCGAAGTAGTCGCCGCTGGTGAGCCCCTGGATGATTTCGATGCATTCGTCCATGCGTTTGCCGCGCCTGGCGAACGGGACACCCAGCAGTTCGTAGTCCTCCGGCCACGGACTGGTGCCGACCCCGAAGCCAACCCGGTTGTTGGTCAACGCGGCCAAGGAGCCGATTTGCTTGGCCACCAACGCTGGCGGCCGGATCGGCAGCTTGAGGACAAAGAAGTTGAAGTGCAGCTTCGTCGTCACCGCACCCAACGCCGCGGTCAGCACGAAGGTCTCGATGAACTCCTTGCCGTCCAGAAACTCGCGGTTGCCGTCAGGTGTGTACGGGTACTTCGAGTCGGATTCGAAGGGGTAGGCGATGCTGTCGGCGATCGTCATCGCGTGGTACCCGGCCGCTTCGGCCGCCTGGGCCAGCGGGATGTAGTACCGGTAGTCGGTCATCGCCTCTGCGTAGGTGAACCGCACGTGATCCGCCTTCCTTGTGGGGGCCGTCACACGAGACTAGAACGTGTTCTAGTTTTGCTCACCGGCGGGTCCCCGCACAACGAGGCGCAACGGGTGAAGCGGCCGACTAAAGCTGGTTCTCGGGGCCGATGACGGCCCAGACCGTCTTCCCCGACGAGGTCGGCGTGCTGCCCCAGGCGCGTGACAGCGCGTCGGCAATCGCCAACCCGGACACGTCGATGCCCTTGTCCGGCGACGGCAGCCGCACGGCGGGCGATGTGCTCTCGTCGGACACCGCGATGGTCGCCGTGACGCCGTCGGTCTCGATCCGCATCTTCGGGACGCTTCCGGTGTGTTCGAGCACGTTTTCCACGAACACATTGACGACCACGAGCGCGACCGGGATGAGCCCGGGTTGCTTCCATTCAGTTAGCCACTCACGGACCAGCCGGCGTGACTCACGCAGGCTGGACAGGTTCGCGGGCAGCTCGGCGTCGGCACGCTGGAGGGTCTGACGGGTGAGCCGGCCGAGCGCTTTCAGGGCTCCCTTTTCGGTCGAATACACCGGCATAAACCGGGTGACCTCGCTGCGCGTGATCGCCTCGCGAGTCGTGCGATGCGCGCTGACCAGCACAATCGGAACCTTGGCCTGGGTGCCGAGCTGCAGATGGGCGCTGATGAAGGCCGACCATGCCGACTCCGCGGCCACTTTGAGTTCGCTGATGTTGACGATGACGGCCGTGGGCTTTTGGAGGGTGGCTTTGGAGATGCTCTCGCGTAGCGCCCCGGAGTTGCTGGCATCAAGCACACCGCCGACGGTCAGAACGGCGACCGAGTCGTCCGTCCGCGTCGCAACGGCCAGCGAGCTCGGCGACTCGGCTACCGCACTCACGCTAGGCACTCCTTCCGTCTAGGACAGTATCCCTTGCTTAACGGGTCCCACGGTGCAGCGGTTTGTGGGCGCGTGTCCTAATTGCGGTTAGGGCACACGAATCCTAGCGCGGTCGAAAAGCAACTGGATGTCACGATCCGGCTTTCCATCTTCTGCTCCTCGAATTCCCACCCGGCAAACCAAATGAGGAGCCGCCCCCCGGCGGCAGAGACTTCTCACGTTAGTTCAGTGGCAGCGATGCCACCACACCAAAGCAGTCCGAGCCGCTCAGAATTCCGTCATCGCGTAGGGGGGAGCGCCCACGCCGGCGACCGAGTGGGTGCCCCACGGCGTTTGTTCGACGATGCGCGCCGCCGCGCTGCGTTCGCCGACCGTCAGCGTCGCCGTGCGGATCTGATTGAGCACTCCGTCCGGCAGCGGCTGGGTCGGGGAGCTAAAAAGCGTTCCCTGCCAGTGGTACCGGCCGTCGATCGGGTCGAGGCGGCCGGAGAGTCGCACCCGCACCGGGTGGGACGTACCGGCGATCGTCAGCGTCGCCAGACCGTCGTAGGTCTGATCGTCGCCGCGGGTGCCCGATGACAGGTCGAACGCCGATGCCACCGGGAATGGCTGGGCAGGTCCGAAATGGGCGCGCTCATTGAATACCTGCTGGCTGCTGCGCAGTACCTGGATGCGGGTGCTGGCGCTACGGTCCATCAACGCAAGGCATTCGGCGACATAGCGAGTTTGCGCACCGACATCGGGCCCGGTGATCAAGAAGTAGTTGGGAAACCCGTGCATCGAGACGCCCAGGAAGGGCTCCATGCCGTCGTCCCAGGCCTGTTTGATGGACACGCCACCGACACCGAACAGCTCCGGAGTCTGATCGGGGATCGTGAACCCGGTGCCGTAGATGATCGCGTCGACTCGGTGGTCGACACCGTCGCCGGTGCGGATGCCCGACGGGGTGATGGCGCTGATCGGCGATGTCACCAGCGCGGGCCGAGATCGCTGGCGGCCCAGCGCCGCTCGGCGCCGTAGCCAGCGTTTGACCCGGGTTGGCGGCAACGGCAACTCGGCGACGATCCGGCGTGGCGCGTGCGCGAAAACGGTGACTGAGGCCGCCACCGCGGTGAGCTGCCCGAGGTAGTGGCCGGCAGTGGAGTCGGTGCCGATGACCGCGATGCGCTTGCCGGTCGGATCGAAGTCGGGATCCCACTGTGCCGCGTGAAACGACGTGCCACGAAATTCATTGTGCCCGGCCAGCTTTGGCGTCCACGCGACGAATACCGGCCGATGCGCCGCGATGACCACCCGGCCCTGCAACGTCTCGCCCGCGGTGATGCGCAACTCCCAGGTGTGGGTGTCGTCATCGAAGCGCGAGTCGATCACTTCGCCGCGCGGCTGGACGATGTCGGTGATTCCGGCGAGGCGCAGCCCGGCCAATGCGCTCTGGGCAGCGCTGCCCGCGCCGACGACGATGACGTGCGTCGGGCTCACAGAAACTTGGTGCGCTTCCAGGCGCGACGTGCGATCGGGCCCAGCAGGTCGACCTCGGTCAAAAACCCGGCAAGCGGGGCAAAGCCGGCCGTCTGCGTCTCGTGGCGGTGCGCGCTGCTGCGCGCCGTTGCCCGCGCCCGTTTCGGATCCAGTCCCGTCCGCGCGTACGGGATCGGACTGCTGAACAGGTAACGGAAGAAATACCCGCCGAGTCCGTTGATGTTGGCCATGAACCATTTGTTGAACCGCGGCATGGTCTGGGCCCTCTTGCGGGCGCCGTCGCGCGCGAACTGGATATGGCGTGCTTCTTCGGTGACGTGAATCCGCATGAGCCGCTGGATAATTGGCTGCAATTCCGGATCGTCCATCATCTGCCGTTGCAGCGAATCGAAAATCTCTTCACCGATCAGGGCGGCCATCCACAGCATCGAGCCGCGCTGGAACGCCAGCGGCAGGGTGTTGATGACCATCCGGTGCAACAGGAGCGGGCGCACCGGCTTGGCGCCGATGCGCTCAATGGCTTTGCCGAACATCACCATGTGCCGGGTTTCATCGCCCAGCTCGGTCAGCTTGTAATGTGTCGAGGAGCTCGTCGGGTCCTCGTGCAGGATCGTGCGCAACAACGATTGATTGAGCATGTTCTCGAACCAGATTCCGGCCGACAACGTGTTGACCAGTTCCTGACGCGACAGCTCGATTTGTTGCTCGCAGGTCATCTCGTCCCACATCGCAGTGCCGTACAGGGAGACCAGCCGCGGCGGCAGATAGAACTTGTCCGGGTCCAGCGGGGCATCCCAGTCGATGTCGACGATCGGCTCGTAGGACTTTTTTACCGAGCCCTTGAGCAGACGCTCCGAGAACTCTTGACGACTCGGCCCACCTGGCTTCACCGGAGTGGTCATCGCTGGCGTCCCTTCATTGGGTGCTTCAGACGGTACCCATGGTACTGGGTACTTGCGGTCCCGACTAGGTGTTCGAGGTCGCGATTCGGCAATGTGACGGGCAACGAACGTCAGGAGGTAGAGCGTGAGTCGGCATATTCACGTGATCGGCATCGGCGCCGGGGATCCCGACTACGTGACGATTCAGGCGATCGAGGCGTTCAACGACACCCAGGTGTTCTTCGCGATGGACAAGGGTGAGGCTAAAAGCGATCTGGTGGCGCTGCGCCGGGAGATCTGCACTCGGTTCATCCGTGAGCCGGGTTATCGATTCGTGGAGTTGCCGGATCCGAAGCGGTCGAACCCGGGCGACCAGCAAGGCGATTACCGGGAAGCGGTCTCCGACTGGCACGCCGCGCGGACGCGGATCTGGGCGAAGGCCATCGCCACCGAGCTGGGCCCCGACGGTGTCGGCGCCTTCCTGGCGTGGGGCGACCCGTCGCTGTACGACAGCACGCTGCGGATTCTCGATGCGGTGGCGGCAGAGGTCGACTTCACTTTCGACGTCATCCCGGGAATCACGGCCATCCAGTCGCTGACGGCGCGGCACCGCATCCCGCTCAACGACATCGGCGAACCCGTACTGATCACCACCGGCAGGCAACTGCGCACGCACGGGTTGTCCGGCTCTGCGGTGGTCATGCTCGACGCCGACTGCTCATTTGTGGCCTGCCCCGCCGACACCAGGATCTGGTGGGGCGCCTACCTCGGTACCGACGACGAATTACTGGTGGCAGGCGCTGTCGGCGAGGTGGGGGCGCGGATCGTGGCGCTGCGTTCCGAGGCCCGCGCACGGCACGGCTGGATCATGGATACCTACTTATTGCGGCCGCCCTTATTGCGGTCGCTGTGAGCTTCGATGGACACTTCACCGCCGCGATCGGCAAACTGAATGTGTGCCCGAACTTCCCGAGATCGAAGCGCTGGTCGACCACCTGCGGCGCCATGCCGTGGGTTCGACCATCGGACGCGTCGATGTCGGCGCGCTGTCCGTCCTCAAAACCTTCGATCCGCCGATCAGTGCGCTGCACGGCTTGACCGTTACCGCAGCCAACCGGTGGGGTAAGTACCTGGGGCTGCAGGCCGGCAATCTGCTGTTGATCGCGCACCTGTCGCGCGCGGGCTGGTTGCGCTGGTCGGACAAGCTGGCCGCGGTGCCGCTGCGGCCGGGCAAGGGACCAATTGCGCTGCGCGTCCATCTGGGCGTTCCCGGCAGCGCGCCGGGCTTCGACCTCACCGAGGCCGGTACCCAGAAGCGGCTGGCGGTGTGGCTGGTCGACGATCCGGAGCAGGTGCCGGGGATCGCCGCTCTGGGACCCGACGCGCTGGATCTGAGTGCCGAGGACCTGGCCGGGCTGCTGGCCGGCAACAGCGGGCGGATCACGACAGTCATCACCGACCAGAAGGTGATCGCCGGTATCGGCAACGCCTACAGCGACGAAATCCTGCACGTCGCCAAGATCTCGCCGTTCGCCACGGCCGGGAAGCTGACGAGCGAACAGCTCGCCACCCTGCACGACGCGATGATTTCGGTGCTGACCGACGCGGTGAACCGCTCCGTCGGCCAGGGCGCCGCGATGCTCAAAGGGGAGAAGCGCTCCGGGCTGCGGGTGCACGCCCGCACCGGGCTGCCCTGCCCGGTGTGCGGGGACACCGTCCGGGAAGTGTCGTTCGCGGACAAGTCTTTTCAGTACTGCCCGACGTGCCAAACCGGCGGCAAAGTGCTGGCCGACCGGCGCATGTCGCGGCTGCTCAAGTAGCCGATCGGCCGGGACTTGACACCTGTCGATATGCTGCCCGGATGACTCGCCAGAAGATCCTCATCACCGGCGCCAGCTCCGGCCTCGGCGCCGGTATGGCGCGTTCCTTCGCCGCTAAAGGTCGCGACCTGGCGCTGTGCGCGCGTCGAACCGACCGGCTCGATGAGCTGAAAGCCGAACTGTCACAACAGTATCCCTCGGTCAAGATTGCGGTGGCCACGCTGGACGTCAGGGGCCACGAGCAGGTGCCGAAGGTCTTCGCCGAACTCAGCGATGAGCTCGGCGGCATCGACCGCATCATCGTCAACGCCGGCATCGGCCACGGAGCGCGGCTGGGCTCCGGCAAGCTGTGGGCAAACAAGAAGACCATCGAGACCAATCTGGTGGCCGCGCTGGTACAGATCGAGACGGCCCTGGAGATGTTCACCAAGAGCGGCTCGGGACATCTGGTGCTGATCTCATCGGTGCTCGGGAATACCGGGGTGCCTGGCGTCAAAGCCGCTTACTGCGCAAGCAAGGCCGGTTTGCGCTCGCTGGGCGAATCGCTGCGCGCCGAATATGCGAAAGGCCCGATCAAGGTCTCGGTGATCGAGCCGGGCTACATCGAGTCGGAGATGAGCACCAAATCGGCGAGCACAATGCTGCTGGTGGACAACGAAACTGGCGTCAAAGCTCTGGTCGGCGCGATCGAACGCGAGCCCGGCCGGGCCGTGGTGCCGCGGTGGCCGTGGGCGCCACTGGTGCAGCTGATGCGGGTGCTGCCGCCGCCACTGACCAAGCCGTTCGCCTAAGGTCAGTGCGCTGCGGGCGTGTAATGCGTTGCATCAGTGGTGAATTCAGGCTTTCCGTAGGTCGCGAGCCGCAGCTTCAGCAGCCCGATGACATACGCATCGGTGATGTCGGCAAGCACGGGTATGCGACTGGCGTGGCTCACGGCGGTGAAACGTCCGATGATGAAGGGCGTGGTGAGGGCGACGCGCACGAGATCCGTCGGTCCGAGTGAGACGCCCATGGCCTCCGCGATCTCGCGATCACCGTTGCAAAAGGTGCGGACGAAAGTGAGTTTGCTGAAACTCTTCTCGACCGCCTCGGCGCAACGATCGAGCAGGGTGGCGTTGGGGCGCAGATAGGCCGCCATCGTGCCCCGGACAAGGTCGTGGCAGATGCCGTCGAATCCGTGGCGCAGCAGTGCCGAGCGCGCGTGCATGATGTGGACGATGTCGGCGGGTTCCGACGGCAGCAGTTCCTCCGGCAGGCCGAGTAGAAAGCAGCGATACCTGGCGAATTCGATGGCGGCGCGTTCTCCGGCGGTGAACTCTGTGCGCCCCTGCCGGCGGACCTTCTGGGCCAGCAGGTATTGGCTGATCATTCCGGCAGGCATCTGGTCGACCTGCGGCACCGGCATGCCGTAGATCGCGACGTCCCATTTGTCGGATTTCTTCAGGGCGTTGTAGCGAACCATCGAGTGCATCGATCGGACCATGGCGGCGGCTTCGAACCCGGGACCGAAGCGGTCCAGCGCACCGGGCAGAGTGGTGACGGCGAAGAAGCTGGCCGTCTCATTGACCCGCCGCGCGGCACGCTTACCCGACAGTGCGCCGGTCAGGGCCATCGGCAGCGCGGCGTAGGTGTTGGTGAAGGTCGCGACGAAGGCCCCTCGCGTGATGAAGGGGGCCAGCAGCGCCGCGGGAATGCGCTCTTGCCGAGCGCCTTCGCGTACCAGGTCGAAGTCGATCCACTCCGGTGTGGCCTCCATGGCGGCGATGAACGCCGCGCGCTCGGGGGGTGCGTCGGGCACCGCCTCGATTCCCTCTCGGCAGGCCGTCTTGAGCATGTCGATCAACCGCGTCACGCTGCAGGTGTTCATCAGCGCCGCGTAGGGATCGGCGACGACGTCGCCCAGTAGCGTTGCCGTGCTGAGCAATTCGAGGACACGGTCGTCCTGCAGGATCGGTGCGCGGTCGGCGACCCAGGTGGGCAGGGCCGAGTCGACGCCGGGCTCCGTGGCCAGGCGATCCGGCTGCTGGTCGAAATCGAAGTCCCCGTAGAGCTCAGGCTGCAAATCGCGCTGACTTCGGACTCGCGCAGCGAGTTCGGGGTAGTACGCGACCATCACAACCTCCGGCTAACACTTAGTGAGTAATACTCACAAGTTGTTAGTTATGCTGTCAAGCGTGAATGTGGACAACCCGAAGCGGCGCATGAGCGCGGAGGGGCGGCGCGAGCAGATCCTCGATGTCACGCACGCGATCGTCGATGCCGAAGGGTTCCACGCGGCAACGCCGAACCGCATCGCCGAGCGGGCCGGCATCAATCGGTCGTTGATCTATCAGAAGTTCGGCGACCTGGCGGGGCTGTTCGTCGAACTGATCGACCGTGAGGCGGCGCGGGCCGGCGCCCAGTTCGCCGATGCGATCTCCGGGTTGGATGCTGCCGCCAACGATCAGTCGTTTGTGCTCGCGTTCGACGGTGTGCTGGCCGCTGTCGACGCCCACCCGGCGACGTGGCGACTGTTTCTATTCCCGCCGCAGGGTGCCCCACCGGAGTTGTATGCCCGTCTGGCGCAATCCGAGTCCGTGGTGCTCGAATTCTTTGTCAGTGAACTGCTGCGCATCAATCCGCACGTGCATGATCCCGAATACACCGCTCGGATCCTGCACGCTGCCGGTCGCGAACTGCTGCAGCTACATCTGCGTGACCCGCAGACCGCGACCGTGGAACGCTTGCGCACCTTTGTGCGGCGGCTCGGTTCCGACGTGATGAGCCGACCGGTCGGGGCCTAGATCAGTGCGATCGCCGCTCAGCTCACCCGCCCTCGTTCGGTCCGATAGCGGCGGACCAGGGCATCGGTGGAGCTGTCGGACTGCGGCGCAGGGGAGGCGTGGCTGGTGAGCACCGGCAGCAGCGCCTTGGCTTGGGTCTTGCCCAGCTCCACACCCCACTGATCGAACGAGTCGATTCCCCAGATCACGCCCTCGGTGAAAACCTGATGCTCGTAAAGCGCGATCAACTGTCCGACCACCGAAGGCGTAAGCCGGTCCGCCAGAATCGAAGTGGACGGCCGGTTGCCGGGCATCACCTTGTGCGGCACAACCCTGGTGGGCGTGCCTTCGGCGGCGATTTCTTCTGCGGTCTTGCCGAACGCCAGCACCTGGGTCTGGGCGAAGAAATTGGTCATCAACAGGTCGTGCATGCTGCCGGTGCCGTCGGCGGTGGGCAGATCGTCGGTGGGCTGGCTGAACCCGATGAAATCGGCCGGCACCAACCGGGTGCCCTGATGGATCAGCTGATAGAAAGCGTGCTGGCCGTTGGTTCCGGGCTCGCCCCAAAAGATTTCACCGGTCTCGGTGGTGACCGGCGTGCCATCGGCGCGGGTCGACTTGCCGTTGGACTCCATGGTCAGCTGTTGCAGATAGGCGGCAAAGCGGGCCAAGTCGTTGGAATACGGGAGTACGACCCGGGATTGGGCGCCCAGGAAGTTGGAGTACCACAGTCCGATAAGGCCCAGCAGGGCAGGCGCATTGGACTCCAGCGGGGCGGTTTTGAAGTGCTCATCGACGATGTGGAATCCGGACAGGAAGTCGGCGAACGCCTCCCGGCCGATCACCGCCATCACCGACAGCCCGATCGCCGAATCGACCGAGTAACGTCCACCGACCCAGTCCCAGAACCCGAACATGTTGTCGGTGTTGATGCCGAATTCGTCGACCAGGCGCTTGTTGGTCGAGACCGCGACGAAATGCTTGGACACCGCCGCGTCGCCGAGTGATTCGGTCAGCCAGCGGCGCGCCGCCGTCGCATTGGTCAGCGTCTCCAGCGTCGAGAATGTCTTCGACGCGACGATGAAAAGCGTTGTGGCCGGCTCTAAATCGGCAAGGGCAGCGACCAGATCAGCGGGATCGACGTTGGAGACAAAGCGTGCCGAGATCCCCGCATCGGCATAGTGGCGCAAGGCTTGGTAGACCATCACCGGGCCCAGGTCGGAACCGCCGATACCGATGTTGACGACGGTGCGAATGCGTTGCCCGGTGGCGCCGGTCCATTCACCGCTGCGCAGTCGATCGGTGAAGTCCCCCATCGCATCCAGCACGCTGTGCACGTCCTCGACGACGTTTTGGCCGTCGACGACCAGCTCGGCGTCCCGGGGCAGCCGCAGCGCGGTATGCAGGACCGCGCGATCCTCCGAGGTGTTGATGTGCACACCGGAGAACATTTGATCCCGGCGCTCTTCGAGGTTCGCCGCGCGCGCCAGCGCGATCAGTAGCTGCAAGGTCTCGCGGGTGACGCGGTGTTTGCTGTAGTCGATGTAGAGGTCGCCGACCGTCACGGTGAGATCGCGGCCGCGATCGGGGTCGTCGTCGAAGAACTGGCGGAGGTGGGTTTCGCCGACTTGTTCGTGATTCCTACGCAGGGCGTCCCACGCCGGAGTGGCGGTGATGTCGGGGATGGTGCTCACGGAGGTCATGGTTCGACCCTAGTGCTGCTTCACCGGGCACAGCCACCGCTCGCGGGCAGCGGAATTCACCGCGACCAGAACAGAAATTGGTGAAACGCAATCCCCCCGGATTGACGATGCTCAGTGGCCGAGCCGGCCCCTGCCCAATCGCAGCAGCAGCATTGCCAGATCCTTACCTTCCGGACCGAGCACGTTGTAGCGTTCGATGACCTTCATCTCGCGGCTGTGCACCAGGCGGGTGCCGCCAGAAGCCATCCGGGCCCTGCCGATTTCCCGAGAAACTTCGGCGCGTCTCCGGACAGCGTCGAGAATCTCGGCGTCCAGCCGGTCGATCTCGAGGCGCAACTCTTCAATGTTCGCCAACTGTTCAATGTCGATCATCTCGACGCTCATCCCTACACCCCCGTGTTGTTTTTCTGTTCTTCTTTTGGTCTTGTTCGTTATTTGTCTTGAAAACGTTAACCGGCTTGAAAAAGTTCGAGCCCTGAATCCGAAGGCGGACCACAGGGCTCTAGCGAACACAGCTAGACCATGGGCACCGCTGGCCGGTACCCACAGTACAATCGGCGTCGCCACTCATGGGTTGAGAGGCGGCGTTGTGGCCGGTCATTGTGCATAAGAAGAGTGTGCCACAGCTGTGGACCTGCCGGAGCAAAACGACGAGTTCCGCCTGCACCCCACGGGGAGGCCATGGCCTGGGCTTGTCGTCGGTGGCTAGCGGTAAATTTAGGCAGACATGACTGCGCACGCAACCGATGCCAAGCTCGCCGCCGAGGTAGATCAGCTGCTCGACGGACTAAATCCGCAACAGCGCCAAGCAGTAGTACACCAGGGCTCGCCACTGCTGATCGTGGCTGGCGCGGGCTCGGGGAAGACCGCGGTGCTGACGCGTCGCGTCGGGTATCTGATCGCCGCGCGCGGTGCCGGGGTGGGCCAGATCCTGGCCATCACCTTCACCAATAAGGCCGCCGCCGAGATGCGCGAACGGGTGGTGCGGCTGGTCGGAAACCGCGCTCGCGCAATGTGGGTGTCCACGTTTCACTCGACCTGCGTGCGCATCCTGCGCAACCAGGCCTCGCTGATCAAAGGCCTTAACTCCAACTTCTCGATCTATGACGCCGACGATTCGCGGCGCCTGCTGCAAATGATCGGGCGCGACATGGGCCTGGACATCAAGCGGTACTCGCCGCGACTGTTGTCCATCGCCATCTCCAACCTGAAGAACGAGCTGATCGACCCGGACCAAGCTGTGTCCAATCTCACGGACGATTCCGACGATTTGGCCCGCACTGTTGCGTCCGTGTACGGCGAATACCAGCGGCGGTTGCGGGCGGCCAACGCACTGGACTTCGACGACCTGATCGGCGAGACCGTCGCGGTGCTGCAGACCTTCCCGCAGATCGCCGAGTACTACCGGCGCCGGTTCCGGCACGTCTTGGTCGACGAATATCAGGACACCAACCACGCGCAGTACGTGTTGGTGCGGGAATTGGTCGGACGCGAGGACGGGGATTCACCCGATGGCGTTCCGCCGGCCGAGTTGTGTGTCGTCGGCGATGCCGATCAGTCGATCTACGCATTCCGTGGCGCCACGATTCGCAATATCGAGGAGTTTGAACGCGACTATCCCGACGCGACCACTATTTTGCTTGAGCAGAATTACCGCTCGACGCAGAACATTCTGTCGGCGGCCAATTCGGTGATAGCCCGAAACTCCGGGCGCCGGGAGAAGCGGCTCTGGACTGACGCCGGTGTCGGGGAGTTGATCGTCGGTTATGTCGCCGACAATGAACACGACGAGGCCAGGTTTGTGGCCCAAGAAATTGACGCGCTCGCTCAGCGCGGCGACATTACCTATAACGATGTAGCCGTCTTCTATCGCACCAACAACTCGTCGCGGTCGTTGGAAGAGGTGTTCATCCGCGCCGGAATTCCGTACAAGGTCGTCGGGGGAGTGCGGTTTTACGAGCGCAAGGAAATCCGCGACATCGTCGCCTACCTGCGCGTGCTGGACAACCCCGGCGACGCGGTCAGCATGCGGCGCATCCTCAACACGCCGCGGCGGGGCATCGGCGATCGTGCCGAGGCGTGTGTGGCGGTCCACGCCGAGAACACCGGCGCCAGCTTCGCCGATGCGCTGGTGGCCGCCGCCGAAGGCAAAGTCCCGATGCTGAATTCCCGTGCGGAGAAGGCGATCGCCGGTTTCGTCGAGCTGCTCGACGAGCTGAGGGGCCGCCTCGATGACGACCTCGGCGATCTGGTCGAGTCGGTGCTGGAACGCACCGGATACCGCCGGGAGCTGGAGTCCTCGACCGATCCGCAGGAGTTGGCCCGGCTGGACAACCTCAACGAACTTGTCAGCGTCGCACACGAATTCACCATCGATCGGGCCTTGGAACCTGGAGAAGCCGGCGCACTCGACGAGTCCGGGCAGGCCCTCGAAGACGAAGACGTGCCCGACACCGGTGTGCTGGCGGCGTTTCTGGAACGGGTCTCGCTCGTCGCCGACACCGACGAGATTCCCGAGCACGGTGCCGGCTTGGTGACGCTGATGACGTTGCACACCGCGAAGGGTCTGGAGTTTCCGGTCGTCTTCGTCACCGGCTGGGAGGACGGGATGTTCCCGCACATGCGGGCGCTCGACGACCCGAGCGAACTCTCAGAGGAACGGCGGCTGGCCTACGTGGGCATCACCCGTGCCCGGCAGCGGCTGTATCTGAGCAGGGCCATCGTCCGGTCTTCCTGGGGGCAGCCAATGCTCAACCCGGAATCGCGGTTCCTGCAAGAGATCCCGCAAGAACTGATGGAATGGCGGCGCACCGCACCGGCCCCCTCGTACAGCGCTCCGGTGAGCGGCGCAGGGCGATTCGGGACGCCACGCGCCGCACCCACCCGCTCCGGAGCAGGCAAACGTCCGCTGCTGGCATTACAGGCCGGCGATCGGGTGACCCACGACAAGTACGGGCTGGGCCGGGTCGAGGAAGTCTCGGGCGTCGGCGAATCGGCGATGTCGCTGATCGACTTCGGTAGCGCGGGCAGGGTCAAGCTGATGCACAATCACGCACCGGTCAGCAAGCTCTAGGTGCGGGTTAGCCCCGCAGCCAGCGTTTGGTCTGCGGGTGCATCGCCAAGACCACACTGGCGATCGGGAGCAGCGGGAAGGCGTGCACTATCCAGGCCACGCGTGCGCCCGCGATGAAGACGCCGCCGTAGGTCAGGACCGCGACCACCGCGCCCGTGGTGATCAGGACGCGGCCCAGCTCGCGACGCTGCAACAGCATGATCACCCCGGAGACGGTGGCCGTCGCGAAGGCCAGGGCGAGGAACGCGATCGCGATGCAGAACAGGCGGTCGGTCCGCCACCAGCCGGCAATCAAATCGGTGGCCACCACCGAAGTGGCCCACCCGCTGACAATGCTGACCGCCGCGGCTGCGACCGCCGTCCGGGAACTGGATTCATCGACCGGGCGGCCCGGCAGGCTGCTACGCGCGGCCGCGCGAGTGGCGCCCTGATCGGGTGGAGCCTGCCGCGGCATGTGGGTGGTCGGGGATTCCGGGATCGTGGGTATCGGTCCGGTCGGGGCACGCCGGATGATCCGTGTGCGTGATTCGGCGGGCGGCTCGGGAGGTGGAGGGTCGTTCGGCGCGGTCACCTCAGCCAGCGTAATTGCCGACGAAGAGTCCTCGCTTGGCCAGCCACGGCACCGGGTCGATTCGCTCGGAGCCGCCTTGCAGCACCTCGAAGTGCAAGTGTGGGCCGGTGGAGTTGCCCCGGTTGCCCATGGTGGCGATCTGGTCGCCGGCCATCACGCGCTGGCCGACACTGACCAGCGCCGTGTTGATGTGGCCGTACAGCGTGACCGTGCCGTCGGCGTGGCGCAGCTTGACCCACATTCCGTAGCCGGCGGTCGGGCCGGCGTCGACGACGACACCGTCGGACACCGCAACGATCGGCGTTCCGATCGAGTTGGCGAGGTCGATGCCGGCATGCAGCACGCCCCAGCGGTAACCGAAGTTCGACGTGAAGATCCCATGGGTGGGCATGACATACAGCGGCTGCTGCAGCCGCGCCTCGCGCTGGGCGCGGTCGTTGGCGAAGGCCACGCCCTTGGCGAGTTCCTCGTTGTGCACCGCGCCGAGCGCCGTGGGCTGGACCGCGATCACCTGGGCGCCGCGCGTCGTGTTGCCGCTCACCCCGCCGGTCAGCGCCGACGCGTTGGCGGTCAGCACGGTCTCGGTCTTAGTGATCTCGGCCTGGCTGGTCGCGGTGTGCGCGGCCGCGGCCGCCGCGCCGGCGGCCATCGCCGAGATCAGCATGCGGCCCTTGGCCGCGCTGGTCGGCTGCTTGCGGTGCTGCCCGCCGCGGCGTGCCACACCGATGACGTCGGTGTCCGGGCCGGCCCCATGCGGGTCGTCGCCGAGCTGGAGAGCGAGCTGAGCCAGGGCCTCGTTAGCGACGATGGGAGCGGGGGCCGCCAGCCGCAGTGGGGTCAGATCATCGATGTCGTCCAGATCGTCGAGCTCGGGTGCGAGTAGCACCTGTGCTTCGTAATCGAACGTGGAGTCGTTGCTCAGATCCAGGTCGTCGAGCTCGCCGCCGTCTCCGAAGTCCAGCTCGTCGAGGTCGAAGCCGTCCAGCGGCAGAATCTCGGTGACTTCGTTGCGATGAAGTTGCGACCACTGGTCGCGTTGAAGGCGACCTGCTCCTGACAGCGCAGGAGAGCGGGCAAGACTGTGTTGGGACAAGCTGAAATGTCCTCGTATCGTGACCATACCGTTATCTGGACGTTAGGACGTTATCCGTTTACCGATCCGACTGGCAACCTCGGTGCCAGATTGTGAACTGGATCACGTTTGGCCCTGGGCGGCGTGTCGTGAGCTGTGCCACATCGGTGGATGCGGCGGTAGACCTCGTTTGACGAGTGGATACAGTTCCACCGTGCGAGTTGCCGGATCCGGCACCGCCTACCTGTAGGCCTGTAGGCCTGTAGTCAAGTCGAGCGAAGACAGTGAGTTCATGGACCTTTTCGAGTATCAAGCGAAAGAACTGTTCGTCAAGCACAACGTACCTACTACGCCCGGTCGTGTAACCGACACCGCCGAGGGCGCGAAGGAAATCGCGACCGAGGTCGGCGCTCCGGTGATGGTCAAGGCGCAGGTGAAGGTCGGCGGTCGCGGCAAGGCCGGTGGCGTCAAGTACGCCGCCACGCCTGAGGACGCCTTTGAGCACGCCAACAACATCCTGGGCCTGGACATCAAGGGCCACGTCGTCAAGAAATTGCTGGTCGCCGAGGCCAGCGATATTGCCCAGGAGTACTACATATCCTTCCTGCTCGATCGGGCCAACCGGACCTACCTGGCGATGTGCTCGGTCGAGGGCGGCATGGAGATCGAAGAGGTGGCCGCCACCAAACCCGACCGGCTCGCCAAGGTGCCGGTGGACGCCGTCAAGGGTGTCGACCTGGCGACCGCGCGTTCCATCGCCGAGCAGGGGCACCTGCCGGCCGAGGTACTCGACGCCGCCGCGGTAACCATTTCCAAGCTGTGGGATGTGTTCGTCGGCGAAGACGCCACCCTGGTCGAGGTCAACCCGTTGGTGCGCACCCCTGACGACCAGATTCTTGCGCTGGACGGCAAGGTCACCCTGGACGCCAACGCCGACTTCCGTCAGCCGGGCCACGTGGAGTTCGAGGACCGCGACGCCACCGACCCGCTGGAGCTCAAGGCCAAGGAACACGACCTGAACTACGTCAAGCTCGACGGCCAGGTCGGCATCATCGGTAACGGCGCCGGTCTGGTGATGTCGACGCTCGACGTCGTCGCTTACGCGGGCGAGAAGCACGGTGGCGTCAAGCCGGCCAACTTCCTGGACATCGGTGGTGGCGCGTCGGCCGAGGTGATGGCCGCCGGCCTGGACGTGATCCTGAACGACAAGCAGGTCAAGAGCGTGTTCGTCAACGTGTTCGGTGGCATCACCTCGTGCGACGCCGTCGCCAACGGAATCGTGACCGCACTGAACATGCTCGGCGATGAGGCCAACAAGCCGCTCGTGGTGCGCCTCGACGGCAACAACGTCGACCAGGGCCGCCGCATCCTCGCCGACGCCAACCACCCGCTGGTGATCCAGGCCGAGACCATGGACGCCGGCGCCGACAAAGCCGCCGAGCTGGCGAACAAGTAGAAAAGGACCAATGACCCATGTCTATTTTCCTGAACAAGGACTCCAAGGTCGCCGTCCAGGGCATTACCGGCGGTGAGGGCAGTAAGCACACCGCGCTGATGCTGAAAGCGGGCACTCAGCTGGTGGGCGGGGTGAACGCCCGGAAGGCCGGCACCACCGTGTCGCACGTGGACCCCGTCGGCAAGGACGTCGAACTTCCCGTCTTCGGCACCGTTGCGGAAGCGATGAAGGAGACCGGCGCCGACGTGTCGGTCGTTTTCGTGCCGCCGAAATTCGCCAAGGACGCGATCATCGAGGCCATCGACGCCGAGATCCCACTGCTGGTGGTTATCACCGAGGGAATTCCGGTGCAGGACAGCGCATATGCGTGGGCCTACAACGTCGACAAGGGGAAGAAGACGCGCATCATCGGCCCGAACTGTCCCGGCATCATCACGCCGGGTGAGGCGCTGGCCGGCATCACTCCCTCGAACATCAGTGGATCCGGCCCCGTCGGGCTGGTGTCCAAGTCGGGCACCCTGACCTACCAAATGATGTACGAGCTGCGCGATTTCGGCTTCTCGACGTCGATCGGCATCGGTGGTGATCCGGTGATCGGTACCACCCACATCGACGCCATCGAGGCCTTCGAGAAGGACCCCGACACCAAGGTCATCGTGATGATCGGTGAGATCGGCGGTGACGCCGAGGAGCGGGCGGCCGACTACATCAAGGCGAACGTGTCCAAGCCGGTTGTCGGTTACGTCGCGGGATTCACTGCGCCGGAAGGCAAGACGATGGGCCACGCGGGCGCAATCGTGTCCGGCTCGTCGGGCACCGCGGCCGCGAAGAAAGAGGCTTTGGAGGCTGCCGGGGTCAAGGTGGGCAAGACGCCGTCGGAGACCGCGGAGCTTGCCCGGGAGATTCTGAAGAGCCTGTAGGAGCGGCGCTCGTGACCTTGGATCCATGCACCCCCGTCATCGTCGGGGTGGGGCAGGCGGCGGAGCGCATCGACGACGCCTACTACCGTGCGATGTCGGGCGTCGAGCTGGCCGCCGCCGGTGCCCGCGCCGCTCTGGACGACTGCGGGGCTGATGTCGCCAAGGTCGCCGCGTTGATCGACACCGTCGCGGGCGTAAGGCAATTCGAGATCTCCGGGCCGGCGGAGCCGGTCCTGGGCAAGTCGAACAACTACCCGCGGTCGGTGGCCAACCGGATCGGCGTGGACCCCGCGCGCGCCATCCTGGAGGTCGTCGGCGGTCAAGGCCCACAGCACCTGATCAACGAGTTGGCCGGCCAGATCGCGGCCGGCCGATCCGAGGTCGCGCTCGTCTTCGGCTCCGACGCGACGTCGACCACCCGTTACTTCGCCGGCGAGGACAACCGTCCGGATTTCTCCGAGACCGTCGACGGCTCGCTCGAAGACCGCGGGCATGGCCTGGAGTGACTGGTTTCGCGCTACGCGGTCATCCACGGGCTGACCAGTGCGCCGATCCAATACGCGCTGCTGGAGAACGCCCGACGGCGCGCGACGGGCCTGGGCCCGTGGAGTACCTGCGGCGAATGGGTGAGCTGTTCGCGCCGTTCACCAAGGTTGCCGCCGACAACCCGTTCGCCGCCGCGCCGGTGGAACGCGACGTCGACGAGCTGATCACCGTCACCGAGAGCAACCGGATGATCGCGGAACCCTATCCGCGGCTGCTCGTCGCCCGGGATCAGGTCAACCGGGGTGCCGCGGCATTGCTGATGTCGGTCGAGGTGGCACGCCGCTTGGGCGTGCCCGAGGACAACTGGATGTACCTCCATGGGCACGCCGACATGGAAGAACAGGCTCTGCTGCAGCGACTCGATCTCGGCCACTCGCAGGCCGCCCTGACGGCGGTGCGCGAGGCGCTGGCGGTGGCCGGCATCGGCATCGACGACGTCGCGACCCTCGACTTGTACAGCTGCTTTCCGGTGCCCGTGTTCAACATTTGCGACGGCATGGGCATCGCGCCCGATGATCCGCGCGGCCTGACCATGACCGGCGGGCTGCCCTTCTTCGGTGGCGCGGGCAACAACTACTCGATGCACGCGGTCGCGGAGACGGTGGCCCGCATGCGAAGCACGCCTGGTCAATTCGGTTTGGTCGGTGCCAACGGCGGCATTCTGAGCAAGTATTCGGTCGGGGTGTACTCCACCACCCCGACCCCGTGGAAGCCGGATTCCAGTGCGCGGCTGCAGGCACAGGTTGCCGATTGGCCCACCCAGTCGGTCACCGAGACCGCCGACGGCACTGCGACCATCGAGACCTACACCG
This sequence comes from uncultured Actinomycetota bacterium, assembly GCA_963712615.1. Taxonomy (GTDB): domain Bacteria; phylum Actinomycetota; class Actinomycetes; order Mycobacteriales; family Mycobacteriaceae; genus Mycobacterium. Next base: position 4,842,206 of record CAVQIO010000002.1, read on the forward strand.
TCCGCCGTGACTCCGGACGGCTCACCGGGATCATCATCGGCCGGCTGGCTGACGACAGCCGGTTCCTGTCGACCACCGAACACGAGGAATTGATTGCGCTGCTGACCGACGGTGATCCCATCGGGCGCACGGTGTCGGTGCGCTCCTTCGACTACGGCAACCGCTGCACGCTGGCCTGACGGGCCGGGTTTTGCGCGACACCTAAACCACGCACACGACACGTGCCGCAAACTGTCGCAATGGATTAAGTCTCGGGATGCCTCGGGATGCCTCGGGTCGCTCGGGATACCTCGGGTCTCCAAGGGCTCTCAGACCATCGACGAGAGCTTGCCGGCCAACCGCTCCACGTAGGCCGCGGTTTCTTCTTCGGGACGATCCGGTAGGCCGAACAGCACCTCGGTCACCCCGAGTTCGGACCAGTGCGCCAGCTTCTCGGGCACCGGCTTGAAGTCCAGGGCCACGATCTGCGGGGCGCCGTCGCGGCCGGCGGCCGCCCAGGTGTCCTGCAACAGCTTCACCGGTTCGTCGATGTCGAAGTCGCGTGGAGTGGTGATCCAGCCGTCGGCGCTGCGGGCGATCCATTTGAAGTTCTTCTCGTTGCCGGCCGCGCCCACCAGCACCGGAATATGTGACTGCACCGGCTTGGGCCAGGCCCAGCTGGGGCCGAACTTGACGAATTCGCCGTCGTAGGCGGCTTCTTCCTCGGTCCACAACACGCGCATCGCTTCGATGTATTCGCGCAGCATGGTGCGGCGGCGCCCCGGCGGCACATTGTGGTCGGCGAGTTCATCGGTGTTCCAACCGAAACCGACGCCCAGGCTGACCCGGCCACCGGACAGGTGGTCCAGGCTGGCGATGCTTTTCGCCAGCGTGATCGGGTCATGTTCGACGGGCAGCGCCACCGCGGTGGACAGCCGCACCCGCGACGTGACCGCGCACGCCGCGCCCAGACTTACCCATGGGTCTAGCGTGCGCATGTAGCGGTCGTCCGGCAGTGATTCGTCACCTGTGGTCGGATGCGCCGCCTCCCGCTTGATCGGGATATGGGTGTGTTCTGGCACGTAGAACGTCTGAAAGCCGTGGTCGTCGGCAAGTTTGGCGGCGGCGGCCGGAGAGATGCCACGGTCACTGGTGAAAAGCACTAGCCCGTAATCCATGCACAGAATTAGAACGTGTTCTACCTGCGCTGAGCAAGCGGCCCCCCGCAAACCACCTCGCGGACCGGGCGCGGCGGCGATCGGCCCTGGTCGCGCGCGGGAGCCGGTCGCTCCGGCACGCGCGCCCGCACGTGCGCTAGCGTGGTTGATCGATCGCGCGTAACGCAAGCGCGGGCACGTCTTGGCATTTGATAACGGCGGGCCCTGGAAGCACAGCGTCGCACTGCAACAGTGGCGTGGCGCGCCGCTGAGGGTTTGAAGGCACTGGAAGCAACAGGAGGACTCATGACCTACTCGCCCGGCAGTTCCGGATATCCGCAATCGCAGCCCGGCAGCTCGTATCCAGGCGCCACACCGTCGTTCGCGAAAACTGAGGACGGTGAGAGCAAGCTTCCGCTGTACGTCAACATCGCGGTGGTGGTACTTGGCCTGGCGGTATACCTGCTGAATTTCGGGCCGACATTCATCCTCAGCGCCGACCTCGGTCCGGCCTCCGGCGGACGCGCCGGTGACGCCGGCACCGCGGTGCTCGTCGCCGTGCTGGCCGCACTGCTCGCCGGGCTGAGCCTGCTGCCCAAGGCGAAGAACTACGCGGGCGTGGTGGCGGCCGTCGCCGTCTTGGGAGCGCTGCTGTCGATCGCGGAGGTCATCAACACGCCGACCGGGTTCGCCGTCGGCTGGGCGATGTGGCCGCTGGTGGCGTCCAGCGTGCTGCAGGCGGTCGCCGCCGTTGTCCTGATTCTGTTGGATGCTGGCGTCATCACCGCGCCGCCGCCGCGGCCCAAGTACGACCCTTACGCGCAGCAGTACGGGCAATACGGCCAGTACGCGCAGCAATACGGAGCTCAGCAGCAGCACGGCGGGTACTACGGTCAGCAGGGTCCGCAGCAGCACAACCCGCAGGGCTCCGGGTATGGGTCGCAGTCGCAGTACGGCGGCGGCTACCCCTCGAGCCAAGCCCCGACTCAGAGCGCGATCCCGACCTCTGGCGGATTCGGTGCTCAGTCTCCGCAATCCGGGCCTCAGTCGGCGGCGCAGCAGGGTTCGTCCACGCCTCCGACCGGCTTCCCGAGCTTCAGCCCGCCACCTTCGGCCGGCGGTGCGGCGTCCGAGCAAGTCGGGGACCAGCACCAGTCGCCTTCGTCACCCTCCGGGCCGGCCCCGGCCTAACCGCGGGCTCTCGCGCCTCGTCGGGCACGTGCGCCAAGAGTGACACGGGTGGAGGACAACCGGGCAGCGGGTGCTCGTCAGGCGCGCGACCTCGTCAGGGTCGCCTTCGGCCCAGCTGTGCTGGCGCTGGTGATCATCGCCGCGGTCACGTTGCTCCAGCTGCTGATCGCCAACAGCGACATGACCGGCGCGCTGGGGGCGATCGCGAGCATCTGGCTCGGTGTGCACCGGGTGCCGATTTCGATCGGCGGTCGCGAGTTGGGCGTGCTGCCGTTGCTGCCAATCCTGTTGATGGTGTGGGGGACCGCACGCACCACGGCGCGGGCCACGACCAGACATTCGTCGTGGCTCGTGGTCCGCTGGGTCGTCGCCTCGGCACTGGGTGGACCCCTGCTGATCGCAGCAATTGCGCTGGCGGTCATCCACGACGCCTCCACCGTGCTCACCGAGCTGCAGACTCCCAACGCCCTGCGCGCGTTCGGCAGCGTTCTGGTGGTGCATGTCGTCGGTGCCGGGATCGGCGTGGGGTCCCGGGTGGGCCGACGGGCGCTGATGGTGGCGTCACTGCCTTACTGGCTGGGTGATTCGCTGCGGGCCGCGGCCGCCGGCGTGCTGGCGCTGGTCGGGCTCTCCGGGTTGGTGACGGCTGGATCGCTGGTTGTGCACTGGGCGACGATGCAAGATCTGTTCGGGATCACCGACTCCATCTTCGGCGAGTTCAGCCTGACCGTGCTCTGTCTGCTTTATGCGCCCAACGTCATCGTCGGCACTTCGGCGGTCGCGGTGGGGTCCAGCGCCCATCTTGGTTTTGCGACGTTCAGTTCGTTCACCGTGTTCGGCGGTGATATTCCGGCGCTGCCCATCCTGGCCGCGGCACCGACCCCACCGCTGGGGCCGGTGTGGGTGGCGCTGCTCATCGTCGGGGCGTCGTCGGGTGTGGCGGTTGGCCAGCAATGCGCCCGGCGTTCACTCCCGCTGGTGCCGGCGCTGGTCAAGCTGCTGATCGCCGCGGCAGCCGGGGCGCTGACGATGTCGCTGCTGGCCTACGGCAGCAGCGGCCGGCTGGGCAACTTCGGTGACGTCGGGGTGGACCAGGGCGCGATGCTGATCGGCAGCTTCTTCTGGTTCGCGGTCGTCGGCTGGGTCACGGTGGTGATGACCGGCGGGATCAGGCGCCGGCCCCGGCGTCTGAAGCAACGACGCGCGCCCGCGCCGCCGGCCGACGAACCGAAGGACTTCGCGGACGTTTTCTCCGAGCCCGGCCACCCCGCCGACCACGACCTGCTGCTCGAGGAGGACGACGAGGAAGCGTCCCCGGCCATATTCGCCGAGCCCTCGCCCGACGAACCCGCGCCGGACGGGCCCGCACCGGACGGACCGGAGCCCAGCGCGACCGAACGCGATTCCGGGGATTAGCTGCGTCGCCGGCCCCGAATGGCAACTCGGGGTTCGCTGGGCGGCCGGTCGTATCGTCAGCCGGGCAGCGTCGTTAGTAGGCTTGCGATGTGGTCGAACCGCTCCGCGTGCCCCCGAGTGCGCCGGCGCGACTGGTGGTGCTGGCATCGGGCACGGGATCGCTGCTGAGTTCGATGTTGGCTGCCGCGGTTGGTGATTACCCGGCCCGCGTGGTCGCCGTCGGCGTGGATCGCGACTGCCGGGCCACCGAGATCGCCGCCGCCGCGTCCATTCCGACCTTCACCGTCCGACTGGGCGAGCATCCCGACCGCGATGCCTGGGACGCCGCCATCACCGAGGCCACCGCCGCGCACGCGCCCGACCTGATCGTCGCTGCTGGATTCATGAAAATCCTTGGTCCACAATTCCTTTCACGGTTCTGCGGACGCACCCTCAACACGCATCCGGCACTACTGCCAGCATTCGCCGGCGCGCACGCGGTTCCCGAAGCGCTGGTTTACGGTGTGAAGATCACCGGCTGTACGGTGCACCTGGTGGATGCCGGTATGGACACCGGGCCGATATTGGCGCAGGAACCCGTTCCGGTGCTCGACGGGGACAACGAAGAGACATTGCATGAACGCATCAAAGTCATCGAACGGCGGCTGTTGGTGGACGTGGTGGCCGCGATGGCGACCCGCGGCGTGACCTGGATTGGACGAAAGGCGACCCTGGGATGAGCACTCCTATGAGCACCGACGAGTCAAGAAGAGCGATTCGCCGCGCGTTGATCAGCGTGTACGACAAGACCGGACTGATAGAACTTGCCCAGGGCCTGAGCGCTGCGGGCGTCGAGATCGTCTCGACCGGATCGACCGCGAAGACCATTGCGGACAAAGGGATTTCGGTGACCCCGGTGGAGGAGCTGACGGGATTCCCCGAGGTGCTCGATGGCCGGGTCAAGACACTGCACCCGCGCGTGCATGCCGGACTGCTGGCCGATCTGCGTAAGCCCGAGCACGCCGCGGCGCTCGACCAGCTCGGAATCGCGGCTTTCGAGCTGGTCGTCGTCAACCTGTATCCGTTCAGCCAGACCGTCGACTCCGGCGCCGGCCTCGACGAATGCGTCGAGCAGATCGACATCGGGGGCCCGTCGATGGTTCGGGCCGCCGCGAAGAACCATCCGAGTGTGGCGGTGGTGGTCGATCCGCTCGGCTACGACGGGGTGCTCGCCGCGACGCGCAACGGTGGCTTCACCCTCGCCGAGCGCAAGAGGCTGGCGTCGCTGGCCTTTCAGCACACCGCGGAGTACGACATCGCCGTGGCGAGCTGGATGGAGTCGACTCTGGCGCCCGAGCATCCGGAGACGGCCTTCCCGCAGTGGCTCGGCCACAGCTGGCGCCGCTCGGCGATGCTGCGCTACGGCGAGAACCCGCACCAACAAGCGGCGCTCTACGTCGACCCGGGCGCCTGGCCGGGGCTGGCGCAGACCGAGCAGCTGCACGGAAAAGAGATGTCCTACAACAACTTCACCGACGCGGACGCGGCCTGGCGCGCGGCCTTCGACCACGAGCAGACATGTGTGGCAATCATCAAGCACGCCAACCCGTGTGGGATCGCCATCTCGTCGGTTTCGGTCGCCGACGCACATCGCAAGGCCCACGAGTGCGATCCGCTGAGCGCGTTCGGGGGAGTCATCGCCGCGAACACCGAAGTCAGCGTTGAGATGGCGGAGTACGTCAGCACCATCTTCACCGAGGTGATCATCGCTCCGGCCTATGCGCCGGACGCCCTTGACGTGCTGACGCGCAAGAAGAACATCCGGGTGCTGGTGGCTTCCGAACCGCTGGCAGGTGGCTCCGAGGTGAGACCCATCAGCGGGGGACTGCTGATGCAGCAGCGTGATCAGCTCGACGCGCACGGCGACAACCCGGTCAATTGGACACTGGCCACCGGATCACCGGCCGACCCGGCGACGTTGGGCGACCTGGTCTTTGCGTGGCGTACCTGCCGCGCGGTCAAGTCGAACGCCATCGTGATCGCGTCGGGGGGCGCCACCATCGGCGTGGGCATGGGTCAGGTCAACCGGGTCGACGCGGCCCGGCTCGCCGTCGAACGCGGCGGGGACCGAGTCGGTGGCGCGGTGGCCGCGTCCGATGCGTTCTTCCCTTTCCCCGACGGGTTAGAGACGCTGGCTCACGCCGGAGTCAAGGCGATCGTGCACCCCGGGGGCTCGGTGCGCGACGACGAGGTGACCGCGGCGGCGGCCGAGGCCGGCGTCACGCTATACCTCACCGGTGCCCGCCACTTCGCGCACTAAGGCCGGTGCGCATGACGCACCTGTGCAGCGCGACGTAGCGTGGAGTGGTGACATCACCGAGCAATCTGCCCCGAACTGTGGGCGAGCTACGTGCCGCCGGCCATCGTGAACGTGGAGTCAAGCAGGAAATCCGAGAGAACCTGCTGACCGCGCTGGCCGAGGGTGACGACATTTGGCCGGGCATCCTGGGATTCGACGACACCGTGTTGCCCCAGCTGGAGCGGGCGCTGATCGCGGGCCACGACTTCGTTCTGCTCGGCGAGCGGGGCCAAGGCAAAACCCGGCTACTGCGCGCACTGACTGGCCTGCTTGACGAGTGGACGCCGGTGATCGCCGGGTCCGAGCTCAGCGAGCATCCGTACACGCCGATCACGCCGGAGTGGATCCGGCGGGCCGCGCAGCTCGGCGACGACCTGCCGGTGGAGTGGAAGCACCGCAGCGCGCGCTACACCGAGAAGCTGGCGACTCCCGACACCAGCGTCGCCGACCTGGTCGGTGACATCGACCCGATCAAGGTGGCCGAGGGACGCAGCCTCGGCGACCCGGAGACCATCGCCTACGGACTGATTCCCCGCGCGCACCGCGGCATCGTGGCGGTCAACGAGCTGCCCGACCTCGCCGAGCGCATTCAGGTGTCGATGCTCAACGTCATGGAGGAGCGCGACATTCAGGTCCGCGGCTACACGCTGCGCCTGCCACTGGACGTGTTGGTGGTCGCCAGCGCCAACCCGGAGGACTACACCAACCGCGGTCGCATCATCACCCCGCTCAAAGACCGATTCGGCGCCGAGATCCGCACCCACTACCCGCTCGAGCTGGAGGCGGAGGTGGGCGTCATCGTGCAGGAAGCGCACCTGAGCGCGCAGGTACCCGACTACCTGACGCAGGTGATCGCGCGGTTTGCCCGCTACCTGCGGGAGTCCAACTCGGTGGACCAGCGATCCGGGGTATCGGCGCGGTTCGCCATTGCCGCCGCCGAGACCGTCGCCGCCTCCGCGCGGCACCGCGGCGCCATGCTCGGCGAGAGCGACCCGGTGGCCCGAGTTGTCGACCTGGGCACCGTGATCGACGTGCTGCGCGGGAAGCTGGAATTCGAATCCGGTGAGGAAGGCCGCGAGCAGGCAGTGCTCGAGCACCTGTTGCGCCGGGCGACCGCCGACACCGCGTCCAGAGCGCTCGGCGGCATCGATGTTGCGCCATTGGTCACCGCCGTGGAAGGCGGTTCGGCGGTGACGACGGGCGAGCGGATCTCGGCCAAGGATGTGTTGGCTGCCGTTCCAGGATTGCCCGTCGTGGAGGAAATCGCTGACCGGCTGCACGCGGAATCCGAGGGAGAACGCGCCGCGGCACTGGAGCTGGCGCTGGAAGCGCTGTATCTGGCCAAGCGAATCGACAAGGTGTCCGGGGAGGGCCAAACCGTCTATGGCTAAGCCTTTTTCGAAGGGGCACGCCTCTCGTTACTCGGCGTACACCGGCGGGCCTGATCCGCTGGCTCCGCCGGTGGATCTGCGCGAGGCGCTCGAGCAGATCGGGAAGGACGTCATGGGCGGTACCTCGCCGCGCCGGGCGCTGTCGGAGCTGCTGCGTCGCGGTACCAAGAGTATGCCCGGCGCCGACCGGCTGGCGGCAGAAGCGAACCGCCGCCGCCGGGATCTACTGCGCCGCAACAACTTGGATGGGACGCTGCAGGAGATCAAGAAGCTACTCGACGAGGCGGTGCTGGCCGAACGCAAGGAATTGGCCCGCGCGCTCGACGACGACGCTCGCTTCGGCGAACTGCAGCTCGATGCGCTGCCGTCGTCGCCGGCCAAGGCGGTCCAGGAGCTCTCCGAGTACGGCTGGCGCAGCGACGAGGCCCGCGAAAAGTACGAGCAGATAAAGGATTTGCTCGGCCGCGAGATGCTCGATCAACGCTTTGCCGGCATGAAAGAAGCGCTGGAGGGCGCCACCGACGAGGATCGCGAGCGCGTCACCGAGATGGTCAGTGACCTCAACGCGCTGCTGGACAAGCACGCCCGCGGCGAGGACACCCAACAGGACTTTGGCGACTTCATGGACAAGCACGGCGAGTTCTTCCCGGAGAACCCGAGCAATGTCGACGAGCTGCTGGACTCGCTGGCCCAGCGCGCTGCCGCCGCGCAGCGCTTCCGCAACAGCCTGAGCCCGGATCAGCGCGCAGAACTCGATGCCTTGGCACAGCAGGCATTTGGATCGCCGTCACTGATGCAGGCGTTGAACCGTCTCGATTCGCACCTGCAGGCCGCGCGGCCGGGCGAAGACTGGATGGGCTCCGAACAGTTCTCCGGCGACAACCCGTTCGGCATGGGCGAGGGCACCCAGGCCCTGGCGGACGTCGCCGAGCTGGAGCAGCTGGCCGACCAGCTTTCGCAAAGCTATCCCGGCGCCACCATGGACGACGTCGATCTCGACGCGCTGGCACGCCAGCTCGGCGACGAGGCCGCCGTCGACGCACGAACACTGGCCGAACTGGAACGGGCACTGGTCAATCAGGGCTTCCTGGATCGCGGTTCCGACGGCCAATGGCGACTGTCGCCCATGGCCATGCGCAGACTCGGCGAGACGGCGTTACGCGATGTGGCACAACAGCTTTCCGGCCGGCGTGGCGAGCGCGACCTGCGCCGCGCCGGGGCGGCGGGCGAGTTGACCGGTGCGACTCGGCCCTGGCAGTTCGGTGACACCGAACCGTGGAACATCCCCCGCACGTTGACCAACGCGGTACTGCGGCAGGCCGGAACCGCGACCCTCGATGGCCCGGCCGGCCCGATCCGGATGACCGTCGACGACGTCGAGGTGTCCGAGACCGAGACGCGCACCCAATCCGCGGTGGCGCTGCTGGTGGATACCTCGTTTTCGATGGTGATGGAGAATCGCTGGCTGCCGATGAAACAGACGGCGCTCGCGCTCAACCACCTGATCTGCACGCGGTTCCGGTCGGATGCCTTGCAGATCATCGCCTTTGGCCGATACGCCAGGACGGTGACGGCCGCTGAGCTCACCGGTCTCGAGGGGGTCTACGAGCAGGGCACCAACCTGCATCACGCGCTGGCGCTGGCGGGCCGCCATCTGCGTCGCCACCCCAACGCACAGCCCGTGGTGCTGGTCGTGACCGACGGTGAGCCGACCGCCCACTTGGAGGATCTCGACGGTGACGGTTCGTCGGTGTTTTTCGATTACCCGCCCCACCCGCGGACCATCGCCTACACCGTGCGCGGGTTCGACGATATGGCGCGGCTGGGCGCGCAGGTCACGATCTTCCGGCTGGGCAGCGACCCCGGCCTGGCGCGCTTCATCGACCAGGTGGCGCGGCGAGTCGACGGACGCGTCGTGGTGCCTGATCTCGACGGGCTGGGCGCCGCGGTGGTCGGCGACTACCTGCGATCCCGGCGCCGTCGCTAACTCACACGGGGCTGGCTTTGCGCCAAGGCGCTCGAAATATGCTGTCGCAAATCGCTATTCCGCGGCTTGGGTTTTACTGGTGGGGTCTGCGCGCTTTGCGCTTAATGCCCACACCGCCCCATAGCGAGAAGCCGTGGATATTCACCCTCGGCGCCCCGGGCGTACCTTGGCCCACGACATCGCGGTCGAAACCGCCCATCACACCGCGGCCGCGAATTTCGACGTTGACTTCGGGTGGCAGCAGGATGTTCTGCGCACCCATGATCGAGACCACGTGGATATCGACCTCGGTCGACGTGAAATCGGCGTAGCGCAGATCCACCACCCCGCTGCCCCAGAGCGTGAACGTGGTCAGCTTCTTGGGCACGTTCCACCGGCCGCGCCGTTCGAATCCGCTCAACAGGGCCAGCAGCAGCGTGGAGGGGGCCGGATTGGTTTTGCCACCCCGGCGTGTGTTTACCGGTGCGCCCGGTAAATCGGCCCGGAGCCGATCCAATTCCTCGTATGTCGTAGCGGCATAGGCCCTGGTCAGGCGGTCTTCATAGTCTTTGAGCTGCAGTCGGCCCTGCTCAGCGGCGTAGGCCAGCAGCTGCGCAATTTGAATGCGATCGGTGTCGGCCGCCCGCGACTCATGGCCGCGCGCGTCCTTCGCATCATTCGGCGCCGAATCGCTCATCACTCACGAGCGTACGACGTACAACTTTTGCTGCAAGAGAGTTGGCTAAATCGCAATGATCTTCCTACGGGCGGGTCAGTTGCTGCCGGCGTCGTCGGCGGCGGGTGGTGCCCAACTGGGCGGACGTTTCTGAAGGAACGACAGCATGCCTTCGCGAGCCTCGTCGGAGACAAAAAGACGGGCAGATTCCTCGGTGAGCCGTTCGGCGTCGCGGTCGAATCCTTCGAGCACCGCGGCCGTCGTGAGTGCCTTCGACGCCGCCAGACCCTGCGGCGATCCACGGCCCAGATCGGCGACCAGCTTGGCCACCGCGGCATCCACATCGTCGGCCGCCATCGTGACCAATCCGATCTCCGCGGCTTTGCCGGCGTCGAACGTCTCGCCGGTCAGGTAGTACCGGGCGGCCGCCCGCGCCGACAGCTTCGGCAGCAGTGTCAGCGAGATGATCGCCGGGGCGACACCGATTCGGGCCTCGGTCAGCGCGAAGGTGCTGCGCGGCCCGGCGACGGCGATATCGCAGGCACCGACGAGGCCGAATCCGCCTGCCCGGACATGTCCGTTGATCGCGGCGATCACCGGCAGCGGCGCCTCGACGATGCCGCGCAGCAGCGTGGTCAGTTCCCGGGCCCGGGCCGCGGCCGTCTCGAAGGGATCACCATCGCCGGCCTGGCTCAGGTCGGCTCCAGCGCAGAACGTGCCGCCGGTGTGGCCGAGCACCACCACCCGCACCTCCGGATCCGCCGCCGCGTCGCGCAGGCCCTGGTGCAATTGGCTGACCAGAGTGGTCGAAAGCGCGTTGCGGTTATGCGGAGAGTTCAGCGTCAGCCGGGCGAACGATCCCGTGACGGCGTATTCGACAAGCGTTTCCATCAGTAGGGCTTCAGTAGCTTCGGGGCAGGCCCAGGGATGTCTGCGCGACGAAGTTCAGCACCATCTCGCGGCTGACCGGGGCGATCCGCCCCAGCCGGGCCGACGTCAGCATGGCGGCGACGCCGTACTCCTTCGTCAGGCCGTTGCCGCCCATCGACTGCACGGCCTGATCGACCGACCGGGTAGCCGCCTCGGCCGCAGCGTATTTGGCCATATTGGCGGCCTCGGCCGCGCCCGCGTCGTCGCCGCTGTCGTAGAGCGTGGCGGCCTTCTGCAACATCAGCCTGGCGAGCTCGACCTCAATGTGGCACTGCGCCAACGGATGTGACAGACCCTGGTGCGCGCCGATCGGGGTACCCCACACTTGGCGGGTCTTGACGTAGTCGGCGGCCTTCTCCAGCGCGAACCGGCCCATGCCCACCGAGCTGGCCGCGCCCATGATCCGCTCGGGGTTCAGGCCCGCGAAAAGCTGGGCGATCGCCGCATCTTCGGCTCCGACGAGCGCATCGGCGGGCAGCCGGACATCATCCAGGAAGACCTGGAACTGACGCTCGGGGCTGATCAGTTCCATCTCGATCGGGGTGTAGGTGAAGCCCGGGGAGTCGGTGGGCACCACGAACAGCGCCGGGCGCAGCTTGCCGGTCTTGGCCTCCTCGGTGCGAGCCACCGTCAGCACAGCCTGCGCCTGGTCGATGCCGGAGATAAAAACCTTCTGGCCCTTGAGAATCCAGTCGCTGCCATCGCGGCGCGCGGCGGTGGTGATCTTGTGCGAGTTGGACCCTGCGTCTGGCTCGGTGATCGCGAATGCCATGGTCAAAGAGCCGTCGGCGATGGACGGGATCCAGCGCTTCTTCTGTTCTTTGGTGCCGAACTTGCTGATAATCGTGCCGTTGATGGCCGGCGACACCACCATCAGCAGCAGCGCGCTGCCCGCGGCGGCCATTTCCTCCATGACCAGCGACAGCTCGTACATCCCGGCGCCCCCGCCGCCGTATTCCTCCGGCAGGTTGACTCCGAGGAAGCCGAGCTTGCCTGCCTCGGACCACAATTCATCTGTGTGCTCGTGTGCGCGGGCCTTTTCCAGGTAGTACTCGCTGCCGTAGTTGGACGCCCACGCGGACACCGACTTGCGCAGCGCCTGGCGCTCCTCGCTTTCGATGAAGCTGGTATCGGTCATGCCGGATCTCCTTTTGCTTGGTCCTCGGAATGGGCTCGCGCGTCTGGGTCGGGCGCTTCGACTAGAGCCAGGACTGCCCCGACTTCGACTTGCTGACCGGTGGTGACGTTGAGCGAGCTGAGTACGCCGTCGGAAGGGGCGGTGATGGTGTGTTCCATCTTCATCGCCTCCAGCCAGATCAGCGGCTGACCGGCCGTGACCGTGTCACCCACCTGCGCGCCGAGCCGGATGACGTTGCCGGGCATGGGCGCCACCAGCGACCCCTCGGCGACCGACGAGCCCGGCTCGGGGAACCGGGGGACCGCGTCGAAATGGACCGGTCCGCGTGCCGAATCGACGTAGACGTCCCGGCCATAACGCGCAACCGCGAAGCTGCACGCCACCCCGCTGGCGTCGGCCAGCACGACCTGATCGGGCCCCGACGAGACCAGTTGCACCGGCTCATCGCCGGCGAGCACCAATCCCGTTCTGGTGAATCGGTATTCGACACGGTGCTCGTTGCCCTCGTCGTCCTGGTAGGTCTTGACCTGATAGCCCGAGGTCAGGTTTCGCCAGCCGCTCGGGATCGGGCCGAATGCGGTGGCGGTCGCGCGATTGTGCGCGGCCTCGGCGAGCGCGGCGGCAATCGCCGACAAACGGCCGACGCCTTCATCGCCCAGCGGTGCCGACAGCCGTGCCAGGCCGTGCGTGTCGAAAAACGCGGTGTCGGTCGCCCCGTCGAGGAATGCCGGATGCCGCAGCACGTTCACCAACAGCTCGCGGTTGGTGCGCAGCCCATGTAACCGTGCTCGGGCCAGCGCGTCGGCAAGCACCAGCGCGGATTGCCGCCGGGTCGGCGCGTAGGAGATGACCTTGGCCAGCATGGGGTCGTAGTGAATCGAAACGGTCGATCCATCGACAATGCCGGAGTCCAGCCGGATTCCGGTGCGCCGGCCCAGCGAGTTGAACTGTGCCCGAGTGCCCGGCACGTCGAAGGTGTGCACCAGTCCGGCTTGCGGCTGCCAGCCGTGGGCGGGATCTTCGGCGTACAGCCGGGCCTCAATCGAATGGCCCTGAGCGGCAGGAGGTTCGGAATCGAGACCGGCGCCGTCGGCGATCGCGAGCTGTAGTTCGACAAGGTCGAGCCCGGTGGTCTCTTCGGTGACCGGGTGCTCGACCTGAAGCCTGGTATTCATTTCCAGGAAGAAGAACTCACCGTCGTCATCGGCGAGGAACTCCACCGTCCCGGCACCGGCGTACCCGATCGCGCTGGCGGCCAGCCGGGCGGCGTCGAACAGCTTGGCCCGCATGCCGACAGTGCGCTCCACCAAGGGGGAGGGGGCCTCTTCGATGACCTTCTGGTGGCGCCGCTGAATCGAGCATTCTCGTTCCCCCACTGCCCACACGGTGCCGTGGGTGTCGGCGAGGACCTGAACCTCCACATGGTGGCCGGTCGGCAGGTAGCGCTCGCAGAACACCGTCGGATCGCCGAAGGCCGACTGCGCTTCGCGCTGGGCCGCAGCGACTTCGCCTGGCAGAGCGGATAACTCACGGACCACTCGCATTCCGCGACCGCCGCCGCCCGCGGAAGCCTTGACCAGCACCGGCAGCTGCGCTTCGGTGACCACCTCTGGGTCGAGCTCGTCGAGTACCGGTACCCCGGCCGAGGACATCAGCTTCTTGGACTCGATCTTGGAGCCCATCGCCCGCACCGCGTCCACCGGCGGCCCGACCCAGGTCAGGCCCGCGTCTTGAACGGCGGCCGCGAAGTCGGCGTTCTCCGAGAGGAATCCGTAACCCGGGTGCACGGCGTCGGCGCCGGCGGCACGGGCGGCGGCGATGATGGCCTCGGCGTTCAGATAATCGTTGGTCTTCGCCAGGCGCACGTGCAAGTCGGCCTCGGCGACGTGCGGGGCCGTGGCGTCCGGGTCGGTGTAGACCGCGACGGTGCCCAGGCCCAGCCGCCGGCAGGTGGCGAAGACCCGCCGGGCGATCTCGCCGCGGTTGGCAACTAGTACTCGAGTGATTCCCATGGGGCTCACATCCGGAAGACGCCGAAGTTCGACGTTCCCTTGATCGGGCCATTAGCTATGGCGGACAGACACATTCCCAGAATCGTGCGGGTGTCGCGGGGATCGATCACACCGTCGTCGTAGAGCATCCCGGACAAGACCATGGGCAGCGACTCGGCCTCGATCTGGCCCTCGACAGCGGCGCGCATCGCGGCGTCGGCATCTTCGTCGACCTGCTGGCCGCGGGCTTCGGCGGCCGCGCGACTCACGATCGATAGCACGCCGGCCAGCTGGACGCCGCCCATCACCGCGGATTTGGCGCTGGGCCAGGAGAACAGGAATCGAGGGTCGTAGGCACGCCCGCACATGCCGTAGTGGCCCGCGCCGTACGACGCGCCGATCAGCAGCGAGATGTGCGGGACGGTCGAGTTGGAGACGGCGTTGATCATCATCGACCCGTGTTTGATCATGCCGCCTTCCTCGTAGTCCTTGCCGACCATGTATCCGGTCGTGTTGTGCAAGAACAACAATGGCGTGTCGTAGCGGTTGGCCAGCTGAATGAATTGGGTGGCCTTCTGCGACTCCTCGCTGAACAGCACGCCCCGGTGGTTGGCGAGAATGCCGATCGGATACCCGCACAGCGTTGCCCAGCCGGTCACCAGCGACGAGCCGTACATCGGCTTGAATTCGTCGAATTCGGAGCCGTCGACAATGCGCGCGATGACGTCTCGCGGATCGAACGGGATACGCAGATCCGAAGACACGATGCCGATCAGCTCCTCGGCGTCGAACAACGGCTCCGCCACCGGCCGCGGCGCCGGGCCAAGCTTTCGCCAGTTCAGCCGGTTAACGATGCGACGCCCGATGCGGATCGCGTCGAGCTCGTCGACGGCGAAATAGTCAGCCAGACCCGAAGTGCGGGCATGCATTTCGGCGCCACCGAGCGATTCGTCGTCGGACTCCTCGCCGGTGGCCATCTTAACCAGTGGGGGACCGGCCAGGAAAACCTTCGATCGTTCCTTGATCATCACCACGTGATCGGACATGCCGGGGATGTAGGCACCGCCGGCCGTGGAGTTGCCGAAGACGAGCGCGATGGTCGGAATCCCCGCCGCCGACAGCCGGGTCAGGTCGCGGAACATCTGCCCGCCAGGGACGAAGATCTCCTTCTGGGTCGGCAGGTCGGCGCCACCGGACTCCACCAGCGACACCACGGGTAGCCGGTTCTGCAGGGCGATCTGATTGGCCCGCAGGATCTTCTTCAGCGTCCACGGGTTGCTGGTGCCGCCCTTGACGGTCGGGTCGTTCGCGACGATCAGGCACTCCACGCCTTCGACCGCGCCGATGCCCACCACCGTGCTCGCGCCCAGGGTGAAGGAACTGCCATAGGCGGCCAACGGACTCAGCTCGAGGAACGGCGAATCCGGATCCACCAGCAGCTCGATGCGCTCGCGCGCAGTGAGCTTGCCGCGAGAATGGTGGCGCTCCACGTATTTCGGTCCGCCGCCGGCAAGGGCCTTGCCATGCTCGAGGTCGATCTCGGCGAGCTTGGCGATCATGGTCTCGGCCGCGGCGGCGTAGGCCCCAGCGTTCGGGTCGAGTGTGGACTGCAGCACGGTCATGACCACCGCCGACGATGCAGAGCGGAGCGATGGGGAGGAGGCGGTGCAATCATGATTGGAATCCCAAGAGTTTGGCGGACAGTGCGGTGAGTATTTCGGTGGTACCGCCGCCGATGCCCAGGATTCGCATATCCCGGTACTGGCGTTCGACTTCGGACTCGGCCATGTAGCCGATGCCGCCGAAGAGCTGAACGGCTTGGTTGGCAACCCATTCGCCGGCCTCGACGGCCGTGTTCTTGGCGAAACAGACCTGCGGGATCAGATTTGTCTCACCCGCCAGCTGACGTTCGACCACATGGCGCGAATAGACCCGGGCTACGTCGATGCGCCGGGCCATCTCGGCCAAAGTGTTCTGCACGGACTGGCGCGAGATCAGCGGCCGGCCGAACGTCTCGCGGTCGCGACACCAAGCCACGGCGATGTCCAGGCACCGCTGTCCGCTCGAATATGCTTGCGCGGCAAGGCCGATTCGCTCGGAGACGAAGGCCGCAGCGATCTGGGCGAATCCGCTGTTCTCGGCGCCGACCAGATTGGCCGCCGGCACGTGGGCGTCGGTGTAGGACAGCTCGGCGGTATCGGAGGACCGCCAGCCCATCTTGTCCAGCTTGCGGCTGACGTCGAAACCGGGTGTGCCCTTTTCGACCGCCAGCAGCGAAACCCCTGCTGCGCCAGGGCCACCGGTGCGCACCGCGGTGACGACGTAGTCGGCACGCACCCCGGAGGTGATGTAGGTCTTGGCGCCGTTGACGAGGTAATGATCGCCGTCGCGCACCGCGCTGGTGCGCAAATGCCCGACATCCGAACCGCCGCCGGGCTCGGTGATGGCCAGCGATCCGATCTTCTCGCCGGCCAACGTCGGCCGGACAAACTCCTCGATCAGCCGCTGATCGCCGGAGGCGATCATGTGGGGCACCGCGATGCCGCAGGTGAACAGCGACGCGAAGACGCCGCCCGGGCCACCGGCCTGATGAAACTCTTCGCAGATGATCACCGCGTCGGCGCCGTCTCCGCCACCGCCGCCGACCGATTCGGGCAATCCCGCGCCCAACAGCCCGGCCGCCCCGGCACGCCGGTGCAAGTCGCGCGGCAAATCGCCGGTGCGTTCCCACTCGTCGACGTGGGGCAGGATCTCGCGTTCGGTGAACGAGCGCACCGTCTTTCGTAGCTGCTCGCGCTCCGGGGTGATCCAGATGTTCACAGTAGATTCTCCGGGATGTCGACGTGGCGGCTGCGCAGCCATTCGCCCAGCCCCTTGGCCTGGGGATCGAACCGCGCTTGGTAGGCGACGCCCTGACCGAGGATGCCATCGATCACGAAGTTCACCGCGCGCAGGTTGGGCAGCACGTGACGGGTGACGTCGAAGTCCGCCGCTTCGGGCAGTAACTCCTTCAGCAGTTCGACGGTCAACGTGTTGGCCAGCCAGCGCCATTGTTCCTCGGTGCGTACCCACACCCCGATGTTGGCCGAGCCACCCTTGTCGCCGCTGCGAGCGCCGGCGATGCGGCCCAACGGCGCGCGGCGGGTCGGCCCGTCTGGCAACGGCTCGGGAAGCGGCGGTGCAGCGGCGGGTGAGAGCTCTAAAGTGTCGGTGGCGCAAGGGATATCGATGCGGGTGCCATCGGCGTGTACGGCGACGTGCGGTACCTCGGTGGCCTCGACGTAGCCTGCGGTGAAGACGCCGTAGACCTGACCCTCGCCCGGCGGGGCGGTCACGTGGAAGCCCGGATAACTGGCAAGCGCCAATTCGACCGCCGCCGAAGATAATTGGCGTCCGACGTTAGCGGGGTCCGGGTCGCGGACCACGCAGCGCAGCAGCGCGCTTGCGGTTTCCTCGGTGTCGGCGTCCGGGTGATCGGTGCGCGCCAGCGTCCATTCCAGCTCGGCGGGCTTGACGGTGAGCCCGGACTCCAGCTGGCGGCGCACCAGCTCGGCCTTGGCCTCGATGTCCAAACCGGTCAGCACGAAGGTCATCGCATTGCGGAATCCGCCGATGCTGTTCAGCGACACCTTCAGCGTGGGCGGCGGCGGCTCACCGATCACGCCACTGATGAGCACCCGGTCCGGGCCGTCAGAAGAAAGCTTGATGCTGTCCATCCGGGCCGTGACATCCGGGTTGGCGTAGCGCGCGCCGGTGATCTCGTAGAGCAGCTGTGCGGTGACGGTGTCGACGCTGACCAGCCCTCCCGTGCCGGGGTGCTTGGTGATCACCGACGATCCGTCGGCATTGACCTCGGCCAGGGGGAACCCCGGGTAGGACAGGTCGGGCAGTTCGGTGAAGAACGCGTAGTTGCCGCCGGTGGCCTGGACGCCGCATTCGATGACGTGGCCGGCGGCTACCGCACCCGCGAGTTGGTTGTAGTCGGTGCGGGCCCAGCCGAAGTGCGCGGCCGCCGCCCCGACGATCACCGATGCGTCGGTGACCCGGCCGGTGACAACGACGTCGGCGCCGTCGTTGAGGCAGTCGACGATGCCCCACGCGCCCAGGTAGGCGTTGGCCGTCAACGGCGTGCCCAGCCCGAGATCGGCGGCGCGGGGCGCCAGGTCATCGCCTTCGACGTGAGCGACCCGGGCGGCGATGCCCAGGCGCTCGGTCAGGGCGCGTATCGCCTCGGCCAGTCCGGCGGGGTTGAGGCCCCCGGCGTTGGCGACGATGCGCACCCCGCGGTCGCGCGCTTCGCCCAGGCAGCCCTCGAGCTGGGTCAGGAAGGTCTTGGCGTAGCCGCGCTCGGGGTGTTTCATCCGGTCGCGGCCCAGGATGAGCATGGTCAGCTCGGCGAGGTAATCGCCAGTGAGGTAGTCGACGTCGCCGCCGGTGAGCATCTCGCGCATCGCCGCGAGCCGGTCACCGTAAAACCCCGAGCAGTTCGCGATCCGGACAGCACCGGAACGGTCAGAAGCAGAGGCCATTGGCGTCCTCCATTCAGGAATTACCGGTGCTCAACCAACCAACCACCCGGTAGGTTAGCGGGTACCGCCGGTGTCACGTCAAGGATGCCTGCCTCGGCGCTGGTGTCATAGCCGCGCAGGCCGGACGGCCCATTTTGGCGACGAGCAGGTCACCGACTATTCTTTAGGACAATCGTCGCCCGTCGGCCCCAGAGGTCATGCCGCGTGACGCACCGACCCGAAGCCCCACATGAGGAGAAGGCCCGACCATGGCCGTACCCAAGCGCAGGATGTCGCGCTCGAATACCCGAAGCCGTCGCTCGCAGTGGAAGGCCGAAAAGCCCGAGCTCGTCGGTGTGACGGTGGCCGGCCAGAAGCACAAGGTGCCGCGTCGACTGCTCAAGGCGGCTCGCCTGGGTCTCATCGACCTCGACCGACGCTAATCTCGGGAAATACCCGGCGCGCCTCTCAGGTCGCTCTCAGGCCCTAGGACGAAACTAGTGGCCGTGCGCATTCTTGTCGTCGACGACGATCGCGCGGTCCGCGAATCGCTGCGCAGATCGCTTTCCTTCAACGGCTACTCCGTCGATCTGGCCCATGACGGGGTTGAGGCGCTGGAAATGATTGCCAGCGATCGGCCCGACGGGTTGGTTCTGGACGTGATGATGCCGCGGCTGGACGGTCTCGAGGTCTGCCGCCACCTCCGCAGCACCGGCGACGACCTGCCGATCCTGGTACTTACCGCACGCGACTCGGTGTCCGAGCGGGTCGCCGGCCTCGACGCCGGTGCCGACGATTACCTGCCCAAGCCGTTCGCCCTCGAAGAACTATTGGCCCGCATGCGGGCGCTGTTGCGCCGCACCAAGCCCGAGGATGCCGAGTCGGTGGCGATGAAGTTCTCCGACCTGGCCCTGGACCCGGTCACCCGTGAAGTCACCCGCGGACTGCGCCGGATCAGCCTGACCCGCACCGAATTCGCGCTGCTGGAGATGCTGATCGCCAATCCGCGCCGGGTGCTCACCCGCAGCCGCATCCTCGAGGAGGTGTGGGGATTCGACTTTCCCACCTCGGGCAATGCGCTGGAGGTCTACGTCGGGTATCTGCGCCGCAAGACCGAAGCCGACGGTGAGCCGCGGCTGATCCACACGGTGCGCGGGGTGGGCTACGTCCTTCGGGAGACGCCGCCCTGATGATTCGGTTCCAACGACGTCGGCGTGCACCCCGGCAAGCCCCCAGTTCGTTGTCGCTGCGGTGGCGGGTGATGTTGCTGGCGATGTCGATGGTGGCCATGGTCGTCGTGCTGATGGCATTCGCCGTCTACGCGGTGATCGCGGCCGCCCTGTACAGCGACATCGACAACCAGCTGGACAGCCGGGCGCAGCTGCTGATTGCCAGCGGTTCGCTGGCCGCCGACCCGGCCAAGGCCATCGAGGGCACGGCGTATTCGGACGTCAACGCGATGCTGGTGAACCCGGGCCACTCGATCTACACCGCGCAGCAGCCGGGTCAGACCCTGCCGGTCGATTCGCCGGAGAAAGCCGTCATCCGTGGCGACTTGTTCATGTCCCGGCGCACCGCGTCCGACCAGCGAATCCTGGCCATCCACCTGCCCACCGGCAGTTCGCTGCTGATCTCCAAGAGTCTGCGGCCGACCGAAGCGGTGATGACCAAACTGCGCTGGGTGCTGCTGATCGTCGGCGGTATCGGTGTCGCGGTTGCCGCGGTGGCCGGCGGGATGGTCACCCGGGCGGGGCTGCGGCCCGTCGCTCGCCTGACCCAAGCGGCCGAGCGGGTGGCCCGGACCGACGACCTGCGACCCATTCCCGTCTTCGGCAGTGACGAATTGGCCAGGCTCACTGAGGCATTCAACTTGATGCTGCGGGCATTGGCCGAGTCCCGGGAGCGGCAGGCGCGGCTGGTCACCGACGCCGGGCACGAGTTGCGCACTCCGCTGACCTCGCTGCGGACCAACGTCGAACTGCTGATGGCGTCGATGGAGCCGGGCGCGCCGCGGCTACCCGAACAGGAGATGGTCGACCTGCGTGCCGATGTTCTCGCGCAGATCGAGGAACTGTCCACTCTGGTAGGCGATTTGGTGGACCTCACCCGCGACGACGCCGGCCAGGTGGTGCACGAGCCGGTCGACATGTCCGAGGTCATCGATCGGAGTCTGGAGCGAGTCAGGCGGCGGCGCAACGACATTCACTTCGACGTCGACCTGTTGCCCTGGCAGGTCTACGGCGACGCCGCCGGGCTGTCGCGGGCGACGCTGAATCTGATGGACAATGCCGCCAAGTGGAGCCCGTCGGGCGGCCATGTCGGTGTCCGGATGCGCCAGCTCGACCCGTCGCATGCCGAGCTGGTGGTCTCCGACTTCGGCCCGGGAATCCCACCGCACGAGCGGCGCCTGGTGTTCGAGCGGTTCTACCGGTCGACTACGGCACGGGCCCTGCCGGGTTCGGGACTGGGGCTGGCCATCGTCAAGCAGGTGGTGCTCAACCACGGCGGACTACTCCGTGTCGAAGACACCGTTTCGGGTGCTCACCCGCCGGGAACATCGATTTACGTGCTGCTTCCCGGCCGGCCGCTGCCGGTTTCGACGTATTCGACCGCTGGTGCGCAAAGTGGCGCTGATACCCACCGCGAAGCCAAGACCGACCCTGCTGTTCCCACCGAGGCGAACTCTCGGGATTCGGCGAACGTTATCTCAGTGGACTCTCAGTCCGCGCGCGCAAGGTAGTTGCAGTTAGTGTTGGAAATCGAGCAAGTCGAGCTCGATAGCACCCCAATTAGAGGAAGAGCGACTTAGCGACATGACGAATGACCCGAGGTATTCGCCACCGCCGCAGCAGCCGGGATACCGTAGCGCGCCTAACCAGCCCGTAGCCCCCGCGTATGCCCAGGGGCATCAGCAACCGTACAACCAGCCTTTCGACTGGCGGTATCGACAAGGGCAGCAACCGTCGCAGACATCGCAATACCGTCGGTCCTACGAGCCGTTCGGTGACACCGGATCGGGTTCGATACCTGGCGGCACCGGAGTCGGTCCGATTCTCGGGGGGACCGGGACGGGGCCGATGCCCGGCATGATGCCGCCGATGATGCCCCCGCGCCGGCCCGAGAGGCGCTCCCGCGCCGGGGTGATGCTGGTGGGCGCGCTGGCGATCGCGGTGGTGTCGGCCGGTATCGGCGGCGCCGCGGCAACCGTCGTCGAACTTGGTACGCACTCCACGGCGGCCGGTGGCAGCGGTGGAAACTCGGGGGCTACGCCCGGGGTCCCGGCGGCCAACATGGCACCCGGCACCGTCGAGCAGGTCGCCGCCAAGGTGGTGCCCAGCGTTGTCATGCTGGAAACCGATCTCGGCCGCGCCTCAGAAGAGGGCTCCGGCATCATCTTGTCGGCCGACGGCCTGATTCTGACCAACAACCACGTCATCGCCGCTGCCGCCGGCCCTCCGAAAGCACCTAGCGGACCTGGTGGACCGAGTGGGCCTGTCGGCCCCAGTGGGCCGAGTGGACCTAGCGGTCCCGGTGGACCTAGCGGTCCCGGTGGACCTGGCGGCCCGGGCGGCCCGGGTGCCCCGGCGCCGAAAACGACCGTGACCTTCTCCGACGGCCGCACCGCACCGTTCGCGGTGGTGGGCGCCGACCCCACGAGTGACATCGCGGTCATCCGCGTCCAAGGTGTCTCCGGACTGACTCCCATCGCGATGGGCTCCTCGTCGGATGTGCGGGTCGGGCAGCCGGTGATGGCGATCGGTTCCCCGCTGGGTTTGTCGGGCACGGTGACGACCGGCATCATCAGCGCCCTGAACCGGCCGGTGTCGACGACCGGTGAGTCCGGCAACCAGAACACGGTGCTGGACGCGATTCAGACCGATGCCGCGATCAACCCGGGCAACTCCGGCGGTGCGCTGGTCAACTTGAACGGCCAACTGGTGGGCGTCAACTCCGCGATCGCGACCTTGGGGTCGGATTCGCCGGACGCCCAGAGCGGTTCGATCGGGCTGGGCTTCGCCATTCCGGTTGACCAGGCCAAGCGCATCGCCGACGAGTTGATCAGCACCGGCAAGGCCTCACATGCGTCGCTCGGCGTGCAGGTGACCAGTGACAAGGGCACACCGGGCGCCAAGGTCGTCGACGTCGTGCAGGGCGGTGCGGCCGCGAACGCGGGGCTGCCCAAGAACGTCGTGGTGACCAAGGTTGACGACCGCCCGATCACCAGCGCCGACGCCTTGGTCGCCGCGGTGCGGTCCAAGGCGCCCGGCGACAAGGTGACGCTGACCTTTCAAGATCCCGGCGGCGGCAACCGGAGCGTGCAGGTCACCCTCGGCAAGGCGGATTCCTGATGAGAGTCGATGAGCCGATCGCAGAGCTCGGATATACGGTTGCACCCATGGAAACGGGTGCGGAGTTGGTAGTCGGCCGGGCTCTGGTCGTGGTGGTCGACGACCGCACCGCCCACGGGGATGAAGAAGACCACAGTGGGCCACTGGTCACCGAGCTGCTGACCGAGGCGGGATTCGTCGTCGACGGTGTGGTGGCGATCGAGGCTGACGAGGTGGAGATCCGCAACGCGCTGAACACCGCAGTCATCGGTGGGGTGGATCTGGTGATCTCGGTCGGCGGGACCGGAGTCACGCCGCGCGACGTCACTCCCGAGGCCACCCGCGAGATCCTGGACCGGGAAATCCTCGGCATCGCCGAAGCCGTCCGCGCTTCCGGGCTGTCCGCCGGAATCATCGACGCGGGACTGTCCCGCGGCCTGGCCGGCGTGTCCGGCAGCACATTGGTGGTCAACCTCGCCGGTTCGCGCTTCGCCGTGCGTGACGGTATGGCCACGCTGAATCCGCTCGCCGCGCACATCATCGGGCAGTTATCGAGCCTCGAGATCTAAAGTCTCCCGGCGTCGTTCCTGGCTCGCTTCAGCCGAGGAAATTCACTGCGACTCGGCGTCCGCGCGGGGCCCGTGTTCTGGCGGCGGTGTCGTAGCGGTCCCACCGTGTTTGCCCGACGAACCATTGGTCTGCGCCAGCAGGTCGCGGATCTCGGTCAGCAGCACGATCTGCGCGTCATCGGCTCGCTCGACCTCGCCCTGTTTGCGCAGCCTGTTGTAGGGCAGCACGACCAGGAAGTACACCATCGCGGCGACCAGGATGAAGTTGATCGCGGCCGACAGCACGATGTTCAAGTCGATGGTGTTGCCGCCGCCGAGGTCGATCCGCAGGACGCCGACATCTGTCTTCTGGTTGACGCCGATCCGACTGATCAACGGCGTGATGATGCTGTCGGTGAACTTGGTGACCAATGCGGTGAACGCCGTACCGATGACCACCGCGACGGACAGGTCGACGATATTGCCCCGCGAGAGAAACTCTTTGAACCCCTTGAGCATTCCGACGTCCTTTCTGGGCTGGACACAGATTGCTGCGGCTTGTGTGGCGAGCCGCAGCCAGGCAGTCAGTGCAGGGTGAGGGTTACCGCCTGCCCTAGCACCGAGCCTGCCACCGTGTTCGCCACGCGAGCCGGCAGCGCAACTAAGAGTACGCGGTCACCGTCTCCGGCCTGCGCTTTCTGCTTGGCCGACACGAGCACCACGACGGCGTCGGTTGCCACCACCTTGCTGACGGCCTGAGTGCCAGGCTGTGAATCGGTGGACGGTGCGGCCAGCACGTCGACGACGTCGCCGGCGCGAACGAGATCGATCAGGGCGCCGTCGGCCAGATGCAGCGGCACGATGCGGGCGCCGGGTCCGGCCTTCGATCCGATTGCGGCCTCGGCCAGTCGGCTGCCCAGCAAGCGGACGTCGGTGAGCACCTCGCCCCGGCGCGCCGGGCCGGCCAGTGTCGAACCGACCACCGCGCCCAGGTCGGATTGCGATCCGTCGGGAAGTGTTGTCGCCAAACGCGTTTCGACCCTAACGTCGTCGGGCGTCAAAGCCGCGCCGGGAGCGAGGTCGTGCGTGGCCACCACCACTTCGGCCCGGTCACCGTCTGGATTCGAACGCAGCGCCGCGATCCCGGCCAACACGACGAGGCCACCCGCGGCGACGCGGCGGGCCAGCACAGTCCGGGTCCAATCCGGGCGCAGCGACGTCGACATGCGGCGCAACAGCGTTGGATTCAGCGACGGCTCCCCCACGCCGCCACGGTAAGCGCAGCGCGCCCGCGACAGTGCCGGTCAGAAGTACGTTCTGTGGATAACCCGCTAGCTCGAAGCGGCCGCGGTGGACGAGGCGGAACTCGTCGACTTCTCACTTGACGCGGACTTGTCGCTCGAGCTGGATTTTTCGCTGCTGCCGGATTTCTCGGTGGAGCTGGACTTCTCGCTCGACTCCGAGCCATTGGTCGACGAGCCGTTGGTCGCGCTCGACGCCTTCTTGCCCGACTCGCGGCTATCGGTGCGGTAGAAGCCACTGCCCTTGAACACCACACCCACGGAGTTGAAAAGCTTGCGCAGTCGACCGGAGCACTTCTCGCAGGTGGTCAGGGTGTCGTCGGTGAAAGCCTGCACCACGTCAAAGCGGTCATCGCATTCGGTGCACGCGTAACTGTAGGTCGGCACTCAAATCCTCCGTCAAATAAGTCTTTTTAGCACTCTACCGTGCATGAGTGCTAAAACAGCCGTGAAACCGGTCTCATTCCCGGCCGCGCACGTCGGTACGCAGCCGCATTATCCCGCGTTCCGGGGTGATCACGTGGGTCATCGGCACGTCGTGCGGATCGGCCGGCAATTCCTCGACGAACTCTTCGTCGCGCACCATCGCGATCAGGCGTGCCTGCGGGTTCCGGCCGTCCAGTGAGCGGTCGTAGAAGCCACGGCCGCGGCCCAGCCGCGCGCCCCGATGGTCGACCGCCAGCGCCGGGACCACCACCATTTCGGCCTCGGCCAAAGCCGACTCCGGCAGCCACGGCTCGGCCGGCTCGAGCAGGCCCCAGTGGCCGCGGACAAGTTCGCCCGGCCGGTATTCACCCCATCGCAGCTGCCGGGGAGTGCCGTCACCGCTGGTGCGCGCGACCGGCAACAGCACCCGGCGCGCGCGCCGCAGCAACATGTCCAGCGTCGCGACCGATCCCGGCTCGGTGCCGACCGGAACATACGCGCAGACGGTGCTGCCGCTGCTCACCGCGAGCTCCAGCTGCTCGCTGAGCATTCGCGCTTCAGCGGCGCGAACGTCGTCGGCAACGCCACTTCGGGCGGCCAGCACTTGCTCGCGCAATGCGGCCTTGCTCGAAGTCGTCATGCGTCAACGATGACAGCACGGGTATTCGGCCTGCCATGCAGCGGCGGCAAACCCTATGAGCGTTATGGTGTGAACGATGTCACGGCCAGATCAAGTCGAGATCCCGTACACGGCGATCGTTCCCGCAGCCGGTCTGGGCACCCGTTTTCTGCCGGCAACTAAGACGGTGCCCAAAGAACTGCTGCCCGTCGTCGACACGCCCGGCATCGAGCTGGTCGCCGAAGAAGCGGCCGCGGCCGGTGCCGAGCGGTTGGTGATCATCACTTCCGAGGGCAAGGACGGTGTCGTCGCGCACTTCGTCGAGGACCTGGTGCTCGAGGGCACGCTGGAAGCCCGCGGCAAGAAGGCCATGCTGGCCAAGGTGCGTCGCGCGCCGGCGCTGATCAAGGTCGAGTCGGTGGTGCAGCTCGAGCCGCTCGGATTGGGACACGCGATCAGTTGCGTGGAACCCGTGCTGGCGCCGGACGAAGACGCCGTCATGGTGCTGCTGCCCGACGACCTGGTGTTGCCGACCGGCGTGCTGGAGACGATGGCGAAGGTGCGCGCCCAGTACGGCGGCACGGTGTTGTGTGCCATCGAGACCTCACCCGACGAGATCAGCGCCTACGGCGTTTTCGACGTCGAGCCGATTGCCGGTGCCGACGATCCGGACGTGCTCAAAGTCAATGGCATGGTCGAAAAGCCCAAGGCCGAGGACGCCCCGTCGATGTATGCGGCGGCGGGCCGCTATGTGCTCGACCGTGCCGTGTTCGGCGCGCTGCACCGCATCGAGTGCGGCACCGGAGGCGAAGTACAGCTCACCGACGCGATCGCGCTGCTGATCAAAGAGGGCCACCCGGTTCACGTCGTGGTGCATCACGGATCTCGACACGACTTGGGAAATCCCGGCGGCTACCTCAAGGCTGCGGTTGACTTTGCATTGGATCGTGACGACTACGGCCCGGAATTGCGGCGGTGGTTGGTGGCGCGATTGGGCCTGACCGAGCAGTAGCCGGCTGAATGCCGGGCCCGGCGACAGCCGGGCGATCGGGCTCAGGACCGACACGGCGCCCGTCAGGGTTGGCGGCAGAGAGGCGCGGCTAGTGCGTTCTGTGGAGGAGCAGCAGGCCCGGATAACGGCGGCCGCGGTAGCCCCGCGCCCGATACGTGTCGCCATCGCGGAGGCGCAGGGGATGATGTGCGCCGAAGAAGTGGTGACCGAACGGCCGCTGCCCGGATTCGACCAGGCCGCGATCGACGGCTACGCGGTCCGCAGCGTCGACGTGCTGGGTGTCGGCGAAGCGGGTGCCGACGACACTTCCTTCGACGAAACCGGCGAGCCGATGGCCGACGAGGACACCCCCGGCGGGCTGGTCCTGCCAGTGATGGGAACCATCGAGGCCGGTGCGCGCACGCCCAGCCGGCTACAGCCGCGGCAGGCCGCCCGGGTGCAGACCGGGGCGCCGCTGCCCACACTGGCCGACGCGGTGCTGCCGCTGCGCTGGACCGACGGCGGGACGTCGAAGGTGCGGATTCTGCGCGGAGCACCCTCGGGCGCCTATGTGCGACGCGCCGGCGACGACGTCCAGCCCGGGGATGTCGCCGTGCGGGCCGGGACCATCATTGGCGCGGCTCAGGTTGGGCTGCTCGCGGCGGTCGGTAGGGAGCGGGTGCTGGTGCATCCGCGCCCCCGGGTGACGATCATGGCCGTCGGGGGTGAGCTGGTGGACATCTCGCGCACCCCGGGCAACGGGCAGGTCTACGACGTCAACTCCTATGCGCTGGCGGCGGCGGCCCGGGATGCCGGCGCGGAGGTCAACCGCATCGGCATCGTCTCCAACAACCCGCGCGAACTCGGTGAAATCGTCCAGGGCCAGATCAATCGGGCTGAGGTCCTGGTGATCGCCGGCGGGGTCGGGGGCGGAGCTGCCGAGGCGGTCCGCTCGGTGCTGTCCGAGCTGGGCGAGCTGGAAGTCGTCCGGGTCGCGATGCACCCCGGGTCGGTGCAGGGCTTCGGGCAGCTGGGGCGCGAGGGCGTCCCGGTATTCCTGCTGCCGTCAAATCCGGTCAGCGCTCTGGTCGTCTTCGAGGTGATGGTCCGGCCGCTGATCCGGCTGTCGCTGGGCAAGCGCCAGCCGATGCGCCGGATCGTGCCGGCTCGCACGCTGTCGCCGATCACGTCGGTGGCCGGGCGCAAGGGCTACCTGCGTGGCCAGCTGATGCGTGACCAGGACAGCGGTGAGTATCTGGTGCAGGCACTGGGCGGAGCTCCGGGGGCGTCATCGCATTTGCTCGCGACGCTGGCTGAGGCGAACTGTCTCGTTGTGGTTCCCAGCGGGGCCGAGCAGATTCGCACCGGCGAGATCGTCGACGTCGCGTTCCTGGCCCAGCGCGGCTGACCACATCGACTGCGCACGCTCGTGAACTTCTTGCGGTCCAACGCCCGTCATCCCGGTTGGCCCTTGGACGTGGGGCCGCTGCGGGTCGCCGCGGGGGTGATCCGGCTGCGGGCGGTGCGGATGCGCGATGGTGCCCAGTGGAGCCGGCACCGACTGGCCGACCGGACGCATCTCGAGCCGTGGGAGCCCACGGCCGACGGCGACTGGACGGTCCGGCACACCGTCGCGGCCTGGCCGGCGTTGTGTTCCGGCCTGCGCGCCGAGGCCCGCAATGGCCGGATGCTGCCGTACGTGATCGAGCTCGACGGGCGGTTCTGCGGTCAGCTGACCATCGGCAACGTCACGCACGGGGCATTGCGGTCGGCGTGGATCGGCTACTGGGTGCCGAGCTCGGCCACCGGTGGCGGGGTGGCGACCGGGGCATTGGCGTTGGGTCTCGACCACTGCTTCGGGCCGGTCATGCTGCATCGCGTGGAGGCCACGGTGCGTCCGGAGAACGTCGCGAGTCGGGCCGTGCTGGCGAAGGTCGGCTTCCGCGAAGAGGGCCTGCTGCGCCGCTACCTCGAGGTTGACCGGGCCTGGCGGGACCACCTCTTGATGGCCATCACGGCCGAAGAGGTCCACGGGTCGGTCGTATCGACGCTGGTCCGCGCCGGATACGCCCGCTGGGCGTAGTCGGAAAACTCGTCGCCGGCCAGTAGCCCTCGAGAGCGCCGTCGCCGCTGTGATGCTGCGGGCGCGCGACCATCAGGCCGATTTCGACGCGCCACGGCCCGCCGCCGTGGAGAAATCGCAATAATTTTGTGGCCAACGTGACATATGTGGCGTGTGATGCTTGAAAGAGCCGAATTACAGGTGTGTAATTGCGCTGTTCACAGGTCCCAGCCGCGCAGGTCGACGATCGGCCCCCGCGGGATCGGAACCAGAAGGAGCAGGTCATCATGCCAAGCATCCCGCAGTCGTTGTTATGGATATCGCTCGTGGTGCTCTGGCTGTTCGTGCTGGTGCCGATGCTGATCAGCAAGCGCGACGCCGTACGACGCACCAGCGACGTGGCGCTGGCCACCCGGGTGCTCAACGGGGGGCCGGCTTCCCGGCTGCTGCGGCGCAGCGGTCCGGCCGCAGGTCATCGCAGCGACCCGGACTGGCAGCCCGAGGAAAACTCGGCCGACGAGGAGTTCGACGACGCTGAGCAGGACCGCGACGACCTCGGCGAGAGCGAGGACGATCACGACGCCGAGACCGAGGAGCTGGACCGCGCCCGGCCCGTCGTCATGAAGATGACGATCGCCGAGCCGGCCGAGCCCGACTACCTGGACGTCGATGTGATCGCAGACTCGGGCGCCCTGCCGGTCGGCGTCAGCGCCGCCGCGACCGAACCCGAACTTGCCCCGGTCGACGAAGACGAGCACGACGACGCCGAGGCTGAGCTGGATCACGCCGACGACGAGTACGAATACGTCGAGGACTCGTCCGGTTTGGAACCCGAGGCAGAAGACGAGGACACCGGTCTGCGGGAGAGCGCGATGCCGGCGAGCGCACGGCGCCGGCGCCGCTTCGACACCAAGACCGCGGCTGCGGTCACGGCCCGCAAATACGCCTTCCGCAGGAAGGTGCTGATGGTGATGGCCGTCATCCTGGTCGGCTCGGCGACGGCCGCGTTCGAAATGACCCAGACCGCCTGGTGGGTATGCGGAATCGCCACCGTGATCACCCTGCTCTACCTGGGCTATCTGCGCCGGCAGACCAGGATCGAAGAGAAAGTCCGCCGCCGCCGCACGCAGCGGATGGCACGGGCGCGCCTCGGCGTGGAGAACGCCCGCGACCGCGACTACGAGGTGGTCCCGTCGCGGCTGCGCCGCCCCGGTGCGGTGGTCCTGGAGATCGACGACGAGGACCCGATCTTCGAGCACTTGGACTACGCGATGCCGCAACAGAACTACGGCTGGCCCCGGGACCTGCCCCGCGCCGTCGGCCTGTAGCGCCTGCACAGTGCTGTCGCCCTGCCGGAACTGGTAGCCTGCTAGCGGTCAGGGGCTATAGCGCAGTTGGTAGCGCGTCTCGTTCGCATCGAGAAGGTCAGGGGTTCGATTCCCCTTAGCTCCACAACATTTGGGCAGTTCAGGACGTGTAGCGTCCGCTAGGAAACTTCGCGGTCCGCAGTGCGTCCGCAGTAGCTGGGATAGCTGCATCGAGACCGTACCCTCGGCGTATCTCGCGCAACTGTCTACCGCGTGCTGGCCGAGGACGCCGACACTGATTAGCGGCAGCAGTTCGGGTCGAGGACTGTGCATAGGGCGACTAGTGCATCGCGTCGCGGTCGGTGATACACATTCATTCCACGACGTTCCGACTCGACCAAACCTGCGCGGCGCAACTGGGACAGGTGATGGCTCACCGTGGACTCGCCCAGTCCGACAGCCGAGGCCAGATCGCAACTGCACACCTCGCCCTTGTCCGAACTGAATAGCAGCGAAACCAGTTTCACTCGCACGGGGTCGGCCAAGGCCTTGAGCCGCAACGCAATCGCCAAGGCGGCATCGTCATCGACAGGTCCAGCAGCGACCGGCGAGCAGCACACCGGTGCGGACATATCCACCACCGGCAACGTCTTGGGCATGAGACCATCCTGCCACAAAGATTGACATATATCGAAGAGATGGCATCATCGGGTGGATCAGAAGTTCGACATAAGCCACATAGGTAGGAGCTCGTCATGTCCCGTGCTCAACTCGCTCTCAACGTCGATGACCTAGACGAGGCCATCACCTTCTACTCGAAGCTTTTCAACACCTCGCCCGCCAAGGTGAAGCCGGGATACGCAAACTTCGCCATGGTCGAGCCGCCATTGAAGCTGGTCCTGCTAGAGAATCCGGGCAAAGGCGGCACCATCAACCACCTCGGAGTGGAGGTCGAGTCGAGCGACACGGTGCATGCCGAGATTGCTCGCCTGACAGACGAAGGCATGTTCACCGCGGAAGAAATCGGGACGACCTGCTGCTTCGCCACCCAAGACAAGGTGTGGGTAACCGGACCTGCTGGCGAGAAGTGGGAGGTCTACACCGTCCTAGCCGACTCGGACACCTTCGGCACCAGCCCCAAGCACGCCGAGGAAGGCAACGCTGAAAGTGGCGTCTGCTGCGGAGGCGCCGCCGCCGACACCGCGAAGTCGGCCGCCACCAGCGCCTGCTGCTGAGCTAATGAACACATCCGTCGCAACACACGTACCTGCCGCCGTCGTCGGAAAGCTTTCACTGCTGCACCGATTCCTGCCGCTATGGATCGGCATCGCCATGGCGGTCGGCCTGCTCTTGGGCCGCCTGGTACCAGGGCTGAACACCGCCCTGGACGAAGTGCAGGTCGATGGCACCTCGCTACCGATTGCACTGGGCCTGCTGATCATGATGTATCCGGTCCTTGCCAAGGTCCGCTACGACCGCCTCGACACCGTCACCGGTGACCGCAAGTTGCTCATCAGTTCTCTGCTGTTGAACTGGGTTCTCGGTCCCGCGCTGATGTTTGCCCTGGCGTGGCTGTTGCTGCCGGACCTTCCCGAGTACCGCACCGGCCTCATCATCGTCGGGCTCGCCCGCTGCATCGCGATGGTCATTATCTGGAACGACCTCGCCTGCGGCGACCGCGAAGCCGCTGCCGTCCTCGTCGCGCTGAACTCGGTGTTCCAGGTCGTCATGTTCGCCGGCCTCGGCTGGTTCTACCTGTCTGTGCTGCCGGGCTGGCTCGGCCTGCAACAGACCACCATCAGCACCTCACCATGGCAGATCGCCAAGTCAGTGCTTATCTTTCTGGGTATCCCGCTACTCGCCGGATACCTGTCCCGAAAGCTCGGGGAGAAGGCGAAGGGCCGCGACTGGTACGAGGCGAAGTTCCTGCCGAGAATCGGACCGTGGGCGCTCTACGGGCTGTTGTTCACCATCGTTATTCTCTTTGCGCTGCAAGGTGATCAGATCACCAGCCGCCCGCTGGACGTCGTCCGCATCGCGGTGCCGCTGCTGGCCTACTTCGCCATCATGTGGGGCGGCGGCTACCTCCTCGGCGCGGTGCTTGGCCTCGGCTATCAGCGCACGACGACCTTGGCATTCACGGCGGCGGGCAACAACTTTGAACTGGCCATCGCGGTCGCCATTGCCACCTACGGCGCTACATCAGGACAGGCACTCGCCGGTGTCGTCGGCCCACTCATCGAAGTCCCGGTCCTCGTCGCCCTGGTCTACGTATCACTACTGCTGCGCAAGCGATTCCAACACCCAGCCACCTACGGCTCGATCCAGAAAGCCCGCGAATTATGAGTGACTCGAAACCTGCCGTGCTATTCCTCTGCACCCACAACGCAGGCCGTTCCCTAATGGCGATGGATTCCTCAAACACCTCGCCGGTGACCGTGCCACGGTCTACTCCGGCGGTTCTGAACCCGCCCGCGAGGTGAACCCCGGCGCCGTCGAGGCGATGGCCGAAAAGGGCATCGACATCGCCAGCGAGCAACCCAAGCAATGGACGATGGACGTGCTCGAATCGGTACAGGTCGTCGTCACGATGGGATGCGGCGACGCATGCCCTGTCCTGCCGGGACTCCGGTACGAAGAGTGGCTTCTCCCCGATCCCGCAGGCTTACCGCCCGCCGAAGTGCGACCAATCCGCGACGCCATCGAGAGCCACGTAAAGACACTCGCGCACCAACTCGGCTTGTAGGCAACAGGGGGTGGGGGTAGCCCCTCTAGGGCGACCAGCGCCCGCCTCGTACGGCCAGCGCCTTATCTCTCTCCGGAGACGGCTCCGCGAGCAGCGTCCGCAATCCGTCCGCAGTAGCGTCGTCGCCGGCCTATTGAAGTCAACGCTGTCAACCCTCTGACCAGCAGCTTCTTAACGCGGCCAACCGCATAGACCGCGACAAACGCCCAGGTTGACTCGTTCGCATCGAGAAGGTCACGGGTTCGATTCCCCTTAGCTCCACAACATTTGAACTGGTCAGGGACTACTCGGCCGCTACGCCTTCCGCTCGTCCGCAACCCTTCCCATATCGAATCCGCTGCGCAACGCTATTGGCATTTGAACGTACTGGATAGCTACTGGTCAAGGCGGCCCTGCACGCGCTGAATCCGCCGGATACCGAGCACGGACAGGAAGTTGATGTGGCCGACGAACCGCAGTTGAAGGTAGAACGCGACGGCAGTGTCGTCGTGCTGACGATGAACAATCCGCGTCGACGAAATGCGCTGACGCCGATGATGATCACCTTGATGGCCCAGGCGTTGGATGAGATCGACGCCGACGATGGCATCCGTGTCGCCATCCTCACGGGTGAGGGATCGTCGTACTGCGTTGGAGGCGATTTGGCCGATGGATGGATGGTCCGCGGTCCCAAGGCCGAAAGCGGTGCCGTGCCCGCCGGCGAGGGTAAGTCAGCCGGAAGCGTGATCAGTGAGGGGCTGCTGCTGAGCCGTTCCCTGGCGAAGCCTTTGATCGCCGCTGTCAACGGCCCGTGTTTGGGCGGTGGCTGTGAAATGTTGCAGCAGACTGACATTCGGATTGCCGAGGAGCATGCGCTGTTCGGTCTGCCGGAAGCCCAGTTGGGGCTGATCGCCGGGGCCGGTTCGACCGTGCGCCTCAAGCGTCAAATCCCGTATACCAAGGCCATGGAAATGATCCTGACGGGCTACCCCCTCGCAGCTGCCGAGGCCTACCACTTTGGTCTGGTAGGTCATGTGGTGCCGACTGGGCAGTCGTTGGACAAAGCCCGTGAGATAGTGGGTCGCGTCGCGGCCAACGGCCCCTTGGCGGTGCGAAATGCCAAAGCGTCGGTGCTCAACAGTGGCTGGCTCGACGAGGAGGATGCGCGCAGGATCGAGCGACGATTCGTCGTTGAGGTAGTTCGCTCGGACGACGCACGGGAAGGCTTGGCCGCCTTCGCCGCCAAACGCGAACCGCGATCCACGGGTAGGTAAAGCCGGCGCCTAGGATCCTTGTATGAACCGGGCTTTCGTCGTTACATTCGCGGTCGGGTTGATCGTCGCGCTGTTCGGTCTGATCTGGGCGCTGCAGGGCTTCGGCGTGCTCGGTGGTAGCCCGATGAGCAACACCACGACCTGGTCCATCATTGGGCCGATCACGGCGGTTATCGGCATCGTGATTGCGGTAGTCAGTTGGCGGAAAATCTCGTCGAAATAGTGCTTCAAGCCTGCGCCACGGTGAAGTCCACCGTGTGCCGGCCGGTGGCGCCGTCGGGGACGCTCCCAACCTGGTCGGCGGTTTGAACGGCGCCGGTGTTGTCGGTCGTGTTGTTGGTAGTTGGACGCCGATATCACACTCGCGCGCGGATCATATTCGCAACTTAATATTATAAGTGCCAAAACTCGCATGCAACGAATACGTCTTACCCGTAATTTCATGGCTAGTCTCAGTAACACGCGTCGTAAGTCAACGGCGAGCCGTTTGACCTACGCTCCGACGAACTCGAAGGCGGCACCACTGAATACGCGTTCGCGCCAATTGGGCATCAGCGTCGATGCGTTCGATCGGGTGGAGTCGTTCCTTGATTCCGAGTGCGCCAGGCGGGGTTGACGTGGTGCTGGTGACGGATTGGCTCGACAGAGGAAACAGTTGACACACGACGGTGATCGTCGTCCGTCACGACCGCCGGCGGGGGCCTATCCCGCTCTCCGATTGCATTATCGATTGATCTTGATGAGTAACGAAACAGCCTATAAGGGTGGAGCGTTCGAGCTCCGATGTACCAGATTCCCAACGGGATTCGTCATGAAATTAATTGATGACAGGGTTTAGCATCATCTATAGCTGTGCGGCGGCGCGACTGTTGACAGGGCAAGCCCGATTTGGCGGCTAGACATTAATTCCGTATCTCGAAATGACTTGCGTATTCTGGTACTGTCGAGTCTGATGAATAGTGTTGTCGGACAAGTGATGTGAGGATGCGATGAGTGGCGAGTCCCCGTTACTGAGTCCACCCGCGTTTAGAGTCGGGGTGTTTTTGGTTCCGGATTCAGTTGATCTCGCAGGCCACCGGGGTGTGGGTGCACCTGCATGCCGCAGCGTACTCGGCCGGTGTTCGGTAGCCCAGCGATGAGTGGCGGTGTCGATGATTGTGTTCGGTCTTGAAGTCACCGATGACCACGCGGGCTTCGAACAGGGTGTTCCAGTGATTGCGGTTGAGGCACTCCTTGCGTAGTCGGTTGTTGAAGGATTCGATGTGTCCGTTGTTCCACGGCGTTCCGGGCGGGATATAGGACGTGCCGACCTTGCGGTCGCAAAACTGTTGCAACGCTTGAGAAATGAACTCAGGCCCGTTGTCCATCCGCAGCACCTTCGGCGGACCGCCGGCCACGGCGAACACCGTCTTGAGCTCGTCAACGAGCCGGTGGGCGGTGATCGAGCGTTCCACCAGATGCAGCAGCGATTCACGGGTGTGTTCGTCGACCATCGAGGCAATCTTGATCGCCTTGCCGTCGGTGGTGGAGTCGAACTGGAAGTCGATCGCCCACACCACGTTCGGGGCATCGGCCTCAACCGGCGGGATCGACGACACCCCGGCCCGCTTGCGCGGCGAGATCACCTTCACCTGCAATCCCTCTTCGCGCCACAGGCGATGGATCTTCTTCTTGTTGACCTCGCGGCGCTCGTCGTAGCGCAGCGCGGCCCAGGCGCGCCGGAACCCATGGCACGGGTTTGTTTTTCGTGGCGTAGGAACGCAACCAGGCCCGCATATCGGCATCGGGATCAGCCGGAGTCTGCGCTTGCGGGAGGCGGCGGTGCGTGGAGCGGGCCAGCCCAACTGCTTTGCACGCCAACCGTTGCGACATGCCCAACGTGGTGGTGAGCATGTCGACGGCGCGGCGCTTGGCAGCTGGGCTCAGAATTTTCCCTTCCCTACCTCCCGCAGTGCGTCTTTGACCAGCTCAGCTTCGGCCAGCAGCCGCTTGAGTCGGGCGTTCTGCTCGCGCAGCTCTTTGAGTTCTTTGGCGGCGTCGGTGTCCATCCCGCCGTAGGCGCGCCGCCAGTTGTACAACGTCGCCGCAGACACCTCCAGCTCGGCGGCGATCTCCTCACCCGTCTTGCCTTCGGCAGCCAACTCATCTGCCCGGCGCAGCTTGCGCACGATGTCCTCCGCGGAATGCCGCTTCCGACCAGCCATACGTTTCATCGTCCCTTCTCGGCCCGACATCGGACCACAGGACTCTAAAACTGGTTGGACTCCTTCAGCGGGAACACGCCACTCACGTCAGTCCGCAAGACCCGCTGGCCGCGGCGCAGGGAGAACTGGTCGAACGGGCGACACAACTTCAATCCCTGGTGCGAGAGCATGCCGCTGAGGGTGAAGCTGATCGCATGATTTCGCCTGAGCTAACCGAGGCCATTGCTGCCGCTGGTCTCTTTCGACTGCTCAAACCCGTTCGATTCGGGGGCTATCCAGTCGCCATGCGGACGATGCTGGAGATCACTCAGGCGCTCGGCGAGGCAGACGGGTCCACTGCTTGGCTGGTTAGCATCCACGCGAACTCAGCGTGGCTGACGGCGCATGCGCCTGAACGTGCGCTGGAAGACATCTTCGGCGTCGATGCGGATGCGCGGATCGCCGGCAGTAACAACCGCATCATCCCCGCCGAGCGCGTCGACGGTGGTTTGCTGATATCCGGTAGCTGGCCGTATGCCTCAGGGGCACTGCACGCCTCATGGGCAGGCGTCTGCGTGTCAACAGGAGATACGGATGGCGGTCCCACGGATCCGAGGTGTTGTTGGGTTCCGGCCGACGAAATGCAGGTCGAGAACACCTGGCAGACCGTAGGCATGCGGGGTACCGGCAGTCATAGCTGGGTCGCCCAAGACGTTTTTGTGCCGGACTATCGGCAGATGTCGTTGTCCGAACTCATCGCTGCGTCGGCTACCAGCACCGAGCCGTTGTACCGGTTGCCGTTCGGCGGGGTAGCTGCGGTCGGTATGCTCGGTCCGCTCCTGGGCATGGGAAACGCCGCACTCCGCTTGGCCATCGAGGGCGCCGGATCAAAGAAGCTGCAGCATAGTGCGATTGCGCGCCAATGTGATTCGGTTGGGGTTCAGATCGAGATCGCCGATGCCGCACTGCAGCTGCGGACCGCGCGGTTGCATGCCTGTGAGATTGCCGACCAACTAGATGACGCTGTGCTCAACGAGACTGAGCTGAGCGATGACGACCGGGCTCTCATCAGGGCACAGTCAGGCTATGCCGCGCGGCAGATAATCGATGCCATAAACACGTGTCTAAACGTGCACGGGGCAGGCAGCTTTGCTGAGACGAACAAGCTACAACAGTACTGGCGCGATGCCGCAACTGTTGCACGCCATGCTGGATTTAACGGGGTTATCGGCTACGAAATCCTGGGGAAGTCGTTGCTAGGGTTGTCTGACCAGATTCCATTTTTGTATTGAACTCTTCGCCCTCGTCGTTTCGGAAGCATGCTCCGGACCCGCAAACCCCGTTTGAACGCGCGCCGCCCCGAGCACCCTTAAGGCGCTGCGAGCGCAGATCGGTTTGTACTTTGCTATTCATAGAACGGCGGCCGATCGACTGAAACTGTCATGCTGTCACAGTGTTTCGAACAGGCCTCCGGCGGTATCGTGAACAACGGGAGCAGATGATGGCGCGCGAGTCTAGTTGCCGTATGGCGCCCGAGAGCCTGATCCGGCGGTACGTAGTGGCCCTCAAATGAGGAGCCGTGCATGGCAGCGGAGGTTGTTGCGCGGCGAGGGGAATTTTGATCACACTGCGGCACACGGCATCTCAGTATCAAAACATGCGGGCTCGTTCGGTCTGTCAAGCTCGCTACCGCTCATCCCATGCTTCAGACTAGGAATGATGCACAAGGAGCAATGATCAGAACCTGTGGATGAGCCTTGGCGAGGTGGTGTGAAAGTGGGCGCACCTTCCCGAGGATGATCTGAAGTCCAAGGTTCTCTGATCAAGACCGGCGTTGGCGCGCTGGTTGGGAAGGTACGCCCATGCTCACGGTAGTTCACGACGCGGAATGCTCCAACGAGAAGAACGACGGTGTCGGTCGGTCGTTGCTCGATGAGATCGTCCGCGACGGCGCCCGACAGATGCTTGCGGCGGCGTTGCAGGCCGAAGTGGCCGCCTACATCGACGCCCATGCCGGAGAGGTCGACGACAACGGACGGCGCCTGGTGGTCCGCAACGGCTACCACCGGGAGCGTGAGGTGTTGACCGCGTCGGGCGCGGTCACGGTGACCGCGCCGCGCGTCAACGACAAGCGCGTCGATGCCGATACCGCAGAGCGGCAAAGGTTTTCCTCCGCGATCCTGCCAGCGTGGGCGCGCAAGTCACCGCAGATGAGCGAGGTTCTGCCGCTGCTGTATCTGCATGGCCTGTCGACGAGTGACTTCGGTCCGGCGTTGGAGCAGTTCCTGGGCTCGGGTGCGGGTCTCTCGGCCACGACGATCACCCGGCTCACCAGCCAGTGGCAAGACGAAGCCAAGGCCTTCCAAGTCCGTGACCTCTCGGACACGGACTACGTCTACCTGTGGGTCGACGGCATTCACCTCAAGGTCCGTCTCGAGCAGGAGAAGCTCTGTTTGTTGGTGATGATCGGGGTGCGCGCCGATGGTTGCAAGGAGCTCGTCGCCTTGGCCGACGGCTACCGGGAATCGACCGAATCGTGGGCCGATCTGCTACGGAGCTGCCGCCGGCGCGGGATGGCAGCCCCGGTGCTGGCTGTCGGTGACGGTGCGTTGGGGTTCTGGAAGGCGGTCCGCGAGGTCTTCCCGAACACGCGTGAGCAGCGGTGTTGGTTTCACAAGCAGTCCAATGTGCTTGCTGCACTGCCGAAGTCAGCGCACCCAGCTGCGTTGGCGGCGATCAAGGAGATCTACAACGCCGAGGACATCGACAAGGCGCAGATCGCGATCAAGGCCTTCGAGGTCGATTACGGTGCCAAGTATCCCAAGGCGGTCGCCAAGATCGTCGACGACGCCGACGTGCTGCTGGAGTTCTACAAGTACCCGGCCGAGCACTGGATCCACCTGCGCACCACCAACCCCATCGAGTCGACCTTTGCGACCGTGCGGTTGCGAACCAAGGTCACCAAGGGGCCCGGCTCCCGCGCCGCGGGAATTGCGATGGCCTACAAGCTGATCGACGCCGCGCAGGCCCGGTGGCGGGCCGTCAACGCCCCGCACTTGGTCGCCCTGGTCCGTGCCGGCGCGGTGTTCCACAAAGGCAAACTGCTCGAACGCCCCGTCGATATCACACCCGCCGAAACCAGCGAATCAACCGAAACGGAGGTCGCCTGAAACAACCTCATCCACAGGTCTTGACAATATCTCATGCACAAGTGAACGAATCTCGTGACAGGGCAGTTGGTTTGGTGCGAGCATGGGTGGCCTCCTCGCCGCGCGCGCACTGGCCGATTTCTACCAAACGGTGACTGTAGTCGAGCGTGATCGCCTGCCCGATGAGCCGATTAACCGCCGCGGCGTACCGCAAGGCAAGCATCCGCATGCCCTATTCGGCAAAGCAGTGGAGATTCTTGGGCGCCTATTCCCAGACCTTTTCGATCAGTTAGTCGCCGATGGCGCGATGAGGTGGGACGACGGTGACTTGTCGAGATTCTGGTGGCTGATCGGCGGGCACTTGATGGCGCGCGAGTCCACTATCCCGGATGTTGCTTCGTTGACGAACTACCAGCTGAGCCGACCGCTACTCGAATGGGGGGTCCGTCAGGCGGTGCGAGCAATCTCAAATGTGGAAATGCTTGAGCAGCACGACTTCGTGAGTTTGGCCACGGATCCCGAACGCAGCCGCATCACCGACGTATGGGTGGCCAAGCACGGTGCCGACGGCGAGATGCGGCTGCCCGCAGATCTCGTTGTCGATGCGACTGGTCGCGGCTCAAGGACACCGATGATTCTGGAAAAGTTTGGATATCCCCGGCCGCGCACTGACCAGGTTGATGTGCGCCTCGCCTATTCGACTCTGCCCGTCCGTATTCCGCGTGGCACACTGACCGAATTCATGGTGGCGAACCCTCCGACGCCATGCCGTTCGTCGCTGTTCGCGATGATCGGCTGTGAGCATGACACCTACTTAGTTTGCGGTGGTCTCCTTGGTGGGCAGGATCCACCCGTTGAGCGCGCAGAGTTTCTTGACTTCATCGCGGAAATCGCACCCCGACACGTGATGACTGCGGTACGAGCAGGCGAACCGCTTGCTGAGGTGGCACAGCATCGGGTGCCGTCTAACCGATGGCGGCGGTACGACAAAATTGGCCGGATGCCCGAGGGTCTGTTGGTTGTCGGCGATGCGGTCTGCAGCTTCAACCCGATCTACGGTCAGGGCATTACGATCGCCGCGATCGAAGCTGAGGTCCTACGCGCTTGCCTGCGCCGCCAGAAATGTAACCACCATGTGCAGAAACGGTTTCACCGTGAATCGGCCAAGAGTATTCGAACTGCATGGGGGACAGCGGTGCGGTCCGACCTCGCCCTGCCGTATGTGTCGGGCCGTCAGCCGATGGCGGCGCGGTTGACCAACCCTTACATGAACTGCATTTTCACCGCGATCGAAACGGATCCGGCGGTAGATCAGCAGCTGCTGCGCGTCTTGTGGATGCTCGGCGGTCCGACAGCGCTTTTTCGTCCTTCCATCGTTGCCAGAAGCGTCAAAGCTTTCGCGATCGGGCACGAAATCGCGGACAACCCGACCCTTTTCAGCGACTTTGGCAGGTCCCCGATAGTCGGACCACGTCGTTTTAGAGTCGTATGTGTTTGATATCAGTGGATCTCGCAGCCTGCACTGGTTGGTGGGTGTGGGTGCATCGGGCAGCGTACTCGGCCGGGGTTAGGTAGCTCAGTGATGAGTGCCGGTGCCGATGGTTGTGGTCGTCTTTGAAGTCCTCGATCACCACCCGCGCTTCGAGGAGATTCGTCCAGTGGTTGCGGTTGAGGCACTCCTTGCGTAGTCGGTTGTTGAAGGATTCGATGTGCCGGTTGTTCCACGGCGTGCCCGGTGGGATGTAGCAGATGCCGATCCGGTCACCGCAGAACTGTTGCAGCACATGGGAGATGAACTCCGGACCGTTGTCCATTCGCAACACCAACGGCGGGCCGTCCCCTAACGCGAACGCCTTGTCCAACTCCTCGGTCAACCTCTGCGCGGTGATCGAGCGCTCCACGATGTTCATCAACGACAGCCGGGTGTGCTCGTCGATCATCGAGGCGATCTTGATGGCCTTACCGTCGACGGTGGAGTCGAACTGCAAGTCAAGCGCCCATACGACTTTAGGTGCATCGGCTTGCACCTGTGGGGTTGAGCTGATGCCGGCGCGTCGGCGGGGGTGGTAGATCCGGACCTGCACACCCCTCTTCCTTCCACAGCCGGTGCACCTTCTTCTTGTTCACCCCTACGCCCAGGTCGTGCCTCAGGTGCGCCCACGCGCGACGGAACCCATGCACCGGGTGTTCGCGTGCCTAGGTGCCTAGCGTGGCCCTCAGGCCCGCATCTGGAGGTTGCGTCGATCAAGGTGGTGTACGAGTCGGACCTGATTAGCGGTACCGGCGTGTCGTAGCCGAATGATTGAAGGTCATCGCGTGATTCTTCGACAGACCGACCAAAGTCACTCGAGCAAAGGAATCAACGCGATGACCACTGCCCACAATATCGACCTGCCTGCCGCGCTGGCCGAACGACTCACCACCACCCACCCCGACGTGCTGCGCGAACTGTTGTCGACGTTCATCCACACCCTGATGGGTGCGGAGGCCGACGCCCTGTGCGGCGCCGGATACGGTGAACGCAGTAGCGAGCGCATCAATCAGCGAAACGGCTACCGTCATCGCCAATTCGTACCCGCACAGGATCATTGGATCTGGCGATTCCCAAGCTACGGCAGGGTTGCTACTTCCCGGACTGGCTGCTGGAACGCCGCAAACGGGCCGAGCGGGCCCTGACCACCGTGGTCGCTACCTGCTACCTACTCGGGGTGTCTACCCGGCGGATGGACAAGCTCGTCGAGACGTTGGGCATCACCAGCTTGTCGAAGTCTGAAGTCAGCGTGATGGCCAAGGAGCTCGACGTCGCGGTCGAGGCGTTCCGGAGCCGGCCGCTGGACGCCGGCCCGTACACGTTCGTCGCCGCCGCCGACGCCCTGGTGCTCAAGGTCCGCGAAGCCGGGCGGGTGGTCAACGTGCACGCCCTGATCGCGGTCGGGGTCAACGCCGAGGGATACCGCGAAATCCTGGGCATCGACGTCAGCACCGCTGAGGACGGCGCCGGGTGGTTGGCGCTCTGGCGGTCGCTGACGGCCCGGGGCCTGTCCGGGGTACGGCTGGTCACCTCCGACGCGCACGCCGGGCTGGTGGCTGCGCTAGGCGCGACTCTGCCCGGAGCTACCTGGCAGCGGTGCAGAACCCACTACACGACCAACCTGATGGCGAAGACTCCCAAGAGTTCGTGGCCGTGGGTGTGTACCCTGTTGCATTCGGTGTTCGACCAACCCGATGCGGAATCGGGTGCTGCTCAATATGATCGGATCACCGACGCACTATCGGACCAGCTCCCCAAGGTCGCCGATCACCGAGAGGCGGCCCGACCGGATCTGCTGGCGTTCACCAACTTCCCCAAGCAGATCTGGCGCCAGATCTGGTCGAACAACCCCCAGGAACGCCTCAACAAGGAGATCCGCCGCCGCACCGACGTCGTCGGCATCTTCCCCGACCGCAACGCGCTGATCCGCCTCGTCGGTGCCGTGCTGGCCGAACAACACGACGAATGGGCCGAATCCCGGCGCTACCTCGGCCTCGACGTCCTCAGCAAATCCCGAGCAGATCAGAACTCACCGACTGAACAGGAGGACACCCCCGCGGCACTGACCGCCTGAACCAAACCTCGGAGAATCACACGACTAGCTCGTACACCACGTCCCTGGACTTGACCCA
Organism: uncultured Actinomycetota bacterium; assembly: GCA_963712615.1. Taxonomy (GTDB): domain Bacteria; phylum Actinomycetota; class Actinomycetes; order Mycobacteriales; family Mycobacteriaceae; genus Mycobacterium. The sequence goes on from CAVQIO010000002.1 coordinate 4,885,463, forward strand.
TCTGGATCGGTGGGTGTCTGCGTGATCGGGATGCGGGCGTAGGTCGAACGAGGCAGCCCAACTGCTCTGCACGCCAACCGTTTCCACAGGTTCATCGTTGTGACGAGCATGTCCACGGCGCGGCGCTTGGCAGCCGGGTCTAAAATTTTCCCCGCGCCACCTCCCTCAATGCGTCGTTCTCCAGCTCGGTGTCGGCGAGCAGGCGTTTGAGCCTGCCGTTCTGCTCGCGCAGCCCCTTGAGTTCCTTCGCTGCGTCGGTATCCATCCCGCCGTACTGGCGTCGCCAGTTGTACAACGTCGCCGCCGACACCCCGAGCTCGGCGGCGATCTCCTCTTGGGTCTTGCCCGCCGCGGTGAGCTCATCAGCACACCGCAGCTTGCAAACGATGTCCTCAGCAGAGTTCCGCTTCCGTCCAGCCATTTCTTCATCGTCCTATCCGCCCAGGTCACGGGCAACAGGACTCTAAAACAAGACGGCCCCGTCTACTGGGAACATGCCAACGTCATCAACGTGTCGATTGACCGCCGCGAGGATCCCGATGGATGCGGCCACCTGGTTGCGCGTGGGTCGGTGCCGGCGAGCAGCAGAGCGGCGGCGAGCATACGCAGGTCTTCGGCGTTGACCCGATGGTCCATCATCGGGCCGATCACGGCAGTGGTCGGCATCGTGATTGCGGTAGTCAGTTGGCGGAAATTCTCGTCGAAATAGTGCCTCAGGCCTGCGCCACGGTGAAGTCCACCGTGTGCCAGCCGGTGGCGCCGTCGGGGACGCTCCCAGCCTCATCTGCGGTTTGAACGGCGCCGCTGTTGTCGGTGGCACGCACGGTGATGGTCTGTCTCCCGAGGCTTTTCGCTTGCCAGGGATAGCTCCATAACCGCCACGTCTGGTTCGAATAGCTCGCGCCCAGTTCGGCGGGCTGCCATTCGCCATCGCCGATACGGACCTCCACCGCGCGCACACCGCGATTCTGAGCCCACGCGACACCGCCGAACTCCACCGGACCGATCGACACCTTCTGGCCGCCTTTCGGCACGTCGATGCGCGACTCGGTCTTGATGGGCGCTCGCGGTGCCCAGCCCATCCGAGACCAGTACGCCTTAGCTTTGTCGAAGCGGGTCAGCTCCAGGTCGACGACCCACTTGGTGGCCGACAAGTATCCGTAGAGCCCGGGTACTACCAGCCGGGCGGGGTAGCCGTGCTCGATCGGCAGCGGCTGCCCGTTGAGGCCGACCGCCAGCAGTGCGTCACGGCCATCGATGAGCGCCTCAACGGGTGTGCCGGCGGTGAACCCGTCGATCGATGTGGACAGCACCATATCGGCACCCGTGCGCACATGAGCGGCCGCTAGCAGATCAGCCAACCGGTAGCCCGCCCAAATACCTGTCGAAATCAGCTCGCCTCCAACGGGATTCGAGACGCAGGTCAACGTCGTTACCATTTCGACAACGTCGAAGCCGGCGAGGTCCTCGAAGCTGTAGGTGACTTCGCGGTCCACCATGCCGTGGATGCGCAGCCGCCAGTCGCCGTGGCTGAGTTGGGGAACAGTAAGCGCGGTGTCCACCCGGTAGAAGTCCCCGCTGGGGGTGATAAAGCTGGGCAGCACAATGCCTTTGGGCTGCACGCCGGCAGGTATCGGCGGCGCCGGGATGCGTGGCCGGGGAAGTGCGAAGCTGTTGCGATCACCGGCCACCGAATGCGCCAACCGTGTGATGACCGCACCCGCCACGCCACTCACCACGCCGAATCCGAGCAATCCGAACACGACCAACTTGCGCCTGCCGACATCCGGCTCGTCGTGATCGCCACCGTCTTCCGGGTCTCCCAGGCCAGGCCAGAACCGACGGATGAGCACGCGCAAGGCCGCCACGCCGCAGAGGGTGCCTGCGACAGTGGGGATTGTGTCGAGGGCTGTCGCCCCCGCCCGCGACAGCACTGCGGCGCATCCGAGGACGCCCGCGGTGGCGATCACGGCGCTGCCGATCGGGTGGCGCCGGGTTTCCAGGCTCCCCGTGATCGCCGCGATCGTGGCGATCACGACGAGCACGGCAATGGCCAGGAAGAGTTTGTCCAACGAGCCCAGAGTCTGAATCGCCCACTCTTTGATGGGTCCAGGTGTCAGGTCGACGATCACTGAGCCGATCGCAGCACGCGCATCGGCCCGCGCTCCGAACGCGATACCCACCAACTGGGCTACACCGAGCGAGACAGACGCGGCGGCGACCCCAGCAATCATCCGCTCATTCGACGCGGCGACACCCATCGCAGTTACTGTACTCGTGGGAATTCATTGCTGGGAAAGCTAATACATCGCTTCGTCCGCCTCGGCTTCGGGCAAGGCGGCTACAACGAAGAACACGAGTGCTACGGGTTACCTTTCAGGTAATCCGGCGGGCTGTTTCGGTCGTACGCGATGTTGCCAGTCGCGCTGACAACGGCCCTTCACGATGATGAGGTCTCCGCCTGCGGGAGTAAACAGGAGGCTGGGCACGTGGGTGATATCGCATCTGCGAACCGTCTAACGGTCTGCGCGTGTAACTCATGTGACTGATGGCGAACAGCGTCGAGGCCGTCGCCCGTTAGAACTTTGCGACAGCCCCCGCATCGACCGGCAATGCCGCCCCAGTGATGTACTGCGCCTCGTCGGACGCGAGAAACAGCACGGCATTGCTGACCGCCCGCGCCTCGATCACCGGCACCGGCAGCATATGGAAGTGGCCGATCACCGCGGCCGTGTCGTCCATGGTGGGCTCGGGTAGGTCAGGCCGCAGCGTGCGGTGGAACTGCTCGTTGTCGATCATCGGCGTCCGCACGTTGTCGGGGTGGATCGAATTGACTCGAATCCACTGCGGTGCAAGTTCATTCGCGAGTGAGTTCATCAACCCGACAACGCCGTGCTTTGCCGAGGCGTAGTGCGCCATGTACCCGCCGCCGCGGAGTCCCAACATGGAGCTCACCAAGATGATGGATCCGCCGCGGCCGTCGGACATATGCGGCACATGCCGGCATTGGCAATCACCACATCAGGCCGGCCCAACTCATCGATTCCCTGTTGCAGCGCATCGCGAAGGCTGGCGAGGTCTCTGACATCGGCCTTGGCGGTCACGATGCGCCGGTCCAACTTCTCGACCAGCGCCGCGGTTTCGTCGAGATCGGCTTCTGTCGCTCCCGGGTAGTTGACGCCCTCGATGTCGCCACACATATCCACGGCGATGATGTCGGCGCCTTCCTCGACAAGGCGGACGGCGTGTTCCCGGCCTTGGCCGCGCGCGGCACCCGTGATGAACGCGACCTTGCCTGCCACCCTGCCGACGGCGTTCGTCATCGTGACCTCTCCTACCGATCGATTAGCTTCGACAACTTTCACCGAGACGATATCGCTGACCGGCGGGCATCGCACCGGCGGTCTCTCAATTGCTTTGGCTTGCTTTGTGAGTCCAGAGCTGATGCTTGCAGAGCTGCTCCGGCAGCGGCATGTCTTCCCATTGCCCCCGCTCGACCCAATCCCGAAGTGCCGCCGCGTCAACGCCGTTGGTGATAGGGCCGATCCACCAGGGCCGCCCGCAAGCCACCTGGTGATCTGTGCACGGTTGCAGCAGAGCCATCACGCCGCATCCCGCCGGCCGAGCGGCGCAGCTCAGCGGCCCGAGCATGCATCCCGCGGAAACGAGCACGGCACGCGGACAGCGTCGGATGGTCGGACGTAGTTCGTCGACGATCGACAGGTCACGCTCGGCCGCACACGCGGTACAGACGAAGATCGCGAACGGACGATCGGTGGCGCCGGCGGGGAAGTCAAAGTCAATTCCCTGTCTAGGTGATGGACTGCGGCGCAACATGTCTCGCTGCCAGCTCACCTGCGCCACAGGTCGTTATTGAACATGATTGTCGACAACGCTCGGGGGGGACGGTACCGTATCGATCGCTCTAATGAAAATGATTGTCAAAAAGAAAGGCCGCGGATGAAACCCGACATCCACCCCGACTACCACCCCGTGGTCTTTCAGGATGCGACCACGGGCGCGACGTTCCTCACCCGATCCACTATCACAAGTTCACGCACGATCGAGTGGCAGACGCCGCAGGGCATGCAGACGTATCCACTTGTCGTCGTCGAGGTCAGCTCGGATTCACACCCATTTTGGACCGGGGGCCGCCGAATCGTCGATATCGCAGGGCAAGTGGAAAAATTCCACCACCGCTACGGCAAGCGGCGTTGAGCCCTACCCGTCACCGGGGAGTGCGAGCAGCGCATTCCAGTGCGCTATCACCTCGCCGGCCCATGGCGCGGGATCGCCGCTGATGACGTCGAGCAACGCACGCGAAACTCCGCCTAGCCCGACCCCGCTGGTCCGGGTGGCATCCGCCAGTGCCTCCGAGGCCTCTTGTTGCGAGCAACGCCGAATGGCCATGAGAACGCCGATTGCCATATCGATTTCACGTCGGGACCGGTGGTCCGCGGGCCGGTAGCTGTGCATGTGGGCCATTGTCGTCTCCGGCTGCCGTCTAATGAGCATGAACGACGCTCCAGGGTGGAAGTGGATCGGTATAGGTGACCCATCGCTGCGGGCCTTCGGCCGCCTCACTGTCGGTCAGCAGCGCCGAGGCCATCAGGCCCAACACCCGGTCGCGGTCGAGCTTGACCCCGATGAACACGATTTCTTGGCCGGGAGGGAAGTCGGTGCTCTCCCAGTATTGCGCCGGCTCGATCACCAAGTTGGGTCCGGCCTGCGACCAAATCGCCGCGAGGTCGGGCCGGCTGGCGATCCAGCAGAAGCCCTTGCTGCGCAACAAGCCTCGCAACTGCTCGAGCGCCGCATCCAGACGCTGCGGGTGGAAGGGGCGCCGCGCGCGGAACGTCACACTGCTGATGCCGTACTCCTCGGATTCGGGTGTGTGACCGCCACTGATCTCCTGATCCCAGCCCGGCGCCTCCGCGGCGAGATCGGGGTCGAACAGGCCCGTGCCTAGCACTTCTGAGAGTGGCACCCGGCCGTGGTTGGTGGGCACGATGCGCGCCGACGGATTCAGGTGCCCTAGCAACGCGGTTACCTCGCGCAGGCCTCGGCGCTGACCAGATCGGTTTTGTTGAGCAATATGACGTCGGCGAATTCCACCTGGTCGACCAGCAGATCGGTGATGGTCCGGACATCGACGTCGCTAACGGCTAGGTGGCGCGTCGCTAACGCGTCGCCGCGCACAAGTTCGCGCAAAAACGTCTGTGCATCGACCACCGTGACCATGGTGTCGAGCCTCGCGACGCTACCAAGACTGAATCCGTTCTCGAATTCCCAACTGAAGCTCGCGGCGACCGGCATCGGTTCGGAGATGCCCGTCGACTCGATCAGGAGGTAATCGAAACGGTCCGTCGATGCCAGGCGGGCCACCGACTCGATCAGATCTTCGCGCAACGTGCAGCAAATGCAGCCGTTGGTCAGCTCGACCAGCTTCTCTTCGGTGCGGTCCAGATAGCCCGTGCCAGCGATCAACGCGGCGTCGATGTTGACCTCGCTCATGTCGTTGACGATCACCGCGACCCGTAGGCTTTCCCGGTTCGCCAGAACAATGATTGAGCAGCGTTGTTTTTCCGGCTCCGAGAAAGCCGGACAGGACGGTTACCGGAAGCAGATCAGAGCGGTGCGATTGCCCTCTTAATGATAATGATCTTCATTAAGAGGGCAACGCGTGCCAGTGGCCCGGCCGGCGCGGGGGCCAGGCGGATGGCGCCCGATCAGGCGATGACGCGCCGTCAAGCCGCCGCGCGGAGGTGCGGCTGATATGGGTCCAAAATTTAGCTGAACATTTGATAAGAGCGCGTGGCGGCTTCGGATTAGATACGGTGTCGGCTCTAATGTGAGCTGGATGAGTACCAACTACTACCTGCAGAAGGTTCCCGTCGAATCCGTCCAGCCGGGCTTCTCGCTGGCCATTCACGAGGCCGGCGACTACCGGTTGTTCCAGGTCGAGTGCACGCAGATGTCGCAGCGAGCGGGTTTGCCGGTGATGTTCAAGCTCACCTCCGAGCCGGTCAACGGCGGTGAACCGTGGGTCCTGGAGTGCGAAGAGGGCACTCCGGTCGTTCGGATCCTCGCCGTGGCCAAGGCGGCGTCCTAGCGCATCAGCCACGCTTTCGGGCGACAACGAACTGCAGCGCGCGCTGCGTCTGTTGTTCGATATCGACGAGCCCGGCCGACGCGAACAGATCGACGAAGTCCCGTCGGCCGAACATCGTGAGCCCGATAGTGCGCGCGCTCGCGGTCATCAGCTGCCGCAGCGGCTCCGCTTCGCGGGCATAACTGGTCAGGATCGCGCTCCAGCCGCCAGGCCGCAGCACCCGCACCATCTCGGCGGCCACGCGGAACGGCTCGGGCATCAGGTAGAGCGCACCGAAACAGCAGACAGCGTCGAATGTTTCGTCGTGGAACGGCAACGTCCGGGCATCGCCACGGACATAACACGTTCGGGGCCCACTGTTGTCGGCCACGGCGCGCGTCAGCATCGACTCGGAGATATCGAATCCGACCGCTAGGCCACCGTCGGGAAGTTCTGTTGCCAGCGGACTGGTGAAATTGCCGGGGCCACACGCAACGTCGAGCAACCGCCCCGCGGTCGACAGCTGCAGGGCCGAGGCCGCGCGGCGCTGTTCGGCACGGTGGGTGAGGCCGCTGGCCGCGTAGAAGGCGGTCGGACGCCACAACCGCTCGTAGACCGTCGCGACGAACGGGCTATTCATGGCGCGCTGCGCGACCGTGGGAACCGGCGCGCTCGTCGATTCCCCCAACACGTCGAGAAAACCGTGCCGTAGCTCGGCGGTCTGGCTCATGAGGCCGCGGGTCGACTCGACCGGTTCCTGGCTCATTGCGATGCACGCTAATCCACGGAACCGCCACGCCGGTGGCCCGGGTGCGGGCATCGCCCCGTCACAGTGATAATCATTTTCATCAACTGTCATGAGATTTCAGGCCGGGTGCATTGATGAGGGCCGAGCGTCGACCGCGTTTCGGCTCCATGGAAGTCCTGGTCTTCGGTTTGGTGGGGTTCGCGATCGCCGGGACGTGGCTGCGCGCCATCGTCTCGAACACGGCCGCGTTGGCCACCGCGGGCACCGTGTTCTGCGGAGTCTTCGTCCAGGCCCTGCCCTTCCTGGGGTTAGGCGTGGTGGTCAGCGGATTGATCGCGGTGTTCGTGTCGCCCGAGCGGCTGGCGCGCTGGCTGCCCCGCCGGCCCACGACGGCGGTCCTTGCTGCCGGGGTAGCCGGGGCGGCGCTGCCCGGGTGTGAGTGCGGGTCGGTGCCGGTGGCGCGCCGGCTTTTTGGCGACGGCGGGGCGGCCGGTGCGGCGGCGCTGACGTTCATGCTCGCCGCGCCCGCCATCAATCCGGTGGTGGTGGTGGTCGCGACGGCCGTCGCCTTCCCGGGTCAGCCGAGGATGGTGATCGCCAGGGTTGCCGCGTCGCTGCTGACCGCCCTGGTGATGGGCTGGGCGTGGTCCCGGTGGGGCCGCACCGAGTGGATCACCCGCCGGCTCCCGCCGCATTCGGCGCACCAGCCCGCGACCGGATCGACATCGAAGTGGCTGGTCTTCTGCGAAGTGGCCCGGCACGACTTTCTGCAGGCAGCGGCCTACCTCGTGGTGGGAGCCGCCGCTGCTGCGGCGCGCACGTCCTGGTGCCGCCGTCGATCTTCGAACACGTGGGCGCGCACTTGATCCTCGGCGTCGTCGTCATGGCGGCATTGGCGGTCACCCTGGCGGTGTGCTCGGAGGCCGACGCATTCGTGGCGTCCAGCCTGACGATGGTTCCCCTGGTTCCGCGGCTGGTGTTCCTGGTGGTCGGGCCCGCCGTCGACGTCAAGCTACTGGCGATGCAATCCGGCCTGTTCGGCCGGCCGTTCACCACCCGATTCGCGCCCGCGACCTTGGTCGTCGCGACCGGGGTGGCCACCCCGGTCGGCGTGCTCCTGCTGGGCGGGCCTCGATGAAGCGCGAAACCGAGAACACGATCCTGCTGCTGGTGGGGCTGAGCATCGCGCTGATCGTGGCGACCGGCGTGTTCACCCGCTACGTCAAGCCCACGCTGTTGCCGTGGCTGGTGCTGACCGCCGCGCTACTGATCGGGCTCGCGCTGGTGGGCATGGCCTCCGACATCCGCCGTGAGAAGGCTGGCCGTGATTCCAAGGACGACGGGCATTCCCACCGCGGCGGCATCGTGTGGTTGCTCGCCGCGCCAATCGTGGTGCTGATCTTTGTCACGCCCCCGGCCCTACGGCCGCAGGCCGCCACCGGATCGGTGACGAATGTCTCCAACGACGTTCTGCGCCAGGCATTTCCGCCGTTGCCGCCGGGTCGGTCTCCGGAGGTATCGCTGCCGGACGTGGTGATGCGGGCGGCCAACGACAGCACGGGATCACTGACCAACCGGCTGATATCTGTCACCGGTTTCATCCTCAACGAACCCGGCGGCGTCGACCTGGCCCGCATCGTCATCATCTGCTGTGCCGCCGACGCCCAACTGGCCCGCATCCATCTGCGCGACCGTGACGGCGCCAGCACCTTCGCATTCCCCGACAACACCTGGCTGCGAGTGGAGGGCGTCGTGACTCCCGCCGAGCGGCAACCCCATACGCCCCCGATCCCGACGCTGCGGGCCATCTCGGTCACGCCCGTCGCGACCCCGGCAAACCCCTACGCGTAAGGGCCCGCAGTCGGCCCAAAAAGGGCAAACCTGCTGGTTAGCCTGTTAGGCTCGCGACGGCCGACGAGCGAATCACGATCCCGACGGCAAGGATTGGATGGTAAATGTCGAACTGGTTGCGGGACGTTGCGACGGACGTTAACTCGGAGCGGTCGGTGTCTGGACGTGCCCGCGCTCGACGATGGCAACATCTGATCGAGGCTTTCCCGTCGTTCTCGGAAATGAGAGTGCTGGACCTCGGGGGGACGCCGGAGTCCTGGCAACTCGCTCTCATACGGCCGAAGGCACTCACCACCGTCAACCTAGAACCGCTGGAGTCGTTGAGTCCTCAGATCACCGCAATCCAAGGGGATGCCTGCGACTTGCCGAATTCGGTTGCGCGCGATCACTTTGACCTTGTCTTCTCTAATTCAGTACTCGAGCATGTCGGCGGTCATGTCAGGCGTCAACGATTGGTCGACAACATTCACTCGCTCGCCGATCGCCATTGGGTGCAAACGCCCTACCGGCATTTTCCGATTGAGCCGCACTGGCTCTTCCCCGGTTTGCAATGGTTGCCCTACGAGGCGCGGGTACAAATATCGCTGCGCTGGAACCGTGGACATATCCGGACGCATACTCGCGCAGAGGCGCAGGATCAGGTTGACGAGATTGATCTGCTCGGTATTTCGCAGATGCGGCGATACTTCCCGTCGTCGGTGATCTGGTACGAACGATTCGCCGGGTTAATAAAATCGCTTGTCGCCATCCAGACCTGACTCGACGTCGGGGACGCTTCTCAAATCTCGTCGCCCCGCCAGTTATTGCCGCGTCAGCAGCGGACGCCATAACCTAGGCGAAGTCAGACCGCAATATGGACTGTGCGCCTGTCGCGGGTGGGACGAGAGCAGGGCGGCGAGTTCATGGCTGTGCGGGCACCGCGAGTCCCGTGCCGAAACTCGCGGATCCGTGGGATGCCGTGGCCGAATTGATCGGTGCGCGGGCGGAAGAACTCGCCGCGATGGACATCTTCGAGGGATGCGCCGTCGAAGACTTGGAGCCATTGGCGGCCTGTGTCCAGCCGCTGCGCGCCGCGGCGGGTCAGGTTCTGATGCAGCAGGGCGAGCAGGCCGTGTCGTTTCTTCTCATCTCGTCGGGCACCGCCGAGGTCAAACATGTCGGTGCCGACGGCGCGGTGTACATCGGAGAGACGTCGGCCGGCACGATCATCGGAGAGATCGCCCTGCTACGCGACAGTCCCCGGATCGCGACTGTCACCACGACCGAACCGTTGACCGGGTGGATCGGTGACAGCGACGCGTTCACCCGACTGGTGCACATTCCCGGAATCATGCCCCGGCTGCTACGGATGGTGCGCCAGCGTCTTGCCGCCTTCGTCACGCCCATCCCGATACGGATGCGCGACGGCACCCACCTGCTGCTGCGCCCGGTGCTGCCCGGCGACGACGTGCGGACCGTGCACGGCCATATCCAATTCTCCAGCGAGACGCTCTATCGGCGGTTCATGACGGCTCGGATGCCGTCGGTGGCATTGATGCACTACCTGTCCGAGGTCGACTACGTCGACCACTTCGTGTGGGTGGTGACCGACGGCAGCGACCCGGTGGCCGACGCGCGTTTTGTCCGCGACGAAAGCGATCCCACGGTCGCCGAGATCGCGTTCACCGTTGCCGACGCCTACCAGGGCCGGGGGGTCGGGAGCTTTCTGATCGGCGCGCTGTCGATCGCCGCCGAGATCGACGGAATCGAAAGATTCTCCGCCCGAATGCTTTCCGACAACCTTCCGATGCGCACGATCATGGACCGCTACGGCGCGGTGTGGAAGCGCGACGACATCGGGGTCATCACCACCGTCATCGATGTGCCGCGCCGGCGCGACCTGCCGATCGGACGTGACATGGCCGACCAGATCAAGCGCGTTGCCCGGCAGGTGATCGAGGCGCTGGGCTGACCGGGTGTCTCGTGATATCAACGGGCATGCGGCGGTTCTGGATTGGCCCGGTGTTGCCCGTCCTGCTCGCCCTGCTGATGACCGCCTGCAGTGCACATTCACCGGCGCACCGACCGTCGGCCACACCGTCGCCGTCGGCGCATGGCACCGCCGTAAACCCGGCCAATATCAAGCGAGTTGTTCGTGACCTGCCGCCCAACTACGAGGCCACCAGTGGCATCCCCAGCGGGGCCTCGCCCCGGGTGATCTGGGGTCTTGACGCCGACGTGACGTCCAAGCCCGCGCTCTGCGCCGCACTCGCCGATCCCGGCAACCGACGCGACCAATCGGCGCAGGGCCTGTCCGCCTCGGGTCCGGGCGGCATCATCAACGTCGTGGTGGTGGCTTTGCCAGACCCGGTGGACCTGGACGGCAACGCCGTCGACGCATGTAGCCAGTGGACGATGACCGCCCAGCACACCACGGCCACTGTCCGGCTCACCGACGCGCCGCATATCGACGATGCGGAAACCATCGGGATGGTCGTCGACATCAAATCGGCCGTCGAGTCAGGCACCGAAATCGATTCGCGGGCATACACATTCATCGCCTACCTGGGCAGCTACTACGCCTTCACCACACTGGCCACCGATCCGGGTTCCGCGCAGCCGACACTGCTGGCGCAATTCGCCGCCGATCTGTTGGTCAAAACGGTGTCCACGTTGCGCAGCTGAACGTCTGGCTATGGGTAGATTAGCCACGGTGTCCAAGCTGGTGTGCGCGATCGCAGCGGTGTGCGTGCTCGCCGGCTGCTCGTCAAATGCCAATACCGCCGCGGCGAGTGCCGACATCGCCAAGGTCGTCGGGGTGAAGTCGAGCTTCGGGCCAGAGTTCAAAGTCACCGACGTCTCGGAACGGGCGGTCGATCCCAAGCTGCTGTCCGCTCGCAAGCTGCCCGAGGGGCTGACCTTCGATCCGGCGAACTGTGCGAAATTGGCGTCTGGGCCCGACATGCCACCGGACGTGAAGGGCAACATGGCCGCGGTGTCCGCCGAGGGTAACGGCGACCGGTACGTCGTCATCGCGCTGGAGACCTCCAAGTCGCTGCCGGAAAACAACCCCGGGAAGGACTGCAACAAGGTCGCGTTCGCCGGGGCCCAGGTGCGCGGCGGGCTCGAGGTCGTCGACGCGCCGCACATCGACGGGACACACACGCTGGGCGTGCACCGCGTCCTGCAGGCGATCCTGCCCGGCGGCTCCCGCACCGGCGAGCTCTACGACTACTCGGCACAGTTCGGCGACTACCAGGTGATCGTGATTGCCAATCCGCTCGTCGTGCCCGACCAGCCGGTCGCCAAGGTCGACACCCAACGTGCCCGCGACTTGCTCGTCAAAGCGGTGGCCGCAATCCGGACCTGAGCCACTAGCGCACGTCGCGCGGCCGGAACTGAATGCTGACGCGAGGGCCGGTCCGCGACAACGTCTTGGGGACCGCGTGTTCCCAGGTGCGCTGGCACGATCCGCCCATCACCAGCAGGTCCCCGTGCGACTGCGGCAGCCGCAACGACGGTCCGCCGCCGCGCCGCCTCATCGCGAACGTTCGGGTGGCGCCGAGGCTGACGATCGCCACCATGGTGTCCTCGGCGCTGCTGCGGCCAATCGTGTCGCCGTGCCAGGCGACGCTGTCGGAGCCGTCGCGATAACAGCACAACCCGATCGTGGTGAAGGGCTCGCCGAGCTCGCCCGCATAGATGTCGTTGAGCCGCCGCCGCAGCCGCCCCAGCAGCGGGTGCGGCGGGTCCTCGACGGTCAGGTCGTGAAAGCTCACCAGCCGCGGCACATCGACCACCCGGTCGTACATCTGGCGGCGCTCGGCCCGCCACGGCACCGTCGACAACAGCGCGTCGAGCAGGTCGTGCGCACCGGAGGGGTCGTCGCCGAGCCAACCGGCGCGAATCTCGATAAAGGCACCGTCACCGAGGTGCCGGCGCTGCGTGTGCTCGAACAGCGAGCCCTGTACCGCGGTCCCCACGGAGCAAAGTCTATCGCACATCCGTTCGATCGATCGGGACGCGCCGGGCCACCAGGACGCCTCGGGTGTGACGCGACGACCACGGTCGGCGCGGCTACGGTTTAACCGTGGGTGTTATTGAGCTGAGCACCAATTCCGAGGTGGGCACGCTACGGATCGCGATCCTGCACCGTCCCGGAGCCGAGCTGCGGCGACTCAACCCGGGCAACAATGACCAGCTGCTTTTCGACGGGCTGCCGTGGGTCGACGGCGCGCAGGAAGAGCATGACCAGTTCGCCGGGCTGCTGCGTTCGCGCGGGGTAGAGGTGCTGCTGCTGTCCGAGTTGCTGACCGAGGCGCTCACCCACAGCGGGGCGGCCCGGATGCAAGGCGTTGCCGCCGCCGTCGACGCGCGCCGGCTTGGAGTGCCTCTGGCGCAAGAGCTTTCGGCATACCTGCGTGGCCTGGACCCGGCCAAGCTGGCGCATGTGCTGATGGCCGGCATGACGTTCAACGAGTTGCCGCCCGATGCCCGCACCGACGTGTCGCTGGTGCTTCGTATGCACCACGGCGCAGATTTCGCCATCGAGCCGTTGCCGAATCTGGTGTTCACCCGGGACTCGTCGATATGGATCGGCCCGCGGGTGGTGATCCCGTCGCTGGCGCTGCGGGCCAGGATTCGCGAGGCGTCGTTGACCGACCTCATCTACGCTCATCACCCGCGGTTCACCGGGGTGCGGCGTGCCTACGAATCACGCACGGCTCCCGTCGAGGGCGGCGACGTGCTGTTGCTTTCCCCCGGCGTGGTCGCGGTCGGAGTGGGTGAGCGAACCACCCCTGCCGGTGCGGAAGCGTTGGCGCGCAGCCTTTTTGACGACGACCTGGCGCAGACGGTGCTGGCCGTGCCGATCGCGCAGCGGCGCGCGCAGATGCACCTGGACACCGTGTGCACGATGGTCGACACCGACACGGTGGTGATGTACGCCAACATCGTCGACAAGCTTTCGGCCTTTACGATCCAGCGCACTCAAGACGGTGTGAGCATCAGCGATGAAGCCCCGTTCTTGGAGGCGGCAGCCAAGGCGATGGGGATCGACAAGCTGCGCGTCATCGACACCGGTCTCGATCCCGTCATCGCCGAACGCGAACAGTGGGACGACGGCAACAACACGCTGGCGTTGGCGCCCGGTGTCGTCGTCGCCTACGAGCGCAACGTGCAGACCAACGCGCGCCTGCAGGACGCCGGCATCGAAGTCTTGACCATCGCGGGGTCCGAATTGGGCACCGGCCGTGGCGGTCCGCGGTGCATGTCCTGCCCGGTCGCCCGCGACGCGCTTTAAAATTGCCGCGAAACTGTCACTAGCAACGCGTTTCGCGAGTAGAGCCGTCGTTGGTTGCAGTCTCGCGGCGGCATGGGAAGCCACGCCGGACAGCTCACCGACGTCGGCAGGTGCAATCAGCGCCAGCTGGGCAGCCAGATCTCCATGTCCCAGGTCTGCTGTGAGATGGGCAGGCCGGTGAGTACCGGGAACAGCCAGGCGAAGTTGGTCACCACCAGAGCGACGTAAAAGCTCACGATGATGAGTCCCAGCGTCCGGCGTTCCGGGGTCTGGCCCGGGCGATAGAGAATGTCGCCGCAGATCAATGCGATCGCCATCACCAGGAACGGCGCCATCGTCGCCGCGTAGAAGAAGTACATCTGCCGGTCGATGTCGGCGAACCACGGCAGCCAGCCGGCGCAGTAGCCGACCAGGACCACGGCGTAGCGCCAGTCTCGACGGATGGCCGATCGCCAGAGGGCGTAGAGCAGGACCGGCACCGCCAGCCACCACAGCGCGGGCGTGCCGACCAGCATCTCGGCCTTGACGCATGATTGCGCGCCGCACCCGCCGACGTTCTGCTGATCGATGGCGTAGAGCACCGGCCGCAACGACATCGGCCAGCTCCACGGTTTGGATTCCCACGGATGGTAGTTGCCCGCGGAGTTGGTCAGACCCGCATGGAATTGCAGAGCCTTCGCGCTGTAGTGCCACAGCGAGCGCAGGGCATCAGGCAGCGGGACATCGCTGTGCGGGCCGATCGTCTGGCCCACCTCGTGGCGGTCGATCGCGGTCTCGGATGCAAACCAGGGCGCATAGCTGGCCAGGTACACCGCGATCGGGATCAGACCCAGCGCGTATCCGGTGGGGAGCAAGTCACGCCGCAACGTTCCGACCCAGGGCCTCGTCACTTGGTACTGCCGCCGAGCGGCCACGTCGAACGCCAGCGACATCGCCCCGAAGAACACCACGAAGTACAGGCCGGACCACTTTGTGCCGCAAGCCAATCCGAGCAGCACCCCGGCGCCGAAGCGCCACCAGCGCACACCCAGCCGCGGACCCCACGTGGTTTGCGCACTGCGGCCTTCCAGTAGCGCGACATGCATTCGGCGCCGAACCTCGTCACGGTCGACGATCAGCGCACCGAACGCCGCCACCACGAAGAAGGTGAGTAAGCCGTCGAGCAACGCCGTGCGCGAAGCGACGAAGCTGACGCCGTCGCAGATGCACAGCACACCGGCGATCGCACCCACCAGCGTCGAGCGGCTGATCCGTCGCACGATCCGCATCACCAGCAGCACCATCACCACGCCGAGCAGCGCGCCGGTGAACCGCCAGCCCACCCCGTCGTAGCCGAAGATCGCCTCGCCGAGCGCGATCAGTTGCTTGCCGACCGGCGGGTGGACCACCAGACCGAACCCGGGGTTGTCCTCCACCCCATGGTTGTGCAGCGCCTGCCAAGCCTGCGGCGCGTAATGCTTCTCGTCGAAGATGGGGGTGCCGGCATCGGTCGGCGAGCCCAGGTTGACGAACCGGGTCACCGCCGCCAGCAGGGTGATGATGCCGGTGATCACCCAGCCGCGGATGTCGTCGACCGGCCCGAAATCCCTGACCGGAATCAACCGTCCCGGGCTGACGACGGGGACGACGCGCTCCGGAACGGCACTATCCACGTTCAAGGAGGCTTCGCTGGGCGGGGCGGACATCGGTGTCGATCGTAGGCTGTCCGTCATGACCTACGGTCGCCTGTTGCTCGGTGCGACCCCGCTGGGCCAGCCGTCGGATGCCTCGCCGCGGCTGATCAAGGCGCTGGGCGATGCCGACGTGGTGGCGGCCGAGGACACCCGGCGGGTACGAACTCTGGCGAAAGCCCTCGACGTTGCTATCACCGGCCGGGTGGTCAGCATGTTCGATCAAGTCGAGGCCGCGCGGGTGCCGGCGCTGGTCGACGAGATCAAAGGCGGTGCGACGGTGCTGTTGGTCAGCGACGCCGGCATGCCGCTGATCAGCGACCCCGGTTACCGGATGGTCGTGGCGTGTGTCCAAGCCGGGGTTGCGGTGACGTGTCTGCCCGGACCGTCCGCGGTGACCACGGCGCTGGCGGTGTCCGGTTTGCCCGGGGAGAAGTTCTGCTTCGAGGGTTTCGCCCCGCGCAAGAGTGGGGCGCGCAAAACGTGGCTGGCCTCGCTGGCCGACGAGCGGCGCACCTGCGTGTTCTTCGAGTCGCCGCGTCGGCTGGCGGCATGCCTGCTCGACGCCGTCGAGCAGCTCGGCGGCGCGCGCCCCGCGGTGATCTGCCGGGAGCTGACCAAGGTGCACGAGGAAGTGGTGCGCGGGTCACTCGAGGAGCTGGCCGCATGGGCGGCCGACGGCGTGCTCGGCGAAGTCACGGTGGTGCTGGCCGGCGCGAGCGCGCCCGCCGACATCCCGTCCCTGATGGCACGAGTCCACGAGCTCGTCGCCGAGGGGGTGCGCGTCAAGGACGCCTGCACACAGGTGGCCGCGGCTCATCCCGGAGTGCGCTCGCGCCAGCTGTACGACGCGGTCCTGCAGTCGCGCCGCGAGGACTAACCGACCGAAGCTGCCGCCGCGGCACTCGGCAGCCCGACGACGGGAGCGGCCTTGTGCAGGCATTCCTGCCATTCGGCGTCAGGGACGGAATCCGCGGTGATCCCGCCGCCGACGCCCAGCACGGCGGTCCCCGCGGCGTCGAACTCGACGGTGCGGATCGCGACATTGAGCTCGCATCCGGCAATCGGTGATGCCAAACCGACTGTGCCGCAATAGACTCCGCGATGATGCGGCTCCAATTCCGAAATCAGTTGGCGGGCACGATGTTTGGGGGTTCCGGTGACCGAGGCCGGCGGGAAGGCGGCGTCCAGCAGCGCCGACGTGGATAGCTCGACGGGGACCTGCGCCGACACCGTCGATACCAAGTGCCACACGCCCGGGGCGCGTCGCACGACCAGCAGCTCGGGCACCTTGACCGTGCCGGTGACCGCCACCCGGCCCAGGTCATTGCGCACCAGGTCCACGATCATGATGTTCTCGGCCACCTCTTTTGGTGAGGCGCGCAGCGCCGACGGCCAGGCGTCCAGGGGCAGGGTCCCCTTGATCGGGCTCGACACCACGAGGTCACCGTGGCGGCACAGGAACAGTTCGGGAGACAGCGATGCGACCGCACCCCACGGACCGGCGACATAGGCCGCGCGGGCCGGTGACGTGCGCGCGACGCCGTCGACGAAGAAGTCCAGCGAGGTCCCGGT
Source organism: uncultured Actinomycetota bacterium (assembly GCA_963712615.1). Classification (GTDB taxonomy): domain Bacteria; phylum Actinomycetota; class Actinomycetes; order Mycobacteriales; family Mycobacteriaceae; genus Mycobacterium. The sequence goes on from CAVQIO010000002.1 coordinate 4,902,679, forward strand.
GACCGTCCCGGTAAACCGGGTGCACACGCACGCTTGGTACACCTCGCCCGCGCGAATCGCCTCCAGGCAGGCCAGCACCGCGCCGCGGTGCGCCTCCCGGTCAGCCACGCCCCAGGCGATCCGGCAATCGCGGGTCGGGCCCGGGGTCGCGGCCACCGCGGCGGTCAGCCACTCGGGCATCGGCGCACCGGAGAGGCTTTCGTACCACCACTGTCCGTCTCGATCGCGGCGCAGCACGCAGTCGGTCCAGCCACCGGCGGCCTCCGGGATCCGGTGCGGCTGCCCGTCGGCGCCGGAATCGGGGTAGGACAGGTAGCCGAACCAGCCACCGCCCACCGCGGGGGACTGCGGGGAGCCGAGCTCGACCTCGAAGGCGTCGCCGACGTCGACCGGCAGCACCGCCAGACTCGGCGCGATGACCGCCAGCGCACCGAACCATTCGCCGGTCAGCGCCGCGGGCGGTGGCAGATCGAGCCGGCTGGCGGCATCACCGATCGCGCGCAGCACACGGTGTGCCTCGCCGAGGTTGCCGAGCCGGTCAATTCGCACTGCCCTAGCTTGACAGAAGGGCGAATTTTCGCACCCCATGCCTCTGCCGCTCAGCCGCGGCTGATGTCACGGGCGGTCGCCAGGGCGGCCAGCTTGTCGGGGTTTCGCATCACGTAGAAGTTGGTGATCTTGTCGCCGGCGATCTCGAGGGTGACCACCATCGCCAGCTCGTCGTCGAGGTAGAACAACACCGCCGGGGCACTGTTGCAGGTAACCAGCTCGATGCGCATTCCGGTTCCGGCCTTGCGCACCAGCCCGGTGATGGCCCTGGCCACCTTGTCGGCGCCGACCACGGGCCGCCGTGCCGCCGACGCCTTGTCGCCACTGTCGGCCATCCAGGTGGCGTCCGGAGCGAGCATCGCCATCAGCGCATCTACGTCGCCGCTGGCCGCGGTGGCCAGGAACTGCGCGGTGATCGCGGCGTTGCGCTGCGGGTCCCCGCTGTGGAAACGCTTACGGCGCGCCCGCACGTGTTCGCGTGCCCGGTGCGCGACCTGGCGAACCGTCGGCGCCGGTTTGCCCACCGCGTCGGCGATCTCGCCGTAGTCGAAACCGAACACCTCGCGCAGCACGAACACCGCACGTTCGTCGGGGCTCAGCGTTTCCAGCAGGACCAGCATTGCCATCGAAACCGATTCCGCCAGAACGACATCGGTTGCCGGGTCCTGGTCGTCGAGCAGCAGCGGCTCGGGCAGCCAGGGCCCGACGTACTCCTCACGGCGCCGGGCGCCGGCCCGCAACGTGTTCAGCGCCTGGCGGGTGACCAGCTGGGCCAAGTACGACTTGGTGGCGTGCACCGTCGACAGGTCGACGTCGGCCCACCGCAGATAGCTGTCCTGCAACACGTCGTCCGACTCGGTCGCGGAGCCGAGGATTTCGTAGGCGATGGTGAACAGCAATGGGCGCAGCAGGGTGAACCGCTCCGCGTGCTCACCGGTCGCGATCATTTGATGGCGACCTGCTCGTCGGCCGTTTGGGCCGGCCGGCTGCCGCCCTTGAGCCAGAAGTACGAGCCGGGTTTCGCGGCCTCGCGCCGAATGACCCACATGGTTCCCGTGCAGATCTTTTCCTTGATGGCGGCGGTGGTTCGACCACCCAGCGCCAAGTTCACCGGGCTGTCGTCGGTGTGCGAGAACTGCAGCGTGCCGTGCGCGCGGCCGATGCTGATGCACTGCCCGACGAACGCCTGGTTGAGCGCCGCGGGAGTGTCTCCGGCGATCCGGGCGAGCACGGTGTTGGCGGCCTGGGCGCCCAACGGCTCGGCGGCGTGGCAGCTCATCCGCAACGGCTGGCCCGACGGCGCCGCGGCGTCACCCGCGGCGACGATGCGGTCGTCGTCGATGCTGGTGAGCGTCTCGTCGGTGAGCAGTCGGCCCACGCCGTCGGTGCGCAGCCCGCTGCGGGCGGACAGATCCGGCACGGCGAACCCGGCCGTCCACACGGTCGCCGCGCTGGGCAACACCGCGCCGTCGCTGAGCACCACGCTGTCCCAGCGGACCTCGCTCGCGGCGACGGATTCCAGGATCTCGACGTCGAGTGCGCGCAGTTGCTTCGCCACCGAACGCCGGCCCCGCTTGCTCAGTGACGTCCCGAGCGTGCCGCCGCACACCAGGGTCACCGGGCGGCCCTGCTCGGCAAGCTCGGACGCCATTTCGATGCCCGTCAACCCGCCGCCGACCACGGTGATGGGTGCGCTCAACGGCAGGTCGGCGAGCGCGTAGCGCAGCCGCTGCGCGCTCTCCAGGTCGGCGATCGAATGGGCGAATTCGGCGGCACCGGCCGTTGCGGGCAATGCGCCCGTGCTGCCGACGGCATAGATCAGGTAGTCGTAATCCAGCGCGGTGCCGGAGGTCAGCAGCAGGCGCCGGGCGCCGGCGTCGATGCGCTCGACGGCGTCGACGACCAACTGGATTCCCTCACCCAGCAGCGTGCCGTAATCGGCGGTCGCGGCGCCGGTGTCGGCCACCAGCTGGTGCAACCGGATTCGCTCGACGAAGACCGGACGGGGATTCACCAGGGTGATGTCGATGTCCGGCCGCTGCCGCAGGCGATTGGCCGCCAGGGTGCCGGCGTATCCACCGCCGACGATGACGACGTGGGTGTTCTCGGTCATTGCTGTCTCCTTTTCTTGTGGGACTTGTGCCCTGGAGACACCGCGGGACGGCCAGGCGTGACAGTTCGCCCGCGGAATGTGAGCTGAATCACTCCGAGGCCGGGCCGGCGCTCAACCGCCCTTGGGGAAGAAAGCGAAATTGTTGACGTAGACGCCGCCTTCGGTGCTGTCTATGTCGGCCGGGTTCTGATGTTGGGCCGGGTCGAATTCCGCTATCGGTCGCCGAGTGTCATCGAGTTCGAAGTAGCCGGCGTAGCCGAGCCCGGCCAGCAAATCGGTGATGTCGGTGACGGCATGGGGGTGATGGCGTTCTTCGGCCTCCACCACCAGCACTGGTTGGTTGCGCGTGAGTGTGTCTGTGGCGCCGAGCAACACGGCCAGTTCGTGGCCCTCCACGTCGACCTTGATCAGGCCGACGCAGTCCAGGTTCAGATCGTCGAGGCGCTTGACCGGCACGTCGATGCTCTGGACGGCACCGCCGTCGACGTCGCGCAGGACGTTGTCGGTGTCGATCGTGCTGCGGCCCGGCTCCGACTCCACCACTCGCATGGTCGTCACACCGGGCTTGTCCGACAGCGCCACCGATTCCACTCTGACCGGGACGCCGACCGCGTCGAACATCGACGCCAAATCGTGGGCCTGGGCCGGCCGTGGTTCGAACGCGATCACCGATCGCGACGACGCGAGCATCGCGATCGTGAATTCGCCGACGTCGGCCCCGATGTCCAGGGAGACGCGGTTGGGATCGCACAGCGACGCAACCTGTTGCACGTCCGGGCGGGTTTGGCCCAGACGTTGCAGGATGCGGTATTTCCGCCGCCAGAACAAGCGCGGTGCGACAGCCTTCGCCGCCGGGGCGAGCCAATGTCTGGCCGAGCGTGCGACCGGCATTTTCGGTGCCTCCAGCAGTGTGCTTCCTGGCGATCGCAAGCCCGGCAGAGCCGGGTGCAGCGGGTCGCTGATAGTGCGCGTCAAGAGCACTTAGCGTAGTTGACGCACCCGGGCGCGAAGGTTTGCGGGACTCAGGTCCCGGGTGCGTTGCGATCGCGTCGACATCCGGCCCTGGCCAGCCGGTGCGTGATATCCTGCGCTAACGCCAACTCGCGGCCTGTCACCGGCCAAAACACCACGAAGACAAGCCTGATTGGGCTAGGCGCCCAGCTGGGACATGTGCCCCGTATCGGAGGAGCCCGTGCCACGCAGCAGCCTGGACCTGGTCGTCACCTCCGTTGCGGCTCAGCTGATGGAAGCCACGGCGTCCACGGCGACCGAGGTGAGTCAAAAGGTTCTCGCGCAGCTGGTCGAGCAATTCGATGTCGACGCCAGTTTCTTGCGGCACCGCGACGAGCTTTCCCGCGCCTCGGTGCTGGTTGCGGAGTGGCCACCGCGAATCGAGGTCCCGGATGCGGATCCGACGGCCGTTGGCCACTACACCGGCTCCGACGCGCTGCTGACTCAATGCGAGCAGGGCCGCAAACCAATGGTGATATCGCCGGGCCAGCCCCGCCGTTCATGGTGGCGGTGGCTGGGGCGACCCAAGGCGCCCACCGCTCCTTCGGTGGCAGCCGCACCGCTGGTCTCGGGCGAGGTGACGACCGGCGTGCTCGGATTCGTCAAGTTCGGCGCCCGCAAGTGGAAGCAAGCCGAGATCAACGCTCTCGAGGCGGTCGCGGCGCTGTTCGCGCAGCTGCAAGCGCGCATTGCGGCCGAGGAGAAGCTTCGTTATCTGGCCGAGCACGACGATCTGACCGGCCTGTACAATCGCCGCGCGCTGGTCGCGCACTTGTCCGAGCGGCTCGCCGCAGGAAAGCCGGGGCCGGTCGCAGTGCTGTATCTCGACCTCGACCGGTTGAAGCCGATCAATGACTATCTGGGCCATACCGCGGGCGACTGGTTCATCCGGGTCTTCGCGCAACGCATTCAGGCCTGTGCCGGAAGCCAAGCCATGATCGCCCGGCTCGGCGGTGACGAGTTCGTCGTCGTGCCCGACCGGTCGATGTCGCCGGAGACCGCGGAGTCGTTCGGCCGCCATTTGTCGACCATGCTGTGCGAGCGACTGGCCATCGGCGGCCACATGATCAGCCGCACCGTCAGCATCGGGCTCGCGGTCGGCATGCCGGAGCGCGACAACTGCACCGCTCTGCTGCGTCGTGCCGACGAGGCCGTGCTGACCGCCAAGCGCGCCGGCGGCAACCAGGTCGCGGTGTTCACCGACGACATGTCGCTGAAAAGCGCGTTCCGCAACGACATTGAGCTCCATCTCCAAGGCGACATCGGCAGCGAGGCGCTGCTGCTGCACTATCTGCCCGAGGTCGACTTGTGGACCGGCGCGGTGGTGGCGGCCGAGGCGCTGGTTCGCTGGCGGCATCCGATCTGGGGACTGCTGCTGCCGGACTCGTTCATCGGGGTAGCCGAGTCGACCAACCTGGCCGGCGAATTGGGCCACTGGGTAATGCGCACCGCCTGCGCCGAATTCAGCCGGTGGCGCGCCAACGGCGTGGGGTTGGGCGCCGTCCTGCGCATCAATGTCTCACCCGTCCAACTGATCACCCGCGGCTTCGTTCGCAGCGTCGCCGACACGATCGAAGAGTTCGGCATCGATGCCGCGTCGGTGTGTCTGGAAATCACCGAGCGCGCCGTCGTGCACGACCTCGAAACCACTTGCGAGACACTCGCGGAGCTCAAAGAGGTCGGGGTGCAGCTGGCCATCGACGACTTCGGTACCGGCTATGCGGTGCTGTCACACCTGAAGTCGCTGCCGGTCGACATGCTGAAGATCGACGCCGGATTCGTGCGCGACCTGGGGTCGGACGCCGGCGACCTGGCCATCGTTCGTGCCATCATCGGGCTCGCCGAGGCGTTCGGTCTGCAAGTCGTCGCCGAGGGCGTTGAGACACCGGCTGCCGCACTGACTTTGATGCAGCATGGATGTCACCGGGCGCAAGGGTTCTTGTTATCGAAACCCGTACCCGGAGATCCGATGGAGGCGTTACTGTCAGCGCCCTGGATGCCGATGCCATTCCTCGCTGATCGTGAGTCGTTGTCACTCGGCACGATCTAACTGAAGAAGAGAATGGTCCGCAAAATTAGCAAGAAAGCACTTGCCGTTGCCGTGTTCGCAATGTTGGTACTCAACGGATGTGGCGGTCAGAAGCCGACCAGTCCGCTGACCGCGATGGTCAGTCCGGTCATACCGTCGAACACGCTGGAGATTCCCAACCCGCTGCGCGGCCAGTACGAAGATCTCCTGCAACCCCTTTTCCCACAAGGCGATCCCGCACAGCAGCGATATCAGCCGTGGCCGGCGTCCTACGATGCCCACCTGCGTATCTCATGGCGGCAAATACAGCCGGCCGACCCGCGCACGTTGCCACCCGACGCTCCTGACGATCGCAAGTTCGACTTCAGTGCGATCGACGATGCGCTGGCGAAACTGGCCGACCGCAACATGCGGCTGACACTTCGCGTCTTCGCCTACAGCTCCTGCTGCGACGATTCCTACCCGAACAACACGAACATTGGGGTTCCGGACTGGGTGCGCGCCACTCCCGGTGCCATCACCAACTATCCCAATCCACCGACCGGGCCCGCAGCCGGTGTGACGCAGGTGGTGCCGAACTGGAACGACCCCAATTACCTGCACGCATTCGAGCAGCTGCTTGCTGCGCTCGGTCGTCGGTATGACCGCGATGAGCGGCTCAGCGTGTTCGAGTTCTCCGGCTACGGGGATTTCAGCGAGAACCACATATGGTATTTGCGCGACACGCTGGGCGCCCCGGGCCCGGCGCCGGACGATAGCGTCGCAAAGCTGGGGTATTACAGCCAGTTTCGTGACCAGAGCATCACCACCGCGTCCGTTCGGGAGCTGGTCGCAGCGAATGTCAGCGCCTTTCCCCATACGCAATTGGTGACTGCGCCGGACAACCCGGAGATCGTGCGCCAACTGCTCGCCGACGATGTCACGAAAAAACTGTCCGCGCCGGTGGGTATCCGTGCCGATTGCCTCGGGGTGTATTCGCCGTTGCCGACGTGGGTCGAGTCCAACGACTCTCAATACGTGCGGTCCAACGATGCGGTCGTCGCCGCGATCAAGCAACGGTTGTCCTCGGCGCCGCTGATCACCGAATGGTGCCAGCTGCCCAACGGAACCGATCCTCGGACGTACTACGAAAAAGGTCTGCACGACGTCGTCAGATACCACGTGTCGATGACGTCGAGCTTCAATTTCCCAGACCGGGAATCGAATTCGGCGATGGACCCCAAGCTGTACGTGCTGTGGGCGCAGGCGAACGCGTCGGCCGGCTATCGGTATTCGGTCGAGGCGCGGAGCGGATCGCAATCGGTACAGGGCAACGCGGCAACGATTTTGGCGGTGTGGACGAACTACGGATCCGCGGCCGCCACCGAGAATTGGTCGCCGGGCTACAAGCTGGTGGATTTCTCCGGAGCCGTGGTGCGGACGATACCGGCAACGATCAACCTCAAATCGCTGGTCTCCGAAGACACCAGCCAATCACGCGAGCAAGCGGTGCCGACGTCGGCCACCGAGACGGTTCGCGTCGACCTGGCGGACTTGGCGCCGGGACACTACACGCTGCGCGCGTCGGTCGACTGGCAACAGCACAAGCCGGGTGCCACGCATGTGGTGAACTATGCGCCCATGCAGTTGGCGCGCGATGGCCGTGATAACTCCGGGTGGTATCCGATTGCGACACTTGATATTCCACGCGAAACCCTGATCTCCCCCAGTGGTAAATAGCGTGTCGGATCCCGCACACACAGGCCTTCGGGTGCTGTGGCTCTCGCCCTGGATGCGGTCGCTGGCGCGTGTTCAGGTGGAGGCGCTGAACCGGCGTGGCGCCGACGTGTTGCTGGTGACCTGCGACCTGCACCCGGAGTCCGACGCGCCCCGCGACTACGAGCTGGTGCTCGATCCGCGGTTTCGCACAGCCGCGACCTGGCCCGCCAGCATCGCGGCGTGGCGGCGCATTCGCGAGTATCGGCCGCACGTCGTCGTCGCCGAGCTGGTCCGCGATCCGCGGTGGATCGCGTTGGCCGGACGGGTCCCGCGCGTTCAGCTGGTCCACGACGACCGTCCCCATGACGCGATCGAAGAACGGCCGGCATATGAGCGCGCGGTGTTCGACCGATGGGGTGCCCGCTCGGCGGCCACGATCGTCTACAGCGACCATGTCGCGGCCACTATCGCCGGCCGGCGCGATGTGCGCGGTACCGGCGTACACGTCTTGCCACTGACGAGCGACTTGGACCCGAAGCTGGTTCCCCCGTTGGTGGGCCCCGACGAGCGTCGTGACTTCGTGATGGTGGGCCGGCTGCACCCTTACAAGAACATCGAGCTGGTGCTCGAGGCGTGGCGTCAGCACGTGGCCGGCGACGGGTGGCGCGGTGACGATTTGGTGGTCATTGCGGATTCTGCGCGCCGTAACGATCCTCCAATGCCGCGGCCATTTGCACCGCCGCGTCGGACTCCTGCTGCGTCGGCTTCGGCGGCACCAAGATGGTCAATTTGCGGAGCACCGGAGGCAGGAAGTCGGCAATGGTCTTCGGTGCGACTTCGCCGCCGGCAAACGTAATTGTTCCGTTGACGAGCCGTATCGGGGTCAGGGGATCCCAGAAATAATTCTCGATCGGGAGCACCGTCGCCGTCAGGGTGAGGCTTACCGAATTGCCGGTGACCTTCGTTCCGGCAAGGGGAATGACCATTTGAGTTTGGTCTTTGGGCGGTAACTCCATCCGGCTGATCGTGCGATCGTCCTGGGTGACCGTCAGGTTGCCGAACCGAAGATTGACCGGAATTTCCAGCGTCGCGTTCAGCGACACCGGATTCAGTCCCTCGGGCACCGCGAACGTCAGACCGGTGATGGAGAGCTCCCGGTGCGGATAGAACTCGATCGTGCTCTGCGCGCCAAGATTGGCCAGTGGGAGGGTCGGAGCTTCGCTGAGGGCCCCGCCGTTGGGGGCCGGGTCCGCCGCTGCGGGCGGCGCCGCCAAGACAAGCATCGCGATCACACCGGCGAGTGCTCCGAGGCGGCGCGGCAGACTCCGTTTCATCGCTGCACTGTAGGCAGTCGGGCCGGATCGAACCCCGCGCTTACGCCGTGTTTCCGCGCGCCGTGGCAGCCAGGCATGACCTCGGGCCGGCAGCTCGCGAATCTGCTTGTCGCTGATCTCAATTCCCTTCGGGTACTGGATCGGCACGAGGCGAAACCGGTTCGTTCACAGTATTGCGTCGATCGCGTCGAGGTAGGCGTCGGTCATCGCTTCGACGGTGTAGTGCTTGCCCATGCGCTCGAAGCCACGCAGTCCAACCGACGGCAATGCGGCGGGGTCCGCCAGGATCTCGGCCAAGTGTGCTCGCCATCCCCGCACCGACACCGGCTCGACGAGGAAGCCGGCCTTTCCGAAGTCCAGCATTTCCGGGACGGCGCAGATCGCCGACGCGGCAACGGGTATCGCCCGTGCCATCGCCTCGAGAATTACCAACGGGAACCCCTCGGAGCGGCTGGGCAGGCATAACAGGTCGGCCTCGGCCAGCGCGTGCTCGGGGCCGGGCGACCAGCCGCGCCAGTGCACCCGGTCGCGTAGCTCGGTGGGCGTACGGGCCTCGAGTTTCGCCCGGTCCGGGCCGTCGCCGGATATCGATAGTGTCCAGGGGAATTCCGTGAGGCCGCTGAGCGCGTCGACCAGCAGATGGGGGTTTTTGTGCTCGACGATCCGCGAAAGGACCACCAAATGCACCGGAGCATCGCCGGGGCGGACCCGCTGGCTTGGCTGGCCCTCCATCGTGACGCCGTTGGGTGCCACGAAGCGCCGTCCGGTCAGCCGATGGTGTGCGGCCAGCATTTCCCAATGCCGTTGCGCCAGAACAACAAAGCCGTCCGCCCGGGACATTGCGGCGGCGAGTGGGCGGGAGTAGATCGGCCCGTCCTCCTCCGGCGGAGTGTGCGGGGCGACCAGCCAGCGCCGGTCGCGGCCGGCGGCCCGCCACAGTGTGCCAAACCCCGTCTCGGTGTTGGTGTCGCCACTGATCAGTACCGCCGGACCTGCGGGCAGGTCGATGGCCGGCGTCCACCATGGTTGTCGCACCACCCGCACGCTGTGCGGAATCTCGTCGATCATCGGGCCGAACCGTTGCACGCAGACGATGGTCACCGGATAGCCGCGGCGAGCCAATTCGGCTGCCAGCAACGCCTTCTGCCGCTCGGCTCCGCCGTAGACCAGGCGGTTGGTGGCGATCACGATCGCCGGCAGACCGTTGCTTCGGTTGTGCTGCGCACCCCGGCGGGCAGCACGCTTGCGAGGCTGTAGCCGGTCCAAAAGCGTTGTGCCGAACAGGCATATATCCGCGTGGTGAACGCTGATCTGATGCTCGAGGACGAGGGCGGTGTTGGCGCGCAGCATGTCGTGATCGCGACGGCGTTCGTCCGCCGAAACGTGGCCGTCGGGCAGTGCGTCGGCTCCGAGCGCACCGAAGTCGGCTACCGGGCTGCCGTGGCCGAAGCCAACTTCGTTGGCGAGCAGAATGCGCCATCCCGCCGCGCTGGCGCGGGTCTGCCAGTCGACGGCCACCCCGTAGCCGAAGAACTCCTCGTCCAAGCCGCCGACGGTGTTCCAGGCCGCGCGGCTGATCGCCAGGCAGCCACCGTCGAGGTAGCCGTCGATGGTCGTGCGATTCGGCGGGCTGGTGGGTGTACCGGGGCGAAATCGGGCTTCGCCGTAGCGAATTCGAGTGGCCGGTGGCGGCCACCAGCGCACGGAGCAGGGTGGGGCGGCGCCTCGCGAGGTCCCACGGGGCCCGCTCAGCTGCGGCATCGCCACATGCCATCGGCGATACCGCCCCACCGCGGGCTGACGAAGTAACTCTCGGGTGCGCGTCAACGGACCTCGCAGCTCTGCGGCGGGATTCAAGAGCAGCAGATCGGAGCTGCTCGGCGTGTGCTCCACCAACGCGTTGAACGCCGCGCCGACGCCGAGGTGTACCGGCCCCAGCACCCAATGGGCCGACGGATACCGGGCGACCAGTTCCTCGCGACCGGGATATCCGGCGCCGCTGTTCTCATAGACATAGACGGGTAGCTCAGGCAGCTGTTCGGCAACGCTGGCCAGACATTTCTCTACCAGGACGTGGTTCTTGTCGGCCACGATCAGCACCGCGAGCGGCCGCGCGGACGGCAACGTGGCCGTGTCACCGATCGGGCGCCGCAGATATGCCCGGTCTCTTTCGCGGGTCATGCCGGCGTCGCTTTCCGGGTGAGTGAGGTCAACATCGACCAGTTGACGGGCCCGATCGCCATGTTGACAGCGAGGTAGACAACGGCCGCGATGGCCAGCACCAGTACCACGTGGAAGCCGGGGAGCAGCAGCACGACCGCGACGCTGGCCGCGGTCGGTAGGAGTACCCGCACCAAGAACTTCACCGGCGTGCGGTAGCCGCACCGGCGTCGCAGCTGCCAGCTCGCGGCCAGCATGCCCAACAGTTCCGTGCACACCAACGTGACACCAGCACCGACAGCGCCGAACCGGCCGGCCAGAACGACGTTCAGCACGATGTTGAGCACCAGCGTGACGACCCAGACCCGGAACAGGAACCGTTGTTGATGAGAGGCGAACAAACCCTGCCCGAGGGTGCTGGTGATGCAGCGCAGCGCGGCGGCGGCCAATAGCAATGTCAGCGTCGGGGTTCCGCGAGCGACGAAGGCCTGGTCGCCGAGCAACCGGATCAACGGCCCGGCCAGTAGTCCGCCGACGACGGCGACCGGCACCATCAGGAAATACATGAGTTCGACGCTGCGGCGCAGGAAGTCGGCGAAAGCGCCGACATCGCGCGAGAACAACTCCGTCGCGGTCGACAGCGACGACCTGAGGAAGAAAAGCGCCAGCACCTCGGTATTGAACGCGAGTGTGTAGGCCAACCCGTATACGCCGACCTCGGATTGGGTGCTCAACAAGGACAGAATCACGCCGTCCGCGCGCCAGTACACGAGTGCGACCACGGTTACGCCCATCAGCGGCAGGCTTTCCCGCAACAAATCCGCGGTCTCCCGCCGCGCGAAGATGGGGCGCAGCGAGATGTGTCGCGCCGCGGCGGTGCCTTGGATCAGTAGTTGCAGAGCCGGCGGGATGAGTTGGACCACCGCGAACCAGATTACGTCTGCCCGGCTCGATACCAGCCAGCCGACCGCGGCCAGCACGGCCAGCCGGCTGACCACGTCGGAGATGGCTACCGCGGAGAACTTGACGGTAGCCATGAATACCGGCTCGAACCGAGTGGTCATCGTCATCATCAGCAGCTGCCCGGACAACACCACGAGCATCACGCGGACGTCGGCATCGCGATAGACGAGCAGCCCGGAGATTGCCGCCGCGGCCGCGAGCGGTACGCAATACAACAGGGACAGGCCGCTATTGACGCGAACGAGCCGCTCAAGGTCGCCCCGGCCGGACGTCACCCGTCGGACGACGACGGTCCCAATGCCGAGATCGGCCAGGCTGGACCACATCCCGATGAAGACGACCGCGATCGTGAGCAGTCCATAGCGACCGGGACCCAGGTAGTGGGCGGTCATCGCCACCGAAACGACCGACGCCAGCATCCCCAATATCCGGCAGACCAGCTGGATGGCGTAAGCGTGAGCGATCTGCGAAAGCGGCACCGTCGGTATGACCGCAGGGTCGGTTACCGGTTCTGTCATCGCCGTTTCATCAGTAGGCTCCGTCGCCTACCAGGACGACCTTCAACGTTTTGGCGACGATGATCAGATCCCCCGCCATCGACCAGTTATCGACATAAGACAGATCCAAGCGGACGGACTCTTCCCAGGAAAGGTCTGAATGGCCACTCACTTGCCACAATCCGGTGACGCCGGGCTTCACCAGCAACCGGCGTTTGGCTTCGACGTCGTAGTTCTCCACCTCACGTCGCAGCGGCGGCCGAGGCCCGACGACGCTCATATCCTGCTTCAGCACATTGATGAATTGCGGCAACTCGTCGATGCTGAGCTTGCGCAGCACCCTCCCGACGGGTGTGATGCGGGGGTCTTGGCGAATCTTGAATAGCATCCCCCCGGCAGAGTCGTTGTGCGCCAGCAGACGTGCGATTTGGTTGTCGGCGCCGTCGACCATGGTGCGGAATTTGAGCATCGTGAAGGGCTTGCCTTCGAGGCCGATGCGTTCGGCCCGGTAAAACACCGGTCCCTTGCTGGTCAGCTTGATTGCGATGGCGCAGGCGATCATGACCGGCGTTATCGCAATGAGGGCGGCCAGTGCGAAACAGAAGTCGAAGGCCCGTTTCTGGAAGCGTTTGGTCTCTTCGTATTGGGGCTTTTCCACGTGCAGCAGCGGAAAACCCGCGTACGGCCGCAGGGCCAGTCGTGCGTTGGCGACGTCCATAACCCCGGGCGACACCACCAGGTCGATGTCGGTGGTTTCCAGCTGCCACATCAGCTCTCGGATGCCCTGCACCCCCAGGTGCTCTGTCCGGGCCACCGCCACGGTGTCGACATCGCAGCTCCCCGCCGCGCGCGGCATAGCTCGAGTCACCAAGAATCGGGATCGCGTGGCCGGGAACCTCTAGCGTCTCGCCGCGTGGCGGTCCGTATCCCGGAATGCAGATACCGACCACGGCGTAGCCGTCTTTGGGGTTGCGCTCCAGTTCCTGCGCAAGATGTGAGACACCAGAGCGGTCTCCGATCGCCAATACCTTGGTCTGGTATTCGCCCTGCGCCCGCTTCCGGCCGACGTACCGGCGCCAGATGTTGCGGCTCGTCAGCAATCCCATTGTGCCGACGGGAAGCGCGACCGCCAGGTAGCCCCGGGCCAGGTCGATCTTGGCGAGCAGCGTGATGATCGCGATGATCCCGAAAGTCTGGAACGACGCGTGGGCGATGCGCCGGTACTCGTCGAGTCCCGCTCCGATGACCCGCGTCGACCGGATTTGGAATATCGCCAGCGACGACAGCCAAAGTGCCGCGAAAAGAGCCGAGAACATTGTCATCACGTCGCCGGCGTAACCGGAGGCCGACGGCGAATCTCCGAACCGGGCGAACTGCGCCAGCGTCACCGATCCGGCCACGATTGCCGTGTCGGTGATGCGCACGCGGTTCGCATACTTCCGTTGCCAGCGCCGGTGCTGATAGCCGCCGGTCGTTGGTAAGGGGAGCGCCGTCGCTGGCGCGTGGATGGCTGGAATGTACTGCAAGGTGGTTATGCTTACCCGCTCTCTTGCTGGCGCGCAGGCTCATCCGTGCTGAACCTCGTCCCGGATTGCGTGGCGTATTCGCTGAGATGGACCGCCCGGCGTGCCGGTGCGATACGCGCCGGGACAGCGGATGAGTCGTGGGTTGATCGTTCGGGCAACAGTCGGTCGACGCCTATCATCGCGATGACGTCACCGTCGACGCTGGCCGACTTCGGCCAGGTGGCGTCCTCTTCGGAAATGACTGTCACCGGCAGCGGCCATTTGATTCCGAATTCCGGTTCGTTGAACCGGAATCCCTCTGCGCTGGCAGGTGCAGCGGAACCGCTGACCTGGCAGCTGACTTCGGTGTTGTCCCTGAGGGTCTGGAAGCCGTGGGCGACATAAGGCGGCACGAACAGCGCCCGGTGGTTGTCGGCGCTCAACTCCACGATGACGTGGCTGCCGTAGGTCGGCGGCTCGGGGCGGACGTCCACCACGACGTCGGCAATGGCGCCGCGGGTGCAGCGAATGAGCTTCGCCTCGGCGTGCGGCGGTGCCTGACGGTGCAGGCCTCGCACCGTGCCCCGGGTGTAGCTGAAGGAGATTTGCGTCTGCACGATATCGGCGTTCAGCCCGCTTTCAGCAAACTCCTGAGCGGAGAAGGACTGTGAGACGAAGCCGCGATGGTCGCAGGTGGGTTCGATGTCGATGATCGTCACCCCCGCGATACTTGTGGGTGTGTACTTCACTGACGCCTCCTTCCAGAACGGACGCTCGTAGGGACCAGGTAGTCGTTGCTGCGCCTGCCGTCAGGGCCGCAGATTCGTCCGGTTATCCGTATCCGGCGGACGGCGGCTGTGCCATGACGGTGGGGACCAGGCCATACCGCGGACCGGCGGTGGGCCCCGCCCCGGACGTCGGTGCCCGCAACGGCACTCCGCCCATCATGCTTGGGGGAGCCGCACCTGCGGCGCCGTTGGGCAGTGCCGAAACGGCGCCCCCTAACGGTGACGGTGGAACCACGCTCGTCCATCCCTGCGGCACCGACATAGGCCCCAACGAGGCAGCCGAGCCCAAGCTGCCCAGCACGCCGCCCCCCGCGTTTCCGAGCCCAGCCGCGCCGGCCTCGGCCGCGCCCGCCGCGGCGGCCGCTCCGATGTCAGTGCCGACGGCGGTGACCGCACCCATGGACTGGGCGGCCTGGGCGATGCCAAACAGGCTGGACAGCGCGTACAGCGGGGTGGGCAACGCCATGATCCAGATCGCCGCCACGTTGCTGATCAGGGAAATGTTGTCGCGCGGAACAAGCTCCCCAATCCGGTGGACGAGTCCCCGACCAGACTTGACGACGCGAATGCGGTCGGCGTTGACATCGCGTCCAATGTTGGCGAAACCTGTGCTACCAGACTCTGCAGCGCCGCTTGCTGTCCGCCCGAGAGGCCGGTCGCCTTGGCGACCGCGATCTCCTGCGAGGACACCCCGCCCTCGTCGATCACGTCCGGCGCCGGGGTGAATGGCGTCACGTCGGTCGCAACCGCCGAATTCGCGGCGTACGCGTACATCGCCGCAGCGTCCTGCGCCCACATCTCGCCGTATTGAGCCTCGTTCACCGCGATCGACGGCGAATTCTGCCCGAAGAAATTGGTTGCGTTCAGCGAGGTGAGTTGGACCCGGTTGGCGAAAACCATCGGCGGCGGGACGGTCATCATGAAGGCGGCCTCATAGGCCTCGACGGCGAGCCGGGCTTGACCCGCCGCCTCGGCGGCCCGCGCGGCCGCGCCCGTCGTCCACGCCACATAGGGGCCGAACGCGGATGCCATGGCCAGCGACGACGGCCCCAGCCACCGCCCGGTGGTCAATCCCGCAATCACTGTTCGGTAAGCACTCGACACGAAATGCAGCTCGGCGGCCAGATGGTCCCAGGCTGTTGCGGCGGCCGACAGGGATAACGGGCCGGGGCCGGCATACATCCTGGTGGAGTTGATCTCCGGGGGTAACGCGCCAAAATCGATCACTTCGAACCCGCGCGTCAGTTGGCCGTGGCCGCGGTGGCGGCGGGTGAACTGGAGACGATTCCGTCGGTAGAAGCTGTCGCTGCCGCGCTGCCGCGCTGCCGCGCTGCCGCGCTGCCGCGCTGCCGCGCTGCCGCCGTTCGTCGCGGAGTCGGTACCCCACGATGTGCAGGCCAACGCGATCAGGCCACCGGGCCGGGTGGTGACCAGCGACATGTATTCCCCCTCATCCGGCGCTTCAAACTGACAGCCCCATAATAGCGCACAAAACATACTTTTAGTCCATATATACGGACGGAGCCCTACTGCAGGTATCTCCGGCCCGTCGGTTCGCGGACACGAGGGTGGGCTCTACGGCGGCTGCTAACGTCAGTAGTGGCCAAATGTCGCTTGAGCCACTCGTTCGCTCTGGACCGCTGAAGAAGCGAGGTGCGTGCCCTGCCTGCAGACGGAATCAATATCGTGGAGGCGATCGACCCCTCGGGCGCTGGCCCGGCCAACGGTGATCGCCGATGCGCGGCACCGCAAAACTGAGATCTGCGACCCGATGACTTCCCAATCCCACGATGGCCGCGCGGATGCGACACGCCGACAGATTTTGCGAGCCGCCTCACATCAGTTCGCGCGACGGGCCTACCACGACGTTGGTCTCGACGACATTCTCGCGGATGCCGAACTGACCAAGGGCGCGATGTATTTCCATTTCAAGTCGAAGCACGCGCTTGCGGTCGCGATCATCGACAAGCAGACCGCCGCGGGCGCGACCGCAGTCCAAGACCTGAAGAAGCGGGGACTGTCGGGCCTCGAGACCCTCGTCGACTTCTCGTATCTGATCGCCGTCGGGGACATCAAGACGGATGCCATCCGTGCGGGACTCAACCTCATCGAGTCGGTGGGTCGGACGCAAGGGATGCAGGAGAGGTTGCTGAACAGCTGGGCCGAAGCTTTGGCCGGCGTCGTCGAGCAGGCCATTGCCGAAGGTGATATCGATAAACGGTGTGATCCGCTGGATGTGGGCCGCTTGTTGGTGTCGCTGCATATGGGACTGCGCCAAACCAGCAGTCTGGATCAACCGGAACAGTTCCTGCTCGACGTGGAGAAGTCCTGGAGCTTGATTCTGACGGGGATATTGCAACCCGACCGGTCCGAGTACTTCGGCCAATTCCTCAAGCGGCGTGCGACGCTCGCGATCAACTCCATTGCCAGTAGCGCGGAGTCGCCGCAATAAGGACGACGCGCGCTAACCGATCCGACATAGCGGTGACGGCTGTTAATCTCCCTTGCGAGGCAAGGTGAGACGGGATCGAGGAATCTGCGCACCGATGAGAGTCCGGAGGCATAAGGGCAATGGCGCGCCAGGTTCGATCTGAGGCGACTCGGCGAAGGATTCTCACCGCCGCGATCGACGTGTTCGGCGAGGTCGGGTATGCGGCCGCTGGATGGAGCGCGATCATCGAGCGGACGGGAATGACCAAAGGCGCCCTCTATCATCACTTTGATTCGAAAGAGGCGTTGGCCTCAGCCATCATTGAGGAAGGCTCCGACAAGCTCCTCAACGCTTTCCGGAACGTGTGCGGTTCGTCATCGCCGGCGCTGGAGAACTTGTTGCATGGCACCTTCACGATCGTCAAGGTGCTGAGCTCCAACGAAATTGCCAATGCCGCTGAGCATTTGATGGCTGCGCTGGGTGGCTTCAACGCGGCTGCCGGGCGCTTCTGCACGGATCTGGTTGCGTTGGTGGCTGCCGAGGCCCAGCGGGCAATCTCCGAAGGAGACCTGCGCAGCGACGTTGACTCACAAGTGATCGGCGAGTCGATCGTCGGCGCCATCTTCGGAATGCGCTTGCTATCCAACACAATATCCGGGCTCGACGGAAACGGCGTCGTCGGCGTCGATGACATCGAGCGCCTGACTCGGATCTGGGAACTTTTTCTCCCCGGGATCGTCTCCGAAGCGTCACAGGCTTACTTCGGGCAATTCCTTAGCCGCGAAGCAATGCGCCATGCCCGGGTTGCCGCAACGACGACGGCGGTGCCGCCGCCGGAAACTGCAGGCTAGTGCTCTTCTCCCCACAACTGCTCGGTCAGATCTTGGAACGTCGCGAGGGCGAATTCGTCGTCGGCCCGCATTCCGACTGACTTGCTCATCAGCGCGCGCACGACCGAGCCGTCCTTGTGCGCCAATTCGACGACCATGTTCGCCAGCGCATGGACGACCGACAGCAGGGATTCCGAGTCGGCGGCCTGATGGGAAATCTCACGGAATCGCAGCGCCAAGACTTCGTCCGGCTCGTAGCCCACCATGTCGGCGAATGCGGTGTTGGTGAACAAGATCGTGCCGTCGTCGCCGACCGCCAGCACCGGAACTGGAAATACGCTCCAGCACCACCAAAGCAGGGAGCTGCTTCAAAGTGGTCATCGGCGATTGGCTGTGCTGGTGCCGGTTCTGTCGTCGCTCCAGGCCGATTATGGTCTATGCCAGAGGTCATGTTGGCCACTATTTCCTAACACAGACGCTGACAGTTCCCAACGCAGACGCTGACAGCAGTTCGCTTTCACTTCTGCTCGTCTTCGGAAGCCGGATTCTCGTCTCGTTCCCGTCACTCACTGCGTTCATTCCGCTCACTCGTCTTCGGAAGCCGGATTCTCGTCTCGTTCCCGTCACTCACTGCGTTCATTCCGCTCACTCGTCTTCGGAAGCCGGCTGGTATCGCGGAAACACGCCGGTGGGCGGCGGCAATGGCGTGCCAGGAGTCAGCCGCGTAGCGATGGCGCTAAACGTCCGTTGATCTTCAGCCTGTCCGAGCAAGTCCAGCAGCTTGCCGGCTGACTCCGGCATGACCGGCGCAACCAGCAGCGCGGCGATCCGGACCGCCTCGCAGGTGGTGTAGAGGACGGTACGGAACCGCGTCTGATCGGCCTCGGATTCGCTCTTGCGCAGCACCCACGGCTGCTGGGCCGAAAAGTACTTGTTGGCCTCGCCCAGCATCAGCCAGATCGCCTCCAGTGCCAGGTGCATTGCCTGTTCGTCGAACCTGGCCCGAACCCGCTCCAATAACGCGTCGGCAGTCGTGAGCAGCTCGGCGTCGGCGGCGGTGAACTCGCCGGGTTCGGGCAGCACCCCGTCGAGGTTTTTGGCAATCATCGACAGCGACCGCTGCGCCAGGTTGCCCAACTCGTTGGCCAGATCGGTGTTGATCCGGTTGATGATGGCCTCTTCGCTGTAGCTGCCGTCCTGGCCGAACGGAACCTCGCGCAGCAGGAAGTAGCGCAGCTGGTCTACGCCGTACGCGTCCGCCAGCGCCACCGGGTCGATGGTGTTGCCCACCGACTTGCTCATCTTCTCGCCGCGGTTGTGCAAGAACCCGTGCGCGAAAACCCTTCGCGGCAGCTCGATTCCGGCTGACATCAAAAACGCCGGCCAGTAGACCGCATGAAACCTGATGATGTCCTTGCCGATCATGTGCAGATCGGCGGGCCAGTAGCGGCGGAACAACTCCGAGTCCGTGTCGGGGAAGCCGGCGCCGGTGAGGTAATTGGTCAGTGCGTCGACCCAGACGTACATGACGTGGTCGGGATGCCCGGGCACCTGCACGCCCCAGTCGAACGTGGTCCGCGAGATCGAGAAATCGGTCAGCCCGCCGGAGACGAAGCTGACCACCTCGTTGCGGCGCACCTCGGGTCCGATGAAATCGGGGTTGGCGTCGTAGTGGGCCAGCAGCTTGTCGGCATACGCCGAGAGCCGGAAGAAGTAGGTCTGCTCCTTGTCGCTCCAGGTCACGGGTGCGCCGGTTTCGGTGGCGATGCGGGTTCCGTTCACCACCTCGGTCTCCGAATCGGTGAAGTACCGCTCGTCGCGCACCGAGTACCACCCGGAGTAGGTAGCCAGATAGACGTCTCCGGCGGCCTCCATGCGCCGCCAGATTTCCTTGGACGCCTCATGGTGGTCGCTATCGGTGGTGCGGATGAAACGGTCGAACGAGATGTTCAGCGCCTCCTGCATGCCCTGGAACACATCGGAATTGCGCCGGGCCAGCTCGGCGGTGGGTACTCCCGCGGCTGCCGCGGTCTCGGCGACCTTCTGGCCGTGCTCGTCGGTTCCGGTCAGGAAGCGGACGTCGAAACCGTCGAGCCGCTTGAATCGGGCGATCGCGTCGGTGGCGATGTATTCGTAGGCGTGACCAACGTGCGGCGCACCGTTTGGATACGCGATCGCAGTCGTGACGTAATAGGGCCTCATCGAGATTCACCCTATTGTGTGCGCGTGAGCTCCAGCCGACCCGGTAAACGAGAAGCGCCGCCCGCCCCGGAGCCGTTGGCGCCCCTGATCGATGCCCACACTCACCTCGACGCATGCGGTGCCCACGACGCCGACGGGGTGGTGGCCATCGTGGAGCGTGCCGCCGCGGTCGGAGTGGGTGCGGTGGTCACCATCGCCGACGATCTGGAGTCGGCGCGCTGGGTCACGCGCGCGGCCGACTGGGACCCGCGCGTGTACGCCGCGGTGGCGTTGCACCCGACGCGCGCGAACGCCCTCGACGACGCGGCCCGCGCCGAGATCGAGCGGCTGGTTGCCCACCCCCGGGTGGTGGCCGTCGGTGAGACGGGCATGGATCTCTACTGGCCCGGTCGGCTGGACGGCTGCGCCGAGCCCGACGTGCAGCGGGAGGCCTTCGCGTGGCATATCGACCTGGCTAAGCGGTGCGGTAAACCGCTGATGATCCACAACCGGGACGCCGACGCCGAGGTGCTCGACGTGTTGCGGGCCGAGGGCGCCCCGACACCGTGATCTTCCATTGCTTTTCGTCGGACAGCGCAATGGCCCGCCGCTGCGTGGACGCCGGATGGTTTCTCAGCCTGTCCGGGACGGTGAGCTTCCGTAATGCGCGCGCGCTGCGGGAGGCCGTGCCGTTGATACCTGCCGAGCAGCTGCTGGTGGAGACCGATGCGCCGTTTTTGACACCGCATCCTTATCGTGGCGCGGCGAATGAGCCGTACTGCCTTCCTTATACTGTGCGGGCGATCGCTGAACTCGTCGATCGTCCGGCAGAAGAACTGGCGCGAATCACGACTGGCAACGCCCGGCGCGTCTACGGATTGGCCGCGTCGACCAGGTGATTTCCATAACACCTTCGCGCCGGAGTTGCCCAACATTGGCCGGTTCGTTACCGTCTTGTGATCGAATCGTTGGTTATTGCACTGTTGTCGATTGCTGCTGGATAGGTCGTTACGTGGTTGCTGAGGTCGGGGTAGAAGCGCGTTGACTGTATTGAGAAAACTTCATCAGGCTCCATCACCGATGTTGCGGCTCGTCGTCGGAGGGCTGCTTTTAGTACTCGTATTCGCCGGCGGCTTCGCGGTCTCGGTATCCAAGACCCTGACGTTGACCGTCGACGGCATCGCGATGCGGGTGACGACCATGAAGTCGCGAGTGATCGACATCGTCGAAGAGAACGGCTACGTCGTCGATCAGCGTGACGATCTGTATCCCGCCGGTGATGTCCAGATTCACAATGCCGACAAGATCGTGCTGCGGCGCAGCCGGCCCTTGGAGATCTCGCTGGACGGCCGCGACACCAAGCAGGTGTGGACGACGGCATCCACCGTGGACGAGGCGCTGGCCCAGCTCGCGATGACCGACACCGCCCCCGCCGCGGCCTCGCGCGGCAGCCGTGTTCCGCTGGCCGGAATGGCACTGCCGGTCGTCAGCGCTAAGACCGTCCAGATCAGCGACGGCGGCACGGTACGCATGGTGCACCTGCCGGCGCCCAACGTGGCGGGACTGCTCAACGCCGCGGGCGTGCCACTGCAAGACAGCGACCAGGTGGCGCCCAGCGCAACGTCGCCGATCGTCGACGGCATGCAGATCCAGGTGACGCGTAACCGCATCGAGAAGGTCACCGAGCGGATTCCGTTGGCGCCCAACGCGCGCCGGGTCGAGGACCCCGACATGAACATGAGCCGCCAGGTTGTCGAAGACCCGGGTAGCCCGGGCACGCAGGACGTGACCTACGCGGTGGCCAGGGTCAACGGTGTGGAGACCGGTCGGCTGCCGATCGCCAACATCGTGATCGCGCCGGCCCGCGATTCCGTGGTCCGGGTGGGCACCAAGCCCGGGACCGAGGTACCCCCGGTAACCGACGGGTCCATCTGGGATGCGATCGCGGGCTGCGAGGCCGGTGGGAACTGGGCGATCAACACCGGGAACGGGTATTACGGTGGCGTGCAATTCGACCAAAGCACCTGGGAACGCAACGGCGGCTTGCGGTTTGCCTCCCGTGCCGACCTTGCCAGCCGGGATGAACAGATAACCGTCGCCGAGGTGACGAGGGAGCGCCAGGGGTGGGGCGCCTGGCCGGTGTGCAGCGGAAGAGCTGGTGCACGCTGACCATCCGGCTGCTCGGGCGCACCGATATCAGGCGGCTGGCCAAAGAACTTGATCTGCGGCCACGAAAATCGTTGGGCCAGAACTTCGTCCACGATGCCAACACGGTCCGACGGATAGTTTCGACCTCCGGAATCGGCCGCGCCGACCATGTCCTGGAGGTCGGCCCGGGCCTCGGCTCGCTGACGCTGGCGCTGCTCGACCGCGGTGCCACGGTTACCGCCGTCGAGATCGACCCGGTGCTGGCCGGGCGGCTGCCGCAGACCGTCAGCGAGCATTCGCACAGCGAAATCCAACGGCTGACAATTCTCAATCGCGATGTCTTGACGCTGCGGCGCGACGAGCTGGCCTTTGGACATGGCCAAGCGCCCACCGCCGTCGTCGCCAACCTGCCCTACAACATCGCGGTCCCGGCGTTGCTGCATCTGCTTGCCGAATTTCCGTCCATCCAGGTCGTGACCGTGATGGTGCAGGCAGAGGTCGCCGAGCGGCTCGCCGCCGAGCCCGGTGGCAAGGAATACGGCGTGCCCAGTGTCAAGGTGCGCTTCTTCGGACGGGTCCGTCGGTGTGGCGTGGTTTCGCCGACCGTGTTCTGGCCCGTGCCCCGCGTCTACTCCGGGCTGGTTCGCATCGACCGGTACGACACTTCGCCATGGCAATCCGACGAAGTCTTCCGGCGGCAAGTATTCCAACTGATCGATATCGCCTTCGCCCAGCGGCGCAAGACATCCCGTAACGCATTCCTGGAGTGGGCAGGCTCCGGCAATGAGTCGGCGAATCGATTGCTGGCAGCCAGCATTGATCCCGCCCGGCGCGGTGAGACGCTGTCCATCGAAGACTTCGTGCGATTGCTGCGCCGTTCCGACGATCCGGCACAACCGCAAGCTTCCGGGAGCTGACCCGGCGTTCGTCGGGCGGCGTTACGTGTAGTTGGCTGCTGGCAGCGTTAGTCTGCTGCGGTGGCGGTGGTTGGCGGGGGGACCGAGGATGTCTGACGGCAACACCGCGACGCAATGGGTGCCCACCGGGTCAGTCACCGTTCGCGTGCCCGGCAAGGTCAACCTGTACCTCGCGGTCGGCGATCGCCGCGACGACGGCTATCACGAGCTGACGACGGTGTTTCACGCCGTCTCGCTGCTCGACGAGGTGACGGTGCGCAACGCCGACGTCCTGTCGCTCGAACTCGTCGGCGAGGGTGCCGACAAGCTGCCGACCGACGGAAACAACCTGGCCTGGCAGGCCGCCGAGCTGATGGCCGAACATTTGGGCCGCGCGCCTGATGTCTCGATCATGATCGACAAATCCATTCCGGTGGCCGGCGGAATGGCGGGTGGCAGTGCGGACGCGGCGGCGGTGCTGGTCGCGATGAACACGCTGTGGGACCTCAACATGCCTCGCCGCGATCTGCGCATGCTGGCCACGCAGCTGGGCAGCGATGTGCCTTTCGCGTTGCACGGTGGCACCGCGCTGGGCACCGGGCGCGGCGAGGAGTTGGCCACGGTGTTGTCCCGGAACACCTTCCACTGGGTGCTGGCCTTCGCCGAGGGTGAGCTGCTCACTCCGTCGGTGTACGGCGAGCTCGACCGGCTCAGGGATGCCGCGGACCCGCCCCGGCTCGCCGAGCCCGGGCCGGTGCTGGCCGCGCTTGCCGCGGGTGATCCGCAGCAACTGGC
This sequence comes from uncultured Actinomycetota bacterium, assembly GCA_963712615.1. Lineage (GTDB taxonomy): Bacteria > Actinomycetota > Actinomycetes > Mycobacteriales > Mycobacteriaceae > Mycobacterium. The sequence goes on from CAVQIO010000002.1 coordinate 4,926,607, forward strand.
GCCGCTGCTGGGCAACGAATTGCAGGCGGCGGCGGTCAGCCTGGATCCGGCGCTGCGGCGTGCTCTGCGCGCCGGTAAGGAGGCGGGCGCGCTGGCCGGCATTGTGTCCGGCTCGGGCCCGACGTGCGCATTTTTGTGCACTTCAGCGGTCTCGGCGGTCGATGTCGGGACTCAGCTGTCGGGGGCGGGCGTCTGCCGCACGGTGCGGGTGGCAAGCGGTCCGGTGCCCGGCGCCCGCGTGGTCCCAACCCCCATGACCGAGGCCTGAACAAACTGTGAAATTCAACTCAAATTGCCGAATTGTTGGGTTGTTACTTAAGAGGAGTTTAAGATAACTCGCGGTGACGACTATCGATCAGGATAAGCATTCGGCTTGGCCGTCCGCCTGGAGCCACGGTGGACGGTCAATTAGTGGACGCCGGACGCGTCCGGCGCGCCGGGCTCGTACTGACGAGGCAACCGGACACGGGGTTGCTGGTTCATCACTATTTCGAGATCTAACCGCTTCCCAACTGTGCTCGCGCGCCTGCTGCAAACTATTGCCTGGCGAGCGGAACATAAAAACCCGGGTCTTGGGGATCACACCGGAACCGAGGAGGTTTGCGTGAGCAGGTTTACCGAGAAGATGTTCCATAACGCCCGCGTTTCGAAGAAGGGCATGGTCACCGGTGATCCCCACGCACCTGTCCGCCACACCTGGGGCGAGGTCCACGAGCGCGCTCGCCGCATCGCGGGCGGCCTGGCCGCCGCCGACATCGGCCTCGGCGACGCTGTCGGTGTGCTCGCCGGCTTCCCGGTAGAGATCGCCCCGACGGCGCAGGGCCTGTGGATACGTGGCGCCAGCCTGACCATGCTGCACCAGCCCACCCCGCGCACGGACCTGGCCGTGTGGGCCGAGGACACCATGAACGTCATCGGCATGATCGAGGCCAAGGTCGTCATCGTCTCCGAGCCGTTCCTGGTCGCCATCCCGGTGCTGGAAGAGAAGGGCATCAAAGTCCTCACCGTCGCCGACCTGCTGGCCTCGGAGCCGATCGACCCCATCGAGGTCGGCGAAGACGATCTGGCGCTGATGCAGCTGACGTCCGGTTCTACCGGCTCGCCGAAGGCCGTGCAGATCACCCACCGCAACATCTACTCCAACGCCGAGGCGATGTTCATCGGCGCCGAGTACGACATCGACAAAGACGTGATGGTCAGCTGGCTGCCCTGCTTCCACGACATGGGCATGGTCGGCTTCCTCACCATCCCGATGTACTTCGGTGCGGAGCTGGTCAAGGTCACGCCGATGGACTTCCTGCGCGACGCGCTGCTGTGGGCCAAGCTGATCGACAAATACAAGGGCACCATGACCGCGGCGCCCAACTTCGCCTATGCGCTGCTGGCCAAGCGGCTGCGCCGACAAGCCAAGCCCGGCGACTTCGACCTGTCGACCCTGCGCTTCGCGCTGTCCGGCGCCGAGCCCGTCGAGCCCGCCGATGTTGAAGACCTACTCGACGCGGGTAAGCCGTTCGGCCTGAGTTCCTCGGCGATCCTGCCGGCGTACGGCATGGCCGAGACCACGCTGGCCGTGTCGTTCTCGGAGTGCAACGCCGGTCTTGTCGTCGACGAGGTGGACGCGGATCTGCTGGCCGCCCTGCGCCGGGCCGTGCCCGCTAGCAAGGGCAACACCCGCCGGCTGGCCACCCTTGGCCCGCTGCTGAAGGACCTCGAGGCCCGCATCATCGACGAGCAGGGCGATCTGATGCCCCCGCGCGGCGTCGGCGTCATCGAGCTGCGCGGCGAGTCGCTGACGCCGGGCTACCTGACCATGGGCGGCTTCATCTCGGCCCAGGACGAGCACGGCTGGTACGACACCGGTGACCTCGGCTACATGAACGAAGACGGCCACATCGTGGTCTGCGGCCGCGTCAAGGACGTCATCATCATGGCGGGCCGCAACATCTACCCCACCGACATCGAGCGCGCCGCTTGCCGCGTCGACGGTGTCCGGCCCGGGTGCGCCGTGGCGGTCCGTCTTGACGCGGGCCACTCCCGCGAGACGTTCGCCGTCGCGGTCGAATCCAACGCGTTCCAGGACCCGGTCGCGGTGCGCCGGATGGAACACGAGGTCGCCCGCGAGGTGCTCAAAGAGGTCGACATGCGGCCCCGCAACGTCGTGGTGCTCGGCCCGGGGACCATCCCGAAGACGCCGTCGGGCAAGCTGCGGCGGTCCAACTCCGTCACCCTGGTCACCGGGTAGCGGTTTTTCGAATTACCAGGCGTGCACGCGGTTTTGCGCGGGCTCTAGCCCCAGTTCGATGAGCAACTCGGTCGCATCGGCGGCCTGCTCGCAAATCGTGGGAATCTCGGGGCGCTCGTTGGCGGCGAAATTTTCCAGCACGAAGGCGGCCGGGTCCTTGCGTCCGGGTGGACGCCCGATCCCGATGCGCACCCGCTGAAAGTCTTTGGTGCCCAGCGCCGACGCAACCGAGCGCAGCCCGTTGTGGCCGCCTTCGCCACCACCGATCTTGAGCCGGACGCGACCGAATTCGAGATCGAGGTCATCGTGGATGACGATCATGTCGGCCGGCGGCACGGAGTGGAACTTGGCCAGCGGACCGACCTGCCGGCCGGACTCATTCATATAGCAGCGCGGCTTGGCCACCAGCACCGAATGCCCCGCGAGCCGGCCGCTGACCACTTCAGCGCCGGACCGCTTGTGCACCTTGAACTTTGAGCCGAGTCGTGCGGCAAGCAGGTCGGCAACCATGAACCCGACGTTGTGCCGGGTACGGGCGTAGTTGTCTCCGGGATTGCCCAGGCCGACCACCAGTAGCGGTTCGGCCACGTCGACGCTCGCCTACTCGGACTCTTCTTCGGAGGCCTCGGCTTCGCCGGCCTCTTCGTCTGCCGGAGCTTCCGCGCCCTCGACGGTCTCGCCGGCGCCCTCTTCCTCCAGGTCCTCGGCGGTCGGCGCATTCACCACGTTGACCACCAGCAGCTCCGGGTCGGAAGTCAGGCTGGTGCCCGACGGCAGCGTGATCTGTCCGGCGGTGAACTGGGTGCCGGGCACGGCGCCTTCGACCGAAACCGTCAACTGCTCCGGAATCGACAGGGCCTCGGCCTCGACCTCGATGGTGCTGGTCTCCTGGGTGACCAGAGTGTCCGGTCCGGCCTCGCCCTCGATGACGACGGAGACCTCGACGACGACCTTCTCACCGCGACGAACGACCAATAGGTCAGCGTGCTGAATGTTGCGCCGGATTGGGTGGATGTCGAGCGCTTTGGTCAGCGCAAACTGTTCCTTGCTGGCGATGTTCAGGGTCAGCACGGCATTGGTGCCCGCGTGCCGGAGCACGGCCGCAAAATCGCGTCCGGGCAATTCCAGGTGCTGGGGGTCGGCGCCATGGCCGTAGAGAACGGCGGGAATCTTGCCCTCGCGCCGGGCCCGCCGGGACGCGCCCTTGCCCGTCTCGGTTCGCACCGTGGCCGTGAGTTGGTTGGCTGCAGACTTAGCCATTGTGTCGCTCCTGTGTGCTCGGTACCTAAGGTTTCAAGGCACGGCCAGGATCGCGACATATGTCGGTCTCCGTCGATAACGGTGCTGGCTAGACGCCGGCTACCCTCGCCGTGACGCTCGGCCAGGGTAGCGCACGATCTCCTCAGAGCGGAAATTTGGTGGCGGTGAGCTGCTCGGACAGGTCCCAGAGCGCGGTAGCGGTCGTCGGGTCTTGCGCCCGTCGGCTGCGACTGACCGGTTGGGGGCGGCCGATCCAGCCGAATCGGGGGCCGATGATTCCACCACCGATGCCGAGCAGTTTCAGCTCATCGACCTTCTCGGGCTGCTCGTCGACAAGTCTCTTGTCGTCGCCGAGGAGGTCCAGAGCACGATGCGATACCGCCTGCTGGAGACCGTTCGCCAGTACGGCCTGGAAAAGCTCGCGGAGTCAGGCGAAGCCGAGGCCCTGCGCACCCGACACCGTGACCACTACACCGCCGCCGCGATGACGCTGGAATCACAGATAAGCGGCGATGGGGCGCCGTTAATCCCCTGGGCCGAGCTCGAGATGGACAACCTGCGAGCTGCCCACGCCTGGAGTTGCGATGCCGGGGAGTTCGGGGCGGCGTTGCGGCTCGTCTCGGCGCTGCAGCGGTTGTGGCTGACGCGCGGACGCTTCCGCGAGGGCGGGGCCGGTTTCGATGCGGTCTTCAGCGACGAGCGGTATCGCGACGATGACGCCGCTGCCGAAGTCTGGACATGTGCCGTGGCCGATGCCGGACTGCTCGCGGTGTGGTTCTCCGTCCCGTTCAGCCTGCCGCGCGCGGAGGTAGCCCTGGCCGCGGCGCGCCAACTCGACGATCAGGCGCTCGTCGGGCACATCCTGACGACCTGCGCCATGCTCACGTTCTACGACGGCGAGTTACGCGGCTACCAGTGCTTCGCCGCTAGTGCCGCCGGTGATCCCATCCCTGCGCAGGCGGCCGGCGAGGAGGGCCGAGACCTCGCGGACGCGCACGGCGATAGCTTCACGTCCCGATACAGCCGGATGTTCCTCAGCAGTGCGCTGAACATGCAGGGCAAGCTGGCCGAGGGTCTCCTGGTGGCCCGTTTGCTGGTCGAGGAGGCGCGGGCGACTAAGGACCGCCCGATGGAAACATTCGGTCTGATCGCAGTGGCGCAAGCACTCGCATTGGGAGGCGATGCCGCTCCGGCGCGCGCCGCCGCCGAAGCCGCCCTGGAAACCGCCGTCGCCCTGGGCGGTTTCCACGAGGACTCGACCTACGCGGCCTTGGCCAACGCCGCGCTGGCCGCTGGCGATAACGCGGCCGCCAGGGCGGCGTGCGACGCGGCGTGGCGGCACACGTATCCGCTGAAGGAATTGCTCACCAGAAGCATGATGCCCATGGCCGAGGCCACCATGGGCTGCGGCGATCTCGTCGCCGCCCGCCGCTGGGCGGACGACACCGGCGCGGCCGTTCCCGGGTGCCACCGGGCAGTGGCGCTGATAGCGCGCGCCCGAGTCGCCATCGCCCAAGGCGAGGCGAACCAGGCCGAGCGCGACCTGCACGACGCCGTCGCGATCGCCGAGCGCACCGGCGGGCACGCGCGCCTGCCGGATGCCCTCGAATGCCTCGCCGCAGTGGCCGCCGACACCAATACGGAACACGCCGCGCGACTGTTCGCTGCGGCCGACGGCATGCGGCAGCGACACGGCGAGGTGCGCTTCCAGGCATTTCAGGAAGCCTACGACGCGTCGCTGGCTAAGGTGTGAGACGCCTTGGAGCCCAAGGCCTTTGAGGCCGCTTGGGCCGAAGGCAGCGCGCTGTCGACCGGCGAGGCCATCGGCTACGCGCAGCGGGGTCGCGGTGCACGCGGGCGCCCGGCCAGCGGCTGGGAGTCACTCACCCCGACCGAGCTCGACGTGGTGCGGCTGGTCACAGAAGGATTGGGCAACAAGGAGATCGGCGGGCGGCTCTTCATCTCACCGCGCACCGTGCAGACCCGCCTCACCCACGTCTACGCCAAGCTCGGTTTGACGTCGCGCGTTCAGCTGGTCCAAGAAGCGGGACGACACGCTTGATTACTTTGCGGCGACGACGAATCCGTGGATGATCGTGTCGATATCGGTTGACTGCGCGGCGGCCTGGTCGGCCAGACCGGTGATCGTGAGCTGAACGAAGTAGCGCTGCTTGGCCGGCGGCGACCCGGTCGGCAGCACGATCCGGTTCCAGCTGTGTAGCCGGGTGCCGTTATCACCGTTGTAGCTGCCCTGGATCATCGACGAGGGATAGCCATTGTAGGGCGCCATCGAGGCGTCCAGTTGCTTGAAATTCTCGAACAATTGGGCATCGTCGTTGCCATGCTTGATCACTTGCGCCGGGTCGAAGTCCCCGTTCAGGGCGAACACCACGAGCCGCGCGGTCGGGTACTTCTTGTCCTTGGCCAGTATCACGGTCTGCGGCGCGATGTGTGGATCGGTAAACGGCGTCCAGCCCGGCGGCGTCGGTATCGATACCCTCAGATCGGTCAGGGAACTCGGCGCCACCTGCTTGCCACTCACGCCGATGCTGTTCAGGTACTGCGACAGGGGGACGGGTTTGTCGACGGTCGTGGTGGTGGTGACCGTCGATCTCGTCGTCCAAACCGAGGAGTAGTCAGGGCTTTTGGGTCCACAAGCGACCGCAGCCAGCGTCAGCGCGGTGATCGTGGCAGTGGCCGCGAGCCGTCTCACAGAATCTCGTGGACCGCGTCGATCGGACGGGCCAGCCGGATGCCCTTAGCCGTGACAACGAACGGTCGCTCGATCAGGATGGGGTTTTCAGCCATCGCGTCGAGCAGTTGATCGTCCGTCGCATCAGCCAGATCGAGCTCGGTATATAGCGATTCGCGCTTACGCACCGCGGTGCGCACATCGATGCCCGCGTCGCGAATCATCTTCACCAACTCAGCGCCCGACGGCGGCGTCTTCAGATACTCGACAATCTCGGGTTCTAAACCGTTGTCCCGCAACAAGTCCAGTGTCTTGCGGGAGGTACTGCATCGTGGATTGTGATAGATCACCGCTTTGTCTGGCTTGCCAGCCATCTAGGCGTCTCCGTCGAATAGCCCTGTGACTGAGCCATTTTCGAATACGGCGCGAATTGTACTGGCCAGCAGCGGCGCGATCGACAAAACCGTGAGCTGCGGGAAGCGCTTCTCCTCGCCGACCGGCAGCGTGTTGGTGACGATGACCTCCCGGGCGCCACAGGCGGCCAGCCGCTCGGCGGCCGGCTCCGACAGCACACCATGGGTCGCCGCGATAACGACGTCGCTGGCGCCGTCTTCGCGCAACAGCTTCACCGCACCGGCAATGGTGCCGCCGGTGTCGATCATGTCGTCGATCAGCACACAGGTGCGGCCTTCGACCTCGCCGACCACGCGGTTGGACACCACCTGGTTGGGCACCCGCGGGTCACGGGTCTTGTGAATGAAGGCCAGCGGAACGCCGCCCAGTGCGTCGGCCCACTTCTCGGCGATGCGCACCCGGCCGGAGTCGGGGGAGACCACGACCATGTTGCCGTCCTGATAGTTGTCCTTGATGTAGGTGGTCAGGAGGTTCTGGCCGCGCATGTGGTCGACGGGCCCGTCGAAGAAACCCTGGATCTGATCGGTGTGCAGGTCGACGGTCACGATCCGGTCGGCGCCTGCCGTCTTGAGCAGGTCGGCGACCAGTCGTGCCGAGATCGGCTCGCGGCCGCGGTGCTTCTTGTCCTGGCGGGCGTAGGGGTAGAACGGCATCACGGCGGTGATCCGTTTGGCGCTGCCTCGCTTGAGCGCGTCGATCATGATCAGCGCTTCCATCAGCCAGTTGTTCACCGGGTCGGGGCAGGATTGCAGAACGAAGGCATCGCAGCCGCGCACCGACTCGTCGAAGCGCACGAAGATCTCACCGTTGGCGAACTCCCGCGCCGTCTGCGCGGTGACGTGGACGTCGAGTTCCTTGGCGACCTGCTCGGCCAGCTCGGGATGGGCCCGGCCGGAGAACAGCATCAAATTTTTGCGGTTATCGGTCCAGTCGTGGCTCACCGTGCTGCCTTTGCCGTTCGGATCGAAATGGAAATGGAAATGCCCATCGTACGTAGCGAATGGTACGGAATGATTGCCGGGTTGCCAGCCACCAAATTCATGGTGTCTATTCGGATTCCGGCGCTGCGGTAGCCGTCGGGGCTTGCTGGGCGGCCTTCTCCGCGGCCTCCGCGGCGGCACTGCCTGGACGTTTACGCTGCACCCAGTTCTCGATGTTGCGTTGCGGACCGGCAGAAACCGCGAGCGCGCCGGGCGGGACGTCGTCACGCAGCACGGTGCCCGCGCCCGTGTAAGCACCATCGCCGACGGTCACCGGCGCCACGAACATGGTGTCGGAACCGGTGCGGACGTGCGAGCCGACGGTCGTGCGTCGTTTGGTCGTGCCGTCGTAGTTGACGAACACGCTGGACGCCCCGATATTGCTGTGTTCGCCGATGTCGGCGTCCCCGACGTAGGTCAGATGCGGCACCTTGGTGCCGGTCCCGATGTCGGAGTTCTTGACCTCGACGAACGCGCCCAGCTTGGCGTCGGCGCCCAGCACGGTGCCAGGCCGCAGGTAGGTGTACGGGCCGACGGTGGCGCCGCTGCCGATCGATGCCGACTCGCCGTGCGTCCGGATTACCGACGCGCCGTCGGCGACGGTGACGTCGATCAGCGTGGTGTCCGGTCCGACCACACAGCGGCCACCGATCTGGGTGCGCCCGAGCAGCTGGGTTCCGGGCTGGATGACGGTATCGCGGCCGACCGTCACGTCGACGTCGATCCAGGTGGTGGCCGGATCGATCACGGTGACGCCGGCCATCTGGTGAGTGGCGACAATGCGGCGATTGAGCTCGGCACCCAATTGGGCGAGCTGGACCCGGTTGTTGACGCCGGCCACCAGCGCGCTGTCGTCCACGTGCTGCGCATGAACGGTCTGCCCGTCCCCGCGCAGGATGGCGATGACGTCGGTGAGGTAGAGCTCCTGTTGGGCGTTGTTGGAGCTCAGCCGGCCCAGCGCGGACCGCAACGCGGCGACGTCGAAGGCGTAGACGCCGGCGTTGACCTCGCCGATCTTCCGCTGCAACGGAGTCGCGTCGGCTTCCTCCACGATCGCCATCACTTCGTCGTCCTGGGTGCGCAGGATGCGGCCGTAGCCGAAGGGATCGCGCAGCGTGGTGGTCAGCACCGTCGCCGCGGCCGACACCGCGTTGTGGGTGGCGATCAGATCGGCCACGGTGTCGGCGTCCAGCAGCGGGGTGTCGCCCGAGGTGATCACGACGACGCCGGCGTGGTCCTGCGGCAGCGCGGACAGACCGCAGAGCGCGGCGTGGCCGGTGCCGCCGGGGTGGTCCTGGATGGCGACGTCGATGCTGCGGCCGAAGGTGTCGGCGAGTTCGGCGACGATGGGCGTGATGCGCTGGTGCTCATGGCCCAGGACCACGACCAGCCGCTGGGGTGCCACCTTGCTGATCGCGTGCAGGGAATGCGACAACATGCTGCGGCCGGCGATGGTGTGCAGCACCTTCGGGGTGTCTGAGCGCATCCGGGTGCCGGGCCCGGCCGCTAACACCAGGACGGCAGTGTCAACGCGAAACGACATCAACTCTCCTCGTGCTTTGTCCCACGCGCGGCGGGAGCCCGAAGCGCCGCCACGCCGTCAAGACTGTCATTTCACCTGCGCTGATGGCAAAAATCCCATACCCGTGTCCCCTGGGACGCCTGGTAAGACAAGCAGCCGAAGCTCCGTCGCCAGGACTCGAACCTGAACTTTCTGAACCAAAATCAGAGGTGCTGCCGATTACACCACGACGGACTGCCGATCACGGCCGAAGGCGGTTCAACCGCCAACCGCGCCACCAAGACTTTAGACGGTATGGGGTTCATCAGCGGACCCCAGGGAAACTCGGGCAATTTCACCTGCGCAAACCGATACCCTGAGTGACGTGGCAGCCCCGGATAAAGAAGTGCGGGCGCCCCGCGCCCGGATGACCGGGAGCGAGCGCCGACACCAACTCATCGGCATCGCGCGCTCGCTGTTCGCCGAACGTGGTTATGAAGGCGCCTCGATCGAAGAGATCGCCCAGCGTGCCAACGTGTCCAAACCCGTCGTCTACGAGCATTTCGGCGGCAAGGAGGGCCTCTACGCCGTGGTCGTCGACCGGGAGATGTCGGCGTTGCTGGACGGTATCACCTCGTCGCTGACCAACAACCGCTCCCGGGTGCGGGTCGAGCGCGTCGCCCTGGCGCTGCTCACCTACGTCGAAGAACGCACCGACGGTTTTCGGATCATGATCCGCGACTCGCCCGCCTCGATCAGCGCGGGCACCTATTCCAGCCTGCTCAACGACGCCGTCAGCCAGGTCAGCTCGATCTTGGCCGGCGACTTCGCCCGCCGGGGCCTGGATCCGGATCTGGCTCCGCTGTACGCCCAGGCGTTGGTGGGCTCGGTGTCGATGACCGCACAGTGGTGGCTGGACAGCCGGGAGCCGAAGAAGGAAGTCGTCGCCGCGCACCTGGTCAACCTGATGTGGAACGGCCTGACTCATCTGGAATCCGATCCCCGGCTGCAAGACGAGTAGCTCCGCGAGCCTAACCGCAGTGCGATTTTCGGCCTGATTTTTAGTAGTGCCGTTAGGCTCGGCGACCGACTTGACGAAAAGGGTTGGCCCCGCGGGGCCACATTCAACCGCAGTCGCGGGACAGCAGGTCCGCGATCGTCTCGCGGCGAATCAGTTGGCGGGCCCGACCTTCCTTGACGGCTATCAGCGGCGGCCGGCAGACCATGTTGTAGTTCGACGCCATGCTGTGGTGGTAGGAGCCGGTGCACGCCACGGCCAGCAGGTCGCCGGGATGGAGGTCCGCCGGTAGCTCGATATCGCGGGCGGTCTCGTCGCCCGCCTCGCAGTGCCGGCCGGCGACGGTGACCCGCTGCTTGAGTCCCAGCGAATGCCGGTTGGCCAACGTGACCGTGTATTGGGCGCCGTACAACGACACCCGCGGGTTGTCGCTCATGCCGCCGTCGACCGCGACGAAGGTGCGCCCACCCGGCTGCGTTTTGACCGAGCACACCCGGTACAGCGTCACGCCGGCCCGGGCGCTGATGGCGCGACCGGGTTCCACCACGATGGTCGGCCGCGGGAAATGTTCCGCGGCGCAGGCTTCGTCCAGCGCGTCTTCGATGACGACGGCGAGGTCGTCGAGCTCGAGTTCGCGATCACCCGAGACGTAAGGGATCGCGTGGCCGCCGCCGATGTTCAGCTCGGTGAGGATGACGCCGTGCTGGGCGCGGATGTCGGCCATCGCGGCGATCATCCGGTGGATGGCCTCGCCGTACAGCGCCGGGTCGGTGACCTGCGAGCCGATATGGCAGTGCAGGCCGACCAGGTCGAGGATCGGATGCGCCAGCACCCGCTTCACCGCGTCGGCGGCGTGGTCCTCGGCCAGGGTGAACCCGAATTTCTGGTCGCTGATACCGGTGGTGACCGCCCGGTGGCCGTGGATGTCGATGTCCGGGGTAACCCGGATCAGCACCGGCTGGCGCTTGCGCGCGCAGCCCGCCAAGTAGGCGATCTCGATGCAGGAGTCCAGCACGATTCGCCCGACGCCGCTACGCACCGCCTCTTGCAACTCGTCGGGCGATTTCGCGTTGCCGTGCATGATGATCCGGCCCGGGTCCACGCCACCGGCCAAAGCGACGGCCAGCTCGCCGGCCGAGCAGACGTCGACGCCCAGGCCTTCTTCGCGCGCCCAGCGCGCCACTGCCGTGGTCAGCAGGGACTTTCCGGCGTAGACGACCTCGACTCCGCGCAGCGCCTTGCGGTAGCCACGGGCCCGGTAGCGGAAGTCGGTTTCATCGATGACATAGGTGGGGGTGTGGAACTCGTCGGCGATGTCCGAAAGGGGGATGTCGCCGATGCAGAGTCGGCCTTCCTCGTCGGAATGTGTAGTGACAGGCCAGATCGCGGGATCGAGCCGTCGGGGTGCCGCCCGACCAATGGAGGGCAACATGTCAAGCAGTGTCATGACTTCACCGTGCGCCCGGCCAGCGTCGGATGGCGCGATCCTTACGATCCTTTGACGGCGCCCGGCGCAAAATTGACGTCGTTCTGTGATTTTTTCAGGGACCTAGACTGGTGTGCATCATGACCGCACCGGGGCCTGCTCGCCCAGAAACCCCGATCGCGGGGCTCGTTGAACTGGCGTTGACGGCGCCGACCTTCCAGCAGCTCGTCGAGTCCACCGCCGGCGTACCCGCCGAATTGAGCCTGGTTGGCCCTGCCAGCGCGCGGCTGTTCGTGGCCAGTGCGCTGGCACAGCAGGGTTCCTTGCTGGTGGTCACCGCCACCGGGCGCGAAGCCGACGACCTCGCCGCCGAACTGCGCGGCGTCTTCGGAACCGCGGTCGCCGTCTTCCCGTCCTGGGAGACCCTGCCGCACGAGCGGCTGTCGCCCGGCGTTGACACCGTGGGCACCCGGTTGATGGTGCTGCGCCGGCTGGCTTACCCCGACGACACCCGCCTGGGCCCGCCGTTGCGGGTGGTGGTGACCGCGGCGCGTTCGCTGCTGCAGCCCATGGCACCTCGGCTGGGCCACCAGGAACCGGTAACCCTTCGCGTCGGTCAAGACATCGGCTTCGAAGAAGTGATTGCCCGGCTGGTCGAGCTGGCCTACACCCGGGTGGACATGGTCGGCCGGCGCGGCGAGTTCGCCGTCCGTGGCGGGATTCTCGACATCTTCGCCCCGACGGCCGAGCACCCGGTGCGCATCGAGTTCTGGGGCGACGAAGTCACCGAAATGCGGATGTTCTCGGTCGCCGATCAGCGTTCCATCCCGGAGATCGAGGTCGAGACGTTGATCGTGGTCGCCTGCCGGGAATTGCTGCTCACCGACGACGTGCGGGCGCGGGCCGCCGAGTTGGTCGCACAGCACCCTCCCGGCGCGAACGCGATCACCGGCAGTGTCACCGACATGCTGGCGAAGCTGGCCGAGGGCATCCCCGTCGACGGCATGGAGGCACTGCTGCCGGTGCTGCGGCCCGACGATCACGCACTACTGGTCGAGCAGCTGGCCGAGGGAACGCCGGTGTTGCTGTGCGACCCGGAAAAGGTGCGTACCCGGGCCGCTGACCTGATCAAGACCGGCCGTGAATTCCTCGAGGCATCCTGGTCGGTCGCCGCGCTGGGCACCGAGGCTCCCATCGACGTCGAGCAGCTGGGCGGGTCGGGGTTCGCCGAACTGGGCGAGGTGCGGGCCGCGGCGGCCCGGACCGGCCATCCATGGTGGACGTTGAGCCAGCTCAGCGACGAATCGGCGGTCGAGCTGGACATCCGGGCGGCGCCGTCGGCGCGTGGTCATCAGCACGATATCGACGGCATTTTTGCGATGCTGCGCGCGCATGTCTTGACCGGCGGGCACGCCGCGATCGTCGCACCCGGGACCGGAACCGCCCATCGGGTGGTGGAGCGGTTGGCCGAGTCCGACACCCCGGCCGCGATGTTGGAATCCGGCGCGGCTCCCAAACCAGGGGTTGTCGGGGTGCTCAAGGGTCCGCTGCACGGCGGCCTGGTGATACCCGGCGCCAACCTGGTCGTCATCACCGAAGCCGATCTGACCGGCAGTCGGGCCACCGCCACCGACGGTAAGCGGCTGGCGGCGAAGCGGCGCAACACCGTCGACCCGCTCGCGCTCACGGCGGGTGATCTGGTCGTGCACGATCAGCACGGAATCGGGCGGTTCGTGGAGATGACGGAGCGGACCGTCGGCGGCGCCCGGCGGGAGTATCTGGTCCTGGAGTACGCGTCGGCCAAGCGGGGTGGCGGCTCCGACAAGCTCTATGTCCCAATGGATTCCCTGGATCAACTGTCCCGCTATGTGGGCGGCCAGGCCCCGGCGCTGAGCAAGCTGGGCGGCAGCGACTGGACCAACACCAAGACCAAAGCGCGCCGCGCGGTGCGGGAGATCGCCGGCGAGCTGGTGTCGCTGTACGCCAAGCGGCAGGCCAGCGCCGGATACGCGTTCGCCCCGGACACGCCCTGGCAGGCCGAGATGGAGGACGCGTTCGGTTTCACCGAGACCGTCGACCAGCTGACCGCGATCACCGAGGTCAAGTCCGACATGGAAAAGCCGATCCCGATGGACAGGGTGATCTGCGGCGACGTCGGCTACGGCAAGACCGAGATCGCGGTGCGGGCGGCGTTCAAGGCGGTGCAGGACGGCAAACAGGTCGCGGTGCTGGTGCCCACCACGCTGCTGGCCGACCAGCATCTGCAGACATTCACCGATCGGATGACCGGCTTCCCGGTGACCGTGAAGGGGCTGTCCCGATTCACCGATCCCGCCGAGTCCCGCACCGTGATCGACGGTCTGGCCGACGGGTCGGTGGACATCGTGATCGGCACGCACCGGCTGCTGCAGACCGGGGTGCGCTGGAAGGATTTGGGCCTGGTCGTCGTCGACGAGGAGCAGCGGTTCGGCGTCGAGCACAAGGAACACATCAAGTCGCTGCGCACCCACGTCGATGTGCTGACTATGAGCGCGACTCCGATCCCGCGCACCCTGGAGATGAGCCTGGCCGGGATCCGCGAGATGTCGACGATCCTGACGCCCCCGGAAGAGCGCTACCCGGTGCTGACCTACGTCGGCCCGCAGGAGGAAAAGCAGATCGCCGCCGCGTTACGGCGCGAGCTGCTGCGCGACGGGCAGGCCTTCTACGTGCACAACCGGGTCAGCTCGATCGACGCCACCGCCGCCCGGGTCCGTGAGTTGGTGCCCGAGGCGCGGGTGGTCGTCGCGCACGGGCAGATGCCCGAAGAACGGCTCGAGCGCACCGTCGAGGGGTTCTGGAACCGCGAGCACGACATCCTGGTGTGTACCACGATCGTGGAGACCGGCCTGGACATCTCCAATGCCAACACGCTGATCGTCGAGCGCGCCGACACCTTCGGGCTGTCCCAGCTGCACCAGCTGCGCGGCCGGGTCGGACGCAGCCGCGAACGCGGGTACGCCTACTTCCTCTATCCACCGCAGGTGCCGCTGACCGAGACGGCCTACGACCGGTTGGCGACCATCGCGCAGAACAACGAGCTGGGCGCCGGCATGGCCGTCGCGTTGAAGGATCTCGAGATCCGCGGCGCCGGCAATGTGCTGGGTGTCGAGCAGTCCGGGCACGTCGCGGGCGTCGGCTTCGACCTGTATGTGCGGTTGGTGGGCGAGGCCGTGGAGGCGTATCGGGCGGCCGCCGACGGCCAAACCGTCATGTCCCCAGAAGAGCCCAAGGATGTGCGCATCGACCTCCCGGTGGACGCGCACTTGCCGCCGGACTACATCGCCAGTGACCGGCTCCGGCTGGAGGGCTATCGGCGCCTGGCCGCCGCATCCGACGACGCGGCCGTCGACGCCGTCGTGGAGGAGCTCACCGACCGATACGGATCGCTGCCCGAACCGGCGCAGCGGCTGGTGGCCGTGGCGCGGTTGCGGTTGCTGTGCCGCGCCTCCGGCATCACCGAAGTATCGGCCCCATCTGCGGCGACGGTGCGGCTGTCGCCGATGACGCTGCTAGATTCTGCGCAGGTGCGGCTCAAGCGGATGTATCCCGCCGCCAACTACCGCGCCACGACGTCCACGGTGCAGGTTCCGATTCCGCGAGCCGGCGGCGTGGGCGCGCCGCGGCTCCGCGATGTCGAGTTGGTGCAGATGGTGGCCAACTTGGTGACGGCCCTGCAAGGGAAACCGCAGCAAGACATTGGTATAACAGCGATGACGAGGGAGGAGTGACAAGCGTGATGATCGTCGTCTTGTTCGACCCCCGCCGTCCGTCGCTGGTGCCCGTGGAAGCGATCGAGCACCTCACCGGCGAGATCCAATACACCGAGGAGATGCCCGTCGCGGTGCCCTGGTCGTTGTCGTCCGCGCGTCTGGTGGACACCGGAGACGATGCGCCGGTGCTGCTGTCGTCGGACCCCGACCACCCCGCGGTGACCGCCCGGCTGGCCGCGGGAGCCCGGCTGATCTCGGCGCCGGAAACGCCCCGCGGTGAACGACTGGTCGATGCCGTCGCGATGATGGACAAACTGCGTACCGCTGGGCCGTGGGAAAGCGAGCAAACCCACGACTCGCTGCGCAGGTTCCTGCTCGAGGAGACCTACGAACTGTTGGACGCGGTTCGCAGCGGCAATGCCGACCAGCTGTGCGAAGAACTCGGCGACGTGTTGCTGCAGGTACTTTTCCACGCCCGCATCGCCGAGGAAGCGCGCCAGTTCCCGTTCGACATCGACGACGTTGCCACCACGCTGATGCGAAAGCTGGGCAACCGGGTACCGGGAGTGCTTGCGGGTCAATCGATTTCACTCGAGGAGCAACTGGCCCAATGGGAAGAGCGCAAAGCCGCTGAGAAACCGCGCAATTCGGTGATGGATGACGTCCATACTGGCCAGCCGGCGTTAGCGCTGGCGCAGAAGGTGATTCAACGCGCCCACGCGGCCGGGCTGCCCCCTGACCTGATTCCCGCCGAGATCACATCGATCTCCGTGCTGACCGACGTCGATGCGGAAAGCTTGCTGCGCGCCGCTGTTTTGGAGTTCGTGGACACGGTCCGTGCGGTCGAGAGGTCGATCGCCGCCACCCGTCGCGGGGACAGCGTGCCGGAAGAGTTCGATGTGGCTCGGCTGGGCGTGATCACCGAGGACGAGTGGCGCGAGCACTGGCCACCCGACGCGGTCGACGATGTGCAGCCGCAGGAGTCGGAAGATTCCGGCGACACGGACGCTGCCGACGAGGCGAGCGAGGACGCTGCCGAGGACGCCGACGAGGTGAGCGAGGACACCGACGAAGGACGTCGGCGCCGCCGATCATGAGCCCGGCAAGGAGTCCAAGGGGTCCGCCACGGGCTCGAAGCGGGGCCGAGGCCGAGGCTGATGCCGGTTAGATCGCGCGCGGGTTATCTGTCGGCGATCGCCTTGATGTTTGCCGCTATGCGCTGCCGCGACGGGTAATGTGGCTTGTGAGTTGGCGAATCCCGGTCGCCGGCGCTGTTCGCGCTTTGCTAGCCACGATAGCCGGCAGCTAATCGATAAAGTGACTGAAACCGGGCTTGCCGATTCGACGCGACCGGCCACGGCGAAAGGTCATGGGACGATAATCAGTGGGTGACGTTGGTGTAGGGGAAGTTAAGGGGAACGTGGTGTCGCCGAGGCGTTGGTTGCGGGTGGCCGCCGTGATCGGCGCGACCGCGATGCTCATGGCCTCCAGCTGTACCTGGCAGCTCAGCCTATTCATCCCCGAAGGCGTGCCGCCCCCGTTCGGGGCTCCGGTCCCGGCCGTGAACACCCATGCCAGCGGCCGGCCGGCCGACCAGCTGCGTGACTGGGCGTTGCAGCGCTCCGCGATCTTGGAGATTCCGGTGATCGCTTTGGAGGCCTATGCCTATGCCGCCCGGGTCGCCGAGGTCGAAAACCCGAAGTGCCATATCGCGTGGACCACGCTGGCGGGCATCGGGCAGGTCGAGAGCCATCACGGCACCTACCGAGGCTCGACGCTGTCGCCGAACGGGGATGTGAGTCCGCCCATCCGGGGGGTTCGGCTGGACGGCTCTGGGGGAAACCTGCGCATTGTCGATGCCGAAGAGAATGTGACAGACGGCGAGCCTGCACTGGCCCGCGCGATGGGGCCTATGCAGTTCATTCCGGAGACATGGCGGTTGTACGGGATCGACGCGCACAACGACGGCCGCGTCAGCCCGGACAACATCGATGACGCGGCGCTTGCTGCGGCCGGTTATTTGTGTTGGCGCGGAAAGGATCTCGGGACACCCCGGGGATGGATAACCGCGCTGCGGGCCTACAATAACTCGAGTGTCTACGCGCGGGCCGTCCGAGACTGGGCGACCGCTTACGCGGCGGGTCACCCACTGTAGAAGGATCAATCGCGGACCCAGGCTCTACGCTAAAGGCTGCCCGGGAGCTTGCATCAGCTACGAGAAAAGTCTAGGCAAGGAGAAACCCAGTGCCGATTATCGAGCAGGTCGGGGCCCGCGAGATCCTCGATTCCCGAGGTAACCCGACCGTCGAGGTCGAGATAGCCCTGATCGACGGAACCTTTGCCCGCGCCGCGGTGCCGTCCGGTGCGTCGACCGGTGAGCACGAGGCCGTCGAGCTACGCGACGGCGGCAAGCGCTACGGCGGCAAGGGCGTACAAAAAGCGGTGCAAGCCGTGCTCGACGAGATCGGCCCGGCCGTGATCGGACTCAACGCCGACGATCAGCGGTTGGTCGACCAGGCGCTGGTGGACCTCGACGGCACCCCCGACAAGTCGCGGCTGGGCGGCAACGCGATCCTGGGCGTGTCGCTGGCAGTCGCCAAAGCGGCGGCCGATTCCGCCGAGTTGCCGCTGTTCCGCTACCTCGGCGGGCCGAACGCGCACATCCTGCCGGTGCCGCTGCTGAACATCCTCAACGGCGGCGCCCACGCCGACACCGCGGTCGACATCCAGGAGTTCATGGTGGCGCCGATCGGCGCACCCAGCTTCGTCGAGGCGCTGCGCTGGGGTGCCGAGGTGTACCACTCGCTGAAGTCGGTGCTCAAGAAGCAAGGCCTCTCCACCGGCCTGGGCGACGAGGGCGGCTTCGCCCCGGACGTGGCCGGAACCACCGCAGCGCTGGACCTGATCGGTTCGGCCATCGAGTTGGCGGGTTTCACGCTGGGCACCGACGTGGCCCTGGCTCTCGACGCGGCCGCCACCGAGTTCTACACCGACGGCACCGGGTACAGCTTCGAGGGCGCGACCCGGACCGCCGAGCAGATGACGGAGTTCTACGCCAAACTGCTCGATTCCTACCCGCTGGTGTCCATCGAAGACCCGCTGTCCGAAGACGATTGGCCGGGCTGGGCGGACCTGACGTCGGCGATCGGTGATCGGGTGCAAATCGTGGGCGACGACATCTTCGTCACCAATCCCGAGCGGCTCGAGGAGGGCATCGAAAAGGGCGTCGCGAACGCGCTGCTGGTCAAGGTGAACCAAATCGGCACGCTGACTGAGACACTCGACGCCGTCGCGCTGGCTCACCACAGTGGATACCGCACGATGATGAGCCACCGCAGCGGCGAGACCGAAGACACCATGATCGCCGACCTGGCGGTGGCCGTCGGCAGCGGGCAGATCAAGACGGGCGCGCCCGCCCGCAGCGAGCGGGTTGCTAAATACAATCAGTTGCTGCGCATCGAGGAAGCGCTCGGCGACGCCGCCCGCTACGCCGGCGATCTGGCCTTTCCGCGCTACGCACTGGACGTGAAATAGTTTGACAGCCAACGGGAAACGCGACTAGATCTGAAATGCCCGACGCGAAACGGCCAGATCCGAAGCGCCGCTCCCCGGCATCACGCCCGGGGAAAGCCGGTGATTCGGTTCGGCGCGGTCGCGCTGCCAAACCGTCGTCCAAGCCGTCGTCGCGCCAGTCGAAGCTGGCGCAGAGCGCTTCGGCCGCTCGGACGACGGCCGAGCACATCGTCGAGCCGATCAAGCGGCAGATCGCCGAGTCCGTCGAGCAACGGTCCGAGCAACGGATGGGCTTCACCGCCCGGCGCGCGGCAGTCCTGGCCGCGGTGGTCTGTGTGCTGACTTTGACCATCGCGGGCCCGGTGCGCACCTATTTCGCGCAGCGCACCGAGATGTCCCAGTTGACGGCCAGTGAAGCCGCGCTGCGCCGTCAGATCGCCGACCTCGAGCAGAAGAAGGTCAAGCTGGGCGACCCGGCCTACATCGCGGCGCAGGCTCGCGAGCGCCTGGGGTTTGTGATGCCCGGTGACACGCCGTTCCAAGTCCAGCTGCCGGCGACCGCCTCGGTGTCCCCGCAGCCGGGAAGCGAGACGGCGAAGCCGGCCAGCAGCGCCCCCTGGTACTCCTCGCTGTGGCACACCATCGCCGACGCCCCGCACCTGCCGCCGGCCGCCCCGGCGCCCGCCGAACCTGGGCAGCCAGTGCCTGCGCCGCCGGAATCACCGAAGCCCACGACTCCCGGTGGTTGATCGTGCCGACCTGGACGCGGTGGCACGCCAGCTCAAACGCGAGCCACGCGGTGTGCTGGAGATCGCCTACCGGTGCCCCAACGGCGAGCCCGGCGTGGTGAAGACCGCGCCGAAACTTCCTGATGGCACACCGTTTCCGACGTTGTATTACCTGACGCATCCGGCGCTCACCGCGGGCGCGAGCAGGCTGGAGACGACGGGACTGATGCGGGAGATGACCGAGCGACTGCAGGCCGACACCGAATTGGCGGCCGCCTACCGGCGCGCCCACGAGTCGTATCTGGCCGAGCGCGACGCGATCGAGCCGCTCGGCACCACGTTCTCGGGCGGCGGTATGCCGGACCGGGTCAAGTGTCTGCATGTGCTGATTGCGCATTCGCTGGCGAAGGGGGCCGGGGTTAATCCGCTGGGCGATGAGGCGTTGGCCTTGCTTGCTGCCGAGCCGGGCATGGCCGCAGTGCTGGATGGTGAGTTGTGGCGCTGAGGGCGGCCGGTGTCGACTGCGGCACCAATTCGATTCGGTTGCTGATCGCCGACGTATCGGGCGGCCAGCTGCGCGACGTGCATCGTGAGACCCGGATCGTGCGATTGGGTCAGGGCGTCGACGCCACCGGTCAGTTTGCGCCGGAGGCGCTCGAGCGCACCAGAGCCGCACTGGTCGACTATGCGGACCTGATGAAAGCCCATGGCGTCGAGCAGGTTCGGATGGTTGCTACGTCGGCCGCCCGGGACGTCAGCAATCGCGATGTCTTCTTTGCGATGACGGCCGACGTACTGGGCAGCGTGGTAGGCGGCGCGGTTGCCGAGGTGATCACCGGAGCCGAAGAGGCCGCGCTGTCGTTTCGCGGTGCGGTCGGTGAATTAGACAGTGCTCGTGGACCTTTCGTCGTCGTCGACCTGGGTGGCGGCTCAACCGAGATCGTGCTCGGTGCAGGCGAAGTGGTGGCCAGCTACTCGGCGGACATCGGCTGCGTCCGGTTGACCGAACGTTGCCTGCACTCCGACCCGCCGACGCGTGCGGAAGTGGACGCAGCGCGTCAGCTGGTGCGCGATCGGCTCGAGCCCGCACTGCGGGCCGTGCCCGTCGAGCAGGCCCGGACCTGGGTCGGACTGGCCGGCACGATGACCACGCTTTCGGCGTTGGCGCTCGATATGAGGACGTATGATGCTGCGGCCATTCATCTTTCGCGGGTCGCGGGTGATGACCTACTTTCGGTGTGCGAGCGCCTGATCGGCATGACGCGATCGCAGCGGGCGGCATTACCGCCGATGCACGAAGGCCGAGCCGACGTGATCGGTGGCGGCGCGATCGTGGTCGAGGAGCTGACGCGCGAGCTGCGCAGCCGGGCGGGTATTGACGAGCTGACCGTCAGCGAGCACGACATCCTCGACGGCATCGTGCTGTCGATTTGCCAGTAGCACCTTTCGCGCCAAGCGCGGACGTGGAGTTCTCGGGTTCATCGGGGCGTCAGCCGCCCGGCAAGTCGACATTGGGCGCGAAAAATCTCGTGAAGTCGGAATAGAAGATCGTGCCGCCGATGTTTCCGGTTTGGGACCGTTGGTAGGGACTCGCCGTATTCCCCATCCCAGCAACTGTTTAGCAAAGCTCGCCGCATTACTTGCGCGCCCGGCCGGGATGCGTGGGCCTCATCCGGGTTCCGGATGCACGAAACTACGGAGGGTCGCAATCGTGGGGGTTCCCAGCCGCCATCGACTGGTCAGCAAGCTTTGGGCGCCTACTCTCGCGCTCACCGTGGTCGTCGTGGCGGGTTTCACCATCAATGCCGCTCGCGGAGCCTTTGGCTCGCAGGACCGCACCCACAGCCCGGGCAACAAATTCTCCATCGTCCAATTCAATCCGAAGCGGATCAGTTACGAGATTTTCGGCGATTTCGGCGGCTGGGGCAGAATCAGCTACTGGGACGTCAACTCCAGGCCGGTCGAGGTCGAACCGACCGCCTTGCCGTGGACCCACATCGAGACGACCGTCCTGACCACGGCCACCGCCGATATCACCGCGCAAGTTGCGGGAGGAAACATCGGCTGCCGCATCACCATGACGGTCAGGTGCGCGCGGAACATACGGCAACCGGCGAACACGCGGGCGTCTGGTGCCAGGTGCTGTCTGCATGAACCACACCGGCACCGACACCGCCCAACGACCGTTGTTTGCCAGGACCATCCGGAAGTTCTCACCGCTTGTAGTGCTGGCGTGGATCGCACTCGCGGTCGTGGTCAACGTGATCGTTCCCCAGCTCGAGCCCGTCACCGAGGCAAATCGAAGCCCCCTGGTGCCCCTGGATGCGCCATCGGCAATGGCCCTCATCCACATCGGGCAAGTCTTCAAGGAATCCGACAGCAACAGTCTGGTGATGGTCGTCCTCGAGGGTGCCCACAAACTGGATGAACAAGACCACGCGTTCTACAACGAGTTGGTCGCAAAACTTCAGCACGACAAGCACGTTCAATACGTGATGAACCTATGGGGCGAGGGAACAACGGCCGCCGGGGCCCAGAGCAACGACGGACGAGCGTCCTACACGCTGGTGCGCGTCGCCGGCGATCAAGGTTCGACGCTGTCGGACGAGTCGATCAAAGCCGTCCGAGATCTCGTCGCGCACACCAAGACCCCGCAGGGGCTGAAGGTTTACGTGTCGGGTTCGGCGCCGCTGTCAGCGGACATGCTCGAGGTCGGTAACAAGAGCATGTTCACGATCATGTTCGTGACGATCATCCTGATCACGGTGATGCTGCTGATCGTTTACCGCTCGTTCGGAACCGCATTTCTCACCTTGCTGATGGTGATGATGGAGTTGAATTGCGGGCGGGGCATTGTCGCCGTCCTGGCGCACCACAAATTCATCGACATCTCCGTCTTCGCATCGAACATCCGGGTCTCCCTGATCCTCGGGGCAGGCACCGATTACGCGATCTTCTTGATCGGGCGCTACCACGAAGCGCGGCACGCAGGCGAAGATCGGGAATCCGCTTCCTATTCCGCCGTCAGCGGCGTGTCTCACGTCATCCTCGGGTCGGGTCTCGCGGTGGCCGGCGCAACGTTCTGCCTCAAATTCACCCGGCTCAATTACTTCAACACCTGTGGTATTCCCTGTGCCGTGGCGATGCTCACCGCGGTCAGCGCCGCCCTGACGTTCGGGCCGGCCGTCCTGGCACTCGGTAGCCGGGTGGGCATCTTCGAGCCGAAACGTCAGGCTGGGGCTGGGATTTGGCGCAAAGTCGGTACGAGTGTGGTCCGGTGGCCCGGGCGACTGTTGCTGGCCGGTTGTGCGGTGGTGCTGATCGGAGCGATCACGCTACCCAGCTACCGCCCCAACTACGACGATCGCATTTACATCGGCGATGACGTCCCCTCGAAACAGGGGTATGCGGCCAGCGATCGGCACTTCCCGGTCAGCAAGCTGAACAGCGACATGCTCCTGGTCGAATCCGATCACGACATGCGCAACAGCACGGACATGATCGCGCTGGACCGGTTGGCGCGCAACGTCTTCCACACGCCGGGCGTCGGTATGATCCAGAGTGTCACCAGGCCGCTGGGAACCCCGCTGGAGCATTCATCGTTCACCTACACCATCGGCACGATGGGAACGAAAATCAAAGAACTGCTGCCGTTCCTGACCGACCTGAATAACCGGCTCACGAGTATGGCCACCATCACCCACCGCATGACGGATCTGCTGCGCCATCAACAGCAGCTGACCTCACAGCAGGCCGGAGCGACGCATATTGCAGCCGAAGCCGCCCAAGGTATGAAGGACGTCACCGATGCGTTGCGCGACAACATCGCCGACTTCGCCGACTTCTGGCGTCCGCTGCGCGGCTATTTCCACTGGGATAAGCACTGTTTCGATATTCCGATCTGCTGGTCGATGCGCTCGGTGTTCGACGCGACCGACAAGGTCGACCAAGCTGGATGACCAAATGGACAAGAATCTGCAGGCCGCGTTGATCCAGGATGCGGTGACACCGCAACTGGTCCAGCTCATCGGCGAGAACGCCGATGAGCTCGATCAGATGCACCAAATCATTCTGACCGAGCACAGCACGATACAACCTCAGCTGACGCAGTTGGACGAGCTGAGCCGGCAGATGATGGACCTCGGCTACGCGTTTGACAGTTCGAAGAACGACGAGTTCTTCTACCTGCCGCCGGATGCGTTCGCTAATCCCTATTTTCAGATCGATCTGAGGTTCTTCGTCTCCCCGGACGGAAAATCGGCGCGGTACCTGATTTATCACGACGGCGAGGCACTCACCCCCGAGGGAATCAAGCATGACCAGACCTACCTGCCGGCTGCCAAAGAGGCGCTGAAAGGCACCACGCTCGGCGGCGCCCGCGTCTACCTCGGCGGTGCGGCGGCGACATATTGGGACATTCAGGACGCCACCAGAACGGACCTGATCATCGCGGCCACAGCGGCATTCGCGTTGATCTTCCTGGTGATGCTGCTGATCACCAGGAGCATCATCGCGGCACTGGTCATCATCGGGACCGTGGCGCTGTCGTATTCGGGAGCGTTTGGTCTGTCGGTCCTCGTCTGGCAGCACCTGCTCGGCATTCCGCTCAGCTGGCTGAACCTGCCGATCACCTTCATCGTCCTGGTGGCGGTCGGCTCGGACTACAACCTGCTGCTGATCGTCGGCTACCTTGAAGAGAGTAACGCCGGACTGAACACCGGATTGATCAGGGCGGTCGCCAATTCCGGCAAGGTAGTGACCACCGCCGGTCTGGTTTTCGCTGTCACGATGATGGCGATGTTGTCCAGTGACCTGCTTTCGGTCGGCCAGATGGGGTCCATCATCGGCCTTGGCTTGCTGCTGGATACGCTGATCGTGCGCTCGTTCATCACGCCCGCGATCGCCCGTCTGCTCGGGACGTTCTTCTGGTGGCCCAGGCTCATCCGTTCACGGCCGGCACGTACGACTACCGCCGCCCGGCATGCAGCACCGACGGTGTACACGGAGACGCCGGCGCCCGAGCCCGTTGGACAGGCTTAATACCGACAGCGGTCGTATTTGATTGTGCACGTGTGGTTTTCGGTGTGCGGTGAAGGCGACGCCTTCGCGCAATCTCCGCCCTGGCCACACACTCACCGCCCTGCCCGCACACTCGACGTTGGTCGTACGGCCTAGGCCTCGAACCGGTAGCCCATACCCGATTCGGTCAACAGGTGCTTGGGATGCGACGGGTCGTCTTCGAGCTTGCGCCGCAGCTGTGCGAGATACACACGCAGATAATGGGTTTCGGTGGCATACGCCGGCCCCCACACCTCTTTGAGTAGTTCCTCGCGGCCGACCAGCTTGCCGCGATTGCGAACCAACACCTCGAGCATTCCCCATTCGGTCGGGGTGAGGTGTACCTCGCTGCCGTTCTTGGTGACCTTCTTGGCAGCCAGGTCGACGGTGAAGGCGTCGGTTTCGATCACCGGCTCGTCTGTTTCGGAGGCCACGGCATTGCGGCGGACCGCGGCGCGTAGCCGAGCCAGAAACTCGTCCATCCCAAACGGTTTCGTGACGTAGTCGTCAGCGCCGGCGTCCAGCGCCTCGACTTTGTCGGAGGAATCGGTGCGTGCCGACAACACGATCACCGGCGCCGTCAACCAGCCGCGCAGTCCGCCGAGCACCTCGATACCGGATATGTCGGGCAGGCCGAGATCGAGGACCACCACATCGGGTTTGTGTTCGGCGGCAGCTCGCAGGGCACCGGCCCCGGTTGCCGCGGTGACGACCTCGTAGCCGCGCACCGAGAGATTGATGCGCAGCGCGCGCAGGATGTGCGGCTCATCATCGATCACCAATACCCGGGTCATGGGCGCCGCTCCTCTCCCCCGCAAGCGGGAGGTGCCCCCACATCGCTGCGCTCTGCATCGTCGCCGGCGCGGGTCATGGGACACCAATCGGTTGCGGTGGTGCGGCCAAGTCTACGACGACAGTGAGTCCACCCCCCGGCGTATCACCGGCCTGGATAGTCCCTCCCATGGCTTCGACGAAGCCGAGCGCAACCGACATCCCCAGTCCCACACCGGTGGTGTTGTCGTGATCACCCAGCCGCTGGAACGGTTCGAAGAGCTGATCCTCCCCGCCGTGGGGGATACCCGGGCCTTCGTCGATGACGTTGATCAGGACGCGATCACCGACCCGCCCCGCGTTGACCCGGACCACGCAATTGGGCGCGTAGCGCAGCGCATTGTCGATCAGGTTGGCAAACACCCGTTCCAATAGCCCGGCGTCGGCCATCGCCACGGCGTCACTCACGTCGACCTTGACCCGGTCGATCGCTGATCGGTAGAAGCCGGTGGCGCCCTTGCCGATACTGACCAGCGCGCGTTGCACCGTCTCCTCCAGGTACACCCGGCGCAGATCCGGGCGGACCACGCCGGCGGCCAGCCGCGAGGAATCGAGCAGGTTTCCGACCAGCGCGGTCAGCTGGTCGATCGACTCTTCAATGGTGGCCAGCAACTCCGCGGTGTCCTCGGCGGAGAACGCGACGTCTTCGACACGCAAACTGGATACCGCGACCTTGGCCGCCGCCAGCGGTGTGCGCAGGTCATGGCTGACCGCCGAGAGCAATGAGCGCCGTAGGTCGTCGGCCCGCACGATCGCCTCGGCCCGGCTGGCTTCTTCGGCCAGCTCGCCCTGCCTGATCAGACCCGCGGCCTGCCTGGCTACCGCGCCCAGCACCCGACGATCGCGTGCGGAGAGCTTCTTGCCCGCCATCAACATCCAGAATTCGTCGTCACCGACCTCGATCGCGGTGTCGGCGGAATCAACCGTCACACAGGGATCATTGCCCACGCACGCGACGATGTAGCCCTTCTTGCCATTGGTGCGGTCTTCGTCGCTCGGCTCGCGCAAAATGCTGACCGCGCGCTGTGCGTAGATCTCGCGCACGCGTTCGAGCAGCGCCTCCAGATCGGCGCCGCGCAACACCGAGCCCGCGAACAGCGTCAGCAGTTCCGCCTCTTGGGAGGCCAGCCGGGCTTCGCGGGTTCGTTTCGCCGCGCCGTCGACAAGAACCGCGACTGCGACCGCTATCAGCAGCAGCACCAACTCGGTGATGGCGCTGTTGGGTTCGGCGATCGTGAAGCTGTGCCGCGGAGCTATCAGGAAGTAGTTCAGCAGCAGCCCGGACAGAACCGCCGAAAGAACCGCCGGGGCAACGCCTCCCAGCAGGCCCACCAGCAAGACCCCGACAAAGAACAGCGCGCTCTCACCGCCGGTGTCCAGATAGCGGTCCAGCATCGTCACCGTGACGGTGCAGATCAGCGATGGGACGATGAAGGCCGCCAGCCAGGACGCGACGCGTCGCTCGCGGGGAACCAGCGACGCCAGGTGAAACCCGCGTTTGGATTCGTCATGGGTGACGATGTGCACGTCGATCTTGCCGGACCGCTGCACGATGGCCGGGCCGATACCCTCCTCGAATACCCGCGCCCAGCGGGACCGTCGTGAGCTACCGATCACCAGCTGGGTCGCATTGATCTCGCGGGCGAAATCCAGTAGCGCAGCAGGTATGTCGTCACCGACCACGGTGTGCACGGAAGCGTCCAGGCTGCTCGCCAACTCACGAATCTTGCTCATCCGGGGCTCCGAGAGGCCGGCCAGCCCGTCGCCGCGTACCACGTGTACCACCATCAGCTCGGCGCTGGACTTCGATGCGATCCGGGATGCCCGCCGTACCAGCGTCTCCGATTCCGGGCCACCGGTGACCGCCACCACGACGCGCTCCCGCGCCTCCCACATGTCGGTGATCTTGTTGTCCGCACGGTACTTGGCCAGCGCGGTGTCCACTTGGTCTGCGAGCCACAGCAGCGCCAATTCCCTTAGTGCGGTGAGGTTTCCACGGCGGAAGTAGTTCGACAGCGCCGCATCGATTCGTTCCGAAGTGTAGACATTGCCGTGGGATAGCCTGCGGCGCAGTGCCTCCGGCGTGATGTCAATGAGTTCGACCTGCGCGGCCTCGCGCACGATGGAATCCGGCATTGTCTCCTTCTGTTCGATGCCGGTGATCTGGGCGACGACGTCGTTGAGGCTTTCCAGGTGCTGGATGTTGACCGTGGAGATCACGCTGATGCCGGCGTCCAGCAGCTCCTCGACGTCCTGCCACCGCTTTTGGTTTTTGCTTCCCGGCGTATTGGTGTGGGCGAGTTCGTCGACCAGGACCACCTGCGGATGCCGTTCCAGCACGGCCGGCACGTCGAGTTCGGGAAAGCTGCCGCCGCGGTATTCGAGGTAACGGGGTCCGATGATCTCGATGCCGTCGAGCATCTCCGCGGTTTTCCGGCGGCCATGGGTCTCGACCACGGCGGCCACCAAGTCGGTGCCGCGTTCCAAGCGCCGGTGTGCTTCTCCAAGCATCGCGTACGTCTTGCCGACACCCGGAGCTGCACCGAGGTAGATGCGTAGCTCCCCGCGCTTCGGATGGTGGTCAGTGACGGTCACGTCAACCATCATCCCCCCGCAGCGCTAACTTGTGACCGGATACCGGTGGTCGAGCTCGGTGTTGAGTTGCAGGACATTCACCGCCGGCTCACCGAAAAACCCAAGGGCACGGCCGTCAAGGTAGTGGGCGAGGACCGCACGTATCTGATCCGGGCTGACATGCCGGGACTTGGCCACCCTCCCGATCTGGATGTCGGCGTAGGCCGGTGAGATGTCCGGATCCAATCCGCTGCCGCTGGCAGTGACCGCGTCGGCGGGCACCTGCGGGTTGCTCGGGGCGCCGCCGCGAATGGGCACGATCTGACCGTTCGAATAGTCATCGCCGAACGTCGCGCACTCGACCCGAACGCCTTCGTAGAAGTTAAGGAAGGGTTGCTTCGTCGTCGAGCACGGTTCGTTGACGCTGACGACCTTGGTCCGGTGGACGACGTAGCCGCGCGAATCGCGGGGGCCGATCACCGACAGCACCGCCCCGACACCGCCGCCGGTGCAGAACGGGCGAGTGCCGTCGACCCCTTCGAGCTGTCCGATCGATGCACTGCGCGTGCACACCTGCGTCAGCAGGCTCGGCTTGAACCCGGCGTCGGACGCACTGGCGCCGGAGGCGAGCTTGGCCGGGTCACCCGGTGTGTCAACGACGCTTTCGGGCCCAAGGTTGCTGCCGCCGCTCGACGTAGGGTCATATCCGTTGCTGCCCGCCGCCGAGGGCCGGCTCTGGAAGTACTTCGGCAGCGGGTTGCCCGACGAGTCGGTGAACGACTGCCCAATGATCCTGCTGCCGACGGGTTTGCCGCCGGCGGTGAGGATCGAACCCTCCGCCTTGTCGTGCAGGCCGGGAATCAGCGCCACCAGCCAAATGAGCAGCGGGTAGCCGAAACCCAGGATCACGGTGAAGACGAGCAGCGCGCGTAGCGCGGCCCAGTGTTGGCGAACCGTGTTGGCGATGTTCATCTCAGGCCATCCCAGGAAGAAGTTGAACCAGCAAGTCAATGAGCTTGATCCCGACGAACGGGGCAATGATGCCGCCCAATCCATAGATATAGAGGTTGCGGCTGAGCAGTTTCGACGCCCGGCTCGGCGTATAGCGAACGCCGCGCAGCGCCAGCGGAATCAGGGCGACGATGACGATCGCGTTGAAGATGACCGCGGAGAGGATTGCCGATTGCGGGCTGTGCAATCGCATCACGTTGATCAGGTCCAGGCCGGGGAAGATCGCCACGAACATCGCCGGAATGATCGCGAAATATTTGGCGATGTCGTTGGCGATCGAGAACGTGGTTAACGCGCCACGAGTGATCAGCAGTTGCTTGCCGATCTCCACGATCTCGATGAGCTTGGTGGGATCGGAGTCCAGATCCACCATGTTGCCGGCCTCTTTAGCCGCCGACGTGCCGGTGTTCATCGCGACTCCGACGTCGGCTTGTGCCAGTGCCGGTGCGTCGTTGGTACCGTCACCGGTCATCGCCACCAGGCGTCCGCCCTGCTGCTCCTTTTTGATCAGCATCATCTTGTCTTCCGGAGTTGCCTCGGCGAGGAAGTCGTCGACTCCGGCTTCATCGGCGATTGCCTTGGCGGTCAACGGATTATCGCCGGTGATCATCACTGTCCGGATACCCATCACGCGCATCGCGTCGAAGCGCCCGCGCATGCCCTGCTTCACCACGTCCTTGAGGTGGATGACGCCAAGCACCTCGGCCGTGTCGCCGTTGATCTGTCCGACAACCAGCGGGGTTCCGCCGGCTGCCGAGATGCCGTCGACGATCTCGCCGAGTTCGACCGGGACGTTGCCGCCGTGACCGCGGACCCACTCGGCTACCGAGCTGGCCGCGCCCTTGCGCAGCTGTCGTCCATCGAGGTCGACGCCCGACATCCGGGTCGTCGCAGTAAATTCCACCCAGCTGGCGTTAGCCAGCTCGCCAGGGTGCCGCGCGCGCAGCCCGTAGGCCTCTTTGGCGTAGACGACGATCGAACGGCCCTCGGGAGTCTCGTCGGCGAGACTGGACAGCTGCGCGGCGTCTGCGAGATCGGTGTTTGTCACCTCGGTCACCGGAATGAATTCCGACGCTTGACGATTCCCGAGCGTGATGGTGCCGGTCTTGTCCAACAGCAAGGTGTTGACGTCACCGGCCGCTTCGACCGCGCGGCCCGACATGGCCAGCACATTCCGCTGCACCAACCGGTCCATGCCCGCGATACCGATCGCGGACAGCAGCGCGCCGATGGTGGTCGGAATCAGGCACACCAGCAGTGCCACCATGACGATGCCACTGATGCCGTCGGAGCTCAGCGCCGAGGTGTCGGGCACACCGGGGTTATTGACCTTGGAAAAGATCGCGAGCGGCTGCAGTGTGGCGACCGCGAATACGAAGATGATGGTCAGTGCTGCCAACAGAATATTGAGCGCGATTTCGTTGGGCGTCTTCTGCCGGTTTGCGCCCTCGACGAGTGCGATCATCCGGTCCACGAAGCTCTCGCCCGGCTTCTGGGTGATCTTGACCACGATGCGGTCCGAGAGCACGGTAGTGCCGCCGGTCACCGCAGAGCGGTCACCGCCGGACTCCCGGATCACCGGCGCGGATTCGCCGGTGATCGCTGACTCATCGACCGAGGCAATGCCTTCCACGACATCCCCATCGCCTGGGATGACCTCGCCGGCGGTGACCACCACGAAGTCGCCCTGCTGCAGTAAGGGCGCCGCGACCTCTTCTTCGGATGTGTCCGAAGAGCCGGGTGACCAACTCTTGAGGCGGCGTGCAACGGTGTCGGCCTTGGTTTTACGCAGCGCGTCGGCCTGCGCCTTGCCGCGTCCTTCGGCGACGGCTTCGGCGAGGTTAGCGAAAAGCACTGTCAGCCATAGCCAGAACACGGTGAGCCAGCTGAACCAGCTGCTGTCGCCGAACGCAAGCACCGTCGACCAGACGGCGCCGATTTCGACGATGAACATCACCGGGTTGCGCCACAGGGTGCGTGGATCGAGCTTGCGCAGTGCGTCCGGCACTGCCTTCAGCAGCAGCGCGGGGTCGAGCAGCCCGCCCTGCAGCTTTTCGCCGGGTGCGTGGGCGGTAGGCCGGTGTGTCGTGGAATCAATTGTGGTCGTCACGGTTTCAGTGAATCCCTTCGGCGAGCGGCCCGAGCGCCAGCGCGGGCAGGAAGGTGAGGGCAACCAGAATGACCGTCACACCCACAACAAGCCCGACGAACTGTGGCTTGTGCGTGGGTAGCGTGCCGCTCGATTCGGGCGTCATGCCCTGACGCGCCAGCGAACCGGCCAGCGCGAGAACGAGAATCATCGGCAAGAATCGACCGAAGACCATCGCCAAACCCAAAGCGGTGTTCCACCAGACCGTATTGGCCGAGAGGCCGGCGAAGGCGGAACCGTTGTTGTTGGCGGCCGAGGTGAATGCATACAGCACCTCGGACAGCCCGTGTGGGCCGGTGTTGGTCATGCCGGCGCGCTCGCCTGGCAGCGCCATCGCGGTGGCGGTGCCCAGCAACACGATGAGTGGGGTGATCAGGAAATAGCCTGAGGCCAGCTTCATCTCGCGCGGGTTGATCTTCTTGCCGAGGTATTCCGGTGTCCGGCCGACCATCAGTCCGGCGACGAACACCGTGATGACCGCGAGGATCAGGATGCCGTACAGACCCGAGCCGGTGCCGCCGGGTGCTACCTCACCGAGCTGCATGTTGAACATCGTCATCATGCCGCCCAGGCTGGTATACGAGTCGTGTGTGGAATCGACTGCGCCGGTTGAGGTTAGCGTGGTCGCGTCGGCGAAGACTGCGGAGTCGGCGACGCCGAAGCGCTGCTCGACGCCTTCCATTGCCGCGCCCGTCGCGGTCGGGACGGTGCCGTGGTGCTGCAACTGGAACAGCATCATGAAGCTGACGCTGAGGACGGCGAGGATGGTGACGACCGCGGCAATCGCGTATCCCTGCTTCTTACTGTTCACCATGCGGCCAAACGTGCGGGGCAGCGAGAAACCGATGACCAGGATCAGGAAGATCTCGACCCAGTTGGTCCATGCGGTCGCGTTCTCGAACGGATGGGCCGAGTTGGCGTTGTAGAAGCCACCGCCGTTGGTGCCCAACAACTTGATCGTCTCTTGGCTCGCGACCGGACCACCGGGGATGGTCTGCTGGGCGCCGGCCAGTGTGGTGACGACCTGGTCGTTGAGGTGGAAGTTCTGGACGAGGCCGCCGGCCAGCAGGACGAGCGCACCGATGATCGAGATCGGCAGCAGGATACGCAATGTGCCCCGCGTCAGGTCCACCCAGAAGTTGCCTAATTCGTTGGTGCGGTGGCGGGCGAAGCCGCGGACCAGCGCGACCGCAACGGCCATGCCGACCGCGGCGGAGACAAAGTTCTGTACCGCCAGACCGGCCATCTGGACCAGGTGGCCCATCGTCGATTCGCCGGCATAGGCCTGCCAGTTGGTGTTGGTCACGAAGCTGATTGCGGTGTTCCACGCCAGGGACGGCGTCATCTTCGTCGCCGGATCGTGCAGGTGCAGCGGCAGCTTGTCCTGCACGAGCTGCAAGACGAACAGGAACACCACGCTGACCGCCGAAAAGGCCAGCACGCTACGGGCATACGTTTTCCACGTCTGCTCCGAGTCCGGGCTGGCGCCGATCAAGCGGTAGATGAATTGCTCAGTGCGCGAATGCTTTTCGGCGCTGTAGACCCGGTACATGTAGTCGCCCAGCGGCACGTGGACCATCGCCAGCGCAACAACCAGAAGTGCGAGGAACACCACACCCGCCGCCGTGCCGCTCATCAGAACCGCTCCGGAAACATCAAGGCAGCCCCCAACAAAAGGGCAATCAGGACGGACAGAATGAGGCCCACTGTGTTGGCGGTGCTCACGATCCCAACCTCAGTGTTAAGCCGAGTGCGGCGAACACTGCCACAGTCAGCACGAGGTAAATCACCACAGACATTTTTGTCTCTCGTTCGATGACCGATTGATGCCTGATCGATCTCGGGCAACAGTAACCTGACCTCCGGTGAGGAGGACATGTTCGAGGCTAGGCGCCATTGCGCCCCATAGCGTTCGCCCTTAACGCTTTCTTTACGTCTTGACCGCCACTTTTGCGGTCTTCCTAACCTTTGCCGGGCGCTAGCGGGAGTTTGGACTGTCGATCATCGGCAGCCACACCCGAAAGACCGTTCGGCCGTCCCTTGATTCGGCGCTGACCGACCCGTGGTGGGCCTTCACGATTGAACTGACGATGGCCAGGCCCAGTCCGATGCCGGAACCGTTGGACCGCGATGGGTCGGCGCGGACGAATCGCTCGAACAACCGGGGGAGCAGATCCGCGTCGATGCCGGGCCCATCATCGGTGACGGTCAGTTCCGCATGCGCATCGGGATCGCTACGGCGGCAGGTGATTGCGGTGGTCACCGTGACGCCGGGCGGGGTGTGCAACGCGGCATTGCTGAGCAGGTTGCTGACCAGCTGATGCAGCCGGGCCCGATCCCCGCGGACCCAGACCGGTTCCTCGGGCAGGTTTTTCACCCAATGGTGCGTCGTCGCCGCGACCGCGGTGTCGTTCACCGCATTGATGACCAGATCGGCCAGGTCGACGTCTTCGTTCTGCAGGTCCTCACCCTCGCCCAGGCGGGAGAGCAGCAGCAGCTCCTCGACGAGCAAGGCCATCCGGCGTGCTTCGGATTCGATGCGTGCCAGCGCGTACTCGGTGGTCGGCGGTAACGCCGAACTGTCCTGGCGGGTGAGCTCGGCGTAACCCTGAATCGCCGCCAGCGGGGTTCTCAGCTCGTGGCTGGCGTCGGTGAGGAACTGCCGCATGCGCAAGTCGGAATCGACGCGATGCGCCAGCGCGCTATCCACGTTGTCCAGCAAGCGGTTCAGCGTGTGTCCGACGATCCCGACTTCGTTGTCCGGATCGGTGTCCTCCTGCCGGACGCGGACGCCGATCCGGTGTTCGTCGCCGGTGAGCGGCATCACGGCGACCTCTGCGGCGGTCGCGGCGACCCGGCGCAATGGGCGAAGTGTGTAGCCGACCACCCATATGGTGAGTCCCGCGGTGACCATCAGAGCGACCGCGACCAGCACGCTGGTGGTGATGTATTTACGGGCCATGATCTGGTCGGCGAGCTTCACCGACATGCCGACGATCAACAGGTCGGATCCATCGACGCGGCTATCGACGCGGTAGGCGCCGAGGCTGCCGAGCCGTATGGTGCGCGGCGGCGCGTCGGCCCAGGACTGCGCTTCGATCGCACCGATCACGTCGGGTGGGGCGGGCTTTGGTTGGTCCTCGGAGAAAACTGCCGAGCCGACAACGGTGCCGTCGTGCACCACGGCGATCAGGTTGCCCGGCGTTTGTCCGGTGAACTCCAGCATCGCCTGCGCTACCGGCGGAGTGCGGCGGTGCGCCGAGGTGTGTTCGCCGTTCTGGTATCGGTTGTACGAGTTAGCCAGTGCATCAAGGGATTCGGCGACATCGGCGTCCGCTATCGCGGTGACATAGCCGCGCAGGCTGAGTACCGAGACGATACCGACGGTCACCAATACCACTGTGACGACTGCTAATACGCCGAGTAGTATTTGGCGGCGCAGAGACCGTGGTAACCACGAAGGCGTGTTGCGCTGGCCAGTCATTCCGCTGGCCGCAGCATGTATCCAACACCGCGGACGGTGTGGATCATCGGCTCCCGGCCGGAGTCGATCTTCTTTCTCAGATACGAGATGTACAGGTCGACGATGCTGGTGCGCCCGGCGAAATCGTAGTTCCAGACCCGGTCGAGGATCTCGGTGCGGCTCAGTGCACGGCGCGGATTGCGCATCAGGAAGCGCAGCAATTCGAACTCGGTCGACGACAGCGATACCGGCGCGCCGTCGCGGGCGACTTCGCGACTGGCGGTGTCGAGTCGAAGCTCGCCGACCTTGAGCGCCTCGGCGGCCGGTGGAGACAACTGACTGGAGCGGCGCAGCAACCCGCGAAGTCGCGCGACCAGCTCCTCGAGGCTGAACGGCTTGGTCATGTAGTCGTCGGCGCCGGCGGTGAGACCGGTGACCCTGTCCATCACCGAATCGCGTGCGGTGAGGAATAGCGTGGGGGTGTAGACGTCGGATTCGCGGATGCGCTGCAGAATGCGCAGGCCATCCATGTCGGGCAGCATGATGTCCAGGACCAGCACGTCGGGGGTCGCCCGTTCGAATTTGGCCAGCGCTTCGCGTCCGTTGTGGGCGATCTCCACCGCCCAGCCCTCATAGTGCAGTGCCATCTTGACCAGGTTGGTCAGCGCCGGCTCATCGTCCACCAGCAAAACCCGGATCGGTGACCCGTCGGCGCGATAGATCCTGGGCAACTGCCCAAGAATGGCTTGGCGCGGTCGCTGGCTTCCGGCGTATCCCGACATTGCGGTCATGTTCTTGAATTCTCGCAAAGCACACATCCGCTTGTCACGGACCTCATAGATATCTCAAATGTTGCGAGGTGCCGGATCGCGCACGGACAGGCGCCAGCACCACTCGTGCCCCACAAAAACAACGGGGCCGCACACCAATTGGTGTGCGGCCCCGGTTGAAGCTAGGGGTGTCAGGCCCAGCTGGACCCGACGGCGCTGTCCGTGCTGGCCATGTTGTTGCCGGCACTTTGCACCTTCTGCCCGTGCTGGTTGGCCTGCTCGTAGATCATCTGGAAGTTACGACCCAACTGGGTGATGAACTCCTGGCAAGCCACCGAACCGGCGCCGCCCCAAAAGTCACCGGCAGCAAGCACATCGCGGACGATGGCCTGGTGCTCGGACTCCAGCGATGCGGCTTGCGCGCGGATCAGTGTGCCGTGGGCGTCTACATCTCCGAACTGGTAATTAATGCTCATTGTATAAGTCCTCCTGAGTTAAAGTGTTGCGGAGAAGCGGTTTTGGCGGCTAGTGGCTAAGGATCTGCTGCGACGCCTGCTCTTGGCTGTCGTAGTGGTTGGCGTCGCGGATCAGACCGTCGCGCACGCTGTGCAGCATGTTGACGATGTTGGTGAACGCCTGGTTCATCTGACCCATGGTGTCGTACGAGGTTGCCTGGGCCTGACCGCTCCAGCCAGCTCCGGCGATGTTCATCGAGGACGACCACATCTTGCGAGCCTCGTCGGACACCGTCTGGGCGTGCATCTCAAAGCGTCCTGCCATCGACCGCATCGCGTGCGGGTCGGTCATAAAACGTGTTGCCATGTTGTCTATCTCCTTTTTTCGTTGATGCCTTCAGTTCGTCGAAGTCTTTGCAATGGGTATCGGTGCGGCGGTAGCCGCGCAGCGGATAGAATACGGCTTAGCGGTTAACTGCCAGCCTCCAACGCGTTACATGTGGCCCCTTTTTTCGCGCCTCACACCACGACCTGTTTGGGCATGACGATCGGCCTGAAGCCGTACCGCGGTCCCGAACCGTAGGCACCGGCGCCCTTGGCTCCTGCCAGCATTCCCGGCATACCGGGCGCACCCATCGCCGTCCCGGTTTCCTCGGTGGCGACGGTCCAGCCCGAACCCTCGAGCGGTGCGGTGGCCGCCGCCAGCTCTGCCTGTGCCGGCGCGGCTGCCGACCAGGTGGCCGGTACCGAGAGCTTGCCGACCGTGGTCGCCTGGCCCAGACTGCCCGACGCTCCCGCGCCAAGTCCCATCCCACCGACCGGCGCGACCGCTCGGACCATGGTGCCCTCAACCACACCGGCGGAGCCGGCTTCGGGGACGACGTCGCTGACCGCGGCCGCCGGCACCGTGGCGCCGGCAAACGTGTGGCCCAGCGAGACCGCGGTCGGGATGGCTGTCATGACGAACCATGCCGAGGTGTTGACCGCACCGTTGACCCCGTTGAAGAAGGCAGGTGTGCCGAACAAGCCGTCGATCGACTGCAGTAGGCCGTTGCTCTGGAACGGCAAGGCCGCTGCTGCGGCCTCCGTAATCGGATCGGCAAAGGGGGTCGCGGCATCCAGGGCAGCCAATGACTGGGCACCCGGGTCGGTGGTCGTCGTCAGCGGCGTCACCGGAGTGAGGAGGCCCGCCGCCGTCGAGGAGGCCTGGTAGGTGGCCATCATGACCGCATCCTGGACCCACATTGCGGCGTACTGGGCGTCGAGTGCCGCGATCGCGGGTGTGTTCTGGCCGAGCACGTTGGATGCGACGAGTGCCGCCTCCGTTGCCCTGTTCGTCGCGATCACCGGCGGGGGCACCGTCGCGGCGAACGCCGCCTCGTAAGCCGCCGCCGACGCCGTGGCCTGAGCGGCCGCCTGCTCGAGTGTCGTCGCCGTCTCGGTCAGATAGCTGACAATGGGCTGGGCCGCGGTTGCCGCCGCTGCCGACCCACCACCCGTCCACTGCTCGGTGGTCAGCAACGAGATGATCGACTCCCACTGGGATGCCGTGGCGCTCACTTCGGCGGCCAGGTTCGCGTAGGCCGCCGAGGCGGCCATCAGCGGCCCGGCGCCCGCGCCGGCGTACATGAGCGACGAGGTGATCTCCGGAGGCAGAGCCGCAAAATCAATAGCCATTTCTGTATCCCACTCCTTATATCTGTCCGAATTTCGCTTCTGTTGAATCGCTGGCTAAACGGCCGTCAGTTTCGGCATGACGATCGGCTTGACGCCGTAGCGCGGTGCGCCGAAGCCACTCGAGGCGCGTCCCGCGCCCGTGACCATCCCGGGCATGCCGGCCATCGGCGTGCCCGCAGCGGCTTGCGGTGCAGCGCCGGTCCAACCCACGGTGTGCAGCGGCGTGACGGTGCTGCCGACCATCGGAGTGACCTGGTCGCCAGCCCAGGTGGGCGGCACCGCCAACTGGCCGACCAGGGTGCCCTGGCCGATGCCCGCGACCACCGGCATTCCGCCCATGCCGGCGGCGCCGATCGGCATTGGCGTCACCTGGCTGGCGAGCGCCGCGGCGCCCCCCGCGGCAGCGGCATCGCCGATGGTGTCGCTACCGGCCGGAAGCAGACCACCGCCGGCCATACCGAGGAGGGCGGAAGCCGCGGATGCATAGTTCCCACCACCGATGTTCAACATGTTGGCCCCGTTACCCGACAGTCCGAAGATGCCGCCCAGCATGGTCGGGTTGGTGTAGTTACCGGTGCCACCGAGGAGGTACTGGAGAATGTCGAGCAGGCTGCTGCCAGGACCAGGCGCGGCAGCAGCGGCGGTCGCGTCCAGAGCCTGCGGACTCACTGCATCGGACAGAACGGCCGAGGCCGCATTGGCCGACTCGGCGTCGCCGTAACTGTTGGAGCTGAGTCCCAGGTTGGCCACATACGACTCGAGCTGCGTCTGAGCTTCGCCGGCGAGTCCCTGGTAGGTGGTGCCGTAGGTCGAGAAGGTGGCCGCCTGCTGGATCGATACCGGGTCGGCGGCCGCAGGAGCGAGGACGGTGGTCGCTGCCGCGGCGCCCGCGTTTTGCGCCGCCAGGTTGGTATTGACCCCGCCGAGCAGTGTCTGGGCGGCTAGCAACTCTTCAGTCGCTGTTGTCAGGAATGACATCCATCGCTCCTCTAGTGTTCGAACCATGTCGACCCAGGCGCTGGGTCAACCCTGAGTGGTGGCGTATGAGCCCCTGTGTATTGGCGTAAGGCTAATTTCCTTACAGACCAAGTTCCCGATCGAAAGGCCGAGGGTGACGGGCG
This sequence comes from uncultured Actinomycetota bacterium, assembly GCA_963712615.1. GTDB lineage: Bacteria > Actinomycetota > Actinomycetes > Mycobacteriales > Mycobacteriaceae > Mycobacterium. Next base: position 4,965,242 of record CAVQIO010000002.1, read on the forward strand.
TTTACGGCGTCTTAACGCTGAAGCCGGCAGTTTTAACAAGGTCCTGTCGACCGACATAGGCGTGTCATCTGACAGCGAGGGGTCATGCAGATATAAGTTGCGCGGCGCGCGGATCCTACGCGAAGCGCAGCCGGAACGCACGTCAAGAATCAGGCCAAATTCGGGTGGGACGCGGTGTCTCTGACCTGGGCCCCGCGCGCTAGATTCGCCGCCGGGGCCCCCATAGCCCAATTGGCAGAGGCAGCGGACTTAAAATCCGCCCAGTCTGGGTTCGAGTCCCAGTGGGGGCACGGTATCGGCCCAGCTAGAGGGCATGTGCGGCAGTGTCGCATCAGACCGCCTCGACCGTCTCAGTGTCACAAATTGTCACAAGTGGCCGGAAACTCGTTCCAGCAGCCGCCAGGGCGTCATCTGTGGAGTGCGTATATACGGCCATGGTGAAAGCCGCGCTGGCGTGACCGAGCCACTTTGCTACTACCGCGATCGGCACCCCCCGCAAGTGCATCAACGTCGCGCAGCTATGCCGCGCATCGTGGAGCCGCACGCGCTCGATACCGAGCCCGTCGAGCATCCGGCCCCACCGGAACGTAAGCAGGTTCGGATGGTAGGGCTGCCCTATCTCGTCGATGGCCACATACTCGCCCGGCCCGTAGGCGTCGCCCAGCCCGGCCCGCTCGGAGGCTTGGCGTTCCTGCGCGGCTTTCAGCAGCTCGACGACCTCGGCGGGTAGCGGCAACGTCCGGCGGCTGGCCTTCGACTTCGGGGTGCCGATCTCGACCTGCTTACCGAATGCGACCCGGTTCTCCGCGATCGCCACGGTCCCGGCGTCCAAGTCGACGTGCTCCCATCGCAGACCGGCTATCTCACCGCGGCGGAACCCGTACAGCGCCAACGCCCACAGGTGCCGATCCCGGCTGGGCTTGTCGAGGATCGCGAACATTTCCTCATCGGTCAGCGTCCGGAACGTTTTCGCGTCGCCGGCCACCCGATCAACCAGGCGCGCGACGTTGCGAACAATGGCGCCTTGCGCCAGCTGGTCATCGAGAATCGTCTGCGTCAGGTGCAACAGGTAGTTGCACGACCGCGGCGACCACGCCCGGTGCCCTTCGACCTCGCCGCTCCGCAGCCGCGACACCAGCCCGTCAAGATCGGACTTCGCCAGCCGCTGCACGTTCATGTCTCCCAGCTCGGCGCGCAGCACGGCCAGCTTCGAGCGGTGCCCGGAGATAGTCGCGGGCTTGAGAGCGTGCTGCTTGGACAGCAACCAGTCCTCACACACTTTGTCGAGCGTCAGTTTGGCCGTATGTACATAGCTGCCCGTCGAAACGCCAGCCTGGATTTTCGCGAGCTGGGCGCGGGCTTCGGCCTCGGTGGCGAATCGCTGGCGGACCTGGCGGCGCTTACGTGAGACTGCGTCGCGTCCGGCGTCAACGGTGAGTTGGTAGCGGGTGACTTCGCGCCCGGTGCCGCGTTCCCTGGCCGTGATTTTCCGGATTTGCGGCGGAAGCTGCTGCCTAGGCATCTTTGACTGTCCCCCCGAGGTCACGAATCTCTGCTTCAAGCGTTGCGATATGACTGATGAGATCGTCGTGTTGGGCTTCCAACGACTCTTTGACCACGGCGCCCGCAGCCATCGACCTACGGACGGCCAGGTGCCCGAGCTGAGCCATGGCCGCCGACCGGTCCAACACCGCCTGAACGAGCCGGAAACCTTTCGACGGCGGATTGAGACCCCACCACGCCGGCCCGCGGCCGGCAGCCCACGTGTAAGCATCAAGGCTTGACGACGGCTGGCCGGGGATGGCCTCGACAGGGCCGCTCGGAAGGTGCGGGTAGATCAGCACGAGCGGCGGAACTTCAAGGGCCGCAGCAATAATCAGCAGCTCCGCAACGTCGAGGCTTTTCTTGCGGTTGCTCTCGTAGTTCGCGATCTGCGCCCTAGTGACGGGGTAGTCAAGCTCCTTGGTGCGGTCTGCCAGGCCCTGCGCGGTTAGCCCGGCGCCCTGCCTGTGTTTCTTGATCGCGGCGGCGATCCGCTCATGCAATCCGCTGTCCCAATCGGCCATGTGACACACCCTACCAAGGATTTGAGCGGACTGCAGCGTGCCACGCTGTAGTATCGTTCACAGCGACACAAAATAACGACCAAAAATGCCATATCGAACGCAGGAGGGCCGAATGGCCGATTTACTGACACAAACAGGCCCGTTGTTGCTCACCCCGAAGATGACGCAGGCCGAGCTGGGGATAGGTAACTCGCTGTTCTTTGAGCTCATCCGCTCAGGGGAGTTGCGCTCGGTAAAAATCGGCCGCAAACGGCTGGTACCGCGGGCTGCGATCACTGAATTCATCGCCAAGTTGGAAGCCGAAGCGGCCGCATCCCAGGCAGCCAGCGCATGACCAGCGGAGCCCGTACGGCGCCGACACGCTGACCGGCGCTCTCACCGATGACTTTCCCGAACAGAACAGGGCGCACATGCCATGACCCCGAAAAAAGAGAAGCGGCCGGATGTCGGTCCGGACCGTTTCCAACGCTTCGATCCGCCACCACGGAAGATTTGGCTCACAGTCTAGGGCACCCCGATGACGCTGCCCAAGCACAAGTTTGAGTGGATACACGCGCTGGCGGCCTATGACCCTATCCCCGGCGGCCTCAAGCACATTCTGACGATTGTTGCGCTGAAGAATGCTGACCCCGAGCACTTCACGGTCAAGGTTCATCACAAGACCGTTGCGGCCAACTGCGCCACTAACCCGAGGTCTGTAGGGCGCGCGTTCGCCGCTGCGGACGAACACGGATGGTTCACGCGGCTAGCGACAGGTAAGCGCAGCAAGGGGTATCACGGCGCTGATGAGTGGGTCCTGAACATCCCCGATAGACAGGACAATCTGTCCGGTCTAAGCAGCGATAGACCAGACAATCTGTCTGATAAGACCGGACAATCTGTCCGACTAGAGCGGACAAATTGTCCGACTAGACCGGACAATCTGTCCACAAATGGACCCCCTGACCTGCGAGAACATGCCCCCTATGGTTTTAATAATGGTTTTAATAATGGTTTAGAGAGTGGTACGGCCGCCGCGAGCGACGACCGGCACGCGCTCGAAGTTGATATCTGCGAAGAAGAACAAGAGCAGCCCGACACCGAACCCCATCGGTTGCCAGCCGTCCAAGCACACCTCGAAATCCTCGATGCCGAGCTAGTCGGCCCCAGGGCACCCGTCGACATCGACGACGAGCCACCCCTGGGCTGCCCCGACCATCCAGACAACGCCATCCCGAAATGCGGGCCATGCATGCGGGCACGGCAGAAACGCGAGCGGTGGGTAGCAGGCGGCGGCCTGCAACGGCAACTCCTCCGTGAGACCGAAATGCTCGGCACCTTATCCGGGCAGCGGACGACCGCAGCGCAGACAGGCCGCCGCTACCGGTGCGGAACATGCTGTGACACCGGCTATGTCCACCGCAGCGGGACGTTGGGAGACCTGCCCGCCGTGCTTGCCCTGTGCCTCATCTGCGGCCTACATCCCGACAACCTCAACCCCCGCGGCCACAGGTACGTCATCACCGCCGACGACATGCCCGACCACCGCGACGCCATCGATCAACTCAAAGCCCAATACAAGAGCCGGGAGCTGACCGCATGACCAATCAGATGGTGCTACTACACATCTGCTGCACCTGTAACACGTTGGTGCCGTTCGAGAAGGCGCTGGCAGTCAGCCCACTATCGAAGGGCGCGAACTTTCCCGCTCACCCCGCCTGCAGGAAATTCGACGAGCGCACCAGCGGCCACTACCTAGCCGTGTTCCCAGACGACGAATCGGTATTAGCCGCCGAGATCGCAGCCCGCGCACCCCGACCCGTCATCAGCCCAGACCTGGCAGCCGTCCAATGACCGCCAACGACGACATGTGCTTGTGGTGCTACGGAACGGGATACGTCCACGTGACAAACGGGAAGCTCGGCGATCTGATCAGCGGCCCTGCGATCTGCAACCACCGGGGTCAGTGGCGGGTGCTCACCGACGGCGAGCGGGCCGAACCGAGTCACCTTGCCGCACTGGCACGGCTGCACACGCAAGCCGCCCTCGCTGCCCGGAACGCAGACACTCACGACTTCACAGAGCCCCGCAGACCACTCACGGCTTTCACCACCACCGAAGGGGACGACGCTCCATGACCGTCAACCACGACATCCCGGAAATCCCACTCCGCGGGGCAGATTTTCTCGACGACCGCGGCGCCTACTGGCGCCGGATACGGGATTTGGGCCGCCTTGTCAGGGACTCCTCAGTGCCCGACTCCACGGTCTACTACGTGACCCGCCGCGATGACGTGCTCGCCGCGTTGCGCGACCCCGAGTCGTTCAAGCCCGACGTTGCCTCGTTCCACGTCACGATGCCCGACGGTCAGCACCTCGACCGTGTCCCACAGTCGATGTCGCCGACAGATCATGCACGCGTAGCCCGGGCTTTGCACGCGGCGTTCACACCAAAAGCTTTGGCCCCGTTTGGTGAAGAGATCCGAGCACAAGCCCGATCCCTGATCGCCGACGTCGCCGGCACGGGCCGATGCGATGCCGTCCGCGACGACACCGTTCACTGGTTCGGCCACGGAGCCCTGCTGACCGTCTGCGGAATCGAGCTGCAGCAGTGGTTACCCAAGGTCTACCCGCTCATGCGGAACCGTCCCGCAGACGGTGATGAAGCTTCGGCCCAAACGCAACTGCTGCAATACCTGGGTGCTGGTCTAGCTGCCGGTTACCGGCGCCGCCCGGGCATTCTGTGGGAACTGATCGACGCCGTCGATGCCGGCGGAAGTTCTGCTCTCAGCACGGCAGAATTCTTCGGCTTCGTCTTGCTACTCCGATCGGGATCCCAAAACGTCATCATCGCAATCCAATACGCGCTCTTGCGGCTGGCCCGCGATGCCCAGCTACAGCGATGCCTGCGCCAAAACCCCGCCCTGATCGACACGTTCATCGAAGAGATCGTCCGCCTGGACTCGGGAGCAGTGCCCTACATCACCAAACGAGAAGTCACGATCGGCGACTGCACGATCGCGCCGCAAACGCGCATCGGTCTGTGTTTAGAGTCTGCCTCGCGCGAGGACAGTGGCGACGAGCTTTCGGTGACCAGTAAACGTCGGCGCCACTGGGGGTTTGGCGGCGGTATACACCGTTGCCTGGGAGCGCACCTGGCACGGCTCGAAGCGAAGATTTGCATTGAGGAGTGGTTACAGGCGATCCCCGAATTTGAGTTAGAGCCCGGCGTCCAACCGGACGTGGACGGCGCCAACGCGGCAGTGACCGCGCTCCCGCTGCGCTGGGCAATCAAATGACCACCAGCCAACGAAAGGCAACAACCGTGCCCAACACCCCCGACCAGACCGACCCTGGCTTCCTGTGCCGCTACAGGCCCGATTACGTCAGCAACCAGTTGACGCTGCTGTGCGATGAGTGCCGCGAGCCGATCACCCACGAGGAGCCGGGGTGGATAAAGATCGAGCCGGGGATAGTCGGGGAACGTCGGGACTCGCTAGCCGCCTGGTACCGCCGCAACCCGGGGCCGCACCGCTTTCTGTCGGCCGACGCGCAGGATTCGTATCCGCATATGGCGCGCTGGTGGGTCGTCCACCGCGATTGTGATCGGTGGCCCGACAGTCGGTCTCATGGGTTCTCCACGCGGCGTGCGGCCACCGAGCGGGACTTGCTCTATCTGGCAGCCCATATCTCGTCTAAGCGGTGGTCAGCACACACCGACTTGTCCAGCTTGATTCGCAAAATCCTTGCAGCCCAACCTAGGCCAGCCGACTCGAATGGAGACACCGATGCCTGACCACAACGACGAGAAGGTCACCCCGACCGATATGCGGCGCGCCGCAGCACTACTCACCCACTACTCAGCCGGAGATACGGAGGGGATGGCCGAAATCTGGCGCGAATCCGCTGAGGCTGACGACTTCCCAGACTTGCTGTCCGCCATGGTGGGGCTGTTTTTCAGGCTCAGCCCTGAGCTGCTCACCCCGGAAGGCCACCAAGGTCTGCAGGAGTTGACCCGCTGCTACCGGGCCGCCGAAGCCGCCGGTGAGCAGCCATGACCGCGGCGTCGGTAGACCTGTTGAACCTGCGATGGCGGGCCGCCAGGTGGCTTCTGTCGATCTCCGAGGGTGACATTGCTGGCGCGGCGGCGGTGGTCGCCACCGCAGATGTTGAGGGCTGGGCGTTGGTGGACTTCGCTGACGAGGCCGATCTGCTGGCGCACCAGTTCCGGACCCCGGCAGCCCTAACGGCAGAGATGAACCGCCTGTGGGGGAAGCTAAACGGGGGCGTCTCGTGATCGAACGAATCGCGGGGACCCTACTGGCGCCGGATGACGCCGCCTATGTATTCCGGGCGTTGAAGCTGCTGTCTGATCTACTCTGCAAGCAGGGGTCTCGGCCGACACCGAGGTTGGCGGAGGTGACCGCGAAACTCGGAAAAACTGTTGCGCAGACTGATGTTCCAGGCCGCAACACTCACGCAAACGTCAGAAATACTGGGGTGCAGGCCGATTCGGCCGATGATTTTGGGTATGCACTCCTATCAACAGCCGAAGCCGCAGCCATCTTGCGGTGCACACCCGGCAATGTTCGGGACCTCGCGCGGCGCGGCGTCATACCTGCTCGACGTTCCGGAGGGCGGTGGCTTTATCCGGCGCACGCCGTTATCCGCCGAGCCGAAAGGTAGCCCGGCTCATGGCTGACGTGACCACGTTGCGCGGGGTGGAGCTGATCAACACGGGATCTTGGGACGCCAGCACCGGCCCGTTCATCGTCACCCCCGCAGACCTCGAGGCGGCCGTGGCCGCGCACCGGGCAGGAATTCTCCGCAAGCCGGTCCTGAAGATTGGCCACACGGACCCCCGATTCAACGCTGACATGTTCGACGGGGCGCCCGCTCTCGGGTACGTGGACAATCTGCGGATCGTCAACGGCGGACGAACGCTCGTCGGCGACTATGTGAACGTTCCCGCCGGGTTGGCCGCACTGATTCCCTACGCGTACCCTGACCGATCCGTCGAAGCCCTGCAGAACTACACCGCTGCCGACGGCACGGTCTACTCGCTGGTCCTCACCGCGACCGCGCTACTGGGTGCCACACCGGGCGCGGTCGACACGCTGCAGTCCCTCCAAGACGTTGGCGCCTTGTACGGGGTCGCCGCGAAACAAGTTGCGCTGCATTGCCACACGGGCAGCCTGTCCAGCGACTACGCGGTCGCTGTAGCGGCCGCTCGCAGGCAGCGAACACACCGACTCAACACCATCTAAGAAGGGAACCAACTGTGTCAACGATCATCGGAACAAACGCCGGAATTTACGATCCCGGGAAAGACATCACCGGTGAAGCGACCGGAACCGTCACGGCCAAAACGTTTTTGGCGATCTCCGGGAACCGCACCAGCGGAGGCAACATCGCAGTAGCGACTGCAACCGCGGCCGGCCGTATCTGCGGGGTAGCACGCAACGACGCAGGTAGCGGCGGCCTGGTCACCATCGCGCGGGGCAACTCGCGAGTCGTGAAAGTGACCGCCGGGGGCGCGATCGCAGCGTTCGCCGAAGTCGAGGTCGGCGCTAACGGCAAAGCCGTCACCAAAGCCAGCGGTGTCCCTGTGGGCTATGCCTTGACCGCCGCAGCGTCCGCAGCGGACGCCGAAATCTCGCTCTACTGAAAGGAATCGAACTAACATGCCTACTCTTTTGCCTTCACTGAATGGCCGGCAACTCACGGTAGATGTCGCGCTCAACACTCCGACGATTCTGCGGAACCGCATTGCCCAGCTCACCGACGAGCAAATCATTCTCGACAAGTTGTTCCACGGGTACGGCGCCCAGGTCGAGGGCGGCGGAATCATCTACAGCGTGGTGCAAGCGTCGGACTTCTACATGTCCTCGGACGTTGAAAAGCGTGCTCCCGGTGCTGAATACAAGGTCGTGGAGGGTGTAGACCCTGACCCGCAGCTTGCCCTCGTGTCCGACTGGGGTGCGAAATTCCAAGTCTTCGATGAGCAGCGAATCCGCAACAACGTCAGCTACCTCGATCAGCAGACGACGCAACTGGCGAACACGATCAGTCGCAAGCTTGACGTGGCCAGCATCGCAGCCGTCGAGGCAGCGATCGGCGAGGCCAACACCGTTGCCGGGCACACCTGGGATGGGCTGGTCTTCGTCGGACCGCTCGACTCCATCACTGCCAGCGCCGCACGCCCCACCGCGGACCTGTCCGCAGCCCAATTGGCTTCGGACCTACAGGAACTCGGCGTCAAGCACAACTTGCTCATCGTGCATCCGAATCAGGCCCACGCGCTGCGGGTGGCCTACGGGGACAACCTGGACGACATGCTGAAATCAGCCGGAATCGGACTGTTCTCGAACCCGCGCATGGCAGCCGGTACCGCCTACGTTTGCGAAAAGGGTGAAGTCGGCACCATCGGCTTCGAACGCCCGCTCACGGTCGATGTGTGGCCCGACCTAGCAACACACTCAACATGGGTGCAAGCCTATGTGGTCCCGGCGTTCGCAGTGGACCGGCCTTTCGCCCTCAAAAAGCTCACCGGCCTCGACACCGACGCCTAACCGAAAAGGACACTAGGACAATGGCACTCACATTTGACGACGACCCAGCCGCCCAACTGCTGCAGGTCCTCGGACTGCCCGACGACACCACCGACCCGGACCTGATCCTGGCCACCGTCACCGACATGGCAAAAGCGGATGGCGGCGATGCGGTAGCGGCAGCCAAGCGGGCAGGGCTCGCAACCATCGACCCGGACAGCCTGGTACAGCTACGGGCCGACGCACAACGCGGCCGCGACCTCACCATCGCAGCAGCCAAAGCCGAAGTCGAGGAAATCGTCACCAAGGCAATCCAAGCCGGCAAGATCCCGGTCGCGCGCCGAGGTCACTGGACCAACCTCATCACCAACGACAAGGCGTTGGCCGATGTCCTCGCCGCGATGCCGGACGATCTCATTCCGATGACCGAGATGGGGCACAGCCTGGTAGCCGAAAGCGATGAACTCGCCGAACGCTCCGACTGGTTCCGGTAGACCCCAAATTTCTCTCTCCCCAGATTCGGGGAGGGGGCGGAACCACGGGGTAAGGGTCGCTCTGAAGGCCATCCCGGTCGATAAAGATCGGGGTGGCCTTCGTGCAGGTCAAAGGCTGAGACTTAGCGCAGCGTGATGTAGTGGGTGGGGCTTCCGGCGGCGGTTATTGACCGAAACCCGATCCCGTCAAGGGCCTTCAGGATGGCTGGGGGCTCGTTTGTTGTGTCAACGAACGCATACCGGCCTCCGCCATAGACGGAAGCGTCGGACGCAGCTACCAGCGCGTCGATGATCAGCTGTACGGGCTTGGGAATGTCCAGGACGGTGCCGTCGCTCAGCTCGATTCGGTCGATCTCCTCGGCGGCGTTGTGTTGTATGCCAATTTTGGCGATGAGGTAGCCGGTCAGGGGTCCACCTGCGTGCCCGGATATCGAGACATCCGCATCCACCAGTCGGTGCGGCGTGAGCGAGAAGTACCCGAGAACGAACTCGCCCTGCTCCCACACGAACGTGACTACACGTTTCTCAGCGTGCTGGCGCTTGGCGTGGTCATTCAGCCAGCTATCAATGTCTGGCCGCCCTGTATTCAGGAAAGCGCAGTTGTCGGTCTCTTCGATTAAGCGTGTCGAAAGCGGCTGCGGCATTAACGCGTGTGGCGTGCGCGCTCTTCGTACAAGCCGACGTACTGCGCAGAGAGAGTGGCCCCGGTCTGCTCGAGGTAACTCCCCGATGCGACCTCGCTCTCAGCGATGTGGCTCACCTTGGCCATGTCGGTTCCTCCCTGGTCTAGCGCCCTGTAGGTACACCTTCGTGTCCTACAGGTCATCTACCTGCGAGTTTACATTAAGACTAGAACAAACTATAGGAACGCTATAGCAAGATTAGACAACGCGCATAGCCGGGAGGTCTATTTCCGATTTCGCTTCGGAAGCGCCGCCGCGCCGGTGAGACGTTCCTCACGCTGCAGAAACCACTTGACTCACATGAATCACGTTGGCCCCCGAGTCGGGCCAGTGCCATCATGCCCGCAGGCAGCACGAGCATGACCGCGCACACCATGTGGCACTGCACACAGGGCAGAACACGCCGCACACACCGACGCGTCACCTCGCAATACAGACGTTGCTCCCATCCCGGATGGCGCACCCCAATCACACACCGGAACCACCAGCCAGCAAACCCCAGCCGACCAGGCAGGTGGGGTGGTGGCATCATTCTTCGACACCCCCGGCCTCATGGCGACCCTTAGCCCCTGGCCGATTTTTACACAGGGCTCCAAAACTGACGTGTTGTTCCTGGTCAGAATGGTTTTCTTGGGTGGTTGTGGGTTGACCTGCGGATTTTGCTGGCTGGTGTCTATTTCTGCACGGGTGTGGTGGTCAAAATTTGACCACCTGGTGCCTGTCCCAGCAAACTCTCGGGGGTGGTCACCATTCTTCTGGGCAGTAGATGGAGATGGCGGCGTCGACGACCGTTATGGCGTTGTTCCGGGTGAGGGTGGGGTTGCCTGCCAGCGCGGTCTCGACGGCTTGTTGTTCTGTGTGTCCTGCGGCGATGTAGGCGCAGACGCGGGGGCCGTTTCCGGCGACGCGCACAGGGTCGGTGATTGTGATTCCGGCGAGGCGGAGGTCGGCGAGGTACTGCCGGTCTCGGTCTGGTCGGGGCGCGGCGGCGGGCGTTGTCGGCGCCGGTGTTGTTGTACGCGGTGGCGCTGGGGCCGGTGTTTGCGTCACCGTGACGGTCGGTGCTGGTGGCGGCGGCCGCGGGATGGTTGTCGAGGTGGCCGGCGGTGGCGCAGTGGTGGCGGGATTGGTCGCTGTAGCGGTCGTAGGGGGCGCCCAGGGCACTCCGGGGGCGGCCCAGCTGATGCGGGTGTCGTCGTCCTGGTGCTCGCCGTTGTGGATTGCGGCCCCGGAGACAGTGATGGCGGCGGCTATGCCTGCTGCGGCGGCGGCGATGAGTCCGGCTCGCGCCCAAGCGTCACGCCACGATCGGATCTCGTCGTCGTCTGGTTCGTCGTCGGCGAGCGACCACGCGGCGGGTGTCTCGGGGTAGTCCACCGTCTCGGCGACGGCCGTATCCGCGACCGGACCCAACCCCACACTCGTCTCATCGGCTGCCGCGACCCGCGCCGCGAACTCCTCAAGCTCGGCGCTCATGATGCGGTGTCTTGGTCCGGGACGACCTGGAAGACGTGTTCGAACGCGAATTCGAGGCCGCATCGGTCGATCACTCCGGCAACGAACCGGTTGCCGGGTGGGTGTTTGCCGGATAGGACTCGGCTGACCTGGGCTGGATCGACGCTGAGACGCTGCGCAATGTCGCGGTCATGGGCCACCCCGCATCGTTCGCGGAGTTTTCCGCGGCCGTCAGGCGGGATCGTCAACCTAGACACTCGATCTACCTCCCTTCGTCGTCGCCGCATTGTGCGCTTTGTGCCCGACAAGCATCGGCTGCCCGACCGGATCTCGAGGCGGTCTCCGTTCCTTAAGCACCGGCCGTCCACGGGCACTGTCGATGCTGATCACCTCAGCGAGCGATACCTGGAAGACCTCGGGAAGTCGGGCAGTCGCGACGGACTCAAGCAGCTCCGCAAGCGCGCATAGCTCCTCGACCGTCCAATCGGATGTCGGGACGGCAGCCGTCGCCGCACGAATACGCCCACAGACCTCGGCTAGGTCACCATCCAGCCCAAAGCAGCCCTCGCACATCAGCGTGCCCACCCGTCGAGCTGGTCCGCGGCAGCGGTCAGAAGGTGTGCCATATCGCGGGCCTGCCATGCGGTCAGTCCGACCTGATTCTCATCGCAGCCCGACACCGTCACCTTGCGCTCTTTCACCGTGCCGTATGCGGACTGAACCCCGGACGTTTCCACGACGGCATGGTGCCCGGCCACACTGCGCTTAGCGCCAAACACGACCCGCTGCGGGTACTCGCCCTCCCAGTCGTCTAGGCAGACGGCGCCGACTGGCGGCCGCACAACGGACAGCAGACCGTCCCACAGCTTCCGCAGCCGCTTCCGCTGCTGCTCAGTGATGTGCGCATCAGTTTGAAGTGCTCGTTCTGGTGCAATACTCATTCGTCGACTCCTAGTTAGTCGGCCACGCTCCGGGCCTGTTTGCGCAGGCGCCGGAGCCCTTATCAGTCAGCGTTTGCTGACCGAAGTCTTTTCGGGGTGAGAGAACGAAGCCCCGGTGTCACTGAGTTGTCACAACTCGGTACGTATGGGCGGCAAATCGGCATGGATGGGCGCGGACGCCTACGCACGTTTTGAGCCGAGATCCGTTGACCTGCAAACGTTCTGCGGATTTATGCGGACGGCAGCGAACTTGCTCCGTCGGACTTAAAATCCGCCCAGTCTGGGTTCGAGTCCCAGTGGGGGCACGGTATATGGGCTGCTAGATGGCGGTAATGCGGACGTTCGTCAGGCTCGGTCGCGGACGGCGAATTCCAACATCCCACCCTGGTAGTAGTCGATGATGTCGGCCTCAGTGATCGAGACTTCGCTCTTGCGGCCGAGGAAGAACACGCTACTGGCCGCGTCAATCGTGTGTCCCCGGTCGAGGATGCGGTCGAGCCAGCTGAGCCAGAAGAAACAGAGCACTGCGACTCTGCCGAGCCGGCGGGAACGGGTGAGGGCCCGGACGAAATAGTCGATCGACCAACGCAAAGCGGTGCCCGCACCGGCCACCGACCCGGAGTCAATGCGTTCGAACCTGCGGAACAAGTAGCGGTGCCCGCTATCGGTGAAACGGTTCAGGTCGTATGGCCCCTCGCAGACCTGCTGGATGAAAGGCGAGTCGGCGTACACGATTCCCCGGCTACGCAGCACCCGGTGAATCTCCTTCGCCACCACCGTCGGCTCCAGCACATACTGAAGCACCGCCTGGACGACCACCGCATCGATAGAGCCATCGGCCAGCGGAATCGCGTGGCCGTCGGCGACGAATTGCACCATCGGGCTGGCGTAGATGTCGAAGGAGATGACATCGACCTCCGGGTCGGCGTAGAGCTCCGCCAAGCCGTCGCCCCGGGAGCCGCCCCCGATCACCAGAATCCGGACCGTCGCCCGGTCGTGGCAACGTCGACCCGGAGTAGCTCCAGCATCCGAGTGACACTGGCGGCAGCGGTGGTGTTCGCGGGGTGTACCAGCGCGCTCAGCGCACGGTTAAGTCCCGACCGGGCGACCTCCGAGGCGCCTTGGGAAGCTTCCAACCGACCGATGTCGACCACGCTGTGTTCGAAATCGATCAGGGCCGGTACCCCGGAGACAACCGGGAACGGCTCTTCGGCGTACCGACAGGACGTGTTGCTGCAGCGCCATGAACGAGCTTCCAAACGCACCGGGTTGGAGCAGCGCGGACAGATGAAAAGATTTTCGCGGACCATCGTGTCCAGTGCGAGCACCGATATACCTTAGTTCGCGGCGGTCCGGTGGCAGCGGATTGCGTCGCCGTGATTGTGCGGTTGCCCCTACATTTTGCTGCGGTTTTCCGGGCAGTAGTTCGCGATCGCCGCACCGATAATGGTGCCCGCGCCGTTGTTGCTGACCCCGAGCGCTTTTTTCACATCACCGACGGTTTGACCCATCGTGTCCCCGCCGTCAAAATCCTGACAAACGGCGTGCCCGACATTGATCATTGTTTGCTCTTGGCCGCTTGCCCAGCTGAGCCCCTGCTGCTGCAGCTTTTGCAGGTAAGCATCGTCCGCTGGGTCGGCGCTCGCCGTCGGAGCGACAGCGATGGCAAAAAAACCGGCCACAGCGGCAGCGATCGGGCCGGCCAACCGTGCCGCGTTCTTCATTCGTCGACTCCTTGGTGTGGATCGCGTTGCCGCAGGACTCGAATCTTAACTTCGTCTCGACAATATGTCTTGCCACAGCAAGTCCCGCCGACGCGGAGCCGAGAGCCGGCAGGGTCCGGGATCGCGAACTTCATTCGGCTTTTGGTGCGAGATACGTTCCAGCGCAATACATTACATTAGGGCTGGGCGATGGCCATCGCCAGGAAGTCCAGACGCCACAGCTCCTGAAACAGCTTGCGAGCAAAGTCCTGTGCTTCGCCCGTGCCGCCGCCGTGCGAAACGCTGGCGGCGATCTCACCGATGCTGCGGCGGCCGTCGACGAGTTGCGCCAGCGGTAGATCAGCCGGGCTGAGCCGCAGCCGGACGCCGGGTCCGATGAGGTCGGCTCCGGACAGCATGCACGCGGTGCGCGACATGGGAACGTAGTCGAGAGCCTGGGCCGCCGAGAAATCGATCGTGTACTGCGCTGGCGGACGCTCCGGGCGACACGCCATGAAGAAATGTGTGGCGTTGAGCGGTTGCAACCGTTCCATCACCGACCACAGTTTGATGTCCGGCAATTTCACTAGATGATGCCCGAATTCGCTTGACGGCACGAGGATTTCGTGCGGATAGTACGGTGACTTGTGGAACCACCCCTGAAATGCGAGTCCGGCCGAGGCGACAAGATCAAGGCAGTCTTGGACGGTATAGCTTCGTTGGCGACCGTGTAAGAACGTGTCGACGAGGGCACCGTCGGTCTGCAAATCGCGAGCCACCGTCAGGTAGCTCCGGACGGGATGATCCGCCGGCAGCACCGCGACGATGTCCTTGACCGCCTGCACCGACGCCTCGTCCTGAGCTAGCCCCAAGTCACGAAAGACCGATTCGAGCAGTTCCACCCCGGTCCGGCCGTACCTGGCGTAGAGCATGACCCCGATCGCGCCGTCGCGGCGCAGGCAGCTCCCGAGCGCCGTCATGCCGGTCAACGGATCGGCCATGTGATGCAGGACGCCGGTGGACACGATCAGGTCGAAGTCTTGTCCCAGCGTCGACACCTCTTCGATCGGAAGTAGGTGCAATTCCAGGTTGTCCAGGCTGTGCCTGTCTTTCAGATATTGCTGATGGTCCAGTGCCGATTGGCTGACATCGATCGCCACGACCTTTGCGGCGCGGTTGGTGAAGGCGAATACCGCCGCCTGGTTCGCGCCGCACCCGGCGATCAGGATGTCCAGGTCGGGGCGGTAGGCCCGGTCTGGCCATAACACCCGGTGCGCCCGGAACGGGTCGAACCACTCCCAGTTGTCCTTGGAGTAGGTCTCGAGGTCCTGAATCGGCGGCGGGTACTGCCACCGGTCGTATTGCCGAGAGACCTCGTCGTTGCGCGGATCGTCGTTCACTACAGAGGCAATGTAATAGCTTTGCCAGGTTGCCGCAGGATGCCGACTCGCCGTGATGCGGCGATGGTTGCCGCGCAACGAACCGGCACTCATACACTGACCCACCGTGGGCATGCTGTTTGGATTCGCGCCGTGGCTCATCTACTGGGTGCTGGTTGGCAACGTCCCCTTCAAGACTGCGGTGGTGGTCGCGCTCGCGATCGCCGTCGCCGCGTTTGTGATCGGGCGCCTGCTGGGTAAGTCGGGCAGCACGCTGGAGATCGGGGCGGTCGCCACATTTGCGGTGCTGACGCTTCTGACGTTCACGCTCAGCGAGACGTTCATGCACCGGTGGATCCAGCCGCTCAGCAGCGGCGGGATCTTGCTCGTGGCCCTCGTCGGCCAGCTGGTGGGCAAGTCGTTCGTGCGTGAGTTCGCCGCGGCGGAGCAGCCCCCCGACGTGGTCAAGACCGAGCTGTTCGACCGGATCACCGACGTTTTGTCCTGGATCTGGATCGCCGCGTTCGCCGGCATGACGGTGTCCTCCGCGATTCCGCCGATCCTGGAGGAATTCGGCGGGCGAGAGGCCACGATCCTGGACACCAAGACTCCGTTGCTGTTCATCTGTTACTGGGTCATCCCGTACTCGTTGCTGGGCATGGCGGCGCTGGCGTCACGGTGGGTGCCAGAGCGGATGCTGGTCGGGATCGAGGACCTCACCAGGGAAACCTCGTTCGTGGCGTACGACGAAGCGACCATCGATGAGCTGTATTACCTTGCCCAGGAACATGCGAATCGTGAGGTGGGCGTGGGCAAGGAGGCCTACAACGTGAAGGTCGGCGGGATCGGAACTCCACTGACTGGAGACGAGTCGCGAAAGTCGTGGCCTTCGACCTACAAGGTCCGCGACAAGAAGCACTAGGGTCCCGCGGCCTGCTCGCGCGGCATTCACCAGCATCGCTGCTTCGACTGTGCGTCAACGGCTTTGAGTGTGCGTTGACGGCGGAGCTCATCGGCGTGTCGCGGCCCTGGGTGCACGCCCAACGCCCAGGACGCACACTCGACGGACGCGGGGCTGTAGCTCCCCGCCGGCGCGCACCCGACACCGGCCAGACGTGAAGTTCGGATACGTTGGTGTCCGGCGGGCGCACCCCCTCCCCCCGACAAGCACCCAGACAAGCCGCACGCCCAACGCCCAGGACGCACACTCGACGGACGCGGGGCTGTAGCTCCCCGCCGGCGCGCACCCGACACCGGCCAGACGTGAAGTTCGGATACGTTGGTGTCCGGCGGGCGCACCCCCTCCCCCCGACAAGCACCCAGACAAGCCGCACGCGCTCCGCACTCTGATTGCGGCCCGGCAAGGAGCATCTCGATGAATGCGTATAGCCCAGATGCCATTCGCGCGGAGACGATCACCATCACCGGCCACGGCGGCGATGAGATCGAGGCCTACCGCGCGACGCCGCTCGCCGAAGGATCGCGCGGCGGGATCGTCTGGATCCATCACATGCCCGGCTATGACCGGGAAACCAAAGAATTCGTTCGCCGGCTTGCCGTGAGCGGCTATCACGCCGTGGCGCCGAATCTGTACTCCCGCGAGGCGCCGGGTGCCGCTCCCGACGACGCGGCCGCGGCCGTGCGCGCGGCGGGCGGGGTGCCCGATGAGCGGCTGGTCGGTGATGTCGCGGGTGTGGTCGAGCACCTGCGGGCCCTGCCGGGCGCGAACGGGAAGTTCGGTGTCATCGGACACTGCTCGGGCGGGCGGCACGCCTACCTGGCCGCGTGCTCGCTGCCGTTGGACGCCGCGGTGGACTGCTACGGCGGGTACGTCGTCGACGATGCCCGGGAGGGAATCCCCAAGGCCATGAAACCGATCCTGCACCTGGCGCCGAACCTGGGCTGCCCGCTGCTGGGCCTGTTCGGGGCCGACGACGTGTTCCCGACGCCCGCTGCGGTGGCCACCCTGGACGCCGAGCTGACCAAGCTGGACAAGCCGCACGAATTCCATTCCTACGACGGTGCGGGCCACGCGTTCTTCTCCGTCGATCGACCTTCGTACCGGCCCGAGGCCGCGGTGGACGGCTGGCGGCACATCGACGAATTCTTCGCCACCCACCTGAAAGGCTAGGTCTGCCAAGCCATGTGCACACATCTCACCGAGCACGTCGAGATCGAGGGCAGCGGCAAGGGGCCGGCGGGCTGGTTCGGCGCCGAACGCGCGACGGTCTACGTCGACCATGCCGTGCATGCGCCTTACACCCACACGGTCAACATCGACGTAATCAACCCGGAGCTCGGCCCGTCGGCCCGGGTCGCGCTGGAACTCACCGAGGAGAGTGCGCTGGCGTTGGCCGACGCCATCCGCACAGCGATTTCGAATGCGCCGGTCGGCCTTGCGTCCAAGGATCAGTAGGTGACCCATGACCAACGACCACGATTACCCCCAGATGGCCGCCGCGCGGGGAAGGATCGAGCCCGCACCGCGGCGGGTCCGGGGTTTTCTGGGTGACGAGCTGGTCTTCGACACGACCGCGGCTCGCTATGTGTGGGAAGTCCCCTATTACCCCGCGTATTACGTGCCGCTGACCGACGTGCGCGCGGAGTTGCTGCACGACGAGAACCACGCGCAGACAGTGCAGTTCGGGCCCTCGCGGCTGCACGCCCTGGTCGGTGCCGGCCGGACTCATCCGTCGGCCGCGCGGGTGTTCGAAGGCGACAGCCCGGTGGCGGGCACCGTGCGCTTCGAATGGGATGCGCTGCGGTGGTTCGAGGAGGACGAGCCCATCTACGTCCACCCGCGCAATCCCTATTCGCGGGTAGACGCGCTGCGCTCGCACCGACACGTCCGGGTAGAGCTGGATGGCGTTGTGCTGGCCGATACTCAGTCGCCCGTACTGCTCTTCGAAACCGGTTTGCCCACAAGGTATTACATCGATCCCACCGATGTTGCCTTCGGACATCTGGAGCCCAGTTCCACGCAGACGCAATGCCCGTACAAAGGGGTGACGTCGGGCTACTGGTCGGTGCGGCTAGCCGACACTGTGCATGCCGACCTCGCGTGGACGTATCACTACCCGCTACCGGCGGTCAGCAACATCGCGGGGCTGGTGGCGTTTTACAACGAGAAGATCGACATCGTCGTCGACGGTGTCACCCTTGCCCGGCCGCAAACTCAGTTCAGCTAATTGACGACATACCGAGCCCGACAAATGTGACCTTTACCTCTTTTTGCTGATTAACCTAATAAATTCTTACCATGACGCCTATTCGCCAGCACTCTGCTGGGTTAGCCATAATTTATAAAATACCAGTTAGATCGGTTCGTTCTTGTTTGCCAGGTGGTGGTCATGTATATACTTGGACACTGGCACCTGAGCGGATCCTGAGTCCGCGCGGTGATTTCGCCGACAGTGCCGATTTTGATGCTTTTCGGCCGAAATTCGGCCGGTAAAATTTGTGCAGATCAGCACATTTTGGGTGCTGAAATGCGGTCAACACCAGCCGCCAGTATCGCCTCGGGAATTAGCGGCGACTGACGTGCACGTGGCTGGCCGACAACAACTGCGAAGGCGGTGCGAACGTGAGCGAACTGAACGGCCGGGAGGCCCCCCGCGAGATCGTCGAGGGTGACGCGACACCGGTAGCCGTGGGGATCGCGGTCCGCAACGGTCCGATCAGCGGCATCGCCGTCAGTCGCGACGGCAGCCGGCTGATGGCGAGCAACTACGGAGACAACAGCGTCTCGGTCGTCGACACCGACACCTTCCGGGTCATCGATACCGTCGACGGCGTCGAAGAGCCGTTCGCCATCGCGATCGGTGGCCCGGGAACGGCCCAGGCATACGTCAGTACCGTGTCGGCGGCCTTTGACTCGATCCAGGTGATCGACACCTCCACGAACGCGGTCGTCGCGACGTATCCGCTGGCGCTGAGCGTGAGCGACCTGGCGGTCGATTCCGTGGGGAAGTATGTGTACGCCAGCCGCAACGCCGACGGCGTTGCGGACCTCGCCGTCCTGGACACCGCGACCGGCCGGATCCAAACGATCGATGTCGCGTCCGCTACTCACGTGCCCGGAACCACCACGGAGTGCGTGCGCGTCAGCCCGGACGGAAGCCGGGCGTACGTGGGCATCAACGGGCCCTCCGGTGGCCGGCTGGTCGTGATCGGCACGAAAGCACAGTCCGCCGAGGCCGGCGGCCGCCTGCGCTGGCGGAAGAAGCGCCCCGCAGGCCAGCAGACCGGGTTGCGGGTGATCGACACCGTGGAGATCGGTCTGCCCGTCCGTGACGTCGCGGTGAGCCCCGGCGGTGCGATCGCCTATGTGGCTAGCTACGCGCCCGAGGTGGGAGTCGTCGTCGACGTCGTCGACACCCGGACCAGCAAGATCACCAACACGCGCAAGGTCGGCGATACCGGCGGCATTCTCACCGGGATGACGCTGTCCGCCGACGGCGATCGCGCCTACCTGGTCAGCGATCAGAACGTCACCGTGCTGTGCACGCTGACCTACGACGTCCTGGCCACGCTCGGGGTGGGCACCCAGCCCTCGTGCGCGGTGGAAAGCCCGGATGGAACGCGCCTGTACATCGCCGACTACTCCGGTGGCGTCACCGTCACGCCCCTTGCCGCGACCAACCCGTTGGCCATCGAGGCCGCCGCGGCCGGCAGCGAGCTGTCGACGGTCGGCTGGCTGATACCCGACCTCGTGCCGCACGAGCCGGTGCCCGCCTGAGCAAAGATCGGTCAGGTCGTGGATACAACGCGCTTTGTCGGGGGAATCCGTTTCCCATGATGTAGCGCGGCGATACCATTCGCCCGACCGACCATGAGCCGGTGCTGCGCCGAGACCCTAAGGCGGTAGATCGATGGACAGCACAATGCAGGACTTTCCGCTGACAATCACCGCAATCATGCGGCACGCCTGCGGTGTCCACGGGGCCCGAACGATCACTACCGCGACCGGCGACGGCTACCGCCGCACCACCTACCGCGAATTGGGTCAGCAGGCCGCCCAACTGGCGAACGCGTTGCGACGCCTGGGTGTGACCGGGGACCAGCGCGTCGCGACGTTCATGTGGAACAACGCCGAACACCTGGCGGCCTATATCGCGGCGCCCTCCATGGGTGCGGTGCTGCACACCCTCAACATCCGGCTCTTCCCCGAGCAGGTCGCCTACGTCGCCAACGAAGCCGAAGACCAGGTCGTGCTGGTCGACATGTCACTGGCCACACTGCTCGCCCCGATACTGCCCAACCTCGAAACGGTGCACACCGTGATCGCGGTCGGAGACGGCGACACCGCGGTGCTGCAGGAATCAGGCAAGACGGTGCTGCGGTACGCGGAGTTGCTCGAGGGCGAGTCGACCGAATTCGACTGGCCACAGATCGATGAGAATTCCGCGGCCGCAATGTGCTACACAAGCGGCACCACCGGAGATCCCAAAGGCGTTGTCTATAGCCATCGTTCGAGCTTCCTGCACGCAATGGCCACCTGCGGCAGCAACGGGATGGGGGTTGGGGCCGGCGACCGGGTGCTGCCCGTCGTGCCGATGTTTCATGCCAACGCGTGGGGGCTGCCGTACGCGGCGTTGATGGCGGGCGCCGACTTGGTGCTGCCCGATTGCCACCTTGACGCCCGATCGGTGATCGACATGATCGAGAAGCTGCGGCCCACCCTGGCCGGCGCGGTGCCGACCATCTGGAACGACGTGATGCGTTACCTCGAAAAAGACCCCGACCACGACATATCGTCGCTGCGCCTGGTTGCCTGCGGCGGCTCGGCCGTTCCGGTGTCGATGATGCGCACCTTCGAAGACAAGTACAACGTCGAGATCCGCCAGTTGTGGGGCATGACCGAAACCTCGCCACTGGCTACCCTGGCCTGGCCGCCGGTCGGGACGCCGGAGGATCGGCACTGGGCCATCCGGGGGACCCAGGGCCAACCGATCTGCGGCGTGGAGATGCGCATCGTCGACGACGCCGACTTGGTGCTGCCCAACGACGGCCAGGCCGTGGGTGAGGTGGAAGTCCGTGGCCCGTGGATCACCGGCTCCTACTACCGCGGGCGCGACGAGTCCAAATTCGATTCCGGCTGGTTGCGTACCGGCGATGTCGGCCGCATCGACGAGGAGGGCTTCCTCACCCTCACCGACCGCTCCAAGGACGTCATCAAGTCCGGCGGGGAGTGGATCTCCTCGGTCGAGTTGGAGAACTGCCTGGTCGGTCACCCGGATGTGCTCGAGGCCGCGGTCGTCGGAGTTCCCGACGAACGCTGGCAGGAACGACCGCTGGCCGTCGTCGTCCTGAACGAATCCGCGTCAATCAGCGCCAGCGAATTGCGAAAATTCCTCGCGGACAAGGTTGTTCGTTGGTGGCTGCCCGAGCGGTGGGCTTTTGCCGACGAGATCCCGCGCACCAGCGTCGGCAAGTACGACAAGAAAGCCATCCGATCCCGCCACGCGGACAACGCATACCAGGTCACCGAGGCGCGCGACTGAACTAGCTCATGGTGTAGAACGAGTCCATGAGCCTGGGTGTCATACGAGTTATTCAGTGGGCAACCGGATCGGTCGGGGTAGCGGCGATCAAGGGCGTGCTGGACCATCCTGACCTCGAACTCGTCGGCTGCTGGGTGCATTCGGAGGCCAAGAGCGGCAAAGACGTCGGTGAGATCATCGGCACGTCGCCGCTCGGGGTGATCGCGACCAACAGCATCGACGAGGTGATCGCCCAGGACGCGGACGCGGTGATCTACGCGCCGCTGATGCCCAACGTCGCCGAAGTCACCGCTCTGCTGCGTTCGGGCAAGAACGTCGTCACACCGCTCGGCTGGTTCTACCCGGGTGAGAAGGAAGCCGCTCCGCTGGAAGTCGCCGCGCAGGCCGGCAACGCGACCCTGCACGGTGCCGGCATCGGACCGGGGGCGGCCACCGAGCTGTTCCCGCTGCTGTTGTCGGTGATGTCGACCGGCGTGACTTACCTTCGCGCCGAAGAATTTTCAGATCTTCGCACTTACGGTGCGCCGGATGTGCTGCGCCATGTGATGGGTTTCGGCGGAACGCCGGACAGCGCGTTGACCGGGCCGATGCAAAAGCTCCTCGACGGCGGTTTCATCCAGTCCGTCCGGCTGTGTGTCGACCGGCTGGGTTTCGCCGCCGATCCGTTGATCCGCACCTCCCAGGAGGTCGCCGTCGCGACCGCGCCGATCGATTCGCCCATCGGGGCGATCGAGCCGGGCCAAGTCGCGGGGCGTCGCTTTCACTGGGACGCGGTGGTCGGCGACACGGTTGTCGTCCGGATTACCGTGAATTGGCTGATGGGTTCCGAAAACCTCGATCCGCCTTGGTCATTCGGCCCCGCCGGCGAGCGCTACGAGATTGAAGTGCGCGGAAACCCGGACACTTTCGTGACGGTCAAGGGATGGCAGCCCGAAACCGTGGCGGCCGGGCTGGTGAGCAACCCGGGGATCGTGGCGACCGCCGCGCATTGCGTGAACGCGGTTCCCGCCACCTGTGCCGCGCCCGCTGGCATTCAAGGCTTCTTCGACCTGCCGCTCATCACCGGCCGGGCCGCTTCCCACTTGCGCGCCGACAGCTGAAAGGGTTACGCCCACGGTACATTCGCGTGTCGTCGAGAGATCACTGGTCATACCGGTTCCCGTCGGGCTGGCCTTTGACCGCACGCTGCCGGCACCCCTGCCGGAGCTCTTCAGCCGCCGGTACGGGCCGTTCCCACCGATCAAGGAGGTGCGCGACCAGACGGGTGCGTGGGATGCCGCGGGCCAGACCCGCACGGTGTTGTTGGCCGGCGGCGGCAGCACGCGCGAGGAGCTGACCAGCGTTGAGCGGCCGCGATCGTTCGGTTACCGGCTCGGCGACGTCACCGGCCCGATGGCCTTGCTGGTGGACCACGTGCTGGGCGAGTGGATTTTCACCCCGACGGCCGGCGGCACCGAGGTCACCTGGCGCTGGGATATTCACCCGCGCTCGGCGCTGGCCGCGGCGGCGCTTCCGGTGTTCGCCACGATGTGGAAGGGCTACGCGCGCCAGGCGCTGCGCGAGCTGTCGGCGCTGCTGACGCGCTGACCCCGCAACCGCATTCGGTACCGTCGAGCCCATGTGTCGACTCTTTGGCCTGCACGCCGGGACACGCGCTTGCACCGCGACGTTTTGGCTGCTGGACGCGCCGGACAGTTTGTCCGAACAGAGCAGGCGGAACCCGGACGGCACCGGCCTGGGTGTCTTCGACGCCAACGGGCAACCGCAGCTGCACAAGGAGCCGATAGCGGCGTGGCAGGACGCCGAATTCGCAACCGAAGCACACCGGACGACCGGGACCACCTTCATCGCTCACGTGCGCTACGCGACGACCGGCTCGCTCGACGTCCGCAACACCCACCCGTTCTTGCAGGACGGCCGGATCTTCGCGCACAACGGTGTGCTCGAGGGCCTGGACGTTCTCGACGATCGGCTGCGCGAGGTCGGCACCGACGACCTGGTACTGGGCCAAACCGATTCGGAGCGGGTGTTCGCGTTGATCATCGCCTCGATCCGCGCTGCCGACGGCGACGTATCCGCCGGCCTCGCCGACGCGATGAACTGGCTTGCGGCCAATGTGCCGATCTATGCGGTCAACGTGCTGCTGAGCACGGCCACCGACATGTGGGCGCTGCGTTACCCGGATACCCACCAGCTCTGCCTGCTGGACCGTCGCGACGAGGCCGCCGCACCCGATGCGGAGTTCGAGTTGCGTACCAAGCGAATCCACGCGCAATCGGAGTCGCTGTGCGCGCGGCCGTCGGTGGTGCTGGCCACCGAACCGATGGACGACGACCCGCGCTGGTGTCTGTTGCGGCCCGGCGAGCTGGTGCACGTCGACGGCGCCCTGCAGATCAGCCGAACGCTGATACTGCCGGAACCGCCCCGGCATTTGCTGCGCCGCGAGGATCTCAGCGTGCCGGTCGAAGACGCGCAACACGCGCTGCCGAACACCCGGCGGTTGTGACGTGACCACGCGCGCGCTTGTGCTCGCCGGCGGGGGAATAGCCGGAATTGCTTGGGAGACAGGGATTTTGCAGGGCATCGCCGACGAATCTGCGGATGCGGCGCGGCTGCTGCTGGATTCGGACGTGCTGGTCGGAACCTCGGCGGGTTCGGCGGTCGCCGCCCAGATCGGCAGCGGTGCCGCGCTAGGAGAGCTGTTCGATCGCCAAGTCGCCGAGACGTCGGGTGAGCTCGATTCGGGCGTCGACATCGAAACCATCACCGAACTTTTCCTGACCGCCCTGGCGGAGCCGTTCGACGAGCCGCTGGCCAAGACGCGTCAGCAGATGCAGCGGATCGGGGCGGTGGCGCTGGGCGCCAAAACCGTGGCGGAGCCTGTCCGCCGCCAGGTGATCGCGCAACGTCTGCCGTCGCACGACTGGCCCGACCGCGCGCTGCGGATTACCGCGATCGATACGGCCACCGGCGAATTGGTGGTCTTCGACCAAGATTCGGGTGTGCAGCTTGTCGACGCGGTGGCGGCCAGTTGCGCGGTGCCGGGGGCGTGGCCGACGGTCACAATCGCGGGCCGGCGATACATGGACGGCGGGATTGCCAGCTCGGTTAACCTCGGTGTCGCCCGCGATTGCGATGCGGCCGTGGTGTTGGTGCCCTCGGCGCCCGACGCCCCTTCGCCGTTCGGCGACGGGCCGGCCGCCGAGATCACGGCGTTCGGTGGCGCGGCATTCGCGGTGTTCGCCGACGCCGAATCGTTGAAGGCGTTCGGGCCCAACCTGTTAGACCCCCGCTGCCGGGTCCGCTCGGCCGTGGCCGGACGTGCGCAGGGCCGCCGCGAAGCGCACGGGATCGCGCGGTTCTTGGGCGTCTGATCAGCCCTCGATAGAGGGCGGTCCGGGCTCGTCGGCCACCTCTTCGAGCGCATCCAGGGCCTGGTCGGCCAACATCCGGCCGACGTCGATCACTTCTGCTGCCCGGTGAAAGTCCAGGCTCCGGCACGCCGAACGCGGTACCTCGATGAGTAAGTCGGGTGGGTAGGCCGACAGGATATGGCGCGTGAGCGCCGATTGGGCGATGTCGAACGCTCGGTACATCACCTCAAAGCTGCCCAGCTTCGGAACTTCGAGCGCCTCATCGAGTTCGTCCTCGCTCGCCGAGGTTTCCCCGTCCGGTTCCTCCGACCAGGCGTCGGCACCGAACCGGCTCAGCACGGCTCGCGCGGTCGGCCGATCCAGCAGCGACCGGACGGCGGACGTATCGAGCAGCGCAGAAGTGCTGCGCACCATGCGGTTTAGCAACTCGACAGTGGCGCCCGGCTCCGGCTCGCGTTTGGCGATCACCTCGCTGCCGCTGACGCCCACGGCGATCGTCAGATCGGCGTTGACCGCGGCCAGCGGCGCCATCGGCAGTGGATCCAGGATGCCGCCGTCGGCGAGCAGGCGCCCGCCGACTTTGTGTGGGGCGATCACCCCCGGAATCGCGATGGACGCCCGGATCGCCTCGTCGAGCGGTCCGTGCTGAAACCACACCGATTTGCCGGCCAACAGATCGGTCGCCACCGCGGTGTAGGGGATCGGCAGTTGTTCGATGGTGACCGGACCGAGGATGTCGCGCACCGCTTCCAGGATCCGCTCGGCCCGCAGCACGCCGGCCGCGCTGATAGACGGATCAAGCAGGCGCAGAATGGTGCGTTGCGTCAACGACTTCGCCCAGTCGGCGAACTCGTCGAGTCGGCCGGCGGCTTGCAGACCACCGATCATCGCACCCATCGACGAGCCGGTGATCCCCACGATCTCAAAGCCGCGGGCCTGCACCGCCTCGATCACCCCGATATGGGCGTAGCCGCGGGCGCCACCGCTACCGAGTGCCAGTGCCACCCGAGTCGGTGATGATCGACGTGCGATAGCTTCGCCAGACACCCCCACATTTTGCGTGGCGCAACGGACCCCCGCCGGACTGGGGTGGCACTTTTTTCATCCGTGATCGCAATTGCGCAGGAGTTCGAAGCGCAGCCCCTCCGGCGCTACCCACATTCTTCGTTGGTGGCCGCCCGCGCGGCGATGATCACCGCCGCCTGCCGGGCCGGCGTCAGCTCCGCCCAGCGCGCGTTCCAGCTGCCCGCGGTGCCCGAGGGCGAGGTCTGGACCATCGCCAAGTAGGGCTCGAACAGCGA
Source organism: uncultured Actinomycetota bacterium (assembly GCA_963712615.1). Lineage (GTDB taxonomy): Bacteria > Actinomycetota > Actinomycetes > Mycobacteriales > Mycobacteriaceae > Mycobacterium. The sequence goes on from CAVQIO010000002.1 coordinate 4,991,670, forward strand.
CTCACCGGTCTTGGGCTGGGCGTCCATCCACACCTTTGCGGCATGACAGGCCTGGTAGTACTCCTCTTCGGTCGAATCCGCGGGCACGTCGATCTTGGTTGTCACACCGGCGGGGGAGAGCCCGATCGCGCCCGGTGGCGGCGAACTCGGGCCGTGCGGGCCGGCCGACGACTGTGCGGGTGACGACGTGATCTTGCCGCCGGGGCTTCGGTTCGGCGAGCACCCCGTGACTGAAGACAAACCGGCCAAACCGATCGCCACAACGAACGCGCCCCATAGCAGGGGCCGATGACTGCACCAACGCACAGCCTCAAATCTATGCAACACTGGCGCCGTGATGGAGCGCTTCGGATTTTGGGAGTGTTGTCGGCCCTAACGCGCCGCCGCTTGTCCCATCCGATCTCTTGTGGAGCTCTCCCCATGTCCTTGCCTGTCGCCAGTTCCGTTGCGTTGCGTTCACCGACCATCGCGTCGCCCTCCGCAGGGCCGACGCGGCTGCGAGTTCCCGACCTGCTGCACGCCACCGATCAAGCCGCCGACGATGTGCTCAGCGGCCGTTGCGACCACCTGCTGCCCGACGGGGGTATACCGAAATCGGGGCGCTGGTTCACCCGCATCCACGGGGACGACGAACTCGACGTCTGGCTGATCAGCTGGGTTCCCGGTCACGCCACCGAATTGCACGACCACGGCGGATCACTCGGCGCGCTGACCGTGGTGTCCGGGTCGCTCAACGAATTCCGTTGGGACGGCCGCAGCTTGCGGCGTCGCCGCCTCGATGCCGGTGACCAGGCCGGGTTCCCGCTCGGCTGGGTACACGACGTGGTGTGGGCGCCCAGGCCTGTTCCAAGCCCTATCCCGGGGCCGGTCACCACGATCAAGGGACCGGTTGCGCCGACGCTGAGCGTGCACGCCTACTCGCCGCCGCTGACGGCGATGTCGTACTACCAGGTCACCGATCACGACAGATTGCGCCGGCAGCGCACCGAACTGACCGATCAACCAGAAGGGCTGTGATGAGCCGCATCGAGGTGGTCTTGAGATCCGCTCGACGCCGTTATCGCCGGCTAGGCGCCGCCGAGGTGCCCGATGCATTGCGGCGCGGAGCGGTGCTCGTCGACATCCGGCCGCAGGCACAGCGATTCCGCGAGGGCGAGGTGCCGGGCGCACTGGTGATCGAACGCAATGTCCTGGAATGGCGTTGCGACCCGACCAGTGATTCCCGTCTACCGGAGGCCGTCGGCGACGACGTCGAGTGGGTGATCCTGTGCTCGGAGGGCTACACCTCCAGCCTGGCGGCGGCCGCGCTGCTGGACATCGGCCTGCACCGCGCCACCGACGTCGTCGGCGGCTATCACGCCCTGGCGGGTGCCGGTGTGCTCGGCGAGTTGGCCGGCGATTCGATCAATCCGGCAGGGCTGACGAATGCCAGCGCTGGTGGCCGCCGCTGGCTCTAGCTACTTCGACCTGAAAAAGTCGGGGCGTGGCGGTCCCTGACCTAGGTGTTTTTGGCGAGAAGATGGCCTCAACCCCTTGGCGAGAAGGGATTGAGGCCATCGTGCTCAGAACTGTAAACGACCAGCCGACGTTGTGGGATTCGATCCTGCCGCCTGAGTTGTTGGTGTTGCCCGTGGAGTTGGGCCGGGTGGATGCGCTGCTGGATGATCCGGTGTTCTTCGGTCCGTTCGCGGCGCATTTCGATGCCCGGATCGGTCGGCCGTCGATCCCAGTGGAGACCTATCTGCGGTTGATGTTTCTGAAGTTCCGCTACCGGCTGGGCTATGAGTCGTTGTGCCGAGAGGTGTCCGATTCGATTTCCTGGCAGCGGTTTTGTCGGATCCCGTTCGGTACCCGGGTGCCGCATCCGACCACGTTGATGAAGATCACCACCCGCTGCGGCGACGACGCGGTCACCGGGCTCAACGAGGCGCTGCTGGCCAAGGCGGCCGCGGCCAAGCTGCTGCGTACTGACAAGGTTCGCGCTGACACCACCGTCATTGCCGCAGCGGTGGCCTATCCGACTGATTTGGGTCTGTTGGCCAAGGCGATCGGTTCGATGGCCCGCAGCGTGGCGCGGATCAAGGCCGCCGGAGGCGCGAGTGGCACTGCGTCACGGGATCGGCGGCGCTCGGCCGGGCGGCGGGCCCGCTCGATCGCCGCGAAGTTGAAGCTGCGCGGTGAGCAACAGCGCGATGCGGCCCAGGCCGCGGTACGGCGGATCACCGGTGAACTGGCCGGGATCACCGAAGCAGCCATGCGCGAGGCCACCGGGGTGATCCGCAACGCCCGGCGCGCACTCCGCGGTGCCAGCGGGCACCGCAAGGGCCGGCTGCATCGGGCGATCAACCGCCTACAGTCCGTCGTGGGAACCGCGGAACGCATTGTGGCTCAGACCCGTAGCCGCCTGGCCGGGGTGATGCCCGAGTCGGCGAGTCGGGTGGTGAGCCTGCACGACGTCGACGCCCGCCCAATCCGCAAGGGACGCCTAGGCAAGCCCGTCGAGTTCGGCTACAAGGCTCAGATCGTCGACAACGCCGACGGCGTGATCCTCGATCACAACGTCGAGGTCGGTAACCCGGCCGACGCGCCTCAGCTGGCCCCGGCGATCGCACGGATCACCACCCGCGCCGGGCGCACGCCGCGAGCGGTCACCGCCGACCGCGGTTACGGCCAGCCATCGGTGGAACGCGACCTACACGACCTTGGCGTACGCAGCGTGGCGATCCCCCGCATGAGCAAACCCAGTGCGGCACGCCGTGAGTTCGAACACCGACGAGCCTTCCGCGACAAGATCAAATGGCGAACCGGATCCGAAGGACGCATCAACCACATCAAACGAAGCTACGGCTGGAACCGCACCGAACTCACCGGCATCAACGGAGCCCGAACCTGGTGCGGACACGGCGTCTTCACCCACAACCTAGTCAAGATCGGCACCCTCGCCGCATGAAACCGACACCCGAGCAACCCGACCACGACACCCGACCCGCCATCACACGACCACTAACGGTTTTTCAGGTCGAAGTAGCTATTCGTCGGAGTGCAACAGCGGCCGCAACCGCTCGGTCTGCTCCGGCGTCCACCCGGGCGGTGACAACACCGCGGCCCAGCCGTTGGCGACATCGGCGACGTAGCGGTGGCCATGCCCGTCCGGCACATCCACGGCGACCGCCATGTCCGCCGACACTTGCAGGAAAGTCACCACCGGGATCCAGCGCGTTTCCCGCAGCACGTCGTAGCCCCGCCCTTCGCGCAGCCAATCCGGTTCGCTGAACAGCAGATCCGGCGTCCACCAGGCGATCGGGTCGGAGGCGTGCTGCAAATACGCCACCCGCGGCGCACCCCAGGGGTCCTTGGGGCGGTCCAAATTGCCTGGGCGAGCGACAAATCGGACATTGCGGCCGTCGTTGTAGATCGGCAGCCACTCCGGCGAACCGGCGTCTCGGGTGGAAGTCAGGTCCGTCCAGATCGTGTTGTTGAACGTCGGTCCGCTGAACAGGGCGCCGTCGGTGCGGGCCAGCACGTTGTTGAGGCTCAGGAACGGTGCCTCACCGCCGAACGAGCCCAGGCTTTCGCCGAACACGACGAGCTTGGGGCGTTGAGCCTCCGGCATTTGCCGGATCAGCTTGTCGACAGCTTCGAACAGGGCCTGCCCGGCATGCCGGGCATTCTCCTTGTCCACCAGAAACGAGAGCCAGCTCGGCAAAAACGAGTACTGCATGCTGACGATGGCGGTATTGCCGTTGTACATGTACTCCAGCGCCGAGGCTTCCGCCTCGTTGATCCAGCCGGTCCCGGTGGTCGTCGCGACGGCGACGACGGCACGCTGCAGCCCGCCGGCGCGCTGCAACTCACGCGCCGCGAGCTCCGCGGTCGCCGTGATGCCGTCGGCGGAATTCAGCCCGGCATAGGCGCGGACGGGTTCGGTGGCCGGTGCGCCGTTGAAGGTGGCGAGGTCATCGGTTCGGGGACCGCCCTTGATGAAGATGCGCCCCTGATGGCCCAGCGATTCCCACGACACCAGCGACTGCGGGCCGCCGGAACGCAGCGGGGTTGTGGGGGGTGTGGTGTCCGGGTTCATCTCGTTGTTGACCGAGGCGAAGGTGTTGTTCATCGTGCGCATTGCGAACTTGATGACCACGCCGTTGAGCAGCGTGATCGTCAGCACCACCAGCAGGACCACCACAATGGTGGCCGAGACGCGAAACGGTGCGATCCGATCAAGTTGTCCCACAAGGAAACTGAACAGCATGCGGATGGCCTGGCCGATTTCGACCACCGTGAACAACACGATGACAGACAGGATCGCGGTCAGCGGGTAGTCGTACCACTTCAGGTGCGCCACGCCCATCAGGTTGCGCACGTCGTCTTGCCAGACGTGAAACCAGATCGCCATCAGCACCTGGCCGACCACGGCGACCGGGATCAGCACCTTCCACGCCCAGCGCGGCGGCGGCGGACTGTGATCCTTTTCGCGCATGAATCGCACCAGCCAAACCGCGAAGACGCCCAGCCCGTAGCCGCTGGCGCCGGAGAACCCGCTGACCAACGCCTGGAACAGTGGTCCGCGGGGCAGCAGCGACGGCGTCATCGAGAACCAGATGAAGATCAGCCCGACCGCGGTGCCGGTGAAGGTGTAATGGCGAACCCAGAAAGGCTTGGTGGCGATTTCAACAGCCTCGGCGGCTGCGGAATTTTCGGGGCTTGTCTCGGGTTCGGCCGCCAGGCCTGCGTGCGGGGCGTCTTGCGAGCCCGCGAGTTTCTCTGCGCCGACGGCTGATTCGTCGTCGGTGCCGGTCGCAGAACCTGGCTGGCTCATGGCAGCGTCCTACCGGTGAGTGAAGTTGGGGGCGCGCTTCTCGACGAATGCCGCCATCCCCTCGGACTGATCGTCCGTCGCGAAAGTCGAATGGAACAGCCGGCGCTCGTAGAGAAGTCCCTCGGCGAGGGTGGACTCGAAGGCACGGTTGACGGCTTCTTTGGCCATCCGGGACGCCGAGAGCGACATCTGCGAAATGGTGGTGGCGACGGCTTTGGCCTCGGTCAGCAGGTCGTCGGCCGGCACCACTCGCGAAACCAGACCGCTGCGCTCGGCTTCTTCGGCGCCGATGGTGCGTCCGGTCAGAATCAGGTCCATCGCCTTGGCCTTGCCGATGGCGCGGGTGAGCCGCTGCGAGCCGCCCATGCCCGGCAGTACGCCGAGTTTGATCTCGGGCTGCCCGAACTTCGCGGTGTCGGCCGCGATCAACAGGTCGCACATCATTGCCAGCTCGCAGCCGCCGCCCAGCGCGTGTCCGGCCACTGCGGCGATCGTCGGGGTGCGCACGGTGGCCAGTTTGCCCCAGGTGGCGAAGAAGTCGGCGCCGAACGCATCGGCGAACGTCAAGCCGGCCATCTCCTTGATGTCGGCCCCGGCAGCGAACGCCTTGGCGGAACCGGTGATGATGATTGCCCCGATACCCGAATCGTTGTCGAATTCGATTGCCGCGCTGGTGACTTCCTCCATCACCTGGCTGTTGAGCGCGTTGAGTGCCTGCGGCCGGTTCAGCGTGATGATCCCGACCCGCTGATCGTGCTCGACCAGGATGGTTTCGTAGCTTTTTGGGGTGTCCTCGCTCATCCAAACCGCCTTTCTAGAAACTCAAGTCGTCGTCGACCGGCGCGAAGTACGCGTCGATGTCGGCCGCGGTGACCGCGGCCAGGTTCGCCGGCGACCACTTCGGATTGCGATCTTTGTCGATGATCTGCGCTCGAATGCCTTCCACCAGATCGTGTGCGCGCGCCGATGCCGACGACACCCGATAGTCCTGGACCAGAACATCTTCCAGCGTCGCGGCCTTGGCGGAACGCCGCACGGCCTCCAGCGTCACCGACACGGCGATCGGGGATCGGCTGGCGATCAGATCGGCGGCGGCTTGCGCCGGCCCGGCGTCGTGCCCGCGCAGCGCGGCGATGATGTCCGCCACGGTCTCGCCGGAGAAGCACTCGTCGATCCATTGGCGTTGTGCGGCAAGGTCGCTGGCAGGCGGCTCAATGGCGTGGGCGGCCAGTGCGCTGTCGACGCCGTCGTCGACGATCGCTCGGGTGAACGCATCGAGCTCGGCGTGCGGGACGTAGTGGTCGGCGAATTCCAGCACGATGGCGTCGGCTCCGGAAAACGGTGCTCCGGTCAGCCCGGCGTACAGACCGAGCGCGCCCGGCGCCCGGGATAGCAGAAACGTCCCGCCGACGTCGGGGATGAACCCGATGCCCACCTCCGGCATTGCCACCTTTGAGGTTTCGGTCACCACGCGGACGCTCCCGTGTGCGCTGACGCCGACCCCGCCGCCCATCACGATTCCGTCCATCAACGACACGTACGGTTTGGCGAACCGGCCGACGTGACCGTTGAGCAGATACTCGTCGTGCCAGAATTTTCGTACCTCGACGCCGTCTTTGCAGGCGCTCTGATAGACCGCGACCACGTCGCCACCGGCGCACAACCCGCGCTCGCCGGCTCCGGAGAGCACCACCGCGCCGACCGCGTCGTCGTCTTCCCAACGGGTGAGCAGGGGCCTCAGCACGTCGACCATCGTCTGATTCAGCGAGTTGATTGCCTTGGGGCGGTTGAGCGTGATCAGGCCGACGCCATTTTCGACACGGGTCAAAACCTCTTCGGATTCCTCAGTCGTGCCTGCGGCCACGCCCTAGCCTCCCATTGCCGGAATCCGTGCCCGCAGGGTGCCTTGCCGGGCCTTGACCAGCAATCTAGATCGTGACGACAGAAGCGATACCCGCGGGTAAGGATTATGTTTAAGCCGACGACAGCCTGCTATCCCGGGGATAGGCTAGGAAAACACCAGTTCCGCTGGGAACCTGGGAAGACGACTGATCGTTGAGCAGGTGTTCGCACAGCTCCAAGCCACAGTCTTAAGAGAGGATCCGACGGTGCGGGAGACAAGCAACCCGGTATTTCGTTCGCTGCCCAAGCAGAGCGGCGGATATGCACAATTCGGCACTGGCGCGGCCCCGACGCAGCAGGGCTACTACCAGGCCGACCCCTACACGGCTCCGTATCAGGAGGCCAAGGCCACCCGGCCGATGACCATCGACGACGTCGTCACCAAGACGGGCATCACGCTCGGCGTGCTGACCGTCTCGGCGATCGTCTCCTACTTCCTGGTGGCGTCCAACCATGCCCTGGCGATGCCGCTGACCCTGATCGGCGCGCTCGGTGGTTTGGGGCTGGTGCTGATCGCGACCTTCGGTCGCAAGCAGGACAACCCGGCCATCGTGCTCAGCTACGCGGTGCTCGAGGGCCTGTTCCTCGGCGCCATCTCGTTCATTTTTGCGAACTTCCAGGTGTCGTCGGCCAACGCGGGTTCCCTGATTGGTGAAGCCGTCCTGGGCACCTTCGGTGTGTTCTTCGGGATGCTGGTCGTCTACAAGACCGGGGCCATCCGGGTCACACCGAAGTTCACCCGGATGCTGGTCGCCGCGATGTTCGGCGTGCTGGTCCTGATGCTCGGCAATTTCGTGCTGGCGATGTTCCATGTCGGCGGCGGCACCGGCCTGGGCCTGCGCAGCGGCGGCCCAATTGCGATCATCTTCTCGCTGGTGTGCATCGGTATCGCGGCCTTCAGCTTCCTGATCGACTTCGACGCGGCTGACCAGATGATCCGCGCCGGAGCACCCGAGAAGGCGGCGTGGGGCATTGCGCTCGGCCTGACCGTAACGCTGGTCTGGCTGTACCTCGAGATCCTGCGTCTGCTCAGCTATCTGCAGAACGATTAGTTTGCTTGAAAGAAAAAGCCGGCGCGCCCACGGGCGTGCCGGCTTTTTCGTGCGCTAAGCGGTGCCGCTAGCTGAGCCGCTCGATCACCATCGCCATGCCCTGGCCGCCGCCGACGCACATGGTCTCCAGGCCGAACGTCTTGTCGTGGGTCCGCAGGTTATTGATCAGCGTGGTGGCGATGCGTGCGCCGGTCATACCGAACGGGTGGCCCAGCGCGATCGCTCCACCGGAGACGTTCAGCTTGTCCTCGTCCATGCCCAGCTCGCGGGCCGAGCCCAGCACCTGAACAGCGAAGGCCTCGTTGATCTCGTAGAGGTCGATGTCGTTGATCGACATGCCGGCCCGTTCCAGCGCCTTCTTGGACGCCTCGATCGGGCCCAGCCCCATGATCTCCGGGGAGAGGCCGCTGACGCCGGTGGACACGATGCGGGCCAGTGGCGTCAGGCCCAGCTCCTTGGCTTTGGTGTCGCTGGTGATCACCAACGCCGCCGCGCCGTCGTTGAGTGGGCAGGCGTTGCCCGCGGTCACTGTGCCGTTGGGCCGGAACACCGGCTTGAGCTCGCTGATCTTTTCGTAGGTGGTGCCGGCACGTGGGCCGTCGTCGGTGCTGACCGTGCTGCCGTCGGGCAGGGTGACCGGGGTGATCTCACGCTCGAAGAACCCGCTCTTGATCGCCTCCTCGGCGCGGTTCTGGCTGCGTACTCCCCAGTGGTCCTGGTCTTCGCGGCTGATCCCGCTCAGCAGGGCGACGTTCTCGGCGGTCTGGCCCATCGCGATGTACACGTCGGGCAGGTTCCCGTCAGCGCGGGGGTCGTGCCATCCGTCGATGCCGGCGGCCGAGGCCGCGGACCGCTCTTGGGCCTCGCCGAACACCGGGTTCTTGGTATCCGGCCACGAGTCGGAGTTGCCCTTGGCGAAGCGGGACACGGTCTCCACACCCGCGGAGATGAAGGCGTCACCCTCGCCGGCCTTGATGGCGTGAAACGCCATCCGCGTGGTCTGCAGCGACGACGAGCAGTACCGGTTGACGGTGGTGCCGGGCAGGAAGTCATAGCCGAGCTCGACGGCAACGACGCGCGCCATGTTGAAGCCGGACTCGCCGCCCGGCAGACCACAGCCCAGGATGAGGTCGTCGATCTGGTGCGGGTTCAGCGCCGGGACCTTGTCGAGGGCCGCGCGGACCATCTGGACGGCCAGGTCGTCGGGTCGCATGCTGACAAGCGACCCCTTCATGGCGCGCCCGATCGGCGAACGAGCGGCGGAGACGATGACGGCTTCGGGCATGACGGTTCCCTCCATGGCGATGCGGGCTCGCGTAACGAACGGGTGGTACACCCACCCCGACGGGCTAAAGCAAATCTAGACGGTACGGATTGGTCAGTTCGACGATGGGGCTGCCGAACTCCGCCACAGCCGCGACATGGCGCTCAGCGGCGTGTGGCCGGCGTTGACCATGGGTGTCTCGGCGCGGGCCGCCAGGTTGAGCACCGGGCTTTCGACCTCTTCGCCCAACAAGTCGCACAGTGCCACCAGCAGCTGCGCCGCCGCCAGGGCGTACGCGGTCGCTGAGGGGTGGAAACCGTCGGCCGAGAACATCAGCTCGGGTGTGACCCGGAATTGGGGGGCCAGCAGGTTGGCCAGCGGCACCGGTACACCGCCCGACGCCCTCACCGCCGCGGCCTGGGCGCGAGCGAGCTGTCTGGTTCGCGCGCGTGCCAGCGAGCGCAGCGGCTGTGGGATCGCGGTGATCACGCCCAGGTCCGGGCAGGTGCCAACGACCACTGCCGCGCCCCGCGAACCCAACTTGCGCACCGTTCTGCCCAGCCGGCGCGCGGACTGACTGATCCCGTTCAGGGCGGTGACGTCGTTGGCGCCGATCATCATCACGGCCACGTCCGGCGGCGGCCCGGCCACGAACATCGCATCGACCTGCCCGCTCACACCCTTCGAGGTGGCGCCGACGATCGCCTTGGTGCTCAACCGAATACGTTTGCCGGTCTGCTCGGCGAGCCCGCGTGCGATCAGCACACCCGGCACTTCTTCGGCGCTGACACATCCGTACCCGGTGGCGGTCGAGTCCCCGAAGATCATCAGGTGCACGTCCGCGGACACACCGCGTTGCCACCGTTCCACCGGCCCGGCGCCCGGGCTGTACACGCCGTCGGCGCGGGGCGGGATGTCCCAGGCCTTGGGGATGACGGTGCGCGCGCGCGTCGCCTGGCCGACCAGCAGGTTGCGTGCGCCCAGATAGGCCGTCCCCGTCGAGGCGAGTGCGCCCGCCGTGGCCAGGGCGATTGTCGAACCACGTCGCACCCAAGTCACTGGATCAGTTTAGATCGGCTGTCGTGTTTGCGCGGACACCCGACGAACAATGCGGTCACGTTGTGAATCAAATGTGGTATCAATTCAGACTCTTCAAACGTTCCTTTAAGAAATGCCTGCGAAGCTAAGTTTAACGGGTTGGCTGGACGACTCGGCGCGCGAAATGAACTGGGCGCTCGGCTAGCTCGTCACATGCTGTATCGCACTACAACGGCGTAGGAGTGTCGAGCATGACCGCACCCAGCAAGGTTTCCGGTGCACCCCGGAATGCTGCGCACTTACGTGACGTGCTCAAGTCACGTAGGGCCGAAGCGCGCAAATTTGCCATCAGTGACGGCGCACCGGTCGAGGTCTTCGAATCCGGGCCCAGCGTCCCCGCACGAGTAGCCACCCTGGCGTCGCGCGTGACGATCCGGCCGATTCTGGCGGCCGGCAGCTACGCACCCAACGTGCCATGGCCGTGGGGGCTCATCGACCTCGCGGCCCGCGTCCTGCTGCCCGTCTCCGCCACCGTCCGGGAGACCGTGAAGTTGCCGAATGCGTCGGCACAGTTGGTGCGCGCCCCCGGGGTGCTGCCCGCGGACGGCACCCGGCGGATGGTGCTCTACTTCCACGGGGGAGCGTTCCTGACCTGCGGAGCAAACTCTCATGGCCGAGTGGTCGAAGCGATCTCGAAGTTTGCTGACTCGCCGGTCCTGGTGGTCAATTACCGGCTGTTGCCCAAGCATTCGGTGGGTATGGCGCTGCAAGACTGTCACGACGCCTATCAATGGCTGCGGCAGCGCGGCTATGAGCCGGAACAGATCGTTCTCGCCGGCGACTCCGCGGGCGGCTATCTCGCGCTCTCGCTCGCGCAACGGCTTCAGGAGGAAGGCGAGGAGCCGGCGGCGCTGGTAGCAATCTCGCCACTGCTGCAGCTAGCAAAGGAATACAAGCAAACGCATCCCAACATCAAGACCGATGCGATGTTTTCCGCAAAGGCTTTTGACGCGCTCGTCGAATTGGTTGCTAGCGCGGCCGAGAAGAACATTGTCGGCGGCAAGGCGGAGGAGATTTACGAACCTTTGGAGCACATCAAACCCGGCCTTCCCCGCACGCTGATTCACGTTTCCGGATCCGAGGTGCTGCTGCATGACGCGCAGTTAGCGGCAAAAAGGCTGGCCGCGGTGGGTATTCCGGCCGAGGTTCGGGTCTGGCCCGGCCAAGTTCACGACTTCCAGCTGGCAGCGCCGCTGGTGCCCGAGGCGCTCCGTTCGCTGCGCCAGATCGGGGAGTACATCCGCGAGGCCACCGGCTAGCCGCTCGGTTCTTCGCCGCGGGCCCGGTTTCCCGGTCGCATCGAGAGTGGGTGTGCGCGGCCAGAAATGGCCTGACACGATGAGCGCATGCGAATTGCGCGGCACATCAGTGACATCATCGGCGGCACCCCGCTGGTTCGTCTGAACTCCGTCGTCCCCGCCGGTGCTGGAACTGTTGCGGCAAAAGTCGAATACCTCAACCCGGGCGGCAGCTCCAAGGACCGCATCGCGGTGAAGATGATCGACGCCGCCGAGGCCAGCGGGTTGCTCAAGCCGGGCGGCACCATCGTCGAACCCACCTCGGGTAACACCGGTGTCGGTCTGGCCCTGGTTGCCCAGCAACGCGGCTACAAGTGCGTGTTCGTCTGCCCGGACAAGGTCGGCGAGGACAAACGCAACGTGCTGATCGCGTACGGCGCGGAGGTGGTGGTGTGCCCGACGGCAGTGCCGCCGGAGCACCCGAACAGCTACTACAGCGTCTCCGACCGGTTGGTCGAAGAGATCGACGGCGCCTGGAAGCCCGATCAATACGCCAACCCGGAAGGCCCGGCCAGCCACTACGAGACCACCGGCCCCGAGATATGGGCCGACACCGACGGCAAGGTCACCCATTTCGTCGCCGGCATCGGCACCGGCGGGACGATCACCGGCGCGGGCCGGTACCTCAAGGAGGTGTCGGCCAGCCGGCCAGAAGGACCGGTCCGCATCGTCGGCGCAGACCCCGAAGGGTCGGTCTATTCGGGCGGCAGCGGCCGGCCCTACCTGGTCGAGGGCGTCGGCGAGGATTTCTGGCCGGCGGCCTACGACCCCACGGTGCCCGACCAGATCATCGCGGTATCCGACTCCGACTCGTTCGACATGACCAGGCGGCTGGCCCGTGAAGAAGCGATGCTGGTCGGCGGCTCGTGCGGAATGGCCGTGGTGGCCGCGGCGAAGGTGGCCGAGGAGGCCGGGCCCGACGCGCTGGTCGTGGTGTTGCTCCCCGATGGCGGCCGCGGCTACATGTCAAAGATCTTCAACGACGGGTGGATGTCGTCGTACGGCTTCCTGCGTACCCGCCTCGACGGCTCGACCGAGCAGCCGCACGTCGGTGACGTGCTGCGCGGGAAATCGGGCGCGCTGCCCGACCTGGTGCACACCCACCCGTCGGAGACGGTGCGCGACGCGATCGGCATTCTGCGGGAGTACGGGGTGTCCCAGATGCCCGTGGTCGGCGCCGAGCCGCCGGTGATGGCCGGTGAGGTGGCCGGCAGTGTCTCGGAGCGCGAACTGCTCTCGGCCGTCTTCGAGGGCCGAGCCAAACTGGCCGACGCCGTCTCCGAGCACATGAGTCCGCCGCTACCGATGATCGGTGCCGGCGAGCTGGTCAGCGCGGCCGGAAAGGCGTTGCGCGAGTGGGACGCGTTGATGGTGGTGGAGGAAGGAAAGCCGGTCGGGGTGATCACTCGTTATGACCTGTTGGGCTTCCTGTCGGATGGACCTCGTGTACAGGCAGGGCGGCGTTGACGACGCCGTCGGCCGCTGATCTAGCCCTCGCCCGAAACCCCCGCGAAAGGTACGGTAATGCGGCCTAGTTCAGCTACCCCGCAGTGGAAGGTTGCCCATGACTGATCAACCGCCGCCCTTCCCGTCGCCTGAACCACCTGGTGGCTACGAGCCACCAGCCGGCGGGTATGAACCCGAACCCACTCCTTCGCCGCACGGTGCCTCGTACCCTCCGCCGCCTCCACCACCCGGCGGCGGTTCCTACCCCCCGCCTCCGCCGTCGTCCGGTGGATATGCCCCGCCGCCACCGCCCGCACCGGCAATCCGCACGCTGCCGACGGACTCCTACACGCCGTGGATCACCCGGGTGCTGGCGCTGCTCATCGACTACCTCCCCTACGCGATCGTGCAGGGCATCGGCACCGGGATCATGTTCGCCACTCAACAGTCGACCTGCGTCACCGACATCACGCAGTACGACGTCAGCCAGTACTGCGCCAGCCAGCCCTCGATGATCGGCCAATTGGCGCAATGGTTGGCGACGCTGGTGGGCTTGGCCTACTGGCTCTGGAACCGCGGCTACCGCCAGGGCACCACCGGATCGAGCCTCGGCAAGACGGTGATGAAGATCAAGGTGGTCAGCGAGATCAGCGGACAGCCGATCGGTTTCGGGTTGTCCGTCGTGCGCGACCTCGCCCACTTCGTCGATGCGGTCATCTGCTTCATCGGTTTCCTGTTTCCGTTGTGGGACCCCAAACGCCAGACGCTGGCCGACAAGATCCTGACGACGGTCGTCCTACCGATCTAGACGGGTCAGGCCGAGCCCATCCGCTGTTCGAGGCCGACCGCGTCGGCCAGCTCGTCGCGATGGTGTCGAAGGTCGGGGTGCTCCTCGCCCAATTCGCCCATCAGATCCCATAACGCGTCGGCGATCGCGTTGAGCTTGTGCTGCAACGCCCGATCGCTGCGTGACTGAGTGTTCTGCAGCAACGCCACGAGCAGAAACGTGACGATGGTGGTGACCGTGTTGATGACCAGCTGCCAGGTGTCGATGGTGGGCACAAAGAAGATGTTGGGGACCCACACGATGACAACGAGCACACAGATCGCGAAAAACCAGGGCTTGGAAACCCACGCGCCGGTGTTAGTCGCGAACCGATCGAATAGGGACAGCTCCGAGCTGTCGTCAGAAGGCATGGCCTTGGATGACGGAGCGGTCGCCTTGCGGCTGTCATCGGCCATGGTGGTTCTCTCTGAGCGGTTTGTGCGGTGCGGGTAACGACGACTACCCGGCCGGGGATTTTCATAACCGCACGCGGTGCAACCCGCGTCGCTCACTAGGCTGGCTTCGATGAGCGAAAACCGCAGCGGACACCACGGAATCAACGGCCTGGCCACCAAAGCCATCCATGCCGGCTACCGCCCGGATCCGGCAACCGGGGCGGTGAACGCTCCGATCTATGCCAGCAGCACGTTCGCCCAAGACGGCGTCGGGGGCCTGCGCGGCGGGTTCGAATATGCGCGCACCGGCAACCCGACCAGGGCCGCGCTGGAGGCTTCGCTGGCGGCGGTGGAAGGCGGCGCTTTCGGGCGGGCGTTCAGTTCTGGGATGGCCGCAACCGACTGTGCCTTGCGGGCGATGCTGCGGCCCGGCGACCACGTGGTCATCCCCAATGACGCCTACGGCGGCACATTCCGATTGATCGACAAGGTCTTCACCCAGTGGGGCGTGGGGTACACGCCGGCCGCGCTGTCCGACCTGGACGCCGTGCGGGCCACGATAACGCCGCAGACCCGGCTGATTTGGCTGGAAACACCGACGAATCCACTGTTGTCCATCGCCGATATCGCGGCGATTGCCGAACTAGGGCAGCGGCACTCCGCAAAAGTGTTGGTGGACAGCACCTTTGCCTCGCCCGCGCTGCAGCAGCCTTTGACGCTGGGCGCCGACGTCGTGTTGCACTCGACCACTAAATACATCGGGGGCCACTCCGACGTCGTGGGCGGGGCCTTGGTCACCGACGACAAAGCGCTCGACGACGCGTTCGGCTTTCTGCAGAACGGGGCCGGTGCGGTGCCGGGCCCGTTCGACGCCTACCTGACGATGCGCGGCCTGAAGACCCTGGTGCTGCGGATGCAGCGGCACAGCGAAAACGCTTTAGCCGTAGCGGAATTCCTGGCCGGGCATCCGTCGGTGAGCACGGTGCTCTATCCGGGTCTGCCCACCCATCCGGGGCACGATGTCGCGGCGCGGCAGATGGCAGGTTTCGGCGGCATGGTCTCGGTGCGGATGCGCGGTGGCCGGGCAGCCGCCGAAAAACTCTGTGCCGCCACCCAGGTGTTCATTCTGGCCGAGTCGCTGGGTGGGGTGGAGTCGCTGATCGAGCACCCCAGCGCCATGACGCACGCGTCGACGGCCGGTTCGCAATTGGAAGTGCCCGACGACCTGGTGCGGCTTTCGGTGGGCATCGAGGATGTCACCGACCTGCTGGCCGATCTCGAACAGGCCCTGGGCTAGTTCGCGACAGGACTAGGAGTGATAGGGCTCCGCGCTGACCAACGTGACCTCGACGGTGTTGCCGTTGGGCACGGTGTAGCTGCGAGTTTCGCCGACCTTGGCGTCGATCAGCGCGCCGCCCAGCGGGGAGAGCGGCGAGAACACCTCGAGCTTGCCTTCGTTGACACCCTCCTGGCGGGTGGCGATCAGGAACGTCTCGGTGTCCGACTTGTCGCCGTTGTAGTAGACCTTCACCACCGAACCGGGTAGCGCGACGCCGGACTGCTTGGGCGCTTCGCCGACCTTGGCGCTGTTGAGCAGGTCCTGCAGCTGGCGGATGCGGGCCTCCTGCTGGCCCTGCTCGTCGCGGGCGGCGTGGTATCCGCCGTTCTCCCGGAGGTCGCCCTCCTCGCGGCGGTCGTTGATTTCCGCGGCGATGACGGGACGATTCGCGATCAGCTGATCGAGTTCGGTCTTCAGTCGGTCATGTGACTCCTGGGTCAGCCAGGTCACCTGAGTGTCCGTCATCTCGTCGTGCTCCTCGTCGTGTCGTTCCGCGTATCCGCGCAAGTCTCTGAACTCCGCTGCAGGGAGTTTTTAGGTCCCGCCCCGTGCCGCCGTTCCGTCGTGCTCACGGCCGCTAATGCAGCAATACACGGTCCCAGCAGGAACCGTGCATTCATCCATGTTACCACTGTGGAAACAGCCGATGACGTCATTCGATGTTCGCCTTTGCGACCAGTCAGGCTGCGCGCAGGTAGCCCGGTACGTCGGTGCCGCATCCGTAAATGTCCGCCATCGCCGGCGGCCGGGACGATTTCACCGTCGTCGTGACTTGCACCGTGGCCTGCGCGGATGGCGGGACAAGCACCTCTCGTCTGCCTGTCTCGCTGCCGTCCTTGGCGCGGACCCGCACGATGCAATCCACCGGCCGCGACGGGTCAGATCGCGTCACGCTGATCGTGACCGACGCGGTTTCGTCGTCGATCACCTGGTAGCCGGCCAGTGAACCCGAGACGTCACTGGTGCCCAGCCGTTGGTAGCCGACGATCGCGACGGCGATGCCGGCCGCAAGGGTGAGCACGCCCAGCGCGATGGCCACCCGGCGTCGTGAGACGCGGGACAGTCGGGAACGCCCGTAGCGGGCCTCGGGACGCGGAATGGAAGCCTGGGTCATGTCTGTTTCACGTATGGACTCCTGCGCTGCCGCGCCACGGCCGACAGCGTGCAACAAGGGGGAACTGGAATTATAAGGTCCTTATAGGGTCGAAGGGAGACCGGCGGACCGACGAGGGGACACGTGAGCGAACTGCGGTTAATGGCGGTGCACGCCCACCCCGACGACGAGTCCAGCAAGGGTGCGGCCACACTCGCCCGGTATGCCGACGAGGGTCACCGCGTGCTGGTCGTGACATTGACCGGCGGCGAGCGCGGCGAGATCCTCAACCCGGCGATGGATCTGCCCGATGTGCAAGAGCACATCAGCGAAATTCGTCGTGACGAGATGGCGAAGGCGGCCGAAATTCTCGGCGTCGAGCACACCTGGCTCGGCTTCGTCGATTCCGGTCTGCCCAAGGGTGATCCGTTACCGCCGTTGCCCGAGGGCTGCTTCGCGCTGGCGCCGTTGCAGGAGTCCGTCGAGGCGCTGGTGCGCGTCGTCCGCGAGTTCCGGCCGCATGTGATCACCACTTACGACGAGAGCGGCGGCTATCCGCATCCGGATCACATTCGCTGCCACCAGGTTTCGGTCGGTGCCTACGAAGCGGCCGGCGACTATGCGCGCTTCCCGGACGCCGGTGAGCCCTGGGCGGCGTCCAAGCTGTACTACGTTCACGGCTTCCTGCGCCAGCGGATGCAGTTGCTACACGACGAGGCCGTCAAGCATGGCCAAGAACCCCCGTTCAAGAAATGGCTTGAGTGGTGGGATGCCGCGCACGATCCGTTCGAGTCCCGGGTGACCACGCGCGTTCAGTGTGCGGAATATTTCAGCCAGCGCGACGATGCGCTGCGCGCACACGCCACCCAGATCGACCCCAAGGCCGACTTCTTCGCCGCCCCGATCGCCTGGCAGCAGCGACTATGGCCGACTGAGGAATTCGAGTTGACTCGCTCGCAGGTCCCCGTCAGCCTGCCCGAGGACGACCTGTTCGCCGGAATCGACGACGACCGGTGAGCCACCTTTTACTCACCGTGATCGCTGACGCGACCCCCCGCAACACCGGGCCGGATTTCGGCAAGGCCAGCCCGATAGGGCTACTGGTCGTCGTGCTGCTGTTGATCGCCACTTTGTTTCTGCTGCGCTCGATGAACCGGCAGCTGAAGAAGGTGCCCGAATCCTTTGACCCCATCCACCCCGAGCCCGATCAGGCCGCCGACGAAGGCACCGATACGGTCGGCCCACCCCCTGACGAGGCCCCCGGGCAGGCGAACGGATCCACCCGGCCGGCAGGACCCGGCGATGAGCCCGGCTGAATCGTCTTCGACGAACACGCTGGGGCTGGCTACCAGCCCCTATTTGCGTCAACATGCCGACAACCCGGTGCACTGGCAGCAGTGGACGCCGCAGGCAATGGCCGACGCGGCGGCACGCGATGTGCCGATCTTGCTCTCGATCGGTTATGCCGCGTGTCACTGGTGTCACGTGATGGCCCACGAATCGTTCGAGGACGACGAGGTGGCCGCCGCGATGAATGCGGGATTCGTCTGCGTCAAAGTCGATCGCGAGGAACGGCCCGACATCGACGCGGTCTACATGAATGCCACCGTCGCGCTCACCGGGCAGGGCGGCTGGCCGATGACGTGCTTTCTGACACCGGACGGCCGGCCCTTCTTCTGCGGCACCTACTACCCGAAAGACGCCTTTCTGCAACTCCTTTCGGCCGTCACCGAAACCTGGCGGAGACGCCGTGGCGAGGTCGACGAGGCGTCGGACCATATTGCCGGCGAGCTGCGCAAGATGGCCGGAGCGCTCCTGACGGTGCCCTCTGGCGGCCCGGACATCGATCCGGCGCTGTGTGATCATGCGGTCGCCGCGGTGCTGGCCGACCAGGACACCGTGCACGGCGGATTCGGCGGTGCGCCCAAATTCCCGCCGTCGGCGGTTCTGGAAGCGCTGCTGCGCAACTACGAGCGCACCGGATCACCGGCGGCGCTGCAGGCCGTCGCGCGCACCGGCAACGCGATGGCCCGCGGCGGCATCTACGACCAACTCGCCGGTGGATTCGCCCGCTACAGCGTCGACAACGCCTGGGTAGTACCGCATTTCGAGAAGATGCTGTACGACAACGCGCTGCTGTTGCGCGCCTACGCGCACTGGGCCCGGCGTACCCGAGATCCGTTGGCCCGCCGGGTCACCGCGCAGACCGCGCGATTTCTGCTTGACGAGCTGGCCGACGGTGCGATGTTCACCTCGTCGCTGGATGCCGACGCCGACGGTCGCGAGGGCTCGACCTATGTCTGGACGCCGGAACAACTGACCGAGGTGCTCGGCGCCGACGACGGCCGCTGGGCCGCCGGGGTTTTCGCGGTCACACCGTCGGGCACCTTCGAACACGGCACGTCGGTGCTGCAGTTGCCCAGCGAACCCGATGACCCCCAGCGGCTGGACCGTGTGCGGACCGCGCTGCTGGGCGCCCGGCTCACCCGGACCCAGCCGGGACGCGACGACAAGATCGTCACATCGTGGAATGGGCTGGCGATCACCGCGCTGGCCGAGGCCAGTGTGGCCCTGGACGAACCCGAACTTGCCCGCGCGGCGCGACACTGCGCGACGGCGCTGCTGGATTTGCACGTCGTCGACGGGCGGCTGCGGCGGGCCAGCCTCGGCGGGGTGGTTGGCGGCAGCGCCGCCATCCTGGAGGACCACGCGATGCTGGCCACCGGACTGCTGGCGCTCTACCAGCTGACCGTCGAAGAGATCTGGCTGACGGCGGCATGCGCGCTGCTGGACACCGCCCTGGCACATTTCGCCGACCCGCAGCGGCCCGGCCGCTGGTATGACACCGCCGACGATGCCGAGCAGCTGATGCTGCGGCCGGCCGACCCGTTGGACGGGGCCACGCCGTCGGGCGCGTCGACGATCACCGAAGCGCTGCTGACCGCGGCGCACCTGGTCGCCAGCGACAAAGCGCGGCGGTACCTGCAGGCGGCGACCGAGGCGCTGGCCGCGCATTCCGTAGTGCTGGCACGGGCCCCGCGGTCGGCCGGGCACTGGCTTGCCGTCGCCGAAGCCGCGATCCGCGGCCCGCTGCAAATCGCGATCGCCTGCAACTCGACGCGGTCGCCGTTGCTGGCCGACGCCCGCCGGTTAGCGCCCGGCGGGGCGGTCGTGATCGGCGGCGAGATGGACTCGTCGGCCCTGTTGGCCGGCCGGGATCGGGTGACCGGCGCCGATGCCGATGCCGCCTACGTATGTCGGGGACGGCTGTGCGACCTGCCCGTGACGGGGTCGGCGGAGTTGGCGACGGCCCTGGGCGTGCCCGCGCCGTAGCGCTGATTCAGCCGATTCAGAAGACCACGAACCACATCGCGATGTAGTGGCAGGTGGCCGCTATCGCGGTGCAAGCGTGGAAGAACTCGTGGTAGCCGAACGTCGAGGGCCAGGGATCGGGCCAGCGCAGCGCGTAAAGAATGCCGCCGATGCTGTACAGCACGCCGCCGACGAACAGCAGCACCATCGCGGTGACGCCGGCGTTGTGCAGGATCGACCCGGTGAACCAGACGGCTACCCAACCCAACAGCAGATACAGCGGCACGCCCACCCAGCGCGGTGCCGTCGGCCAGCACATTTTCAGCAGAATTCCGGCCGCCGTCCCACCCCACACGACGTATAACACCAGCCGCCCGGCGGCCGGCGGCAAGGCCAGCAACGCGAACGGGGTGTAGCTGCCGGCGATGAACACGAAGATCATCGAATGGTCTGCCCGCTTCATCCACTTCCGGGCGGTGGCGGACTTCCAGTGCACGCGGTGATACGTAGCGCTGACGGTGAACATGACGATGGTGGCCGCTGTGTACAACAGCGTCGCCAGCCCGGCGCGGGTGGACGCCACCGCCCAGGACACCGCGACCAGCGATGCGCCGGCGAAAACGGCGACCCCGGCCGAGTAGACGTGAATCCAGCCCCGGAAGCGCGGTTTGGTCAGTACCCGGGCGACACCCTCGACGAGATGCTGCGCGGCGTTGGCCGCGATCCCCGCCGATTCGGGCTCCGGGTCGGTGGCAGTGGTGGTCGGGCCGCTCATATCTCCCGTTGCTTTGCTCGGATGGCGGTCAAATTGCCAATACCTGACATCGATAAACACTAGTCCGCACCCGCCGGGTGACCGCCCTTTCGGCGGCGGGGACATCCCACCAATCGACCCGCGAATTCATTGCTGCCCACAGTAGTGTGGATCTTCGTGGAGATTATCCCGCCGCGCCTCAAAAACCCGTTGTATCGCGTCTACGAGCTGCGGCTGCGGCAGGGTCTGGCGGCCTCGAAGTCCCAGCTACCGCGGCATATCGCGGTGCTGTGCGACGGGAACCGGCGGTGGGCCCGCGATGCGGGATATGAGGATGTCAGCTACGGCTACCGGATGGGCGCGTCCAAGATCGCCGAGATGCTGCGGTGGTGTCAGGAAGCCGGCGTCGAAATGACCACCGTCTACCTGCTGTCCACCGAAAACCTGCAACGCGATCCCGACGAGCTGTCCGCGCTCATCGAGATCATCACCGATGTCGTCGAGGAGATCTGCGCACCGGCCAATCGCTGGAGCGTGCGCACCGTGGGGGACTTGGAGCTGCTCGGCGACGAGCCCGCCCGCCGGTTGCGTGGTGCGGTGGAGTCCACGCCCAGCGTCGCGCCCTTTCACGTCAACGTGGCGGTGGGATATGGCGGCCGGCAGGAGATTGCCGGCGCGGTGCGCGCGTTGCTGAGCAAGGAACTCGCCAACGGCGCCACCGGCGAGGAACTCGTCGACGCGGTGACCGTCGAGGCCATCTCCGAGAACCTCTACACCTCCGGGCAGCCCGATCCCGACCTGGTGATCCGCACGTCGGGCGAGCAACGGCTGTCCGGGTTTCTGCTCTGGCAGAGCGCCTATTCGGAGATGTGGTTCTGCGACACGCACTGGCCGGCATTTCGCCGCGTCGACTTCCTGCGCGCGCTGCGCGACTACAGCCAGCGCCATCGCAGGCACGGCAAGTAGCCGCCTCGGCGGTCTTAGCGGCAGGTCACGCGCGTGCCACACTAGGTAGATGGCTGCGCTGTCGGCTGTGGTGTTCGCGCTGAGCGGTTGGCTCGGGTTGTATCTGCTGTCCCGTGATCCGCGTAAGCCGGTGCTGGTGTTGGCCGGCGATCGGTCTGTGTGGTTTCGCGCTGGTGGTAGCACTCGACGCGGGCGCACAGCCGCCGGAGTGCACGTGCACGCCGGGTTGCTCAGTCGCATCGAGATCTATCTGGTTGCCGTTCCCAGCGTGGCGTGGTTCGCGGTGCTCGTCGAGCTGTTCGGCCCCGGCGACCGCTGGCTGGCACGCACGCGCGAGCTGCTGCTCATCGGTGGCGTCGGCGCGCTCACCCTGTTCGCCGCGTCGCTAGCCGGTAGCGTCGACGGTCCGCTGCGCCCCGGTCACCTGCTGATGTTCGCGGTGATCTCGGTGTCCACGCTCGGCGCACTTGTCGTCGCGCTTCGGCGGCCACGCCGGCCGCGGCCGGCCGTCGGGCTGGCCATCGTCGCGACACTATTCTTCGCGCTGGGCAATGCCATCCTGATCATTCCGCTGGGGCTGGTGCCCAGCTGGCTGGCGCTGGCGTCTACGAGTTTCGACGTCCTCTCGCTCGGGGTCGCCGTCGCCCTGTGGGACGCGTTCGACGAGGGCCAGGCGCTGCGTGCCGACATGCTGCGCTCGTTCGCCGGCTCGGTGGCGGTTGCCGTGCTGTTCGGCGGCCAGGTGCTGATCGGCTTGGCGCTGACCCGAAATGAGTCAGCAGCACAGACCGCGCTGACGGTGCTGCTGTTCACCATCCTGGCGATCGCGCTCGCAGTGCAGGTGTTGGCCGACCCGCTGGCCGGGGTGCTCGACCGGCTGGCGTTCTCGAAATCAACTGCACTGCAGGAGGATCGGGCCGCGCTGCGGCACACCGGGGCGGTGCTGCCGTTGCGGTCGGTGCATCCGCTCGACC
This sequence comes from uncultured Actinomycetota bacterium, assembly GCA_963712615.1. Taxonomy (GTDB): domain Bacteria; phylum Actinomycetota; class Actinomycetes; order Mycobacteriales; family Mycobacteriaceae; genus Mycobacterium. The sequence goes on from CAVQIO010000002.1 coordinate 5,014,208, forward strand.
ATGTCGACGACGTGACGTTCGTCAGGCTCACCCGCCGAGCCCTGGGCAATTACGGTGACCTGACCAAGCTGGTCGCCAGCCCGTTGACCGCATTGCCCGTAATCGACGAGCGGCTGGCCGCCCGGGGAGCACCCGACCAACCCGTAGAGCGGGCCAACGAACTCAAGGCCGTTCTGGCCGACGGTATTTCGCGGCTGAAGCCGCGCGACGGCGGTGACTTATGCACCACCGAAGAGTGGCGGCACTACAACTCGCTGTATTTCCCCTACGTCGTCGGGGTGCGCGCGTACGCGCAGAATGCCACCGCCTCGGGTCTGGGTCCGACCGCGCGGCAGGCCTGGCAGTGGCTGGTGACGGAGGTCCCACAGCGCTCGCTGCACAACTGGCAAAACGCCGCGGCTCGGCTGATCGCCGCCGATCTTCGCGGACGTGTCGGCGTCCCCAGCGAGTAGTCCGACGCCGCCGCGGGCGCGGTAACGCCCGCGGCCACTGTGGCGTATGCCACTAACGGCGGACGTTACCGGGATGACAACGGTGGTTGTAATGGCCGTGGCGCCCATCTTCGGGTGGACTGGCAACGAATGCGGTATGTACGGCCGACCGGTCTGCACCGTGATTATCCCGAGTCTGCCAGGGGGACTTATGTTTTCGCCGACTATTCCGACGAACCAATTCGCGCGGGCCATTGAGAGAGTCCGGCACCACGTCGGTCGGGTGCACCAGCGCATGGTTCCGCCGCCGGCCGCGATGATGGAAATGATCACGAACGCGTGGGTTGCGCAGGCGATCACCGCCGCCGCCGACCTCGGCATTGCCGACGCGCTGGTCAAGGGACCGTTGTCGGCTGACGAGTTGGCGGACGTGGTCGGTGCGGATGCCGATACCCTCAGTCGTCTGCTGAGGGCCTTGATCTCGCGAGGTGTTTTCCGTCTGCGCCGGGACGGGCGCTACGACCTCACCCCGCTAGCGGACACGTTGCGCAGCGATGGTGACGTCTCGCTGCGCGCATTCGCCCGGTTTATCGGGTCACCTCAGGACCGGGAGCACTGGAGCCACCTCACCGATTCGATTCGCACCGGTCGATCGGTTGTCCAGGACTTGCGCGGTAAGCCGATCTTCGAGTTCTTCGCCGAAAAACCGGAACTCGACGAGATTTTCAATGAGGCCATGACAAGCATGTCGGGGCTCGCGATCCCGCCGGTCATCGCCGGCTACGACTTCAGCCGGTATGGGACGATCGTCGACGTCGCCGGTGGGCACGGTCGACTCTTGGCCGAAATCTTGAAAGCCACGCCACAAGCCCGGGGCATTCTGTTCGACCAGCCGCACGTAGTGGCGGGCGCCACGGCATTGCTCGAGGAGCATCGAGTGGCCGAGCGGGTCAAGCTGGTCGAAGGTTCCTTCTTCGAGTCCGTGGCCGACGGTGGCGACGCCTACATCCTCAAGCACATCATCCACGACTGGCCCGACGACGAAGCGGTGCAAATCCTTAGCAACATTCGCAAGGCGGCCGGCGCCGGAAAGCATGTGTTGATCGTGGAATTCGTTATCCCGATGCATAATCGCGAATTTCCCGGCAAGTGGCTGGACCTGGAAATGCACGTCGGACTCGGCGCGCGTGAGCGCACCGCCGCCCAATACGGCCGACTGCTGAGCCGCGCCGGCTTTCGTATGACGCGAGTGGTGGAAACGGTTTCGCCGTACAGCATCGTCGAAGCGATTGCCGTCTAGCACCGCGTCCGAATCGCCCGCGCGCATCCCCGATTCTGTAGGAGTGCTTATGTTTTCGCCTAAAATTCCGACCACTCAGGTTGCCGGGATCCTCGAAATTGCTCGGCATCACCTTGGTCGGCTGCACCAGCGCATGGTACCGCCGCCGGCCGCGATGTTGGAAATGATCACGAATGCTTGGTCCGCGCAAGCGATTACTGCTGCAGCAGAACTCGGCATCGCCGATGCGCTGGCGAACGGGCCGTTGTCTGCCGACGAGTTGGCCGACGCGGTCGACGCGGACGCCGACACCGTCAGCCGCCTGTTGCGGGCCTTGATCGGCCGCGGCGTTTTCCGTCGACTGCGCGACGGGCGCTATGCCCTCAACCCGCTCGCGGACACGCTGCGCAGCGATGGCGCTGTCTCGATGCGCGGCATGGCTCGATACGCCGGTGCGCCCCAGCATCGGGAGCATTGGAGCAACCTCACGACCGCCATCCGCACCCGGCGGGCCGTCGTTGCAGAAATGCGTGGCAAGCCGATTTTCGAATACTTGGCCGAGGAAAAGGAATACGACGAGATCTTCAACGCCGCCATGACGAGCGCGTCCGAGGTTGCGATCGCGGCGGTCACGGCGGGTTACGACTTCAGCCGTTACTCCACGATCGTCGACGTCGCCGGTGGGCACGGTCGTCTGCTGGCCGCGATCCTGAATGCCACACCGAAAGCCCGGGGCATCCTGTTCGACCAGCCGCACGTGGTCGCGGACGCGCCGGCCCTGCTCAAGCAGCATCAGGTGGCCGACCGGGTCGAGGTGGCCGAGGGTTCATTCTTCGACGCGGTCACCGAGGGCGGCGACGCTTATGTTCTCAAGCACATCGTTCACGACTGGTCCGACGACCAGGCGCTGCAAATCCTGCGTAACGTGCGCCAGGCGGCCGGGGTCGGCAAGCATGTGTTGCTCGTCGAAATGGTGCTTCCCGGGCACGATCGCGATTTTCTCGGCAACTGGCTGGACCTGGAAGTGCTCGTCGAATTCGACGCCCGCGAGCGCACCGCCGCGGGATATGCCGAATTGCTGGGCCGCGCCGGATTCCGGATGACGCGGGTGGTGGGAACGGCATCGCCGTACGGCGTCGTCGAAGCGATTGCCGTGTAACGCTGAATTATCGAGGAGCACTTAATGTTTTCGTCTAGAATTCGGTCCGCTCGAGTTGCTCGGATGGTCGAGATCGCCCGGCATCGTGTCGGTCAGTTATACCAGCGCATGATTCCGCCACCGATCGCGGTGATGGAGATGATCACGAATGCTTGGGCTGCGCAGGCAATTACGGCTGTAGCCGACCTCGGCATCGCCGACGCGTTGGCCAAGGGTCCGCTGCCCGTCGACGAGCTAGCGAGTGCGGTCGACGCCGATGCCGACGCCGTCAGCCGACTGCTGCGGGCCTTGACGAGCCGGGGCCTTTTCCGGTTGCGCCGCGACGGTCGCTACGAGCTCACCTCGTTGGGGAACTGCTTGCGCAGTGACGCCGAGGTGTCGCTACGTGGGTTCGCCCGCTTCTTGGGCGCTCCCCAGCATCGCGAGCATTGGAGCCACCTCACCGATGTCATTCGAACGGGACGTCCCGTCGTCCCGGAATTGCGCGGCAAGCCGTTTTTCGAGTACTTGGCCGACGAGCCGGAATTCGCGGAGATCTTCAATGCCGCCATGACGAACGGATCCGAATTAGCGATCGCGGCCGTGACTAAGGAGTACGACTTCAGCCGCTACGGCACCGTCGTCGACGTGGGGGGTGGGCACGGAAGGCTGCTGGCCGCGATCCTGAAAGCCACCCCGCTGGCTCACGGCGTCCTGCACGACCTGCCCCACGTGGTGGCGAGCGCCCCAGCTCTGTTGGCGGAACGCCGGGTGCAGGAGCGAGTGAAAATCATTCCGGGCTCATTCTTCGACGCGATACCTGATGGCGGCGATGCCTACGTGCTGAAGAACGTCATCCACGACTGGCCCGACGGCGACGCGGTCCGCATTCTCGGCAATATCCGACAGGCTGCCGACGCGGGCAAGCACGTACTGCTCATTGAGTTCGTCCTTCCGGGCCACAACCGCGAATTTATGGGCAATTGGGGAGATCTTGAAATGCTCGTTGTAGTGGGTGCCCGTGAGCGCACCGCCGCCCAATACGGCCGCCTGCTGGACCGTGCCGGATTCCGGATGACGCGGGTGATCGAAACGACGTCGCCGTTCAGCGTCGTCGAAGCGATTGCCGTCTAAATCCAGCTTCGCCGCCGGTCACGGGAATACCTGGAAGAGATCCCTGGTCTTTTCTTCCGTGGCAGCAGTTGGCAGCGCCACGCGTCGATATGGCAGTGCTCTGGCGGCACGCTGAAACCAGTTCGACACAGACCGCCATCGCGAGGAGTAATCACATGTCTGCTGTATCTGATCTACAGACCAGGCACCTGTATGCCGCGACCGACTCGTTGCTGCGTTTCGCCATGCGTGCAGATGCCACATTGACGGGGCTGTGCGGTCTGACCGTCGCCTTCGTCGCCGACCCGCTTTCGTCGCTGACCGGCCTGAGTTCCAACCTGGAATACGCCCTGGGCGCTTTTTTCGTGTTCTACGGCCTGGTGGTGTTCAGCCTGGCCGCATCGCCGGACTTACGCAGCGTCGGCCTCGGTGTCGTCGTGGCCAACATCGTGTTGACGCTGGGCGCCGTCGTGGCCGTGGAGCTAGTGCCCATGTCCGCGAGCGGGGTGGCCGCGACGCTGGCCACTGGCCTCTTCACCGCGGCGTTCGCGTGGCTGCAATACCTGGGAGTGCGCCGCCTCGCGACGGCCTAGCCGGCTTTTACGGGTCTCTACAGCTTGCGCAGCCGCAGCCGGTTGATGGAGTGGTCGGCGTCCTTGCGCAGCACCAGGGTCGCGCGGGGACGCGTCGGCAGAATGTTCTTGACCAGATTGGGGCGGTTGATCGACCGCCAGATCTTGCGCGCGGCGGCGACCGCCTTCGTGTCGTTGAGCGCCGAGTAGTGGTGGAAGTGCGATTCCGGGTCGGCGAAGGCCGTGCCACGCATGGCCAAGAACCGGGAGACGTACCACTGTTCGATGTCTTCGATCCGGGCGTCCACGTACAGCGAAAAGTCGAACAGGTCCGACACCATCAGGGTCGGGCCGGTCTGCAGTACGTTGAGGCCCTCCAGGATCAGGATGTCCGGATGCCGGACTATGTGTTTGGCCCCGGAGATGATGTCGTAGCGCAGGTGTGAGTACACCGGCGCACACGCGTATTCCGAACCCGACTTGACCGAGGTGACGAACCGCATCAGCGCCCGGCGGTTGTAGCTCTCCGGAAAACCTTTGCGGTGCATGAGGTTTCGCCGGTCCAGCTCGGTGTTCGGGTAGAGGAAGCCATCGGTGGTCACCAGATCGACCCGCGGGTGGTGATCCCAGCGAGCCAGCAACGCCTGCAGCACACGAGCGGTGGTCGACTTTCCGACCGCCACGCTGCCGGCCACACCGATGATGAACGGCACCGGCCGGTCCGGGTTCTGCTGCGGCTCGCCGAGGAATTCCGCAGTGGCAGCGAACAATCGCTGCCGGGCCGCGACCTGAAGGTGGATGAGCCGGGCCAGCGGCAGGTACACCTCCTCGACCTCGAGCAGGTCGATCTGCTCGCCGAGACCACGCAGGCCGACCAGCTCCTCTTCAGTGAGGGCCAGCGGCGTCGACATACGCAACGCGCGCCACTGCTTTCGGTCGAACTCCACATAAGGGCTCGGCTCGCTCAGCCGGGGCATAGTGCCAGTGTGGCAGGGACGATCGCGCGCCAGACGGCTGGGCTGGTTAAAAGCACCACTGGAATAGACTGGCGTTCGTGACTGCCGCACCTGATGCCCGCGTAACCGCGTCCCTGATGTCCGCCCCGCTCGCCGAAGTCGACCCTGATATCGCCGAGCTGCTCGGCAAAGAGCTCGGCCGGCAGCGCGACACCCTCGAGATGATCGCGTCGGAGAACTTCGTGCCGCGCTCGGTTCTGCAGGCCCAGGGCAGCGTGCTCACCAACAAGTACGCCGAGGGGCTGCCGGGCCGGCGTTACTACGGCGGTTGCGAGCACGTCGACGTCGTGGAGAACATCGCCCGCGACCGCGCCAAGGCGCTGTTCGCCGCCGACTTCGCCAATGTTCAGCCGCACTCCGGCGCCCAGGCCAACGCCGCGGTGCTGCACGCCCTGATGTCACCGGGGGAGCGGCTGCTGGGCCTGGATCTGGCCAACGGTGGGCATCTGACGCACGGCATGAAGCTCAACTTCTCCGGCAAGCTCTACGAGAACGCCTTTTACGGTGTCGACCCGACGACGCATCTCGTCGACATGGACGTGGTGCGCGCTCAGGCGCTGGAATTCCGTCCGAAGGTGATCATCGCCGGCTGGTCGGCGTATCCCCGGATTCTTGACTTCGCGGCGTTCGCGTCGATCGCCGACGAGGTCGACGCCAAGCTCTGGGTGGACATGGCGCACTTCGCGGGCCTGGTAGCCGTCGAATTGCATCCCTCTCCGATACCGCACGCGGACGTGGTCTCCACCACCATTCACAAGACGCTCGGTGGCGGTCGCTCCGGGATGATCCTGGGCAAGCAGGAGTACGCCAAGGCGATCAACTCCGCGGTCTTCCCCGGCCAGCAGGGCGGCCCGCTGATGCACGTCATCGCCGGCAAGGCGGTCGCGCTGAAGATCGCCGGTACCCCGGAATTCGCCGAGCGCCAGCAGCGCACGCTCTCCGGAGCCCGCATCCTGGCGGATCGGCTGCTGGCCGCCGATGTCGCCAAGGCCGGCGTTTCGGTGGTCAGCGGCGGCACCGACGTCCACCTGGTGCTGGTCGACCTGCGCAATTCGCCGTTGGACGGCCAGGCCGCCGAGGACCTGCTGCACGAGGTCGGCATCACCGTCAACCGCAATGCCGTCCCCAATGACCCGCGGCCGCCGATGGTGACCTCGGGCCTGCGGATCGGCACCCCCGCGCTGGCCACCCGCGGCTTCGGCGACGCCGAGTTCACCGAGGTCGCCGACATCATCGCCACCGCGCTGGCGGCCGGCACCTCGGCGGACGCGTCCGGGCTGCGAAACCGGGTCACCCGCCTGGCCAGGGAGTTCCCGCTGTACGAGGACCTCGAGGACTGGGCCCTGATCGGGCGATAACCCCCCGGGAGGACCTAGGTCACCTTTTGGTACGACACGCTCGGGCATTTTCATACATCTGTGTCGACGGGTTACAGTAATTTCATGGCACAGAGACCTGTCGCAAACGCGCTGATCCTGGAACTGGCGCCGATCGTCGAAGCGAACATGGACCGCCACCTCAGCACCGAGGAAATCTGGTTCGCCCACGACTACGTGCCGTTCGACCGAGGCGAGAACTTCGCTTTCCTCGGCGGACGTGACTGGGATCCGTCCAGCATGACGCTGCCCCGGGCCTTCACCGACGCCTGCGAGATCTTGTTGCTGCTCAAGGACGACCTGGCCAGCCATCACCGCGAGCTTGTCGAGCACTTCATTCTCGAGGAGTGGTGGGGTCGCTGGCTGGGCCGGTGGACTGCCGAGGAGCATCTGCACGCCATCGCACTGCGCGAGTACCTGGTGGTGACCCGAGAGGTGGACCCCACCGCCAACGAAGAGGCCCGAGTCGAGTACCTGATGCAGGGCTACCGCGCCGACACGTACACGCAGGTGGAAACCTTGGTCTACATGGCATTCACCGAGCGCACCCACGCCGTCATGTGCCGGAACCTGGCCGCCAGGCTCGAGGAGCCAATTTTGGCCGGGCTTATCGACCGGATCGCCCGGGACGAAGCACGGCACGAGGAGTTCTTCTCGAATCTCGTCGCGCACTGCCTCGAGTACTCGCGCGACGAGACGATCGCCGCGATCGCTGCCCGGGCGGCCGATCTCCAGGTCGTCGGCGGCGACATCAACTCGTATCAGGACAAGGTGCAAAACATCGCGGCCGCCGGAATTTTCGGCCCCGCCGAGCTGCGCCAGGCCATCTCCGACCGCATCACCGCATGGGGCGTCGCTGACCAACCCCAGCTGCGGCAGTTCGTCGGCGGCTAAACCAACTTTCGCGAACCACTGCGCGACTCGTCGCGGGTCGTCACCCCGGCGTCGGCGCGTCTGCGCGGCGGGAAAGCGGCGACGAGAGTAGCGTCATTCTCGATGGTCAGCGTCATGCTTTGCTGCCAGGGCGGCACCTCCCGTCAGCTCGAGGGAAGGACCGGCCCCGGTCCTCGTGTCGCAGTTCCCGCCGACATGCCTGTGCGGGTCCGCGCGGGCTTATCCCGCACGAGGAGCGCTACGTGACCGAAATCCGGACTTACGTGATCGACACTTCCGTGCTGCTGTCCGACCCATGGGCGTGCAGCCGGTTCGCCGAGCACGAGGTGGTGGTCCCGTTGGTGGTGATCAGCGAACTGGAGGCCAAACGCCACCATCATGAGCTGGGATGGTTCGCCCGTCAGGCGTTGCGTCTTTTCGATGACCTTCGGCTGGAGCACGGACGGTTGGATCAGCCCATTCCTGTTGGGGCACAAGGCGGTACGCTGCACGTCGAGCTCAACCACACTGACCCTGCCGTGCTGCCCGCCGGATTTCGTACCGACAGCAACGATTCCCGGATCCTGAGCTGTGCGGCCAACCTGGCCGCCGAAGGCAGACTTGTCACGTTGGTCAGCAAGGACATTCCGCTGCGCGTCAAGGCCGCCGCGGTCGGCCTGGCCGCCGATGAGTACCACGCGCAGGATGTCGTGGTCTCCGGCTGGTCGGGGATGCACGAGATCGAGACCGCCGCCGAAGACATCGACGCGCTCTTCGCCGACGGCGAGATCGACCTGGCCGAAGCTCGGGATCTACCCTGCCACACCGGAATTCGGCTGCTCGGCGGTAGCTCTCACGCGCTGGGCCGGGTCACCGCGGCCAAACGCGTTCAACTGGTCCGCGGTGACCGTGAGGTGTTCGGGCTGCGGGGCCGTTCCGCCGAGCAGCGCGTGGCGCTCGACCTGCTGCTCGACGAGTCGGTAGGCATCGTGTCGCTGGGTGGCAAAGCCGGCACCGGTAAGTCGGCGCTGGCCTTGTGCGCGGGTCTCGAGGCGGTACTGGAACGACGGACCCAGCGCAAAGTGGTGGTGTTCCGCCCGCTGTACGCCGTCGGCGGCCAGGAGCTGGGCTACCTGCCCGGCAGCGAGAGCGAAAAGATGGGCCCCTGGGCGCAGGCGGTCTTCGACACCCTGGAAGGCCTGGCCAGCCCGGCCGTGCTGGAGGAGGTGCTGTCCCGCGGCATGCTCGAAGTACTGCCGCTGACCCACATCCGGGGGCGCTCGCTGCATGACTCGTTCGTCATCGTCGACGAAGCGCAGTCGCTGGAGCGCAACGTACTGCTGACCGTGTTATCCAGGCTGGGGTCGGGATCGCGGGTGGTGCTGACCCACGACGTCGCCCAGCGTGACAATCTGCGGGTCGGCCGCCATGACGGCGTTGCGGCCGTAATCGAGAAGCTCAAAGGCCACCCGCTTTTCGCGCACATCACCCTGTTGCGCAGTGAGCGATCGCCGATCGCCGCCCTGGTCACCGAGATGCTCGAGGAAATCGCCGGGCCGCACTAACTCGTTTGCCGCGAAACTGCGTCGGGGATATTCGGGACGGCTCCACTCGCGAAACGTGTCGCTGGTTGCGGTCTCGCAGTGAGTAGGCTTTTATCGTGCCGAAACGACCCGACAGCCAGGCCTGGCGCTATTGGCGGACCGTGCTCGGTGTCGTGGTCGCCGGCGCGGTGCTGGTCATCGGTGGCCTGACCGGTCACGTGACGCGCGCCGACAACCTGAGCTGCTCGGTGGTCAAGTGTGTCGCGCTGACGTTCGACGACGGGCCGGGCCCGTTTGACGAGCGGTTGTTGCAGATCCTGAAGGACAACGACGCCAAGGCCACCTTCTTCCTGATCGGCAACAAGGTGGCCGCCAACCCGGCCGGCGCCAAGCGCATTGCCGACGCCGGCATGGAGATCGGCAGTCACACCTGGGCACACCCCAACATGGCGACGGTCCCACCGGACGACATCGCCGGGCAGTTCTCCAAGGCCAACGATGCGATCACCGCCGCGACCGGGCGGACCCCGACGCTGTATCGTCCCGCCGGCGGGCTATCCACCCCTGAGGTGCGCCAGACCGCCGCTCGATATGGACTAGCCGAAATCCTTTGGGATGTCATCCCTTTCGATTGGGCGAACGACTCGAACACCGCAGCGACGCGATACATGCTGATGACGTACATCAAGCCGGGTTCGGTGGTGTTGTTCCATAACACGTACTCGAGCACCGTTGACCTCGTGTACCAGTTCATTCCGGTGCTCAAGGCCAACGGCTACCGTCTGGTGACGGTCAGCGAACTGCTGGGGCAGCGGGCGCCGGGCAGCAGCTACGGCAGCCGGGAAAACGGGCCACCCGCCAACGAACTTCACGACGTCCCACCCGGCGACATTCCGACGCTGCCCAATACTCCGTCGCCCAAACCGATGCCGAACTTCCCGATCACCGACATCCCGGGGCAGAACTCGGGCGGGCCAAATAACGGTGCCTAGAGCACACGCGACTACCTTTATAGGGTGATGAAAGCGGACTGGCGGCGAAGTCGGGGTGCGCGAGATTCGCGTGAGACAGTGGCGACATCCGGGACGGCGCAGCGCAAGTCAGCTCGCCGGTTATCCATTGAATATGCGGTCGACCTTGCGCTGTCCTACATCATTGCCGTTATCGACGCCGCCGCCATCCTGATTCCGCTCCGGGGCCACACACTTCTCCCCACCGATGTCGACTTCGCGGAAAAGAACACGACGACGATCGTGGTGCTGGTGGCGGTGGGGATCGTCGGGGTCGCGGTGGCCGGCATGTTCAGCCTTGCTCCCACGCTGCGCTGGTACGCCGCCGGCGAAGAACCCACGACGGCGCAACGGGAAACGGCGATGAAACTCGCCGGCCGACAAACGGCGATCCTGTTGGTGGCCTGGGGCCTGGCCGGCTTAATCCTGATCCTCATCAATCTCAACGGCGGCGCCGCGCTGCTCTTCCCGATGGTGCTCGGTGTGTTGCTCGGTGGACCGGCCGCCGCGGGCACCGGAATGCTGCTCGCGCAACGCACCCTGCGGCCCATCATGGGCACCGCGACCCGGGGGCTCGAGCCTCGCTTGGCAGTGCCGGGGGTGTTCGCCCGACTGGTCATGCTGTGGTTTCTGGTCAGTGCGCTTCCGATCGGAGTCGTCGCAACCCTTGTCGTGCTGCGTTCCAACGGCTGGCTGATTCAGAAGTCTGTCTCGTTGGACGTGCCCGTTCTGGTGGTGTCGCTGGCCGCGCTGCTGCTCGGGCTGCCCACGATGATTCTGACGTCGCGATCCATTTCGGATCCGATCGGCGAAGTCGTCGACGCGATGGGGCAGGTCGAACGCGGCCACATCGACACAGCCGTCGGTGCCTACGAGCGATCCCAAATCGGGCGTCTGCAAACGGGATTCAATCGAATGGTGGCCGGGCTCGCCGAGCGAGACCGATTACGCGACCTGTTCGGGCGCCACGTTGGCGCCGACGTCGCCCAACGCGCCATCGAAGAGGGCGCATCGCTGTCGGGAGACGTGGTCGAGGCGGCGGTCCTGTTCATCGATCTGGTGGGCTCGACCCAGCTTGCGGAAAGCCGTCCGCCCCAAGAGGTTGCCGACGTGCTCAATGACTTCTTCCGGATCGTCGTGGACGCCGTCGACGAACATAACGGCCTGATCAACAAATTCGCCGGCGATGCCGCGCTTGCGATCTTCGGGGTGCCGCTGCGGACGAGCGAGCCGGCATCGGCGGCGCTGGCCACTGCGCGCACGCTGGGCACCCAACTGCGCCGGCTACCCGTGGTCGATTTCGGGATCGGCGTTTCGGCGGGCCGCGTCTTCGCCGGCAACATCGGTGCCGAAAACCGCTATGAATACACGGTAATCGGCGATGCGGTCAACGAGGCCGCGCGGCTGGCCGATCTCGCCAAAACCTCGGATCGGCGGATTCTGTGTTCCGCGGCGGCCATCGACCGCGCCGACGAGACCGAACGGGGCCACTGGGCGGAGTGCTATTCCACCGTGCTGCGCGGCCGCTCGGAAGCCACGCACATTTCGGCGCCGGCGGGTCCCGCCTAACCGCGAACTACCGCGACACCGGCCGCGTCACTTCGTGACCTTCAGCGATCCGATCACCTGGTTGAGGAGTCCCGCCGAGGCCGCATCGCCGATCGGTGTGGCACCCAGGAAGATGGTGACCGGCTTGGTGTCGACCGCGATGATGACCACGGAGTCGCCCTTCACCCCGCGAGCGGGGTCGGCGATCGTGACGTCGGCGTCCACCCGGGCTGCCTTGATGCCCTCGATCGTGATCGACGACTTCTTGATCGGGCCCAGCGTCGGCGAGGCGTTTGAATAGCCGGGACCTTCGGCCACGCAATTCATCAACTTCGCTGCCTGCGCGGTCACGTCCATGCTGGAGACGAAGTTGCTCACGGCGACCTCGGCCTGCATCACCCACTGGTTGGCGCCGGGCACCTCCTGCGCGAGGCCCACCGCGCCAATGAGATTCGGAGTCTGGTCGTCCGAGAAGGGCACCCAGCCGGGCGCCGCGGTGGCCGGGAACGACAACTTGCCCGCCTTGATCGGGGCGCCTCCGGCGGGTTTGTCACCGCCGGACACATTGGGGGTGCAGTCGGTGGCGGTCTGCCCGGAACCGCTTGGCTGCGACGTCGGCGCGGCCGTCGTCGAGGGACTTGCCTTGGGAGACTTAGGTTCATTGCCCAGGCTGAGCACCAGGATCACCACCAGGGCGATGACGCCCAGCACCGCGATGCCGGCGACGATCAACCACGGCATGTTCGATCGTGGCCCGTTCGGTGGCGGTCCGGGAGGGTAGGACGCGGGCGGCCAGTTCGGGGGAAACTGTTGCCCCGGCGCAGGAAACGGCTGACCCGGATAGCCGGGCGCGGACGGATCCATACCCCCCGCGGGATTGGGGTACGGACCGGTCGGAGGGTAGGCGTGCGGACCGCTTTGCGGCTGTGAGTAGGGGCCGCCCTGCGGGTACGGGGGCGGGCCACCTTGCGGCGGGCCACCCCAATAGGGGCCCTGCCCATACGGATTCGCTCCGTACGGATCCTGACCGTAGGGACCGCCCGGAGGAACCGTCATTAGTTACCCACCCCTGCCTAGTTCGCCGGTTTGACCTTGGCCATCGCCAACACGTCAAGCCGGCGGTCCAGCTCCTCGACCGACAATTTGTCGCCGATCAGCCCGCGGTCGATGACGGTCTGGCGGATTGTCTTTTTCTCTTTGAGCGCTTGCTTGGCCACGGCGGCGGCTTCTTCGTAGCCGATGGCCGAATTCAAGGGTGTCACGATCGACGGCGACGACTCGGCCAGCTCGCGCAGGTGCTCAACGTTGGCCGACAGTCCGCTAACGCAGCGCTCGGCGAACAGCTTTGACACGTTGGTCAGCAACTTGAACGACTCCAAGATGTTGCGGGCCATCATCGGGATGTAGACGTTGAGCTCAAAGGCGCCGCTTGCCCCACCCCAGGCGACCGCGGCGTCGTTGCCGATCACCTGCGCGGCGACCTGCGTAACCGCCTCTGGCAGAACCGGATTGACTTTGCCCGGCATAATCGAGCTGCCCGGCTGCAGGTCGGGCAGCTGGATCTCGGCCAAACCGGTCAGCGGCCCGGATCCCATCCAGCGGATGTCGTTGGCGATCTTGGTCAGTGACACCGCGATGGTGCGCAGCGCGCCGGACGCCTCCACCAGGGCGTCGCGCGCCGCCTGTGCTTCGAAAGAGTTTGCTGCCGTGCGCAATTCGAACAGTCCCGTGGATGCGACCAGTGCTTCGACCACCTTGGCGCCGAAGCCGTCGGGAGCGTTGAGCCCGGTGCCCACCGCGGTTCCGCCGATCGCCAGTTCACCCAGCCGCGGCAGCGTGGCACGCACCCGCTCGATCCCGGCCTCGATCTGGCGGGCGTATCCGCTGAACTCCTGGCCGAGCGTCACCGGGACGGCGTCCATCAGGTGGGTGCGGCCCGACTTGACCACGGTGTGCCACTCGCGGGCTTTGGTTGCCAGTGCGTCGTGCAGTATCTCGAGCGCCGGAATGAGATGGCGGACCGCGGCTTCGGTGGCCGCGATGTGGGTGGCGGTCGGGAAGGTGTCGTTGGACGACTGCGACATGTTGACGTCGTCGTTGGGGTGCACCGTCACGCCGTTGGCGGCCGCGACGCTGGCGATCACCTCGTTCGTGTTCATGTTGGAGCTGGTGCCCGAGCCGGTCTGGAAGACGTCGATCGGGAACTGGTCGTCGTGTTGGCCGTCGGCGATCTCAGCAGCCGCCGCGATGATCGCATCGGCCTTCTCCGGTGCCAGCAGCCCGAGGTCTCTATTGACCTGCGCGCAGGCGCCTTTCAGCAGTCCCAACGCGCGGATCTGGGTGCGCTCCAGCCCCCTGCCCGAGATCGGAAAGTTCTCCACGGCACGCTGAGTTTGTGCTCGCCACAACGCTTTTGCGGGTACCCGCACCTCGCCCATGGTGTCGTGCTCGATGCGATATTCGCCGCTGTCGGCCATAAATCAGTTCCTCTCCGTCGGGGTGTGCTATCGCGGTTACGGCAGGGGATAGGCGGCGGTGCTGTCGCCGGTGAAGTCGATGGCGGAATATTCATTGAGCTTCGAAAGCCGGTGGTAGGCCTCGATCATGCGGACGGTGCCCGACTTCGACCGCATCACGATGGACTGGGTGGTGCAGCCGCCGGGGTAGTAGCGCACGCCCTTGAGCAGGTCGCCTTCGGTGACCCCGGTGGCGCAGAAGAAGACGTTGTCGCCGGAGACCAGATCCTCGGTGGTCAGGATCTGGTCCAGGTCGTAGCCGGCGTCGAGCGCCCTGCGGCGTTCGGCGTCATCGTGCGGCGCCAGTTGGGCCTGGATTGCCCCGCCCATGCACCGGATCGCCGCGGCGGCGATGATCCCCTCCGGGGTGCCGCCGATTCCGGCCAGCATGTCGGTGCCCGACTCGGGGCGGCACGCCGAGATCGCGCCGGCGACGTCGCCGTCGGTGATCAGCCGGATTCGGGCGCCCGTGGCGCGGACATCCTCGATCAGCTGACCGTGCCGGGGCCGGTCCAGGATGCACACGGTCATGTCTCGCACCGACAGGCCTTTGACCCGGGCTACCGCGCGGACGTTGTCGCCAATGGGCGCGGTGATGTCCAGCACGTTCACGGCTTCGGGTCCGACGGCGATCTTGTTCATGTAGAACACCGCCGACGGGTCGAACATCGCGCCGCGATCGGCCACCGCCAGCACCGAAATAGCGTTGGGCATGCCTTTGCTCATCAGCGTGGTGCCATCCACCGGGTCGACGGCGAAATCGCACTCGGGTCCGTCGCCGTTGCCGACCTCTTCGCCGTTGAACAACATCGGAGCTTCGTCTTTTTCGCCCTCGCCGATCACCACGACCCCGCGCATGGAGACCGTGTTGACCAGTTCGCGTATCGCGTCGACGGCCGCGCCGTCGCCGCCCTCCTTGTCGCCACGGCCCACCCAGCGCCCGGCGGCCATCGCGCCGGCCTCGGTGACCCGTACCAGCTCCAGGGCCAGGTTGCGGTCTGGAGCCTCACGGCGGGCCCGCACCTGCTGGTCGGGGCCCGCAGTCGCGGTCGAAGACGAACCGGATCCAAGCGAGCGGTCGCCCGATGCTGTCATGGTTGCTGATTGTCCCAGAAGCAGATCGGTCCGCTGGATCTGGGCTGTGGCTGTCGACAGCGGGCTGGGATACTCGTGGGGTGACCGAGGAGCAGCCCAACGCCGATCCGGCCGGTGAGCCCGTGCCGGCACCCCGGCCGGCCAAACCGCGCCTGCTGCAGGACGGTCGCGACATGTTCTGGTCGCTGGCACCGCTGGTGATCGGGTGCATCCTGCTGGCCGGCCTGGTCGGGATGTGTTCATTCCAGCCTTCCGGGACGAACAAGGGAACAATCCCGTCCTACGACGCGTCGGCGGCCTTGCGTGCCGATGCCCAGACGCTGGGATTCCCCATCCGGCTGTCTCAGTTACCCGCGGGCTGGCAGCCCAACTCCGGCGACCGTGGCGGTATCGATAACGGGCGAACGTCCAATGGTCAGCGGCTGAATGCGGCCACCTCGACGGTGGGGTACATCAGCCCAACCGGGATGTATGTGCGCCTGACTCAGAGCAACGCCGATGAGGACAAGCTGGTCGGCTCGATTCATCCGTCGGCGTATCCGACCGGAACCGTCGACGTCTCCGGAACAAACTGGATCATCTATCGCGGTTCCGGTCAAAGTGGTGCCGACACCGAGCCGGTATGGACCACCAAGCTGACCAGCCCCGCCGGCGCCACGCAGATCGCGATCACCGGTGCCGCAAGCACCGACCAGTTCCGTACCCTGGCGGTCGCGACACAGTCGCAGCCGCCGCTCCCGACAAGCCGATAGAAGGGGCCCGCGTGACCGCTCCCGAAGCAGACCTTTCTGGATGGTCAGTCGCACCGTTCACCGGTGCGGGCTACACCCACGACGTCTACCGCAACGGCACCGGCCCCGGGGTGGTGCTGATCCCCGAGATACCCGGGATCCACCCCGGCGTGCTAGGCCTGGGTAATCACCTGGTGGACAACGGTTTCACCGTCGCCATTCCGTCGCTGTTCGGTGAGCCGGGCAAGCCGAAGACCG
Organism: uncultured Actinomycetota bacterium; assembly: GCA_963712615.1. Lineage (GTDB taxonomy): Bacteria > Actinomycetota > Actinomycetes > Mycobacteriales > Mycobacteriaceae > Mycobacterium. Next base: position 5,030,708 of record CAVQIO010000002.1, read on the forward strand.
TCGGCTACACGGCAGCCAGCGTCGCGCGGGCTTGTGTGGCAAAGGAATTCGCCGCGTTCGCGACGAACAAGCAGCGGCTGGTGTCGTTATTCCTGCGTGCTTTGGCTCGTGATCTGAATGCGTCGACGCCGGGCAAGGGCGTCGGCGTGATCGGCAATTGTTTCACCGGTGGATTCGCGCTGGCCGCCGCGGTCGACGACAGCGTGCTCGCTCCGGTGCTCAGCCAGCCGTCGGTACCGTTGCCGCTGGGCCTTACCCGTCGCGGCGATACCGGGCTGAGTGAATCCGAGATGACCACGATCGCCGATCGTGCCGCCAACGACGGCTTGTGCGCGATGGGCTTGCGCTTCAGCGAGGATTGGATGTCTCCGCGCGAGCGATTAATTGCGCTCAAGGAGCGCCTTGGTGACGCGTTCGAGGTGATCGAGATCGATTCACGCCCGGGCAACGAACACGGTTTCGGCAAGATGGCGCACTCGGTGCTCACCGACGAGGTCCGGGAAATCGACGGTCAGCCCGCTTACGAGGCCCGCAAGCGGGTCGTCGAATTCCTCACTGCGCGGCTGACTTAACGTCAGCCGCATCCTCGGTGTCCACCAGCTCGACACCCTTGTAGACCGCAAGGTAGACGTCGATGGTCGTGACGATCAGGATCATCAGCACCGGCCCGATGACGATGCCCCAGGGGCCGAACATCGCGATACCGGCGAATACCGACAGCAACATCAGCGCCGAGTTCAGCCGGGCGTCGCGCGGTACCAGGATCGGGCGCAAGAAGTTGTCGATGTTAGTGACCACCAGGAGATGCCACAACACCACGAAGGCACCACCGAAGATGTTGCCGTAGAGGATCATTCCGATGCCGAACGGAATCGTCACGATGCCGCCACCCAACGGAATGATGGACAGGGCCGTGAGCAGAATCGCGAAAATAAAGAAGCCATGGTGAAATCCGGCGATGTAGATCGACGCGGCGCCCGCGACACCCTGGCACAGCGCGATGACGAACTGGCCGAACACGGTGCCGCGCACCATCGCACCCGCCTTCTTCAGGTACAGATCGGTGACTTCGTCGCCGAGCGGGTTGAGCTGGCCGATCAAGGTCAACACCTTGTCGTGGTGCACCAGCAGCGCCATGAACACATACACGAAGATGATCGCGTAGGTGACCGCGCCGGCGATGCCTCCGGCGGCTCCCTGCAGGAAATGCAGCAGCCATTGACCGACGTTCTGCGCCCCGGTGACCATGGCCTCGCGCAGCATCTCCGACGTTATTGTGATGTGCAGGAACGGGACTCGCGCTGCCAAGTCGTTGACGACGTGCAGCGCTTTGTCGCCGAGTTCGCTCGGGTCGGTAGTCTTGACCCACCCGGCGACGCTGTCGACCATGCGGGAAATCTGAATGATCGCCAAGGCCACCAAGAGTCCGATCGGCACGATGACCATCGCCAGTGCCGATAACAGGGTGCAGCTGGCCGACAGGCCGGTGCCAAGCCGTCGGTTGAACCGATTGAACAGTGGCGTGAACAAATACGCCCCGACCGCGGCGACCACGATGAGGACGAAGAACTCGCGTAGGAAATACGCACCGAAGAGCAGGGCGATCATCGTCAAAACCGCGAGCGCACGTTTCTGAGTGAGCGTGAATTCGGTGTTCATACGAACCGTGCCGCCCTCCGCGTCGCCGTTCAGCTGAACCTTAGCCCGCCGTGGAGGTTTTCGGCAGCGCCCTCGCGCGCCGCACCGACGTCCGTACTACCGAGCGTCGCTGCCCGGCCGCTTGGCGGCGGCTTTGGCCATCTCGGCCTGCCGCTTCATCTGCCCGAACATCTCCACGTAGTACGACAGACACTCGGTCAACGCCTTCTCGGTGGTGAACAGCGGCTGGTAATCGAGGTCGCGGGACGCCTTGGCGACCGAGAAGAAGTTGTCCAGGTACAGGCGTTTGACCGCTAGCGGCTCCAGCAGCGGCACCGGTATTCCGAACCGGAAGTGCAGCCGCTGCCAGCCGGTCATGGCAGCGGCCACGATGGGCCCGTTGACCCTTAGTCGCGGCCAGGGCTGCCCGCAGGCCTCCACCACCAGCCGGGCGAATTCGAACATGTTGATCGGGTCGGCGTCGTTGATGAAGTACGCCTGGCCGGGGGCGGTGCCGCCGGGCACCAGATGTTGGGCGGCCAGGATGAAACCGTGAATCAGGTTGTGCACGTATGAGTTATCCAGCCGGGCCGATTTGCGGCCGATCAGTACTTTGACGTGTCCGGCGATCACGCTCTCGAACAATTTGCGGAACATCGTCTGGTCGCCGCGGCCCCAGATGCCGCTGGGCCGGATCGCGCACGTCAGCATGTCGCCAACGCCGTTCTGGGACAACACGAATCGTTCGGCGCCGACCTTGGTTTCGGTGTAGAGGTCATTGAACCGACTGGTGTAGGGCAGGGTCTCGTCGCCGCCGGCGATGTTCTGGCCGCCCATCACCACGCTGTTGGACGACGTATAGACGAAGCGCTGCACGCCCGCGGCCTGCCCGGCATCCACCAGATTCTGGGTACCGCCGACGTTGATCGCGAAGCTGCGCGGACGGTATTCATCGCTCACCGACGCGCCGCCCATCAGGTCGATGCCCTCCACCGCCTGCGCGCAGACGGCTTTGTCGGTGATGTCACCCTGCAACACCTGCAGCTGTGCGTGCGGGGCGAGCGGTGACGGGGCGCGGTCGAAGGAACGTACCGAGTACCCGCGGTCGAGCAAGGTGGTCACTAGGTTGGCGCCGACAAACCCGGAGCCGCCGGTGACCAGGACGCGGCCGAGTTCGGTTGTCAGTGATGCATTACCCATGCCGGACAGAATAACTGAAACACGTTCCAGTTTTGGAAAAAATCGCAGAATTTGTTTTGCGGATATGGCCGGGATTCAGGTGTCCTCGCCCTGCCCGGCGGCCAGCGCGTCCGCCACTCGCTTGCGAGCCCCAGCTAAGTGCTCTTCGCACCGTCGTGCGAGTTCTTCGCCTCTTTCCCACAGCTTCAGCGACGCATCGAGATCGAGTCCGCCCTGTTCCAAACTGCGCACGACTTCGATCAGCTCGTCCCGGCACACTTCATAGCCAAGCTGACTAATAGGCGTAACCGACTTGGCTTCTCGTTTGTCCGAGCCGAGGCCCGAACCGTCTTCTGAGTCAGTGACCATCGGTCAGCCCTTCACTTACCGCCGTGACGGCGCCATCGGAGACCCGTACCCGCAGCCGGGTGCCGGGCGGCGCGTCGTCCACGACGCGCAGAACGCGCATGCCTTCGGAGGATCCGGCGGCGGGAACGGTCTGCACCACCGCGTAGCCGCGGGCCAGGGTGGCCGCCGGGCCCAGGGTGGCCAGCCGGGCGGCCAGGTGGCCGACGCGTTCGGATTCGGCGGCGACGAGCCGGGTGATGTCGCGGCGCACCGCCGAGCGGGCGCGGTGGACTTCCTCGGCGCGAGCGTTCAGCGCGGTCAGCGGCTCGGCCAGCACCGGGCGGCTGCGCAACTGGGTCAGCGCGCGCTGTTCGCGAGATACCCAATTGCGCAGTGCCTGGGCGCTGCGCCGGCGCAGGTCATGGATTCCCCGCTGCTCTGCGGCGGTGTCCGGGACCATCTTCTTGGCCGCGTCGGTGGGGGTGGCCGCACGCAGATCGGCGACCAGGTCGCACAGCGGATTGTCGGGTTCGTGGCCGACCGCGCTGATCACCGGCGTGCGGCAGGCCGCGATCGCCCGGCACAGCGTTTCGTCCGAGAACGGCAGCAGGTCCTCGACGCTGCCGCCGCCACGGGCCAGCACGATCACGTCGACAGCCTGGTCGCGGTCGAGTTCGCGTAGCGCCTCGACGATCTGGGCGACCGCGTTGGGCCCCTGGACGGCGGTGTTGCGCACGGCGAAACGCACCGCGGGCCAGCGGGCGCCGGCCACCGTCGTCACGTCGCGTTCGGCGGCGCTGGCGCGGCCGGTGATCAGACCAATCATGTTCGGCAGGAAGGGAATCGGCCGCTTAAGTCTCGGGTCGAAAAGGCCTTCGGCGTCCAACAGCTGACGCAGCCGCTCGATGCGGGCCAGCAATTCGCCGACCCCCACAGCGCGAATCTCGCTGAGCCGCAACGAGAATGTGCCGCGGCCAGTGTAGAACGACGGCTTACCGCAGACGACCACCTGAGTGCCCTCAACCAACTTCACCGGCGCGCTCAGCACCAGATCGCGCGGACACGTCACGGTCAGCGACATGTCGGCGGCCGGGTCGCGCAGCACCATGAACACGGTCTTGGATTCGGCGCGAATGTTGATCTGAGCCAACTGCCCTTCAACCCACACCGTTCCCAGCTTGTCGATCCAGCCCGCGACCCGGATCGCGACCGCGCGAACCGGAAACGGGTTCTCGGCTGAGTTCGCCCCCGAATTGGCCGCGGGGGTCACTTGGCGGTCGCGCGGGTGATCCTGTTGGCCAGCAGCGTCTCAAACGGGGCCCGGGCCTTGGTGGCCTGCTCGTAGGCGAGCAGGGCTTCGAGCTCGTCGACGCCCAGCGATTGCACCCGGGCGCGCAGCTGGGCCAGCGTCAGCGTCGGATAGTCGAGTTCGGCGGCGACCGACGGCTCTGCCACCGACTTCTTCGATGGCCTCGCCGGCTTGCCGGGGCCACCCGCGTCCAGCGCGGCATCGGCGACGGAGTACAGGGCGAACCGCCCCTCGGCCCGGCGATCGCCGCCGGCGCCGTCGGGCAATTCAGCGAAAGCGCTTTCGAGGGCTTCGGCCGTGTCCTCGTCGAATGTTGCCCAATCCGGCTTTTCATCTTTGGGCGGGAAAATGGATTCCAGGGTGGAGTCACCCTTGATCACCAGCTCCGCCAGATTCTGCTGAAATCGCATCACAATGTGCGCCGCTTGACTGGCGATTGTCATCGGGTACATCAGGATCGTCTTCGGCAGCCTGATCGTCTCCTCGACGGCGACTGTCGCCGCGCCGACCAGCAGCCGAAGTCCGTACGGTGCAGAAGCCATGGCTCCAAGATTGCCTTAACCGGCGGCTAACTCCAAGCCCAGCGCCGCGAGCTGGCGGGCCCGTGTCGGCAGAACGTACCCTGAATGCCATGGTGCCGACTGTCGACATGGGGATTCCCGGCGCATCCAGCTCAGTAGCGATCGATCCGATCGGCAAGCGGGTGCTGCTGGCAGAACCGCGTGGCTACTGCGCGGGCGTGGATAGGGCCGTCGAGACGGTGGAACGCGCCCTGGAAAAGCACGGCGCCCCGGTCTACGTGCGCCACGAGATCGTGCACAACCGGCATGTGGTGGACACCCTGCAACAGGCCGGAGCGGTCTTCGTTCAGGAGACCAGCGAGGTGCCCGAAGGGGCCATCGTGGTGTTCTCGGCGCACGGCGTCGCGCCGACGGTGCACGTCGAGGCCGCCGAGCGGAACCTGCACACCATCGACGCCACCTGCCCGCTGGTCACCAAGGTGCATAACGAGGCCCGGCGGTTTGCCCGTGCCGACTACGACATCCTGTTGATCGGCCATGAGGGGCACGAGGAGGTCATCGGCACCGCCGGCGAGGCTCCCGACCACGTGCAGCTGGTCGACGGGGTCGCCTCGGCGGACAGGGTGACGGTCCGCGACGAGGACAAGGTGATCTGGCTGTCGCAGACCACGCTGTCGGTCGACGAGACCATGGAAATCGTCCAGCGGCTCCGGCAGCGTTTCCCGAAGCTGCAGGATCCGCCCAGCGACGACATTTGCTATGCGACCCAGAACCGGCAGGTTGCGGTCAAGGCGATGGCCCCCGAGTGTGAGCTGGTCATCGTTGTCGGGTCCCGCAACTCATCGAATTCGGTGCGGCTGGTCGAAGTGGCGTTGGGCGGCGGCACCGCGGCGGCTCACCTGGTCGACTGGGCCGACGATATCGACCCGGCGTGGTTGGCGGGTGTCACCACGGTGGGGGTCACCTCCGGAGCATCCGTCCCCGAGGTCTTGGTGCGGGGGGTGCTGGAGCGGCTCGCCGAATGCGGCTACGGCGTGGTGCAACCGGTCACGACGGCCCAGGAGACCTTGGTGTTCGCGCTGCCCCGCGAAATCCGGTCACTGCTTAAATAGCCTTCTCGCCCAACATTTCTCGCGATGCTCGCTGCGCGGAATAGTCGGCAGACCGACTTAGGCGTCGTACTCCCAGGATTCGGCCGGAGGTCGCTCCTGGGGCCGGCCAGTTGTCCGTGATCGACCGCGGCGATCCGCGCGCGGCTCCTCCGACGGGCCCGATCCGCGGTAACGGACCTGCGATATCGGGTGGTGCGTGGGGTTGGCGCCGGTTGTCCCGTTCGGTGCGGCGCCACGGCGCCGAGGCTCCGACGCGGGCTGGTAGGACTCGTACGGCTCATAGGACTGGTAGCGATTGAACTGCTGAGGCGCCGCGGGTGGCTCGTACATGTCGTAACCATCGAAGCGGCTGCCGCGCGGCGCCGAGCGCTCGTAGGGATTGCGGCGGTGTGGGTCACGACCTTCCCGCGGCGACTGCCCGCGTGGGTCCGGATCGGTCGGTGGCCTCGGGCGGCGCCGCGACCGGCGCGGCGGGTCGGCGGGATCGAAGTCACGGGGCGGGGCCTGGCGCCGGCGGCGCTGCCGCTCGCCGATGGGTTCCTGCTCGTCCTCTGCCGATGGGCGGGCATGCCGGGAGCGGCTTCGGGCGGAAGCCGTGGCCGACCGACCGCTGCGCGCCGTTCGGCTGGTCCTGGCGGTGGCTCTCGACTGGCTGCGCTGCGAGTCGGTGGACGGAGCTTCGTCGCCGTCGTCTTCGGACGCGACACCGAGCAGCGAGTTCAGTTTCGTGCTGATGGCGTGAATGAAAGACGACTTTGCTGCGGTGGCGGTAGCCGTGTCGTCAGGCGCACCGGCCACCGCGGTCGCGCGGTGCGATATCGCGAAGTACCACCTGATCAGGCCGATCAGCAGGACGCCGCCGGCGGCGCCCAGCATCAGCGGGAAGCGCTCGATGAGCGGATAGCCGCAGTTGATCAGTAGGTCTTTGAGGCTGCCGACCTTGCCCCCGTGGAACAGCCAGTAGGCGCCCGGCACGGCGCAGAAAAGGATCAGCGGCGGCTGGATGACCGCGGTGAACAGGCCATCCTGACGTACGGCCAGCACCCCTGCCACGCAGCCTGCTATGTAGAGGCAGGCGAAGATGCCGGTCAGCTCTTTGTGGCCGGATCCGGAGTCGATTCCATACCCGATGGCAGTCGCGGTAATCGCGATGAGCACGGCTATCCACGCGGGCACACCCGGAATGCCGGGGTGGATCGAGCGATGGGCAGCTTCTACTGCCGATGGTCCCCGCTGCGCTGACACATGTCGACCGTACCGGCAATGGGCGCAAACGCCCGTAAATACCTTGTTAGGGATCCCGGGCGTGCCATGGGCGTCACGTGTCGAAAATGATCCGCGGCGGCCGACCCCGGTGTTGAGCCCTAAACTTGGTTCCCCGTGAGCCTGAGCCTCGGAATCGTGGGTCTGCCTAATGTCGGCAAATCGACCCTGTTTAACGCGCTGACCCGCAACAACGTGGTGGCAGCCAACTATCCTTTCGCCACCATCGAACCGAACGAGGGCGTGGTGTCGCTGCCCGATCCGCGACTCGACAAGCTGGCGGAGCTGTTCGGATCCGAGCGCATCGTTGCGGCGCCGGTCACCTTCGTCGACATCGCCGGAATCCTGAAGGGCGCCTCCGAGGGCGCTGGGCTCGGCAACAAGTTTCTGGCCAACATCCGTGAGTGTGACGCGATCTGCCAGGTGGTGCGGGTGTTCGCTGACGACGACGTCGTGCACGTCGACGGCAAGGTCGATCCGAGCTCCGACATCGAGGTGATCGAGACCGAGTTGATCCTCGCTGACATGCAGACGCTGGAGAAGGCCATCCCGCGGTTGGAGAAGGAAGCCCGCAACAACAAGGAGCGCAACCCCCTGCACGAGGCGGCCGTCGCTGCCGAGGCCGTGCTGGACTCCGGCAAGACGCTCTTCTCGGCCGGTGCCGACGCGTCACTGCTGCGCGAGCTGAACCTGATGACCACCAAGCCGTTTCTGTACGTGTTCAACGCCGACGAGTCCGTGCTGACTGACGATGCCCGCAAGGCGGAGCTGAGCGCGATGGTGGCACCTGCCGACGCGGTGTTCCTCGACGCGAAGATCGAATCCGAGCTGGTCGAACTCGACGCCGAGTCGGCCGCGGAGTTGCTCGAATCCATTGGGCAGACCGAGCGTGGACTAGATGCGTTGGCACGGGCGGGTTTTCACACGCTCAAGTTGCAGACCTACCTGACGGCGGGTCCAAAAGAGTCGCGGGCGTGGGTGATTCATCAAGGCGATACCGCACCCAAGGCCGCCGGGGTGATCCACACCGACTTCGAGAAGGGCTTCATCAAAGCCGAAATCGTGTCCTATGGGGACCTGATTGCGGCCGGCTCGATGGCGGCAGCCAAGGCGGCCGGCAAGGTTCGAATGGAAGGCAAGGACTACGTGATGGCCGAGGGCGACATCGTCGAATTCCGGTTCAACGTCTAGTCACGCAAGAAGTGAGTGTCGCTGCCGTGTCACCCTTCTGGGGCCAGCGCGGCTGCAACGCGTTCTTCGAGTGACCTCATGTCGTAATAGTCGTGCCATCGGGTGATGCGCCCGTCGTCACCGGCCTCGAAGACGCCGCTGATCTCCACATCGAACGCCTTACCTGCCATCTCGAAGATATCGACACGTTCGACCATCACCAGTCCACCGCTGGCGGCCAGGTTTTTCACGTCAGCCGTCGTACTTGGCACCAGGTCTAGAAGCGATAGCATTTCTGCCTTGATTGCGTCCGCACCGTGATAGGTGCCTCTGGGACCGTCGGTGTAGACGGCCTCGTCGCTGAAGAACGCAACGATCTCGTCAATGTCGGACCGGGGCCAGGTATCCATAAAATTCCGAACCACGGACTCTGCTGAATCGGCCATGGTCGAGACTCCTCGTCTGCCGGGGCGTTGCACGGATAGGCCAACCTGAAGATTAAGGCCGACCCCAATGGCTTGCGTGAAGATTCTCGACATTGTCGGGCTGGAGTGGAGTTGGGACAGCGATGACGCCGCGTCGTTTGTCGGAGAGCGCGCTTAGCATGCCTCGAACAAGACGCTGCTCGTCGGGCGACACCGCCACGGCCCTCAGGGAGGCTTTCGTGAAGTTCATTTCGACCCGCATCATCACCGCTGACGTCAATCGGCTCGTCGGCTTCTACGAAATGGTCACCGAGGTCTCGGCGGTATGGGGCAACGAGCTGTTCGCCGAGATTCCGACGCCGGTCGGGACATTGGCGATCGGCAGCGACAAGACCGTGGCGCTGTTCGGAGATGGGTCCGCCGAGCCGGCGGCCAACCGGAGCGCGATCCTTGAGTTCATCGTCGAGGACGTGGACGCCGAGTACGAGCGGCTGCGCGAACGTGTGGGCGAGGTCGTGACCGAGCCGACAACCATGCCATGGGGTAACCGCGCACTGCTATTCCGCGATCCGGACGGCAACCTCGTCAATCTGTTCACCCCTGTTACTGACGGTGCCCGCGCCAAGTTTGGAGTTTGACGTTTCGCTTCAACGTCTAGCGGTGAAGCCGCGGGCCGACCATTCTTAGGAGATGGCGACGGTGAAGCAAACGAGACCGTGGGTTCGGCTGCTGGCGGGGACCGGGCTGGCCTTGTCGGCTTTGGGCCTGGCCGGCGGTGTCGCCCAGGCGGCCCCGGCTCCCGCGCCCACTAACCACTGGTGCCCCGGTCAGCAATGGGATCCAGCCTGGGGCACCAACTACCACTGGGACTGGAATCAGTGCCACGACTGGCAAGGCCCGGCTCCGGCCGGCTGGGGACCCTGGGGACCCCCGCCGCCGTGGGCACCACCAGCTCCGCCTCCTCCGGCGTGGGCGCCTCAGGCTCATCTGATGTGGAACCCGACTTCCGGTGCGTGGGGATTCTTCAACAATGGAATATGGACTCCGGTCTAGAACGCGGCTAGCTCCGGGGAGGCATGATGCGGTGGCGCGGTGTCAGTCACGTCGAGTTCGCGGTGCTGGATTAGGACGACTCCATCGCGTTCTACGACGCGTTGTTTGGCTGGCTCGGATACAGCAGCTTCTCGTCGCTGAACATGGAGTATCAGTCGAACTATTACATGACTCGTAATGCCAACCCGCACAGCTATATTGGTATCCAGCCGGCCCGCACCGGAGGGAAGCTGGCGCACAGCGACCAGGCGGTCGGTATCAATCACATTGCGCTGTGGGCCCGCAGTAGAAGCGAGGTCGACCGCTTCCATCGCGATTTCTTGATCAGGCGCGATGTCCCCGTCACCGACGAACCAATGGAGTACCCGCAGTATTGGCCCGGCTATTACGCGGTGTTCTTCGATGACCCGATCAATGGGATTCATTGGGAGCTGGCGTGGCTGCCGAAAGTTCCTACGCCCCGCCAAATTTGGTCGTTCTACCGTGCAGTTCGTGGTTTCGCCAGGACCCGGCCGGATCTGGCGAACACGGTGGCTGGGGTTACCTGGCAGGCCAGGCGTACGCTGCCGCGCCGATAATCAGCACCACACCATTCGGCGGGAACCAAGCCAGACCTTGATCTATCCAGGTGGGAAGCGAGAGGTGCCTTGCACGACGACGGCTTGCGCGACGCGCTGGGGCGCCACTGGGCGGCATCCGACGCCAACGATTTCGAGACCGAACACCAAATCTATTCTGATGATGCGCTGCTGGAGTATCCGCAATCGGGTGAGCGCATCCGTGGTCGACAAAACATTCAGGCGTCGCGGGCCGCGCAGCCGAACCTGAAGCGATTCACCGTCCGACGCGTGCTGGGCGGCGGCGATCTCTGGATTAGCGAACTCGTCCTCACCGACGACGGGCAACCGTTTTATGTCGTGAGCATCATGGAGTTCGAGGATGGGCAAGTGGTCCGCGAGACGCAATACTTCGGTGACGCTTTCGAGCCGGGCCCGTCCCGCGCACAGTTCGTCGAACATTAGTCAGTAGGGTCGCCGCATGCCGCTGCACTACGTCGACCCGACCAAGGAGTACGGCCGCTGGTATCGGGCTCTGGAACGCTTCGGCCGCTCGCGCGCGAGCGGGTTCATCGGTCGACATCTGTTATGGCACATCGATCCGTGGCTGCACCGCGCAACCGGCGGGCGTTACCCGTCCATCCTTGGCGGGCTTTCGTCGGCCCCATTGGTCAGCACCGGTGCCAAATCAGGTCAGCCGCGCGAGCATCAACTCGCGTACTTCCACGATGGGGCCGATGCGATCGTGGTCGCCTCCTATTTGGGTGAACCAAAAAACCCGCAGTGGTACTACAACCTGAAGGCGCATCCCGAATGCCAACTCGGTGACGAGGACTTCATCGCGGCGGAGGTCACCGAGCCCGACGAGTACGAGCGCCTGTACGCGCTTGCCGCGCATGTTTGCGTCAACTACGGCGACTACCGCGTCAAGGCTGCCGCCGTCGGGCGACGGATCCCGGTGTTCCGGCTCCGGCCCGCATCGGCCGGATAACGCCTGGCCAACGGGCTGACAACTTCCGTTTCCTTAAATATGCATTGCCGTGACTTATTTGCTGTACGTGCGGCGCACACCATTGTTTTATTCGTAAGTGACGCGCACCACAAATTTTGTCTTGCTAACAAGTTTGTTGCTAGTGTCCCTGCGCATGTTCGTTCTTGCATCGTTGGTATCGCTAATCAATCAGGTCTCGGGCACGCCGTATATTGTGGGGGGAGATTCTCCCGCGGGCACCGACTGCTCGGGACTTGTCTCGTGGGTAGTCAATGCGGCAACCGATAGGCCGGTTTTCGGAGATCGATTTAATACAGGAAACGAAGAAGGCGCGCTATTGGCGCGCGGCTTTCAATATGGAACGGCTCCCAACGCGTTGGTAGTCGGGTGGAACGGCGGCCACACGGCGGCGACGCTGCCGGACGGAACCCCGGTGTCCAGCGGCGAACGCGGTGGGGTGCACATCGGTGGCGCGGGCGCTTACCAGCCCGGATTCACCCATCACATGTTCTTGCCGATGCCGCCGGACGGCGAGGGGCCTCCGCTTCCGCTGCCGGATGCGCCGCCTCCGCCGCCCGACGCACCACCCCCGCCGCCGGACGCGCCGCCCGTTCTGGTCGGTGCCGTGGCGCCCGCACCACCGGCTCCGCCAGGGCCGGAATTGCCTCCGCCGGGGCCACAATTGCCGCCACCCGGAGATCCGGGAATTCCAAATTGATAAAGAATCGGATGGTCCCCGCGTTATCGAATTTCGCGGATAGAACTGCGACGTGGATCGCGCTGATCGCATTGCGCGCTTGGCATCAGTGAGGTAGTCGAGAAAAGCGTCGGGCTGTGGGCTACCTCACATTTATGTGAGTATCATCGCCATTCAATAAGCACGGGATCAAAGCAGAGTCCGCCCGGGTGTCAACTAAGACATCTGGGCGGATTTTGCTGTAGCGCCGCGAAACAGGTGCCACAAAGGCCAGAAATGCCACATCAGTCACAAAGGGTTCGCGACGGTCGATATCCTGGCGCTGCCCGCCAATGATCGGGCAAGCAATCGCACTGGGAGCTGTGAGCACAAGCGGGGGCCGCATGATCTTCATTGTCGTCAAGTTCGAAACCAAACCCGACTGGACCGAACGCTGGCCGGACCTGGTCGCCTCGTTCACCGCGGCCACTCGCGCCGAAGCGGGCAATCTGTGGTTCGAGTGGTCGCGCAGTCTGGACAACTCGGCGGAGTATGTCTTGGTGGAGGGGTTCCGTGACGGCGACGCCGGTAGCGTTCACGTCAAGAGCGACCACTTCAAGAAGGCCATCCAAGAGCTGCCGCAAGCGCTGAAGTCCACGCCCAAGATCATCAGTCAGACGATCGACGCGACGGGCTGGTCCGAAATGGGGGAGATGTCGGTCGGCTGACCTCAGTCGACCGAGATGGCGATTTCGTCGCCCAGCTGATAGCCCGGTGCCAGCGGCAGCGTGTCGCCGCTCCAGAACTTGCCCGGGTCGAACCAGTTGGTGTCCTTATCGGTGAGGAGCAGCCCCATCTCCTCGTAGGTGATCGCCACCGTCTCCGCGCAGTAGGCGGTGGCCAGGCTCATCTTGCGCTCTTCCCGACGCCGTCGGGTCTGCTCGCGAACTTTCCTGTCCACCACCGGGATTCCGCGCACCCAGTCGTTGATGGTCGGGACCCGGCCGCGAAACCAGCGGGCGGTCAGCCGGGCGGTGGTGGGGAAGGCGGTCCCGTCCATGCGCGCGACTACCCGCAGCAGTTCATTCTCCTGTTGACGGGTGGCATTGGGCGTCAGCTGGCGTAGCCAGCACCGCTGGTGATACCGACCTGTCCACTGCAGGACCGCCTGCCGTAGATCGTTGAGCTGCACACCGCGGTGGTTGGTGCCGGTCCATATATCGGTGAGCTTGTCGCCCAGTTCGGCATGCCAGATCAGTGGCGGCATATCGTCGATGGCGACCGTCATACCAACGTGATTCACCGGGGCGTTCGTCAACGTCTGGATCGCGCGATCGGGTCCCGACTCGCCGCGGAACAGCCAAAGATCGCCTGTCCGCGTTTCGTTCAGTGCCTGCTCAAGAGTCAGCATATTGACGAAAGTCTAGGGGCCCGAGAGTACTTCGCGTGCGACATTGCGCGCGGTGGCCGCCGCCGGGTAGCCCGCGTAGCCGGTCATGTGGTAGATGACCTCTCCGATTTCCTCGATGGTCAGACCGTTGCGCAGCGCGATGGGGAAATGCGCCTTCAGTTCCTCCGATGCCCGCAGCGCGATCAGCGCGCCCAGGGTGACCAGACTGCGCGAGCGGCGGTCCAGCCCGGGCCGCGTCCATAGCGATCCGAAGACATGATCGAGACCCAGCTCGAGGAGTTCGCCGGCAACGCCGTCGTCGCGCAGGGTGGTGGCGTCGTCCGGGATCAGGCCGGGCAGCATCTGCTTGAACACTTCCAGTCCCTGAGCGCGCACATCAGTCATCGGTATCCGCCTTTCATAGGGGTTTGCGGGATATCTGGTAGTCAATGTAGCCGTCCCAGTCCGCGAGCCGACGGCGCAACTCGTCGGTGACCTGCGGATGCGTGGGCACGAAGAATCGGTTGTGCAGGATCGCTTCGGCGACCAGCTCACCGACGGTTGCCGGGTCGAGCAACTCGAACAGCTCACCAGGAATGCGTAGTGGCGCGCCGTCGCCGAAGGTCGGTACGTCAGCCGTGATGTTGGTCAGCACCGGCCCCGGGCACAGCAAGGTGACGCCAATGTTCTTGGGCCGCAGGTAGATTGCCATTCCTTCGCTAATCTGGACGATCGCGGCCTTGGTGGTGGCATACGGCATTCGGTCGTAGGAATAGGTGAAAAGCCCGGCGAAGGAAGCGGTGTTGACCAGATGTCCGCTGCCCTGATCCAGCAGCAGTGGCAGAAACGCGGCATTGCTGCGCACCACCGACATCAGGTTGATGTCGAGGATGCGTTGCCATTCGGCGACCGGAATGTCTTGTGGCAGACCGTTGGTCAGTACCCCGACATTGTTGACGACGATGTCGACCTGGCCGAACCGGTCCAGCGCCGCGTCGCGAATGTCTTCGAACGCTGCGGGATCCGAGACATCGGCGCGCTGCGGTAGGGCCGCGGATCCTCGGTCGTTGAGGTCATCGGCGAGGAGTTGAATACCTTCGTCGTCGCGGTCGACGGCCACAAGGTGCGCGCCCCGGTCGGCCAAGGTGTAGGCGATGGCGCGGCCGATGCCGCTGGCCGCTCCGGTAATGATGGCGACCTTGTCGCGCAACGTGTCCATTGCGGCTCAAGGCTAGCCTGTGATTATGCGTGGCATATGGAAGTGGGTTGGGCTGGCCGGCGCCGCGGGCGTGGTGGCAGGCGGCGCGCTGGTGGTGCGCGATCAACGCAAGCGACAGGCGTACACGCCCGACCAAATCCGGGCCCGGCTGCATCAGCGGCTAGCCGAATCCGACTCCTCGTCCGGCTCGGCTTCCACCGCGAACAAGCGATAGCTGCCCGAAAAGCCTTTCAACTCCACGTCGCGGCCTTTGTCGAACCAGATGTCGTCACAGTCGCTCAGCGCGTCTCGCACCGTCTGGCTGACCAGGATCTCGCCACCGACGGCTTGCGCCGCGACCCGCGCCGCCATGGCGACGTTGCGCCCGAACAGATCATCGCCGCGGCGCACCGAGCGTCCCATGTGGACGCCGACTCGCACCCGAATTTCCTGGTGCCGCTTACGCTTTGCGTCCTCGTGCAGCGCGTACTGAAGGTCGATACCACACCGCACCGCCTGCTCGGCCCGGGAAAAGGCGATCATGAAGCCGTCACCCTGACTCTTCACCACATGGCCGGCTCGTTGCTTCACGAGTCCGGAAACCAGCTTGTCATGCGAGCTGATCAGTTTGACCCACGCCCGGTCGCCGATCCGCTCGTTGAGCGCAGTGGACTCCTCGATGTCGGAGAACAGAATCACCACCCGGCCGTCCGGGGTGACGCGGGCCAGGTCGGGCCGCTCGACCTCGGCCCAGTCGGCGAGGTCTTCGATCGAGCTGCGCATGGCGGCGCCAAAGCCCTCCTTGCGCATCACGCTGGCGGTGTTCCACACCGTCTTGACGGCCTCGCGGCCACCGGATATCAGCCAATTGCGGGTGTCGGCGCGGTGCCTTAACTCCTCGGCCTCCTGGCGGCTACGAACAAGCAACCTCCACATCACGCCGAGTGCGCAGGCTTCGATCACGGCGACCCCGGCGAGCCCGTAGACCGCGAAATGCAGCGCATCACCCACGTCCCGCATCTTTGCAAAGTGCGCGATGGCCTCCGGTTGTCGGCCCCATGAGCAGTGTCTAGGGTTGAGTGCGAACACCCCGGGTAATGCGTCTCGAGTGAACCGATTAGGTGACTTTTGGAGGTTCGGCCGTGGCCGACGACGGTGGTGATTCGTCCAACCTGCTGGTGATCTTTGGAATTACCGGCGATCTGGCCCGCAAGATGACGTTCCGGGCGTTGTACCGGCTCGAGCGCCGCAACTTGCTGGACTGCCCGATCCTGGGTGTGGCCAGCGACGACATCAGTGTCGACAAGTTGATCGAGCGGGCGCGGGGAGCCATCAATGACGCCGGGGAGAAGATCGACGACGAGGTGTTCGATCGGCTGGCGAACCGGTTGGATTACGTGCACGGCGACGTCACCGACGGCAAGCTTTACCACCGACTGGCGGAGATCATCGGGTCCGACTACCGCCCGCTGTACTACCTGGAAATGCCGCCAGCGTTGTTCGCGCCGATCGTCGAGAACCTCGCGCGAGAGGGCCTCGTGCAGCACGCCCGCGTCGCCGTGGAAAAGCCGTTCGGCCATGACCTGGATTCCGCGTGCGAACTCAACGCCCGATTGCACGCGGTCCTCAACGAAGACCAGATCCTGCGGGTGGACCACTTCCTGGGCAAACAGCCCGTGGTGGAGCTTGAATGCCTCCGGTTCGCCAATCAGGCGCTGGCCGCGCTGTGGAACCGGCAGAGCGTGTCGGAGATTCAGATCACCATGGCCGAGAACTTCGGCGTGGAGGATCGGGGCAAGTTCTACGACGCCGTCGGCACCGTGCGCGACGTGGTGCAGAACCATCTGCTGCAGGTACTTGCCATGGTGGCGATGGAGCCACCGGTGGGCGGCAGTGCCGACGACCTCAACGACAAGAAGTCCGAGGTGTTCCGTGCGATGCCGGCGCTGGATCCCGACCGCTGCGTGCGGGGTCAGTACCGCGGCTACACCGATGTTCCCGGGGTAGCGAAGAAATCACAGACCGAGACCTATATCGCGTTGCGGACCGAGATCGACAACTGGCGCTGGTCCGGAGTGCCGATCTTCCTGCGGGCCGGCAAGGCGCTGCCCGGGCGGGTCACCGAGGTGCGGCTGTTTCTGCACCGCGTTCCCGACATGGCGTTCCTGCCCCACCGCAGGCGGGCCGAGCCCAACCAGATCGTGCTGCGCATCGACCCCGACCCGGGCATGCGACTGCAGTTGTCTGCCCTCGTCGAGGGCGAGTGGCACGACATCCACCTGGACTCGCTATTCACCACGGACCTGGGCGAAGCCGAAGGGCCTTACGAACTGCTGCTGCACGCCGCGATGACCGGCGATCGCCAGCTTTTCGCCCGCGAGGACAGCATCGAACAGACGTGGCGCATCGTCCAGCCGCTGCTGGACAAGCCGAGCGAGATCCACCCCTACGAGCCAGGGTCCTGGGGGCCCGAGGCCGCGCAGTCGCTAGTACGTGGTCACCGCCATTGGCAAGACCCGTGGTTCCCTCCGCAGACGCAGTCGGGACAGTAAGGAGACCGGAGAAATGCAGCTAGGGATGATCGGCCTGGGCCGGATGGGTGCGAACATCGCGCGCCGGGTGGCCGACAACGGCCACGAATGCGTTGTGTACGACTACAACCCGGACGCCGTCAAGGCCATGGCTGGTGAGGAGCGGACGACGGGGGTGTCCTCGCTCGAGGAGCTGGCCGAGAAGTTGTCGACGCCGCGGGTCGTGTGGGTGATGGTGCCCGCCGGCAGCATCACCAGCTCGGTGATTGAGGAGCTGGCCAAGACGCTCGAATCCGGGGACATCGTGATCGACGGCGGCAACTCTTACTACCGCGACGATCTCAGGCACGCAAAGTTGCTGTCCGAGAAGGGGATTCACCTCATTGACTGCGGCACCAGCGGGGGGGTGTGGGGTCGGGACCGTGGTTACTGCCTGATGATCGGCGGTGACGATTATGCCTTCAAGCACGCGGAGCCGTTGTTCGCCACCATCGCACCGGGAGTCGACGCCGCGGAGCGCACTCCCGGCCGCGACGGCGAGGTCGCGCAACCCGAGAAGGGCTACCTGCACTGCGGCCCGTCCGGGGCCGGGCACTTCGTGAAGATGGTGCACAACGGAATCGAGTACGGCATGATGGCCTCCCTCGCCGAGGGGTTGAACATCTTGCGCAACGCCGACATCGGCAAGCGCGTCGAGGTCGGCGACGCCGAAACCGCGCCGCTGTCCAACCCCGAGTGCTACCAGTACGACTTCGACATTGCGGACGTCGCCGAGGTGTGGCGCCGGGGCAGCGTCGTCGGCTCCTGGCTGTTGGACCTGACCGCGATCGCGCTGCACGAGTCGCCCGACCTGCATGAGTTCTCCGGGCGGGTCTCCGACTCCGGGGAGGGCCGGTGGACTGCCATCGCGGCGATCGACGAGGGCGTACCCGCGCCCGTGCTCACCACCGCGCTGCAGTCCCGCTTCGCCTCGCGCAGCCTCGACGACTTCGCGAACAAGGCGCTGTCGGCGATGCGCAAGCAGTTCGGCGGGCACGCCGAGAAGCCGGGAGTGGGCGGCTGAGCCGTTAGCCCGTCAGCCGCTTGACGAACTCCACCACCACGTCGCTGAAGGCGTCATTGTCGTCACCGGCCGCCGTGTGTCCGGCGTCGGACAGCTCGACGAACTCCGCCCGCGGCACCGTCGCCAGGAAGTGCTTGACGCCCCCGGGGCTGACGACATCGGAGAGCTTGCCGCGGATCAACAGGACCGGAATCTGCAGATCCGCCGCGGCCTGCTCGAAGTGCTCGGTGCGTAGCTCCGGGTCGTCCCCGGGTGCGGTCATGAACGCCGGATCCCAGTGCCAGTACCACCGCCCGTCACGCATGCGCAGGTTCTTTTTCAGTCCTTCGGGGCTGCGTGGCTTTTCCCGGTACGGCAAATAGGCGGAAACCGCGTCGGCGGCTTCTTCGAGCGTGCCGAAACCGTGCAGGTTGGTCAGCATGAAATCCCGGATGCGGGCGCTGCCGGTCTTCTCGTACCGCGGCACCACGTCGACGACCACCAAGCCGGTCACCTTCGCCGGGCCCGCGCTGTCGGCGACCAGGATTCCGGTCAACCCACCCATGCTGGCCCCGATCAGCACGACCGGGCGGCCGATAGCGTCGAGGATGTGCAAGACGTCGCCCATCAAGGTTTCGATGGCGTAGTCCGCTCCCGGCGCCCGGTCGCTGTCGCCGTGCCCGCGGCTGTCCAGCGCGACAACGTGATAGTCCTCGTCGGCCAGGAACTGGCCTGGTGTTCTTCCAGGAGAATCGGTTTTGGCCGCCGCCGTGCAACATAAGAATCGTCGGCCGGTCCACCACGGCGGCGTCACGGTTCCAGTCGTCGGCGACCAGGGCGATTCCGCCCACACCAGCGAACTTGACCGTCTGGGGACTACTGCTCACGGTGCTCACGGGCGTCCTCTCGGTTGATCGTGCTTCGACGTTACCGAGGTCGTCTATACATTTGCGTGCCAGGGGGTGCGCGGTGAGTTTCGGCGGTCTCCTGGGTCTATCAGTGAAACCCGACGAACTAGGAGACGGCATATGCCATCGATCACGCCCTCGCTGTGGTTTGACCACAATATGGAGGAGGCGGTGACGTTCTACACCTCGGTGTTCCCGAACTCGGGGATCGAGGATTGGAACAGGGCCACCGACGCCGGACCTGGTGAGCCCGGCTCGGTGTTGTCGGGCACTTTTGTGCTCGACGGCAACCGGTTCATCGGGATCAACGGCGGTCCGCATTTCACGTTCAGCGAGGCGGTGTCCTTCACGATCGACTGCAAGGACCAGGATGAGGTCGACTATTACTGGGACCGGCTGACTGACGGTGGCGAGGAAGCGCCGTGCGGGTGGTGCAAAGGACCGCTTCGGTTTGAGTTGGCAGATCATCCCGAACCGGCTCTACGCGCTGGTCAGCCATCCCGATCCGGCCTGCGCGACGGCCGCCACTCAGGCGATGTACGGCATGCGCAAGATCATCCTCGCTGATCTCGAGCGGGCAGCGGTGGAGTCGTCGGGCCAAAGCTCTTGATGCAGTGAGGGTTTAGATTTTCTTTCGCTCCGGTCGGTGCGGCCTGGGCCCGCACGCGTTAGGTTGGTCCGTGCGGACGTGCCGAACGGAGTGACTATGACTGAGCCGCGGTGGATCGATGTGCCGGGCCCGCCCGGCGACCTCAAAGCGTGGACCTGGGGCCCGCCCGAAGCCTCGATCGCCTTGTGTTTGCACGGCTTCCCCGACAGGGCCTATGGCTGGCGCAAGATGGCCCCGCTACTTGTCGCGGCCGGCTGGCGGGTCGTCGCACCCTTCATGCGTGGATATGCGCCCTCGTCGATTCCGGACGATGGCAGCTATCACGTCGGCGCGATCATGGACGACGCGCTGCGGGTGCGGGCGGCCGCCGGAGGCACCGACCGCGACGTGGTGATCGGTCATGACTGGGGTGCGCTGGCGGCCACCGGACTGGCGGCGATGCCCAACAGCCCGTTCACCAAAGCCGTGATCATGTCGGTGCCGGTCTCGGCCGGGTTCCGGGGCCAGGTGACCGAGCGGGGTCGGTTGGTCCGCCAGCTGCCGCGCCAGCTGGCGCGCAGCTGGTACATGTTCTACTTCCAATTGCCTTTGCTGCCTGAGCGTTCCGCGTCCTGGGTGTTGCCGCGGCTGTGGCGGCGGTGGTCGCCGGGCTATCGCGGGGCGGACGAGGATCTGCGCCACGTCGACGCCGCGATCGGAGCACCGGAAAGCTGGCGGGCGGCGCTGGGGACCTACCGGGCCACCCTTCGCAACACCCGGCCGCCGCAGCGGTATGCCGAATACAACCGGCTATGGACCGAGGCGCCGATCCTGCCCAGCTTGTATCTCCATGGCCGCGACGACGGCTGTATGACTCCGGCCTTTGCGCACTGGACGGAAAAGGTGCTTCCCGCCGGCAGCGACGTGGCCATCGTCGACCACGCCGGGCATTTCCTGCAGCTTGAACAGCCCGAGAAGGTTGCCGAGCGGGTGCTTGCATTCGTCGGCTCACCCGGCTAACGCGATGGCTGCGCGCCGAATGGCGGCCGTCGATGCGCAGTTCTACTGGATGTCGGCCAAAGTCCCCAACGACGATTTCATGCTCTACGCATTCGACGGCCAACCCGCCGATCTCGAGCTCGCCATGGAGCAGGTCTGCCGCCGGGCCCACACCTGTTCCGCCCTGACCATGCGGGTCCACGACGCAAGCCCGCTGACCTACCCGCAGTGGGTGCCCGCGGCGGTCGATCCCGAGCAGGTGGTCTGCCACGACTTGGCCGACGGCAGCTGGCACGGCTGCCTGGCGGCCGTAGTCGGTCTCGCCGATGACCAGTTGGACATGCGCCGGATGCCCTGGCGGGTGCACATATTCACGCCGGTGTTCGGCGTCCCGGGTGTCAGTGGTCCAGGCACCGTCGCGGTCATGCAGGTTCCGCATGCATTGGCTGACGGCGTCCGTGCTTCGACGCTGGCGGCCCGGCTCTTCGGGCGGCCTGCCCCGGTGCCCGAGGTGCAGCCAATACCGTCGGCCTTTCTGCCCTGGCGGGTCTTCGACGCGGCCCGCACGCATCGCCGGCTGGTTCGCGATACCCACGCGGGGCTGCTGGCGCCGGGGATCGGGTATCGGCCGCCGCTGTCCACCAACGCCCGTCCGGCTGGCGCCCGCTCGGTGCGCACGTTGGTGCGTCATCGCTCGCAAATACCGGGTCCTACTGTGACCGTTGCGGTTCTGGCCGCGGTGTCCACCGCACTGTCGGATTTATACGGCGATGCGGCCAATTCGCTGGGCGCAGAAGTGCCGATGGCTAAACCCGGTGTGCCACATGCGCATAACCATTTCGGAAATGTGGTCGTCGGACTGTACCCGCAGCTTGATCGGGATGCCCGGGTGCAGCGGATCGCGTCCGACCTGACCAATGGCCGGCGTCGTTTCGAACATCCAGCGACGCGCACGGCCGACCGGGCCTTCGCCGCGCTACCCGCCCCGCTACTGCGCTGGGGTGTCTCGCTCTTCGACCCCGACGTGCGGCCCGCACAAATGCTGGGCAACACCGTGGTGTCCAGCAATAATCGCGGTCCTGCCGATTTGAATTTCGGGGGCGTTCCGGTGGTGCTGACGGCCACCTATCCCGCGCTGTCGCCCGTGATGGGTCTGACGCACGGGGTGCACGGCATCGGTGAGACGATCGCGATCAGTGTCAATGCGGCAGAGTCGGCGGTCGCCGACATCGACGACTATCTGGACCGCCTGGAAGCCGCGCTGTAACGAGACCTACTGCGCATCACCGGATCTGGCCGCTTCCTCGCGGGTGAGGCCTGCGGCCACGATCAGCTCCTCATGCCATTCGAACCACACGGTGTGGTAAGAGTCGATGAGCGGCCGGGCCAGCCAGGCGCTGTCGCCTGCTTTGATCTTGCCAAGTGCCGCAATCAGTTTCGTCGAATAGGAGTTGAGCCGCGGCAGTTGTGCCCCGACCGCCTCGATGATCGGCAATACCCTGGCGTGTACCTCGTCGAGGCGGGCCAATACCGCCGCGTCGTATTCGGCGTCGTCGTGCGCGTTGGGCTTGCCCCCGGGGCCGCCCTTGAGCTGCCAGTCGGTGACCAACGCTTTGAAATCGAGGTTCACGCTTCGGAAGTCGTCGTAGGCGGCGGTCATCGCGGCGGTGTCGATGCCTTTACGTTCCGCGGCGAGCAGGGCGTCCAGGCGGTCCCGGCCGCTGGGGCTGATCCGCAATGTCGCGCCGCCGACCAGTAAGCCCGCCTCAGTCAGCTGTTCGGCGGCATTGCTGACCTCGTCGAGGCCTTCGTCCACGGTGGTGGCCAGGTCGGCCAGGGCTACCCGGCCCTTGAGTCGAACCGCTTGCAGCACTGCCAATTCGGTCATGGACCGGACTGCCGCGTCAGTCGCAGCGCGGCCAGCATGACGATCAGCGGGGAGGCCGAAAGCACCTCGGTGCGCCCGCTTTCCAGGGCGGTGCGCACCGCGGCGTCGGAGGTGTCGTCCAGCCTCGGGTAGTCGCCGTCGTCGTGCGCACGCAGCGGGCTGACCCGTCGTGCGATGTCGGCGAGTTCATGTAGTTCGGGCGTATCGTTCTCCGACCACGACGATGGGGCCAGATTGCCTTCGCGTACTTCGCCTTCGTAGCCGTCGACGGTGATCTGCTTACCGGCCAGCGTTGCCGCGGTTCCGTGGCCGCAGCCCACCACGGCGACCCGGCCGAGTTCGCGGCTGACCACCGCCGCGTGGCTGGCGGCCCCGCCCACCTCGGTGACGATGCCCTGCGCGGCCAGCATGCCCAGAACGTCTTCGGGTCGGGTGTGGTCGCGCACCAGGATGACCTGCTCACCCCGGTCGACGGCGTCCAGCGCCTCATCCACCTGGGTGTACGCCTTACCCGACGCCACGCCCGGGCACGCTGGCAATCCTTTGGCCAAAAGTGGCGCAGCCAAACGTGTTTCCGGCTGCAGGGTGGGCAGCAGCAGAGCCTCGACATGCGCCGGGGTCACCCGGCGCAGTGTTTCGGCGGGCTCGATGAATCCCTCGTGCTGCAGTTGCAACGCCAGGCGCACCGCCGCCTGCGCCGAGCGCTCGGCCGACCGTGTCTGCAGCAGCCAAAGTTTGCCGTCTTCGACGGTGAACTCGATTTCCTGCACGTCGGACCCGAGCCGCTCCAAGGTGCGGGCCGCATCCAGCAGCTCGTCGTAGACGGCCGGTTGCTCATCGCGCAGCGCGGTGATCGGTTCGACGTCGACCAACCCCGAGACCACATCGTCGCCTTGGCCGCCGGATAGCCATTCCCCGAAAGGTTGGTTGGCGCCGGTGATCGGGTTGCGGGAGAAGAACGCTCCGGCACCGGAATTGGGCCCGAGATTGCCGAACACCATGGCCTGCACGACTACCGCGGTGCCACCCCGATCGTCGAGGCCGTAGTGGTCGCGGTAGGCAACCGCGCGCGGCGAATTCCACGACGCGAACACGGCTTCGATGCCCGCGCGTAGTTGTGCGTACGGGTCGGCCGGAACGGATTGCGATTCCCCGCCCACGATGCGCTGGTAGGTATGGATGAACCGCAAGCGGGTGTCCCGGGCGAACGTCTCGGTCCCCGATGCGGCCAGCGCCTGTTCGACGGCATCGTTGAGGCCCAGGTTCAGGATCGTGTCCATCATGCCCGGCATCGAGAGGGTGGCCCCCGAGCGCACGCTGACCAGCAGCGGCCGCGGGCCCCGGCCGAACGTGCGTGAGGTTTCGGCCTCCAGCCACTTCATCCGGCCGAGCACGTCGTCCCAGATTGCGTCCAGCGTCGCGGCGGGTTCTGCCAGATACCGCAGGCCCACCCCGGTGGTGATGCAGAACGCGGACGGTACCGGCAGCTTGTGCCGGAGCATCACCTCGATGCCATGGCCCTTGTTGCCCAGGATTGCCCGCGGGTGGTCCGCGTCGCCGTTCAGCAACACCACGGTGTCGTCCGTGGATGCGGCTGCATGCCCGATCGATCCGTCTTCAGGGGTGCTGTTGCCTCGTGCGATACGAGCCGTGGTGCACCCCCTCCTGGTTCAGCTAGTTTTCGGGCAAACGCGGGAACGCCCGCTATGTTCCCATACGAATCGGCAGACTCAGCCGCTCACCGCTGCTGTTATCCGATCGGGCCGATGATCTAGGTTTGCACGTATGACTCCCTATGACGTCGGATTACTGATCCTGCGGCTGGTGTTGGGCGTGACATTGGCTGCGCATGGCTACAACAAGTTCTTCGGCGGCGGCCGGATACCGGGCACTGCACGATGGTTCGAGAGCATCGGCATGAAGCCGGGTAAGTTTCACGCCACCGTGGCCGCCACCACCGAAATTGCCGCGGGGCTGGGTTTGGCGGCCGGGCTGCTCACGCCGATCCCGGCCGCGGGGTTCGTCTCGCTGATGCTGGTCGCCGCGTGGACCGTCCACCGCCACAACGGGTTCTTCATCGTCAAGGAAGGCTGGGAGTACAACCTGGTCCTGGCGATCAGCGCGATCGCCGTCGCCACGCTGGGCCCCGGCAGGCTGAGCCTGGACTGGGTGATCTTCGGCATCAATGACCCGCTCATCGGCTGGAACGGGCTGCTGCTCTCGGTGGCGCTCGGCATCGCCGGCGCCGTCGGCCAGTTGCTGATCTTCTACCGGCCTCCGGCCAAACAGGCCAGCTAGCTTCCCAGCGCGCGACGAAGCAGGTCGGCGTCCGGGGCGTCCGGAAGTTTCTTCCGCTTGGCGTCGTACAGGTCAGCGTCGGCGGTCGCATACAGCGAGGCGATGTCGGCGCTCGCGCCGCGCTGCGATGCGGTGCCGACGCTGGTACCTGGGGTGTGCAGGCGGATGTCGGCGACGAATTGCTCGGATTTGTCTGCCGCCAGGCCCTCGACGATGCACACCGCGAACTCGTCGCCACCGAGTCTGGCCAGCACGGCATTGTCGGGCGCCAGTTTTCGCCAGCAATCTGCACGGCTGATCAGATGTTCGTCGCCGGCAAGATGGCCCCGAGTGTCGTTGATCGTTTTGAAGTTGTCGATGTCGAGCACGAAGACGGTGACGGTGGTCGCGGCCGAACGGGTTCGCCCCAACAGATCGGCGGTCGCGATCTCCCAGCCCGCACGATTGAGCAGGCGCGTGAGTGGGTCGGTGCACGCCGCGTTGACCAGGGCTCGCGTCAACAACCCGAATGACTCGGCGGCCCCGACGATCGCGATCGCGACAACGAAGTAGTCAATCGACAACTTCGGAGCCGGCGCGACCGCAAGCGCGAGAAGGCACGCCCCGGTGAGCACGGCAACCAAGATCGCGCCGTGGCGAGGCGAGTGAAAGGCGCGCAGGTACATCGCGAGGAACACCGGCCCGATCAGGCAGACGAACTCGGCGATGATCGCCACGTGGAAGGCCATCACGATGAGGGAGGCCACGATCGCGACGACCGTCGTCGGTCCGGGTCTGTCGGGTCGGACGGCCAGCCAGCTCAATGCCGCGACACCGAGACCGATCGCGACGATGCCGCCCGCCGGATTCGCGTACGTCAGGTCCTGGCGGATCGGAAACAGGGTGAACGCCACACCGTAGGCATAGAGGAAGGTGGTCGCGCTCAAATAGATCCGGAGCAACCGAAGCTGTTCCCTGTCGTAGAAACCACTGCCGGCGTTGGCGCGCAGCCGAAGTCGGTATCCCCGAATGGCTCGGCGGCCGAAAGGGCCTGGGAGGCTAACGCCCATCCCGCCAACTCTCCTGGTCAGGCCCCCGTGATGCTTTCGGCTAATTCTGACACTGCCCCTTTGGGAGTGCGTGCCCGGGATGACCAGGTTGGTCTGTTCCGCCTAAGCGACGGCTACGGTTTCGGCTGACATCGCTTCGGCCGCGGCACGCTCGCCGGAGCGAATCGCGCCATCGATCCACCCGCACATAATCGCCGAGCTCTCGGTCCCGGCCCAGTGGATCCGCCCGCAGGGTGCCCGCAGCGCGGGGCCGTACTCCGTCAGCACACCGGTCGGTGTGTGACTGATCATTCCGCCACCCGAATACCGTTCGACGGTCCAGTTCTGCTCGTGGTATTCGACCGGCGACTTAGCCTTGTCGCCGAATCGATCGACGACTTCGCCGACGATCGCTGCGCGGCGCTCGGCATCGTCGAGTCGGGTCAGCTCACGTGCGGCGGTGCCCTCCGTGATGACACACATGATCCCGGGATCCGCGGTGTCCGTGCACGCGTCGATGGTCAGCGTGGCCGGTGTTCCCGGGGCGGCCGACTGGCCGGACAGTCCATCTGCGCGCCAGAACGGCTCGTCGTAGAAGATGGAGGTCTTGATGACCGCTCCGCCCGGCATCCGCTGGTTGAGGAAAGCTCGATCCATCGGCAGCAGTGGCTCGTAGCTGATCGACCCGGCGATTGCCATCGGGATCGCGACGACCACCCGGCCGGCTCGCACCGTCAACCCATCCGAGGTGACCGTCACCCCGTTGTCGTGCTGGGTGATCTGCCGGACCGGCCGGGACAACTGCAGCGCATCTCCCAGCTCCGCGACGATCGGGCGATAGATCGCACCCATCCCGCCGACCGGGCGGGCATCCTGGGCGCCGTCCTTGCCTCCGATGACAAAACCGGGCCCACCGCCGGAGGCCATCTGCAACAGCATCCACAGCAACGACACCTCGGCAGGCGCACAGGTATAGGGGCCGGCCAAGGCCATGTCGAGCATCTCGATGGCCGGCTTGGACATGACATTGCGCTCGAGCCAATCGCCCAGACTGATCCGGTCCCACTCGGCGGCATCCTTGGCCTCCCAGGGGGCTTCGCTCGGAATCGTCTTGCACATCTTCTCCACCGCGTTCAAACCAAGACCAAGATTGGTGACCGCCCACGGGCTCATCGTCCAAGGAACTTTGCCGCCGTAGCGGTGCTTCTTGCCGCCGATGACCATCATCGCGTCGCCGTCGTTGTGTTGCTTGTATTCCGGCACGCCGAACTCTTCCATCAGCGCATAGATCCGGTCTTGGCCCGGTCCGATCCAGGCGCCGCCGCGATCGATCCACACACCGTCGTCGCGGGTCACCGTGAACGTGCGACCGCCAACCCGGTCACGCGCCTCCAGCAAGGTCACCGAGCGCCCCGCCTGCTTCAGCCGAAGGGCGGCCGTCAGACCCGCGAATCCCGCTCCGACCACGCAATAATCGACGTCCGCCACGATGGCTCCTGGGTTGCAGTTGGGTGTTCAGCAGCAAACTACACCGATCGCGACGCCGACAGCAGTGCGTTCGCTCGGAATTCATATACGAGTTCAAACCGGCTGACCGGTCGACGAATAGGGCAAGCTGCTGCCCGCGTTCTCGTCGACCACGACCCGTCCGCCGAGGTAGGGGAACGCGCGCTGGGCGCACGCTTCGCGGTTGCAGATCTTGCACCCCGCCCCGATCGGAACGGCGGTGGTCGGGTCGTCGAGCACCACCCCAGTGGAATAGATCAGTTTGTCGGCATAGGCGAGGTCGCAGCCCAACCCGACGGCGAAGCTCTTGCGCTGGCCCAAATAGCCGCGACCCTCGGGGGCGGTCGTCTTGGCAACCCAGAAGTAGGACCGGCCGTCCGGCATTTGCGCCACCTGCCGGGCGATCCGGCCCGGTTGGGCGAACGCATCGTGCACCACCCACAGCGGACAGCTCCCGCCCACCCGGCTGAAATGAAATGCGTTGGCCGACTGGCGCTTTGAGATGTTTCCGGCCTTATCGGTACGCACGAAGATGAATGGCACCCCGCGTTGCTTCGGACGCTGCAGTGTGGAAAGCCGGTGGCAGACAGTCTCGAAGCCTACCTCGAAGCGGCGCCCCAGCAGGTCGATGTCGTAGCGCAATTCCTCTGCGGCCTGGTGGAATTCGCTGTAGGGGAGCAGGAGCGCTCCGGCGAAGTAATTGGCCAGACCGACGCGTGCGACGCCGCGGGATTCGGTGCTCAGCTCGGGGTCGGTGGCCACGATCGCCGAGATCAGGTCCGACTGGCTGAGCAGGGCGAGCTGCGTGGCGATTTGGAAGGCGCGTTGGCCCGGCATCAGCCAGCGGGCGACCTTGAGCACCTTGGTGTCGGCGTCCGGCAAGGTTGCCATCGAGGCGGTCGACCGCGCCATGCGTGGCGAGGGTGCACCCGCCCCGATCTGGGAAGGCGAGGACGGGGTAATCGCCTGGCTGCTGTCGGGTCCCGAGCACACCTATCTGGTGCCGCTGGCCGAACCCGGCGAGCCCAAGCGCGCCATCCTGGACACCTACACCTAAGGAACACTCGGCCGAATACCAGAGTCAGGCTCTGATCGACCTGGCGCGCCGGCTGCGTGAGCGCTTTCGTGATCCGGATGGCGACCTGGACCAGGTCGCGACGATCGTGCTGCACACCAGCCATCACACCCGCTACGTGATCGGCACCGGCTCTAACGACCCGCAGAAGATGGATCCGGACGCCTCCCGGGAAACGCTGGACCACTCGGTGATGTACATCTTCGCGGTCGCATTGCAGGACGGCACTTGGCATCACGAGCGGTCCTACGCGCCGGAGCGGGCGCACCGCCCCGACACCGTCGAACTGTGGCACAAGGTCTCCACGCGCGAAGATCCCGAATGGACACGGCGCTACCACTCCACCAATCCGGCGGAGAAAGCGTTCGGTGCCCGGGCGGAGATTACCTTCAAGAACGGCGAGGTGATCGTCGATGAGATCGCCATCGCCGACGCCCACCCGTTGGGCGCCAGACCATTTGAGCGCAAGAAATACGTCGGAAAGTTCACCGAGCTGGCCGAAGGTGTCGTCACCGCCGCCGAGCAGCAGCGGTTTCTCTCGGCGGTTGAAGCTCTTCCGGACCTGCAGCCCGGCGCCCTGGGTGCGCTCAACATCACGGTCGCTCCGCTCGTGCTCGACAAGGCGCCCACGATCCCATCGGGAATCTTCCGATGAGCGGGCTGATCGGCAGCGACGTGCCCGCGGCGCAGAAGCGGGCCAGTTTCCGTAAGGCGCTGGAAAGCGTTCGGCTGCAACCATTCCCGGGGGCCTTCTCGCCACTGGTGGCCAAGCTGGTCGCGGAGCTCGGATTCGACGGCGTGTATGTTTCCGGCGCAGTGCTCTCCGCCGATCTGGGTCTGCCCGACATCGGCCTGACCACCCTGACCGAAGTCAGCACGCGGGGTGGGCAGATCGCCGGGGTGACCGACCTGCCCACCCTGATCGACGCCGATACCGGCTTCGGCGAACCGATGAGTGCCGCCCGCACGGTGACCGTGCTGGAGGACGCCGGGCTCACCGGCTGCCACCTCGAGGACCAGGAAAACCCTAAGCGCTGCGGGCATCTCGACGGCAAGGCCGTGGTGCCGGCCGGCGACATGGTCAAACGGCTGCGGGCCGCGGTATCTGCCCGCCGGGACCCGAATTTCATCATCTCTGCCCGCACCGACGCCGCGGGTATCGAAGGGATCCCCGCCGCGATCGATCGGGCCAAGGCCTACGCCGACGCGGGCGCCGACTTGATCTTCACCGAAGCCCTGCACACGCCAGCCGAATTCGAGCAGTTCCGCGCCGCCGTGGACACTCCGCTGTTGGCCAACATGACCGAGTTCGGCAAGTCAGAGCTGCTCACGGCCAAGCAGTTGTCCGACATCGGCTACAACGTGGTGATCTACCCGGTAACCACACTGCGGCTGGCGATGCATGCGGTCGAGGTCGGCCTTCGTGAGATTGCGGACACCGGAACGCAATCCGGCCTTCTGGACCAAATGCAGCATCGCAGCAGGCTTTACGAGCTGCTCCGCTATTCCGACTACAACCAATTCGATTCCGACATCTACAACTTCGCCACCGAAGGAGTCACATCATGAGCAGCGACATCGAAGACCAGCCACGCATCTACAAAGGCCTGGCCGGTGTCGTCGTCGACACCACCTCGATCTCCAAGGTCGTCCCGGAGACCAACTCCCTGACCTACCGCGGATACGCGGTTCAGGACCTCGCGACGCAGCGCAGCTTCGAAGAGGTGGCGTACCTGCTGTGGCACGGCGAGCTGCCCAACGACCAACAGCTGGCCCTGTTTACTCAACGGGAACGTGCCGCGCGCCGGCTCAACCGGTCCATAATGGACCTGTTGCAGAAGCTGCCGAACAGTCGCCACCCGATGGACGTGGTGCGCACGTTGATCAGCTTCATGGGTGCCGAAGACGCCGAGGAAGAGGACAGCAGCGCAGCGGCGAACTACGCGAAGTCACTGCGCATGTTCGCGGTGCTGCCCACGATCGTCGCCGCCGACATGCGCCGCCGGCGCGGGCTGGGCCCCATCGCCCCGCACAGCCACATGAACTACGCGCAGAACTTCCTGCACATGTGTTTCGGCGACGTCCCCGAAAAGGTGGTCGTGGACGCGTTCGAGCAGTCCATGGTCCGCTACGCCGAGCACAGCTTCAACGCTTCCACCTTCGCCGCCCGGGTGGTTACCTCCACCCAGACCGACATCTACAGTGCGGTCACGGCCGCCATCGGTGCACTCAAGGGTCCGTTGCACGGCGGCGCCAACGAGGCGGTCATGCACGACATGATCGAAATCGGCACCGCCGACAGGGCTTCGGAGTGGCTGCAGGGCAAGATCTCTCGTAAAGAGAAGATCATGGGCTTCGGTCACCGGGTCTACAAGAACGGCGACTCCCGGGTGCCGACGATGAAGGAAGCCCTCAAACGCGTTGCCGCCGCCCGCGATGGCCAGAAGTGGCTCGACATCTACGAGGTGCTCGAGAAGGGGATGGCCGACGCCAACGGGATCAAGCCGAACCTGGACTTCCCGACCGGGCCGGCCTATCACCTGATGGGCTTCGACATCGGGGTATTCACATTGATTTTCGTGATGAGCCGGATCACCGGGTGGACCGCACACATCATGGAGCAGGCGTCGTCGAACTCCCTGATCCGTCCGTTGAGTGCTTACGCGGGGCGCGAGCAGCGGGCACTGGCCCTCAGGTAACCGGGCTAGTCTCCCGGCCCGCCGTATTGCCAAACCAGGCTGTGGTCGCCGGTCATGGTCGGATTGCACCACATCGTGCGGCCATTGGTGTCCTGCGTGGTGGCATGCAAGGTCGTACAGGAATCACCCGGTGCGGGCGCCTGGGCATAACCGGCCGTGACCATTGCCAGCGCGGCGGCCGGTATGACAAGTCGAAGTCTGCTCATGATGGACATCTCCTAAGCAGGTGCCAGGACCTCACGGTATCCGCCAAGAACTTGGGGGCAAAGGATGTCATCCGCGATCCTCAGCGCGCTCGCTTAGAACGCGTTCTAGTCTGTGGAACCATGGGATTTCTCCAACCCGAACTGCCGCAGCTCGACATGGACGAGTGGAGCAAGGGCACTCGCAGCGAAAAGATCCGCCCGATGGCCAGGCACTGGGCCGAGGTCGGCTTCGGGACACCGGTCGTGCTGCACCTGTTCTATGTCGGCAAAATCCTGCTGTACATCCTGTTCGCATGGCTGCTGGCCGTGCCGACCACCCGCGGATTGGCATTCACCCATGTCATGTCGTGGTACTCCGAGCCGATCGTGTTCGAGAAGGTCGTGCTCTACACGATGCTGTTCGAGGTGATCGGGCTCGGATGCGGCTTCGGTCCGCTGAACAACCGGATCAAGCCGCCGCTGGGTTCGATCCTGTATTGGCTGCGGCCCGACACCATCCGGCTACCCCCGTGGCCGAATCGCGTCCCGGCGACCAAGGGCACGGCCCGCACGCTGGTGGATATCGCCCTGTACGCCGCATTGCTGCTGACGACCTTTTTAACGCTGTTCGCCGACGGCACCGGCCCCGTGCGGGAGCTGGGCACCCAGGTCGGGTTGATACCCACCTGGCGGATCGTGGTGATTCTGGTGATTCTCGGAGTGCTGGGCTTGCGCGACAAGGTGATCTTCCTGGCCGCTCGCGGCGAGGTCTACGCGACGTTGGCGGCGACGTTCCTGTTCGGCGGTGTCGACATGATCATCGCCGCCAAACTGGTGTTCCTGGTGATCTGGATTGGCGCGGCGACGTCGAAACTCAACAAACACTTCCCGTTCGTGATCTCCACGATGATGTCCAACAATCCGCTGTTCCGGCCCCGGGTCGTCAAGCGGATGTTCTTTGAGAAGTTCCCCGACGACCTGCGGCCCGGACGGCTGTCGCGGCTGTTCGCCCACGTGAGCACCTTCATCGAGATGTGTGTGCCGATTGCGCTTTTCGTCGCGCACGGCGGCTGGTGGACCGCGGTGCCCGCGGCGCTCATGGTGATCTTTCACCTCGGCATCCTGACGGCGATCCCGATGGGAGTGCCGCTGGAATGGAACGTGTTCATGATCTTCGGCGTGCTGTCGCTGTTCGTTGGCCATGCTCATACCGGACTGACCGATCTGAAAAGCCCTGTGCCAGTGGCGATTTTCATCGCGTTCATCGCCGGGATCGTGATCGCGGGCAACCTGTTTCCGCGCAAGATCTCGTTTTTGCCCGGCATGCGGTATTACGCCGGCAACTGGGACACCACGCTGTGGTGCATCAAGGCATCGGCGGACAAGAAGATCAACCACAACATCGTCTCGATCGCCAGCATGCCCGCGGCCCAGCTGGAGAAGGTGTACGGCAAGGAGCGCGCGCAGATCCCGATGTATCTCGGATATGCGTTCCGCGCCATGAACACTCACGGCAGGGCGTTATTCACGCTGGCGCATCGGGCGATGGCCGACCAGAACGAAGACGACTACGTCATCACCGACGGGGAACGGATCTGCAGCACCGCCATCGGATGGAATTTCGGCGACGGCCACATGCACAACGAACAGCTGATCGCCGCGATGCAGCAGCGCTGCGGCTTCCTGCCCGGCGAGGTGCGGATCGTGCTACTCGACGCGCAGCCCATCCATAAGCAGACCCAGGCCTATCGGCTGGTGGACGCCGCGACCGGTGAGTTCGAGCACGGCACCGTCAATGTCGCGGACATGGTCACCCGGCAGCCCTGGGCCGACGATGTGCCGGTCCAGGTGCTGTCGGATGCTGCTGAAGAGTCAGTCGAGCCGGAGGCTCCCCCGGTCTAGGCCCCCGCGCGGACTTCCTGCGCGGCGGCGACCATGTTCTGCAGCGAGGCCGTCACCTCGTCGGTGTTGCGCGTCTTGAGCCCGCAGTCCGGGTTGACCCACAACCGTTCCGCCGGAACGGCCCGCAACGCGGCACGCAGCGACTCGGCCATCTCGCCTGTGCTCGGCACCCGCGGCGAGTGGATGTCGTAGACGCCCGGGCCCACACTGTTGGTGAAGCCGACCGAATTCAGATCGTCCAGCACCTCCATGTGCGAGCGCGCCGCCTCGATAGACGTGACGTCCGCATCCAGGTCGGCGATGGCCCCGATGACCTCGCCGAACTCCGAGTAGCACAGATGCGTGTGGATCTGCGTCGAGTCGGCGACGCCGGAGGTGGCCAAGCGGAACGATCCCACGGCCCACTGCAGGTACTCGTCCTGATCGGCGCGACGCAGCGGCAGCAGCTCACGCAGCGCGGGTTCGTCGACCTGGATGACGGCGATACCGGCGGTCTGCAGATCGACGGTCTCTTCGCGGATGGCCAGCGCCACCTGGTTGGCGGTGTCGGCCAGCGGTTGATCGTCACGGACAAAGGACCACGCCAGGATCGTGACCGGCCCGGTCAACATGCCCTTCACCGGCTTGTTGGTCAAGGACTGCGCGTAGGTGGCCCATTCGACGGTCATCGGGTGGGTCCGGACGACGTCGCCGTAGAGCACCGGCGGGCGCACGCAGCGACTGCCGTAGGACTGCACCCAGCCGTTCTGGATGGCGAAGAAGCCCTCCAGCTGCTCGGCGAAGTACTGCACCATGTCGTTGCGCTCCGGCTCACCGTGCACCAGCACGTCGATCCCGAGGTCCTCCTGCAACTTGATGACGTCGGCGATCTCCTGCTTCATCCTGTTGTTGTATTCCGCCTCGTCGATCTCCCCGGCCCGCAATGCGGCGCGCGCCTTGCGGATCGCCGTGGTCTGCGGGTAGGAGCCGATGGTCGTGGTCGGCAGCGGCGGCAGGTGCAGCCGCTCGTCCTGGCTGGCCCGGCGTTGAGCCGCGTCACCGCGGTGCGTGCCGGACGCGACGATCGAATCAATCCGGGCCCGGACGTCGTCGTTGTGCAGGCGCGGATCCTTCTTACGGGACGCCACCGCGGCGTTGGAGGCCGCGATCTCGTCGGCGACCGCCTCGCGCCCCTCGTGGAGGGCGCGTGCCAGCGTCACCACCTCGGCGACCTTCTCCTGGCCAAAGGCCAGCCAGCTGCGCAGCGCGTCGTCGAGGTCGGTCTCCGGCTCCAGCGAGTACGGCACGTGCAGGGTCGAGCACGACGTCGAGACCGCCACGTTGCCCGCCGGACCCAGCAGGGTCGCCAGTTTGCCCAGCGCCGCCTCCAGGTCGGTGCGCCAGATGTTGCGTCCGTCGACGACGCCGGCTACCAGCGTCTTGTTGGCGAGCTCGGGCACCGCGGCGATCGCGGTGTCGGCGCCGTAAACCAGGTCGACGCCGATGGCCTCGATGGGTGTGCGGGCCAGCGCCGCCAACGAGTCGCCGGGGTCACCGAAATAGGTGGCCACGTAGATGGCGGGCCGGTTGGTCACCTTGCCCAGCGCGGTGTACACCGCCTCGGCGAGTGCGGGTGCATCGGGGGAGATGTCGGTCACCAGCGCCGGCTCGTCGAGCTGTACCCACTGCGCGCCGTTGTCGGCAAGCAGCGACAGCAGCTCGGAGTAGATCGGCACCAGCTCCTGCAGCCGCTCGATGGGCGCGCCGCCGCCGTTGACGGCCTTGCTCAGCAGCAGGAAGGTGACCGGGCCGACGACCACCGGGCGCGCCGGAATCCCTTGTTCGAGCGCTTCTTTCAGCTCGGAGAGCACCTTGTCCGGGTTCAGCGAAAACTTGGTCGCGGGCTCGATCTCGGGAACGATGTAGTGGTAATTGGTGTCGAACCACTTGGTCATCTCCAGCGGCGCGACATCTTTGTTGCCGCGTGCCACGGCGAAGTACCGGTCCAGGTCGTCGGGAACCTGAGCGGCCCGGGCCGGCAGCGCGCCGAGCAAGACGGCGGTGTCGAGCACCTGGTCGTAGTAGGAGAAGGTGTTCACCGGTACCGAGTCCAGGCCGGCGTCTGCCAAGCCCTTCCACATGTCGCGGCGCAATGTGGCGGCGACGTTTTCGAGTTCCGTTCGGCTGGTGCGTCCTGCCCAGTAACCTTCGGTCGCGCGCTTGAGTTCACGTTTCGGGCCAATGCGCGGAGAGCCGACAACTGTCGCGGTAAATGCTTGAGGGGTCACGATATTTCTCGTCCTTCAGTCGGCGTGGTGGTCACCGCCGGCGGACGTGCAGCCGATCCGGTCGCGGTGCGCACCTGAGTACTAACCGCAACGGCTGCAGCATCACGCCCATTCCTCGAGGCGATGAGCCGCCGGGCGCGGTCGCGCCCGGCACAGCTGGCAGGTCTCCGGACTCGCAGGCGCGCACCTGGCGGTGCTCCTAGTGGCCGTCGCTTCCCAGTCTCAATCTTTTGAGGACCAGTGCTTGCTAAAAACTCTGACGGCGGTCGTTCCTGCATACCGTTGCGGGACAGTCCTGGATTCTCACCGGGTTCCCTCTTACGAAGCGTTACTAACCTTGCTTCGCTCGGTGCCGTGCCGCGGGCTGCGGCAAAGGCAGACCAGCTGCGCTAACGAGTCTAATCAGCCCGCCAACGCGTCCGCGATCGGGACGTCTCCATTGTTGAATTCGATGGTCCGCCGGATGGTCGAATCGTCGGCCAGCGCGGCGGCCGCGACCAGCGCGACGTCAGCGCGCGAGACGGAACCGTCGCCCTGCGCCAGCACGATCTTGCCGGTCGCCGGTTCCAGGGTGAGCCTGCCGGGACCCAGTACGGTCCACTCCAGCTCGCCGGCTCGCAGGTGGGCGTCCGCGGCGGCCTTGGCCTCCGCATAGGCGAAGAACAGATCGTCTTGCGGCACGCCATGATCGGGGCCAGCGCCGAAGTAGGACACCATGACGAACCGCTTGACGCCCGCCTGGGTGGCGGCGTCGATCACCCGGATCGCGGCGTCACGGTCGACGGCATAGGTCCGCGCCGGGCGGCCGCCGCCCGCCCCGGCCGAGAAGACGACCGCGTCGTGCCCGGCCAGCAGATCGGCCAGCGCGTTGGTGTCGAGCTGCTCGATGTCGGCAACCACCGGCTTGGCGCCGGTGGCAGCGACGTCGTCGGAGTGCTCGGGATTGCGGAAGACCGAGCTCACCTCGTCGCCACGCTCGGTCAAGATGTGGGACAGCTGCAGCGCGACCTTGCCATGGCCGCCGAAGACGATGATGTGTGCCATGCCTCCGACGGTAGCCGGACCGGCTTAAGTCAGAGCTTGACTTTCCCCATGATCAGGTCGATCAGGGGCTTGCCCGGCGGGTACGCGTTGGTGAGTGACGCCATCGTGTGGCCGTAGTCCACCAGCACGGTGATTCCGTTGACGCCGAAAGCCGCGGCGCTATTGAGGAACGCCATCACGTCGCCCATCTGCTCGGGCGTGTGGACCTTGGAGCCAGTCTCTTCGCGGTAGTCCTGGGCGAAGGACAGCCACAGGTCCGCATTGGCCTGGGCCAGCGGGGTATCGGTTGGGCCCGGGCAAATCGCGTTGATGCGAATGCCCTTCTTCAGCAGGGGAAGGCCCTGGGTTGCCACGTAGGCGTTGACGATCTTCTTGCTGGTGCCGTAGTGGATGATGCCTTCCGACTCGTGCGCCTCTGACCAGGCCACGGCCGCCGCGTAGTCCGGTGTGGCCAAAAAGTCCGTCAAAAGTTCCAGGTCGTTCTCCCAGCCCATGCCGGCGACCGAGGAGATGAAGCAGATCGCCGAGCCGGACGGAAGCTGATTCCTTCCCAGCAACCGGTCGATGAGGTGGCGGTGGCCGATGAAGTTGATCTTCAACAGGTCGGTCGTTCCGTCGGCCACACCGGCGGCCGAGAACAGGGCGTGCACCGGCCCGTCCACCTCGTCGAGCGCGGCGTCGATCGACGCGGGGTCGCGCAGGTCCACGCTGATCGACTTGGCGACGTCAAAGTCCACCGGCGCGTAATCCAGCACGATGACTTCGGCGCCGAGCTCCGCAGCGGACTTGGCCGCCGCCGCGCCCATGCCGGTCGCGCCGCCGACAACGAGCGCGCGCTTGCCGTCGTAGCGCAAACGATCGATGACAGACATGGAAATCCCCTTCTCGATAACTGCTAATCAGGTTCTAATTGCCCAACTGTATGGGTAACAGTTATTTGGTTCAATACCGGGGGCGGATTAATTTAGATGGTCTTAATTGCCGCGAACGGCGGCACCGCGCAAAACTGTGTCACGGATATGCACCAGCGCCGCCCGTTTCCCGACCTCACGCAGAATGTTCTCCGGTATCCACTGCAGGCCGATCACACACCGCGACAGCATCGCGGTGGAGGGAGCGTCGATGCGGATCTCGCCGGATCGGATGCCTTCGGAGAGCAGCGATTTCATCTGCCGCAGGCGCGTCGCGTACAACCACCCGGGGTTGGGGGTGTTCGGTGGTGACTGCCGCATCCAGGCCAGCTGAATCCGGAATTCGTCGGAGAATTGATCCAGGGCATTGACGTTGACCCAGCTCAACGCGTCCAGCTTCTCGATGGGTGTGGCCTCCGAGCGCAGCACGCTGACCCACCCCGCCTCGACCTTGCGCCCGAACGATTCCATGATCGACGCAAGAAGTTCGTCCTTGGATCCGATCACCCGGTACACGGTGCCGGTGCCCAGACCCGCCGCCGACGCGATGTCGCGGATCGTGGTGACTTCATAGCCTTTGCGGCCGAACTCGGTTCGCGCAACCGCACGGACATGGGCGGCCTTGTCGCTGGGATCGGCGTCGCTGTCGTCGGCCCACGACTCGATGACAGCGCTGGCCGCCGCGAATGCCTTGGACTTATCTAACGAGGTGTCGACGGGCGGCCGGGCTGCCAATCCCTGCAACATGATTCGGCATAGCAGCTCGGCCACTTGGTCGGCAGGAGAGTTGTGACGCATGACGTCGAGGCCGACCTGCAGCATCGTTTGACAGATGCGATCGGCCAAGGTCGGAAGATCGATGTCGGCTTTGATGTAGCCGCTCCACCGTCCGGCCCGCAGCGTTTGCAGCATTGCCTCCTGAATCGCGACAGGCTGCTGCCGGGTCAGTTTCATCAGCTCGGGATCCGCGCTCGGTCCCTCGTAGAACGACATCTGCAGCGCGGCTCCGTGCCGCACGGCGCAGTTGGCGATCGCCGATCCCAGCTCGATGATTTTTTCGGACGCCGGCCGCGAATCGGCCTCATCCAATCTGGCTTGGGCGGTTTGCCCGATGCGCTCCAGGTCGTCCTGGTAGCGGCGGATCAGCTCGACAAGGATCGCTTCCTTGGATTCGAAATGGTGGTACAGGCTTCCAGGGAGGATCCCCGCCGCGTCGGCTATCTCCTGCACCGATGTTCGTAATCCCGAGGATGAGATCAAAGATGCCGCGGTCTGCAGGATCTCGGTGCGGCGCGTCCCGGAGTCGTCACCGCCGGCCTGATCCAGCCGATCCGCCGTCGCGCGCCTGCCCCTAGCCAATGCTTCGGCTTTGGCCATGGCTAGTGGTGCGCATATCGAGAGGACTGCGACTGGGCACACCTACGCATTCGTCCTCCTGCCGAACCAAATCTTTGTTAAAGGCTATCAGATTGCCCGATCGGAAACCGGCTCAAATGCGCTGCTAACAGCGGTGGTCGACCCCATTCTAGGGCCTTGGGAGGCCGGGACCGTCCCAACTGTCTACCGCGACCACTTCGTCGAGAGGCCGTTGCGGGGCGGGTCGGAAGGTGTGCCCGGTCCGCAGCCGGCCCACCGGCAGCAGGGCGCCCTGGACGTAGGTCGGTGGAATCCCGAGCAACTGCCGCACCTCGTCTTCATGGTGGAAGTGCAGGGTTGTCACACAGGTGCCGTAGCCGCGGGTGTGCAATGCCAGCTGAAAGTTCCACACCGCGGGAAAGATCGAGCCGTACAGGGTGGCCAGGTGAAACGACTCGTCGCCGTCGATGCGCGGCAAGTACGGCTAATAGCAAGGGATTACCAGCAGCGGCACCTCTCTTTTTTGGGCCCATGTTCCTCGATCCAGCCACTCCGTCGACGACATCAGCCGGCCCTCCGGCGTGCCGGCCGGCAGCATCGCGGCGAGCAGCTGACCGCCGACCCGCTTCAGATAGGTGTCGCGGTACAGCTCGGCGATCTTGCCCCGCAGTGCCGGATCGGCGATCACCAGCCAACGCCAGGCCTGTGAGTTCGAGCCGTTGGCGGCCTGCAGGCCGATGCGCAGGTATTCGATACCCATCGAGCCGGTCATCGCGGACCTCTCTTGGTAAGGCGCGCACCGAGTTCAGACAGATACCGGTCGGGTCCGCCCAGAAGCGCGCTCCAGCTCAGCAGGCGCTTGAGGTAAAGATGCGCATCGTGCTCCCAGGTGTAGCCGATACCGCCGAAAACCTGGATGGCGGTATCGCCCACGGTGGCCAGTCGCCCGGCGAACGCCTTCGCGCGCAGCGCGGCAACATGGTGTTCCTCCGCAGGAAGTTCGGCGGCTGGAGCGTCTGAGGCCCAGAGCGCGTGGATCACGCCGCTGCGGGCCAGTTCGACCGTCTCGTACATGTCGACGCACAAATGCTGGATCGCCTGAAACGATCCGATGACCTGGCCGAATTGCTTTCTGACCTTTGCGTATTCGACGACAAGGTCCATGACGGCCCGCGCGGCGCCGAGCGCGTCGGCGGCGGTGGCGATCAGCACGTCGTCGATGACCGCCGCAACGTCGGCTGGCTCGGCCGTGGCCAGCCGCTGTGCCGCCGTACCGTCGAGCACGACGCGAAACCGTTTGCGGGTCTGATCGATACCGCGCTCGGGCTGCACGGAGATTCCGGGGGAGTCGGTTTTCACTGCGAAAAGCCCGGTGCCGTTCGGGTCTTCGGCCAGCACCAGCAGGATGTCGGCCGCCGCGGCGTCGGGTACACCGGCGATTTCACCCCGCAGCACGATGCCGTCACCTTGTTGGGTTGCGTCGACGGCGGCATTTTCGAAATCCAAGAAGCCGACGGTGGCGATCGTCGTCCCGTTGGCTATGCCGGCCAAAATCGGTGCGGCAGTGGCGTTGTCGCAGAGCCGGGTCAGCGCGCGGGGCGCCGCGACCGCGGTGGACAACCACGGGCCCGGGTGCAGCGCGGCGCCGAGTTCTTCGGCGACGACACCGGCCTCGACCATGGTCATCCCGGCGCCGCCGTGTTCCTCGGGCACCAACAGCCCCGTGGTGCCGAGGTCGGCCAGACCGCGCCAGACCGCATCGTCGACACCGGCGGGGTCGTCGAGCAGTTCGCGCACATGGCCCGAAATCGGTGCTTTGTCAGCCAGAAAGCGCCGCGTGGTGTCGCGCAGCGCGACCTGCTCGTCGGTGAGTTCGAGGTTCATTTGCGTGGCAATCCGAGTACGCGTTGGGCGGTGATGTTCTTGTTGATCTGTGTCGTTCCGCCCGCGATGGTCAGCGAGCGTGACGTGAGGCGGTAGTTCGCCCACGGGGCGTTCGCGCCGCGGGTACCCAGCACATCGAAGGCCAGAGCGGCTAAGTCCTGACCGATCTCACCCCAGACGGTCTTGGCGAGACTGGCCGTTCCGAACGCAGCGTTGTCCGAGCCGCCGTTCAGCGTCGCCGAGATCGAACGCTGGCACAGCACCTCGAGATACTTGATGCGGACGGCGATTTCACCGAGGCGACGTAACGTCACGGGGTCTTGGAGGGCGCCGGCCGCGCTTCCTGCCGCGATATCGTCCACCAGTTCTTCCAGCCGCACCTGCATTTCGGCGTACAGCCGTGCGGCGCCGGCGCGTTCGTGGCTGAGCGTGGTGGTGGCCACCTGCCAGCCGCCGTTCAGTGGTCCGAGCAACGCGTCGGCCGGCACCCGTACGTCGTGCAGGAACACCTCGGCGAAATCGGCGTCGCCGTTGAGTGTGACGAGTGGACGGACCTCGATGCCGGGCAGCGCCATGTCGACGATCAGGCAGGAGATCCCCTTGTGCTTCGGGGCGTCGGGATCGGTGCGCACATACAGCTGGCACCAGTGCGCCCGATGGCCGAGCGAGGTCCAGATCTTCTGGCCGTTGACGACGAAATCGTCACCGTCACGCACCGCACGGGTGCGCAGCGCGGCGAGATCGGATCCCGCTTCGGGCTCCGACATT
Source organism: uncultured Actinomycetota bacterium (assembly GCA_963712615.1). Lineage (GTDB taxonomy): Bacteria > Actinomycetota > Actinomycetes > Mycobacteriales > Mycobacteriaceae > Mycobacterium. The sequence continues at coordinate 5,072,418 of CAVQIO010000002.1, forward strand.
CCCTGGCACCAGATGTCGTCGGCACGCATCATCCGGCGCAGCAGCGTCTTCTTCTGATCTTCGGTGCCGTACTGCATGATCGCGGGCGCGATGTTATTCATTCCAATGACGTTGAGCGGCATGGGCGCCCGCGCGCGTGTGGTCTCCTCGGTGTACACCAGTTGTTCGAGAACCGTCGCTCCGCGACCACCATATTCGCGGGGCCAGGAGGCGGCGGCCCATTCTGCGTCGGACATCGTCGCGCTCCAACCGCGGAGCATCTCGAACGTTGCATCGTCGCGTCCCGAGGGCCGGCGGGCAGCCACCAGCTCATCGGTCAGGTTCGCGGACAGCCAATCACGCAGCTCGGCGCGAAACTGTTCCACTTCGGCTGGGTAGGTGAAGTCCACTTTTCCTTGACTCTGGTCGTAGCTGACGGCGGCTAGGCCGGACTTTACGGTGGCGCATTTTTTGGGTCAATGACTGCTCTCGCGACTGGGTTCAGGGAATGCGACCTCGGCGTTGTCCGGCATCGCGCTGACGCCGCATCGCTCACAGACTTCCAGCACCTCGTCAACGATCGAGCCGGGCACCATGAATCGCTCCGTAGCCGACATCTGCTCGAGATGTGCCTCGATGTCTTCGGCCGTCGGTCCGCTGTCGGCGTCCGCCAACCACCCTTCGCCCAGGCCCACGAACACCCGTGCGTAGCGTCCGGCGGCTGCCGAATAGTTGCGGTGAGTGAACGTGCAGGCGCTGCTGCGAGAAATGTCACCAGCGGCACGACGAGTTCGGGCCTGATGGCCTGCATGAAGCCGGATTCGGCGAGGAATTTCTCGTCACCCACTGTTTCGGTGACCATCCGTGAGAAGCCGGTTGGCAGCACGGAATTCGCGCGTATGCCGTGCGCTTCGCCCTCGATCGCGACCACGTTCTCAACCCCACCAGGCCGGCCTTGGCCGCTGCGTAATGAGCCTCCATGGGCTGGCCGAAGATGCCGGCGGAGGACGAGATGAACACGAACCTGCCGCCCCCGTTGTTCTTCATCACGCGATACGCGGGCTGAGACAGATAGAACGCGCCGTCGAGATGCACGCGCAGCATTCTGGTCCACTCGTCGACCGAGAGATCTTCGAATGCCACGCTGCCGAAAATTCCCGCGTTGCTGACGACCGCGTCGAGGCGCCCGAATGCGCCCACGGCCGTATCGATGATCGCTTGGCCACCGGCCGGGCTGTCGACCGAGTCGAAGGAGGCGATCGCCCGGCCGCCCGCCTTCGTGATCTCGTCGACCACATCGTCGGCGACGCCTCTGTCGGCGCCGTCCCCGCGCATCGACCCGCCGAGGTCGTTGACCGCCACCGCGGCCCCGCGGCGGCCCAGGTCCAGCGCGTAGAGCCGGCCGAGTCCGCGCCCGGCTCCGGTGACGACAGCCACCTGACCGGTGAAGTCAATCATGACGCGCTCCCGGCAAGCCGATGGCTGTTTGACTGCTGCGAGGCCGCACTTTACGGTGGAACAGATATTTGGTCAACAATCCGGAGGTTGAGCGTGGGGGATGACGCTCGTGCCGAGCGGTCGCAGGTCCTGGGCATGTTCGCCTGCGCGTTGGCGGGCCGGCCGGTAGCGGTTGCCGAGCTGCAACCGGGTGAACCTGCGTGGACGGACGGTCAGACGATCTATGTCGACGCCTCGCGCGCCCGGGCAAAACTCGAGGCTATTGCCGTGCAGGCGTCGATGATCGCGGCAGGCAGCCTGGACCCCGACGTCGTGGGTCCCTTGGTTCGTCACCATCGCCTGGCCAAGCGCTACCTCGCGGTGGAAGCTCACCGCGCATTGGTCGCCAACGCGCACTTGCTACCAATGGTTTTGGCGTCGTTGGGCGACCGCGACATCGCGAGTCGCAGCGACTCGCCCGCCGCGTCGCTGGCCATCGCCGCGGGACGGACGGCGCTCGACGACCCGGCCCCGGAGTTCGGCGTGATTCGCGCGGCCAAGGTGATGGCCGTGTGCGCCCGAGTCGCCAAAAAAGACGAAGAAGCGAACTCCCGGCACGTCCCGCGGGACCGCGGCGCGCGGGAGTTGGAGGAGCTCGCGGAACTTGATGATGGCGAGGTCGACGACTCCGACGATCCCGACCTGTTCACCAGCCCGGTTGGTGGGGGCGGCTTCATCGGCAAGTGGCTGAAGAAGATGCTGTCGTCAGCGTGGAAGACCGGCAGCGGCGGGGGACCACCCGGTGCGGATGCCCCGACGCATCGCACGAACTCCGCCAAGCGCGGTGCGCACGCCGTATCGTCGCTGGCCTCCACCTCGAGCCAGGATGTCAACGACCACCAGGCCGACATCGCCGCGGACGGCGTGCGGTATCCGGAGTGGGATGTCACCCGCAAGCGCTACCGGCCCGCCTGGTGCACCGTGCGGGAAGTCGAGCCGACGATCAACGCTTCGGCGACGTCGGCAATCGACGACGCCATCGGTGTGCGGCGGCCGCTGTCGCGACTGGGAATGGGTCTGCACCGCCGCCACCGGCAGCCGCAGGGCGACGACATCGACATCGACGCCGCCGTCGAAGCCCGCGTCGAGGTGCGGGCCGGATCGGTGCCCGACGAGGCGGTGTACCTCGACAGCCTGCGCCGCCGCCGGGACCTGTCGGTGCTGCTCCTTCTCGATGTGTCGGGGTCGGCGGCCGAGCCCGGAACGGTGGGGCGGACGGTGCACGAACAACAACGTGCGGCGGTTGCGAACCTGACCGTCGCGCTACACGACCTCGGCGACCGCGTTGCGCTGTACGCCTACTACTCGCAGGGGCGCGCGGCGGTAACCATGGTGCCCGTCAAGCGATTCGACGACCATCTCGATGCCCACATCATCAGGCGGCTGAACAGCCTGGAACCCGGCGCGTACTCCCGCCTCGGTGCGGCCATCCGTCACGGCTCGTCGGTTCTGGAGGCACGCGGCGGTACCGCACGCCGGCTGTTGGTGGTGCTGTCCGACGGGCTCGCCTACGACCACGGGTACGAGCCGGCCTACGGTGCCGCGGACGCGCGCCGCGCCCTGACCGAGGCCCGCCGCCGGGGGACCGGATGTGTATGCCTGACCATCGGCGCGGGCACCGACGAGGCATCGCTGCGCCGGGTGTTCGGCAGCACCGCGCATGCCACGATCGCACGCCCGGATCAGCTCGCCGGCGTGATCGGGCCACTGTTCCGGTCCGCGTTGCGCTCGGCAGAGGTTCGCCGGAGGGTAAGCGCCTGATTGCCCGAATTTCGCGCTGATGTCATGTCCCCGAATGCAGTTGGCGAGCCGGTTCCGGATCCAAACATGCTCGTCAGCGCACTTGAAACAAACATCTGTTCCGGTTAGGCTCCAATAACCGCAGTGCTGCGGGTAGCGGAAGGGAAGCTATGGCCAACGAGTCCGGGATCGCTTGCCGCAATGGCGCGACTCCCGACCCGGAAACCGACGCTGCGGGCGCGCGGCCCTACTACCAGGCGGTCGGTGGCGAAGAGGCAATCTTCAAGGCCGCCTACCGTCAGGGTCTGGCGCTCGTCTTGAAGGGGCCGACGGGCTGCGGCAAGACCCGGTTCGTCGAGGCGATGGCGCACGACCTCGGCCGGCCGCTGATCACCGTCTCCTGTCATGATGACCTCACCACGGCAGACCTTGTCGGGCGGTACCTGCTGCGCGGTGACGAGACGGTCTGGGCGGACGGCCCGCTGACCCGGGCGGTGCGCGAGGGCGCGATCTGCTACCTGGACGAAGTGGTGGAGGCCCGGCAGGACACGACCGTGGTGCTGCATCCGCTCGCGGACCACCGGCGGCAGCTGCCCATCGAGCGTCTCGGCATCACACTCGACGTGGCGCCCGGATTCGGTCTGGTGGTGTCGTACAACCCCGGCTATCAAAGCGTGCTCAAGGACCTCAAGGATTCGACGCGTCAGCGCATGGTTGCCATCGAATTCGGTTTCCCCGCAGCAGATATCGAAGAGGGCATCGTTGCGCACGAGGCAGGTGTGGACGGTGCCACCGCGGCCGAACTGGTCCGCTTCGGCCAGGCCATCCGCCGCCTGGAAACCAGCGGCCTGCGCGAGGTGGCGTCGACCCGCGTCCTGATCGCGGCAGGCAGGCTCGTTGCCGAGGGCATAGCCATGACGGAGGCGGCCAAGGCCGCGATCGCCGGACCGCTGACCGACGACGTGGCAGTGGGCAAGGCTCTGGGCGAAATGGTTGAGGTCTATCTGGGTGGGGGCGGATGGATGATTGACGCTGCGCACGGCCATCGCTAGCGTCTGAACAAATATTAGGTCAGCCACGAACCGCGCGATTGAATTGTCACCCGGGAGATCAGATGTCCTACGAAAGCAGCGCAGAGCCGATCAAGGTCGGCTACCTGATGGACTTCACGCTGCCACCCGGGTTTCCGGAGGAATTGTTCGCCTCCTTCACTCAAACCTTCGACCTCATCTTCTCCGAGGCGGTGGAGCAGGGTCTGATGGATCGGCCGGTGCAGATGATCTACCGCGAGGTGGAGGGATTGCCCAAGGGCTCGGTGAAGGCGGTGATCGACGCCTACGGCGAACTCGTCGACGAAGGCTGTCTGGTGGTATTCGGCCCCAACATCACCGACAACTGCGTTCCGGTGCGCGAGGCGATCGAGCAACGCTTCAAGGTGCCCGCCATCAGCGTGACCGGCACCGACGATTGGCTCGGCGAATGGACGTTCGCCTTCCCTCAAGGCTCGATGACGGATGAGCCGATCTTCGTCACCGACCTGGTCGCCAAGCGCGGACTGACCGAAATCGGCGTCCTCGTCGAGCAGAGCCTCATCGGCGAGAGTTATCTGAAGAACCTGCGAAGTGCGTTTCGCCGCAAAGGCATTCGGATCGTCGCGGAAGTCGAGATCGCCCAGACGGCGCAGGACATCAACGCGGCCGTGCAGACCCTGCACGAGGCGAAGGCCGAGGCGATCGTGCACCTCGGCTTCGGTTTCGGGATCGTCTTCATCAACCCGGCGCTCGAGAGCCTCGGCTGGAACCCGCCACGTTTTACCACTACCGCCTTCCAGAACGCGTGGGTCAACCCGATCATGTGGAACGCGTTCATGGGCTGGGTCGGGGTCGATCAGTACGACGAGGGCAACCCGATCGGACAGAGTTTTCTGGACCAGTACGCCGCGAAGTACAACGGCAGTCGTCCCGAGTTCTGCGTGCCGGTGGTGAACCGTGACGTCGCCGCCACCCTGGTCCGAGCGTTCACCGACGCGCATCCGCTGAGCCCGCGCGGGGTGAAAGAGGCATTGGAACGCGTCAAGATGCTGCCCGCCGCCTCGGGTGCCCCCGGAACCCGTGTCTCACTGGGTAAGTGGACGCGGCGGGCATGGATGGGATCCGGCTATCTAGTGGCCCGAAAGCTTGACGCCGACGGCGTCAACTCGCATCTCGTCGATCGCTTCGGAGAGGAAGGCTGACGCATGTCCACCGAACAAGCAACACCACTGCCGGCCGACGACAAGCCCACCCTGGCCAGCGGCGAAAAGCGCGGCTGGGGCGGCTGGATCGCCGGCGCTGCCCTGGCGGCGTTCGCGCTCTTTTTCATCGTCAATTGCCGCACCGCTCTTGACCCGCGCGTCGCCAACCCGAACGTGCAGGGCCGGCCGCGGCCGGTGAAGTTCACCTTCGGGTTGGACTACATCACCTTCTTGGATGTTGCCACCGCTATCACGCTGGTTGTGCTGCTGACGGTGTTCATCAGGGGCTGGCGGCGCAATCCGGGCAGTCCGGTGATGCTGATGTTCTTGTGCACCACGCTGATCGTGTGGCAAGACCCGATCATGAATTGGGCGCCGTTCGCGGTCTACAACCCCGACCTCACCCACTGGCCGGAGTCGTGGCCTCTGGTGTCGTTGTCACCGACCGTCGAACCCTTCGTGGTGTTCGGTTATGTGATGTTTTATTTCGGCCCCTACTTCCCGGCGGTCTGGATCCTGCGCAAACTGCAGGCGCGTAAAGGGCCGGAGGCATTCGTATCACGGCACCCGTTGATCTGCCTGGGCCTGGTGACTTGCGCGATCGGCTTCGTCATGGACGCGTTTCTGGAAAACGCGTTGATCCACTGGGGCATGTACATCTACGCGCAGGTGATTCCCTGGGGCTCCATATTCACCGGCACCACATTTCAATTCCCGCTGATCTGGGAATCGTTCTCGGTGACCTTCGTGATGGTGCCCGCGGCGATCCTCTGCTATCGCGACGACACCGGCAAATCGGTGGCGGAGAAGCTTGCAGCGAAAGCCAAGATCTTCCCCAGCCGGCCGGTGCTGGGCACGTTCCTGGTGATGTTCGCCATCATCAACGTGTCCTACTTCGCCTACGGAGCATGGTTCTGGGCCATCAAGGTCAGCCACGCGGCGACCTCCGTCGCCTGCCCGTGGCCGTATCCGGAAGCCAAAGTCTATGACCCGCAGGGGTATTACGAGAAAGCCGGAGCCCAAGCCCCGTACTCGGTAGGCATCTGGTCGACCTGGGCGAGCGGCGAGCCCAACGGGCGACCGCACGTCAATCCGCCGCCGCCCGGCGTCGGCGCCTGCGCAACCCCGAGCCAGAATGGCTGAGCCCCGCAGCGTCGTCATCACCGGCGCTTCCCGTGGCCTCGGCTTCGCCTCGGCTGTTCGCCTCTACCGCGAGGGGTGGCGGGTGATTGCGACGATGCGCACGCCCGACCGCGGGCTTCCGTCGCTTCGGGAGGCGACGGGTGCCGGTATCGATGACGATCGGCTCATCGGCGTCCAGCTCGACCTGCTGGATGCCGCGTCGATTGCTGCTGCCGTCAAGGTAATCGAGGATGCGGTCGGTGCGCCGTACGCGCTGGTGCACAATGCCGGGATCTCCGCCGCGGGAATGGTGGAGGAGACGGATATGGCGTTGTGGCAGAGCATGTTTGCCACCAGCGTCTTGGGCCCCGTCACGCTGACCCAGGCCTTGTTGCCGTCCATGCGAGCGGCCGGCGAGGGCCGCATTGTGCTGGTATCCAGCGCGGCCGGGGTGCGGGGCCAGCCGGCCACCGCGCCGTACTCGGCGGCCAAAGGCGCCTTGGAACGCTGGGGCGAGTCGATGGCGGTCGAGATCGCGCCGTTCGGCCTCGGTGTCACCACTTTGGTGACCGGCACCTACGACACCGACATCATCACCGATGAGGGCACCATCGACGACCGCAATTTCGGCGGCCCGTACGCCCGACTGCACAACACCATGAACAGCCGGGGCCGGTTCGCGATGCGCTTGGCGAGGTCGCCCGAGCGGTTCACCGACGGCCTGCTCAAGGCGCTGGACGACACCGGGTCGTTCCGCCGCCGCGGTGTAGGTCCGGACGCCTCAATGCTGTTGGTGGCGAACAGGATTCTTCCGGCATCGGGGATGCATCACATGTCCCGGATCGTCTTGGGCATTCCCCGATACGGCTCGATGCGCGGCGGGGCGTGGCCGCTGACAGTCAACCAAAAGGCCATGGTGTTGGTCGCGCGCGTTCTTCCGCGGCCGGTTCTGCAACGCTTAGCATCCCTGGCGGCCCGGCGAAGCAAAGGGACACAAGGGGATTGAAGGGGAGTAAGGGGTAAGTATGGAACAGCTTTTTGACGACCTGGAGGATTTCGGCTCCTTCGACGACGCGATTTCCGGTGACGTGCGAGACCCGTACACCGAACTGGCGCGGCTGCGCCGCGAGGAGCCGGTGCAGCGACTAGAGACGTCGGGGGCGCTTCCGCATGAGGAATCGCTGCCGATGTTCATCGTGTATCGCCACGAGGATATCCAGCAGATGTTGCGCGACAACGAGACGTTTTCGTCGGCGGCCGTGATCGCCGCGTTCGGCCCGGTGCTGGGTGAAGGCGTGATGCTCGGCATGGACGAGCCCGTCCACGGCCGGCTGCGGTCATTGGTATCGAAGGCTTTCACCCAGAAGTCGTTGGCGCGCTGGCAGGACGAGTTGGTCGGCCGGGTGGCAAACAGCCTGATCGACAAGTTTGCGCCCAGCGGCAAGGCAGACCTGGTGAAGGAGTTCACCTTCGACTATCCGAGCCAGATCATCGCGGGCTTGCTGGGGTTGCCGGAAAAGGATTACCCACAGTTCCAACGGTGGTCGATTTCGCTGCTGAGTTGGCTGATGAACCCGGAACGCGGGCTCGCGGCGTCAGCGGCGCTGTGCGAATACTTCGCCCCGATACTCGAAGCCCGCCGCGCCGAGCCGGAGGAAGATTTGATCAGCGCGCTCGGGGCGGCCGAAATCGACGGGGAGAAGCTCGCAGACGAAGAGATCTTCTCGTTCCTTCGGCTGCTGCTGCCGGCCGGCGTGGAGACCACCTACCGGTCGCTGGGCAGCCTGTTGTTGGCGCTGTTGTCGGATCCGGCGCAGTTGGACGCGATCCGCGCCGACCGGTCGCTGCTCCCGGCGGCCATTGAAGAGGGCGTGCGGTGGGAATCGCCGCTGTTGACCATCACAAGGGTGGCCACCCGCAACACCGAACTCGGCGGCGTGTCCATCCCGGCGGGGGCGACGGTGATGCCGATGCTGGGTTCGGCGAACCGGCAGGACGATCGCTACCCGGACCCCAACACGTTCGACATTCACCGTCAGCCCAAGGCAAATCTGGGCTGGGGCCACGGCGTGCACGTCTGCCTCGGCATGCACTTGGCGCGCCTCGAGATGCGCACCGCGATCAACCTGTTGCTGGACCGGCTGCCGAATCTTCGGCTGGATCCCGACGGCAACGACCCGCACATCCGCGGACAGGTTTTCCGGTCGCCGACGTCGGTGCCGGTGCTGTTCGATTTCCAGTAGCGGGGCGCCCGCAGGTGCAGGTTGCCAATCGGCTAGTTTCCAGTAAGGCTCACTGTTAGGGTGACCCGCCCGGCAGTGGCATTTTTACGTCCCGGCGCTCTAACCTGCGCCTCGTCGAAGGAGAGCTGAACAAATATGGCTGACACTGTAAAGGTCCGGTTCGAGCCGAAGATGATGATCGACGGCAAGCTCGTCGACGGCCAGGCCGGGTCCTTCACCAACATCAACCCGGCGACGGAGGAATCCCTCGGCGAAGTGTCCGACGCCTCGAAAGAGGACATGCACCGGGCCATCGACGCCGCGCGCCGCGCCTTCGACGAGACCGACTGGTCGACCAACAAGGAGCTGCGCAAGCGCTGCCTGCTGCAGCTGCACGAGGCGATCGAGTCCGAGATCGACGAGCTGCGCGAGGAACTGATCCTCGAGGTCGGCTCGCCGCGGGCCATCACGTTCGGGCCTCAGCTGGATGCCCCGCTAGAAGACGGGCTGAAGTATCCGGCGCGGCTGATCGACGAATACGCCTGGGAGACCGACCTGGGCGACAAGGTGATCAGCCTGACCGGCACTCTGACCACCCGCAAGGTGTGGCGGGAACCGGTCGGCGTGGTGGGCGCGATCGTGCCGTGGAACTTCCCGTTCGAAGTCACCCTCAACAAGCTCGGCCAGGCGCTGGGCACCGGCAACACCGTGGTGCTCAAACCGGCGCCGAACACCCCGTTCAACGCGAACCGGCTGGGCTGGCTGATCGCCGAAAAGACCGACATCCCCGCCGGTGTCGTCAACGTGGTCACCGCATCCGATCACTTCGTGGGTGAGGAACTGACGCTGTCGCCCAAGGTCGACCTGATCTCGTTCACCGGCTCGACGGTGGTCGGCAAGCGGATCATGGAAAAGGGTGCGGCCACCATGAAGCGGCTGTTCCTGGAGCTCGGCGGCAAGTCGGCCACCATCGTGCTCGAGGATGCGGACTTCGGCACGGCATGCATGGTCGGCATCGCGCCGTGCATGCACGCCGGTCAGGGTTGCGCCAACCCGACCCGGCTGCTGTTGCCGCGGAGCCGCTACGACGAAGGCGTCGAAATCCTCAAGAACATCTACGAGAACGTCACGTGTGGCGACCCGCAGGACCCCGGGACGCTGTGTGGCCCGGTGATCTCGGAGCGGCAGTTCGAGCGGGTGAACGGCTACATCCAGAAGGGCGTGGACGAGGGCGCCACGGCGCTGGTCGGCGGCCCCGGTGCGGCCACCGGTTTCGACAAGGGATATTACGTACGGCCAACGCTTTTCATCAATGTCGACAACAAGATGACTATTGCCCAGGAGGAGATCTTCGGGCCGGTGTTGTCGGTCATTCCGTTCGACGACGAGGAGGACGCGATCCGGATCGCCAACGACAGCGTGTACGGGTTGGCCGGCAACGTCTTTTCCGGTTCCCTCGAGCGTGCGCTGTCGGTGACCCGCCGGATCAAGGCCGGCTTCATGGGCGTCAACGGCGGTGCACCGTACGGTGCCGACACACCGTTCGGTGGATACAAGGAGAGCGGCGTCGGGCGCCAGAACGGCATCGCCGGATTCGACCAGTACACCGAGATCAAGTCGGTGGCGTATCCCGCCGTCTAACGCACGATAAAGCGCCGCCGGCGACGGCGCGGGATTAGCTTGTGCGCTAACGATATTCGTCAGACTTCGGGCAGCGGTGCGCCGTGACTCGACCTTAAAACCCGACCATCGAGCGACTTTTAGAGGCGATATCACCCGCGATATCGAAGTCGCGGATTGCTTGGTGGTCTCCCGCGCGGAGCCACCCCGCCACCCGGTCGCCCAACCCCTTGGTCGACAATCGACGCAAGACCGGAGTCAGAGGAGACATAACCATGCCTGAAGCTGTCATTGTCGAGGCCGTGCGCTCACCCGTCGGCAAGCGCAACGGGGGACTTTCCGGGGTGCACCCCGCCGAGTTGTCCGCGCAGGTACTCAACGGACTAGTCACCAGGGCCGGCATCGACCCCGAAATCGTCGACGACGTTATCTGGGGCTGCGTGATGCAGGCCGGCGAACAAGCCCTCGACATCGGCCGCACCGCGTTGTTGACCGCGGGCTGGCCGGAGACCGTCCCGGGCGTGACCGTCGACCGCCAGTGCGGATCGAGCCAGCAGTCCATCCACTTCGCCGCTGCCGGTGTGGTGGCCGGACACTACGTCGTCGTCGTCGCCGGCGGGGTGGAGACCATGTCGCGGACCCCGATGGGGGCATCGCTGGCCAATGGCGGGCGGCCGTACCCGGAGAACTTCATCTCGCGTTACGACGGCAAGATCCCCAATCAGGGCCTGGGTGCCGAGATGATCGCCGAGCAGTGGGGGCTCGACCGCATCGCGCTCGATGAGTTCTCTCTTGGATCTCACGAAAAGGCAGCTGCTGCACAGGATTCCGGTGCGTTTGACGACCAGATCGTCGGCATCAAGGACTCCGACGGCAACATCGTACTCAAGGACGAAGGCATCCGCCGCGGCACGCCGATGGAAAAGATGGCCTCGCTGAAGCCGGCCTTCAAGGAGGACGGCGTGATCCACGCCGGCAACTCCTCGCAGATCTCCGACGGCGCGGCGGCGCTGCTGTTCATGTCAGCGGAGAAGGCCAAGGACCTAGGGCTCACGCCAATTGCCAAGGTGCACACCGCCACACTGGCCGGAGCCGACCCGGTCATCATGCTGACCGCACCGATCCCGGCAACCCAGAAGGTGCTGAAGCGCTCCGGGCTGAGCATCGACGACATCGGGGCATACGAAGTCAACGAGGCGTTCGCGCCGGTTCCGCTCGCGTGGCTGAAGGACATCGGAGCCGACTCGAAGAAGCTCAACCCCAACGGCGGCGCGATCGCGCTCGGCCACCCGCTCGGCGGTTCGGGAGCGCGGATCATGACGACACTGCTCTACCACATGCGGGACAAGGGAATTCGTTATGGCCTGCAGACCATGTGTGAGGGTGGTGGCCAGGCCAACGCCACCATTGTGGAGCTGCTGTGACCGACGCTGACAGTGCTCAACCGGCAGTGCTGGTTGAGCACCACGGCAATGTGTTGGTCATTACCATCAACCGGCCCGAGGCGCGCAACGCGATCAACGCGGCGGTCAGCATCGGCGTTGGGGATGCGCTGGAAGAAGCCCAGCGCGATCCCGACGTGCGGGCCGTGGTGATCACCGGTGCCGGCGACAAATCATTTTGCGCCGGAGCCGATCTCAAGGCGATCGCGCGTCGCGAGAACCTGTATCACCCCGACCACGCCGAATGGGGCTTCGCCGGCTACGTGCATCACTTCATCGACAAGCCCACCATTGCCGCGGTCAACGGAACCGCGCTGGGCGGCGGTACCGAGCTGGCGCTGGCCAGCGACCTCGTCGTCGCCCACGAGCTCGCCCAGTTCGGCCTGCCCGAGGTTAAACGCGGACTGATCGCCGCGGCCGGTGGTGTCTTCCGCATCGTCGACCAGCTGCCCCGGAAAGTCGCGATGGAACTGCTGTTGACGGGTGAACCGATGACGGCGTCCGACGCCTGGGAATGGGGCCTGGTCAACCAGGTCGTCAAGGAAGGCTCGGTGCTCGACGCGGCACTGGCGATGGCGGCGCGCGTCACCGTGAACGCGCCGCTGTCGGTGCAGGCCAGCAAGCGCATCGCCTACGGGGTCGACAACGGCGTCATCACCGACGACGAAGTCGGCTGGGAGCGCACCGTGTCCGAGATGCGCACCCTGATCAGAACCGAGGATGCCACCGAAGGCCCATTGGCGTTCGCCGAGAAGCGGGAGCCGGTCTGGAAGGCGCGCTAGTGGCGATCGCGAGCGCGGCGTAGCCGGGTGAAGCGGGTCGCCACCATCCAACTAGTGGCGATCGCGAGCGCGGCGTAGCCGGGTGAAGCGGGTCGCCACCATCCAACTAGTGGCGATCGCGAGCGCGGCGTAGCCGGGTGAAGCGGGTCGCCACCATCCAACTAGCTCGCCAGGATGTTGACCCCGAAGCGAAACACGCCGGGCAGCCCCGCACACGCGGGCACGATGGCGGGGCGGGTCACCCGTGGCGTGCTGGCCAACACCAGCGCCCGGGTGATTAGCCGGTAATTGCGGGTAACCCGGTGCCAGGAAGCCTCATAGGACGCCGGTGTCTCGTTGACGATGGCGTCGACCGCCGCAGCGGCTTGCTTGACGGCCAGGCTGACGCCCTCGCCGGTCAGCGCATCCTCGTAGCCCGCCGCGTCACCCACCAACAGCACCCGTCCCGCGACGCGGCGCGAGACGACCTGCCGTAACGGGCCGCAGCCGCGCGCGTGCCCGCGGCTGGCGCCCTCGAGGTGCCGGGCCAGCCGCGGAAACCAGCCCAGGTCCGGACGTCCCCGTGACAGGATCGCCACCCCGACCAGATCCGGTTCCACCGGCGTCACGTACGCCTCGCCCCGCCGGGACCAATACACTTCGACGAACTCCGACCACGCCGGCACCGTGAAATGCCAACGCACGCCGTAACGTCGTGGCTTTCCCGCCGTGGCTTTGGTGCCGACGGAGCGCCGGACCGTCGAGTGCAGTCCGTCGGCTCCCACCAACCACTTCGCGCGGATGCCGGCCGCGGTGACGCCGTGCGCATCCTGCGCGACGCTGGTCACCTTGGTCCGGATCCATTCGGTGTCTTGCTCTTTAGCCCTGGCCTCCAGCGCGGCGTGCAGGGTGGTGCGCCGCACGCCGCGGCCCGGGCCGTTGCGGAACAGGCCTTCGGCGCGGCGTTGCTCACTGAGATAGGCGATCCCGCGAAACGGCATACCGGCCGGGTCGACGCCGAGAGACAGAAGTTCGGCAAGGCCGCCGGGCATCAGCCCCTCTCCACACGCCTTGTCGATGGGATCCTCGCGCGGCTCGGCCACGATGACCGAAAGCCCGTGCCTGCGCGCCTGCAAAGCAGTGGCGAGGCCGCCGGGGCCGCCGCCGACGATCAGCAGGTCGGTGTCGTAGGTGCTCATCGGTAACCCAATGCGGAGTTCTCCACCCGGATTCGCACACTGAGCAGAATCGCGTTGGCGACCGTGAATGTTGCCGCGGTCAGCCACGCCGTGTGTACGAGCGGTAGTGCGAACCCTTCGGCCACCACTGCAACATAGTTCGGGTGGTGTAGCCACCGGTAGGGCCCCCGCTGGACCAGGGGCTCCTCCGGTAACACGATCACCCTGGTGTTCCACCGCGGGCCCAGCGTGGTGATGCACCACCAGCGCAGCACCTGACTGGCCGCCGCGATGGCCAGCATCGGCCAGCCCAGCCATGGAATGAACGGCCGGTGCAGCGCCCACGGTTCGACTACGCAGCCCACCAGCAGGGCGCTGTGAATCACGACCATCACGACGTAGTGCGGCCGGCCAAACTCCTTGGCGCCCTGGGTAAAAGACCATCGCGCATTTCGGTTGGACAGCACCAGCTCCACTACGCGTTCGAGTCCGACCGCGAGGATCAGCAGGTAATACATGTCACCACTATCCCGTGTCCACCGCTACCAGGCCAGCAGAACGAGCTCGGAGCAGAAAGCCGGACCCATCGCGATCATGACCCCAAACGAACCAGCTGGGGGCGGATCCGCCACGTTGGCCCGAAGTACATCCAGCACCGAGACCGAAGACAAGTTGCCATTGTTGCGCAACGAGTTTCGCGTGTGATCAAGGGCGTCTCGGGGCAGGCCCAGCACTTCCTCCACGGCCTCGATCACCCGCGGCCCGCCGGGGTGGCAGACCCATCGCGACACGTCCTGCGGTTTCAGCCCATGGTCGGCGAGGAAGCAACGGACGTCGTCACCCAGGTATTTCTCGGTCACCGTCGCAACATCGGCGGACAAGACGATCCGGAAGCCGTCGGATCCGATGTTCCAGCCCATGACTCCTTCGGTATCGGGGTAGAGCCTGCTGCGGGTGGCCAGCACCCGGGGACCGGCAGGCCGGACCACGCGATTGGCGCCCTTCGCGACGACCGCCGCGGCGCCGTCGCCGAACAGGCTGGTGGCGACCAGATTGGCCACCGAATGGTCTTCGCGCTGAATGGTCAGCGAGCACAGTTCGACGGCCAGCAGCACAGCCACCTGGTCTGGGAATGCGCGCAGGTAGTCGTGCATGCGCGCCGTCCCGGCCGCACCCGCCACGCAGCCCAGGCCGAACAGCGGAATGCGTTTGACGTCCTGGCGCAATCCAACCCGCGCTGCCAGGCGCGCCTCCACCGTTGGTACCGCGAGTCCGGTCACCGTCGTGGAAAAGACGATGTCCACTTCGGATGGCTCGACTCCTGCCTCATTTAGCGCCGTGCGCAGCGCCTGCTCGGCCAGGTCAAGAGCGACGTCCAGGTAGGCGGCGTTTGCTTCGGTGAAACCGGTCAGCTCGCGGTATCGCGACAACGGCAGGGCGGTGTTGCGATGTTCCACCCCACTGCTCATCGCGAACCGCTGAAATTCCGGGCCGGCGACGTCGGTCAGCGCGCTGATGGCTTCGGCCTGGGTGTACCGGTTTTGCGGGAACTTCACTGCAACTGCGGCGATTGACGGATCTGAGTTAGTTGTCGGCGTTTTCAGTCCGGTGCTTCCGGAACTGCCCCCCGTGATGTTGTTCATGCATTGCGTTACGGTGCCGTAGGTAGTGCAGTTCAGGTTTCATAGTTGTGACAATGACCACTGGTCATTGTCCTCCGCGCGGCCGCCGCCCTTCCCCGACCGCGGCGAGGGCGTCATCCGGGATAGGGTCGGGAGCATGCGGATTCTGGTCACCGGCGCGACGGGTTACGTGGGATCTCGGCTGGTTACGGCGCTGCTCGCGGACCAACACCAGGTGGTCGCGGCCACTCGAAACCCGAAGCGTCTCAAGCGGTTCGGCTGGTACGGCGACGTCGCGCCGGTCCGGCTGGATGCATCCGATCCCGCGTCGGCGCAGGCGGCGATGGACGCTGCGGGCCCGGTCGACGTGGTCTATTACCTGGTGCACGCGATCGGTCAGCCCGACTTCCGCGCGGCCGACCAGGCCTCGGCCGCCAATGTCGCCGCCGCCGCCAGGGATGCCGGCGTGCGCCGCATCGTCTACCTGGGCGGGTTCGTGCCCGCTGATGGGGCACTGTCCGACCATCTGGCCAGCCGGGCCGAGGTGGCCGAGGCCCTGACGGTCCCCGACGGTCCGGAACTGGTGTGGCTGGGCGCGGCGATCATCATCGGCGCCGGGTCGACGTCTTTCGAGATGATGCGCTACGTCGGAGACCGGTTTCCGTTCGTTCCGATCCCGGAGTGGCTGGAGAACCCGATCGATCCCATCTCCATCCGGGACGTGCTGCACTACCTCGTCGCCGCGGCCGATCCCAAGCGGGTCCCGGCCGGCGCCTACGACATCCACGGGCCCGACACAACGTCGTATCGGGATCTGCTGAAGACGTATGCGCGCATCGCCGGCAGGTGGCACGCGTCGGTGTGGGTGCCGTGGGTCAACCCGGCGCTGGCGTCGTTGATCACCGGCTTCGCCCTGCCGGTGCCGCAAGGATTGGCGTCAGACCTGGTCGAGTCGCTGGATCATCCGATGGTGGCCTCCGCCAGCGACCTGCGCACCCGGGTGCCCGACCCGCCCGGCGGACTACTCGGCGTCGAGGATGCCATCGAGCTGGCCTTGCGGGGCCTGGCGAGGCGCGCGCCGCGTCCCGTCAACGCCCTGGCCGATCCCCACGACCTCGCCGACACCGATCCGGCGTGGGCCGGCGGCGACGCGCTGCGAATCCGGCGGGTCGCCCGGGCGGTGACCCTGCCCATCGCGCGGCCCACCCTGGGACTGGTGAATCTGATGCCCGGCCCGCTCGCGGGCGCACTGCGGACCGGACTCGATCTCTTGATCGCTTTGACCCCGAAGGTACGTCCGGCATGACCCAGTCCACCCGCCCGTACCACACCAGCGTGTTCTCCGAGCTGTGGCGTGCCGTCACCAATATCGCTGTGCCGCACCACGAATCGCTGTCAGTGGTACGAAGACGTCGCGTCGTCGTCGCGATCACATTGGTCATCGGCGCTGCGGTGCTTGGGTTTTCGCTGCGGCGTACGCCGGGCGAGTCGAGTTTCTACTGGCTGACCCTGGTGCTGGCGGCCGTGTGGATCGTGGGCGCGTTCCTCTCCGGCCCGCTGCATCTGGGTGGTATCTGCTGGCGCGGCCGCAACCAGCGCCCGGTCATCAGCGGTACAACCATCGGTCTGCTCCTCGGTGGCGTCTTCGTGCTCGGCGGACTGGTCGCCCGCGGGATTCCGGCCGTTGCGTCCCTGATCGCCCGAGTCCTGCAATTTGCCCATCAGGGATCGTTCTGGCTGGTCGTTGTGATCACCCTGGTCAACGGCGTCGCCGAGGAGATGTTCTTCCGTGGCGCGTTGTATACGGCGCTGGGCCGCGTTGCGCCGGTAGCGATTTCGACTCTCATGTACCTCTGTGTGACCTTGGCCAGTGGGAACCCGATGCTCGGCTTTGCCGCGATCATCCTCGGCACCGTGTGCGCGTTGGAGCGCCGTGCCAGCGGCGGGATCCTGGCGCCGATGCTGACCCACCTTTTCTGGGGTCTGATCATGGTGCTCGTTTTGCCGCCGATGTTCGGCGTCTAGGCGCCGACTGCTCGGCGGCGCCAATGATGTTGCGCGCCAGCCCGGCCAGCGCAACGGTATGCAGGGGCCGCGCAAGAAACCAGTACAAACGGCCCCGGACACCGGCCGGCACGAAGTTGGCCCGCTGCGTGTATCTGCTGCCGCCGCCGTCTTGCGGCGTGACCGTCATGTCCAGCCGCGCCGTTCCCCTGGCGCGCATCGGGGAGCGCAGCCGCAGCGTGGTTCCGGGCTCGCGCGCCGCCACGGTCCACCGTGCGTGGTTAGCGACGGCCTCTTCGGCTGCCGTCCAGACTTCTTCGGGCCCTGCAGTTGTCGATGCTGTCCGCACGTCGGTGTAGACAATTTCGCCGGCCCAGTCCGGGTCGCTGGGCAGTGGCCCGGCCGGCTCGGAACGCGACGAGGCCCAGGTCGCTTCGGGCAGGCCCTGCGCCGCATGGTTGAGCGCCAACTCGACAGCGCGGCGGTAGGAGGTGAGCCCACCCGGCGGCGGCTCGATGATGGTGTCGATCTCCGAATTACGCATCACCGCATCGCATTCCAGCGATTCGATCAGCGGGCGCGCCAAACCGGACGGAATCGGGGTAACTGTCCCAACCCACAGGCTGGCGATCGACGGTGTCAAAAACGGCAGCACGAACAGGTAGCGCCGGTGCAGGCCCGCGACTTCGGCGTAGCCGCGCATCATGTCGCCGTACTCCAAGACGTCGGGCCCGCCGACATCCCAAGTCCGCGCCCGCGCTGTGCCAGGCACCGGCGCCGTTGCCGCGGCGACCAGGTAGTAGAGCACGTCGCGGACAGCGATGGGCTGAATCGTGTTGTGCACCCACTTCGGCGTGGTCATCACCGGCAACCGGTCGGTGAGGTGCCGGATCATCTCGAACGACGCCGACCCCGACCCGATGACGACGCCGGCCTGCA
Source organism: uncultured Actinomycetota bacterium (assembly GCA_963712615.1). GTDB lineage: Bacteria > Actinomycetota > Actinomycetes > Mycobacteriales > Mycobacteriaceae > Mycobacterium. The sequence continues at coordinate 5,090,777 of CAVQIO010000002.1, forward strand.
GCACCACCGCCTCAATCCCCGAGTCGATCAGCGCTTCGCCCACGGCCTTGCGCGACTCGAGGTGTGGCGAGAGCGCGCTACCGTCCGGATGCAGCCCGCTCAGGTACACCACTCGCCGCACTCCGGTGCGCCGCGCTGCCGTCACGACGTTGCGGACCGAGCGGCGCTCGTCGGCGGCGAAATTCTTCGATGTCCCCATCGAATGGACCAGGTAGTACACCACGTCTATCCCGTCGAACGCGTCGATCAACGAGTCGACGTCGGCGAGGTCGCCGCGCGCCACCTCGACCTGCTCGCGCCAGGGCACGTCGGCCAACTTGCCCGGGTTGCGCGCCAGCGCGCGCACCTGGTGGCCTTCGTCGAGTAAGCGCGGCACCAACCGGGCGCCGATGTAGCCGGTCGCCCCGGTCACCAGGCAGCGCAGCTGTACCACCATTGATTCCCTCCCTGTATGTCAGTTATTCGGAACTGACACAAGGAAGGATTGCCGGCCGCTGAGAATGTTAGCGGTCGGTGAAGTTCGGCGTGCGGCGCTGTTGGAATGCGGTTGCGCCCTCGGCGAAGTCGTGAGAGCGCAAAAGCGTGGCCTGGCCGTGGAACTCGCGCTGCAGGGCCGCGTCCAATTCGGTCAGCGTGGCCGCGTTGATCGAGTCCTTGGTCTTGGTGTAGGCCACCGCGGGACCCGCCAACAATGCCGAGATCACCTTGTCGACCTCGGCGTCGAACTCCTGCGCCGGGTAGACCGCGCTGACCAGGCCCGCGGCCAACGCCTCGGCGGCCGGCAACCGCTCCGCCAGTAGTGCCATCCGCATGGCGCGGATCCGGCCGATCGCCGCGGCGATCAATGCCGAGGCGCCGCCGTCGGGCATCAATCCGATCTTGGTGAAGGCAAGCATGAAAAACGCTTTGTCAGAAGCCAATACGACGTCACACGCCAGGGCCAGGGAAACACCGACGCCTGCCGCCGGCCCCTGAACCACCGCGACGACCGGCCGCGGCAACGCGGTGATGGCCCGGATGGCCCGGTTGACCTCCGAGATGATCTCGGTGCCCGGGCCGCCGTTGGCGAGGTCGTCAGCGCTCACGCCCGCACCGGAGCAGAAGCCGCGACCCGCGCCGCCGAAGCGCACCACCTTGACGCGCGGATCGGTGGCCGCGCTTTCCATCGCGTCGGCGATCCCGGTCAACACCGGGGCGGTCACCGAGTTCAGGCTGTCCGGCCGATCGATGGTCACCGACAGCACGCCGTCGGACAGGGTGACGGCAAGACCTGCGATGGATGTCTGCGTGTCGAGCACGGATTCCGGCATGGGCTCACCCTAACGACCGGGTAGGTGACCGGCTGCGCGGCCGTCGAGCGCGACTGCGAAGATTCCAACGACCGGGTTGACACGCGTCAGAGCAGACGAAAGGTCGGTAGATCATGGCGGGACCGCTCAATGGACTACGGGTTGTGGAGCTGGCCGGCATCGGGCCGGGCCCGCATGCCGCGATGATTTTGGGAGATCTGGGTGCCGACGTGGTGCGCATCGATCGCCCGTCATCCGGTCCGGGTGGGGTCGCCAAGGACGCCATGATGCGCAACCGGCGGGTGGTGACCGCCGATCTGAAGTCCGACGACGGGCGCGAACTCGTCCTCAAACTGATCGCCAAGGCCGACGTGCTGATCGAGGGTTACCGCCCGGGCGTCGCCGAGCGGCTCGGGTTGGGTCCGCAAGACTGCGCCAAGGTCAACGACCGGCTGGTGTACGCCCGGATGACCGGCTGGGGTCAAACGGGGCCGCGCAGCCAGCAGGCGGGTCACGACATCAACTACATCTCGCTCAACGGCATCCTGCACTCGATCGGCCGGGCGAACGAACGGCCGGTGCCGCCGCTGAACCTCGTCGGTGACTTCGGTGGCGGTTCGATGTTCCTGTTGCTCGGCATCCTGTCCGCGCTGTGGGAGCGGCAGAGCTCCGGCAAGGGTCAGGTCGTCGACGCCGCGATGGTGGACGGCTCCAGCGTGCTGGTTCAGATGATGTGGCAGATGCGGGCCTCGGGGATGTGGACCGATGCGCGCGGCACCAACATGCTCGACGGCGGCGCGCCGTACTACGACACCTACGAGTGCGCCGACAGCCGCTATGTCGCGGTCGGGGCCATCGAGCCGCAGTTCTATGCGGCCATGCTGACCGGGCTGGGCCTGGACGCCGCCGACCTGCCGCCGCAGAACGACGTCAGCCGCTGGCCCGAACTGCGGGCGGCGCTGACCGAAACGTTCGCCAGTCGCGATCGCGACCACTGGGCCAAGGTGTTCGCCGACTCCGACGCGTGCGTGACGCCTGTGCTGGCATTCGGCGAGGTGCAGACCGAGCCGCACATCACCGAGCGGAACACCTTCTACGAAGTCGATTCCCATCTGGGGGGCGGTCTGCAGCCGTTGCCGGCGCCGAGGTTCTCCCGTACCGCGCCGGAGACACCGCGCCCGGCGGCGCCGGTGACCGACGTCGCGGCTGTGCTCAACGACTGGGTATAGTCCCCAACCAACAAGTTGGTCGGCAGGATCACGAAAGGACTCGCATGGAGATCAAAGACGCCGTTGCCGTCGTCACCGGGGGTGCCTCAGGTCTGGGACTGGCCACCACCAAGCGCCTGCTCGACCGCAGTGCCCAGGTGGTCGTGATCGACCTGCGCGGCGAAGAAGCGGTCCGCGAGTTGGGCGACCGAGCCAAGTTCGTCGAGGCCGATGTCACCGATGAGGCCGCCGTCGGCAGTGCGCTCGACACGGCCGAGTCGTTGGGCCCGCTGCGCATCAACGTGAACTGTGCGGGCATCGGCAACGCCATCAAGACGCTGTCCAAGGACGGCCCGTTCCCGCTGGACGCGTTCAAGAAGGTAATCGGGGTCAACCTGATCGGCACGTTCAACGTGCTGCGGCTGGCTGCCGAGCGCATCGCCAAGACCGAACCGGTGGGTGAGGAGCGAGGTGTCGTCATCAACACCGCCTCGGTCGCCGCGTTCGAGGGCCAGATCGGCCAGGCCGCCTACTCGGCGTCCAAGGGCGGCGTGGTCGGCATGACCCTGCCGATCGCGCGCGACCTATCGCGCGAGCTCATCCGCGTGGTGACTATCGCGCCGGGGTTGTTCAAGACACCGTTGTTGGGTTCGCTGCCCGAGGAGGCGCAGCAGTCGCTGGGCAAGCAGGTGCCACACCCGGCCCGCTTGGGTGATCCCGACGAGTACGGCGCGCTGGCGGTGCACATCGTGGAGAACCCCATGCTCAACGGCGAGGTCATCCGTCTCGATGGCGCCATCCGCATGGCGCCGCGCTAGGCCGGTTTCGGGCCCGGACATACAAAAACCCCCGCCGTGGCGCGGGTTTTTGTTGGCAACAACATCAATGAGATCGACGGAACCAACGTGAGACCGAGGGCTCGGCCATAAGCAGCCGCGCGAGCAAGCTCATAATGGTCAGCTTGCGTTCGGTAGCGGGTGCCAGTCTTCAAGCTGCTCGGAGGTTTCACCTTCCACCAACACGTCGCCGTGGTAGAGGGCCTCGAAGTCAACCTTGATGACATCTGCGCTGAAGTCGTCGATCCACATGACAGTGAGCCTAAGAGCCACCATTAAGGAATCATTGAGTCACGATTCGGAAAATTATGGCAATGTACTGGCCAGTAGCTTCGCGGGACGTCTAGCGCCGGGTTTGGCCCGTGAGCGGCTTAGTTAGCGCCCATTTTTCTAGCCAGACTCTTAATATTCGCGGGTTTGAAACCGCATCGAACCATTCGGGCCCTTACCCCGTAGCTGGGGAAGGAGTTGTTTGACACCTGTCACTTAACGCGGTTAGGTTTCGCGAATATGGTGCGGTCCCCGCGGGACCGGCACCTGGGAGGACGCACCGATGCTGGCTAGGATCGCCCGGTTGGCCATCGCCGCGCCGCGCCGAATCGGTGCGATCGGGGTCCTGGTCTTCATCGCCGCGGCGATCTTCGGCATCCCGGCGGCCAAGACCTTAGCGCCCGGCGGTTTCCAGGACCCGAACTCGGAATCCGCACGCGCCATCGCGGTGCTGGCCGACAAGTTCGGGCAGAGCGGTCAGCAGATGTTGATCCTGGTAACCGCCCCCGCGGGTGCCAACAGCGACCAGGCCCGCAAGGTGGGCACCGACCTCGTCGACCAGTTGCAACGGTCGCAGTTGGTCTACAACGTGTCATCGGCCTGGACCGCACCGCCGCAGGCCGCCGCCGATCTAATCAGCACCGACGGCAAGTCGGGGTTGATCGTGGTCAACCTCAAAGGCGGCGAAAACGGCGCGCAGAAAAACGCCCATACCCTGTCTGAACAATTCGTCCACGACCGTGACGGCGTCACCGTCCGCGCCGGTGGCTCGTCGATGCAATATGCCCAGATCAACAGGCAGAACCAAGAAGACCTCTTATTGATGGAGGTCATCGCGATCCCGCTGAGTTTCCTGGTGCTGGTCTGGGTGTTCGGCGGGGTGCTTGCGGCGGCGCTGCCGATGGCGCTCGGCGCACTGGCGGTCGTCGGTTCCATGACGGTGCTGCGGCTCGTCACGTTCACCACCGAAGTATCGATCTTCGCGCTCAACCTGAGCACCGCCCTGGGCCTGGCCTTGGCCATCGACTACACGCTGCTGATCCTCAGGCGCTATCGCGACGAGTTGGCCGAGGGCAGTGACCGAGACGAGGCACTGATCCGGACCATGGCCACGTCCGGGCGCACGGTGCTGTTCTCCGCGGTGACCGTCGCCTTGTCGATGTCGGCGACGGCGCTTTTCCCGATGTATTTCCTGAAGTCGTTTGCCTACGCCGGTGTGGCCACGGTCGCCTTCGTCGCGACCGCGTCGATTGTGCTGACCCCGGCCGCGATCGTGCTGCTGGGTCCGCGGCTGGACGCATGGGACGTGCGCCGGCTGGTGCGTCGGGCGCTGCACCGCTGCGAGCCCGTGCACAAGCCGGTCGAGCAGCTGTTCTGGTACCGGTCGAGCAAGTTCGTCATGCGACGTTGGCTGCCGGTCGGACTGGCCGTCGTCACCGTTCTGCTGCTGCTCGGGCTTCCGTTCCTGTCGGTGAAGTGGGGCTTCCCGGACGACCGGGTGTTGCCCACTTCGGCGTCGTCGCATCAGGTCGGTGACCGATTGCGCACCGGGTTCGCGCACGATTCCGCGACGGTAGTGCCCGTCGTCATCCCCGATGCGCGCGACGTGAGCCCGGCGGATCTTGACAAATATGCCGCCGACTTGTCGCGGGTTCCCGATGTGTCGGCGGTAACCGACCCGACTGGGACGTTCGTTCGCGGCGACCGCGTGGGACCACCGACCGCGGCGACCGGGGTTGTCGACGGCACCGCTTTCCTGACCGTGAGCAGCACGGCGCCGCTGTTCTCGCAAGCCAACGACACCCAGCTCAACCGGTTGCACCAGGTGCCCGGGCCCGCCGGTCGTGCCGTTGAGATGGCCGGCGTCGCGCAGGTCAACCGCGACAGCGTCGACGCGGTCACGGATCGCCTCCCGATGGTGCTGGGCGTGATGGCCGTGATCACCTTCATCTTGCTGTTCCTGCTTACCGGCAGCGTGGTGTTGCCGGTCAAGGCGCTGATGTGCAACGTGCTCTCGCTGACCGCGGCGTTCGGCGCGCTGGTGTGGATTTTCCAGGACGGCCATCTCGGCGCCCTGGGAACAACGCCGAGCGGCACGTTGGTGGCGAACATGCCGGTGCTGTTGTTCTGCATCGCGTTTGGCTTGTCCATGGACTATGAGGTGTTCCTGATCTCCCGGATCCGCGAGTACTGGCTGGCATCTGGAGCCACTCGACCGGGTACGCTGAGCGTAAAACAAGCGCACGCCGCCAACGACGAAGCGGTGGCACACGGCGTGGCGCGCACCGGCCGGGTGATCACCGCGGCCGCCTTGGTGATGTCGATGTCGTTCGCCGCGCTGATCGCCGCGCAGGTGTCGTTCATGCGCATGTTCGGTCTCGGTCTGACCCTTGCCGTGCTGGTGGACGCCACCCTGGTGCGGATGGTCCTGGTTCCGGCCTTCATGCATGTGATGGGCCGGTGGAACTGGTGGGCGCCCCGGCCGCTGATCTGGTTGCACGAGCGGTTCGGCATCAGCGAGGGACCGGCCGAAGCGGTCGCGCCCATCGAGCCGATCCCGATCCCGGTGGAGCACAACGGGCACCCGGTGCGCGGGTCGGTGACGAAAATCGGTTGAGGCTGGGGCCCGCCGTGGGGGCGGCGTTGCCGCAAGGTCGCGGATCCGCAGTCGCGGGCGTCGGAAGGCCTTTATGCTGAGGCGCAATTCCGAATGGAAGGTGGGGGATGACTTCAGCAACGGCAACCACGCTTGATAACCCGTTCTTTGCGCGGGTGTGGCCGGTCGCTGCCGCGCATGAGACGGCGGCGGTGCGGACGCTGCGCCGGGAGAACCTGGCCGGCTTGTCGGGCCGGGTTCTCGAAGTGGGGGCGGGGATCGGCACGAACTTCCCGAACTACCCCGCGTCCGTCGAGCAGGTGGTTGCGATGGAGCCCGAGCCGCGACTGGCGATCCGGGCACAAGCGGCCGCCGCCGCGGCGCCCGTTTCGGTAATCCTGACCAACGAGACCGTGGAGGAGTTCCGCGGCGCGGAGCCGTTCGACGCGGTGGTGTGCTCGCTGGTGCTGTGCTCGGTGCGCGACCCTGAGATGGTGCTGCGGCAGCTGTACTCATTACTCCGGCCGGGTGGGGAGTTGCGCTACCTCGAGCACGTGGCCAGCACCGGTATGCGGGGCCGGCTGCAGCGGTTCGCCGACGCCACGGTGTGGCCCCGGTTCCTGGGTAACTGCCACACCCATCGCGATACCGAACGCGCGATCATCGAGGCCGGATTCGAGGTGCACGCGTCCCGGCGGGAGTTCACACTGCCCGCCTGGTCGCCCATGCCGGTCTCGGAGCTGTTACTGGGACGGGCGCGCAGGCCCTAGCGCTTAGTTGTTCAGCAGGGCGGGCAGCCGCTGCAGCAGCCCCGGCAATGCCCGACTCGCCGACTCGCGAATGCTGATCGTGGCGCCGCCGGACAGTGGCGTGGGCTCGGGATTGACCTCGATCACGACCGTGCCGCGCGAGAGCGCAAGTTCGGCGAGGCCGGCGGCCGGATAGACGATCGCCGAGGTCCCCACCACCACCATCACGTCGGCGGCTTGGGTCGCCTCGAGGGCTTGCTGCCACGGCTCTTCGGGTAGCTGCTCGCCGAACCACACGATGTCGGGCCGAATCAGGCCGCCGCAGCGCGGACACAGCGGCGGCTGCACCTCCAGTGCCGGTTCGGGCATCTCGGGTAGTGCATCGTTGTAGGGCATATCACAACTCGCGCAACGGAATTCGAAAAGGCTGCCGTGGAGGTGGTGCACCGGTGCGCTGCCTGCGCGCTCGTGCAGGTCGTCGACATTCTGGGTGACGACACTGACCTCGGCGTAGTCCTGCCACGCGGCGATGGCGCGGTGCCCGTCATTGGGCTCGACGGTGGCCACCAGATAATGCCGCCACAAATACCACCCCCACACCCGCTCGGGGTTGTCGAGCCAGCCTTGGGTGCTGGACAGCTCGTAGGGGTCGAAACGGGCCCACAATCCGTTCTTGTCGTCGCGAAATGTCGGCACTCCGCTTTCGGCGGAGATCCCCGCGCCGGTCAGCACCGTCACTCGCATGCCACCAAGATAGCGGTGCTTGGGTGATACTGGACACGTGGAGCTGGGCGAATGGCTACGGGTCGACCTGAAGGCCGGTCGGCCACTGTTCGACCAACTCAGGACGCAGGTTATCGATGGTGTCCGCGACGGCGCGTTGCCGCCCGGTAGCCGGTTGCCGACGGTGCGCGAGCTGGCCGGACAACTGGGTGTGGCCGTCAACACGGTGGCGCGCGCATACCGTGAGCTGGAGACCGCAGCCATTGTCGAAACTCGCGGTCGCTTCGGCACTTTCATCGCCCGCTACGATCCGACCGACGCGGCGATGGCGGCGGCGGCCCGCGAGTACGTCCATGTTGCCCACGGGCTCGGGCTGAACAAGGCCGACGCGCTGCGCTACGTCGAGGCGGTACCCGACGAGGACTCGCGCTAGCCGAATTCCAGCAGCGTCAAACACGGCCGCAGCGCGTCGAAAAGGCGTATCCGGTACATCATCGACACCGCGGCGTTGAACGCCCGGCCGCGTCCCGGTGGCAGCCGCAGCTGGTGGACGGCGCGCACACCAGGCACGGTGTTCACCAGGTCGGCCGCCTCGGCAACCGACAGGCTGAACGGCAACGGCGGCCCCTTGTAGCGTCGCGAGGTTCGCATGCCGCGCTGGCTCACCTTGGCGAACCAGGGCGGAGGCAGGTCGAAGATCATCCGTCCGCCGGGAAACCTGTTGGCGCACTGAGCAATCAGGCCCAACGCCTGCACGGGCTGCAGATACATCAGCAGCCCCTCGGCGGTGATGAACACACCGCCGGACGGGTCTACCGAGTCCATCCAGCCGTAGTCCAGGGCCGACTGAGCGCAGGCCGAAATCCGCGGCGAGGCGGGCAACAGCCGCGTCCGAACATCGATGAGCTCGGGTAAATCGACTGTCAGCCAACGGAATTGGGCGTCCGCAAGGCTTGCGTCCAAGCGCCAGAAGCTGGTTTGCAGGCCCTCGGCCAGCGCCACCACGGTGGCGGCCGGCTGCTGGGCCAGGTAGGACAGGGCCTGGGTGTCGAAGAGCCGTGCGCGCAGCGCGATGTCCTGACGCGGCCGGCCGAACTTCGCGAAGTCGTAGTCAATCGAGTCGACCAGCGCGATCGCCATCGGATCGTCGATGGCGCGATCGCGATGGCGTGCCTCCTGTGCCCGCGCACTCAGCGTCAGCAGGGCGGTCTCGGAAACGCCTCCGAGGGAGACCCGCTCTTTTTCAGGCTCTTGGGCAGAGGTCATCGACGTAAACCTAACCCACCATTTCCCCTGAGCATCACCGCAACAGTTTGGTCAGGGTGCGCAGGTTGCGCGTCGTGGTCGACGACTTGTACCGAGGCTTGCCCATCGTCTTGCCGATCGTGCTGTCCAGCGTGCTGCCCTTGGGCATCTGCCAGTAGATGACGCCGTCACCGCGGCTGATCTTCTCGTCGGCGCCGGCGTTCTCACCCAGCGCGGCGAGCTCGTCGAGCACCGCGGAGTCGGTGACGAACGTGACATAGGACTGATACCCGTCGACCTCGCGGTCGAAGGGATAGGCCTTGTCGATGGCGCGCACCGTAGCGATGTCGTAGACAAGCACCCAAGCGTCATAGCCGAAGTTTTCTCGCAACGCCGCTTCGGCCTTCTTGCGCACCGCGGCCACCCCGGATTTCGATTCCAGCAGTACGTTGCCGGTGGCCAGGATGGTGTGCACCTCGGTGAACCCCGCCTCGGTCAAGGCCGCCGCCACCTCGGCCATCTTGAGGTTGACGCCGCCGACATTGACTCCGCGCAGGAATGCCGCGTATGTGGTCATGCTTCGATTCCACCACGACGTAGGCTTTCTACATGGGACGCCAAGTCTTCGACGACAAGCTGCTGGCACTGATCAAAGGGAATTCCCTCGGTGTGCTGGCCACGATCAAAAGCGACGGGCGGCCGCAACTGTCGAACGTGAGTTACCACTTCGATCCGCGTGAGTTGGTGATTCGAGTATCGATCACCGAGCCGCGGGCCAAGACCCGCAATTTGCGCCGGGATCCGCGGGCGTCGATCCTGGTCGACTCCGACGACGGCTGGTCGTATGCCGTCGCCGAGGGCACGGCCGAACTGACGCCCCCGGCCGCCGCGCCCGGCGACGACACCGTCGAAGCGTTGATTGCGTTGTATCGCAACATCGCCGGTGAGCATTCGGATTGGGATGAGTACCGGCAGGCGATGGTCACCGATCGGCGGGTGGTGCTGACGCTGCCGATCTCCCACCTGTACGGCATGCCTCCGGGCAAGCGATAGCCAGGCTAGGCTGCCGGTATGGCTGATTCGAAGTCCGAGCAGGACGCTTCGGGGGCAGAGGACGAGAACAAGCGTAAGTTCCGCGAAGCCCTGGAGCGCAAGACGGCCAAGTCGTCGGGTGGATCCGATCACAAAAGCGGTCGCGGCGGCAAGCAGTCGCGGGCGCACGGTGCGGAGGGCAACCGGCGGGAATTCCGGCGTAAGAGCGGCTAATAATCGTTGCCCGACAAGGCGTTTCACCCTTGAGGTGGGGGGAATAGGCTGATCGACGGGTCTGTTTGGCCCCGTTTACCGCGCAGGCTTCCCCGGGTGCTGGGATGTCCGAAGTCCACCTGGGACGGGTCGTTTTGGTATGCCCAATCCGCCACGATGGTGCGTTGAAGGAATTTCCAGTGGCCGTCGTGCTTGACGTAGGTGTCCAGGTACCGGCCGCCGATGATGACGTCGATGTCGTGGTCGGGACCGGCGAAGGTGTGAAACACCAGGCAGTAGATCTCGCCGCGAGCTCCGTCACCCTCCACTACGAAATTCGTGGTGGTGATGTTGTGTTGGGAGATACGCACATACGGTTCGGCCGCCTGTAGTTCTGCGATGAAGTGTTCGACGCCGCCCGTCGAGAACGAGCCGTGCGAGTCGGTTGCCTCCGGGTGGTACAGGCCGCGCAGCGCTTCATAATCTGCGCGGTCGACGGCCCGGCAATACGCACTGACGAGTTGATGTAGTTCGTCACGGTCCAGCAGCTGCGCCAATTTCGCCTCGTCCACCACCACGCCACGATAACCCGGCGGTTAGTCTCTGAAATGACGCGTCGTCGGTCTTAGGGTGTGTTCAGCGAAAGGTTTGTCATTGACTGTGAAACTTTGCCTCGCTCAAGATGCTGAGGCCGACAAACTGCTGGCCGACGATCCGCTGGCCCTGCTCATCGGGATGGTTCTGGACCAGCAGGTCACATTTGAGACCGCATTCGCCGGGCCGAAGAAGATCGCGGACCGGATGGGCAGCTTCCCGACCCTTTCAGCCGCTGAAATCGCCGACTACGACCCGGACAAGTTCGCCGCATTGTGCTCGGAAAGGCCTGCGATACACCGCTTTCCGGGGTCGATGGCCAAGCGCATCCAAACGCTGGCGCAGATCATCGTGGACCGCTATGACGGTGACGCGGCCGGCTTGTGGACCGCCGGCGACCCCGATGGAAGCGAACTGCTGCGGCGGATCAAGGGATTGCCGGGCTTCGGCGAGGTGAAGGCGAAGATCTTTTTGGCCCTGCTGGGCAAGCAGTACGGCGTCACGGCGAAGGGTTGGCGGGCGGCCGCTGGCGACTTTGGGAAGGCCGGTTCGCACATCTCCGTCGCCGATATCGTCGACGACCAATCGATGGGGAAAGTGCGCGCGTATAAAAAGCAGATGAAAGCAGCAGTCAAGGCGGCGAAGTAGAAGGTCAGCAGAAGGGAAGGCGCCATCGTGAAGACACACATCACGTGTCCGTGCGGAGAAGCCATCGTCGGCAAGGATGAGGATGAGCTGGTCGATTTGACCCAGGCTCACCTGGCCAGCGTTCATCCGGGCTTGGAGTACGACCGCGACTCGATCTTGTTCATGGCGTACTAGCAATCCGCCCCCCGGAACAATCCTCCGGGTGTTGGTTGGCTTTTAGGGCACCACGGTTGAGCCGATGGTGGGCAGGAACTGGCACTGCTTTTCTTTGGTCGTGACCTGGCCGAAGATCGTCGACATGATGCTGCCCGAACCCGTGTCGGCAATCCCGGTCAATGTCGTAGGCCCGTCGGGGTTGATGTCGGTGCGCGGCTTGAGCGCTACCGTGCCCGACTTGCCCGTGGTCAGGTTCACCCAGGTGACATTCAGCGGCAGCTTCTGCACCTCGGCTGGCCCGGGTGTGCCGACTGCGGTGAACACGTAAGCGGTCTGGCCGGCTTGGGGGCCGGGGAGCGGGATCGTGGCAGGCCCCGCCACTGACAGCGCGGCCGCTATTGCGCTACTGCCGTCCGCAAGGCAATTGCTGCCGATCGAGGGATACATGAAGTCCTGCGTGATCGGGGCGTTAGGGCCGTAACCCGGAGCCGCCGCGGCCGGCGCGGCGCCCGGAGCCGGGTTCGGTGCCGGCGCTAGTGCGGCTGCCGGAGCGGGTGCCGGGCCTGGCGCGGGTGCGGCCGCTGGTCCTGGGGCGGGTGCGGCCGCCGGAGCTGGAGCAGGGCCCGGACCGGGAGCGGCTGCCGGCGCGGCGGCATGCGGCTCGCCGGCTGGGGGAGCGGCCAGCGGGGCCGGACCCACGGCGTGGGCCGGGTCGATGCCCGTCGGCAGGTGTGCCTGGCTGCCCGGCACGACGCCGACACCGGGCACGTGCTCGGCCGGCGCGGCCTCAGGCGCCGGGGCCGGCGCACCGGGAAGCGGAGCGCCCGGCTCCTGCACGAACTGGTTCACCGACTCGGCCACGTGCTTCGATTCGGTGGGCGCGGTTGCGTTGTGGCTGAATGCTTGCGCGGCGGCCATCAGCAGCTGGGTCGCTTGGCCGGGGTCGCCCGCCGCTTGCTGGATTATCGGACTCAGCTCCGATAACGCCGGCAGGCCGGGCAGTTGCTGGGTCGCGCTTTGTTGTTGCGGTGTCGGCTGCGGTGCCGCCGGGTCGGCCGCCGCGCTCGGGCAGAACCCGAACGCGGCAGCCGATGCCGTGACGACAGCGGCCAAACCTTTGGACAGATTCCAAGTGCTTGCCACGATGTCCTCCCAATCCTTCGGTTGTTGGTTAGCCGTTTAGCGGGTTGCTCAGGGCAGGGCGGACAGCAGCGACGGTGACGCCGCCGGCGCAGGTGCAGCCGGCGCGGCTGCGACCGGTGCGGCCGGTGTCCCCGGAACGGCACCCGTGGCCAGTGCCGGCAGGTCGCCCGGAAGCGACAGCTTCGGTGGCACATTCAGCGGTAGGCCGGGCAGACCGGGCAGTGCCGGCATGTTGACGTTCGCCACCTGGGATAGCGGAGACGACGCTGGTGCGGCGGCGGAGGCAGGTGCCGCCGGAGCCGTCAGACCCGGGATCGAGCTGAGTCCGGGGATACCCGAGCTCGCCGCCGGAGCTGCGGGAGTCGACTGCGTTAACCCGGGAATCGAGCCCAGCCCGGGAATCGTTGGGCTGGCCGCCGTCGGGGCGGTCGGCGCGGCCGCTGCCGGCGTGAGTCCCGGAATCGACGGGATCCCGGCCGGGGCAGACGCCGCGGGCGCCGCGGCCGACGGCATTCCCGGAAAGGTGATGCCGGGAGCGGCCGGCGCCTGCGGCGGCTGCGCGCCGAGGGCGGTGGCGAGGTTTTGCAGAATCTGCGGAGCGTTGGCCGCCGAAGCGATCAGCTGCTGCGGGATGTTCTGCAGGCCGGGGTCGGGAATCGGCGCGGGGTCGGCGTGGGCGATTCCGCCCGTCAGTAGGGCGGCGGACGAACCGACGATGACGGCGGCGGCTTTCGCGTAAGTCCAGATGGTTGGCATTGCTCCCCCAAGGGATCGACAACAGGTGACGGCCTGAAGCTACTTTGATGCTGGTGGGACTCAAGTGACACGTGTGGCATTTATTTGATCGTTACGGATACGAGTGACGGCGGTGACCAAGACGGGCGGAAGAACGCGCCCGCCGAGCCGTGGGGTGGTGGCAAACTCCACGGCCCCGCGCCCGGTGGCGGTGACGAAGCCCGTCGGGGGAGAACACCCCAGGACCTGCCGCGATCGCTAAAGTCAGGCAGATAGACACCACTGCGGCCGCCCCGGCGGCACCCATCTCCCGGCGACCGGCGAGTCTGATCAGCGCCGCCGCGCCGATCCTGTTGACCGTGAGTATCGCCGTGCGACTCGGCGTGACTTACCTGGGGCCCAACGGCGCAAACTTCGTCGACCTGCACGTATATCTCGGCGGCGCGGCCGCCTTGGACCATCCGGGCACCCTGTACAGCTTCGTGTACGCCGAGCACACGCCGGACTTCCCGCTGCCGTTCACCTATCCGCCGTTCGCGGCGATCGTCTTCTACCCGTTGCAGCTGCTGCCGTTCGGCCTGGTCGGCTTTCTGTGGCAGGCCGCCATGATGGCCGCGTTATACGGCTCGGTTCGGATCAGCCAGCGCCTGCTGGTCGTCTCCAACGGCACCGGTCACCGTGACGCGATGGCGTGGACGGCGATCACCATCTGGATTGAGCCGCTGCGCAACAACTTCGACTATGGGCAGATCAACGTCTTTTTGATGCTGGGCGTGCTGTGGGCGGTTTACACCTCGCGCTGGTGGCTGTCGGGGCTGTTGGTCGGCGTGGCGTCCGGAATCAAATTGACGCCGGCCATCGCGGGTGTGTACCTCGTCGGTGTCCGGCGGTATGGCGCGGCCGCGTTTTCGGCGGTCGTCTTCTTTGCCACCGTCGGGCTGTCGGTGTTGATCGTCGGCGATCAGACCCGCTACTACTTCACCGATCTACTCGGCGACGCACATCGGGTGGGGCCCATCGCCACGTCGATCAATCAATCCTGGCGCGGCGGTATTTCCCGGATCCTCGGCCACGACGCCGGCTTTTCTCCGCTGGTCTTGGCCGCGATCGCCGTCACGGCCGTACTTGCCGTCCTCGCGTGGCGCGCCCTGGACGCCTCGGATCGGCTGGGCAAGTTGCTGGTGGTCGAGCTGTTCGGGCTGCTGATGTCACCCATTTCGTGGACCCACCACTGGGTGTGGCTGGTGCCGTTGATGATCTGGTTGATTCATGAGCCGCAGCGACCCGGCAGGCGGGTGGCGGGCTGGGCCTGGCTGGTGCTGACCCTCGTCGGCGTGCCGTGGTTGCTGCTCTTCGCCCAGCCGAACATCTGGCAGATCAGCCGGCCCTGGTATCTGGCCTGGGCTGCGCTGGCCTACACGGTGGCGGCCATGGCGACATTGATCCTCATCGCCGCCTCGGGCAAGCGCGCCGCCGGCTAGCCCGCGACGATCCCGTTGATATCGCGCGCCATCGCTACGTCGTTCTTGGTGATACCGCCCTCGGAGTGCGTGACCAGCGCGAAAGTCACTGTCCGCCAACGAATATCGATATCGGGATGGTGATCTTTGCTTTCGGCGTGCTCACCGACCCGGCGCACCGCGTCGATGCCGGCCAGGAAGCTTCCAAACTTGATCGAGCGGCGCAAGGCTCCGTCGGCACGCTCCCATCCGTCGAGGTCGGGCAGTGCGGCGTCTACTTGTTCATCCGTTAACACAGCCATGCCTCTCAACGTACCGCCGCGCGGCCGACCGGCAGCGGCCGAGCACACGCGTTGCGGGGCCGGGGGCCACCGAGCATCCTGGAGTTGACTCGGGCGTTTTCGGGGGCGCCGTTGGTTGAACCAGAGAATGGGCCACGTCGTGAATCAGTTGAATGGCCCAGAGTCCAGAAAGGCGGGGGGCCGCCATGACAGAAAAACTGACGCCGCACTTCGAAGAGGTGCAGGCGCACTACGACCTGTCTGACGACTTCTTCCGGCTTTTCCTCGACCCCACTATGACCTATAGCTGCGCGTACTGGGATCGCCTGCGAGACATTTCGCTGGAAGAGGCGCAGATCCGCAAGATCGACCTGTCGCTGGGCAAGCTGGGTCTGCGCGCTGGGATGACGCTGCTCGAGGTCGGCTGCGGCTGGGGCAGCACGATGCGCCGTGCGCTCGAGAAGTATGACGTGAACGTCATCGGGTTGACCTTGTCCGAACACCAGGCCGCCCACGTGCAGAAGATCTTCGACACGATGGACACCGCGCGCAGCAGGCAGGTGCTATTGCAGGGCTGGGAGCAGTTCGACGAGTCCGTCGACCGGATCGTCTCCATCGGCGCGTTTGAGCACTTCGGGTACGACCGTTACGACGATTTTTTCGACAAGGCCTATCGCGTCCTGCCCGATGACGGGGCGATGCTGCTGCACACGATCACGATGCTGACCCCGCAACAGATGGTCGAGCACGGCTTGCCGATGACCGAAGACGTGGCCAGCTTCACCGACTTCATCGGCACCGAGATCTTCCCCGGCGGCCAGTTGCCGCCGATCGAGATGGTGGAGTTCCACGCGTCGAAAATGGGCTTCAACCTGGCGCGCCGGCAGTCGCTGCGGCTGCACTACGCCAGGACGCTCGACCACTGGGCCGAGGCCTTACAGGCACGCCACGGCGAGGCCGTCGAGGTTCAGTCCGAAGAGGTCTACCAGCGGTACATGAAGTACCTGACCGGTTGCGCCGACGCGTTCCGGACGGGCTACATCGACGTCAACCAGTTCACGCTGCGCAAGTAGACCCCGTCGATGCGGCCACCGATCGGCCGGTGCCGATCGGTTAGCCTGCGGCAATGGCCTCGATACAGCTTTCGATGGGAATCCCCTCCTACTCGGCGGAGGCGCCGGACAGCTGGGCACACCTCACTGACTGGGCGCAGGTGCTGGAGAACTCCGGGTTCGACCGCGTCCTGGTTTCCGAGCACATCGCGTTCGGCATGAATATCGACGCATACGCGGATCCCGGGGTGGGCGGAACGGCCGGCGGGCGTCAGCCCACCGGTCCGGACGGACTTTGGCTGGAGCCGCTCACGGTCTTGACCTATCTCGCGGCGCGCACCGAGCGCATCCGGTTGGGCACCAACATCCTGCTCGCTGCGTTGCGTCCCGCCGCAGTTCTCGCCAAAACCGTTGCCACCGTGGATGTTCTGTCAGGTGGCCGTGTCGATCTCGGGGTGGGTGTCGGTTGGCAGCGTGAGGAATACGACGCGGCCGGAGTCGATTTCGACAAGCGCGGGCCAATCCTGGATCAGACACTCGAGGTGTGCACGCGGTTGTGGCGGGAGAACGAGGTGAGCTACTCCTCGCCAGAGTTGACCTTCGATCGGATACACCAGATGCCCAAACCCGTCCAGCCCGGCGGAGTGCCGATCTGGGTCAGCGGGACGGTCAATCGTGCCGTCGCCCGCAGGCTCGCGCGGTTCGGAAAGTGTTGGATCCCTTGGGGACAGGACGCCCGCGACATCGCCGACGGCATCGAGCGGATGCGTGCGGCGGTCGAACGTGCCGGTGGCGACCCGCACGGCTTCGGTGTCAGCGGCTCACTTCGGGTGAAGGCCGACGCGGATGACCGCCCGGATCTGGCCGCCGCCGCCGCGGATGCGGCGGCGCAGGCGAAAGCGGGCGTCACGGACCTGCGGCTGACGCACTGGCCGGCGCGCTTGGGGAATGGCGAATGCGACCTGCGCGCATTCGTCGAAGCGGTGCGCGGCGCAGTGGGAGGCTGACCCGGGCATGTCGGCTCAGATCGTCGTGGCCGGAGCCGTCATCCGCGGCTCCACCGTGCTGGTGGCACAACGCGTGCGGCCACCGGAATTGGCCGGTCGCTGGGAACTTCCCGGCGGTAAGGTCGCGTCCGGCGAAACCGAGCCTGCGGCCCTGGCCCGTGAGCTGGCCGAGGAGTTGGGCCTCGAGGACGGTGATGTCGTGGTGGGGGACCGGCTTGGCGACGACATCTCGCTGAATGACACCACGACGCTACGGGCGTACCGGGTGCGCCTGGTTGCCGGCGAACCGCACGCGCACGACCACCGGGCGCTGCGCTGGGTGACGGCGGCCGAATTGCCCGACGTCGACTGGGTGCCCGCCGATCGCGGATGGCTGAAGGACCTGGCCCGCGCGCTCACAGCCGACTGCTGACAGTCCCACAGACGACAGTCAGCCGTTCCACAGCCTCGTTGAAGGTGTGCGTAGTTAACTGTTATCAACGGTCACTATTTCGCTAGGTTCTGAACTGGAATCGCATGCCGGTATCGACCCCGAGTGTTCGCCGAACGGCCTGGTCTCGGCCCCCCGCGCCGGATTTCGCGCGCCTCCCCTGTGGCTATCGCCGCGAACCGAGCCCCGCGGCGCGGCATCGACGAGTAGGGAGGGTTACCGCTTGACTGTCACACCGCACGTCGGAGGGCCGCTCGAGGAGCTATTGGGACGCAGCGGGCGGTTCTTCACGCCCGGTGAGTTCTCCGCTGATCTGCGCACGGTCACCCGGCAAGGCGGCCGTGAAGGCGACGTCTTCTACCGCGACCGATGGAGCCACGACAAGGTGGTGCGCTCGACGCACGGGGTCAACTGCACGGGATCGTGTTCCTGGAAGATCTACGTCAAGGACGGGATCATCACCTGGGAGACCCAGCAGACCGACTATCCGTCCGTGGGCCCGGACCGGCCCGAATACGAGCCGCGTGGCTGTCCCCGTGGCGCCTCGTTCTCCTGGTACAGCTATTCGCCCACCCGAGTGCGCTATCCGTATGCCCGCGGTGTGTTGGTCGAGATGTACCGCGAAGTCAAAGCGCGGCTCGGTGACCCCGTGCTGGCCTGGGCCGACATCCAGGCCGACCCCGAGCGGCGGCGCCGCTACCAGCAGGCCCGCGGCAAGGGCGGGCTGGTCCGGGCGACCTGGGCCGAGGCCAGCGAGATGATCGCCGCGGCCCACGTGCACACCATCAAGACCTACGGTCCGGACCGCGTCGCCGGCTTCACACCGATCCCGGCGATGTCGATGGTCAGCCATGCCGCGGGATCGCGATTCGTTTCACTGCTGGGCGGCGTGATGACGTCGTTCTACGACTGGTACGCCGACCTGCCGGTGGCGTCGCCGCAGGTGTTCGGCGACCAGACCGATGTGCCCGAATCCGGCGACTGGTGGGACGCGTCGTATCTGATGATGTGGGGCTCCAACGTCCCGATCACCCGGACGCCCGACGCACACTGGATGGCCGAAGCGCGCTACCGCGGTGCCAAAGTTGTTGTGGTAAGCCCTGATTACGCTGACAACACCAAGTTCGCCGACGAGTGGATGCGCTGCGCCGCAGGTACCGACGCGGCGCTTGCCATGGCAATGGGCCACGTCATTTTGACGGAATGCTATGTGCGAAAACAGGTTCCGTTCTTCGTCGATTACACCCGCCGCTACACCGACTTACCGTTTCTGATCAAGCTCGACAAGCGCGGCGACACGCTGGTGCCGGGAAAGTTTCTGACCGCGGCCGATATCGGCGAGGGAGTCGAGAACTCGGCGTTCAAACCCGCACTGCTCGACGAGGTCACCGACCGCGTCGTCGTGCCGCACGGATCGCTGGGATTCCGCTATGGCGACGACGGCGTCGGAAAGTGGAACCTCGACTTGGGCCCGCTGATACCGGCGCTGAGCGTCGAACGCACCGCCGGTGGCGACGGTGAAGGTGGCACCGCACTGGTTGAACTGCCCAGTTTCGACACGATCGACGGCCACAGCGAAAGCGCGCGTCGTGGCGTACCGGTGCGCCGGGTCGGCAAGCATCTGGTCTGCACGGTGTTTGACCTGATGCTGGCAAATTACGCGGTCCAGCGCGAGGGCCTACCCGGGGAATGGCCTACCGGCTATGACGATCCCTCCCAGCAGAACACGCCGGCCTGGCAGGAATCGATCACCGGCGTTCCGGCCGCGCAAGCCATCCGGGTCGCCAAGGAATTCGCCCGCAACGCAGAGGAATCCGGCGGCCGGTCCATGGTAATCATGGGTGGCGGAATCTGCCACTGGTTCCACAGCGACGTGATCTACCGTTCGGTGCTGGCGCTGCTGATGCTGACCGGGTCGATGGGACGCAACGGCGGTGGGTGGGCCCACTACGTCGGTCAGGAAAAGGTGCGGCCGCTGACCGGATGGCAGACCATGGCGAACGCCAGCGACTGGTCGCGTCCGCCGCGGCAGGTACCCGGCGCGTCTTACTGGTATGCGCACACCGACCAATGGCGCTATGACGGCTATGGGGCGGACAAACTGGCCAGCCCGCTGGGCAGCGGCAAGTTCGACGACAAGCACACGATCGACCTGCTGGCTTCCGCATCGGCGATGGGCTGGAGTCCGTTCTATCCGCAGTTCGACCGATCCAGTCTGGACGTCGCCGACGAGGCGGACGCCGACGGGCGCGACGTCGCCGACTACGTCGCCGAACAACTCGCCCAGCGCAAGCTGAAACTTTCGATCACCGATCCCGACAACCCCGTCAACTGGCCGCGGGTGCTCACCGTCTGGCGGTCCAACCTGATCGGCTCCTCGGGCAAGGGCGGCGAGTATTTCCTGAAGCATCTGCTGGGCACCGACTCCAACGTGCAATCCGATCCCCCGGCGCATGGCGTGCGGCCCAAAGACGTCAACTGGGATGCCGAAATTCCCGAGGGCAAGCTCGACTTGATGATGTCGATCGACTTCCGGATGACATCGACGACGTTGGTGTCCGACGTGGTGTTGCCCGCAGCGACCTGGTATGAGAAGAACGATCTGTCCAGCACCGACATGCACCCGTACGTGCACGCGTTCAGTCCGGCGATCGACCCGCCATGGGAAACCCGTTAGGACTTCGATGCATTCGCCACCATCGCGCGCGCTTTCAGCGCGATGGCACAGCGGCACCTGGGCACTCGCCGCGATGTCGTGTTGACCGCCCTACAGCACGACAGCCCGGATGAGATGGCGTATCCGGATGGTGTAGAACGCGATTGGCTGCACAGCGGTGAGGTCCCGGTGCCAGGCCGGACGATGAGCAGGCTCACCGTGGTGGAGCGTGACTACACCGCGATCCACGACAAATGGGTCACCCTAGGGCCGCTCGTCGACAAGTTCGGGGTGACCGTCAAGGGCTACACCGTCCATCCGTTCCGCGAGGTCGACGAGTTGGCCGCCAAGTTCGGGGTGATGAATTCCGGTGTGGCCGCGGGCCGTCCGGCGATCACCACGGCCGAGCGGATGGCCGATGTGATACTCGCCTTGTCCGGGACCTGCAACGGCCGGCTGGCGGTCGAGGGTTTCCTCGAGCTGGAGAAGCGCACCGGGCAACGGCTCGCGCATCTGGCCGAGGGCAGCGAAGAGAAGCGCATCACCTACGCCGACACCCAGGCGCGCCCCGTCCCGGTGATCACCAGCCCGGAATGGTCCGGCAGCGAGACCGGCGGCCGCCGCTACGCCCCGTTCACGATCAACATCGAGCACCTCAAGCCGTTCCACACCTTGACCGGGCGCATGCACTTCTACCTTGCCCACGACTGGATCGAGGAGCTCGGCGAATAGTTGCCCGTGTACCGGCCGCCGCTGGACATGGCGCGGCTGTTCAACCAGCCCGAGCTCGGGTACGACGGAATCGGGCTCACCGTGCGGTATTTGACGCCGCATTCGAAGTGGTCGTTCCACTCGACCTACCAGGACAACCTGTACATGTTGTCGTTGTCTCGCGGCGGTCCGACCATGTGGATGAGCCCGGCAGAGGCGGCGAAAATCCAAGTGCACGACAATGATTGGGTCGAGGCGGTGAATGCCAACGGCATCTATGTGTGCCGGGCGATCGTCTCGCACCGCATGCCCGACGGCGTGGTGTTCGTCTACCACGTGCAGGAACGCACGGTGGACACTCCGCGCACCGAGACCAACAACAAGCGCGGCGGCAATCACAACGCGTTGACCCGGGTGCGAATAAAGCCCAGCCACTTGGCCGGTGGCTACGGCCAGCACGCATTCGCGTTCAACTACCTGGGGCCCACCGGCAACCAGCGCGACGAGGTGACCGGTACGCCGCCGCAGCCAGGAGGTGACCTACTAATGAAGGTCATGGCGCAAATGGCGATGGTGATGAACCTCGACAAATGCATCGGGTGCCACACCTGTTCGGTGACCTGCAAACAGGCCTGGACCAACCGGCCCGGAACCGAGTACGTGTGGTTCAACAACGTCGAAACCCGTCCCGGCGTGGGCTATCCGCGCACCTACGAGGACCAGGACCGCTGGCGCGGGGGGGTGGATCCGGGACAAGAAGGGCCGGCTTCGGCTGCGCGACGGTGGCCGGCTGCAGAAGTTGCTGCGGATCTTCGCAAATCCCAGGTTGCCCACCATCGGCGACTACTACGAGCCGTGGACCTACGACTACGAGAACCTGACCCAGGCACCGGCCGGCGACACCTTCCCGACGGCAGCACCCCGAAGCCTGATCAGCGGCAAGCAGATGAAGGTCTCGTGGGGCTCCAACTGGGACGACAATCTGGCCGGTTCGCCCGAGATCCTGCCCAACGACCCGATTTTGAAGAAGATCAGCGAAGAGATCACGCTGAAGCTCGACGAGACCTTCATGTTCTACCTGCCGCGGATCTGCGAGCACTGCCTGAACCCGTCGTGCGTGGCGTCGTGCCCGTCGGGGGCGATGTACAAGCGCTCCGAGGATGGCATCGTGCTCGTCGACCAGGACCGCTGCCGCGGCTGGCGGATGTGTGTGTCCGGATGTCCTTACAAGAAGGTCTATTTCAACCACAAGACCGGCAAAGCCGAGAAGTGCACGCTGTGCTATCCGCGCATCGAGGTCGGGCTGCCCACGGTGTGCTCGGAAACCTGTGTGGGCCGGTTGCGCTATCTGGGGCTGGTGCTCTACGACGTTGACAGGGTGCTCGAGGCGGCATCGGTGGAAAACGACACCGACCTGTACGAGGCGCAGCGCCAGATCCTCTTGGACCCTAACGACCCCGAGGTGATCGCCGGCGCACGGGCGGAGGGCATCGCCGACGACTGGATCGAGGCCGCACAGCGGTCACCGGTGTACGCCCTGATCAACACCTACCGGGTGGCGCTCCCGCTGCACCCGGAATACCGGACCATGCCGATGGTTTGGTATATACCGCCGCTGTCGCCGGTGGTCGACGCGGTCAGCCACGACGGGCACGATGGCGAGGATCTGGGCAATCTGTTCGGAGCGCTGGAGGCGTTGCGCATCCCGATCCAATACTTGGCCGAGTTGTTCACCGCCGGTGACACCGAAGTTGTTGCAGGCGTGCTGAAGCGGTTGGCCGCGATGCGGTCCTACATGCGCGACATCAACCTGGGCCGCGAAACCCAACCGGACATCCCGCACGCCGTCGGCATGACCGAAGAGCAGATATACGAGATGTACCGGCTGTTGGCCATCGCGAAATACGAAGAGCGCTATGTCATTCCGACGGCTTACGCGGCAGATCTGCCGGCCGCTGCGATGGCAGACGAGATGGGGTGCTCGTTGTCGTACGACGACGGGCCGGGCATGTACGAACACGGCCCGTTCGGCGAGGGCAGCGGAGCGCCGGTGCCGGTTGCCGTGGAGACCTTTCACGCGCTGCAACAGCGCCAGCGTGGGCAGGAACCGACATCGGGCGGCCATCGCGGCTCCCGGGTGAACCTGCTCAACTGGGACGGCAGCGGCGCGCCCGCTGGCATGTTCCCCGAGCCGGGCTCGGCGAAACGATGAGGCTGCTGACCCGCGCCCGGGAACGCCGCGGCATGATCCATGACCGGCTGGTCTGGCAGGCGGCGTCCCTGCTGCTGGCCTATCCCGACGACGGGCACGCCGGACGTCTGGACACCGTCGGTGAACTGGTGGACCACACCAGCGGGACGGTAGCCGAGCTTCTTGGCCAAACGCTCACGGCGCTAAGCGCGTTCGATCCGATGGCCGCCGCGACGAACTACGTCGAAACCTTCGACATGCGGCGGCGGGCCACGATGTATCTGACGTACTGGACCGCGGGAGACACCCGTAACCGCGGCAACGAGATGCTGGTGTTCGCCAACGCCTATCGCGATGCCGGCGTCGCACCGCCGCGGGCCGAGGCGCCGGACCACCTGCCCGTGGTGCTGGAATTCGCCGCTACCGTCAACCCCGAGATCGGCCGGCGATTACTGATCGAGCACCGGGTGCCGATCGACGTGTTGTCGGGTGCCCTGGCGGATGCCAGGTCGCCTTACGCCCATGCCATCGCGGCGGTCTGTGCGACCCTGCCCGTCGCGACCGACCAGGAGGCGCGCCGGGCCGAACGGCTCGCCAATGCCGGCCCGCCTGCAGAAGCCGTTGGGCTGCAACCATTTACCCTGACCGTCCCGCCGAAGCGCAGTCTGGAAGGGTGATACCGGTGCACATGAAATTGGTCGAAATCTTCTGGGACGACGCGCCTTACGTCGTGCTGGCGATCGCGGCTGTCGGCACCTGGTGGCGGTATCGCTACGACAAGTTCGGCTGGACCACTCGCTCGTCGCAGATCTATGAGTCAAAGCTGCTGTCAATCGGCAGCCCGCTGTTCCACTTCGGCAGCCTGATGGTGATCATTGGTCACGTCATCGGTTTGTTCGTTCCGGAGTCCTGGACTGAAGTACTCGGAGTGAGCGATCACCTGTACCACCTGCAGGCGCTGCTACTTGGCGTGCCGGCGGGCTTTGCGGCCATCACCGGCATCGGGTTGCTGATCTACCGGCGGCGCACCTACGGGCCGGTGTTCATGGCCACCACCCGAAACGACAAGCTGATGTACCTGGTGCTGGCGTGCGCACTGGTGGCGGGGATGTGCTGCACTCTGGCCGGCGCCACGCATTTCGGTGAGCTGCACGACTACCGGCAGAAAGTGTCGGTCTGGTTCCGGTCGATCTGGATCCTCGACCCCCGGGGAGACCTGATGGCCCACGCGGCGTTCTATTACCAGATCCACGTCTTCCTCGCGCTCGCGTTATTCGCCTTGTGGCCGTTCACGCGGCTGGTGCACGCGTTCAGCGCACCGATCGGCTACCTGTTCCGGCCCTACATTGTGTACCGCAGCCGCGACGTGGCGGACAAACACCAATTGGTCGG
Organism: uncultured Actinomycetota bacterium; assembly: GCA_963712615.1. GTDB lineage: Bacteria > Actinomycetota > Actinomycetes > Mycobacteriales > Mycobacteriaceae > Mycobacterium. The sequence continues at coordinate 5,115,394 of CAVQIO010000002.1, forward strand.
TTCCGCACCGCGGCGGCGCGGCTGGTAGGGCGGACGGGCACTGTTGTCAGCGCCCAACCCTTGACCTACCGTTTGCTACGTTGCTACACAATTGTCAATCCTGATCATTCCGTCCGCGATGCGAAGGTCATCTCACCGATGCCGCGGCTGACGTCCTGGTGGAACCAGCCCGACCAGTTCGACTGGGTGACGACTTCGACTGGGTGACGACATTTCTGCGCAAGCGCGACCTGATTCGACCGGCGCAGGTGATCCTGGCGATCGTCTCCGCGTCTGCCGTGTGGGTACCGCTCACCGTGTTAGCCACGCAACACCGGCCCAGCGCAACAAGCGCCATCGTCGGCGCACTGACCGTCGTGGTCGCCCTGGGAGCGGTCGTCTTCTGGCTGAGGCACTGGCCTACGCGGCGGCAATCCCGCATAGCCGCGCATTTGGGCATGTTGTCCACCGGTGGCTGGAGTGTTGTTCAGCCCCGTGCGACGTTTGCTGCGCTGGCAGGTGCTGCACTCGTGGTCAACGGAGGTTACCTCGCGCTGTTTCACAGTCCACGCTTGCTAATGCTCAACGGTGTGGTCGTCGCCACGGCTGCGGCGATGGCAGCGCTGCGGTTGGCCGACGTAGCCGATCTCGCCACCGCGGCCGCGGCGTTCTGGTTGATCTGCTATCCGAATCTGTCTGTGCCGCTCATCATCTGGGGCATGACGCAAGCGACGGCGACGTACGTGCAGCGTGCCGAGCAAGATCCGCTCACCGGTCTGTTGAATCGACGGGCCTTCGCCGAATCGGTTGACGACCGGCTGAACCACCACGCCGCCGCGCACACCCATCTCGCGGTGATGATGGCGGATCTCGATGATTTCAAGCGCATCAACGACACCAGCGGTCACGTAGCCGGCGATCGCCTACTGCAAGTAGTGGCCGGGCTACTGCGCGATCACGCTCCTGCCGACGCAATCATTTGCCGCGCCGGCGGCGAGGAATTTCTCATCGCGCTGACCTGCGCGACCGCCGATGTCGCGCCACTTGCTGCACGGATCTGCACGGCGATCGCCGAACATCCGTCCGGCATCACGGCCAGCATCGGCACCGCTCGCGCCGAACTGCACCGGCTGTGCACGAGCGATGGGGGCGATCTCGTCGAAGGCTCGTTGTCCTCGCCGATAACGCGATGTATGCGGCCAAACGCCGCGGTGGAAATCAGGCTCTGCAGAGCACGGGCACCTAGTAGCGCCTCCCTCCCCCTAGCTGCCAGTTCGCTATCCGTGGCGCCCGCTGCCAGAATCACCGACGTGCCATTCCGCAATGTAGCCATCGTCGCCCACGTCGACCACGGCAAGACGACGCTGGTCGACGCGATGCTCCGACAGTCCGGTGCCCTGACCCACCGTGGCGACGACACCGTCGAACGACTGATGGACTCCGGTGACCTGGAGAAGGAAAAAGGCATCACCATCCTGGCCAAGAACACCGCCGTCCACCGCAAGAACCCGGACGGCAGCGTGACGGTGATCAACGTCATCGACACGCCTGGGCACGCCGACTTCGGTGGCGAGGTGGAACGTGGGCTATCCATGGTCGACGGTGTGCTGCTCCTGGTGGATGCGTCCGAGGGGCCGCTGCCTCAGACCCGATTCGTGCTGCGCAAGGCGTTGGCCGCGCATCTGCCCGTCATCTTGGTGGTGAACAAGACCGACCGGCCCGATGCGCGCATCGCCGAGGTCGTCTCCGAGAGCCACGACCTGTTGCTCGACGTCGCCTCCGACCTGGATACCGAGGCCCAGAGGGCCGCGGAGGACGCGCTCGGACTGCCGACGCTGTACGCGTCCGGTCGCGCGGGAATCGCCAGCATCACCGAACCCGCCAACGGTGAGAACCCCGACGGCAGCAACCTCGACCCGCTGTTCGACGTGCTGCTGGAGAACATCCCGCCGCCGCAGGGTGACCCCGAGGCCCCGCTGCAGGCGCTGGTGACCAACCTCGACGCGTCGGCCTTCCTGGGCAGGCTCGCACTCATCCGCATTTACAAGGGCCGGATCCGCAAGGGTCAGCAGGTCGCCTGGATGCGTGAAGTGGACGGCCATCCGGTCATCACCAACGCCAAGATCACCGAACTGCTCGTCACCGAGGGCGTGGAGCGCACGTCGACCGACGAGGCCGTCGCGGGCGATATCGTCGCCGTCGCGGGTCTGCCCGAGATCATGATCGGCGACACCCTCGCCGACCCGGACCACGCGCACGCGCTGCCGCGCATCACCGTCGACGAGCCCGCCATCTCGGTGACCGTCGGCACCAACACGTCCCCGCTGGCGGGCAAGGTGTCCGGACACAAGCTGACCGCCCGGATGGTGAAGTCGCGGCTGGACACCGAACTGGTCGGCAATGTGTCGATCAAGGTCGTCGACATCGACCGGCCCGACGCGTGGGAGGTGCAGGGCCGCGGTGAGCTCGCCCTGGCGGTGCTGGTCGAGCAGATGCGCCGGGAGGGATTCGAGCTCACCGTCGGCAAGCCCCAGGTGGTCACCAGGACGGTCGACGGCAAACTGCACGAACCGTTCGAGGCGATGACGATCGACTGTCCCGACGAGTTCGTCGGCGCCATCACCCAGTTGATGGCCGCCCGCAAGGGCCGCATGGAGGAGATGGCCAACCACGCGGCCGGCTGGGTCCGGATGGACTTCATCGTGCCCAGCCGTGGGCTGATCGGTTTTCGCACCGACTTCCTCACCCTCACCCGCGGCACCGGCATCGCCAATGCCGTCTTCGACGGCTACCGCCCTTGGGCCGGCGAGATCCGGGCCCGGCACACGGGGTCGCTGGTGTCCGACCGGACCGGTTCGGTCACGCCGTTCGCGATGATCCAGCTGTCTGATCGCGGGCAGTTCTTCGTCGAGCCCGGCGATGACACCTACGAGGGCCAGGTCGTCGGGATCAACCCGCGCGCCGAAGACCTCGACGTCAACGTCACCCGCGAAAAGAAACTGACCAACATGCGGTCTTCGACCGCCGATGTCTTCGAGACGTTGGCCAAGCCACTTCAGCTCGACTTGGAGCAGGCCATGGAATTCTGTGCGAACGACGAATGCGTCGAGGTGACTCCGGAGATCGTGCGAGTCCGCAAGGTCGAGCTGGACGCCACCTCCCGAGCGCGCAGCAAGGCACGAGCCAAGGCTCGGGGCTAGCTTGTTGCTGCCGTTGGCCCGCAGGAGTCGCAAAGCCGCCGGGCAGGCGGTCGATACCCTGATGGTCGTGCTGCACCGAGCCCGCCACATTTTGGTGATGGCCGGCATGCTGCTCGCGTTGGTGGGCCTGACGCTGGCGGCTTGTACCGTGAGCCCGCCGCCGGCGCCGCAAAGCACGGATACGCCGCACAACGCGCCGCCGCCACCGCAACGGATTACCCAGATCATCATGGGCATCGACTCGATCGGCGCCGGGTTCAACCCGCATCTGCTGTCCGATCTGTCGCCGGTGAACGCCGCGATCAGTGCCCTGGTGTTGCCCAGCGCATTTCGGCCGGTGCCCGATCCCAACACGCCCACGGGTTCGCGGTGGGAGATGGACCCGACCCTGTTGGTGTCCGCCGAGGTGACCAATCAGAACCCGTTCACGGTGACCTACAAGATCCGGCCCGAAGCGCAGTGGACCGACAACGCCCCGATCGGCGCCGACGACTTCTGGTACCTGTGGCATCAGATGGTCACCCAACCCGGGGTGGTCGATCCGGCCGGCTACGACCTGATCACCGGCGTGCAGTCACTCGAGGGCGGCAAGCAGGCCGTCGTCAGCTTCGCGCAACCGTATCCGGCATGGAAGGAACTGTTCCGCGATCTCCTGCCGGCGCACATCGTCAAGGATGTGCCGGGGGGCTTCGCCGCCGGGCTGGTCCGGTCGCTGACGGTCACCGGCGGGCAATTCCGGGTGGAGAACATCGACCCGCAGCGCGACGAGATCCTGATCGCCCGCAATGACCGCTATTGGGGACCGCCCGCCAAACCAGCTCTGATCCAATTCCGCCGGGCCGGCTCGCCGGCGGCGTTGGCCGACTCGGTACGCAACGGCGACACTCAGGTGGCCCAGGTGCACGGCGGCTCGGCGTCCTTCGCTCAGCTATCGGCCATCCCCGACGTGCGGACCGCCCGGATCATGACACCGCGGGTCATGCAGCTGACGCTGCGCGCCAACCAGCCCAAGCTGGCCGACGCGCAGGTCCGCAAGGCGGTTTTGGGATTGCTCGATGTCGACCTGCTCGCCTCCGTGGGTGCCGGCAGCGACAACACGATCTCGCTGGACCAGGCCCAGATCCGGGCACCCAGTGACCCCGGCTACGAACCGACCGCACCACCCGCGATCACCAAACAGGCGGCCCTGGCGCTGTTTTCAGCGGCCGGGTACCAGATCGAGAACAGCACGTCGGCCTCACCAACGCCGGATTCCACGAGCACCCCGACGAGTACCGGGCCGTCGGAAGTGGTCCGCGGCCGGATCAGCAAGGACGGCAAGCAGCTGTCGCTGGTGATCGGGGTGGCGTCGAACGACCCGACGTCGGCGGCGGTGGCCAACACCGCCGCCGACCAGTTGCGCAACGTCGGCATCGCCGCGTCGGTGTCGGCGCTGGACCCGGTGGTGCTGTATCGCGACGCGCTGAACAACAACCAGGTGGACGCCATTGTCGGCTGGCATCAGGCCGGCGGAAACCTGGCGACGCTGCTGGCTTCGCGCTACGGCTGCCCGGCGCTGGAGACGACGACGGTACCGACCGCTACTGCGCCTTCCAGCGCTCCGGTGTCCACACCCGCCGGCTCGACCCCGCCGGCCGGGCCGGCCAGCACCTCGATGACGCCCATGCCGACGGCGCCCAGTCGTCCGCCCGAGCCCGGCGCGTTGGTGCAGGCACCGTCGAACCTCACCGGGATCTGCGATCGCAGCCTGCAGTCCAACATCGATGCCGCCCTCGACGGCACCAAGAGCATCAGCGACGTGATCACCGCGGTGGAACCGCGGCTATGGAACATGTCGACCGTGTTGCCGATCCTGCAGGACACCACGATCGTCGGGGCGGGTCCGAGTGTGCAGAACGTCAGCCTCTCCGGCGCGGTGCCGGTCGGCATCGTCGGCGACGCCGGTCAATGGGTGAAAACCGGACCCTAGACCGGGTCGGCCGCTGCCCCTGAAGTTCGTGGCGGGATCACCGTGTCGACGATCAGGGCCAGTTCCCGCCGATTCGGCGGTTCCCCGGTCAGCAGGAAGTGGTGGTTGATCAGCGCCGGTCCGATTCGCGCGGTCAGCGGGGTGATCGTGGCCGCGTCGATGTCGCCGTCCTCGATCGCGGTTTGCAGGATCGAGTCGACGATCTTCAAGCGCGGGGCCACCACGGCGTCGGCGAAGATGATGCGCATTTCGGGCTCGTGCAAGAGCTGATGGATGGTGTCGAGGCCGGGAAACAGGGTCTTGCCGGCCAGCACATCGCGGTGCGAGATGAACAGCGTCAGCAGGGCATCCCTGGCCGATCGGCCCGAGCGCGGCTCGGGCACCGAGGGCAGCGCGAAAACCAGCGCGGCATGCACCAGGTCATGCTTGCTGCACCAGCGCCGGTACAGTGCCGCCTTGCCGGTCTGGGCGCGTGCCGCGATGCCTTCCATCGTCAGTCCGCCGTATCCGACCTGGGCCAGCTCGGCCAGCGTGGCCTCGTAGAGTGCGCGTTGGAGAACCTCGCCGCGCCGGCGACTTCGGATGCCATTCGGCGCCGGTTGGGTGGCTTGCGACATTTTCCGATAGTAGCCGTCGGCGTTCCTATTTGGGGCGCCCGGGTGCAATACAACGACCCAGATTACCGGGTCGGCTGCGGGTAGGGTGCGTCCATGCCTGAGAGTCCGCGGCTGTTGTTCGTCCACGCACATCCCGACGACGAGAGCCTGAGCAACGGCGCCACGATCGCGTACTACGCCGCCCGCGGGGCACAGGTGAGCGTCGTGACCTGCACGCTCGGCGAGGAGGGCGAGGTCATCGGCGATCGCTGGGCCGAGCTCGCGGTTGATCGCGCGGACCAACTCGGCGGCTACCGCATCGGCGAACTCACCGCGGCGTTGCAGGCGCTGGGCATTGGTGGACCGGTCTACCTCGGCGGCGCGGGACGCTGGCGCGACTCGGGCATGGCGGGCACCGAGAAGCGGCGCGATCGGCGATTCGTCGACGCCGACGAACGCGAGGCCGTCGGGGCGCTGGTCGCCATCATTCGCCGGCAGCGTCCGCACGTCGTCGTCACCTACGACCCCAACGGCGGATACGGGCATCCCGACCACATCCAGGCCCACACCGTCACCACCGCGGCAGTCGCGGCGGCCGGCCCCGGACCCGAGGGGGCCGACTATCCCGGGGAGCCCTGGGTGGTGCCGAAGTTCTACTGGACAGTGCTCGCCTCCAATGCGTTCATGGCCGGCTGGCACGCCCTGGATCGCGACGATCTGCTGCCCGGCTGGACGATCCCGCAAGAGGAATTCGACTTCGGGTATTCCGACGACGCAATCGACGCCGTCGTGCAGGCCTCTCCGGAAGCCCTGGCCGCCAAAGTGGCAGCTCTTGCCGCCCATGCCACCCAGGTGGTCGTCGGCCCGACCGGGCGGGTCTGTGCCCTGTCCAACGACATGGCGCTGCCGATCCTGGGCGAAGAGCACTACGTTCTCGTTGCCGGCTCCGCGGGGCAGCGCGATGAGCGCGGCTGGGAAGCCGACCTGCTCGCGGGGCTCGGTTTCAACGAGTCCGGCGCGCGGTAGGCTGCGAAAGAGGCAGCCAGGGGAAGGAATTCGCATGGACCCGGACTTGGACCCCAACATGCAGCACTGGCAGGACCGACTCGACAGCCTGCAGTGGGTCATCGGCTCGATTCTGTCGAACGTCGACAGCGTCCCGACCTGACCGAAACCAAGCCCCGCGCCGCGGCCGTCGAGGACGCTGGCGCGACAGACCCTGCTATTCGCGTCGTGGTGCTGGCACTCTTGGCCGTCGATGGGGCGTTATCCGCACTAGCCGGAGCTCTACTGCTGCCCTGCTATATCGGCACTATTCCTTTTCCGATCAGCGGATTGATCAGTGGTTTGGTCAACGCGGCCCTGGTCTGGGCCGCCAGCCGATGGACCGGGTCGGCACGGGTGGCCGCGCTGCCGCTGTGGACGTGGTTGCTGACCGTGGCGGTGATCAGCATGGGCGGCCCCGGCGACGACATCATTTTGGGAGGTAGCGGCGTGATGGCCTACGGCGCACTGGTGCTGATCGTGCTGGGGGTGACACCGCCGGTGCTGGTGATGTGGCGGCGCGGCCACCACTACGGCTGACGCCTACCGGTCTGGCGCTACTGTTGCGCATATGGCGCCCGCTATTGTTGGCGGAATTTAAATGTTGGGACGCGCGGATGAAATTCGATCGTGAGGAAGTTACACCAAGGTGCCGCTGACTCCGGGCGAGGAGCCCACCGCTCTTCCTAGTCCTGTCGTTCCGTCCAAGGCGAGCGCGTCTGCGTTGCGGCGCGTGCTGCGCCGGGCCCGCGACGGTGTCGCCCTCAATGTCGACGAGGCGGCCGTGGCGATGACTGCCCGCGGTACCGACCTGGTCGACCTGTGTGCGAGCGCCGCGCGCGTGCGCGACGCGGGTCTGGAGACGGCGCAACGGCGTGGCGCCGGCGGCCGGCTGGCGATCACCTACTCGCGCAAGGTGTTTATCCCCGTCACTCATCTGTGCCGGGACAGCTGCCATTACTGCACCTTTGTCACCGTGCCGGGCAAGCTGCGTGGCCAGGGCGCCGGCATGTATCTAGAGCCCGACGAGATCCTCGACATCGCCCGGCGTGGCGCCGAACTGGGTTGCAAGGAAGCACTATTCACACTCGGTGACCGGCCGGAGGACCGCTGGCCGGAGGCGCGCGACTGGCTCGATGAGCGCGGCTACGATTCGACGCTGTCCTATGTGCGCGCGATGGCGATCCGGGTGCTGGAGGAAACCGGGCTGCTGCCGCACCTGAATCCGGGCGTGATGAGCTGGTCGGAGATGTCGCGGCTCAAGCCGGTGGCGCCGTCGATGGGCATGATGCTCGAGACGACGTCGCGGCGGCTGTTCGAGACGAAAGGGCTTCCGCACTACGGCAGCCCGGACAAAGACCCGGTGGTGCGGCTGCGAGTGCTCACCGACGCGGGACGGTTGTCGATTCCGTTCACCACTGGTCTGCTGGTGGGCATCGGGGAGACGCTGGCCGAACGCGCCGATACGTTGCATGCGATTCGTAAGTCGCACAAGGAATTCGGGCATGTCCAAGAAGTGATTGTGCAGAACTTCCGGGCTAAGCAACACACCGCGATGGCCGGTGTTCCCGACGCCGGGCTCGAGGATTACCTGGCGACGGTGGCGGTTGCGCGGCTGGTGCTCGGCCCTGGCATGCGTATCCAGGCGCCGCCGAATCTGGTGTCCGGCGAGGAATGCCTGGCGCTGGTCGCTGCGGGGGTCGACGACTGGGGCGGGGTTTCACCGTTGACGCCCGACCACGTCAACCCGGAACGGCCGTGGCCGGCGTTGGAGGAGCTGGACGCCGTGACGGCCGAAGCGGGATTCGACTTGGTCCAGCGGTTGACCGCGCAGCCCAAATACGTGCAGGCCGGCGCCGCGTGGATCGACCCGCGGGTGCGGGGTCATGTTGTTGCGCTGGCTGATCCGGTGACGGGTCTGGCCCGCGACGTCAAGCCGGTGGGCATGCCCTGGCAGGAACCCGACGACGCGCAGTCAACCGGTCGGGTCGATCTCAATTCCGAGATCGACACCCAGGGCCGCAACAGGGAGGCGCGCAGCGATCTCGACAGTGCTTTCGGCGACTGGGAATCGATCCGCGCGCATGTGCACGAGATTGCCGCCGCGGCGCCTGCGCGTATCGACACCGACGTGCTCGCCGCACTGCGCTCGGCCGAGCGCAACCCCGCCGCCTGTACCGACGACGAGTACCTGGCGCTGGCCACGGCAGAGGGTCCGGCTCTGGAAGCGGTTGCCGCGTTGGCGGATTCGCTGCGCCGTGACACTGTCGGTGACGACGTGACCTTCGTGGTGAACCGCAACATCAACTTCACCAACATCTGCTACACTGGATGCCGATTCTGTGCGTTCGCGCAGCGCAAGGGTGACGCTGACGCGTTTTCGTTGTCCGCTCAGGACGTCGCCGACCGGGCCTGGGAGGCGTACGTCGAAGGTGCGACCGAGGTGTGCATGCAGGGCGGGATCGACCCCGAGTTGCCGGTCACCGGGTACGCCGACCTGGTGCGCGCGGTCAAAGCGCGGGTTCCGTCGATGCATGTGCACGCGTTTTCCCCGATGGAGATCGCCAACGGCGTGACCAAGAGCGGGTTGAGTGTTCGCGAGTGGCTGATCAGCCTGCGCGAGGCCGGGCTGGGGTCCATCCCGGGCACCGCCGCCGAGATTCTGGACGACGAAGTGCGCTGGGTGCTCACCAAGGGCAAGTTGCCCAGCTCGATGTGGATCGACATCGTCACCACCGCGCACGAAGTAGGCCTGCGGTCGTCGTCGACGATGATGTACGGACACGTCGACAGTCCACGGCATTGGGTCGCCCATCTGAACGTGCTGCGCGAAATCCAGGACCGCACAGGCGGTTTCACCGAGTTTGTGCCATTGCCGTTCGTGCATCAGAATTCGCCGCTGTATCTGGCCGGCGCGGCGCGTCCAGGGCCTACCCATCGCGACAACCGGGCGGTTCATGCTCTGGCGCGAATCATGTTGCACGGGCGCATCTCTCACATCCAGACCAGCTGGGTCAAGCTCGGCGTGGAGCGCACGCAGGTGATGCTCAACGGCGGCGCCAACGACCTGGGCGGCACGCTGATGGAGGAGACCATCTCGCGGATGGCCGGCTCCGAATACGGGTCGTCGAAGAGTGTGGCCGAGTTGTCCGCGATCGCCGAGGGTATCGGTCGCCCGGCGCGTCAGCGGACCACCACCTACAGCCCGCTTGCCGCGTAGCTGTCAGGAGCCGCGGCTTCGAGGAGCGCGAGGGCCCCGCGGCCGAGGAGGTTCCCGCGGATACCGACGTGGCCTGGACCCGTCGCACCACTGGAGACGACAAGCCGGCGCAGGGGCGGTTGGCCGAGCCGTGGATGACGACGCACAGCGTCGTTGCGCCGATCCGTCTCGGATCTGCAGCGCGTCGGGCCCCAAACGCTGGGCCGACTGCTGTGACTGCTCAGCGGTTACTGAGCGAGCTGCGCCGCTGGGGCTCAGTAGTTGTTACAGACGACCGCGACGTTCTGGATCGTGTTGAAGTACTTCGCGGCAGCCGGCATGCCCTGCATCTGGGCGGCCATCTGCTGGCGCTTGGGCGGCGGGGAGGCGAGGAACTGCCGGATGTAGTTCTGCGCAAACGGCGACTCGTTCAACTGCGCGGCGGCTGCTGGATCCGTCGCGTTCAACGCGGCCATGACCTGCCCGTAGTTGCAGGTGGTGTTAATGATCGGATCCAGGGGATCCGCCGATGCCACGCCTGCGGCGGCGCTCAATGCCACTGCGGCACCACCGATCGCGGCTGCCAGTTTGCTTAACGACAGCGTCATCATGCTTGGACACCTTCCCCGGATTAATGCACCGCCCAAAGGGGCGGCTACGTGGTCAGCCCGAGCGGCTGCCGTCTCGGACGAGGCTACCAGCCGCTGTGGGCGTTCTTTTATTTCACGGTTATTCGGAGACGACGCCCCGAATGTAACTATCCGCAGATCAATGTCCGAGTGACGTTCGTCACATGGGTGAAATCGTCAGCGGAATTACCGCTCGGCGATCGCGGCGACGCGTTCGAATTGTGGGTATGGCGACCTGCGCGGCTGCGAGACTGACTGTATGAAACCGGGCAATCGTCGTGGCGTGCCAGTGGTTGACGTGTATGTGCAACGTCTAGTATCAGTAACTGAAAGCTTTGCTTGTGGCGACTCTGAAGTACCGCAGCGAGGCAAACAGCAGCCCACCACTGAGCACTACATCGAGAAAACGTTGAGGAGACGTCCGTGACATACACGATCGCCGAACCCTGCGTCGACATCAAAGACAAGGCATGTATCGAAGAATGCCCGGTCGATTGCATCTATGAGGGCGCTCGCATGCTGTTCATCCACCCCGACGAGTGTGTGGACTGTGGGGCCTGCGAGCCGGTGTGTCCGGTCGAAGCAATCTACTACGAAGACGATGTGCCGGAACAGTGGAACCAGTACACACAGATCAATGCCGACTTCTTCGTCGAGCTGGGGTCGCCCGGGGGCGCGGCCAAGGTCGGCATGACCGAGAACGACCCGCAAGCGGTCAAGGATCTGCCGCCGCAGGGCGAAGGAGACTGAGGGGGAGCAGTGCTGCAGGACCCCAGGGCCGGCCGGCCGGCTGTGTCGGCGTCCCTGCCGGAGTTTCCGTGGGACACCTTGGCCGACGCGAAGGCGCTGGCCGGGACTCATCCAGGTGGCCTCGTCGATTTGTCCATCGGCACTCCGGTAGACCCCGTCGCGCCGGTGATCCAAGAGGCGCTGGCGGCCGCTAGTTCCGCGCCGGGATACCCCGCCACCGCCGGCACTGCCCAGCTGCGTGAATCGGTGGTCGCGGCCCTGGGCCGGCGCTTCGGTGTCACCGCGCTGGCGGAGGCCGCCGTATTGCCCGTGATCGGCACCAAGGAACTCATCGCCTGGCTACCGACCCTGCTGGGCCTCGGCCAATCGGATTTGGTCGTCGTTCCCGAGCTGGCCTATCCCACCTATGACGTCGGTGCCCGGCTGGCCGGCGCGCAGGTGGTGCGTGCCGACTCGCTGACCCAACTGGGGCCGCAGTCCCCGGCACTGGTCTTCCTGAACTCGCCGAGCAATCCGACCGGACGCGTTCTGGGCCTTGAGCATCTACGCAAGGTCGTCGGGTGGGCGCGGCAACGAGGCGTCGTGGTGGCTTCCGACGAGTGTTACCTGGGTCTGGGCTGGGAGGCGGAGCCGCTGTCGGTGTTGCATCCCGCTGTGTGCGACGGCGACCACACCGGGTTGCTGGCCGTGCATTCGCTGTCGAAGAGCTCGTCGCTGGCGGGGTACCGGGCCGGTTTTGTCGCCGGTGATGCCGGCCTGGTCGCCGAGCTGCTGGCGGTGCGCAAACACGCCGGGATGATTGTGCCGACGCCGGTGCAGGCCGCCATGGTGGCAGCTCTGGACGACGACGATCACGAAAAGGTGCAGCGCGAGTGCTACGCGCGGCGCCGGGTCGCCCTGGCGCCGGCCCTGCGTGCTGCGGGTTTTGCCATCGACGATTCCGAAGCCGGACTGTATCTGTGGGCCACCCGCGGCGAGCCCTCTCGCGCCAGCGTCGAGTGGTTGGCCGGCCGGGGCATCCTGGTGGCGCCCGGTGAGTTCTACGGCCCGCGCGGTGGACAGCATGTGCGCGTTGCCTTGACCGCCACCGACGAGCGCATCGACGCCACGGTGCAGCGGCTTACCGCGCCACCCGCGTCCTGATTGAGGGAAATCCCGCATCGGGTCTTCCGCAAATCGAACAAACCGGCAGAATGCAGCGAAGGCATTACCCAACCGTTCGGGGTAAGGAATGTTGTCGTGACAACTTCGGCTAGCAAACTGCGCATCCCGCTGTCGATCGAGGACATCGCCAAGCGCCTCTTTCTGGGTAAGCCGCTGATCACCGAGAGCCTGTCAAGCGAAAGGCTGTCGAATCCGGTTGCGCTGGGCGCGCTTTCGCCCGACGCGATCTCCTCGACCGCCTATGGCCCCGAGCAGGTCCTGATCGAACTGCTGCCGGCGGCGGGGCTGGCAGCATTTGCCTTGTTGCTTCCCATCACCGGCGTCATCCTGCTGATTCTGGTGTTGGTCGCCGCGTCGTACCGCCAGGTCGTGATGACCTACACCCGCGCCGGCGGGTCCTACATCGTGGCGCGGGAGAATTTCGGACCGCGGGTAGCCCAGGTCGCCGCCGCCGCGCTGTTGATCGACTACGTGGTCACGGTCGCGGTGCAGTCGGCGGCCGGGACGGTTGCGGTGGTGTCGGCCATCCCGTCGTTGGGGCCGCATAGCCTGCAAATCACGGTGGGTGTGGTGTTGTTCATCTGCTTTGCAAACCTGCGCGGGTTGAAGGAAGCGGGATTGCCGTTTGCGCTGGCGACCTACTTCTTCATCGTCATGGTCGGCCTGATGATCGTGGTCGGCATCGCGCGGGTGATCTTCGGTGATCTACCCGTCTACGACCCCGCGCAGATGCCCGGAACGGTGCCGGTTCACCGGGCTGACGGGTTGGTGATGGGCGCGACAGTTTTGACGTTGCTGCGCTCCTTCGCCAACGGGGGCTCGTCGTTGACGGGGGTCGAGGCGATTTCCAATACCGTCGACGTCTTTCGAAAGCCGCAGGGCACCAACGCGCGTCGAGTACTCACCTCGATGGCGACCGTCCTCGGACTCTTGCTGGCCGGTGTCGCCTATCTCGCGTATGCCACCCACGCAACGCCGTACAAGAGTGAATATCCGTCGGTGTTGTCGCAGATCGCCCGCGCGGTCTTCGGCAGCGGCGTGATCGGGAACACCTTCTACATTCTGGTGCAGACGGCAACGGCGGCCATTTTGTTCACCGGCGCGAATACCAGTTTCAACGGTTTCCCGGCGCTGGCGAGTTTCGTGGCCGAAGACCGCTTTCTGCCCCGGCAGTTGATGAAACGTGGTCACCGACTGGTGTTTTCGAATGGCATCATCGCGCTCACCGCACTGTCGGTGGTATTGCTTGTGGTGACCGGCGGTTCGGTCAATGCGCTGGTCCCGTTCTACGCCATCGGCGTGTTCACCGGATTTTCGATGGCCGGTTACGGCATGACCAAATACCATCTGACGCACCGGGAACCCGGATGGCGAGGCCGGTTGGCGATCAACCTTTCCGCGGGAATCCTGTCCACGGTCGTGGTCGGCATCTTCGCGGTGGCCAAGTTCACCGAGGGGGCGTGGCTGGTCGTTGTCGTCTTTCCGGTGCTGGTATTCCTGCTGATCCGTTTGAATCGCGAATACCGCGCGGAGGCAGCAATTCTCGAGATGTTCCGCACCGACCGGCCCGATCTGGTGAAGTACGCGCGACACAAGGTGTTTGTGTTCGTGAACTCGGTGGACCTGGCGGTGGTCGAAGCGCTGCGCTACGGAAAAGGGCTGCGGGCCGACGAAATGATCGCGGTGCACTTCATGGTCGACGCGGCACTGGCCGGGCAAATACGAAAACGTTGGGATCACTTCGAACTCGACACCCGGCTGCGAGTCGTGGATTGCCCGGACCGGCGGATCATTCGGGCCTCGCAACTGTTTATCGCCAAGGCGCGCGACGGACATCGGGACATCAATGTGACGGTGCTGTTGCCACGCCGCACCTACAACCCGTGGATGGGCCGACTACTGCACGACCGCACCGCGGACAAGATAGCCCGGGCGGTCAGCGTGATTCCGGATGCCGCGGCGACGATCGTTCCTTACGACGTCCAAACGCGAATCGAGGAGGCATATCCGGAACGCTTCGAGCAACGAGTCGCGCATGAACTCGAAAAGTTTGGCGAATGGGTCGCCCGGGGTGAAGATCAGGACGTCGAGGCCTACGAGCATCCCGACCCGTCGCGTTCGGTGATCACCGTGGCGGGGCTGATTCCGGGAAACCGCGCCACCTTCGAAGGACGGGTCAACGAAGTCGAGGACATCACCAGGGGCAAGCGCACGCTGCGTGCGATCGTCGTCGGCGATCACAGCGGCGAGATCGGCATTACGTTCCGGCCCGGCCACGGCGGCGCCGACATCCAGCCCGGTCAGCTGCTGCGGATCATCGGCAAGCCCAAGCAGACCGGCAACCGGCCGCTATCGATGCTGGACCCGGCCTATCACATCATCGAGGACCCGGCGGAAGCCGGCAGGCCCGGGGCATCGCAAAGCGGCGACACGTAATCTTTGCGCAATGGAAAGGACGGTAGTGAAGCGCTTGGGAGCCCTATTGGCGTCCATTGTGAGTGTCGCGTTCACCGCCAATGGCTATCGGCCGTTGTCCAAGGGTGGATACGGCTCGGTGTTCGCATTCACCTATGGCGTGCTAGCTTCCGAACTTCCACTCCTAAGCCCTCGGTGTCCAGCTCACCGCGGTGGGGGCGCTGTCGCGCCGGCTGCCGCCACGGCTGCGCCGATTTAGTTGGCTGCTGACGGCGGTGTCCGGATTGGGGCTGCTCGGCCTGCGTCAGCTCGGGCACCGGGCCAACGAACCGCTGACGGCCGCGCTGGATGCCGGCTTGGGTCCGAACCGCCGCACGGAATCGGGCGACCTGTGGAAGCGGCCCGCGCCCGGCGGCGCGACCGCGAAGAAACCGGGCGCGGCACGCATGCTGCGGATCTACCGCGACTATGCGCATGACGGCGACATCAGTTATGGGGAGTTCGGTTCGCGAAACCATCTCGACATCTGGCGACGGCCCGACCTCGACCGCAACGGCCGGGCTCCGGTGTTGCTGCAGATCCCCGGCGGCGCCTGGATGGTGGGAAACAAACGCGGACAGGCGCATCCGTTGATGAGCCATTTGGCGGAACTGGGCTGGATCTGCGTCGCGATCAACTACCGGCTCAGCCCGCGCTCTACTTGGCCCGATCACATCGTCGACGTCAAGCGCGCGATCGCGTGGACGAAGGAACACATCGCCGAGTACGGCGGCGATCCGGACTGGATTGCGCTCACCGGGGGCTCGGCGGGCGGGCATCTGACTGCGCTGGCCGCGTTGACCGCCAACGATCCCCGGTTTCAGCCTGGCTTCGAGGATGCCGACACCCGGGTGGATGTGGCCGTGCCGTTCTACGGTGTCTACGACTTCAGCACGACCGGCGATGCGATACAGCCGCTGATGGCGCCGATGGTGGCCAAAAATGTATTCAAGCTGAGCCGTGGTGACATCGCCGAGCCGTTTCGTCAGGCCTCGCCGATCAGCCACGTGCATCAAGACGCTCCACCGTTTTTCGTGCTGCACGGCACCAACGACTCGTTGGTTCCGGTCGGACAGGCCCGCAGCTTCACGGCCCGACTTCGCGAGGTCAGCCGCCAGCCCGTGGTCTATGCCGAGTTGCCATGGGCGCAGCACGCTTTCGATATCTTCGGCTCCGCCCGCGCGGCACATGCCGCGGTGGCGGTCGAGCAGTTCCTCGCCGAAATGTATGTGCGCCGCGACGCGCTAGGGCAAAGCCCGACGGTGTCCGCTTAGAGACTTCGCATGCCCGCGAACATCAGGACACACCCGGCAGCGGCCAGCAGGCTGGCGACCTCGACGCGCCGGCGTGACCGGATCCAGATCTGCAGCGCGACCATCCAGGCACGCGTCTGCTGCGGCGCCATCAAGTAGGCCAACAGCGGGATCTCCACCAGCGCGAACGCCACGACATGAAACATCAGCAGCGCGCCGAACTGTGTCATGGCGGCAGTGCCGGAGGCCACGATGGCGGCCAGCGCCGCCAGGTAATCCACGGACGGCAGCGCGATCCCGAGACCAGCCACCCCCGCCACCCACAGCGAACGTCCGTGCAGTAGCCGCCTGGAAAACCTTCCCAAGCCGTGATGCTCGCGGACGTCTGACTCGTCGGCGGCGCTGCGTTTGAAGCGATCGACCTTGCCCCGGAGCGCGACCTGCGCACTCAGCACGATGGCGACAAGTAGCGCCATCCCCCCGATCAGGATTTGAAGTTTCGGCAACGTGATGTGCGACGAATTGAGCAGCCTGCGCTGAAGGCCGAACACGACGGCCAGGCCCACTGTCATGCCCATCGCGAAGCCGCCGCAGAGGAACGCGAACAGCTGCAGCATCGGCCTGGGGCGGTTCAGCATCAGCACCGTCATGCCGATCCGGAACGGCTCGACGCTCATGGCGAAGGCCATTACCAGAATGGTGATCCACATATCAGGATTCGGCTGCCTAGGCGTCTAACCAGGTGAACTCGCGCTGGCGGTACTGCTGGGCGGTGGACGATTCTGCACGACCGTTACGTTACCGTCTGGTCTGCGGACGGGCGTATTCCGCCCCGGTGCGTCTAGGTGGTTACGCCCCAATGGAATACGCGTGACGTCAGCAGGACGATGCCCAGCGAGACCGACGCGACGACTGTGAGTCCTATCACAGCCACGGCAAGCGGTCGCCATCCGGTGCGGGCGATTTGGCGGAAATCGGTGTTGAGCCCGACGCCGGCGAAGGTGAGCAGAAACGCCCACTTCGACACGTTCGCCAGGTTGGCGGTTTGCCCCTTCGTCAGCCAGCCGGCGGTCGCGATCGCCGACACCGCCAGGAAGCCCAGCACGAACTTCGGAAATTTCTGCCAGACGAACGCCGCCTTGGCTTTTGCGCCGGGCGCGATTTCATCGGCCTGTCCGCGAGCGGCCCAATAGAGCGCGAAACCGAGGACGACAAATCCGATCAGCGCATTGCGGGTCGACTTGACCAGCACGGCGAGCTTGCCGGCATGGTCGGAGAACAGGTAGCCGGTGGCGGTGGTCTCGGCGGTGTTGTCGACGGACAGGCCCGCCCACAGACCGAACTCGTGGTCGGTGAGCCCGAGGGCATGTCCCAACGGCGGCAACACAAACAGCGACACCGCGCCCAGTGCCAGGATTGCCGCGATGGCGTAGCTGACGTCGGAGTTGCGGGCACGGATCGCGCCCTTGGCCGCCACGATCGCCGATACCCCGCAGATAGATGTGCCGATCGCCAACAGCGAGCCCAGTTTGCCCGACAACCCGAAAGCCCGCGCAACGACGATGATGACGGTTCCTGCGATCGTCATGTCCACCAGAATCTGGACCAGGCTGATGGCGCCGAGCTTGGCGACATCGCCGAGCACAAAGCGCGCTCCCAGCACCACGATCCCGACCTTGAGCCAGAATTCGTAAGTCTGCACACCCGGACGAAATATCCGGTGTAGGCCGATGGTGTTGGTGATGAGCAGTCCAATCACGATGGCCCACAAAACATATTCGATATCTGGCACCCGCCAGTGTTCGTGCTTGGCCAGCGTGTTCCACCAGATCTGGGCGTATTTGCCCAGCAGGCCGACAGCGATCAGCAGCAGAATCCCGGGCAGGTAGTCCAGCGGCTGTCTGCTGGTGAAGGCCGGTTCGTCCAGTGTTTCTTCGGGCTCGATGCGGGTGGTGCTCACGCGATCACCACGGAATTTTCGGAAGCGCATTGGCGACCGCCAACGCGGTGATCACACCGGCGACCAGCGTCGCCCAGCAGTCCACCGTTACCGAGCCGACCCGCTCTCGCCAATCACTCACGCACGAATGTTTGCGTGCATGGCGCCGCAGACCAAGTGATTGGATCGTGGTGAATCTAGCTGGGCCGATGTGGGCTGCGCTGGTTGAGCAATTCGATGACCGCAGCGGCGAGCTCGTCGATGTCGGCGTTGGTGTTTTCGAGTACGAGGTCGGGCTGTCGGGTGGTTCGTAGGGTGCGTCGACGCCGGTCAGTCCCTTGAGCTCGCCCCCTGCGGGCACGCGCGTAGAGGCCTTTGGGGTCCCGCTTTTCGCATTCTGCCAGTGAGGTGGCGACGTGCACCTCGATGAACGGCAGCTTGGCGGCATCGTTGAGGGCGCGCGCGGTCTCGCGGTCCGACCTGAGTGGGGACACCAGCGAGGCCAGCGCGACCACGCCCGCGTCGGCCAGCAGTCGAGTCAAATGGCCGACGCGCCTGATGTTTTCGGTTCGGTCGCCGGGGGAGAAGCCCAAGTCGTCGGACAGGCCGTGGCGTAAATTGTCACCGTCGAGCAGGTATGCAGTGCGCCCCGATTCGACGAGTGCGCGCTCCACGGCCACCGCGATCGTCGACTTGCCGGATGCGGGCAGGCCGGTGAACCAGATTGTCGCTCCCGACTGCCCGGTGGCCCGCCACCGGTGGCTGCGGTCCAGCGCCGACGGGTGCCAGCGGATGTCGGTGCGCGCGTGGGTACCCGGTTTGACCTCCCGCGCCTCGATGATGGTGCCGGCGCCGACGGTGTCGTTGGTGGTCTCGTCGATCAGGATGAATGCGCCGCTGTCGCGATTGTCGGCGTAAGGGTCCGCGATGATGATCGAGCTGGTTCGCAGGGTCACCGTGCCGATGTCGTTGAGCGTCAGCTCAACTGGCTGATCGAGCTCATCGAGGGTCTCGGGATCTAGCCGCGAGTGCAGCTCCTGGACGGTCGTCCGCACCGTCCTGGTGGTCTGCTTGAGTGCCAGGCGGTCGCCGGCCCGCAGCGGGGTGTCGATGAACCAGCAGACGGTCGCGTCGAGTTCCCGGGCCAGCACCGGCGCAACCGCGTCCTCGGCCCCGCTGACGAAGACGTCGCCGCGGCCCACGTCGATGTCATCGGCCAGTTCGATCGAAACTGACAGCGGCGCAACACCTGTCGTCCGGTCCTCGTCGAGGGTGTCCAGCACCGTCACCGTCGATCGGGTGCCTGCGGGCAGTGACACCACCGGGTCGCCGACGCTGAGCGTGCCCGCCGCGAGCCGCCCGGTGTAGCGGCGGCGCTGATCTTCGGTAGGCCGCGACACCCACTGCACCGGCAGCCGCAGCCGCGACGCCTCGGCCTGTGGCGCGGCCAACTCGACGCCTTCCAGGTACTCGAGCAACGTGGGGCCGTCGTACCACGGCGTGCGGTCGGAGCGGTGCACGACATTGTCCCCGTGCTTGGCCGCGATCGGGATCGCTGCGATGTCCACGTTGCCAAGCCGCGCCGCCAGCTGGCCCAGCTCGTCTTGCACGCCTGCGAACCCGGCCTCGTCGAAGTCGATCAGGTCGATCTTGTTGACCGTGGCGACAAAGTGCTTGATGCCCAATAGCTTTGCGATCCGGGCATGGCGGCGTGTCTGACGCAGCACCCCGGCGCGCGCATCGACCAGCAGGATCGCCACGTGCGCGTTGGACGCGCCGGTGAACATGTTGCGGGTGTAGCGCTCGTGACCCGGGGTGTCGGCCAGGATGTAGCTGCGCGCTTCGGTGGAAAAGAATCGGTAGGCGACGTCGATCGTGATGCCCTGCTCGCGCTCGGCGCGCAGACCGTCGGACAGCGCCGCGAGGTCGGCCACGCCCTCCTTGTCGGTCACGGCTTCCAGGTGATCCAGCGGCAGGCTGTCGGTGTCGTGCATGAGCCGACCGATCAGGGTGCTCTTGCCGTCGTCCACCGAACCCGCGGTGGTGATGCGCAGCAGCTGGCGGGTGATTCCCTTGGGCAAGGTCTTTGCGGAATTCTCGGTGGTGGTCATCAGAAGTAGCCCTCTCGCTTGCGGTCTTCCATCGCGGCGGCCGAGGTGCGGTCGTCGGCGCGCGTTTCGCCGCGCTCGGACACGGTCGCCGCAGAGATCTCGGTAATGACACCGGTGATGTCGGTGGCTTCGGAGCGCACCGCACCGGTGATGGTCAAGTCGCCGACGGTGCGATACCGCACCCATTCCGTTGCCGAGGTTTCGCCGTTTTGCGGACCGGCGTACTCCGACACCGCCAGCAGAATACCGTCGCGTTCGAACACTTCTCGCTCGTGGGCGTAGTAAATCGACGGTATTTCAAGGCCTTCCAGCTCGATGTAGCGCCACACGTCGATCTCGGTCCAGTTGCTCAGCGGGAACACCCGCACCTGTTCACCCTTTTTGATCCGGCCGTTGTAAAGCGTCCACGGCTCGGGGCGCTGAGCCCGGGGATCCCACTGGCCGAACTCGTCGCGAAAGCTCAGGATCCGCTCCTTGGCGCGGGCCCGTTCCTCGTCGCGGCGAGCGCCCCCGAAGGCCGCGTCGAAGCCACCGGCCTCCAGCGCGTCGAGCAGCGTGCGGGTCTGCGCGCGGTTGCACGACGCTCCTGCGCCGGGATCGGGAACGCGGCCATTGTCGATCGATTCCTGCACCGACGCGACAATCAGTTTGTGCCCCTCACCGGTGACCCTGCGGTCGCGAAATTTGATCACCTCGTCGAAATTGTGACCGGTATCGACGTGCATCACCGGAAAGGGCAGTGGCAGTGGACGAAACGCCTTCTCGGCCAACCGAAGTAACACGATCGAGTCTTTGCCGGCCGAAAACAGCAGGACGGGCCGCTCCAGCTCGGCGACGACCTCGCGGATGATGTGCACCGCCTCGGCTTCCAGTAGCCGCAGTTCGTCGACACGCCGTTCTTCGGTGGGTGCGGTCACGGTCATGTGGGTAACCCCTCTCGTTCGGCGTCCACCCGGTAGCGGTCCACCCACTCGTCGGAACGCTTGTCGGCTTGACGTTCCAGCACCGGCCGGGGCGCCAGCTGCGGGTCGAGCCCCAACCCCTCGAGGACGGTGCCCACCACCTGAGTCAGGTTGCGCCACAACACCGGATAGGGAACTTCCAGCGGTTTGACGTCTTCCTCGGCGAACCAGGTTTGCCAGCCCTCCTCCTGGTCGCGCAGCATCGTGACGACGTGCGCGATGGCCCCGGCGTGATAGGTGGCACGCGCATCGCGGGCCGGATCGGGCCTGCCCCGCCACACCCGCGTCTGTACCGCTCGCCAGAACGACACCGCCTGGGAGATCACATCGGGCCGGTGGATGTGAACGAGCAGTGGTTCCTCGCCGACGACGTCGCGGATCGCGGACAGCAGGCCGGTGCCCGACCGATCGGGCAGGCCGCTGGCGCGCTGCAACAGCAGGGGTGTCTGGTTCCACATCAGCTTGCCGCCCCACACGCCGTTCGGTGTTCTGCCGACGGTGCGGATGTAGTCACGCCAGATCTCGGCCGGCGCGAGATCCGGCTTCCCTTCGTCCAGCGGATCGAGCAGGCTCAGAATCGAATCGTCGTCGACGCCGGCGAACCACTCGCGCGGCTGTGGGGACTGGCTGGTGTTCGGCAGATACTGAAAGAACTCCTGAGGCTCGCCGGCCACGCCGGTCGCGCGCAGCGATTCGACGAGCAGCGTGCTGCCGCTGCGCTGGGAAGCCAGCACCAGATAGGACGACGGATTTTCTCCCACCAGCCAAGCCTAGCCGGACGGAAATCCGCCACAAAACGGGCATTTGCATTCACGCTGAGCATAATTCGTGCGTTAAAACGGCGGCGGCTGATTGCGCTCGGCGACGTGGGCGTCGTTGAGCGCTCGTTCGGCATCGATGCGCCGGACGCGATTTTGTTCCCGGGTTCGGCGGCGGATCGGCATCATGACGCCGCGATTGCTAGTAGGCCGGTATTGGCTTGGGGGAGATATTAATTCGCCCGTCGGTAGACACAGCGTGGGAAACAGCAGGCGACTGCCCGGACGGGTGGTGTAGGTCTGCCCGGTCGGCGCGGTCCAGACGACAGTTCCGTCGGGCCGTTGTTCGTCGTGCCAACCCGTCCAGAAGGTCTTCAGAAGGTGATGACAGCTACATGCCGAAGGACTATGTATGCGACTCGGCCTATCCCTGCAGTTCACCACGGGTACGTCACGTTGCTGAACGCTGGTGTGTCGCGGTCGCCCACCACAGGTCGGGCGTCTCAGGGCTGATTGCGACTGGCCAAAGGATATTCCATGGCACGCCATCGTCTATCGCGTCGGTCGCCTTCATCGTCGGTGATGCGTGGAAGACTGCGGACGTGGCAATCAATGGACATGATCCCGTCGTTTGGTCTTTCTTCTCGGGCGCGATGGGCCTGGACTTGGGTCTGGAAGCGGCAGGTTGGCACCCTTCGCTCGCCGTCGAGATTGAGCCCACCTTCTGCGACACCATCGCGGTCAACCGACCCGGCATTCGCGTCATCAACAGCGACGTTGCCGCGCTTTCTGGCGACAAGCTTGCTGCTGTCACCGGTACGTCTGACGTCGACATAATGGTCGGCGGCCCCCCGTGCCAGAGTTTTTGTCCTGGTGGGAATAGGTCGGCGCTCAGCGACCCTCGCGGCAATGCGATCTTTGAGTACCTCAGGTTGGTCTCAGAGGTCCGGCCACGGATGTTCGTTCTGGAGAACGTCGCCAACCTGGTAACTGCCGCCATCAAGCATCGACCTATCGCCGACCGGCCAGGGCAATCTTGGAATCTGTCGTCCTACACGTTGCCAACCGAGCAACTCGGGCTTCTCGATCCAATCGAGGGCGAGGCGCTTCCACTGACTGAGGATGAGATGTCCGGCAGTGCCCTCAGGCTCCTGCTCACGACTGTCATCGCGGAGTTGGGATACCAGGTGAAGTTCACCATTCTGGATTCTGCAGACTTTGGCGCGCCTCAGAGACGGCTGCGCTTCGTGATGATCGGCGGTAGAGATGAATCGCCGCCGGATTTCATTGCGCCGACGCATGGCATTCCCGGTCAGCCGTTCGTGACCGTTCGAGATGCGATTGGCGACCTAGTCGACAACCCAGGTCCAGGTTCGCTCTACACGGCAGAAACAAAGCGGTATTTCGATCTTGTCCCTCAGGGCGGCAACTGGCGCGATCTGCCTCCTGACGTGGCGATGGAAGCGATGGGTGAGCGAAGCTTCGCAGCGGGCGGTGGCAAGACGGGATTCTTCCGCCGGTTGCACTGGGAACGTCAGTCGCCGACGGTGACTGGAAAGGCTAACCGCAAGGGGTCAGCAATGTGTCACCCCTCAGAGAGTCGCCCGCTTTCGGTCCACGAATGTGCTCGGCTGCAAGGCTTTCCTGATGACTGGAAAATCAGCGGAGCGGTAGCCCCTCGGTACACGCAGATCGGCAACGCAGTGCCTGTTGCACTGGGCAAAGCAATCGGGCTCACTTTGCAACAGGCACCCGACCCGAAGGGCGACATTGACCACAGCGAGATGCTGGGCCGGGCGGTAGAACGCCTTCGGGCGTCCGCGCGCAACAATAGAGGCAAGAAAGCCGTCGTAGCTGACTGATGGCATATCTAGATCGCCTGACGGCACTGAATCCTGCTCTGCGCGCGCGTATCCAGGAAGCGCAACGCGAGCTTGACTGGGTGCGCGAGGCCAGCGGGAACGATCTTCTTCGCCTGTCGACGGACACGCTCGGCCTGAAGCAACTAGATGGTGTCGCCGATGCGTACACCGCAGTTCAACTGGGCAACCTTGATCGCGGCGCGCTGCGGGAACTCCTATTGCCCCACTATCCGGCAGGGACGAGCACCGTCGACGACTTGGCCGATCAGGTGCAACTGTGCCGCGCATTCGCCGACCCCACAGCTGCGACCGCGAT
Organism: uncultured Actinomycetota bacterium; assembly: GCA_963712615.1. GTDB lineage: Bacteria > Actinomycetota > Actinomycetes > Mycobacteriales > Mycobacteriaceae > Mycobacterium. The sequence continues at coordinate 5,139,579 of CAVQIO010000002.1, forward strand.
GATCTCGGCATGGGTCAAGGAGAAGGTCGCAGGATTCCCACGCACAGCCGAGCAACTTCGGGTCGGGACGAATCCCGGAGATGTGCTTGATCCATTTATTCTCGCCGCCAACTTTGAACTGCTCAGCGAGCGAAGCCTGCAACGCACTATCGAGCACACCGCCTCGCACAAGATCCTGATGAAGATTGAAGACATGGTGGGCCACCTACATGAGGCAATCATCGGTCAGATGCGCGGAAATTTCCGAATTCCCGAACCCGCAGGAAGCAGGGCCGAAGGCAAAGAACGGCTCGATCCTTTTTCGAACCCCTTTCCAGGGGCGGATGTCGGCCAGGTGCCACTGCCCGAACGTCCGGATCGCATCAGACTCTTTCAAGTAAAGAGCAAGACAGGCTCCGCCAAGGGAGGCGACGGCAAACGACTCGGTGAGCAGTTGCAGCTTTTGGCCGACACGTACCAAGCCGACACCTTCTATGTAGCAATCGTCGGCAACACTCTGCGAGGGCACCGATCACGCGGTGCCGTCGAGTCCAACTCACCCGACACGGCAATTCTTGTGGGCGTTGCAGCCCACAACGAACTGACGCAGTCAGCAGTCGGCGGCGAGCTACTCCTACGCACCTACCAACGCGCGTTCCGCGAAGCGGCGGAGGCGACTGGTTACCGGTTCTCCGAAGTTGTTGCGGTAATCGCCGAACAGTTCGAGCGCCAAGCTGAATTCGAAGACACCGATTTTCTATCGGCGTGGCTGCACGAAGCGACGGGCGGGGAACCCTCCGATCAAGACTCACGGCTCGATAGCTCGACTCGTCGTCGACGGCGGCGGCGGCTGGAATAGCGTGCAGTGGCGGCCTAAACGGTCTTGGTCTTCATTCCAGCAGCCGCACGGTCTCGTCGAGCGAAGCGGTTATTCCGTGCAAGTGGCCATACGGCTCAGTTGCCGCTGATCGTCGGCGCAGAATTGTAATCTCAGGACATGGCAACGGGGGCCGACGAAAAGTTCTGGCAGAACGCTCGTTTACGGGGGGTACTGAAGCACGGCATCATCAAGCGCTACCTGCCTGTCTTCCTCTCGCGCACCTCTGCCCGCTACTCGAAGTCCGCCGTCTATTTCGATGGTTACGCCGGTCGAGGCCGATACGAGGACGGTAGGCCAAGTTCCGCTGGCCTGATGATGGATTTCGCGACTAACCAGAAGTTCAGCCAGGGTAGGGATTACACCCTCCTGCTGTACGAGCGGGACAAAGAGTCGTTCGAATCTCTGGCGCAGCTTGCCGAACAATATCGACAGCGGGGACTCGATGTGCGCGCCGAGCGCAAAGATGTCGCAGCCGTACTCGATGAGGTCATGACAGTTGCCGCGAACAAACCGATGTTCGTATTCCTCGATCCGTGCGGCGTCGGTATCCCGTTCGACGCCATGACTCGCCTGCTCAATCGAAATGCGCCCAGCCATCAACCGCCGACGGAGGTGCTGTTGAACTTCAACCACGCCGCCGTCACCCGAATCGGCGGCCACCTCCGGTCACCCAGCGGCAATGAGGCGACCATCCGGCGCATGGACGACGCCGTCGGCGGCACTTGGTGGCACGAAGCCTTCGAGCAATCAGAGAAGGACGTGGTCCGGTATGTCATCGACGGATTCAAACGCAGGTTGGCTGAAGCCACCGGCATGCTTGTCCAGTCCGTCCAAGTTAGCGACGGGCCAGAGAAACCACCCATCTACGATCTGGTCTTCGGACACGACATCCGCGTGGCATGTGGAACTTCGCTGACGGCACCGCGCTCTGCATCAAAGACTGGTGGGAGGCGTCCGAGGCTGCCGCGACCCAAGGGTCGCTCTTCCCGGTCCAGCCGAGTGTCGAAGATGTTGAGGCAGAGGCTCTTCCCGTCATTGAACGGAACATCGAGCAGCTACTTCACGAAAGCGGAGAGTACATTCTCGGCGACCACCCAGAAGAGGTCTTCGGCGAATACATCGGTCGCGTACGAACAAAGGTCGCGCGAGCTGCGGTGAAGCGACTGTTCGCACGCGGAGGCACGTCGTCAAACGGCAAGTCTCCCACGGGTCAAAAACTCGAAGACATGGTGATCAAGCCAGCAACTTAGTGCGTGGCATCTCGCTCCACGTCTTCCCGTAGAGCAGACGCCCCATCGCTTTTGGTGTTCGCCCACCCCACTGCTTGAAGAAGAAGGCAACATCGGAATCACGACAAACATCTCGGATGTTCCGAACCCACTGAGGGTCCATCGGTCGATGGTTGGGCCTGACTCGCCACCCGCGATCACCCATTGGATTCCGTCCAGATCCATCCCGTCCAGCGGCCGAGTAACGGTTCGCAGGAGAGGAATCGCACTGCAGCGGGCACCTGACGCAGGTGGTCAACTCGGTTCAATGTGGTCAAATTTTCTACGGATACGCCCATCCACAGGTTCTCTGGCCAATCGAGTTTGTCGGCCACCCGACGTAGACGCAAGCTGCGTTTCGTCAGTACCTGGTACGTGTGCTGAGGGTGTCGCGGCAGACGTCGAACACGTCACGAATGAAGTCGAGCGGAACTCGCGCATGAAAGAGGTCCGACATCGAATTGACAAACACAGTACGGGGATTGCGCCAGCGGAGAGGCTCACCCAGTGCTTCGGGATGGACAGTCAGGTCAAACCCTGGGCCGGACGTCCTTGAGTCCCCGTCGTTCTGGTATTTGGCGGAACCCATTGCTTTCAAACGTTTTGCGAGCGTCATGGCATAGCAATGGTCGCAGCCGGAAGAGACTCTGTCGCACCCTTGACCGGATTCCACGTCGCTTCGGTCCACCGATTGCTGAGCGGTCAGACATCGTCACGTCCTCTCCTGGCCGATGTTGGACTCGGCTGCTAGGCTAGTGGTCGATACCGACACTCTCCGTGACCAACCCACCTTTGCCGACTCGGCCTCAATCTTACTGGTACCTCTTCCGGTCGATCAACTTCCGCGTTTGGGTGCGCCAGCCGTCGGCGGAGTCGATCACGGTATTGGGTACGTCGCCGGGGTCGAGGTCGGATTCGGGAAGCTCTGGCACGTCGGGCAATTCGATGTTGTCGAAGTCAGCGTCAATCTTGTCGCGCAGCGCGTTGATCGCGGTCGAGACCTCGTTGCGAAGTCGCTGTTGTTCGTCGCCGAACGCCTGTTCGTCCACGGCAGCTTGCGCCGCCTCGTCCCACAGGGTGCGGAGCCGCTCGGCTCGCGGGCGAGGTCGCTGTCGTAGAACTGCTTTGGCTCGACGCGATCTGCTCGACAATTCGGGCTGCAGTCTGGTCAGCGATTAAGCTCTGTCTGCGCGAGGCCGATCTTCGTCCACTTCTCGCCGCCTTCTCTTCTCTTCAACGGTGACTCGGTGAGTTGAATTCGCGCACCTGCTCGGTGAGCTCGCGCTGCACGACCGAAACTCGAGATCGGTGATTCGATTGCTTGAACGCTTTCAGCTTTCGCGACACTGAGATCGGCATCTGTAGCTCACGTCCGTCAGCGAGTAGATCACACCAGCGACGCATCGCTCCAGCTGTCATCGTGGATCATCGTTCTCATCTCCCTCGCAGTATATCGTGTTAGCGACTGACAGCGCTCAGACTCACCAGCGAGCTTCTCGCACCAGCGCATGCATACGCTGCATGCACGATCCGTGAGCATTCACGCAGAGTCAACTCTCTCTCATTTTTGCAGCCGCGCTCTGGTCGATCTCCTCTACTTCGGTGCGCTTTTTTGCTTTATTCTCGAACGCACAGCACTCCAGCGGCCTTCACGCACAGATCATCACTCCATCTTCTTTTGCTAGCTTCTCCTTGATCCGAGCCGCTAGTGCAGCCACGTTCCACCACACCCGTTGATCGCCCGCAGCGTATCGAGGTCCGCGATGGCGTCGGCCAGCACGGCTGCGGCTTCTTGCTGGCGTGTCTACCTGAACGGATCACCGCCGTCGCGAAGCAGTCAGTGATGTCAGCGACTCGCCGGATCGCACGTGGCGTAGCAGTGCCGCACGACGGGCGGCGTGTCTTGGAGTTGCGCTTAACCCGTATCCGATGCTCGGCGCGGATGTCGGAATGCTCGACGTGCGTTGTTCGAGGTGTCGAATGACGGTGTAGATGTACCCTCGCTGAATCCGATCTTGGCGCGATCTGCGCCCGTCATGCCTTCGCGCGGAGCGCGCCACCTCTCGTCGGGCGGCGGTGGAGGGGCAACGTGTAGCTCGATGACGCGTCGGCACCAGCTCGAACGATCTTCTGCGCGTGGTTGCTGACGCTACGTCGCGCAATATGTTGCGACATGTTGTGTAGAGACTAATTTTTACTTAGATATTATAAATAGTCAAATTAGCAGTGAGGATGAGGAGAGGGAGAAGGCGGAGCGAAGAGCGGGGCGAGCGGAGAGAGAGGGAGGGGAGAGAGGGGGCCGGAGAAGGAGAGGGGGCTTGATGTTTGCGCTCTGTACGCGTTTGTTTTGTTGTTTTTTGTTTTAAGTGTTGCAGTTCGTTTTATCTGTTAGTTCGCGTTCTCGGTGATTGTGTTTGTTTGATGTGTTCGATGTTTGCTTTTGATTGATATTTTGCTGTCGTTTGCGTGCTCGGCGTTGTTCGTTTTGTTTTTGAGCTTGTACTTTTGTATTCGTTTGTTTCTTTGTCGTTACTGTGTTCGCGATGTGTTCTGTTTCTGCGTTTTTTGATCGTTTTGTTTTTTGTCGCTCTTAGCGCTTTTGTTTTTTTCGCGTTTGTTTTCGTTGTTTTCGTTTATTTGTTTTTGTGTTCGATTTTGCGATTTCGTTTGTTTCCAGCTTTTTCTCAGATTGTTGACGTTGTGCGTGACGGTGATCGTTTTTTTAGTTCGTTTTTGCGTTTTGTTTTTCGCGCTCGTTTTGCTCGCTGTTCTTTCATCGATTTGTTCGATTTGTTTGTTGCCTCGTTTTTCACTTGCTTGAGCTTCGGCGATGGCCTGCTCGGTCAGCCGAAGCTCGGCTGAGAGCTTCATTCTCGACTTCGCATCCTCGGCCAACTGGTAGTCGGCGGCGAGGTCGGTGCCTCGGTTCAGGCGCGGCGATCAGGTCGAGCAGCGCTGAGTCGGCGGCGTCCACAGAGTTCCTGCTCGGCGCGTGCGCCCGACGCCGCGAGTTCGTCTTCCAGTTCGCCGATGACCCGCAATGCTGCCGGGCCGTGTGCTTTCTTGGTGGTTTTCATGGTGTCTCGATTCTCGTCTGAGGTTCAGCGATCATTCGTGCCTCCAGCACATTCTCCTCCCCGTGCCGCGCTTTGTTGGAGGTCGCTAGGGGTTCCTCCGCTCTCTCTGCTCTGCACTGATAGGTCTTCGAGGAGGTAGCTGGCCCGATGCTCGCGACCAGGTACATCACTGGATCATGATGTGGTGCAACGGCTTTCGAACGGCGACCGAGGCTGCCTCGTAATCGCAGTATCGCACGTAGCCGATCAAGTCGGCGTTGACGCCGTGGAGCATCGACCCGAGGCACCACGACGAGGTGCTTTGTGTTCCTTCTCTGACGGCGTTCATCGATGGCGTGGCTCAGGCTGGCTGCTGCTCGATGGTGGCTCAGCGTTGCGCTCAGGCCCGCGTGTGATGGCAGTGAGGGGTGCGGCGCAACGGCTTAGATGCACGACGTTGTTCCTTGCTTGTTCGCAAGGGGGTCGACCCAAGGGCCACCCCGCTTGTCGCGAGGGCTCGCCGGTCGGTTCCAAACCCGCGTTGTTCCCCGGCTCGCGCGAGCCGAGGGACGGGCCGTCCGTTATCGCCGGTCAGCAAGACGTTGCGCCGCACCGTGTCACAGCCTATGCGGTATGCGGGTCGTAGGCCCGTGCATCGACCAGCGGGGCAGGCTGGCTGCCCTGCTTGAACGCCACGGCCAACCTGTCGACGTTGTGCTGGATGATCTGCTGTGCCTGTTCTGCCTTCCTCAATGTGTCGTTGGCCGTTGCCAATTGGGGCACGATCTGGGCGATGGCGCTGTCGAGCCAGCCGCTGCTGTCCTGCCGCCGTGATTCGAGGTACGGCCCCAATTCCTTTACGAGAGTGCCCAGTTCGACTCCCTCGGCCTTGGCGAGAAGCGCACGCGCAGTCTCGGTTACCTTGCCGTCGTCGGCGCTGTCGAGCAGCCGGGTGGCCCGATCCCAGGCTCGGCTGGCCCGCAGTTCGCCTGCGGTGTCGAGGTCGGGTGAGATGTCGCGCCGGATCTTGGCGACGTTGGCGCGTGCCGCGTCGGTCTGATCGGAGACCTTGGCCAGCACCGCCGAGACGGCGAGGACGGCATCGGTGTTGACGAACGAGGCGACCTGCTCCTCGTATCCCTTGGCCGAGAACTTGGATCGCTGCTCGGCCATCGCGACGAGGTGCTTCTCGAATGCGCCTCGGGCGTTCTCGATCTGGCTCATCGCCTGGTTGACGATGGTGCCGTCGGCGATGACCGCCTTGGCGACGACGCTGCTCGGCGTGTAGCCCTGAGGTTCGGGCTGCTCGTATCGCCTCGGTGAACGAAGACGGAGTTGGTGTCTGACATGGGTGATACTCCTTGCCTTGAAAGATGCTGCAGTGGTGGGTGTTTCGGTTTAGCTTGCTACTGAGATGACTCGAGTCTCCTCCCGCTCATAGTGTCGCCCAAAGACTTTCGCGGCGACCAGGTCGACGTGGATGCGGACTGATCGCCCTTCCCGCGCGAGCGTCACGGTGCGGCCTCGACTCCGTTGGTGCGGACGGCCATCACCCGACCGCGCACCAGGTATGGCGAATTGTTAGACCTGATGATTCGACGCCTGACCGAGCGCAAGTTCGCGCGGCTGCTGATCTGGTAGTGACCGTCGAAGCTGTGCACGTCGCGCCACCGCTCGCGCCTCATCTGGCCACCGGCCTGCGTGAGCACCGTCGCGACTCGTCAGCCGACCCGTACACGATTCCCCCGGTGACGCCCGAAAGTTGGCCCACGGGGAATGCGGCGGCGTGCGCGGCACACCTGGCGAGCACGGGGCAGGCGGCACAGAGGGCCAGCGCGGCCTGGGTCTGCTCGGCGTCCTCGCCGTCGAACATCGAGGCGCGACCGAGGCAAAGCGCGCCGGGAAGCGCCGGTTGATCCTGCAGGATCTTCGCGACGAGCGAGATCCAGTCCCACGCGGCGGTGACCCGCTGCCGACCGCGCGGGACGAACATCGAGACCTGGGCATCGGGTGCGCGCATCAGCGGACCCTGCCCGTCGCTCGAATGCCGCGAGCCACGGACAAATTTCGTCGTGGCGCACCTCGGCCTGGAAGACGCGCGGGGCCACCGCCACGATGGCCACGTCGGCGGTGCAATCGGGACATGCTGCTGCTTCCTGCAGGGTCGAGCCGGGTGCCCGTGGGATGACGCGGATCTCGCGATGCTGACCGGCGGCGCGGCGCTGGCGGCGGTTCACCGGACGGCCCCGTCGATGGCCAACGGGGACAAGCCAACCCGCAGGGTGTCCGCGTTGCTGCCAGCACCGTGGGGGTGTCCCAGGTGTCCCTGGTGGGTGTCCCGGTATCGCCGCAGGTCAGGCGGGGGTGTCCGGGGTGTCCGGGGTGTCCCTCCGACTGTGTGGATCTGAAAAATGGTCTGGTACATAGGGTGTTGGTTGTTAGTACAGCTATATTCCCCTTGCTGCCAGGCCATCTCGTGCATGCCCGTCGGCCCATTCGGAGCGACGGCTCCAATCTCGGAGTCGGACAGCCGGATCGGCATAAGCCCAGGACGGGACACGTACACCCCGGGACACCCGGGACACCCGGGACACCCCGGCCTGACCTGGGGGAACACCGGGACACCCCGCCGGGACACCCCGCCCCTCACTGGGACACCCCGCAGCCCTTGTAAGCCGTTCCGCCGTCGACCTTCTCGGCCACGACGAGACCCTCGTTGATGAGTTCGGAGATAGCTGGGTCGAAGCACACGCGCACTTCGACCTTGAGGAGTCGCTTCAAATCGCTCCGACTGACGGTGTCGCCATCGACCCGCCCAAGCAGCCGCACGATGGCCTCGCGAGCCCGCTTGTGTTTGCTCTCCGAGAGGTATTGGTCCTCTTCGTCTCTCGCGGCAGCCCGTGCGCGGTTGGTCGTCGCGGCCCTGTCGGCGGTGGCGGCGGTGACCGTTCGCCGCGTGCGATCCGACACCTTCATGACGTGACCGGCAAGGTCCCAGTCCTCCACGTCGACCACGGTGCGCCCGCCGTCGAGGAACATCAGCGCAGCGGCCACCTTGAGCCTGCACATCAGCGCATGCCCGTCGAGCGGGTCGATGCCAGGCTCGCGGCGCAACACCTTCCGGCGCTGCTCCTCGATCTCGGTGCGGACCTCCTCGGGGTAGTCCAGGTCGACGCCGTAGCCGGTGTCGTCCATCTGCATCTCGGGCGTGAACATCGGCGGCAACGTGACCGCCCACGCGGCGGGCATCGTCGGGGTGACATCGGGTGCGGACATGTCGTGCACCGGCATCCACAGGAACCGTTGCGGCGTGCCGCCGTCCGAGCCGCGCAGCAGCGCATCGCCACGCCGGGGCTGGACGCCGACAATCATGCCCGCCCGGTACGAGTGGGCCGACACCAGCGAGCGGGTGTGCTTCTGCGCGTTTGTGAATCCCAGTTGGTCACCGCAGTACAGCTTGCGCAGTTCGGGTTCCAGGGTCGAGTCGCGGCGGCTGAATAGTGCTGCCACGGTATCGATCTCGGAACCCTTGAACAGCACAGGATCTTGGTTGCCATCGTCGTCACGCTCCAGCGCCCTGGCGATGCCCTCGCCCGAGCCCAGCGGCAACTCGCGCAGTTCACGGATCTGATCGGTGAATCGCACTGCGTCGCGGGCACATCCGATGCAGCCGTCCTTACCCTCGCCCGACACGCCGACGAGCGCGACGAACAGGTTCAGCGACATCGGTGCCCCGATGGTCGCCGGAAGCCGCACCTGGGCCGGGACGGCGCACATGACGCGCACCAGCACGGCACCGAGCACGCCCCACGGGCCGACCATGCGGGCCTGGGCGATGGCGTGTATCCGCCTCAGCGAATCACGCTGCTCCCAAAAGTTTTGCACCGCTTCGACTTCGGACGCGAGACTCATCTCGACGGTCGGGTGGTCGTGCTTGTGGTCTCCCAGTTCGGCTTTCACCTTGGCCGCGAACTGCTCGGCGGTCATGTGCGAGACGTGGTCATGAACTGCCCACTTGTAGGCGTTCTCCACCTCGTCCACGTCGAGGAGCCGCACCGGCTCTGTCGTCGCGCAGATCTCGGTGAATCGAACCTTGAGGACGGCCAGCACCGCGTCCGCGCCGCCCTCGGGCATGCAGCCGTAGCGCGACATCAGCGCCAGCCGCGTCACCTTCGACACCAGGAACGGGTGCCGGTTGTTGCCCAGCGGGCTGTCCGTGGCGAACGCAGCCGTCACGCTTTCGCCGTAGGGGCACCATGATTCGGCACGCGGCCAAGAGTCGGGCGTGGAAATGACCGTGTCACTGAGGGTCTCGCGATCCTCGGGTGTCTCCACGATGTCGATCTCGGTCAGTCGGTCGTTGACCTGCTCCACCGTCATCGGTGCGCCGGTCGCGATGACGGCGAACGCCTTGCGCGGCGGCGTGTACTTGATGTTCGTCGTCCCCGGTGCCCGCAGCACGCGCGGAAGATCGAAGACGCTGTCCAGCTTGACGATGTTCGGATCGATCTCGCTGGCCGCACGCCTGACGAGCCGCGCGAACCGCTTGAGCAGCGGCCCGCCCTGCTCGGGCGTGCAGTCCTCCAGGCCCCAGATCGGCTGCAGCCCGCCACCGCTGTGCAGGACCACCACCGGCCTGACGCCGAGATGCTCGGAGACCTTCTTGACGATCTCCACGGCGGTGGGCAGGTCGGCGCACGCGCCGTCCTTCACGTCGAGATCGGCTGGCATGCCGACCACGCGGGTCACGTCACCGGCCTCGCCGCGACGGCCCACCGTGCCGACGGGGATGCTGACAGGGTTCAGTCCGAAGTAGGCGTTGACGCTGTCGGGCAGTTCGCCGACGGTGCGCTCGGCACCGGCCCGGTCGTACACCTCGGAGTGCTTAACCCCGTTGGCAGCCTTCCAGAACAGCGCGACGTTGTCGGCGTCGGTGATGCCCAGTGCGTCGTAGACCTCGCCGAGGCTCACCCCGGTGTTGCGGTGCCCTGGATGGACCGCCAGCACCGTCGAGCCCGTAGATGTCGCCGACGAGTTATCCTGGGGCTGCTCACTTTGGTCGGTGGCGGGGATGCCCGGTTCGCGCCGGGCCTCTTCCCCGCTCACTCCGTACCACCGCCGCCAAGTGCTGGCATGCTCTGCACGGCCCGACGCCAATCGTCCTGCGCCGCCTCACTCATGTACGTGTCGGCGAGGTTCAGGTCGAGCATCGCGGCCAGCGACTTGCGTTGTGCCACAGACATTTCCGGCGATCCTGGTTGGACCTCCCAATCTTCGAGCTGCTTGAGCACCGTGGCAGCGGCCAGCCGACGCACCATGCGCTCGTTCGAGGTGCCGCTGCCGGGGCCGTTCTGAATGGCCAACGCCTGCATGTGGATCAGATCGATGTCGCTCACGCCGAGCACCTCGATGCCAGGAAGCACTCCTCGCACTGCGGGCTGCCGGGCCGATGTCCGCGCTCATGGCAGATGGTGCACGCGCCGTTGCGGTAGGCGGTGTTGGCCGCGTCCCGTGTTCCGGCGCTGCAGTTCTCGCGGTGGCCCTGGCGTGGCCGGTCGAACCCACACTCGGCGCAGCGGTGATTGATCGGCGGCACCGTCAACCTTGCCAGCAGAGAGGATGACTCACGGATTGCGGTACTCATGCGATCACCTGGGCAACGGGTGCGCGCCTGCCCTGCCGGGCTGCCTGCCGTGCGGCCTCTCTTGCGGCCTCAGTGCGCCGCTGCCGGATCGGCTTCAGGAGGACGGCCAGAGAGGTGCGCTGCGCGTTCGTCAGCGCTGGAGCGGCGGCGACGACCTCGGTGACGTAGGCGGTGATCCTGGCTTCCTGCTCGGCGGCGGTCATCGTGCGCCGCCACTGAGGTACGCCTCCACGTCGGGGCCGTGGAAGCGCCAACTGTTCCCGGCGACCTTGTAGCCACGCAGGTTTCCCCGGTGGGCTTCGCGGCGCACGGTGGCCTTGCAGAGATGCAGGTATTCGGCGACCTCATCGACTATGAGGGGCCGGTCTGGAAGCGATGGTGAGACAAGAGTTTTCGGCATTGTGGTGAGTCCTTCGGCACTTAGATGCAAGAAACCGAGCACACCAAACGAAAGGCCATCTGGGCCTTGAGATTTCGTTTGGCTGCCCGGTCTCCCACTAAGTTCGAAGCCGACTTCACCATGTGCGGCCCCTCGGGGCGGTGGGTTCAGTCCCGTTGCGTCGGGATTGGGGTGCTTGTCACGCCCCGTTCCCGGCTAGCTGCTCTGGGTAATTCTTCGTCGCTATGGAGTTGTCGTGAGATTCAAGTGTCGGTAGATGATTCGGCTGCTGGCTGGTCTGACCGTACCGCATGATCCCCCGAAGTACCTTCGATGCCGAGGGTCAATCCCCGACTCGACACACCTTGCCGCTGAACACATTCACCAACGGCAAGCGGTCACCGCTTCCACAGCACGGTCTTGTCCAGCCGCTCGGGATCGAAGACGTGCCCGCCCTTGCCGGTCGGCAGGATGACCGGGTGCATCATCAGGCCGACGACGGCGCGGAACCGTTCCGGCGTCAGATCCTCCACGTCCGTGATGGCCTCCTCGGTACCGAGCCGGATGCCGGTGAACATCGTCACCAGTGCCTGATCGGTCTGCTGGCGCTCCAGCAGAGCGATGTCGGCGTTGATGATCGCGGTCATGTTCTCAAGCTGCACGGAGGTGATCAGCCGCCGCGCCCGCTCAGCAGGAAGGTTCACGTCGCGGTCGTTGTAGAGGATCTTGAGTTCCGCGCGGATGCGCTCGGACTCGTCCTCGTCCAGGGCCTCGGCCTGCAGCAGGTCGACGGCGTCGGACTGGGCCAGCCGCTCCCCGAGGATCTTGTAGATCAGCGGCTCGATGTGGTGTGCGGCCACGCCGACGCCGCCGCAGCCGTTGTTGCCCAGGCTCGACTTGCACCGGTACGCAACGGATTTCGTCATCGTCTGCATGCCCGACAAATGGTGGCCGCACTTGCCGCAGATCAACACGCCGGTCAATAGGTGGCGGCGCACCGACTTTCGGCCCGGTGCCCGTCCTGGCGCGTTGAGCACGTCCTGGGCTGCCCGCCAGGTCGACTGCGTCACCAGCGGCTCCCAGGTGCCGACGGCGACGATCTCGGTCACCATCTTCTCGTCGTCGTTCTCGTCGTGATGGGTGTGCGCGCGCAGGCCAGCGTTGCGCGGACTGCGCAGGAACAGCGACAGCGTGGTCGGTTCCCACGGCTTGCCATTGAGGCCGAATGCGTTGGCCGCGTTGAGGTTGCGCGCGATGTCAGAGATCGAGGTTCCGGCGATCAGCGCGGTGTACGCCTCGGCGACCAACGGGGCCGTCTTGGGATCGAGGTGGCGCTCGCCGGTATCGACCTCCTTGCGGCCCTCGAACGGCAGGTATCCGAATGCCCTGCGCCACTTCGGCTTTCCCTTGAGGGCGCGGCCCTTGGCGGCGCGGCGCTGGCGGACCTTCATCATGGCGATCTCATGCTCGGACACGGCGGTCTTGATCTGGGCCATCATCACGCCCGTCGGCGTGTACAGGTCGATGACGCCCTGACCCGTGGTGATCAGCGTGATCTTGCGGCCCAGCGTCTTGAAGAACTTTCGCAGATCCTCAAGCTCGGCCATCATGCGCCACTGGCGATCCTGGTCCCACGCGGCGATGCCGTCGATCCGGCCCGACTTGAGGTCGCCCAGCAGCCGTGTCCAGTCGGGCCGCTCCTTGCCGTCCGACGCGGACACGTCGTTGTCCTCGTACCAGTCCACGATCTCGGCGTCGTATGCCTCGCAGAGCACCGTCACGTCCTCGCGCTGGTTGGTCACCCCGGCGCGCTTGTCGTTGGGGTCCGACGAGATGCGGGTCAGGGCACCGATGCGGACGCGGTCCTTCTTGGGCGGCGCTTCGTAGGCGGCGGGGTTGATGAGCGGGTTCGGGGCGATTGTGCTGGTAGAGGGCATGACCCGACTCTACGCTAGAACGTCCTTTAGCATGTCGCTAATGTTTTCGGCACAGGCATTTGAGGTTCGACGGGTGCGTCGGGCCCAGCGGGTAGGGGACTGTGTGGTCCACATCGCAGCATTCCGCTGGGCGGTCGCAGCCCGGAAAACGGCAGGACAAATCTCGGCACCGGACGAAGCGCTCCAGTGCCGCAGACGGGCGATAGGCCGACTCGGGCGGGGACGCACCGGGGTGCCGTAACGGCCGGACCTTGGCGCCATTGCGGATCAGCTCGGCCAGCAGCGGGGCCGGGACCAGGCCGCCGCCGATCACCTGAGCGGCGGGCGTGAGCGGTCGCGGCGCGGGCTCGCCCGATGTGCAGGGATCGGGTGCACTCTCGAGGCTCCCGCTTTCGGCGATGACGTGGACCACTACTGCGCCGGCTCGCGGGTCGGTGTCCAGGGCGGCCGGACAATCTGGTGCTCCGCATGCACACGCCAGTTGCTCGGCACCGGCGGCCAGTGCACCGAGCGCGTCGGCACGGCGTTGTGCCACGGTACGTGGGTCGCTCTCGCACACCTGGTGGGCCATCTGGGCAAGCCGCCGGTCCAATACGGCTGCGTCAGTGGCGAACAAGGAACCCCAGAAGGACGCGGTGCCGGATTGGCCATCGGCAGCCGCGATCACCACGTCGCGTCCGCGCGCGTTGGCCCGTGCGCGGCGCACCGCCGCGGGGTCGTGACGGTCGACGACGGCGTCAATGGCCTGGGCGGTCTTGGTCACCGACAGCGGGCCGAATTTCGTCGCGTCGCCGGCCAGCGTGGCGTCGACGGTGTGCACGATCTCTGGGTCTTTGATGAGGTCGGTGTGCCACACGATCGTCGCGGCCACCCTCGCACTGATGGTGCCTTCGGCGAACAGGGCCGCAATTTTTGGCAGCCGGTCTCGCAACGCTGTTGCCAAGTACATCTGGCCCGACGCCATGCCGTGGCTAATGCCCTGTGCAGCAGCAACTTCGGCGGCGATCGCGTCCCAGTTGTCGCACCACCAGCTGCCGTGGTCCACGAGGCCGTCGGCTCGGCGGTGCACCAACTCGGCGATGGCCTGCAATCGGCGCGCCGCGGCGGCCGACTCGGCCCGGGCGAATTCGGCGATGGCGGCCACCACTGCGGCGTCGTAGACAGATTCGAACATACATTCGATTCTAGTGACGACAGCCGGCAGCCGCACTGCCGAAACGGGCGGTTGTGGATAAACGCCCGACTGTGGACAAAGCGCGACAAAACACATGATGAAGGTCGATCGCCCTTGGAGCACTACGCAATTCGCGTAGCCGTGTCGCCGGAGGTATTAGAAGATGCTGGGTGCCGGTGGCCTAATTAAGGTCGCGGGGCAGGGGGCGCAACCGGATTTCCTGCCATGCAATCGCGAAGCTCCTGAGTGCCCGGGGCGAAGTCGAAGCCGCAGTTGCACTCTAGAACTTCCTGGGGCTTGGGAAGCGTATTGCAGAAGTCGGTGCCAGCCGAGGCCGATGGTGCGGTCCACATCACACCAGTGGCCAAGGCTGCCGCTGCGGCGCCGACTGCGGCCATCAATACTCTCGTCGTCATGTTGGGTTCCTTTTCTCGGTAGCACTACGCTAACCCGCGCTACCAGATTTTTCTCTGCTCGGTCAGAGTGCGGTGCCGGAGGCGTGCGCGGGTGAAAAAAGAATTCGCCTCTGGCCGAGAACAACACCACCGCCGAAGCTAGATGTGACCGGGCATACCACCCATGTCCGATGGACCCATCGCGACCGGTGGCGGCGCTATCGGAGGCGGGGCAATCGGCTCGACCGGCGGTGGCGCCATCGGAGGTGGAGCGATCGGCTCGACCGGCGGTGGCGCTATCGGAGGTGGAGCAATCGGTTCTATCGGCGGCGCAGGCGGGGCGATGGGCGGCGGTGACGGCGGAAGGAACGGGCTTCCCACGCACGCCGCATCCGCAGGATTGGACATGCACTGCGGATCGAGTGGGCCGGTCGGAGGTCCGGGGGGTGCTGGAGGTGCGGGCGGACCCACCCAATACGGCCCGCCCTGACATGCGGCATACCCGGGATTCTGCAAGCATCGGGGATCATCCGGGCCGGTGGGCAGATCGGAACGGAATGCGTCGAGCAATACCGGCGTGCCAAGCTCACGGATACCGCCGGGCGTTGCGCTCGCGGGCACATCTGCCGGGGCCAGCACAATAAGTGCCAGAGCCGCAGCAATTTTCGTGATCGTGCTGCCGAAACCCGTGGCGATCGAACCGCTCATTTATCCCCCTCGTGAGCGCGGCCCCCCAGCCGACATTGCGTTTCCGCTAGTTGGACAATCGCATCCCGGAAAGCGCAGGTCAAGACCCAGAGCCGGACAACAACCGGGCTAAGCCCGTTCCAGCACCCGCAGTCCCAGCGAAAACAGCAGCCGCACTTCAGGATCGGCCAGGGATGTCGACAGCAACTTCTCGATCCGGCGCACCCGGTAGCGAACCGTGTTCGGATGGACTTGCAACCACTGCGCGGCCGCGGCGATGTCACCGAAGCTGTCCAGGTAGACACGAAGGGTCGCGGCCAGCACCGGGTCCTGCGCCCGCAGGTCGCGTATCCGTGGATCCACCAACCGCTCGTCGGATCCGACCACCGTGACGATCTCGTCGAGCAAGACGGTGGTCCGCGCCTCGGCGAGCGAGGTTACCTGTCCGATCGAAATCGGGTGTCGCTCAGCACTATCGAGCACGCGATCGACCTCGCTGCGCGCCGCGGCAACGCCGGCCAGGCCGGCGACCGGCGCAGCGATGGCGGCCCGTAGTTCGACGCCGAGTTCGGTGCGCAATGCGCTGATCGTGCCGCGGACCCACGATGCCACCGACCGGGCCGTCGAGGTCTGGGGCAGCAATACATAGATTCGCGAGCCGTGTGATGCGACCTGAGCGTCCCGGCGAAAAGCGCTGGCGCTCAACGCTAAGACGTCGGCCAGCCGCGGGTGGCGGGCCCCAGTATCGGCCGTATCCCAGCCGATCAGCGCGGCGCTGTCGTCGGCGGCCATGCCAAGCTCGCGGGCGATCCCGGCCACGTCGGCCGGTGCCGTGGTTGCGTCCGGGTCGGTCAGGCCAAGCAGTTGTTGCACCCGTCGCGCATGCGTTGACGGCCGGGCCGCCAGCCGGAACATGATTCGGGCCGCCAGCACTGCCGCACCTTGCAACATCTCCTCGGCATCGTCGGCCAGCGGCGCCGATCCCTGCTGCACCCAGATGGTGCCCGCGAACACCGGCGGTCGCCGCGGTCCGGCCGGCGGCTGATAAATCCCGATCGCCAGCCGCGGGCGCAGGCCCAACTCCGGGCGCTCGTCAACGCGTACCACCTCGCCGCTGGCCCGTAGCGCGTCGAAGATGCCCCATTGCCCGATCCACTTCAGATGCTCGGGCGGCCCGGCCCGGCCCAGGATGGAAAGCCGGCGCAGCTCATCGGCTTCGTCGTTGGAGGCCGAGTAGGCGAGCACGTGCGACTGGGCGTTTTCGATGCTGACCATGCCGTGGATGCGGTCGGCCAGCGACTGCGCCAAGCCGAAGAGATCGGTGCCGGAGTCTTCCGTCGGATCGGTGCGATCCCCGTGGTGCTCCAAGACGTGATTGACCAATTGGTAAAGCCGCTCCCAGCGGGCCTGGGGCTCCACGGCCACCACCGCCGATCCGACCGCGACCGCCCTGGCCACCAGCGTGTTCGACGGCTGCTTGGCGAAGATCGCCACCGGGGCGCGCTCGCGTGCCTGTTTGTCGATCCACAGCAGCGCCTCGTCGTCGCTGACGCCCAGCAGGAAGAAGGCATCGGCAGAGCCCGCTGCCGCCGCCAGGCCCAGCCGGACGTCGTCGGAATCGATCAACGCCGCCGACCCCACCGGCAGGTCCAGGCCCCGCGGCGCCTCCACCAGGCTGACCAGGGTCGCATCCAGCGCCAGCAGCAGCTGACCCAGTCCCACTCCGGGCATCCGCATGTTGTCCGATTCTACTACGTCGCTCAGTACATCTTGGCTGATCAGCTAACACGATCAGGGGCCGCGCCGAGGATCCTGGCACCATGGACGCGATCACCCAGGTGCCGACACCGGTCAACGAGCCGATCCACGACTACGCCCCGCACTCCCCGGAACGTGCCCGGCTGCACGCTGAACTCACCGAGCTGGCCGACCAGCCGATCGACCTCCCGCATGTCATCGGCGGTAAACACCGAATGGGCGACGGTGAGCGCATCGAGGTGGTTCAGCCGCACCGGCACGCCGCCACGCTGGGCACACTGACCAACGCCGGGCATGCCGACGCGACGGCGGCTATCGGCGCCGCGATGGCCGCGAAGAAGGAGTGGGCGGCGCTGCCTTTCGACGAGCGCGCCGCGGTATTCCTGCGGGCTGCTGACCTGCTGGCGGGTCCGTGGCGGGAGAAGATCGCCGCCGCGACGATGCTCGGCCAATCCAAGTCCGCCTACCAGGCCGAAATCGATTCCCCGTGCGAGCAGATCGACTTCTGGCGGTTCAACGTGGCCTTCGCCCGTCAGATCCTGGCGCAACAGCCGGTCAGCGGACCGGGGGAGTGGAACCGCAGCGAGTACCGGCCGCTGGACGGATTCGTCTACGCGATTACCCCATTCAACTTCACTTCGATCGCGGGCAACCTGCCGACGGCGCCCGCACTGATGGGCAACACCGTGGTGTGGAAGCCGTCGATCACCCAGACGCTGTCGGCGTATCTGACCATGCAGCTGCTCGAGGCCGCCGGACTGCCGCCCGGGGTGATCAACCTGGTCGCCGGTGATGGCCTCGCGGTTTCCGATGTGGCACTGGCTGATCCGCGGCTGGCCGGTATTCACTTCACCGGATCGACAGCCACCTTCCAGCATCTGTGGCAGCAGGTGGGCACCAATATCGGCCGCTACCACAGCTATCCGCGGCTCGTCGGTGAGACCGGCGGTAAAGACTTCGTGGTTGCACACGCCTCGGCGCGCCCGGATGTGCTGTGCACGGCGCTGATTCGCGGGGCATTCGACTACCAGGGCCAGAAATGCTCGGCGGCATCGCGGGCATTCATTCCGCATTCGGTGTGGCAGCGCATGGGTGACGATTTCCTGGGCGCGACGGCCGGGCTGAGCTACGGCGACATCACCGATCTGAGGAACTACGGCGGCGCGCTGATCGACCGGCGGGCCTTCGCGAAGAACGTCAACGCCATCGAGCGGGCGAAGGGCGCGGCGGGTGTCACGATCGCGGTCGGTGGCGAATACGACGACAGTGTCGGCTATTTCGTTCGTCCGACGGTCCTACTGTCCGACGACCCAACCGACGAAGCCTTCTCGACCGAGTACTTCGGCCCGCTGCTGTCGGTCCAGGTCTACCCCGACGATCAGTACGAACGAATCCTCGACGTCATCGACTCCGGGTCGCGCTACGCGCTGACCGGCGCGGTGATCGCCGATGACCGCCAGGCCGTGCTCACCGCGCAGGACCGGTTGCGGTTCGCGGCCGGGAACTTCTACGTCAACGACAAGCCGACCGGGGCCGTGGTCGGGCGCCAGCCGTTCGGGGGATCGCGCGGCTCGGGCACCAACGACAAGGCCGGCTCGGTGCTGAATCTGTTGCGCTGGACGTCGGCGCGCACCATCAAGGAGACGTTCGTCCCGGCCACCCAGTACACCTACCCGCACATGGGATCCGACTGATGGCCGGCGTATTCGCCAACACTCTTCGGCCGGCCATCATGGCCGCCGGCCGCCGGGAAGGGTTGCGCCGCGCTGCCGAAGGGCTGCCGGTCACCCGTCGGGTGGTGCACCGTTTCGTCCCCGGCGAGACGACCGACTCCGCACTGAATAGCGTTGCCGTACTGCGTGAATCGGGGCGACTGGTCAGCATCGATTACCTGGGCGAGGACGTCTGTGATGCCGACGATGCCGACGCGGCCGTGCGGACCTACCTGGATCTGATTGAGAAGTTAGGCCACCTCGGCGATCCCGCGGACAACGCCATCCGGCCGCTGGAGGTCTCGGTCAAGTTGTCGGCACTGGGGCAGTCGCTGGAGCGCGATGGAGAAAAGATCGCCCGGGAGAACGCTTGGTCGATCTGCGATGCCGCGCAACGGGCCGGTGTGTGGGTGACGGTGGACGCTGAGAACCACACCACGACCGCATCGACGCTGTCGATTGTCCGCGACCTGCGGGCCGAATTCGGTTGGTTGGGTACGGTTTTGCAGGCCTATCTACGGCGCACGCTGGGCGACTGCGAAGAATTCGCTGCTTCCGGTGCCCGGATCCGGCTCTGCAAGGGTGCCTACGACGAGCCGGCCTCGGTGGCCTACCGAGGCCGAGACGAGGTCACCGATTCTTATCTGACCTGCCTGCGGGTGCTGATGGCGGGGTCGGGGTATCCGATGGTGGCCTCGCACGACCCGGAGATCATCGAAGCCGTACCCGATATGGTGCGCGAATCAGGCCGTCGGACCGGCGATTTCGAGTACCAGATGTTGTACGGCATACGTGACGACGAGCAGCGGCGACTGGCCGACGCCGGTGACCAGGTGCGGGTGTACGTGCCGTTCGGCACGCAGTGGTACGGATACTTCATGCGCAGGCTGGCCGAGCGACCGGCTAACTTGACGTTCTTCTTACGGGCGCTGGCGCGACGCGGTCATTGAGTCGCCGGTTGGAGGCGTCGAGTGTGCATTCACGGCGTCGTGTGTGCGCCCATGGCGGGAAAATCGACCGAATCCCAACCTAGCCGCACACTGAAAGCCGCCAGCGCACAACGAAAGGCGCCAGCGCACACTGAAAGCAGCTGACTCACGCGCGGCGCGGCCGCGGCCGATCGCTGGCGAAACCCCGTACCACGTGGGCACGCACGAATTCCGCTGCGACTTCGGGGTCGTCCATATCCAGGGTCGAGGACGGCGTGCTGAACAGCGAGAACAGGATCCGCGCGAACCATTCACCGGCGGCCTCGACGTCGAGGTCTTTGCGAACCTCACCGGTCAGCTTGGCGGCGGTTAAGTGCGGGGCGAAGAAATCGACGCATTCGCGCAGCAACTCCGCGGCGTCCTTGGTCAGCAGCAGGCCGATGGCATCCTCGTCGAAGTACTTCTCGGATGCGAGGATCTGCCGCGCCTGGGTCACGAATACCGCTGCCGAACACAGCTTGTCCTCGAGGGTGCTGGCCCGATCCATCGCCTTGGTCATCTCGAGGTAGAACCGCTGCGACGCGTGCTCCGCGCATGCTTCGACGATGGCGGCCTTGTCGCTGAAGTATTCGTAGATGGTGCTGCGGGATATCCTGGCCCGCTTGGCGATGTCGACGATTGTTGCTTTCTGCAAGCCCTGCTTGCCGAAACATCCGAACGCGGACTCGACGATGAGTGCGCGGGTGTCGGGTGTCTGGGTGAATGCGGAAGCCTGAGTCGTCATAGAACAGCGCTCAGTCCGCCGGCGCGAGAATCAGGCCACTGGTGGGCACCCCGGTGCCCGAGGTGACCAGCGCGTGTTCGACGTTGCCGACCTGGTTGTACGACGTTCCGCGGACCTGGCGCACGCCCTCGGTAATGCCGTTCATCCCGTGGATGTAGGCCTCGCCGAGCAACCCGCCATTGGTGTTGATCGGGAATTCCCCACCCAGCGACAGCCGCTGCACGGTGGCGAAGTCTTTGGCTTCGCCACGCCCGCAGAACCCGAGCTCTTCGAGCTGGGTGAACACGAACGGCGTGAAATGGTCGTAGATGAAGGCGGTTTGGATGTCTTGGGGTTTCAGGCCCGAGTCCCGCCATAGCCGGTCGGCGACCACGCCCATCTCCGGAAGCCCGGTGATGTCGTTGCGGTAATAGCTGGTCATCATTTCCCCGTTCGCGGCGGCGCCCTGAGCCGCGGCGGTGATGACCGCCGGCGGTTGGCGTAGGTCGCGGGCGCGTTCGGCACTGGTCACCACCAGCGCGACTCCACCGTCGCTTTCCTGACAGCAATCCAGCAGTCGCAACACGGGTTCGACGATCCAGCGGGACTTCTGATGGTCGTCCAGGGTGATCGGGCGCTGGTAGAACCAGGCGTCGGGGTTGGTCGCCGCGTGGGTGCGGTCGACGACGGCAATGCGGCCGAAGTCCTCGTTGGTAACCCCGTAGGTCGACATGTACCGCTGGGCGTGCATCGCGACCCACGCTGCGGGAGTGAGCAATCCGAATGGCGCGTAGTTCGCCATGAACAGCGGGGTCTCCGCCATGCTGCGTCCGCTGCCGCCGAACCGGAACCCGGAGCGTTCGTTGAAGGCGCGCCAGCACACCACCACATCGGCGACGCCGGTCGCGACGGCCATGGCCGCGTGGACCACCGTGCCTGCCGCCGCGCCGCCGCCGTGATGTACGCGGGAAAAGAAGCTCAGGTCGCCGATGCCCACATTTCGGGCGATGTCGATCTCATCGCTGGAGTCCATCGTGAAGGTGACCATGCCGTCGCCGTCGCTGGGCGCCAGGCCCGCGTCGTCCAGGGCGGCGCTGACCGCCTCGCACGCCAATTGCAGCTCGCTGCGCCCGGATTCCTTGGAGAACTCGGTCTGGCCGATCCCGACGATCGCGCAGCTACCGGGCAGCGGACTCATGCTTGCCTCGTTTCCAAGGCTCTGTCGAGCAGGCTGAGGATCGCGGTGCCAAAGACGTGATCGCCGAGGCTGTTGGAGCCCTTGAAGGTGACCTCGACGAAGTTCTCGGCAGGCGATGCCCTCTCAGGGCCTCTAGTCTTGGCGGTCACGCTGCCGGTGAAGCGCAGCGGATCGTCGGGGAAGCACGGGACGCCGAGCCGGATCGACAGATTCTTGACCATCGCTTCGGGGCCCGCCCAGTCGGTCAGGAAGCGTACGCAATACCCGTTGGTGGTCAGGATGTTCATGAACAGGTTGGGCGAGCCCTGCTTTTTGGCGTATTCGACATCGTGGTGCACAGGCATGAAATCACGCGAGGCGATCGCGCCGGCAACGATCATCGTTGCGGTGATTGAGATTTCGAGCGGGCTGACCTGGTCGCCGACGTTGATGTCGGCCCACTTCAAGGTGGCGGTGCGGTTTGCGGTCGTGGTCATCGGTTTCCTTCTGAATACGTGCTGCCGATACCGGCCAGCTGCGCGGTGGCGGAGCCAAGCGTGAGCTCGTTGTGCTTGGCCCAGAGGAAATAGCGGTGCAGGGGATAGGTGATGTCGATCCCGATGCCGCCGTGAACTTGCTGGGTGGCCGACGCAACGCGAGCGCCGGCGTCGGCGGCCCAGAACTTCGCAATCCGCGCCGCCCGGCGTGCCTCTTTCAAGGGGCGTCCGTTCGCGATCAGCCAGGCCGCATGCCAGGTGGTCCACCGGATCGCTTCGACATCGATGAAGGCGTCGGCCAGCCGCTGCTGCACGGCCTGGAAGCTGCCGATCGAACGGCCGAATTGCTCACGCCCGGTGGTGTATTCGGCGGCGATCTGCAAGGCCCGCTCCGTGACACCGAGCTGGATCGCGCACAGTCCGATCAGCGCCCGGGTGTACAGCGACCCGACCGGGCCGTCGAGCCGTTCGGCATCCGAAACCGTTGCGCCATGCAGGAATATGTCTGCATGCGGCTCGTGGTTGGTGGTCGTTACCGGCCGGATCTCGACACCGCGAGCGTCACAGGGCAGCAGGAACAGGCTCGCGACACCGTCGTCGGTGGTTGCAGGCACCAGCACGGCGTCGGCGAGCTGGGCCGCCGGCACCAGCTCTTTGGCTCCGTCCAGGCGCCAGTTCTGGCCGTCGCGAACGGCTTTGGTGGCGGGGTTCATCGGGTCGGACCGGCCGGGTTCTTGCAGCCCGGCGCTCAGGATGCGGGTGCCGGCGATGACGCCGGGCAGGAACCGTTGCTGTTGCTCCGGGTTTCCGTGCCGGGCGATCGGGTCGGCGCCCAGTACCAAGGTCGCGTAGGCCGGCGCCGGCGCCACGCTTCGCCCCACCTCGGCAAGCAGCACACCGAGTTCCATAAAGCCGTCGACGGATACGCAGGAGCCGCCTAATGATTCCGGCAATCCAGTGCCCAGCAGGTCGGCGGCCGCGAGCTCCTTCCAGAGCGCGGCGTCGTAGCGGGTGGCGCCGGCTTCGAGTTCGGTGAGTCGCTCAGGAGTGGCGCGGCGCTCGAACAGATCGCGGGCCAGCTTGCGGATGGTCTCTTGTTCTTCGGTGAAGGTGAAGTCCATGACCCGTTGCCTAGGCGCTCGGCCGGAACTGGTGCAGCACAAGGTCGTTATCGAAGGCCTGGTAGAAAACCTCGACCGGCATCCCGACCGTGACGGCCGCCGGGTCGATCTCGCACAGGTTCGAGACCAGCCGCACCCACTCGGCGAGCTCCACCAGCACCACGATGTAGGGGCAGCTCAGCCGTCGGTCGCCAGGTCATGTCCGCCGCCGCAGACACGATGAAGCGGATCCTGCTGGAGTTGGGCGGCAAGTCGGCAAGCATCGTCCTCGACGACGCCGAGGTCACCGACGAGATGTTGCAGCAGATGCTGTTCCAGTCCTGTTCGATGCATGCCGGGCAGGCGTGCATCCTGCACAGCCGGCTGCTGCTTCCCGATTCGCTGTATGACGACGTCGTCGACCGGCTGGTCGCGCTGGCCCGCGCGGTCACGGTCGGCGATCCCACCGATCCGGACGTGCAGATGGGACCGCTGATCAGTTGGGAGCAACGCAACCGCGTCGAGGACCACGTCTCCCGGGCGCTGGGCGACGGAGCGAAACTGGCGACCGGTGGCAGTCGTCCGGCCGGCCTGGAGACCGGCTTCTACTTCGAACCGACGATTCTGACTGAGGTGCAACCGGATTCGGCCATCGCCCAGGAAGAGGTGTTCGGTCCGGTGTTGACGGTACTGCGCTATCGCGACGACGCTGATGCGGTAGCGATCGCCAACAACTCGCAGTACGGCCTGTCCGGTGCGGTGTGGGGCGCTGACGTGGACCGCGCCGTGAGCGTCGCCCGCCGCATCCGTACCGGCCAGATTGCGGTCAACGGCATCAGCCCGGGCGGCGCGCCATTCGGCGGCTTCAAGCTCAGCGGGCTGGGCCGTGAGGGCGGCGGCATTGGTGGGCTACACCAGTACATGGAACCGATGGCCATCGGTCTTCCCGCGTGACCGGACCCCTCGCGGGGCTGCACGTCGTCGAAATCGCCGAAGAGATCTCAGGCCCTTACGCCGCAAAGCTTCTCGTCGACCTCGGTGGCGAGGTCACCAAAATAGAGCGGCCAGGCGGAGATCCGCTGCGCCGCTGGGCCCGTTCCCGGACGGCGTGCCCGACCCGCAACGCTGCGGCCTGTTCGAGTACCTCAATGCCGGTAAGCGCTTCGCCGCTATGGCGGACGCGCGCGAGCTGATCGCGCACGCGGATGTGCTCATCGAAAATTTTGCGCCCGGCACGCTGGAAGGCTGGGGATTCGACCTCGACAGCCTGACCAAGCTCAACCCAAACCTGGTGCTGCTCCGCATATCTCACTTCGGGCAGTCTGGACCGTGGCGGCACCGGCGGGCCACGTCGTTGACGCTGCAGGCCGCGTCGGGCTGGATCAGCGCGCGGGATCCCGACCGCCCTCCGGTGCAGGTGGGCGCCCGCATCGCGGAGTATGTCGCGGGTGCCTACGGCGCGTTGGGAGCGCTGACGGCGCTGCGGCTCGCGGGCCGGCGGGGCGAGGTCGTCGAAGTCGATGTCTCCGAATTGGAGTCGCTGTTGTCGACGTTGCCCTATCCCATGCTGATGGCGCAGCGGATACTAAGTCTCGGCTTGCCCACCAACGCGCGGGGGGCGCCGATGCTGGGCGTGGTCCGCGCCGCGGAACGGGTGGGTGGGGATCAACTGCCTGACGGGTCAGCACTGGCTCGACGTGTGCGCGATGCTCGGCCGGCCCGAGTTCGCTGAGCAGCAGATCGCGATCATGTTGGGCGGCCCCGAGCGCGCGGAGTTCTACGCTCGCGCTGAGCCATTGCTCGCTGAGCAATCCGTCGCGGAGATCGTCGAGTTGAGCCAGGCGCTGCGCATCCCGGCCGCCCCGGTCAACGACGGCGCCACCGTGCTGGACTGCCCGCAATACGCGAAGCGGGGGTTCTTCGTCGAGGGCGGTGCTGCGGGCTGGTCGTTCCTGCGCCCGGGGCAGGCATTTCGGTTCACTAAAAGCGCTGTGGCACAGCCCGATCCGGCGCCGCGCCGGCGAGTAGATGAATCGCCTTTTGCGGGCCTGAAAGTGCTCGACCTGAGCACGTTTTGGGCCGGAGCGTATCTGACCTGCTACCTCGGTGCGTTCGGTGCCGACATCGTCAAGATCGAGTCCATCCAACGGCCCGACGGGTTTCGCTACTCGGGGGCGTTTCCCTTCGAGGGTGACGACTGGTACGAGCGCAGCCCGCTCTGGCAGGCCACCAACCTCAACAAGCGCGACCTCACCCTCGACCTGGCCTCGCCGCGCGGCCTGGAGATCGCCCGGCGGCTGGCCGCGCAGGCCGACGTTGTCGTGGAGAACTTCTCACCACGAGTGGTGGAGCAGTTCGGCCTGGACTATGAGTCGCTGGTAGCGCTGAAGCCCGACATCATCATGGTCCGGATGCCGGGTTTCGGCCTGCACGGTCCCTGGCGCGATTACGTCGGCTGGGCGCTGAACTTCGAGCAGACCGCGGGGATGTCGGCGGTCACCGGCTATGCCGACGGGCCGCCGTGCAATCCGCAAGGTCCCGCCGATCCCGTCGTCGGTGTGCACGCCGGTGTCGCGCTGTTGGCCGCACTCGAGCACCGGCGCCGCACCGGGGAGGGGCAACTGATCGAGGTCGCCCAGATCGAGGTCGCCGCGTGCGTGACCGCTGAACCGGTGATCGAGTATTCGATGAACGGTGTCGTCTCGTCGCGGCAAGGCAATCGCCAGCGCGGTTACCTACAGGGCGTCTACCCGACCGGTGCGGAAGGTTCCTGGGTGGCGCTGTCGGTGCCCGACGAGGGTCAATCGACCACGACGCGTTCGACGATCTGGTCACTGGCTGGACCCAGACGCAGCAGCCGGCCGCAATCGTCGAAAGTCTTCGGGCACAGGGCATCGCGGCCGAGCAGGTGATCACCGGCGAGCAGATGTATGACCCCGATTTCATCGGGGCCCAGCTCGACGCGCGCGGATACTACGAAGAATTCGCGCATCCGATCACCGGCTCACACCGCTATCCCGGCTGGCCGTTGCGCATCACCGGAGGGCCAGCGCGCCACCACCGCACCGCCGCGCCCACCCTCGGCCAGCACAACGACGAAGTACTGGGAGGCCTGGGTCTTTCCGATGACGAGCGGGCGACCCTGCGTGACCAACGGGTGATCGGTGAGCGGGTGCTGCACGCCTAGCGCTCCCGAGTGCGTGCGCGTTTCGTAATCGACACGTCACATGCCAAGCTGCTGACATGGCCTTCGTAATCGCCCGTCCCAAGCTAGAAGGAAACGTTGCGGTCGGCGAAGACCGCCAAATCGGGTTCGCCGAATTCGGTGACCCGCAGGGGCGGGCGGTGTTCTGGCTGCACGGCACTCCCGGCGCCCGGCGCCAGATTCCCACCGAGGCCCGCATCTACGCCGAAGAACACGGCATCCGGCTGATCGGCCTGGACCGGCCCGGGATCGGCTCGTCGACGCCCCACCGGTACGAGAACATCCGGGCGTTCGCCGACGATTTGCGGACAATCTCGGACATTCTCGGTATCGACAAGATGGCCGTGATCGGCTTGTCCGGCGGCGGTCCGTATGCGCTCGCCGCTGCCGCGGTGCTGGCCGATCGCGTCGTGGTGGCCGGCGTGCTCGGGGGTGTCGCGCCGTTCATCGGCGACCAAGGCATCACCAGCGGTCTGATGAACCTGGGCAAGCGGGTGGCGCCGCTGCTCCGACTGGGCGGAGACCCGCTGCGGATCGGCGCCAGCCTGATGGTTCGGGCCATCCGTCCGGTCGCGAACACCGCGCTGTATCTGTACGCTGCGATATCGCCTGAAGCCGACCGGCGCCTGCTCACCCGGCCCGAGTTCGGGGCCATGTTCCTCGATGACCTGCTCAACGGCAGTCGCAAGCAGTTGGCGGCCCCCTTCAACGACGTCATCCTGTTCACCCGCGACTGGGGATTCCAGCTGGACGAGGTCAAAGTGCCGGTCCGCTGGTGGCACGGCGACAGCGACCACATTGTTCCGTTCGCCCATGGCCAGCACGTCGTGTCGCTGCTGCCGGACGCCGAACTGTTCGTGCTGCCGGGGGAAAGCCATCTGGCCGGGCTGGGCCGCGGCGAGGAGATCCTGTCCACGCTGATGAAGCTCTGGGACGAGCAGGCCTGACGCAAGGTCGTCAACTTGTCTCGGTAGCCTGCTGAGGTGCTGCTGGAATCCCTCAACCCCGCTGCCGTTACCGCCACCGACATCCCCGATGCGGTCAAGATCGATGGCGCCGCCCTGAGCCGCAGTGATCTGGTCGGTGGCGCCACGTCGGTGGCCGAACGCGTCGCCGGCGCCGGCCGGGTCGCGGTGCTGGCCACCCCGTCCGCGTCGACCGTGCTGGCGATCACGGGCTGCCTGATGGCCGGCGTCCCGTTCGTCCCGGTGCCTTCCGATGTCGGCGTGGCCGAACGTCGGCACATGCTGACCGACTCCGGAGTGCAGGCCTGGCTGGGCCCGGAGCCTGACGAGCTTGGGGGGCTGCCGCACATTCCGGTGCGATTGCACGCCCGCTCCTGGCATCGCTATCCGGAGCCGGAACCCGAGGCCACCGCCATGGTCATCTACACCTCGGGCACCACGGGATTGCCCAAGGGCGTGGTGGTGAGCCGCCGGGCGATCGCCGCCGACCTGGACGCGCTGGCGCAGGCCTGGCAGTGGACTCCGGACGACGTGCTGGTGCATGGACTGCCGCTGTTCCACATACACGGATTGGTGCTGGGCCTGCTCGGGTCGTTGCGGGTCGGAAATCGCTTCGTGCACACCGGAAAACCGACGCCGGCGGGCTATGCGCAGGCCCGTTCGGAGTCGGGCGGCACCCTGTTCTTCGCGGTGCCGACGGTGTGGTCGCGGGTGGTGGCCGACCCTGCTGCCGCCGAGGCACTGCGACCCGCACGGCTGTTGGTGTCCGGAAGCGCGGCGCTGCCGGTACCGGTGTTCGATCGGCTGGAACAGCTGACCGGGCACCGGCCCATCGAACGGTACGGCGCCTCGGAGTCGTTGATCACGGTGTCGACGCGAGCCGACGGTGAGCGCCGCCCGGGCTGGGTGGGCCTGCCGGTCTCCGGAGTCGAGACCAGATTGCTCGACGACGCCGGCGACCCCGTCCCGCACGACGGGGAAACCGTTGGAAAGCTTCAGGTTCGCGGTCCGACGCTGTTCGACGGGTACCTGAATCGGTCGGAGGCCACCGCCGAGGCTTTTGCTGCCGACGGCTGGTACCGCACCGGCGATGTAGCGGTCGTCGATGGCGGGGGGATGCATCGCATCGTGGGCCGCGAGTCGGTTGACTTGATCAAATCGGGTGGATACCGCATCGGCGCAGGCGAAATCGAAACGTCGCTGCTCGGACATCCGGGTGTGCAGGAAGCGGCGGTTGTCGGCATGCCCGACGAGGATTTGGGCCAGCGGATCGTCGCATTCGTCGTCGGTTCGGCCGATCTCAAGACTGACGAACTGATTAACTTTGTCGCCCAAGACCTTTCGATACACAAGAGGCCGCGAGAGGTGCGGCTGGTGGACGCGCTGCCGCGCAACGCGATGGGCAAGGTCGTCAAGAAGCAGCTGCTGTCCGAGGGATGAGAGCCCGAGCAGCTTCTGGTATGCAGGTTTAAGGCCGTCATACCGATCGGGTAACCATCCGGTCACAAGTTGGGTTGCCAACTGGAACTTTAAGTGACACGCAGGATATTGCCAGGTTTTCTGACGGGCGAGAGTTCACGGGTTCGCCTACTTTCGTCTTGTGGGCACGCAGGCAAACACACACCAAGGGGACAGTTAAGGATGTGCCGTGGGTGAGTCAATCCGCACCGCGGAGTCGGCCGCGACGACGACGACGGCCGCGCCGCGCACCACGCCGTTAGCCAGGGTCGCGGCCTCCTGCCTGGTGGGCTCGGCGATCGAGTTCTACGACTTCCTGATCTACGGCACCGCGGCCGCGCTGGTGTTTCCCGCGGTGTTCTTTCCGAACCTCAGTCCCACGGTCGCCATGGTCGCCTCGATGGGAACATTCGCGACGGCGTTCCTGTCCCGGCCCATCGGTGCGGCCGTCTTCGGCTACTTCGGCGACCGGCTGGGCCGTAAGAAGACGCTGATCTCCACCCTGCTGATCATGGCCTTTTCCACCATGGGCGTGGGCCTCGTCCCGACCACCGAATCCATCGGGATGGCCGCGCCCTTGATCCTGATGGCACTGCGGCTCCTGCAAGGGTTTGCCGTCGGCGGCGAATTCGCCGGGTCGGCCCTGCTCAGCGCCGAGTACGCCCCTGCCAACAGACGCGGCCTGTACGGCATGTTCACCCTGCTAGGGGGCGGTGTCGCCGGCGTGCTGAGCAACCTGACCTTCCTCGGTGTGAATATCACGATCGGCGAATACAGCCCCGAATTCCTGCAGTGGGGATGGCGCGCGCCATTCCTGATCAGCGGAGTGTTGATCGCGCTCGCCCTGTACGTGCGGCTCAATATCGACGAAACGCCGGTGTTCGCCGAGGAAAAGGCCCGCAACCTGGTGCCCAAAGCGCCGGTGACCGAGGCGCTGCGGCTGCAGGGTCGCGAGATCGTCCTGGCCGGGGGCAGCATCCTGGGCTCGATGGCCCTGGTCTACATGGGCAACACCTATTTCGCCATGTACGCCCGCACCCACCTGAATTACACGCGCGAGTTCATCTGGACCGTCGGGGCGCTGAGCGGGGTGGTGAGCATCATCGCCGTGGTGATCTCGGCGAGCTTGTGTGATCGAGTCGGGCGCCGCCGAATGATGCTGGTGGGCTGGACAGGCTGTCTGCTGTGGTCGTTTGCGGTGATCCCGCTGATCGACACCGGCAAACCGGTGTTCTACGCGGTCGCCATCGTTGGTATCTTCGCCATCAACGGGATTGGCAGCGGACCCACCGGAGCGTTCATTCCGGAACTGTTCGCCACCCGCTATCGCTACAGCGGATCGGCGCTGTCGGTGAACCTGGCCGGAGTGATCGGTGGGGCCCTGCCCCCGCTGATCGCCGGAACGCTGCTGGCAACCCATGGCAGCTGGTCGATCGCTGTCATGCTGGCCACCCTCGCGTTGGTCAGCCTGGTCTCCACCTACCTGCTGCCGGAGACCCGCGGCACAAAGCTGTAGCCGTTAGTTCAGTTGGCGTGCAGGTCCTCGTTGAGGGCAATGCCCTGACCGCCGCGAGCCACCACTTCCACGGCCCCGCTCACCGAATTGCGGCGGAACAACAGGTTATTGCCGCCGGACAACTCGCGAGCCTTCAATGTTTTGCCCTCGGGTGTGACGACCTTGGTGCCCGCGGTGACATACAGGCCGGCTTCCACGACGCAGTCGTCGCCCAACGAGATGCCCAGGCCCGCGTTGGCGCCGAGCAGACACCGCTTGCCTATCGAAATGACTTCTGTGCCACCGCCGGACAGCGTGCCCATGATCGATGCCCCGCCGCCGATGTCCGAGCCGTCGCCCACCACCACACCGGCCGAGATGCGGCCTTCCACCATCGACGCGCCCAGGGTGCCGGCGTTGTAGTTGACGAAGCCTTCGTGCATCACGGTGGTGCCGGCCGCCAGGTGCGCGCCCAGCCGCACGCGGTCGGCGTCGGCGATGCGGATGCCGGTGGGCATGACGTAGTCGACCATGCGCGGGAACTTGTCGACGCCGTAGACGGTCACCGGTGCCTTGCGGCGCAGCCGCGCACGGACCACCTCGAACCCGTCGATCGCGCACGGCCCGTGATTAGTCCACACCACATTGGTCAATACCCCGAACAAGCCGCCGGCGTTCAGCCCATGCGGCGCGACCAGGCGGTGAGACAGTAAATGCAGCCGCAGGTAGGCGTCGTAGGCGTCGGCGGCCACATCGTCGAGTGAGCCGATGACCGTGCGGACGGCGACGGTGTCGGTATTGCGGTCGTCGTCGCGTCCTACCAGCGCTGCCAGCTCCGGCGGAACATCAGAGAGCGCGAGGCGCGACGTGGCGCTGGTGCCCGATTCCGTCAGTTCCGGTGAGGGAAACCAAGTGTCGAGGATCGATCCGTCGGAGGCCAGCGTCGCCAGCCCGATACCTGCAGCTCCAGTCACGGCGGTCAGGTTACTGCCCTCGCCTGGCCAACTAGGATTGGCCCCGTGCTGAACTTGCATGGGGATCCGATCGAGTTGACCGCGGCGCTGGTCGACATCCCGAGCGAGTCGAGAGACGAAGCGCGCATCGCCGACGAGGTGGAGGCCGCGCTGCGCGCTCAGACATCCGGCTTCGAGATTGTCCGCAACGGCAACGCCGTGCTGGCGCGAACGCGGCGAAACCTGCCGTCGCGGGTGCTGCTCGCCGGTCATCTCGACACCGTCCCGGCGGCCGAAAACCTGCCCAGCCGCCGCAGCACCGACGACGAAGGCGACGTCTTGCACGGCTGCGGCACCGCGGACATGAAATCCGGCGACGCCGTCTTTCTGCATCTGGCTGCCACGGTGGCCGAACCGGTGCACGACCTGACGCTGGTGATGTATGACTGCGAGGAAATCGACGCGGCCGCAAACGGTTTGGGCCGCATCGAGCGTGAGCTGCCGGACTGGTTGTCCGCCGACGTTGCCATCTTGGGTGAGCCCACCGCCGGCTATATCGAAGCCGGCTGTCAGGGCGCGCTGCGAGTCGTGGTCAGCGCCACCGGGACGCGGGCGCATTCGGCGCGTTCCTGGTTGGGCGACAACGCAATTCACAAACTGGGTGCGGTGCTGGACCGGTTGGCCCGATATCAGGCCCGCACCGTGGACATCGATGGTTGTGAGTACCGCGAGGGCATGTCGGCCGTCCGGGTAGACGGCGGGGTGGCCGGCAACGTCATTCCCGACGCCGCCTCGGTGACCGTCAATTACCGCTTTGCGCCCGACCGGTCCCCGGCCCAAGCGCTGCAACACGTGCACGAGGTGTTCGACGGGATCGACCTGGGCATCGAGCAGACCGACGGCGCGGCGGGTGCGCTACCCGGCCTGGGGCAGCCGGCCGCCAAGGCGCTGGTCGACGCCGCCGGCGGACAGGTTCGGGCGAAATACGGTTGGACGGACGTGTCCCGGTTCGCCGCTTTGGGCATACCGGCGGTCAACTACGGACCCGGTGACCCCAACCTGGCGCACCGGCGTGACGAACGGGTGCCCGTCGCCGCGATCAGCGCCGCGGTGGCGATGCTGCGGCCCTATTTGGGCGGCTGAGCGCACTGCTGTGCCTGCGCAGCGGCATTGACGGCCGCCGCGTGCAGACCGACGGTCGCCAGCTCCTCGGCCACCGCGCGCAGCGCCGCCTCGTCGCTTGTCGCCAACCCTTTCGCATGAGCCAGGGCAAGCTGTCCCAGCGTGCAGTCGACCTCGTCGCACAGCCGGGCCAACGGGTCCACCGCGCGGATGTCCCCGAGCCGCACAGCCTCGTGCCAGGCGCGAAGCGCGACGGCAGACTGACCGCGGCGTTCGGCCATCCGGGCCGCGTCACGGGCGGTGGCCACCGCGCCGTGCGAGTCGCGTTCGGATGCCAGCCGCCAGGCCCGCGCGACGCCCAGCTCGGGGCTGAACAGAGCAGACTTGGTTCCGTGTCGAGATTCCGCTCTGCTCAAGGCTTTTGCCGCACCGGCGATGTCGCCCTGCTGGGCCAGCGCGGTGGCCAGCAGCATCAGCGACAGCGGGCCCCACGAGTAGCCGGTGCGTTCCAGCGCGGCGGCCGCCGGGCCGAGCAGTGCCGCGGCCTCACCGAATCTGCCGGCGGCGATCAGCACATGCGCCAGCAGCACCTCGCCGATCGCGCGGCCCGGCTGTTGCAATTCGGCGAAATCGGTGAACTGCTGCGCCAGTTCGATCGCCGCGTCGAGCCGGCCCGCCATCACCAGGGTCGTGGTCTCGCCCAGGCCGACCGTGAACCGCAGCAGCCCGGGGTGCTCGGCGCCCAGCGCGCGCCGCGCCAGCTCCCCGACGTCGGCGAACCGGCCTTGGCGTGCCGAACACAGCGTGGCCGCGCTGGCCGCCCAGGCCACCGCCTGGTCGTCCGCCGCCGGTGAGGCCAGCACGGTGTGCGCGATTTCGACGGCGTGCCCGATGTCGCCCGCGTTCATCGCGAAGGTCGCGCTCAGCGCGTCGAGGGTGATGCGCGGGCCGATGTCGGGGACGCGATTGCGGATGGTCTGCAGGAATGCGGTGGCCCGCTCCGGCTCGCTGAGCATGAAAAACTGATTGGCCGCCCGCAGCAGGGTCCACGTCATCAGCTCCGGTTCGGACAATGCGGCGGAGTCGACCGCGGCCAGCAGCGCCTCGGCCTCTCGGCCTCGGCCCTGAAACGCCAGGGCATTCGCCAGCGGCAGCCGTGCCGCGAGTGCCTGGGCAGCTGAGGAGCGCTCCAGTGCGGAACGGGCCAGTCGTTCGCCGAGCGT
The DNA here is from genome assembly GCA_963712615.1 of uncultured Actinomycetota bacterium. Lineage (GTDB taxonomy): Bacteria > Actinomycetota > Actinomycetes > Mycobacteriales > Mycobacteriaceae > Mycobacterium. The sequence continues at coordinate 5,173,335 of CAVQIO010000002.1, forward strand.
GAGATCATTGAGCCGCAGCGCCTGCCGCGCCGCATCGACGACCTGGGCTACCGGCTGCGGAGCATCGCTGTCCAGCGCCAGAGATGCCAGCCGCAGCCGGTCGCTGAGGTGGTGCAACGGGTGCTGGGACCGCAGCGTGACCACCTCGGTGCGCCGCCGCCGGGCACCGTCGGCGCCCAGCGCGGCCCGCGCGCGTTCGGAGAACAGCGGGTGGGCGGTGTACACCACCGGATTGTCGGCATGTTCGTCGCGCACCCGGGTTTCGGCAGCGCCCCAATCCTGCGCCTCGCTGACCGCGCCGTCGCCGGCCAGCACGGTTAGGTCGTCGAGCGACAGCGGTTCCTCGACGGCGAGATAGTCGAGCACCGCGCGCGCCGCGGCGGGTAACTCGGCGATGAATGTGTCGACCTCGGCGGGGCTGGTGGCATCGCCGGGCGCCTCGACATCGATGCGGTCCAGCAGTCCGTCGGTCCATAGCGCCGCGATGGCCTCGGGCGCCGCGTCCGCACGGGCGGTGACGATCATCCGGGCGGTGCCGGCCAGCGCCAGCTGGTAGACGAGGGTGGCCGACAGGATGTCCAGGTCGTGGGCGTCGTCGACGATCAGCAACAGCTCGCCCTGCTGGTCACGGCTCAGCGATGCCCGGGCCGCTCGCAACAGCGCGGCCGGCTTACCGATGTCGGCCCCGAAACTAGAAAAGTCCACCACGTGGCTGAAGGCGCCGAACGGGACCACGCGCTCGGTCGGGGTGCCGGTGACCCAGCGAATGAAAGTGCTCGGGTGCCCGCCGGAGAAGTGCTCGGCGGCCAACCGCGCCAGGGTGGACTTGCCGACACCGTCGGGTCCCAGCACCACCGCGCCGCGCTTTGCCCCGTCACCGAGGGCCGCATCCAGCTGTTCCAAAGTGGACGCGTGTTGCGGGACGTTCCATCGAATCGGCACCGAAGGGAGTTTATTGCCGGGCGGTGTTCCGCCGGTGACTAGCTGGCGCGAAGGCCCCATCTGTGTACGGTCCGGTGGGCTTTGGTCTACCTTGGCGGTTATGCGCCCCGACGGCGATTCATCAGGTGAGTGGGCAGTATGTGTGTATTGCGCGTCCGGACCGACGCATCCCGAATTGCTTGACGTGGCGGGCGAACTCGGCGAAGCGATAGCCGAGCGCGGCTGGACGTTGGTGTGGGGCGGCGGGCATGTTTCGGCGATGGGAGCGGTGGCCAGTGCGGCGCGCGCACGCGGCGGCCGGACCGTCGGCGTGATCCCCGAACAGCTGGTGCGGCGCGAGCTTGCCGACAAAAAAGCCGACGAGCTGATCGTCACCGACACCATGCGTGAGCGGAAGCGGATCATGGAGGATCGCTCCGACGCGTTCATCGTGTTGCCGGGCGGTGTCGGCACGCTTGACGAGCTGTTCGAGGCGTGGACGACCGGCTATCTGGGTATGCACGACAAACCCGTGGTGATGCTGGATCCGTGGGGGCACTACGAGGGCTTGTTGGTGTGGTTGAACGGATTGCTCGACAGCGGGTACATCTCGCAGGTAGCGATGGACCGGCTGGTGCTGGTCGATAAGGTGGGTGCCGCAATCGGGGCGTGCGCCCCTGTCTGAGGTCGGCCGCGCCGAGGGGAATCGAGGGAACACGTGTCCGACCACGGCGGGGGCGCACGCAAACGGATCGGCCTGACCGATATCGCGTCGGGGCTGCCGGGCGTACTGGCCGATATGCCGGTGATCGTCCGTGGCGCGTTGACCGGGCTGTTGGCCCAGCCCGGCTCCAACAAGTCCATCGGCAGCGTGTTCCAGGACCGTGCCGCTCGCTACGGCGACCGGGTCTTCCTGAGGTTCGGCGATCAGCAGCTGACCTACCGCGACGCCAACGCGGCCGTCAACCGGTACGCCGCCGTGCTGGCCGCGCGCGGCGTCGGCCACGGCGATGTCGTCGCGATCATGCTGCGCAACTCGCCCCAGACCGTGCTGGCGATGCTGGCCACGGTCAAGTGCGGCGCCGTCGCCGGCATGCTCAATCACCACCAGCGCGGCGAGGTGCTGGCGCACAGCCTGGGCCTGCTCGACGCCAAGGTGCTGATCGCGGAGACCGATCTGGTCAGCGCCGTCAGCGAGTCCGGTTCGTCGGGCATCGCCGCGACCCTGACCATCGAAGACCTGGAGCGCTTCGCCATGAGCGCGGTGGCCACGAACCCGGATTCGGTGGCGGCCGTGCACGCCCGAGACACCGCCTTCTACATCTTCACCTCCGGCACCACCGGGTTCCCCAAGGCCAGCGTGATGACGCATCTGCGGTGGCTCAAGGCGCTCGCGGCGTTCGGCGGGCTGGGCCTGCGGCTGAAGAGCTCCGACACTCTCTACAGCTGCCTGCCGCTGTACCACAACAACGTGCTGACGGTGGTGTTGTCGTCGGTCATCAACTCCGGGGCGACGCTGGCGCTGGGCAAGTCGTTTTCGGCCTCCCGGTTCTGGGATGAGGTCATCGACAGCCAGGCGACGGCGTTCATTTACATCGGCGAGATCTGCCGCTACCTGCTCAATCAGCCGGCCAAAGCCACCGACCGCGCACACAAGGTGCGTCTGATCGCAGGGAACGGGTTGCGGCCGGAGATCTGGCAGGAATTCACCAAGCGGTTCGGCATTGCGCGGGTGTGTGAGTTCTACGCCTCCAGCGAGGGCAACACGGCCTTCATCAACATCTTCAACGTGCCCGGCACAACCGGTATCGCGCCGATGCCGCTGGTGTACGTCGAATACGACCCGGACACCGGTGCTCCGCTGCGCGACGACAATGGCCGGGTGCGCCGGGTGCCGGTCGGCCAGCCCGGTTTGTTGCTCAGCCCGGTCAACCGGCTGCAACCGTTTGACGGCTACACCGACAAGTCGTCCAGCGAAAAGAAGCTGGTACGCAACGCTTTCCGGGACGGCGACTGCTGGTTCAATTCCGGCGAGGTGATGAGCCCGCAAGGCATGCGGCACGCCGCGTTCGTCGACCGGCTCGGCGACACCTTCCGCTGGAAGGGCGAGAACGTCGCGACCCCCCAGGTGGAGGCGGCGTTGGCGTCGGACAAGGCCGTCGAGGAGTGCACCGTCTTCGGTGTCGAGGTGCCGGACACCGGCGGGCGGGCCGGGATGGCCGCGGTCCAGCTGCGCGAAGGCGCCGAGTTCGACGGCAAGTCGCTGGCCCGCGCGGTGTACGGCCAGCTGCCCGCGTATGCACTGCCGCTGTTCGTGCGGGTGGTGCAAACGCTCGAGCACACCACGACGTTCAAGAGCCGCAAGGTGGAGTTGCGCGAGCAGGCCTACGGCCCCGACGTGAAGGACCCGCTGTACGTCCTGGCCGGGCGCGACGACGGCTATCTGCCGTACTACGCCGAATACCCGGACGAGGTCGCGGCGGGTAAGCGACCGCAAGGCTGAAGCCTTGGGGGAGCGCGCCGGCCAATCAGCTCGAGCGGGTAAGCGACCGCAAGGCTGAAGCCCCGGCGGTGACCGGGCACTATGGACGTGTGCAGTCAACTCTGTGCGGCCGACCGGTTGCCGCGGATCGCGCGCTGGTCATGGCGATCGTCAACCGCACACCGGACTCGTTCTACGACAAGGGCGCGACCTTCAGCGACGAGGCCGCCAGGGCCGCCGTTCACCGGGCCGTCGCCGAGGGCGCCGACGTCATCGATGTGGGTGGCGTCAAGGCGGGTCCGGGCGAGATTGTCGACGCGAACATGGAGATCGCCCGGTTGGTGCCGTTCATCGAATGGCTGCGCGGCGCCTATCCGGATCAGCTGATCAGCGTCGACACCTGGCGCTCCGAGGTGGCCAAACTGGCCTGCGCGGCGGGCGCTGACCTGATCAACGACACCTGGGGAGGCATCGACGCGACCCTGCCCGAGGTGGCCGCCGAGTTCGGTGTGGGCCTGGTGTGTTCGCACACCGGCGGCGCGTTGCCCCGCACGCGGCCCTTCCGGGTGAGCTTTGGGACGACCACCCGCGGTGTGGTCGACGACGTGATTCGCCAGGTGACCGGGGCCGCGGAGCGGGCGGTCGCGTCCGGAGTGGCCGCCGACCGGGTGCTGATCGACCCGGCCCACGACTTCGGCAAGAACACCTTCCACGGGCTGGTGCTGTTGCGCCACGTGGGCGAACTTGTTAAGACCGGGTGGCCGGTGCTGATGGCTTTGAGCAACAAGGACTTCGTCGGGGAGACTCTGGGTGTGGAATTGACCGAACGGCTTGAGGGGACACTGGCCGCCACCGCGCTGGCAGCTGCCGCCGGGGTGCGCATGTTTCGGGTGCATGAGGTCGCCGCGACCCGACGGGTACTGGAAATGGTCGCCTCGATCGAGGGCACCCGCGCGCCGGCGCGCACGGTGCGGGGACTGGCATGACGGCATCGGAGTTGGTGGCACGCGATCTCGCCACCGGAGCCGTCGCGGCCCGGCCCGGCGACGTCTGGCTGTCCAACCGCAGCTCGAGCCGTCCCGGCCGGACGCTGGGGCAACTGGAAGAGGCGAAGGCGGGGCGCACGATCTCGGTGGTGCTGCCGGCGCTCAACGAGGAAGCAACCGTCGCCTCGGTGGTCGACAGCATTTCACCGCTGGTCGACGGGTTGGTCGACGAGCTGATCGTGCTCGACTCCGGCTCGACCGACGACACCGAGATCCGGGCGATCACCGCCGGCGCCCGGGTGATCAGCCGTGAACAGGCATTGCCCGAGGTTTCGACGCGGCCCGGCAAAGGCGAGGCGTTGTGGCGCTCGCTCGCGGTGACCAGCGGCGACATCGTGGTGTTCGTCGACTCCGACCTGGTTGACCCGCACCCGATGTTCGTGCCCTGGCTGGTCGACCCGCTGCTTACCGGCGACGGCATTCACCTGGTCAAAAGCTTCTACCGGCGGCCCCTGATGGTCCGCGAGGCGGACGGTGTCGACGACGCGGATGGCAGTGCGCCCTCCACCGGTGGGGGGCGGGTGACCGAACTGGCCGCCCGGCCGCTGCTGGCGGCGCTGCGGCCCGAGCTGGGCTGCATATTGCAGCCGCTCGGCGGCGAATACGCGGCCAGCCGGGAACTGCTGACCTCGCTGCCGTTCGCCCCGGGCTATGGCGTGGAGATCGGCCTGCTGGTCGACACCTTCGACCGGTTGGGTCTGGACGCGATCGCCCAGGTCAATCTGGGTGTGCGGGCCCATCGCAACCGGCCGCTGGCCGAGCTGGGCGCGATGAGCCGCCAGGTGATCGCGACCCTGCTCTCCCGCTGCGGCATTCCCGACTCCGGGGTGGGGCTCACCCAGTTCTTCGCCGACGGCGAGGGCTACACCCAGCACACGGTGCCGGTGTCGCTGGCCGACCGGCCGCCGATGAACGGGGTTAGGCCCCGATAGGACCCACGCTCGCCGTCCTGTCGGCGGGATAGGGCACTATCGATCCCGTGGCGTTGGTCTTGCTGTACCTCGTGGTGTTGGTGCTGGTGGCGATCGTGCTGTTCGGCGCGGCGAGCCTGCTGTTCGGTCGGGGTGAGCAGTTGCCGCCCCTGCCCCGGGGGACGACGGCGACGGTCCTGCCCGCATTCGGTGTCACTGGCACCGACGTCGACGCCGTCAAGTTCACCCAGGTGCTGCGCGGATACAAGACCAGCGAGGTGGACTGGGTCCTGGACCGGCTGGCCCGCGAGCTTGAGGCGCTGCGCGGTCAGCTTGCGGCGGTCCACCCCTCGCCGGTCGCCGGGAAAGAAGCAGCAGACGCGGCGAAAGGTACGGACGCCACGAGCGAGGATCCAGCGTGACCGATGACGGGCTGATTCGCTGCAGCTGGGCGGTGGGTCGGCCCGGGCCGGACTTCGACTTGTACCGCAACTATCACGACGAAGAGTGGGGCCGCCCATTGCGCGGCCGGCTGGCGCTGTTCGAGCGGATGAGCCTGGAAGCCTTCCAAAGCGGCCTGTCGTGGCTGACGATCCTGCGCAAACGGGAGAATTTCCGGCGCGCGTTCTCCGGGTTCGACGTCGCAAAGGTTGCTCGCTACACCGACGCCGATGTGCAACGGCTGCTGGCCGACGCCGGGATCGTCCGCAATCGGGCCAAGATCGAGGCGACGATCGCTAACGCCCGGGCGGTGGCCGACTTGGATTCGTCTGAAGACCTGTCCGACCTGCTGTGGTCGTTCGCGCCGCCGACCCGGCCCCGCCCCGCCGACGGATCCGAAATCCCGTCCACCACTGCCGAATCCAAGGCCATGGCGCAGGAACTCAAACGGCGCGGGTTCCGTTTCGTGGGCCCCACCACCGCCTACGCGCTGATGCAGGCGACCGGGATGGTCGACGACCACGTCCGCGATTGCTGGGTTCCCTCGCCTCGATGAGGTGGGGCCCAACCAGGCCTGGCAAACCGGCGCCATACCCCCGCAGAGGGCCCTAGGGACGGGTCTGGTGCATTTGGTGACCGGAATAGGGAACAATGGGGGAGTGATTTGGCAGTTCAATGTCGGGTATGGCTGGAAATCTGCTGGCGGGGCTAGCTCGCCGCCGACCAGGCTCGCGAGGACGGGTCCACTCGAATCTGGAGGGAGCACTCGATGGCGGCGATGAAGCCCCGGACCGGAGACGGTCCCCTGGAAGCAACTAAGGAGGGGCGCGGCATCGTTATGCGGGTACCACTTGAAGGTGGTGGTCGTCTTGTCGTCGAGTTGACGCCCGACGAAGCCGCCGCCCTGGGCGACGAACTCAAGGGCGTCACCAGCTAGGCCCCCCACACCGAAGGTGTCGGGGGAATCGATCGCTAGACACACACCTTTCGGTAGATCTCCAGCGTCTGCTCGGCGACGTACGCCCACGAGAATTCCTCGATGCAGCGCTGGCGTCCGGCGCGCCCGTAGCGCTCGGCTGTCGCCGGGTCCGCGACGAGCTTATTGACCGCTTCAGCCAATCTCGCCTGGTATCCGGTGGGGTCGTCGGCGTCGTAATGCACCAGCGAGCCGGTGACTCCGTCGACCACCACCTCCGGTATTCCGCCGACGTCGGAGGCCACCACCGCTGTAGCGCATGCCATCGCTTCCAGGTTCACGATGCCCAACGGCTCGTATACCGACGAGCACACGAAAACTGTCGCCGCCGAAAGTATTTCGCGTAGTTCCCCGACGGGCAGCATCTCCCGGATCCAGAACACACCTGTGCGGGTACGGGCCAGTTCGTCTACCGCGGTGCGTATTTCGTCGGCGATCTCCGGGGTGTCGGGAGCGCCTGCGCAGAGCACCAATTGCACGCCCGGGCTGAATCGATGCGCGGCAGCCACCAGGTGGCCAGCGCCTTTCTGCCGGGTGATGCGTCCGACGAACGCCACCATCGGCCGGTTCGGATCGACCCCGAGCTCGGCCAGCACCGACCCCGTGCTCACCGGTCCGGACGGATGCCACACTTCGGTGTCGACCCCGTTGCGGATGACGTGCACCTGGCTCGGATCCAGCGTGGGGTAGACCCGCAGTACGTCCTCGCGCATACCGGCGCTCACCGCGATGACGGCATCGGCGGCCAGCACCGCGGTGCGCTCCACCCAGGTCGACACTCGGTAGCCGCCGCCGAGTTGCTCGGCCTTCCACGGCCGCAGGGGTTCAAGCGAGTGGGCGGTCAGAATGTGGGGGATGTCGTAGAGCAACGCGGTCAGGTGCCCGGCCATGCCGGTGTACCAGGTGTGCGAATGCACGACCGTGGCCTCCGATGCGGTGTTGGCCATCAGCAGATCCGCCGACAGGGTGGACAACGCGGGGTTGGCATCGTGGATTCGCGGGTCGGGTTGATGTGCTTCGGCACCCGGGCGGGGTTCGCCCACGCAGTGCACGTCGACCGTGCACAGTCGGCGTAGTTGGGCGACGAGCTCGGTGACGTGTACTCCGGCTCCGCCGTAGACGTCTGGTGGGTACTCCCGAGTCATCATCGCCACCCGCATACTCCGCACCGTAGTTCGGCGATGATGCCGCCCGCGAGGCGGATGGCAAAGCGGCTGGTGAATTCGGCCCCGACGCCGCCCGCGCGCCGGGCAGCGCGACCAATTACCGTGATCGGTACGTCAAACTGAGCCAAATACCTTGACGGACAGCCCGTCAGAACAGCGCCCACGACGACTCCCCCCTGGCAGCGGCTCGCGACGGCCGATAGGTTTGGAGCCATGAGGGAAGCACCACAGGTGCTGGGCATCGTCTTGGCCGGCGGTGAGGGCAAGCGGCTGTATCCGCTGACCGCGGACCGGGCCAAGCCCGCAGTTCCCTTCGGCGGCGCCTACCGGCTGATCGACTTCGTGCTGTCCAACCTCGTCAATGCCCGCTATCTGAGGATCTGCGTTCTCACGCAATACAAGTCGCATTCACTCGACCGTCACATTTCACAGAACTGGCGGTTGTCCGGTCTCGCCGGCGAGTACATCACCCCGGTGCCGGCGCAGCAGCGACTCGGCCCGCGGTGGTACACCGGCTCCGCCGACGCGATCTATCAGTCCCTCAACCTGATTTATGACGAAGACCCGGACTACATAGTGGTTTTCGGTGCGGACCACGTGTACCGGATGGACCCCGAGCAAATGGTCCAGTTCCACATCGACAGCGGCGCCGGTGCGACCGTGGCCGGCATCCGGGTGCCGCGCAGCGAGGCCAGCGCGTTCGGCTGCATTGACGCCGACGACTCCGGGCGGATCCGCAATTTCATGGAGAAGCCGTTGGAGCCGCCGGGAACGCATGACGACCCGGAGATGACGTTCGTCTCGATGGGTAACTACATCTTCACCACCAAGGTGCTCATCGACGCGATTCGCGCCGACGCCGATGACGACCACTCCGATCACGACATGGGCGGTGACATCATTCCGCGGTTGGTGGGCGACGGCATGGCCGCGGTTTACGACTTCTGCGACAACGAGGTGCCCGGCGCCACCGACCGCGACCGGGCCTATTGGCGCGATGTCGGGACGCTGGACGCGTTCTACGACGCGCACATGGATTTGGTGTCTGTGCACCCGGTGTTCAATCTGTACAACCGGCGCTGGCCGATTCGCGGTGCGACGGAGAACCTGGCGCCGGCCAAGTTCGTCAACGGTGGTTCCGCCCAGGAATCGGTGGTCGGCGCGGGCAGCATCATCTCGGCGGCCTCGGTGCGTAACTCGGTGCTGTCGTCGAACGTGGTGGTCGACGACGGCGCGATCGTCGAGGGCAGTGTGATCATGCCGGGTGCCCGCGTCGGTCGCGGCGCGGTGGTACGCCACGCGATCCTGGACAAGAACGTCGTCATCGGGCCCGGCGAGATGGTCGGGGTGGATCTGGAGAAGGACCGGGAACGCTTCGCGATCAGCTCCGGCGGCGTGGTCGCGGTAGGCAAAGGCGTCTGGGTCTAGCTCCGGGGCTACCAGACGTAGGGCAGCAGCCGATAGCGCACGTGGTGGGCGTACTCGCGGTAGCCGGCCAATTCCTGGGAGAGCAACGTTTCCTCGTCGCGGATCCGAAAGGCGAGGACCGCCACGCCCGGAACGACGAACAAAAGTCCCCAGTACGAGCCCAGTGCCAGCGGTACACCGACCATCATGATCACGTTTCCGACGTACATCGGGTGCCGGACGAAGGTGTAGACGCCGGTGGAGACCACCGTCTGACCCGTCTCCACCGTCACCGTGGCGGCGGCATAGCCGTTCTGGATGACCACCAACATGGCGATACCGAGTCCGGTCGCTACCACCACATCGCCGAGCAGGCACACCCAGCCGGCCGGCTGCGACCACCCCATTCGATGGTCGTATGCGCAAAACACCAGCATCGCGATGAGTTCCACGAACGCGCCGGTGATCACCAGCTTCTGCAGCGTTCTGGCTTCCGCCCGCGGGCCGGCGTGCATGCGGCGCTGCAGCGCCGCGGGATTTGTCCGGGCGATGTAAATGCTCGGGAAGATCGTCGCCACCAGGGAGGTGGCGATGAAAGCCCATGCCTGCCAATAGTTGAGCGTGCCGGCCGGCAGGAACAGCAGCAAAGCCAAGATGGCCAGCCCGAAAACCGACGATGCCGTCGCTCGAACACCGGTGTTCATGAGCGCAGATCTCGACGCCGGAATGCCATGGCCCCCAATGCGATCAGTGCCGCATCGACGACAAGCAGGCAGAGCACCGGCACCATGGTGAAGTCGCTGCCGACCCGCGGAACGTGCGCGAAGGGTTCGAGATCAAGCACCCACTGCGGGAACCCCGCCAACGAACCGATCAGGTACAAGGCGATGAATGCAATCAGTATGCCCCAGGCCACCGGGGTGAACCGGGGTGCGAGACCGAATAACCCGACGGCTACGGCCGACGCCAGCCAGACGGCCGGCAACTGTACGGCCGCGGCTCCGAGGACCATCGCCAGCTTGCCGCCGACGTCGTCGGCTGCGGCGCCGTAGAGGAGTCCGGCCGTCACTCCCGCCGCGAGCATCGCCACCGCGGACCCGAGCAGTGCGGCCGCCAAATGGCTTGCCAGCCAACGAGTTCGCGACACCGCCCCAGCCAGCGTCGTCTCGGCGCGCAAGCCGGTTTCTTCCTGGTGCAGTCGCAGGGTGAGTGAGACCGCGAATGCGGATGCCACCATGCCCATCATGGTGAACGCCACCGCGATGAAGGCCTGCTCCAACGCGGTGGTGCCGCCCATCCGCGCGACGATGTCACGCGCCGCACCGCCGCCGATCTCGTCGCCGATGCCGTGCGCCACGCTGCCCATTACCAGGCCGTACAGGCACAGTCCCACCGTCCACAGCAGCAGCGCCCCGCGATCCAGCCGCCAGGCCAACCCGAAGACGTTGCTCAACGCCGGCGCCGCGGTGGCGGGCCCGGCACGCTCGGCGACGAGTCCGGCGCCGACGTCGCGGCCGGCGAGCAGTCGATACGCCACGGCGGTGAGTACGGCCGCGGTAACCAGATGCAGCAACAGCACCCACCAGTGATCGCCCGCGTACGGCCGCACCTGCAGCGACCAGCCCAGCGGCGAGAACCACGACATGGCGCCCGAGCTGGCATCGCCGATGGCGCGCAGCGTGAACGCGGCCGCCAATACGGCGAAGGCGGCACCGCGGGCGGATCGTGCGCTCGCCGACAGCTGCGCGGTCACCGCGGCCACTGCGGTGAACACCAGGCCGGAGCCGGCCAGTGCGGCCCCGAATGCCAGCGATCCGCCCTGGGGGACATTGGTGCTGAGCAATCCCGCCGCACCGATCGCACCGGTGCCAATCGAGGCCCCGAACGACAAGATCAGCGCCGCAGTGAGACTGGCATACCGTCCCACCCCGGTCGAGTCCACCAGTTCGGTCCGGCCGTTCTCCTCGTCGGCGCGGGTGTGCCGGATGACGGTGAGAATGACGGCCACCGCGATCAGCACGTGGAACATCCCGGCTTTCCAGATGCCCACCGCGCCGAGGCTGTCGTTGTAGACCTGCCCGTAGAGGGCGCGCTGGGCCGGGCTGGCCATGATGGTCGCCGCGAATCCGGCCCGGGCGACTTGGGTGGGATAGACCTTTTCGATGCTTCCGATGTAGACGGTCGCCAACGGCAGCGACAGCAGCAGCATCCACAGCGGCAACGAGATCCGGTCGCGGCGCAGATAGAGGCGCAGCATCGCAAGTGTTCCCGAGAAATTTGAACCTCGTTGCGGTGCAGAGTGTTCCGGGCGTTCCAGGGTTACGGTGCTCATTACGCTGAAACCTTCTTTTCGCTGCGTCCGGTGTCGTAGTGGCGCAGGAAGAGCTCCTCGAGAGTCGGTGGCTGGCTGACCAGGCTGCGCACGCCGGCGTCGCCCAGCACCCGAATGAGTTCCCCGAGGCTTGCGCCGTCGACCTGTGCGCGCAGCGTGTTGCCCTCGACGCTGATGTCCTCGATCCCCTTGATGCGAGTGAGATCGCCCGGATCGCCGGTCATTTCGGCCTTGATCGAGGTGCGGCTGAGATGCCGCATCGAATCCAGCGTGCCGCTCTCGACGGTCTTGCCGGCCCGGATGATGGTCACCCGCTGACACAGCGCTTCCGTTTCGGCCAGGATGTGGCTGGACAGCAACACCGTGACGCCACGGTCGCGGGCTTCGGCGACGCACTGTTGAAACACGTTCTCCATCAACGGGTCCAGGCCGCTACTGGGCTCGTCCAGCAGCAGCAAGCCGGCCTGCGACGAGAAGGCGGATATCAGAGAGACCTTTTGGCGGTTGCCCTTGGAGTAGGTGCGCGATTTCTTGGTCGGGTCGAGGTCGAAGCGTTCGATCAGCTCCCGGCGGCGTGCGTCGTCGATGCCGCCGCGCATCCGGGCCAGCAGATCGATGGTCTCGCCGCCGGTCAGTGCGGGCCATAGCGTGACATCGCCGGGAACATAGGCGATTTGGCGGTGTAATCGGACGGCGTCGGTCCACGGGTCGCCGCCCAGCAGTCGCACACTTCCGCTGTCGGCTTTCGCCAGGCCCAACAGGACGCGGATGGTGGTGGACTTGCCGGCGCCATTGGGGCCGAGAAAGCCGTGCACCTCACCTTGACGCACCGTCAGGTCTAAGCCGTCCAGCGCTCGCACCGCACCGAAGTTCTTGGTGAGATTGCGGATTTCGATGGGCGCTACATGGTCAGCTGACATGGGATCCTCCTTGATCTTCTGCGGCTAGGAATGCGTCGTACATGGTGCGATCAGCCATCAACCCGTCGGTGTAGATTTCCAGCGCGGGCAGCACCATATCGCGGGCGTAGTCGCGAAGTACGGCCCGCAAATCTGTTGGGGTTGGATGCATTTGGATATAAAGCAGCAGGCCGCCACCCGAGGTGATGGCCAGATACTTGGCCCTGGCGTGCGGATCGCGGCTGGCCTTGATGGTTCCGGCCCGCACGCCGTCGGCAAAGTAGTCCTCGGCATTTTCAATCATTCTCTGCCACAACGTCATCGCTAGCTCACCACCGGTCTGCAGGCTGCGCACCACGTAACCCGTCATCGCCGCATAGGACTCGATCTCCGCCATCTGCCCCAGCCAGCTGGCCGGATCGTTGGACGTGAGCGCTTCGGACTTGCTGTTGTGGATCTCTTCGGCGACGTAGTCGTCACACGCCTTGCGCAGGCCTTCCTTCGAGCCGAAGTGATGAATGACCAGCGCCGCGCTCACGCCCGCGGCCTCGGCGATGGTGCGCAGCCCGACGGCGAAGCCGTGCTGGGCGAACTGATCGATCGCCGCGTCGCGGATCCGGGCGGCGGCGGCGGTCAGGTCGGCTGAACGCATGTTCAGAACACTAAACGCATGTTCAGTCGAAGGTCAAGGAGCCGCGCCGTAAGGAATGCGTAACGAAGTGAGCGGGTGGATTAGTCGCCGTGTGCAATCACAGCGGCTACAGCCAGTACGGCGCTGCGCCAACGCCGCCAGCTAGTCGCGGACGGCCGCCAGGACACCGTCACCGAGCGGCACCAGCGCGGGTGTCAGTCGCTCGTCCTCGGCGATGAGGCGGGCCGCCTCCCGCACCGCGACTACTTCGGCGTCCCGCGCCGCGGGATCGCCAGCCCGACCGCCCAGCGCCGAGCCGTGCACCACGATGATCCCGCCGGATCTCAGCAACCGCACGCCCTCGACGACGTAATCGGGCTGATCGATCGGGTCGGCGTCGATGAACACAAGGTCATAGGACTCGTCGGCGAGCCGGGTGAGGACCTCTTGAGCGCGGCCGCTGATCAAGCGGGTGCGTGACTGGCCGATCCCGACCTCGGAGAAGGCCTGCTTGGCCAGCCGCAGATACTCGGGCTCGATATCGATTGTGGTCAGCACTCCGTCGTCGCTCATCCCCGACAGCAACCAAAGTCCGCTGACCCCGGCGCCGGTTCCCACCTCCGCGACCGCCTTACCGCCGCTGAGCTTGGTCAGCAGGCTCAGCAGCGCGCCGACAGCGGGCGTTACCGCCCGGGCACCGATGTCCACTGAGCGTTCGCGCGCGCTTGCCAGGATCGCATCCTCGGATATCGAATTCTCGGCATGCGCGGAAAGCGATTCGGCTCGACTGGGGTCCGCCTGGCCGGGGGTTTCGTCGTCGGTGCCGTCCATGTCCGCAGCGTATTCCATGTCGCGGCGCGGGCCGTCAGGCGCGCCTGAGTCCACCGTTTCCGACACGCCCGGGACGCTTGACGCGGCCAAAGTCACTCTGCCGCAGATTTGCCCTGCTTACGCCAGGTAACGATCTGGTTTCTCAGCCAAACCTCAGACTGCTCCTATATCGCGCATACGCCGATACGCGACGGTGACGGTATGGAACGTGGAGGACGTTGGGCGGGGAATACGGATTGGCAGCTACGTGTTGTCGCGAATAACGAACTGCCGGCACTGGGCAGAGCAAACTTTTCGGAGGATTCGATCAACACCACTCTCTTAAGCCCGAGCAGCATGCCGCACGCTCAGGAGTGCCCGGACGACGAATGGGTCGAACCGGTCGACGGGCTGCAGGGCACAGCGGTATTCGACGCGACCGGGGACAAGACGACGATGCCGTCTTGGGACGAGTTGGTGCGTCAGCATGCCGACCGGGTGTACCGGCTGGCCTATCGGCTTTCGGGCAACCAGCAAGATGCTGAGGACCTGACCCAGGACACCTTCATCCGGGTTTTTCGGTCCGTCCAGAACTATCAGCCCGGAACCTTCGAGGGCTGGCTGCACCGCATTACCACCAACTTGTTCCTCGACATGGTGCGCAGGCGCGCCCGCATCCGGATGGAAGCGCTGCCGGAGGACTACGACCGGGTGCCCGCCGACGAGCCCAATCCCGAGCAGATCTACCACGATGCGCGTCTTGGGCCCGACCTGCAGGCCGCCCTGGATTCGCTGCCGCCGGAGTTTCGCGCCGCGGTGGTGCTGTGCGATATCGAGGGCCTGTCCTACGAGGAGATCGGCGCCACGCTGGGCGTCAAGTTGGGCACCGTCCGCAGCCGGATACACCGTGGCCGCCAAGCGCTGCGCGACTATTTGGCCGCGCACTCCGAGCTCGAAACCCACGCCAAGTCCGCTTAGGCCGGCTTCTGCACGGTCCGTGGGCCGATAATCATGCGGTTTCGCGGAATGGGGAGAGGTGCCGGGCACCTTGTCGCGCTACATTCGAGGGATACGTGGCAGCGAAAGGAGCTGGTGATGGCCGACCGGGGACATGTGTTCCGCCGCGCGTTCTCCTGGCTCCCCGCACAGTTCGCCTCCCAGAGTGATGCGCCGGTGGGCGCGCCGCGTCAATTCGGTTCGACCGAGCATCTGTCGATCGAGGCGATCGCGGCGTTCGTCGACGGTGAGCTGAGGATGAATGCGCACCTGCGGGCCGCCCATCACCTCTCGCTATGCGCGGAATGCGCGGCCGAAGTCGACGACCAGAGCCGGGCGCGCGCGGCGCTGCGCGACTCCCACCCGATCCGTATCCCCAGCACGCTGCTGGGGATGCTGTCGGAGATTCCGCACTACCCGTCCGACGACACGCCATCGCAGGCGCCCGACCGTTTCGCTGCTCGCGATGTGCGCGACCAGCGTAAGCGCGGGTAGCGGTCGCGTTGCCCCAGTTCGTGGGTTCGAGCCGACCGATCAGCAACCGTGGATACTAGGGTGGACACGACCAATGGCGTGCCTGGTGCTCGCCCTGGACAGGGGCCCTGTGCGAGGCCTGTCTCGAGCACTCAAGTCGCAGATTCAAAAGGGGTAACGTGACCTCCGACCAAGGCTTCGATACGGGGCAAGACGGCGGCGACGACGGAGGCAACCGCCTGGCGCCGCGCCCCCTTTCCCGCCCACCGGTCGACCCGGCATCGCGTCAGGCGTTCGGTCGTCCCGACGGTCTTCAGGGATCGTTTGTCGCGGAACGAGTGCGTCCCCAGAAGTTCCGGGACCAAGGCGAGTTCAGTCCACACGATCAGCACCGCGACCCGGTCCTGCAGGAAGCGTTCAGCCGGCCCGTCGGCGGTACCGAGACATTGCAGCGCCACCCCGTCGATTCCAGTGCACTGGCCGCCGAGCAGAACGGATTCGATCAGGACGAATCTGACGATCCGTGGCGGGACCCGGGGGCTGCGGCGGGGCTGGGCAGCCCGGCGGTTCCCACGGCCACGTCGCACACCGCGTTGGGGTATGGCGGCAAGCTCGGCGTGCGCGACGTCCTCTTCGGCAGGAAGGTTTCCTACCTCGCGCTGGCCGTCCTGTTGGCTATCGCGCTGGGCATCGGCGCTATCGGCGGGCTGATCGGTCGCAAGACGGCCGAGGTCGTCGACGCCTTCACCACCTCGAAGGTGACACTGGCGACCGGCGGCAACACCGAAGAGCCGGCGGGCCGCTTCGCCAAGGTAGCGGCCGCGACCGCCAACGCCGTGGTGACCATCGAGTCGAAGAGCGACCAGGAAGGCATGCAGGGTTCCGGTGTCGTCATCGACGGTCGGGGCTACATCGTCACCAACAATCACGTGATCTCCGAAGCCGCCAACAATCCCAGCCAGTTCAAGACGACTGTGGTGTTCAACGACGGTAAGGAAGTGCCGGCCAACCTGGTGGGCCGCGACCCCAAGACCGACCTGGCCGTGATCAAGGTCGACAACGTCGACAACCTGAGCGTGGCCCGGCTCGGTGATTCCGACAAGGTGCGCGTCGGTGACGAGGTTCTCGCGGCGGGTGCGCCGCTGGGGCTGCGCAGCACCGTGACGCACGGCATCATCAGCGCGCTGCACCGTCCCGTCCCGTTATCGGGGGAGGGATCTGACACCGACACCGTCATCGACGGGGTCCAGACCGACGCCTCGATCAACCACGGCAACTCCGGCGGTCCCCTAATCGACATGGATTCCCAGGTGATCGGCATCAACACCGCTGGAAAGTCGTTGTCGGACAGCGCAAGTGGGCTGGGCTTCGCGATCCCGGTCAACGAGGCGAAGATCGTTGCCCAGACCCTGATCAAAGACGGAAAGATCGTGCACCCGACCCTCGGGGTCAGCACCCGGTCGGTGAGCAACTCGATCGCTGCCGGTGCACAGGTCGCCAACGTGAAGGCGGGCAGCCCGGCGCAAAAGGGCGGAATCCTGGAGAACGACGTCATCGTCAAGGTCGGCAGCCGCAAGGTCGCCGACGCCGACGAGTTCGTCGTCGCCGTGCGACAGCTGACCATCGGGCAGGACTCTCCGATCGAGGTGGTGCGTGATGGCCGCAACGTCACCCTGACCGTCAAACCCGACCCCGATCACGGCTAGATGTTCGGGAACCTGAGCTGGGAGCACATCCTGGTCCTCGTGGTGGTCGGGCTGGTGATCCTTGGGCCCGAGCGGCTTCCCGGTGCGATCCGGTGGACCTCAACCTCGCTCCGGCAGGCACGCGACTACCTCAGCGGCGTCACCAGCCAGCTGCGCGAGGACATCGGACCCGAATTCGACGATCTGCGCGGTCCCCTCAGCGAATTGCAGAAACTGCGGGGGATGACGCCGCGCGCGGCGCTGACCAGGCACCTGCTGGACGGCGACGACTCGTTCCTGACCGGGAATTTCGACCGGCCGGCCGCCAATGGCGCGCCGAATGGGACGCAAAGCGGCGCCGCCCAGCAGCATGCGCCCGGCAGCACGCCGTTCGACTCCGACGCGACCTAGCGGACGACGCGACCTAGCCCGGGTTAGTGCTTGGTTGGGTCAAGCCCCAGCGACACGCCCGCCAGTCCACGCCGTCGCGACGACAGCTTGTCGGCGATGCTGCGTAATTCCTTGCCCACCGGCGAATCGGGTGCGCTCAGCACGATCGGGACGCCGGAATCACCGGCGGAAACCAGCGCCGGGTCCAGCGGGATCTGCCCCAGCAGCGGAACGTCGGCGCCCACCGCGCGGGAGAGCCGCTCGGCGACCTGCTCGCCACCACCCTCGCCGAACACCTGCAGGGTTGAGCCGTCCGGCAGGACGAGCCCGGACATGTTCTCGACGACACCGACGAGGCGCTGGCGGGTTTGCAGCGCGATGCTGCCGGCCCGCTCGGCGACCTCGGCGGCGGCCAACTGCGGCGTGGTCACGACCAGGATTTCGGCGCTGGGGATCAGCTGAGCCACCGAGATGGCGATGTCACCGGTGCCGGGCGGCAGGTCGAGCAGCAGCACGTCCAGATCACCCCAGTAGACGTCGGCCAGGAACTGCTGCAATGCCCTGTGCAGCATCGGCCCGCGCCACACCACCGGTGCGTTGCCCTCGGTGAACTGGGCGATCGAGATGACCTTCACCTCGTGGGCGATGGGCGGCAGGATCATCGACTCAACCTGGGTGGGCCGGTCGGTGGTGCCCATCATCCGGGGGATGGAGTGGCCGTGGATGTCCGCGTCGAGCACGCCGACCGATAGGCCGCGGGCGGCCATCGCCGCAGCCAGGTTGACCGTGACGCTCGACTTTCCGACCCCGCCCTTGCCGGATGCGACCGCGTAGACCCGAGTCAGTGAGCTGGGCTGGGCGAACGGGATGACGGGCTCGCGGGCGTCGCCGCGCAACTGCTTGCGCAGCTCAGTGCGCTGCTCGTCGTTCATCACGTCGAGGCTGACTTTCACCGCCCCGGTGCCGGGGACATCGGCGACGGCCTGGCTGACGCGCTCGCTGATTTCGGTCTTCTTCGGACAGGCGGCGGTGGTCAGGTAGATCTCGACGTGCACCCCGCCGTCGGAGTCGATCTCGATGCTCTTGACCATCCCGAGTTCGGTGATGGGACGCCGCAATTCGGGGTCGATCACCTTGCCCAGTGCGGTGCGGATGGCAGCGCTGCGGTCGACTTGCGAACCAGGGGGGTCATGACTAGGCATTACCGCCGAGTGTAGGCGGATCGGCTTTCGGCTGGATGGCGGGCGTCAGGCTGGCGGCGCGGGCACCGCGGCCGGGCTGACGGGCTTAGGCGATGGTGAGGCGTTCGGCGCTCCGATGACCGGGCTTGGCGCTGCGGCCAGGGGAGGACTACCGGGCGGGCCGGCTGGTGGATTCGGCAGCGGCGGGGCCGGCGGTGGTGCGAGCGGCGGTGGTGGCGCCTGCGGCGCCCAGGGCGGGGCGGCGTTCGGTGGTGGCGGCGGGGCCAGTGGTCCAAACGGCTGCGGTGGCAGCTGTGGTCCGCCCGCCGGCGGGGTTTGCGAGCTGATGCAGATCACTGTGCACCCGGGCATGTGCCCCTGCGCCGGCGGCGGGGTGGGGGGCGCCATCCAGGGGAACATCGGCGGCGGACTGACCGGCTGCTGTTGTTGACCGGTCAAGTCGATCAGCGGCATCCGCGCCATCGGATCGTCCATCGGCAGGCCGATCATGTTCATCGGCAGGCCGGGCCCGAGACCCTCGGGATGCTCGTCGTGTGCATTGCCCAGCGGCGGTGGCGGTCCGGTGATCGCCGGCAGGTCGACCGGGACTACGCCGGTTGCATAGGCCGCCGCCCAGCCCAGCACGTTCTGGGCGTAGGGCGTCGAGTTGTTGTAGCGCAGGATCGCGGCCATGACCTGGGCCGGATCGCGCAGGTTGAGCCCGCCGCTGCACAAGTAGCGGGCCGCGGTCAGCGTGGAGTCGAACAGATTCTGCGGGTCGGCCACACCGTCGCCGTCGCCGTCGGAGGCATAGCGCGCCCAGGTGCCGGGCAAGAACTGCATGGGGCCCATCGCGCGGGCGTACGTGACGCGATTGCCGGCGCTGCTGGAGATGATGACCTCATTGCCGGGCAACGTGCCGTCCAGCGAGGGACCGTAGATCGGGGTGACCGCGGTCCCGCGCGCGTCGACGGCGCCCCCGCCCGCGTGGCCGGACTCGATGCGTCCGATGCCGGCCAGCAAGTTCCAACTGACGCCGCAGCCCGGGTCGAACATGGCCATCTTCTGTTCGGCGTTGCGGTAGGCGGACAGCGCCATCATCGGAATGCCCAGTGCACCAGGCGTATTCACGACCATAGGTGGTGGGGGTGCCGATGCGGCGCCCGCTGCGACGTGGAAGGCCGTCGGCGCCCGGTCGATCGCGATGACCACCGGTCCGGAGAGGTCGGGGACCGAGGCCGACACGGCGGCGACCGGGGTGATGACGGTATGCACCGACGGGATGGGGCTCTTTTTGTGTAGTGGCTCGGGCGTGGCACCGACGGCGCCCGCGAACACCAGCGGACTGATCACCGCCACGCTGAACGCCTGGGCCCGAGTTATGGGAAGCCCCCGCTTCCGCACCGCCGCGACGGCCGGGCGTGCACCCAAGCGTCCCCGTTTGCGCACTCCACCGTCCTAAGTATTCGGGGTGTCGGGAACCCGTGTGAGCTGCCGGAAACCTCTTCTTAGCCTCGTGACCTCGATCACCATACATAACTCTTGTGACGGGAGTGGCGCAATGGTGGATTTGCTATTCAGGGGGATTCCTTAGTGCTGTGCTCCCCGCCATCACCGGCGCGCCGAGGGCTCCTCGGCCGGGATGTGCGGGCCCCGGTCGGTCAGCAGGGCGCGCAGTTCGTCCAGCTCATCGCGCAGGTATTCGCGGGTGACGACCTCGCCGATGGCCAGCCGCAGCGCGGCCAGCTCGCGGGACAAATATTCGGTGTCGGCCTTGGTTTGCGCGGCGCGGCGACGATCCTCTTCGAGGGTGACCCGGTCCCGGTTCTCTTGACGGTTTTGCGCGAGCAGAATCAGCGGCGCGGCGTAGGCGGCCTGCGTGGAGAAGGCCAGATTGAGCAGGATAAACGGGTACGGGTCAAAGCGCGCTTCAACCGCGACCAAGTTCACCGTGATCCAAACGATCACGATCATGGTCTGTATCAGCAGGTAGCGGCCGGTACCAAAGAAACGCGCGATCGCCTCGGTGCTCTGCCCGATCGTCTCGGGGTCCAGGCGCAGTGAGATCCCGCGAGAGGTCCGCGGGGTGTTCAGCCGCCGCGGTGCTGCCGGTTTGCTCACGAGACCTCCTCGGTTGCGTCGCCGCGTCCGATGCCGGCGGTCAGCTCTTGGGCGCCCGCGCGCCAGTCGTGCGGCAATAGATGATCGAGCAGGTCGTCCACGGTGACCGCCCCCAGCAGGTGGCTTTGGTCGTCGACGACGGGCCCGCACACCAGGTTGTAGGCGGCGAGGTAGCGCGTCACGGCGGCCAACGAGGTCTCCGGGGTCAGGGTGAGCAGGTCACTGTCGACGATCCCGCCGACCAACTCGCTCGGCGGTTCGCGTAGCAGCCGCTGTAGCGGGACACAGCCCAGGTACTGCCCGGTGGGCGTCGCTGTCGGTGGGCGCGCCACGAAGACCATTGACGACAGCGCGGGGGTGAGGTCCGGGTTACGGACCAGGGCGAGGGCCTCGGCGACCGTGGTGTCCGCGGTCAGCACGACCGGATCAGAGGTCATCAACCCGCCCGCGGTGTCCGGAGAATGCTTCAAAAGCCTACGCAGCGGGGCGGATTCGCCGGGGTCCATCCGGGCCAGTAGCAGTTCGGCATCCGTCGGGTTCAGCTCGCCGAGCAGGTCGGCGGCATCGTCGGGGTCCATCTCCTCCAGCACGTCGGCCGCGCGGTCGGTGCCCAGCTGCGACAGCGCATCGGCCTGTTCCGACTCGGGCAACTCCTGCAGGATGTCGGCCAACCGTTCGTCGGTCAGGGCCTTGAACACCTCGGTGCGTCGTTTGGGCGGCAGCCCGCGGATGGCGTCCGCCACGTCGACCGCACGGCGCCCCTCGAATTGGTTGAGCAGTTGTGCCACCGCCTGGCCCGGCATCGCCAGCGCCGAGGGCGTCAATCCGTGCACGCTTTGCCAGTCGACCACGTGCGCCGGCCCGCGTCGTCCCAGTCGACGCTGGGTGCGCACGGCGATCCGGGTCACCAGCCAGTCGCGGGTTCGGGATTGTTCAATGCCCAGGTCGGTGATCATGACGTCGCGCCCGGCCAGCTCCGGTAGCTCGGGGTCGTCGACCGTGACCGGGGTGTCGAGTATCTGGCCGATCGCCAGAACCTCGCCGGGACGCTGTTCGAAGTGCCGCAGGGACACGCTCCCCGTATTGAGCGTCACCGCATTGGGCTCGATCGCGGCGACTCGCAGAATCGGGACGAAGATGCTGCGGCGGGTCGCCAAATCGACAACCAGCCCCAACACCCGCGGCTGTTGGCGGACAATGCTGATGTTGATCACGACATCGCGGATGCGGCCGAAGTTCTCACCCATTGGCCCCAACACCAACATGCGCGCCAGCCGCGCGACGTACACCCTGTTGACCGATGCCATAAAGAGAGCCTAAGTAGCCGGTTGTGCGATGGTAGCTAGCCGGCTCGGGCGAGCCCGATTAATGGGAATGCACCGCAAAAATCATCACGATCAGACTCACGACCAGGGTCGCGATGCCGATCACTATGCCGGCGACCGCCAGGGCGTAGCCGTCTTGCCGAGTTCGCTTGATCTGGTCGAGCGCGATCGTGCCCAGCACGATGGCCACGACTGAGCCGATGCAGCACAACAAGCCGGCGAAGGACGAGATCAGCGAGGCGATCGCCATCCCGTTCGTCCCCGCCTGGACGGCGCCTTCTGGCGGCCAGTAATCGCGTTGATAATCCGGCGTGGGGTAATAGGCGCCGGGATATGGCGGGGACCCATAGCCGGGTGGCGGGCCGCTGAATTGCGACGGCCCCGCCGGGTAGGGGCCGCCGTAGCTGGGCGGCTGCTGGTATCCGAACGGCGGGGTGCCCGGGTAGTCAACCGGGTAGCCGGGCGGCGGATACGGCGGGGGCGGATAGTTGGCTGGTGGCGGCGGTGCCGGGGAATCCCAGGGGGCTGCCCAGCCCGGCTGCTCCGGGGGGTTGCCACCGGCCGCGCGCGGATCAGCCGCGTCTTCGCCGCTGGCACCGCCGGGAGCTGTCATGTTGTTCAACCTAGCCTGCAGGTTGCCTGGATAGGGTGAGAGGTCCGAGGTGAAACTATGGCCACGGCGGAGGAGAATGAGCGCAGATGACTAGTCCTTTCCAGCCTGGCCAAGTCCCCGGCTCGACGCCCTCCGGCGCGGCCGCGGGCCGTCGCGGTGTGCCGCAGTTGCCGACTCCGCCCAAAGGCTGGCCGGTGGGGTCGTACCCCACCTATGCCGAGGCGCAGCGCTCCGTCGACTATCTATCCGAACAGCAGTTCCCGGTCCAACAGGTGACCATCGTCGGCGTCGATCTCATGCAGGTCGAACGGGTCACCGGCCGGCTGACGTGGCCCAAAGTGCTGGGCGGTGGCGTGCTCAGCGGGGCCTGGCTCGGGCTGTTCATCGGGTTGGTGCTGGGCTTCTTCAGCCCCAGCCCGTGGGGGGCGCTGGCGACCGGTCTGGTTGCCGGGGTGTTCTTCGGACTGATCACCTCCGCGGTGCCTTACGCAATGGCCCGTGGCACAAGGGATTTCAGTTCAACGATGCAATTGGTAGCCGGCCGCTACGACGTACTCTGCGATCCGCAGAATGCCGAGAAGGCTCGGGATTTGCTTGCGCGCCTGGCGATCTGACGGCCGGATGACTTGGTGGTGAGTCGTCGCGAGCGCGCGCGCCGAGTAAGCGCGGTCGTGCTGGCGATTCTGACCGTCGTGTCGGCGCTGTCGGCCTGTGGGTCGGGCCAGCACGGGCTGGTGATCTCCTTCTACACCCCGGCCGCCGACGGCGCGACGTTCGCCGAAGTTGCCCGGCGCTGCAGCCAGGACTCCGGCGGCCGCTTCACCGTGCAACACGTCAGCCTTCCCAGAGCCCCTGGCGCGCAGCGCTTGCAGTACGCCCGCCGGCTTGCCGGTCATGACCGCACGCTGGACGTGATGTCGCTGGACGTCATCTGGACCGCGGAGTTCGCCGAAGCGGGCTGGGTGCTGCCGCTGTCCGACGACCCGGCCGGACTGGCCGAGGCCGAGGCCGGCGTCGATACCCTGCCGGGTCCACTGGCGACCGCCGCCTGGAAGCACCAGCTGTATGCCGCACCCGTCACTACCAACACTCAATTGCTTTGGTATCGAGCAGATTTGGTACATCAGCCGCCACACGACTGGAATGGCATGGTGGCCGAGGCGACTCGATTGCACGCCACTGGTAAGCCCAGCTGGATCGCCGTGCAGGCCAATCAGGGTGAGGGTCTGGTGGTGTGGTTCAACACGCTCCTGGTCAGCGCCGGCGGCCAGGTGCTCTCCGAAGACGGCCGGCACGTCACCCTGACCGATACCCCCGCGCACCGGGCCGCCACCGTCACCGCGCTGCGGATCTTCAAGGCGGTGGCCACCGCGCCGGGAGCCGACCCGTCGATCACCCGCACCGACGAGAGCACGGCGCGGTTGGCGGTCGAACAGGGCAGGGCCGCACTCGAAGTCAACTGGCCGTTTGTGCTCGCGTCGATGCTGGAGAACGCGGTCAAGGGCGGGGTGAACTATCTGCCGCTCAACCAGAATCCGGCGCTGGCCGGCAGCATCAATCAGTTCGGCACTTTCGCGCCCAACGACGAGCAATTCCGCATCGCCTATCGGGCCAGCGAAAAGGTCTTCGGCTTTGCGCCCTACCCCGGCGTGGTGCCGGGCCGGCCGGCCAAGGTGACGATCGGGGGGCTGAACCTGGCGGTGGCCAGCACGACCCGCCATAAAGCCGAGGCATTCGAAGCCATCAGATGCCTGCGCAGCCTGCAGAATCAGAAGTTCATCTCGATCGAAGGCGGTCTGCCCGCGGTCCGGACGTCGCTGTACTCCGACCCGCAATTCCAGGCCAAGTATCCGATGTACACCATCATTCGCCAGCAGCTGACCGACGCCGCGGTGCGTCCCGCAACGCCTGCCTACCAAGCGGTGGGAATTCGGCTGGCCACGACGTTGAGCCCGATCACCGAGATCGACCCGGAGCGCACCGCCGACGAGCTCACCGCGCAGGTGCAGAAGGCCATCGACGGAAAGGGGCTGCTGCCGTGATCGCACTGGCCCCCCGCCTCTGGAATCGTCCGCCCGAGCAGCGGCTGGCCTTTATCCTCGTTGCGCCCGCGGCCACTCTGATGCTGGCGGTGACGGCCTATCCGATCGGTTACAGCATCTGGCTGAGCTTGCAGCACAACAATCTGGCCACCCCGAACGACACCAGGTTCATCGGCCTGGGCAATTACCAAACGATCCTGACCGACCGCTATTGGTGGACGGCGCTGGTGGTGACACTGGCCATCACGGTGGTCTCGGTGTCGATCGAGTTCGTGCTCGGCCTGGCGCTGGCGCTGGTGATGCACCACACCCTGATCGGCAGGGGGCTGGTTCGCACCGCGGTGCTCGTCCCCTACGGCATCGTGACGGTGGTCGCCTCTTACAGCTGGTATTACGCGTGGACGCCGGGCACCGGCTACCTGGCCGACCTGCTGCCGCAGGGCAGTGCGCCACTGACCCAACAGATTCCGTCGCTGGGCATCGTCGTCATCGCCGAGGTCTGGAAGACGACCCCATTCATGTCGCTGCTGTTGCTGGCCGGGTTGGCGCTGGTGCCAGAGGATTTACTGAAAGCCGCGCAGGTCGATGGCGCCGGCGCCTGGCGGCGACTGACCAGGATCATGCTGCCGATCATCAAGCCGGCGGTCGTGGTTGCGCTGTTGTTCCGGACCCTGGACGCCTTCCGCATTTTCGACAACATCTACGTGCTGACCGAGGGCAACAACAACACCGGCTCGGTGTCGATCCTGGTCTACGACAACCTGTTCGAAGGCTTCGACGTCGGCCTCGGCTCGGCGATCAGCGTGCTGATCTTCGTCTGCGTGGGCGTCATCGCACTCATCTTCATCAAGGTGTTCGGCGCCGCGGCACCGGGTGGTGACGTCGATGACCGCTGAGTTGCTGGGTGCGCGGCGCACCGCGATGTGGGCCGTCATCGATACCGCGGTCGTGGTCTATGCACTGCTTCCGATGCTCTGGATTCTCAGCCTGTCACTCAAACCGACGTCAACTGTCAAGGACGGCAAGCTGATTCCGTCGTCGGTGACGCTGGAAAACTATCGCGGTATCTTCCGCGGCGACTTCTTCACTTCGGCGCTGATCAACTCCGTCGGGATCGCGTTGATCGCCACCGCGATCGCGGTGCTGCTGGGCGCGATGGCGGCCTATGCGATTGCCCGGCTGAACTTTCCCGGCAAGCGGCTGCTGGTTGGTTGCACGCTGCTGATCACGATGTTCCCGGCGATCTCTCTGGTCACGCCGCTGTTCGAAATCGAACGCGCCGTCGGGCTTTTCGATACCTGGCCCGGGTTGATCCTGCCCTACATCACGTTCGCGTTGCCGCTGGCCATCTACACCTTGTCGGCCTTCTTCCGGGAGATCCCCTGGGATCTGGAGAAGGCGGCCAAGATGGACGGTGCCACGCCGGGGCAGGCCTTCCGCAGAATCATCGTCCCGCTGGCGGCACCCGGACTGGTGACCGCGGCGATCCTGGTGTTCATTTTCGCCTGGAACGACCTGCTGCTGGCGTTGTCGCTGACCGCTACCGAGGCGGCGATCACCGCGCCGGTGGCAATTGCGAACTTCCCCGGCAGTTCGCAATTCGAGGAACCAACCGGATCTATCGCGGCCGGCGCCATCGTGATTACGATCCCGATCATCGTGTTTGTTCTAATCTTCCAACGACGGATTGTCGCCGGGTTGACCTCAGGCGCCGTGAAGGGATAGCGCGATGGCCGAGATTGTGCTGGAGCACGTCAACAAGAGTTACCCCAACGGGATGACGGCGGTGAAAGACCTGAACCTCACCATCGCTGACGGCGAATTCCTGATCCTGGTCGGCCCGTCCGGCTGCGGCAAGACCACGACGCTGAATATGATTGCCGGACTTGAGGATATCTCGTCCGGCGAGCTACGCATCGGCGGCGAGCGGGTCAACGAGAAGGCGCCCAAGGACCGCGATATCGCGATGGTGTTTCAGTCCTACGCGCTGTATCCGCACATGACCGTTCGGCAGAACATCGCATTTCCGCTGACCCTGGCGAAGATGAAGAAGTCCGACATCGCACAGAAGATCTCCGAGACGGCCAAAATCCTTGACCTGACCGAGCTTCTGGACCGTAAGCCTTCCCAATTGTCGGGTGGGCAACGGCAGCGGGTCGCGATGGGCCGGGCCATCGTGCGCCACCCCAAGGCGTTCTTGATGGACGAGCCGCTGTCCAACCTGGACGCCAAGCTACGGGTGCAGATGCGCGGCGAGATCGCCCGGCTGCAGCGCCGGTTGGGTGCCACCACCGTCTACGTCACGCATGACCAGACCGAGGCGATGACGTTGGGCGACCGCGTGGTGGTGATGCACGGCGGTGTTGCCCAGCAGATCGGTACTCCCGAGGAGCTCTACGAGCGTCCCGCGAATCTCTTCGTCGCCGGGTTCATCGGCTCGCCTCCGATGAATTTCTTCCCCGGAACGCTGACGCCGACCGGACTGACCCTGCCCTTCGGTGAGGTGATGCTGACGCCGGAAGTCCTGGAGGTGATCGCGGCGCACCCGAAACCGGAAAACGTGATCGTCGGGGTGCGGCCCGAACATCTGGCCGACGCCGCCCTGATCGACGGCTATCAGCGCATCAGGGCGGCAACCTTCGAGGCGAAGGTGGAGCTGGTCGAATCGCTGGGGGCCGACAAGTACGTGTACTTCACCACCGCGGGGTGCGACGTGCATTCGGCGCAGCTCGACGAGCTGGCCGCCGAGTCGGAGGTGGTCGAAAATCAGTTCGCGGCAAGGGTTCCCGCTGAATCCAAGGCCGCCATCGGCCAGTTGGTCGAATTGGCTTTCGACACCGGGAAACTCGCCGTCTTCGACGCCGACTCCGGAACGAACCTGACCGTCGCCGGGGCATCCGCGGCCCAGTGACACAAATCCTGGGCCAGGTGCGGGCACACCTGCGCGACTACTTCACCAAGGCAGGTGCCACCGCGGAGTGGGGCGAGCCCGATTCGGCGAGCGTGACGTTTCTGGGCACTGAACCCATTGAGGTGCAGCGGTTCCGCTGCGCGGACGGATTGGTGCAGTACGTGTCGCTGGGGTGCTCGCGCCATCCGATGGGCGATCCCACCGAAATCGTCGTCGACCCTCATCGTGGCCCGCGCGCCGAGGTTGCACTGTGCCTGCGAAACCCCGGTCCGGCCAGCGGAATTGCCCGCAGCCTGGCGATAATGGCGGCTTCGCCGGCTGTCGACGGTGTGGTGCTCGGCGTCGACGCACTGATCGACCTCGGCTCGCCGCTGTGGGCATGGCCGTCGCGACGGGTGCCCTTCACAGCTGTCCTGTTGGGCCGCAGCGACATTCCGGATCTGCCGCTGGAGCCGCCGCGTGACCCGGTGACTTTCCTGTCGGCGACGCCGATCACCGCGACCGAGGCGGCGTGGGTGCGACTCAAGGGCGCCGAGGCCATGCGGCAGGCGTGGCAGAGCGACGGCGTCGACGTGCTGGACCCGAATCGTCGTGCGGCACAGCCGAACTGACGTGACGCGCGCAGTACACACTCGGCAATGCTAAAGCCAGTTGTTCCGCCGGAATTGGAAGTACAGGACCAGGCAGAAGATTGTCATCAAGGCCATGACTCCCGGGTAACCCCACGTCCAGTCCAGCTCGGGCATGAAGTGGAAGTTCATCCCGTAGATCGCGGCGACCGCGGTGGGCAGCGCCGCGATACCGGCCCAGGCCGCCATCTTGCGCATGTCGTTGTTCTGCTGCATGCCGACGCGGGCCAGCGCCGCCTGCACCAGCGAGTTGAGCATGTCGTCGTAGCTGGCGATCTGGTCTGCGGCCTCGGAGTGGTGGTCGCCGACGTCGCGCAGGTAGCGCCGCAATTCCTTGGAGATCAGTTCCTTGTATTCCACCTGGATTCGATGGAATGCGATAGACAGCGGGTTGACACATCGCCGTAGTTCGACGACCTCACGCTTGAGCAGATAGATCGGTTCGATGTCGAGCTTGCGGCCCGGAGCGAACGCCACTTCCTCGATGCTGTCGATGTCGCCTTCGATCAGCCGGGTCACCTCGAGGTAGTGATCCACCACGTGATCGGCGATCGCGTGCATGACCGCGTACGGACCCAGCTGCAGCTGCTCGATGTGGGTTTCCATCGTTTTGCGCACGTCGGCCAGCCCGCTGTGGTCGCCGTGGCGAACCGTGACCACGAAATCCTTGCCGACGAAGATCATCACCTCGCCGGTTTCCACGATCTCTCGCGCCAGCGCCACCGATTCGTGCGGGACGTAGTTGACGGTCTTCAGCACAAGAAACAGCGTGTCGTCGTATCGCTCCAGCTTGGGTCGCTGATGTGCGCATACGGCGTCTTCGACGGCCAACGGGTGCAGCCCGAAAACCTCTGCGACCTCTTTCATCTGGGTCTCGTCCGGCCCGTGCAGACCAATCCAGACGAACGCTTCGTTCCCGAACATTTCGATCTGCCGCACTTTGCTGTGTGCGGCGGCGTAGGTGAACTTCCCGGGCAGCCGCTGACCCGCGACATAGACGGCGCAGTCGACCAGGGCTTCGTGGGGGGGAGGTGGTTCGGGAGCCGGTTTTGGTTGCGGTTCGTGCGCGATCGTGCGAAGCGCCTCCGGTAATGCGTCGAAACCCTCGAACACCTCAACCTCCTATCGCAGCGCAGGCCTGGCAGAACGGTGCCCAATGCTACGCGTCCTGGTACAACGAGGCATGACGAGTGCGCGGTGGCCGCGCGCCGGTGAGTGCGGCGGGTGCGCTAGTTTCGAGCACGACCGAAACTCTCTCCACAAGGAGTAAATCGACGTGAGCGCAAGTCCTCTGAAGGTCGCCGTCACCGGCGCCGCCGGCCAGATCTGCTACAGCCTGTTGTTCCGCCTGGCTAGCGGATCGCTGCTGGGGCCCGACCGCCCAATCGAGCTACGGCTGCTCGAGATCGAGCCCGCGCTCAAGGCGCTCGAGGGCGTCGTGATGGAGCTCGATGACTGCGCGTTCCCGCTGCTGTCGAGTGTCGAGATCGGTGCGGACGCGAACAAGATCTTCGACGGCGTCAACCTGGCGCTGCTGGTCGGCGCGCGGCCGCGCGGCCCGGGCATGGAACGCAGTGATCTGCTGGAGGCCAACGGCGCGATCTTCACCGCGCAAGGCAAGGCCCTCAACTCGGTCGCCGCCGACGACGTCCGCATCGGTGTGACGGGCAACCCGGCCAACACCAATGCGCTGATCGCGCTGAGCAACGCCCCCGACATCCCCAAGGAGCGGTTCTCCGCGCTGACCCGCCTGGACCACAACCGGGCGATCTCGCAGCTGGCCAAGAAGACCGGCGCCAAGGTCACCGACATCAAGAAGGTGACGATCTGGGGCAACCACTCGGCCACGCAGTACCCCGACATCTTCCACGCCGAGGTCGGCGGCAAGAACGCAGTCGAGGTGGTCAACGACCAGAACTGGATCGAGAACGACTTCATCCCGACGGTCGCCAAGCGCGGCGCGGCGATCATCGACGCGCGTGGCGCCTCTTCGGCCGCCTCGGCCGCCTCGGCGACCGTCGACGCCGCCCGCTCCTGGCTGCTGGGCAGCCCGGAGGGCGACTGGGTGTCGATGGCGGTCTTCTCCGACGGTTCCTACGGCGTGCCGGAGGGAATCATGTCGTCCTTCCCGGTGACCACCAAGGACGGCAACTGGTCGATCGTGCAGGGGCTGGACATCGACGAGTTCTCCCGCGGTCGCATCGAGAAGACCGCTGCCGAGCTGGTCGACGAGCGTGCCGCGGTCACCGAGCTGAAGCTGATCTGATTAGGGCTACTAATGGGTAGTCAGTACCCTGGGCGCGTGCCCGAAATCGTGACGCCACAGCTCGTCATCGGTGACGACGAGATCTTCGAGGCCCACGTAGGTGGGAAGCTTTCGGTCGGGATGAAGGCCCCGCTGGACACCCAGCGGGCGTTGTCGATCGCCTACACTCCCGGCGTCGCGCAGGTCAGTCGGGCGATCGCCGCCGACCACACGCTGGCCAACCGCTACACGTGGGCCAACCGGCTGGTGGCTGTGGTCAGCGACGGCAGTGCGGTCCTCGGTCTTGGCGACATCGGGCCGGCTGCGGCGCTGCCGGTGATGGAAGGCAAGAGCGCGCTTTTCAAGCAGTTCGCCGGTCTGGATGCGATCCCGATCGTGCTGGACACCAAGGATCCCGACGCGATCGTCGAAACCCTGGTGCGACTGCGCCCGACGTTCGGCGCCGTGAACCTCGAGGACATCTCCGCGCCCCGCTGCTTCGAGATCGAACGACGAGTCATCGAAGCGCTGGACTGCCCGGTGATGCACGACGACCAACACGGC
The DNA here is from genome assembly GCA_963712615.1 of uncultured Actinomycetota bacterium. Classification (GTDB taxonomy): domain Bacteria; phylum Actinomycetota; class Actinomycetes; order Mycobacteriales; family Mycobacteriaceae; genus Mycobacterium. The sequence continues at coordinate 5,204,533 of CAVQIO010000002.1, forward strand.
ACGGCGATCGTCGTGCTGGCGGCGCTGATCGGCGCCAGCAAGTTGCTCGGCCGCGACATGGGCTCGATGCGGGTGGTCGTCTCGGGCGCCGGGGCCGCAGGTGTTGCTTGCTCGAAACTTCTTCTCGCGATGGGTGTTTCGGACATTACAGTGCTCGACTCGCAGGGCATCCTGCACACCGGCCGCGACGACATGAACATCGTCAAGACCGATCTGGCGCGCAGCAGTAATCCGCGCGGTCTGACCGGCGGCATGGTGGAAGCGCTCAAGGAAGCCGACGTCTTTCTCGGGGTGTCGGCCGGCGTCGTCCCCGAGGAGCTCATCGCCACGATGGCGTCGGATTGCGTCGTGTTCGCGTTGTCGAACCCCGACCCGGAGATCCAGCCCGACGTCGCGGCCAAATACGCCGCTGTGGTGGCCACGGGTCGCAGCGATTTCCCCAACCAGATCAACAATGTGCTGGCGTTCCCCGGCGTATTCCGCGGCGCGCTGGACGCGGGGGCGCGGCGGATCACGGAAAAGATGATGGTGGCCGCGGCGGAGGCGATCTTCGCCGTCGTGAGCGACGACCTCGCCCCCGACCGGATCGTGCCGAGCCCGCTGGACCTGCGCGTCGGAGAGGCAGTGGCCCAAGCGGTGGCGCGGGCTGCAGACAGCACGGAGTGAAAACCAGCAAGCTGGCTGCGCTTCTGCTCGCCGCCATGCTCGCCGTCCCGTTCTGCGCCGGCTGTAGGAGCGCAGCCGGCGACCACCCTGGCTCGCCCGGACTGGTGGTCGGTTCCACCAGCGACGCCTTGTCGAGGCTGCTGGGCGCCGTCTACCTCGCGGCGCTGCGGTCCTACGGGTTCGCCGCGCAACCCGGGACAGCGCTGGACCCGATGGCGCAACTGGACTCCGGCGCCTTCACCGTCACCCCCGCCTTCACCGGCCGGACGTTGCAGACCCTGCAGCCCGACGCGATGGCGCTGTCCGACGCGCAGGTCTACCGCGCGATGGTGTCGGCGCTGCCCGAGGGTGTCGCCGCGGGCGACTACGCCACGGCCGCTGAAGACAAACCCGTGCTGCTGGTAACGCAATCCACCGCCAAGGCCTGGGGCGGCCAGGACCGCAGCGCTGATCTGAGCACGCTGGGAAAACACTGCGATGGGCTGGCCGTCGGGATCGTCGCCGGCCGCCACGCGCCTGGGGTGGTTGGCACCTGCCGACTGCCCGCTCCGCGCGAATTCCCGGATGAGACAACGATGTTCGCGGCGGTGCGAGCCGGGGAATTGACCGCGGGGTGGACCACCACCGCCGACCCCGCGATGCCGGGTGATCTGGTGCCACTGGCCGACGGCAAACCCGCGCTGATCCGGGCGCAGAACGTGGTGCCGCTCTACCGCCGCAACATGCTGACCGATCGGCAGGTGCTGGCGATCAATGAAGTGGCCGGCGTCCTGGACACCGCGGCGCTGGCCGACATGCGCCGCCAAGTCGCCGGCGGTGCCGATCCGCAGGCGGTCGCCGGTGGATGGCTGACCGAACACCCGCTTGGGCGCTGAGGACCTACTGCTTGGTCGGAACGAACCGGTGCGTGACGGGTCCGAACAATCGCTGATATCCCGGGCCCGTCAGCCGCACCAACAGATCCAGGACCTTGGCGTCCGTGCCGACCAGCACCCGGGCCTTGTTCTTGCGAACGCCCGCCAAGATGACGTGTGCGGCTCGCTCCGGGGTGGTGCTGGCCATCCGCTTGTCGAACACCTTGGCCAGCTCTACCGCGTCGAGTCCTTCGACGGCGGTGGCGTTGCGCGCGATCCCGGTCTTGATGCCGCCCGGGTGCACCGTGGTCACCCGCACCGGGTGACCGGCGACCACCATCTCCTGGCGCAGCGCCTCGGTGAAGCCGCGGACGGCGAACTTGGCCGCGTTGTACGCCGCCTGACTCGGCACGGAGAACAAGCCGAGCACGCTGGAGACGTTGATGACGTGGCCGTCCCCGGACGCGATCAGGTGTGGGAGAAACACCTTGGTGCCGTTGACGACCCCCCAATAATCGACATCCATCACCCGTTCGATGTCCTTGAACTGGCTGACCTCGATGTCGCCGGTGAAAGCAATGCCGGCGTTGTTGTAGATCTGGTTGACCTTGCCGAAGTGCTCGTTGACCGCGTCCGCGTAGGCCACGAAGGCCTCGCGCTCGGTCACGTCGAGTCGATCGGTTTTCACCGGAGCGCCGATGGCTTTCACCTGTTGCTCGGTTTGCGCCAGTCCTTCGGTATCAACGTCGCTGATCGCGAGCTTGGCACCGGAACGGGCGAGTTCGACGGCCAGCGCCTGGCCGATACCCGAACCCGCGCCAGTGATGACTGCGACCTTGTCAGCGAACCCCTGCATGTGCCCCCCTCGTGTCTACAGCTTGCGTCGAGGTTACCGGTACCAGCGGTCCCGGGTAGCAGTGGGTATCAGGACTTGCGCGCGAGGAGCCCGCGCACGAAGGTCGCCAACCGACCCAGCAGGGTCGGGCCGCCGAACATCAGCTCGCCGTATCGCGCACCGAACACCCGCACCATCAGGTCCGCGGCTCTGGCATCCGAGCCGATCAGCACCCGGGCCTTGTTCTTACCCACCGCAGCCAAGATGGCGCGGGCGGCCTGCTCCGGCGTGGTCTTGGCCACCTGCTGGTCGAAGTTTTCGAGAACCTGGTCCTGGTCGAGTCCCATGCCCTCGGCGATGACCGCGTTGGTACCGAAAGAGGTCCGGATGCCGCCCGGGTGTACCACGGTCACCCCCACCGGGTAGCCGGCCACCACCATCTCCTGGCGCAGCGCTTCGGTGAAGCCGCGGACGGCGAACTTGGCCGAGATGTAGGCGGGCTGACCCGGCAGCGCCATCAACCCGAGCACGCTGGAGATATTGACGATGTGGCCGTCCCCGGACGCGATCAGGTGTGGGAGAAAGGCCTTGGTGCCGTTGACGACGCCCCAGAAGTCGACGTCCATCACCTGTTCGATGTCCTTGAACCGGCTGAACTCGATGGTGCTGATGTAGGTGATGCCGGCGTTGTTGTAGATCTGGTTCACCTTGCCGAAGTGCTCGTTGACCGCGTCGGCGTACGCCTGAAAGGCCTCGCGCTCGGTGACGTCGAGTTTGTCGACTTTGACCGGAGCGCCGATGGCCTTCACCTGTTGCTCGGTCTGCGCCAGTCCCTCGGCATTAACGTCGCTGATCGCCAGGCTGGCACCGGAACGGGCGAGCTCGACGGCCAGCGCCTGGCCGATACCCGAACCCGCGCCAGTGACTACGGCGACTTTGCCGGCGAACTTCGACATGTGCACCCTTTCTCAAGTCCGCCCCATCCGTGAAGGTTAACCGGTATCAGCAGACGTCCAGCCGGTGCGTTGGCAAATCTCACCCGAAGGCGGTGTCGAGTATCTCCTGTTGCTCGACAGCGTGCACCTTCGACGAACCCGAGGAGGGAGCCGACATGGCCCGGCGCGAGATGCGCTTGATCCCGCTCAACTTGTCCGGCAGCAACTCGGGCAGCGTCAAGCCCAACGACGGCCAGGCGCCCTGATTGGCCGGCTCCTCCTGGACCCAGAAGAATTCGTTGGCGTTGTCGTAGCGCTCCAACGTCTGCTCGAGCCGGCGCCGCGGCAGGGGGGCGAGCTGCTCGATGCGCACGATGGCGACGTCGTCGCGGGTGTCCTTGGCCTTGCGTGCAGCCAGCTCGTAGTAGATCTTGCCGCTGGTGAGCAGGATTCGGGTGACCTTGCTGCGGTCGCCGATGCCGTCCTCGTAGGTGGGCTCCTCGAGCACCGAGCGGAACTTGAGCTCGGTGAAGTCCCGGATGTCGCTGACCGCCGCCTTGTTGCGCAGCATCGACTTCGGCGTGAACACGATCAGCGGGCGCATCACCCCGTCGAGGGCGTGCCGGCGCAGCAGGTGGAAGTAGTTCGCCGGTGTCGAGGGCACCGCGATCGTCATCGAACCCTCGGCCCACAGCTGCAGGAAGCGTTCGATCCGGCCGGAGGTGTGGTCGGGTCCCTGCCCCTCGTGGCCGTGCGGCAGCAGCAGAACGACGGTCGACAGCTGGCCCCATTTGGCCTCGCCGGAGCTGATGAACTCGTCGATGATCGACTGCGCCCCGTTGACGAAGTCGCCGAACTGTCCCTCCCACAGCACCACGGCCTCCGGGTTGCCCACGGTGTAGCCGTATTCGAAGCCGACGGCGGCGTACTCCGACAGCGGCGAGTCGTAGACCAGGAACTTGCCGCCGGTCGGGCTGCCGTCCTTGTTGGTCGCCAGCAGCTGCAACGGGGTGAATTCGTCGCAGTTGTTGCGGTCGATGATCACCGAATGCCGTTGGGAGAAGGTGCCGCGCCGGGTGTCTTGACCCGACAGGCGCACCAGCTTGCCCTCGGCCACCAGCGATCCCAGCGCCAGCAGCTCGCCGAAGGCCCAGTCGATCTTGCCTTCGTAAGCCATCTCCCGACGCCTTTCCAGCACCGGTTGGACCCGCGGGTGCGCGGTGAATCCCTCGGGGACGGCAAGGAACGCGTCGCCGATGCGGGCCAGCAGCGACTTGTCTACCGCGGTGTCCAGCCCCGCGGGAATCATCTGGTCCGCCTCGACCGATTCGCTCGCCTTCGCGCCATGCTTCTCCAGGTCGCGGACCTCGTTGAACACCCGCTCCAGCTGGCCCTGGTAGTCGCGCAGCGCGTCCTCGGCTTCCTTCATCGAGATGTCGCCGCGGCCGATCAGGGCTTCGGTGTAGGTCTTGCGGACCCCGCGCTTGGTGTCGACGACGTCGTACATGTAGGGGTTCGTCATCGACGGGTCGTCGCCCTCGTTGTGCCCGCGCCGGCGGTAGCACAGCATGTCGATGATGACGTCTTTCCTGAACTTCTGGCGGAAGTCCACGGCCAGCCGGGCGACCCACGCGCACGCTTCCGGGTCGTCGCCGTTGACGTGGAAGATCGGCGCACCGATCATCTTGGCGACGTCGGTGCAGTACTCGCTGGACCGGGAAAACTCCGGTGCGGTGGTGAAGCCGATCTGGTTGTTGACGATGAGGTGGATGGTGCCGCCGACGCGGTAGCCCGGCAGGTTTGCCAGGTTCAGTGTCTCGGCGACCACACCCTGGCCGGCGAAGGCGGCATCACCGTGCAGCATCAGCGGCACCACCGCGAAGCTCTTGCCCCCGTCGTCGTCGGCACCCCGGTCCAGCAGGTCCTGCTTGGCCCGCACCAGGCCCTCCAGCACCGGGTCCACGGCCTCCAGGTGCGACGGGTTGGCGGTCAGCGAAACCTGAAGGTCGTTGTCGCCGAACATCTGCAGGTACACACCGGTGGCGCCGAGGTGGTATTTGACGTCGCCGGAACCGTGCGCTTGCGACGGGTTCAGGTTGCCCTCGAACTCACTGAAGATCTGCGAGTACGGCTTGCCGACGATATTGGCCAGCACGTTGAGCCTGCCGCGGTGCGGCATCGCGATGACCACTTCGTCCAGGCCGTGCTCGGCGCACTGGTCGATGGCCGCGTCCATCAGCGGGATCTGGCTTTCGGCGCCTTCCAGCGAGAACCGCTTCTGCCCGACGTACTTGGTCTGTAGGAACGTCTCGAACGCCTCGGCGGCGTTGAGCTTGCTCAGGATGTATTTCTGTTCGGCCACAGTGGGTTTGACGTGTTTGGTCTCGACCCGCTCTTCCAGCCATTGCTGTTGTTCGGGCTCGAGGATGTGGGTGTATTCCACGCCGATGTGGCGGCAGTAGGCGTCGCGCAACAGGCCCAGCACGTCGCGCAGCTTCTTGTACTCGCAGCCGGCAAAGCCGTTGACCTTGAACACCCGGTCGAGATCCCACAGCGTCAGGCCGTGATTGAGGATTTCGAGATCGGGGTGGCTGCGGAACCGGCTGGTGTCCAACCGCAGCGGGTCGATGTCGGCCATCAGGTGGCCGCGGTTGCGATAGGCCGCGATCAACTCCATGACCCGGGCGTTCTTGTCGACGATCGAGTCCGGGTTGTCGGTGCTCCAGCGCACCGGCAGGTACGGGTTGCCCAGCTCGCGGAAGATGTCGTCCCAGAACGTATCCGAGAGCAGCATTTCGTGGATGGTGCGCAGAAAGTCGCCGGACTCCGCGCCCTGGATGATGCGGTGGTCGTAGGTCGACGTCAGGGTGATCAGCTTGCCGATACCCAGCTCGGCGATGCGCTCCTCGCTGGCGCCCTGGAACTCGGCGGGGTATTCCATCGCGCCCACGCCGATGATGGCGCCCTGGCCGGCCATCAGCCGCGGCACCGAGTGCACGGTGCCGATGGTGCCGGGGTTGGTCAGCGAAATCGTCACGCCGGAAAAGTCTTCGGCGGTCAGCTTGCCGTCGCGGGCGCGGCGCACGATGTCCTCGTAGGCGGAGACGAATTCCGCGAAGCGCAATTCCTCGCAGCGCCTGATGCCGGCCACCACCAGCGAGCGCTTGCCGTCTTTGCCCTGCAGGTCGATGGCCAGGCCGAGATTGGTGTGCGCCGGGGTGATGGCGTTGGGCTTGCCGTCGACCTCGGCGAAGTGCCGGTTCATGTTCGGGAACTTCTTGACGGCCTGCACCAGCGCGTAGCCCAGCAGATGGGTGAACGAGATCTTGCCGCCGCGAGTCCGTTTGAGTTGGTTGTTGACAACGATCCGGTTGTCGATCATCAGCTTGGCCGGAACGGCCCGGACGCTGGTCGCCGTCGGCACATCGAGCGACGCCGACATGTTCTTGACGACGGCCGCGGCGGCGCCGCGCAGCACCTGCGCCTCGTCGCCTTCGGCCGGCGGGGGCGGAGACGCCTTGGCGGCGGGCGCGGTGGGAGCAGACGCAGCAGGCGGTGTCGCGGCGGCGCCGTTGCCGGCCGAAGCGGTGCTGGCGGGCTGGACGGGGGCGGGCGCCGGGGCTGGCGGCTCGGCTACGGCGACTGGTGTGGGCGCCGGGGCGGCGGCACTGGTTCTCGGGATGTCTGGGGTTGCTGAGGCGGTCGGCTCGGGGTTGTAGTCAACCAGGAACTCGTGCCAGCTCGGATCCACCGACGAGGGGTCGTCGCGGAACTTGCGGTACATCTCCTCGACCAGCCATTCATTTTGCCCGAATGGTGAACCTACGTTGCTCACGGCCGCTGTTCTCCTCAATTCCTTTGCTCTGCAAGCACATTGCCCGTCGCCTGCGACTTTATGCAGCTCAGTCGACGAGATACCTCATACCCGTGGCGGCGCTGTCCGTTTCCGCCCCATAAAGGCTAACCCTTCGCCGCTAATTCGCCAGCGAGACCGCGCAACCTCGGTCCGGACGCCTACTAATCGCTGACTTGGTGGACCGTCGGCAACACGTGCAAGGTGCTTGGCCAGCGGGCCGGCGGGGCGCCGAATGCCCGGCGGGCATTGCCGACGATCTTCTTGCCCATCATGCGATTGCCGACACCGCCTACCGCGGCGCCGATGCCGACCGGCAGCATCTTGCCGAACATCAGCGCACCGCGTCGCAGCGCGTACCGCTTGACGAAGTACCTCAGCATTCGCGAGTTCAGCCGCCCCAGCGACGACAGTGGCAGCGAGGCCATGCCCTCGGCCAGCCAACCACCGTGGGTGCGCGCGGGACCGATCAGCTCGCCGATGGCGCGCTTGCTGTCGTCGCCGACCAGGACGGACAGCACCAGGGCGCGACGGCGCTCGCGGTGGTCGGCGGGAATGCCGTAGACCACGGCGTTCGCCAAGACGAACACCGCGGTCGCCTCCATAAAGAACACGGTCTCGCCGGCGCCCGCCGACATGGCGGTCAACGTCCCGATCCCGGGGAAGGTCGCCGCCGAACCCACGGCGGCACCGCTGGCGGTCAATGCGGTCAGGTAGCGCTTTTCCAGCTTGGTGACGATCTCAGCGGGGCTGGCGCCCGGGTATGCCCGGCGCAGCCGGTCCACGTAGGCCTGGGCAGCCGGGTCCTGGACCCGCGAGCTGAGCTCGATGACCTGCGCCAATGCGCGCGCGGAAGCCTTGGGGCGGCCGGAGTCACCGGGCTCGGTGCTCTCAGGCAATTGCTCAGATCGTTTCAGGGACCACATCCCTGCCCTATTGCGTCGCGCGCTCATAGTGCCTCTCCTGCGAATGGCGTTCCTTTCAGGCTAGCCCGAGTTTGCTGAACACGGTGGCGGCCGCGATGCTGGTGCGTTATCGCGACCGCGGCTGCCCTCCCGGTGCGCTAACCCTGAATAATGCAGGCGGGACACAGTCGGTCCCGTTTGTCGGCTGCGGTTGGGGGACCCGCTGGGTGCGGGCGGTATCACACCTGCTCACGGCGGCAAGCCGGTCGTCGGCGCTGAAGCGAGGTGAGTGCATGACCACGGCCACGGACCGGAACTTCCGCACTCCCGCGACCAGCGAAAACCCGTGGAACGCGCTCTGGGCGATGATGATCGGCTTCTTCATGATCATGGTCGACTCGACCATCGTCGCGATCGCCAATCCGACGATCATGGCCGACTTGCGTATCGGGTACGACTCCGTGGTCTGGGTGACGAGCGCCTACCTGCTGGGCTATGCGGTGGTGCTGCTGGTGGCCGGCCGGCTCGGCGATCGGTACGGCCCGAAGAACCTCTACCTGATCGGCCTGGTGGTGTTCACGGTTGCGTCGGTGTGGTGTGGGCTGTCCGGCAGTGCCGGCATGCTGATCGCCGCCCGGGTCGTGCAGGGGATCGGCGCCGGGGTGCTCACCCCGCAGACCTTGTCGACGATCACCCGGATCTTCCCGCCGCAGCGGCGCGGGGTGGCGGTCAGCGTGTGGGGCGCTACCGCCGGCGTCGCCAGCCTGGTGGGCCCGTTGGCCGGTGGCTTACTGGTGGACGGGCTGGGTTGGGAGTGGATCTTCTTCGTCAATGTTCCGATCGGCGTCATCGGGTTGGCGTTGGCGGTGTGGCTGGTTCCGGTGCTGCCCACCCAGTCGCACCGGCTCGATCTGGTCGGCGTCGGACTGTCCGGGGTGGGCATCCTCCTGATCGTGTTCGGTCTGCAACAGGGCCAGGCCGCCGGATGGCAGCCGTGGATCTGGGCGACGATCGTCGCGGGCGCCGGATTCGTTTCGGCGTTCATCTACTGGCAGTCGGTGAACACCCGGGAGCCGCTGATCCCGCTGGACGTGTTCGCCGACCGGGACTTCAGCCTGTGCAACGTCGGGGTGGCCATTACCTCGTTCGCCTCGACGGCGATGATGCTGCCGCTCACCTTCTATACGCAGACGGTGTGTGGGCTGTCGCCGACGCGGTCGGCCCTGCTGATCGCCCCGATGGCGATTGCCAACGGGGTGCTCGCGCCGTTTGTCGGCAGGATCGTCGACCGATACCACCCGCGGCCCGTGCTCGGCTTCGGTTTTTCGGTGCTGGCGATCGCGCTGACGTGGCTTTCGTTCGAGATGGCCCCGGACACGCCGATCTGGCGGCTGGTGTTGCCGTTCACCGCGATTGGTGTGGGCATGGCGTTTGTGTGGTCGCCGCTGACGGCCACCGCGACCCGGAATCTGCCGCCGCATCTGGCCGGCACCGGCTCTGCTGTCTTCAACTCGGTGCGGCAGCTCGGGGCGGTGCTCGGCAGCGCCGCCATGGCCGCGTTCATGACGTGGCGCATCGGCGCCGAAATGCCGCCCAACGCGTCCGGTCGAGACGCCGGGGATGGCGCTATGCCGTTGCAGCTGTCCGAATTCGTGCGCGAGCCGTTCTCGGCCGCGATGTCGCAATCGGTGCTGTTGCCCGCGTTCATCGCGTTGTTCGGGATCGTCGCCGCGCTTTTCCTGGTCGGCTTCGCGCCCGCGCTGATGGCCCGCGCGGGCATCGGTGGCGCGCCGTCGAGACATCACGACGATGGCACTGACGACGATGACGACTATGTCGAAGTCATCCTGCGGCGCGGGCCCGACGGTGCGCCTGCGCCCGGCGCCGCGGTCGCGCCGGCAAAGGTGCGGCACCGCGTGCTCGGCGACGCGCCGCCGCGACCCGACCCGATTGGATTCGCCCACAACGGCTCTCGCGTCGACCGTGAAAAACGCTTCGGTCCTCTCGCCGAGCTTCCGGTGGGCCGGTCCGGTACCAGTGCGCGCAACGATCGCCGTGCGCCTGCGCCTGCGCCGGGATGGCGCGGGCCCGATCCGGACGACGGACCCACCGGCGGCGGTCGGCACTCCTCGGGCAGGTAGGCCTGAGGCCAGGCCTGGCCGGCCGAAGGGGCTATCCTCAGCCAGTCGCCGTCAGCGCCAAAAAGCCGCCCAACTCCAGCAGACCGGCGGGCGTGCCGGGCAGGTACTCGGTCAGCAACTCCGAGCGCACGATCACCGCTGCGTATTGCGCTCGGCTGACGGCCACGTTGAGCCGATTCCTGTTGAGCAGGAATGAGATTCCGCGTGGTACTTCATCGACCGACGACGCTGTCATCGAGACGAAGACCACCGGCGCCTGGCCACCCTGGAACTTGTCGACGGTTCCGACCCGCACTGCGGCCAGATCCGCGGTCGTCAGCCGCTGACGCACCAGCGACACCTGGGCGTTGTACGGCGCCAACACCAGCACGTCCGAGGCGGCCAACGGCCGTTCGCCGTGCTCGTCGGTCCAGGTTGACCCCAGCAGCCGCCGGATCTCGGCGAGGATGGTGTCGGCCTCCTCGGGGCTTTCGATCGAGTTGCCTTGGTGCCGAACCGAAAGCACGCGCACGCCGGGCTGACAGCCGTCGAGGCGGCGCGCGGCGGTGCGCTCGGTGACCGAATGCAGCCTGCCTTCGTAGGACAACTCCGAGACCGCGGCACAAACCGCCGGGTGCATCCGGTAGGAGCGGTCCAGGAAGTAGCCGCGCTCGTCGGGCAACGTGCGCTGACCGTCGACCAGCCAATCGAGGGCGGACGTGTCGACCGGTTCGGGATGAGTGCCCTGACTGACCTGCGGCAGCTGCTGCGGGTCCCCGAGCAGCAGCAGGTTGCTGGCCGCCGGTGCCACCGCGATCGTGTTGGCCAGGCAGAACTGGCCGGCCTCGTCGATGACCAGCAGATCCAGGCTGTTCGGCAGCACCCGATTGGCGTTGGCGAAATCCCAAGCCGTACCGCCGATCACGCATCCCACGGTGGCCGAGATGAATGCCGCGTAGTCGCCGCCGTCGATCTCCTGCCAGCGCGGAGCGTGGTGGTCGTACTTCTTTTTCGCGACTCGGCCCGGTTCCAGCCCGGCATCGATCACGGCATCGAGCAGATTCTCCACCGTGGCGTGCGATTGCGCCACGACGCCGACGCGCCAGCCGTGTTCGGTGACCAAGCGCGTGATCACCTGGGCGGCGGTGTACGTCTTCCCGGTCCCGGGCGGCCCATGCACGGCCAGGTAGGACGAGTCGAGGTCCAGGGCTGCCGCGGTGATGTCGGCGATGGTCTCGGTGCTGCGCGGCAGCGCGGCGCCGCTTTTCGTGCGGGGCGGGCGGCGCAGCAGGACATCGATCATCGCGGTGTGGGGGAGTTGCGGCAGTCCGGCGGCCACCGCCGCCGCGGTCGATTCGATGGACTCGCGCAGCGCCGTCGTGGGCACTGGCGGCCCGGGCGTCAGGGCAAACGGTAGTTGGTGAAATACGTTGCCGTCACTGCCGACTCGTTCAAGGATGACGACTTCGGTGGGCAATGCCGGGTCGTTGACTTCGACAACCTTGGCCCGCCCGGCTGCCCGCCGGTCGGGATTTTCGCTCATGCTGGACGGGGCCGGCGCTTCGTAGAGCGCGAACACGTCCGTCATCAGGTCGCCGCGGCACAGTTCGCCGCGCAGCGCCACCCGCCGTTGCAGCTTGCGTGCGCGCGGAGGCAGATGCCAGTCGACGCTGACCCACGCGTCGTCGGAAACGAAGACATCGGTGTTATCCGCCCATTCGTCGACCGGAAAGTTCAGCCGGTCGAAATGCGCCCACCAGAACGGTTTGTCCTCACGCCCGTGGTAGCCGCGAGCCGCGCCCACCAGCGCGACGGCGATCTGCTCCGGCGTGCGGTCGCCGACGGCGGCATCACCGGCGAACGCCGAAAGGGCCGCCGCTAACTCGTCATGGTCGTCGACGGTGTTGCCGTCGGGAACCGGTTGGGCGCCAACCGGTGTGACGCCGGCTTCCCAGGCACGCACCAGCAGCCAGTTGCGCAGTTCCTGAGTCGAGCGGCAGTCGTAATGGTTGTAGTCCTCGATCTCCTTGAGCACGGTTTCGGCTTCGCCGACGCGACCGGCATCGCCCAGTTCGCAGTACTTGGCGTAGGAGGTGATCGAATCGGTGGCTGTGGTGACGTCACCGGAGCGCAGCTGTGTCCCCATATACAGCGGCTCGAGCGCCTTGAGGCTGAACGACTCGGCGCCCACCCGAATGCTCTTGCGCACCAACGGGTACAGGTCAACCAGTGTCCCGCTGCGCAACAGCTCGTCGACCTGGTCCTCGCCGACGCCGTAGCGTCCGGCAAGTCGCAACAAAGCGGTCTTCTCATACGGCGCGTAGTGGTAGATGTGCATGTTGGGGCGACGCTTGCGACGCTTGGCCACCATCGCCAGGAAATCGATCAGTGCCTTGCGCTCGTCGAGCCGGTTATGTGCCCACAACGGCTGAAATTTCCCCGCCGCGTCCAAGGCGCCGAACAGGTATTCCAGGCCCCAGTCGTGGCCATCGGCGGTCCACAGCGGATCGCCTTCGAAATCGAAGAACAGATCACCGGGGTCGGGCTCCGGCAGCAGCGTCAGCGGCTGCGGATTGACGATCTGAAACTGCGGAACGCCGGTATCACGTTGCCGTACTTGCAGTTTCGCCTGAGCGGCCAGCTTGCCCAGCGCGCTGGGCGCCAGGCCGGGCACCGGCCCGCAATATTGCGCCAGCTCGGCGACCGTGGCGATCCCGGCGTCAATGAGCTTGTCGCGCTGGCTGACTCGCATACCGGCGACCAGCAGCAGATCATCGGCGGCTTGCACCTGCTCGATACACAGCGGACAACGAAAACACGCCCGCACGCTCTCGTCTTCCCAGCGCACCGCGGTGCCTGCGGCGTAGTGGTCGTCGAGCAACCGCTGCAACAGCGCACGGTGGGCTCGATAGACGGGGATCAGATCGCAGACGCGATACCGCACGACCGATCCGTCGCCCAATCGCAGCTCTGCCTCGTCGGCGACGGATACGTCCATCGCGGTGAGGGCGTCGGCGTAGGCCGCCAGCTGCAACAACGCGGTGACCTTGGGGGAGCGCGCCAGTTTGGTGTCGACGAGCCGGTACTGCTCGCCATCGGCAACCAGGAAGTCGGCGAACCCGACGAAGCGGCCGTCGAACATCGCGGCCTGATACACCACCGGGGCGCGGTTGGCGATGGCGCGCCGGGTTGCCTCGGCGGCGGCGGCCAGCCCGGCGAGGGTGTATGCCGGACGCCCGATGACCGCGACGCCATCCGCGAACTGCTCGCACAGACGGTCGAGTTCGCGTCGCTCATGGTCGTCACCGAGGGCGGCGGTGCGGGCCAGCAGTTCGTCCTCGACGCTGACGGCGGAGGCCCGGCCCAGCTTTGCGTCGAAATCCCGGAGCAGCGCGTACTCGCACCGGGCCGCGGCGGCCAGGTCCGACGCGCTGTAGACGATGCTGTCGTCGGTGACGAACACAGCAGCCACTGTAGGTGAGCCGGCCGACAGCGAGGCGCTTGTGCGAGGGTGTGCCGGCTCAGCGGCCGGCGCCGTTACCGATCAGGTCGACGCTGGCGCCGTTCCAATGGAATCGCACGTCGGTGTTCAAGCCGTTGATACCGCTGGGGTACGTCAACGCCACCGTGTCGCCGGTGGTTTGCGCCGGGTCGATGCCGTTGAACCCGTAGGTGTCCGGCACTCCCTGCGGGATGAACTGCCCGAGGTGGAACAACACCGCCCGGGTGGTCGCATTGACCGCGTTGGTGTTGGCCTTGATGATCACCGCCGAAAGCTGGGCGCACTGGTTGTAGTTACCGGCCAGCGGCTCCGGGTTCCATGCCTGCTGGCTGCGCGGATCGCGGGGTAAATCGGAGACCACTTTCGCGATCGTCGGCGAGGCCAGATTGACTGCGCACGGGTCGGCCGGCGCGCTGGTACCGGGCCACGCGCCGTCGGCCGGCACGGGTGTGGCGGGGGCGGTGATCGACGCGGTCGGCGTCGTCGTGGCCTGGGGCGTCTTCGCGACCGTCGAATCTCCCGAACCGCACCCGGTCAGCGTCACGGCGACCAGGACGCCGACGGTCAGTGGCTCAGCACGGCAGGGTAGCGACCACACATCGCGCAACCGTACCGGCATCAGCCTCGCCGGCGCGACAGGCATGCCACGCCCAGCTGCGCTGCGCTCGCGATCGCCACTGGGTCCGATGGTGGCGCCCCTCCCCCGCAAGCGGGAGGTGCCCCCACACGCCCAGCTGCGCTGCGCTCGCGATCACCACTAAACTCAATGCACGATGACCCTCCCGGACAGCTCGCCCGCGGCCCCCTCTGCGACGTTTGCCGACCTGCAGATTCCTCCTCCCGTCATGCAGGCCATCGCCGACGTCGGCTACGAGTCGCCGACCGCGATTCAGGCGGCGACGATTCCGGCGATGATGGCGGGTTCCGACGTGGTGGGACTGGCGCAAACCGGCACCGGAAAGACGGCAGCGTTCGCGATCCCGATCCTGTCCAAGATCGACGTCACCAGCAAGGTGACCCAGGCCCTGGTGCTGGCGCCCACCCGCGAGCTGGCCTTGCAGGTCGCCGAGGCGTTCAGTCGCTATGGCGCTCATCTGCCACAGATCAACGTGCTGCCCATCTATGGCGGATCGTCCTACACCGTGCAGCTGGCCGGCCTTCGGCGTGGCGCACAGGTGGTGGTCGGCACCCCGGGCCGGGTTATCGATCACCTCGAACGCGGGACGCTGGACCTGTCGCATGTCGACTACCTGGTGCTCGACGAGGCCGACGAGATGCTCGCCATGGGTTTTGCCGAGGACGTCGAGCGCATCCTGTCCAATACCCCGGAATACAAGCAGGTTGCCTTATTTTCGGCGACCATGCCGCCGGGCATCCGCAAGATCACCACCAAGTATCTGCACGACCCGTTCGAAGTCACTTTCAAGGCGAAAACCGCGACCGCCGAGAATATTTCGCAGCGCTACATCCAGGTCGCCGGTCCGCGCAAGATGGACGCACTGACCCGTGTCCTCGAAGTCGAGCAGTTCGAGGCGATGATCATCTTCGTGCGCACCAAACAGGCGACCGAGGAGGTCGCCGAAAAGCTGCGTGCCCGAGGGTTTTCCGCGGCTGCGATCAATGGCGACATCGCGCAGGCGCAGCGTGAGCGGACCATCGCCGCGCTCAAAGACGGCGGCATCGACATCCTGGTCGCTACCGATGTGGCGGCCAGGGGGCTGGACGTCGAGCGGATATCGCATGTGCTCAATTACGACATTCCGCACGACACCGAGTCCTACGTGCACCGGATCGGGCGCACCGGCAGAGCCGGCCGCTCCGGAAACGCGCTGCTGTTCGTCTCTCCGCGGGAACGCCACCTGCTCAGCGCGATTGAGAAGGCGACGCGGCAAAAGCTCACCGAGGCCAAGCTGCCCTCGGTCGAAGACGTCAACGCGCAGCGGGTAGCCAAATTCGGGGACTCCATCACCGACGCGCTGGGGAGCCCGGGAATAGAGCTGTTCCGCAAGTTGGTCGATGACTACGAACGTGAGCACGACGTCCCGATGGCGGACATCGCCGCGGCGCTGGCGTTGCAGTCCCGCGACGGCGAAGCGTTCTTGATGTCACCCGAGCCGCCACCGCAGCGACGCGAACGACCCGAACGCGATGCGGACCGTCGGGGCCGTCCCGAAAAGTCAAGGGATGGAAAAGCGTTCGCCACCTACCGGATCGCCGTAGGTAAACGGCACAAGATCGGCCCGGGCGCGATCGTCGGCGCTATCGCCAACGAAGGGGGCCTGCACCGTAGCGATTTCGGCCATATCTCGATCGGGCCGGACTTCTCACTGGTGGAGCTACCGCCCAAACTCCCGCCCGCGACGTTGAAAAAGCTTGAGCGCACCCGGATCTCAGGCGTGCTGATCGACCTCCGGCTGGAGCGGTCGGCCGGCAAGTCGTCTGACAAGACGCGTCACGATGGTGGAAAACCGCGCAGAAAACACACCGGATGACCCTGTCCGAGGACACCGACGCCCAAGGCGGACTCGAGCAGGTGTCGGGCGTCGACCGGGTCGCTTCCCTGACCGGTATCCGCGCGGTCGCCGCGATCCTGGTTGTCGGCACCCATGCGGCCTACACCACCGGCAAGTACACGCACGGCTATTGGGGCCTGGTCGGTGCCCGGATGGAAATCGGCGTGCCGATCTTCTTCGTGCTGTCGGGTTTTCTGCTGTTCCGCCCCTGGGTGAAGTCGGCGGTGAGCGACCGCCCGCCCCCCTCGGTGAGTCGCTATGCGCGGCACCGGGTTCGGCGCATCATGCCGGCCTACGTCATCACCGTGCTGTTCGCCTACGTGCTGTACCACTTTCGCGAAGCCGGACCGAACCCCGGGCATTCCTGGCACGGACTGCTCCGCAACCTCACGTTGACGCAGATCTACACCGACGGCTACCTCGGCAAGTACCTGCACCAGGGCCTGACCCAGATGTGGAGCCTCGCGGTGGAGGCGTCCTTCTACGTCATCCTGCCGGGTTTGGCCTATCTGCTGCTGGTGGTGCTCTGTCGGCGGCGCTGGCAGCCGCGGTTGTTGGTAGGTACGGTGCTGGCGCTGACATTGATCAGCCCGGCATGGGTGGTCCTGGTGCGCATCGATCACTGGTTTCCCGACGGCGCTCGGCTGTGGCTGCCGACCTACCTGGCCTGGTTTCTGGGTGGCATGTTGCTGGCGGTGCTGCAGGCAATGGGGGTGCGCTGCTACGCGTTCGGCGCCGTACCGCTCGCGGTCATCTGCTATTTCATCGTCGCCACCCCGATCGGGGGCGCACCCACCACGTCGCCGGCAGCGATGACCGAGGCACTCGTCAAGACGATGTTCTACGCAGTGATCGCCACCCTGGCGGTGGCTCCGCTGGCCTTGGGGGACCAGCAGGGTTGGTACGGGCAGCTGCTGGCCAGCCGGCCGATGGTATGGCTCGGCGAGATCTCCTACGAAATCTTCCTGATCCACCTGGTGACAATGGAATTCGCGATGGTGTACGTGGTGCGGGCCCACGTCTATACGGGTTCGATGCTGTACCTGTTCATCGCGACGCTGGTGGTGACGATTCCGCTGGCCTGGCTCTTGCACCGCTTCACCAGTGTCCCAGGCTGAGTGACATCCGCCTTTAGATAGGTTACCCTAACCTAACTCGATGGACGGGTAGGGGAGGGCGTCATTCCGATGAGCGAACACAAGGCATCCCGCGGCTGGACGGGCACGGTGCTCAAACTGATGGGCGCCGGGGACTACCGGCTCACCGTCACCGCCCGCCAGGAGATCGGCCCGCACTATCTGCGGTTGAGCTTCGACGCCGGCGGAATGCTCGCTGATCACGCGGTGCATCCGACGATGTGGATCCGGATGTGGTTCGTCGACGGCGACAGGCTGCACCAGCGTGGCTATACGCTGGTCGACCCCGACTCGGCCGCCAACACGGTCAGTGTCGAGTTCGCCCTGCACGACGGCATCGCATCGCAATGGGCACGTGCGGCGCAACCGGGCGACACCATCGAGGCGACCGTGCTGGGCAGCAGGTTCGCCATTCCGGAGCCCGCGCCGGCCGGATACCTCATCGTCGGAGACTGCGCCTCGCTGCCGGCAATCAACTCGTTGCTCGAGTGGATCGGTGACGCCCCGGCGCAGGTGTTCTTGGAGGCCGACCACGGCGACGACAAAGAGCTGCCCGTGGCGCCCGGCGCCGACATCACCTGGGTCGACCGCAAGAACGCCGGTCAGGCCTTGCTGGAGGCGGTGCGCTCGGCGGCCTTTGACGCCGGCGACGACTTCGGCTGGGTGGCCTGCGATAACCGCACCACCCGCGCGGTTGCCAAGGCGTTACGGGAGGACTTCGGTATCCCACGCAAATCCATTAAGGCGCAAGCCTATTGGGTGGCCTGATCACGATGAGGGGGATGGCTGCCAGCTAGCGGCGGGCGCTTGCCGGGGCGATGATCGGGACGACAAATTCCTCGATCATCGCCCGCTCCTCGTCAAGGTCGCGGCCCGGGTACGTCAGCAGCGAGACGATCACCCGGACCGTCCAGCGGGCGCGACGTTCGACGACGGTGGGATCGTCGGCTCCCAGCGAGTGCAGGAACGCCGCGGCCAGGGCCGCGATCACGTCGGATTGTCCGGCCAACTCGCCGCCGACCGGCGGGCGGGTGGTGGCGAACCAGGATGCCAGCGCGGGGCTTTCGCGAACCATCGCCAGCGTGACCAGGATGCTAGCGATCAGCCGTTCGTGTGGATCCTCGATCCCGCCGGTCCGCGTGACGATCTCGCGACCCAGCCGGTGGGTCTCGCGGTGCACGTAAGCGGTTCGCAGCGCCTCCCGGTTTTCGAAGTACCGGTATAGCGTCGCGCGGGAACAGCCTGCGGCCCTGGCGATCTCGTTCATGCCAATCGAATCCGAGTCGCGCGCAGTGTAGAGCTCCTCGGCCGCGTCGAGTATCCGGTCCACGGCTGCTTCGTTGCGGCGCGGGGCAAGCCAGTCGTTACCGGGCATCAGGACTTCACGCTGACCGGTACCGACAAGGGACGCCGCACGTAGCTGCCGCCCGCCCACGCAATCGAATTCTCGTCGACGTCGAAGTCCGGGCAGCGGGCCAGCAGCTCGGTCAGCGCGACCCTGGATTGCATCCGCGCCGCCGCCGCGCCCAGGCAGTGGTGGGTGCCGTGGCTGAAGGTCAGGATGTTGCGCGGGCAGCGGGTCACCTCGAGTTCGCCGGCGTCCGGCCCGTATTGGCGTTCATCGCGGTTGGCCGACCCGTACAGCAGCAGCACTCGGCGATCGGCCGGGATGGTGGTGTCGCCGATCGTCACGTCGCGGGTGGCCGTGCGGGCCAGTCCTTGCACCGGCGAGGTCAGCCGCAACAGTTCCTCGATCGCGTCGGTGATCAGTTCGGGCTTGTCCACCAGTAACTCTCGCTGGTCGGGTCGCTGGTGCAGTAGCGGCATCGAACCGCCGAGCATGCCGGTCACCGTGTCGTTGCCGCCGGTGACCATCGTGAAGGTGAACGCCAGAATCGACAGTGTGCCCGAGATGTCGCCGTCGGCGCCGGCAGAGACCAGGTGCGAGATGGTGTCGTCCTCCGGTTCGGTCCGGCGGCGCTCGATCAGTCCGGTGAAGTAGGCCATCATCGATCCGACCGCGTCGCCGACGGTTTCCAGTGCGCCCGCGACACCGCCCTCGGCGGTGTTGGCTGCGACGATAGCCTGGGTCCAGCCGTCGAACTGGTCCCAATCCTCTTCGGGCACACCGAGATAATGCGCGACAACCATCGACGGCAGCGGCTTGAACAGCTCGGTGACGATATCGCCGCCGCCGTCGGCGCGCAGCTTCTCGATGCGCTCGACGACGAACTCACGCACCTTGGGCTCCACCGCCTCGACCTGTCGCGGGGTGAACCCGCGCGACACCAGCTTGCGAAACTCGGTGTGTACCGGGGGGTCCTGCATGACGAACGGTGGGTTATCTTGCAGGCCAATCATTTCCAGGTCGCCATAGTTGACCGTCAGCCCCTGTGCCGAGGAGAACGTCTCGTGGTCGCGGGCCGCCGACCACACGTCGGCGTGCCGGGACAGCACGTAGTAGTCCTGCTCGGGGTGATTCGGGGGTACGACGTGGTGCACCGGGTCGTGCTCGCGCAGCGCCCGGTACATCGGCCAGGGATTCGGCCAGGTTTCGGCGTTGGCGAGTTCGAACGTGACCGGTGCGCTGTGAGACATAACCGTAGATATGTCTCATTTGTACGACAGTGGTCGTAATATGTCAACAGTCGCCGACCGCCGACCGCCGACCGCCGACCGCTGACCGCCGACAGCCGACCGCCGACCGCCCAACCAGCCGGGCACTCGACAGCGGATGCCCGGCCAGCCGGGCATTCGAGTAGAAGAAGGGTTAAATCGCCGCGCCGGGGTTGAGGATCCCGAGCGGGTCCAATGCCTGCTTGATGCGCTGGTTCAGCTGCATCACCTCGGGCCCGAGGTAACCGTCCAGCCATGCCCGCTTCAGCCGACCGACCCCATGCTCACCAGTGATCGTGCCGCCCAACCCGACGGCCAGATCCATGATCTCGCCGAACGCGAGCTGCGCCCGCGCCGTCATCGCGGCATCGGCGGCGTCGTACACGATCAGCGGATGCGTGTTGCCGTCACCGGCGTGCGCGATCACCGAGATCATCAGGTCGTGCTCGGCGGCGATGTGCGCAATCCCGGTCACCAGCTTGCCCAGTGCCGGAAGCGGCACCCCGACGTCTTCGAGCAGTAGCGATCCCTTGGCCTCGACCGCCGGGATGCAGAACCGGCGCGCGGCGACAAACGCCTCGCCCTCCTCCGGATCGTCGGTGGTGAAAACGTCCGTTGCCTTGTTCTCGGCAAATATCGCCGCGATCAGTTCGGCGTCCTCACCGCGCGCGCGGCCGCGCTCGTCGGAGCCGGCGACCAGCATCGCGGCCGCCCCGCGGTCCAGGTCCATGCGCAAGATGTCCTCGACGGCGTTGATCGCCGCCGAATCCATGAACTCGAGCATCGCGGGCCGTAGCCGCGCCGAGACCCCGAGCACCGCGTCGACCGCCGATTCCACCGTGGCGAACGTGGCCACCACGACGCTGGACGTGTTTTGGGCGGGCAGTAACCGCAGCGTCACTTCCGTGACGACACCCAGCGTGCCTTCGCTGCCGACGAAGAGCTTGGTCAGGCTCAGCCCCGCGACGTCCTTGAGCCGCGGGCCGCCGAGGCGTACCGCGGTCCCGTCGGCCAGCACCACCTGCATGCCCAGCACGTAATCGGTGGTGACGCCGTACTTCACACAGCACAGGCCCCCGGCGTTGGTGGCGACGTTGCCGCCGATGCTGCAGATCTCGTACGACGACGGATCCGGTGGATACCAGAGGCCATATCCGGCGACGGCCTTCTTGACGTCGGCGTTGAGCAGGCCGGGCTGGCATACCGCGGTGCGGGTGACGGGGTCGACGTGGATGTCGCGCATTTTTTCCGTCGACAACACGATCCCGCCGGCCAGCGCCGTCGCCCCGCCGGACAGCCCGCTGCCGGCTCCCCGGGGCACCACGGCCACCCGGTGGGCGGTGGCCCAGCGCAGCACCTTCTGGACGTCTTCGGTGCACCGCGGCCGGACCACGGCCAGCGGTGTACCGGCCGACGGGTCGAAGGCGCGGTCGTGCCGGTAGCCGTCGGTGATGGAGGGATCGGTGACGACCATCCCATCGGGCAGGTCGGCAATCAGGCCGGCCAGTGTGTCTTCATTGACTGTGGTGCTCACGGGGCGATTAAACGGCCCAATATCGCCGGCAAACTCGGGTGCGCGGTCGAGTTCGCGCAGCGACGGTAGCCCGCACGCGATCAGGCCGACGACGATGATGGGCACCGCCAACGTCAGGAAGGTGACCCGCAGCCCGGCGGTGTCGGCCAGCGGACCGGCCACCATCAACCCCAACGGGCCCGCGGCGAAGGTCAGCCCCGTCATCACACCGACCACTCGACCGCGTAGCTGGTGCGGAGCCCGAGTCTGCATCACGTAGTTGTAGATCGGCTGGATCGGCCCGTAGACCAATCCGGTCACCGCACACAACACCAGGATCATCGGCAACGGCGGCAGGAACGCGATGCCGGCCGTCGCCGCACCAAAGGTGAGGGTCGCGGTCAGCACGGCCGTGCGCCGCCGCACGTATTTCGAGAGTCCGGCATAGCCGAGCGCGCCCACCACGCCGCCGACCCCCAGTGCCATCAACGCCCAGCCCAACTGCGCGGGTTGGTGCCGGTCGCTGAAGTATTTGGGAAACAGCACGCTTTCCATCGGCAGGTACAGGGCGGTGACGACCAGGTCGATCAACCCGAGTGTCCGTAGCACCCGCAGGTTCCAGACAAACCGCAATCCTTCGGCGACCCCCGACACCAACCCGCCGGGTCGGGTTGCCTGGTGTGGCTTGCCGGTGCCCTCGAGCCGCAGCGCGCAGATCGCGAGGAAGGACAACCCGAAGAAACCGGACGTGATCCACATCGTGTTGACGCCGCCGACCGTGGCGATCATCAGACCGCCGATGCCCGGACCGACGATGTAGGCCAGGTTGAGAATCGCCTCGTAGACGCTGTTCGTGCGGTCCAGCGACCAGCCGGCGCGCGCGGCCGCCTCGGGCAGCATCGATTGGCGCGCCGTTGTCCCGGCCGGGTCGAAAGCAGCCGAGAAGAAAGCCAGCGCGGCCAGCTCGGCGACGTTGATCGCGTCCGCACCGAACAACCCGGCGATCAGCGGGACGGCCGCCACCGCCGTGCCGGACAGCGCATCGGACACCAGCGAGATACGGCGGCGCCCGAAAAAGTCGACCGCGGTACCGGCGACCAGCGTGGATACCACCAGTGGCAGCGTCATGGCAGCGGCCACGATCGACGCGTCGCCCGCGCTGTCTCGGTGCTGCAACGCCAGCCACGGGAAGGCGACCAGCGAAATACCGGTACCTGCGGTCGCCACCAGCGTGGCGAACAGGATCAGAAGCGCCGGGCCGCGGCTGGAGTTTCTCATGGGTATCGCCGGGAGAATTTAACCCCAAAGCGAGCCCGCGAGCTACCAAATTTCGTGGTCACCATCGGCTGAATGCAGGATGTTCATGTGCTTAGTCATCCGAATACCGGATTGGCATTCGATTCGCCGGTGCGGCCCGGTACCGGATGGCCCGGCGATCCGGCCACGCCGCAAACGCGTGAGGCCGCCGACGCCGCGCAGGTTGCGGCGCTGGCCGGCGAGGCCGGCTCGATTCCGGAACTGGACGCCTTGGTCAGCGTCTGTCGCGCCTGCCCGCGGCTGGTCACCTGGCGCGAGGATGTTGCTGTCGCCAAACGGCGAGCGTTTGCCGACCAGCCGTATTGGGGCCGGCCGGTACCGGGCTGGGGGTCGCAGCGGCCGCGGCTGTTCATCGTCGGGTTGGCGCCGGCAGCGCACGGCGCCAACCGGACCGGACGGATGTTCACCGGCGACCGGTCCGGGGACCAGCTGTACGCGGCCCTGTACCGGGCCGGGCTGGTAAACCAACCCATCAGCGTGGACGCCGCGGATGGGTTGCAGACCAAGCAGATTCGGATCTCCGCACCGGTACGGTGCGCGCCTCCGGCCAATGCCCCGACCCCATCCGAACGTGACACCTGCTGGCCCTGGCTGGAAGCCGAATGGCGGTTGGTCTCCGATGACGTCCGCGTGGTCGTGGCCCTGGGTGGGTTCGGCTGGCAGATCGCGCTGCGACTGCTGGGCGCAGCCGGAATTCGCGGGGTGCCCAAGCCGCGGTTCGGCCATGGCGCAGTGGCCGAGATGCCGTCGGGTGTGCGTTTGCTGGGTTGCTACCACCCGAGCCAGCAAAACATGTTCACCGGTAGGCTGACTCCGGCAATGCTCGACGACATCTTCATTGAGGCCAAGGGGCTGGCAGGGATTAAGTGACCTCCCATGTTTAAGGTATTGATTTCCGGGGCCAGC
The DNA here is from genome assembly GCA_963712615.1 of uncultured Actinomycetota bacterium. Classification (GTDB taxonomy): domain Bacteria; phylum Actinomycetota; class Actinomycetes; order Mycobacteriales; family Mycobacteriaceae; genus Mycobacterium. The sequence goes on from CAVQIO010000002.1 coordinate 5,228,204, forward strand.
GTCGCCGGTACAACGTTGGCGTATTGGCTTGGGCAGCATGGCTATTCGGTCACCGTCGTGGAGCGGCACGCCGGGCTGCGCCCGGGCGGGCAGGCCATCGATGTGCGGGGTCCGGCGCTCAAGGTGCTGGACCGCATGGGGTTGCTGGACGCCGCCGCGGACCGCAAGACGGGGATTCAGGGCTCGTCCGTCGTCGACCGCGACGGCAACGAGCTGTCCCGGGACACCGAATCGACTCCCACGGGCGGTCCCATCGACAACCCCGACATCGAGCTGCTGCGTGACGACTTGGTCGAATTGCTTTACGGGACAACACAGCCCGCGACCGAATACCTCTTCGACGACAGCATCACCGCTGTCCAGAACCGTGGTCGGGCCGTCGATGTGACTTTTGAACGCGCGCCGGCCGGCAGCTTCGATCTGGTGATCGGCGCGGACGGCTTGCACTCCAACGTGCGCCGACTCGTTTTCGGCCCCGAGGACCGATTCATCAAGAGGCTCGGTACGCACGCCGCGATCTTCACCGTGCCCAACTTCCTGGATCTGGACTACTGGCAGAAGTGGCACTACGGAGACACCACGATGGCCGGGATCTACAGCGCTCGCAACAACACCGAGGCACGCGCCATGTTGGGCTTCATGGACGCCGAACTGCGAATCGACTACCGCGACACCGAAGCTCAATTCGCCGCGGTGGAGCAGCGGATGTCGGGCGACGGCTGGGTGCGACCGCGGCTGCTGAAGTTCATGCGCAACGCGCCGGATTTCTACTTCGACGAGATGGCGCAGATCCTGATGGATCACTGGTCGATCGGCCGAGTCGCGCTGGTGGGTGACGCGGCGTACTGCTGCTCGCCGTTGTCGGGCCAGGGGACCAGTGTCGCCCTGCTTGGCGCTTACATCCTGGCCGGCGAGCTCAAACGTGCCACCCAGGGCGACTGGGTCGACCACGGGCTCGGCTTTACCAACTACTTCAAGCGCTTTCACGGATACACCGAGCGCACGCAGTTTCTGGCCACCGACAACATTCCCGGCGGTGCACCCATATCGCAGGAGCAGTTCGAGGCGATCGTGAACTCGATCACGCCGAGCAACTACTAACCGGGAACGAACACTGCGCCGAATGCGTTGAGCCGGTCGTGCGTCTTTCCGTTCTCGATCTAGTCCCGGTACGCACCGATCAGTCGACCGGTGATGCGCTGGCGGCCACCGTGGCGCTGGCGCAGACCGCCGACCGTTTGGGCTTTACCCGTTACTGGGTCGCCGAACACCACAACATGGCGTCCGTGGGTGCGACCAGCCCACCGGTGCTGCTTGCCTATCTAGCCGCCCAGACGTCGCGACTGCGACTCGGTTCCGGCGGCGTCATGCTGCCCAATCATGCGCCGCTGGCGGTTGCCGAGCAGTTCGCCCTGCTCGAAGCCGCCGCCCCGGGCCGGATCGATCTGGGCATCGGCCGGGCGCCCGGCTCGGACCCCGTCACGTCGTACGCGTTGCGCGGTGCCCGCGATGATCGCGACATCGAGAACTTCCCCGAGTATCTCGACGACGTCGCTGCGCTGATGAGCGCGCGCGGCGTGCTGGTTCCGCTGCGCTCGGGGGAGTATCGGCTCAAGGCCACCCCGGCCGCGGCCAGCGAAGCGCGACTCTGGCTGCTGGGCTCATCGATGTACTCGGCACATTTGGCCGCGGCCAAAGGGCTGCCTTACGTGTTCGCACATCACTTCTCCGGCCAGGGGACCGAAGAGGCGCTCGAGCTCTACCGCTCGCGGTTTGTGCCCAGCACGTTGACTGCCGAGCCGGTCACGTTCTTGACGGTGAACGCGACGGTGGCGCAAACACGCGATGAGGCAACCGCATTGATACTGCCTAACCTGCAGATGATGGCGCGGCTCCGGACCGGCCAGCCGCTGGGGCCGGTACCTCTGGTGGAGGAGGCCCAAGTCGCGGAACTGACGTCGCAGCAACAGCACATCGTGGACAGTGGGCTGCAACGTGCCGTCCTCGGGACTCCAGCCGAGGCCGCCGAACAGGTGCGGGCGCTTGCCGAACAATTCGGCGTCGACGAGGTGATGGTGAACCCGGTCGCGTCGGCTCGTCGTGGCACCGACCCCGTCGCCGCGCCGGGGCGGGTGGCAACGCTGGAGCTGCTGGCCAAGGAATTGTTCTAGCGCTCAGTCCGATACGCCGGCCTGCTCGGATCGACTCGAACCAAGTTGGGGCGCATTGCTTCTGATCCAGTCTTCGAGGTCACTCGGCGGTACTGGCGGGCAGTGCACGAACCCCTGGGTGATGGTGCAGCCGAACCGCTGCAGTGCGCTCAGCGTGATCTCGTCTTCGACTCCCTCGGCGACGAGGTCTGCTCCGAGGCTGTCTGCCAACGCCACCGTGGAGCGCACAATGGCGACCGATCGCGCGTCCTGGGCCAGTCGCGCGACGAAAATTCTGTCGAGTTTCAGCTCATCGACCGTGACGTCCTGCAGGCGTGCCAGCGACGACCACCCGGTGCCGTAGTCGTCGAGCGAGATGCGAACGCCGAGGCGCTGCAGTTCGGCCACCGTATCGCGGGACCGCACCGAGTCGACCAGGGCGCTTTCGGTGATCTCGACGATGAGGGCGTCCGGGGGCAAGTCGTGAGTGCGCAGGAGCCATTCGACCGTGCCGACAAGTTCGAGATCAAGCAGATTCGTCGTCGCCAGGTTCACCGCGACGGTTGAGACCATGCCCTCGTCGCGCCAGGATCTGATCTGCTGGAGGGCGAGCGCGAGCGCTCGATTGGCCACCTTGCGCATCAGCCCGGCGCGTTCGGCGGCGGGTAGGAACTCCTCGGGCTGCAGCAATCCACGGCTGGGATGGTGCCAACGCAACAGTGCCTCAACGCTGTGGACACTGCCGTCGCTGGCGTTGATCTTGGGCTGGTAATACACCGTCGGCTGGTCACCCGCTAATAGCGCGGTGCGCAGCTCCTCGATGAGAGTGGGGTCGTTTTCGCGATACACCTCCAACGTCGCCTCATAGAACGCGATCCTGCTTACGGCGGATTTGGCGTGTGGAAGCACCGTCTCGGCACGGCTCAGCAGCTCCTGCGGGAGTTCACAATGGTCGGGGCACAACGCAATAGCGATACACGCGTCGACCTGCAGAGTGATCGGATCCAGTGCGAACGGTTCACGCAAGGCCTCGAGCACGAGGCCGGCTTGGGCGCGTGCGCCGCTGAGGTCTGCCCCCTTGGTCAGCAGGATCGCGAATTGGTCCTCGCCTACTCGGGTGAGCAGATCCTCACGTCGCAGGCTGTTGGCAAGCCGATTCGCGATATGGCGCAACAGCTCGTCGCTGAGATCGCGATCTATCGAATCGTTGATCTCTTGTAAGCCATAGAGATTCACCAACAGCAGAGCTGTGTGTGATGATGTCCTGGGTATCGACTCGGACCCCGCCGATTCGAAGCCGGACAACGCTGTCAAGGCCGTCGCCAGTGACCGCCGGCTGGGCAGCGCAGTCAATTCGTCGGTCATAGCGTGCTTGTAACTGTCGGCGATCATGCTGATATCACGGAAGGTGAGCGAAAATCGCACGGCCACCGTGATCAGGCTCAACCCGGCCAGAGTTGCTGCGAATCGCGAACTTTGATCCCAGATAGCAACTCCGAGAGCGATCAGTGCCCACGCTACCGGCACGGCGAAGCTGCGAATTCCACGATTCGGCGCAGTTTTCACCGATGACCGCGGCGCCCAGCTCGCCATTGCCAACAACAGCGACGACGTGGGCCAGAAGGCGTCGAGCGTGGTGCCAACCCGGTACGAGTCCGCAGCGGTCTCGAAAAGGTACACCGTGTCCGCCACCGCAAACCCCATCAACCCCGCAGCAAGCATGGCCCACTGGAATTCGTTGCGCCACAGAATTGTTGGCAACATTCCTGCGGCCAGGGCCAACAGAACCAGGTCGCCCCACGGGTAGAGCAGCCCGACCAGAACGGTTTGTGGTGCGCGCGTGGCGGCCGCGTGCAGCGGTCCGACCCGCAGCGCTACGGCCAGCCCGGCCATCGCCAAACCGCACACCAGGGGATCGAGCCGAATCGGAATCGGCACGGACGCCAGGCGTGCCCGCATCAGCAGCAGCAGCCCGAGATAGACGAAGGGATAGAAAGCGAGGTACTCCGGGTCGGCCACTGACGGGGACTGTCCGTCGGGCACCCGCAGCTGGTAGACGACGTCACCGATGGCCGAGCACGTCATGCCGGCCGCGATCAGCGCCCAGGCCCAACGGTCGGCCGCCACGCGGTAAGCGCACTGGGCAATCAGCGCGGCTGCCAACAGGTTCAGCGCCGAGTACAACGTTTCGTTGAAAGATGCATTGCGGTTGGCAGCTGGACCGAAAGCGCTTATCGCGGTGTATGCGATCACGCCAATCGCCAACAGCACCATGGCAATCCGGATTGGCTTCGGCGGCCGTCGGGTTACGTCGGGAGAACCCCGCGGTTGGTCTGGTGTTGTCGTCGCGACTTTAGTCTTTGTCCGCACAGTGCGTGCGGAGCCGGATAGGCCCGCAGCGGCCGGGTGGGCCGACGCGGCCGCCGAAATGGGCGCCCAGCCCGCCAGTCGGTCCGGCAAAGCCGATGCCGCCGAGTCGGTCGACCGCGCGAATGTGTAGGAGAACGGAATATCCGGCACAAAGCTGCGGACACATTGGCCGCCTTCGCGTTTGGCGGTGTACATCGCCAGGTCGGCGTGCCGGAGGAGCTGATCGACTGTGCATACCGAGCCGGGGTTGGCCACCGTGAAGCCGATGCTCGGTCGAATGGTGACGGGAACGCCGTCGATTACGATCGGGGCGCTGAACGCCTCGAGAACATCCTGCGCCGCCGCTTGGGACTCTTCGACGGAACGCTCGAGCAGTACCGCGAATTCGTCACCCCCGAGGCGGGCAATGAGGCCGTTTTCGTGTAACGCAGCGGTGAGCCGTCCGGCGACCCGGATCAGGAGTTCGTCGCCGGCCGGGTGTCCCAAGCCGTCGTTGACCGCTTTGAAGTTGTCGAGATCAAGGCACAACACCGCAATCGGTGGGCTGTCGCTTTCTCGAGCGGCGATGGTGGTTTCCAGCCGATGCAGGAAATGAACCCGATTCGCCAGACCAGTCAGGCTGTCCCGGAACGCTTCCCGAGCGACTTCAGTCAACAGTTTCTGGTTTTCCAGAAGCACAATGAACTGCCGGGCGAGCACCCCGACGACGAGCAGTCCGAGTGCGACGAACATCGGTCCGTGCGCCATCATGCCGACGGCGTGACCCAATCCCACCGCCGCGGCCAGCACCACTGGTAGATAGGGCAACCACAGCAGGGATCGCGAGAGAGCCTCGGTTCGCGGCGTAGTCCTGGGGGATTCGTTGACGCTAGACAGGGCGGCCAAGGCGATCAGGCACGCCCCGGCCACCCGGCCCAGGTCGGCCAGGCCGTTGACGTGATAGCTGCCGATACCGCTGTGGAACACCGTGGTGATATCGGAAACGCTGATCGTCGCGATGCCGGCAGCCAGCAGGCTCCTGCTCGGTGGGTCGCCGGGAAGACGCCGTGACAGCAGCAGGATCGCCGTTGTTAACAGGATGACGTCGTTGAAGACGTGCACCAGCGTCGCGGGCCGTGAATCGCTGTGCTCGCGCAGCTGTTTGCCCACGACGAAGACCCACGCGACGATAAACAGCGAGGTCGTGACGATCAGACCGTCCAGCAGCAGTCGGCGTGGACTGTGGCGCGATGATTCCGACAACAGCACCAACGACGCCATCGCACCGATGGGCCACAAACAGAGCACGATTTCCGCCGCGGCGGGGTGTGTCGCGTGCTCGAGGTCGGGGCGCGCCTCATAGACCGCCCAGATGACCTGGCCGATCGCACACCCCGATAGGGCGACCATCAGCGCCAGCCAGCCGAATCTGTGGCGGATGACCCCGAAGCGCGCCGCGCGGCCGGCACATGCCGCCGCGAAGACAAGACAAAGCAGCAAACCGATGTCATCGACCGGCCGGGTCGCGTAGGCGCCCTGCCACCCTGAACGCGTGGCGAAGAGGACCAGGATCCCCGCGGCGGCGTACCCGGCGACCACCAGCGAACCGACGCGCGCGGACAGGCCGAATCGCTGCCACGGATTCCCCGTCCAGCGATTCATAGCGGCTCCAGCCCCGGTCTGCCCCCCCCGCGGTGAACGCATGAAGGCTTCACCACTGCTAGGGCAGAATAAACGTCTAGCTGGTGCTTTTGTGCGTCTTGGTGCGATTAGGCAGGCGTCAACGCGACGATCGGGATGGGTCGCGACGTCCGGACCTGGTAGCCGTCGTACCGGTTGCTGTTGTTCTTGTTGACGATCTCCCACAGCCGCGCATAGTCGGCATCGTCGGGGGTGATGCTGCGTGCGGTGACCTGAAATCGTTTGGGGCCGACGTTGATTTCGCACTCCGGGCGCTTGCGCAGATTGTGGTACCACCCGGGGGCTTTATCGCTACCGCCGTAGGACGCCACGATCAGGTACGAGTCGCCGTCCTTGGCGTAGGTCAATGTGGACGAGCGCTGCTGGCCGGTCTTCGCACCGATCGTGTGCAACAGCAAACTATCCGGCCTCCCGGGTACGTGGTGTCCGATCCGCCCGTCGGTTTTCCGGTAGAGCGTGTCGTGGACTTGCAGCAGAGGGGCGAGGAACAGTCGCTCCAGCAGGGTGAGGTTGCTCATGCGTCCAGTCTTACTGACTGGCGTCGATGCGTGCCAGCGCGTCGCGCAGGATCTGCCCAGTGGCTTCCCGATCCGGGTCCCGGCGCAGCAGCATTCCCTTGGCCACCGAAAGCTTGTCGCCGTTACGGCGGGGCAGCACGTGCAGGTGGATGTGGAATACCGACTGGAAGGCCGCGCTGCCGTCGTTGATCCCGATGTTTGTTGCGTCGGCCAATTCCGTCGCCCGGGCAGCACGGGCGATCCGCTGGCCGATGGTGATCATCTCGGCTAACGTCTGCGCCGGGGTATCGGTCAGATCCACACTGTGCCGTTTCGGGATCACCAGGGTGTGGCCACGGGTGAACGGGCGGATGTCGAGGATCGCCAGGTAATCGTCGTCTTCGCAGATCCGGATCGCCGGAGCTTCCCCGGCGGCAACCGCGCAGAACACACAGGACATGTCGTCACCGTACTGGCTTGCTCGACGGGGCCGGGTGGGGCCCAAGCCGCCGTGCGCACCGCCGTGGCCGGTTTGCGCACATGATCAACCGGCAAAGGCGGCGACCGAGGCCGCGCGGGCTACGCTGCGGCAATGGACGCTCGTGAACTCGCCTTCGCCGGTGCGGGCGCACTGGCGAAGTTGCTCGCCGACGGTGAAATCAGCGCGCCGGACCTGCTCGAGGTCTACCTAGACCGGATTGCGCGCCTGGACAGCGAGCTGCGCTGCTACCGCGTGGTGTTGTCCGACAGCGCACGCGAAGAGGCGTACGCCGCCCAGGACCGCCTCGACGCCGGCGAGCGCTTGCCGCTGCTCGGCGTGCCGATCGCGATCAAAGACGACGTCGACGTCGCCGGCGAGGTGACGGCGTGTGGCAGCGGCGGCCACGGTCCGCCGGTAACCTCCGATGCGGAGGCGGTGCGCCGGTTGCGGGCGGCCGGCGCGGTCATCATCGGCAAGACCAATGTGCCCGAGCTGATGATCTTCCCGTTCACCGAGTCACTGACGTTCGGCGCGACCCGCAACCCGTGGGACCCCCGGCGAACTCCGGGCGGAAGCAGCGGTGGCAGCGGTGCCGCAGTCGCCGCCGGACTGGCCCCGCTGGCGCTGGGATCCGATGGTGGCGGCTCGATTCGCGTCCCGTCCAGCTGGTGTGGCCTGTTCGGTCTGAAGCCGCAGCGCGATCGCGTCTCGTTGGAACCGCACGACGGCGCGTGGTGCGGGCTGAGCGTCAACGGCCCGATCGCACGGTCGGTGGCCGACGCGGCGCTGTTTCTCGATGCCACCACCACCGTCCCCGGCCCCGAGGGCGAGTTCGTCAGCGCGGCCACCGCGATCCCGGCAAACTGCGAATTGCGTTGAGCACCAAGATCCCCACGCTCCCGCAGCGGGTCGGGCGCGAAGAGTTGGCGGCCGTCGATGCGGCTGGTGCGTTGCTTCGCGATCTGGGGCATGAGGTCATCACCGCCGACCCGGAGTATCCGTTGGCCTCGCTCTATGCGTGCTTCCTTCCCCGCTATCTGCGCGGCATCCACGATGACGCCGAAGCGCAGGCTCACCCGGAGCGGCTGGAGGCGCGCACCCGCAACGTGGCACGCATGGGGTCGGTGTTCTCGGACCGAAGGATGGCGGCCGTGCGAGCCCTCGAGGAGCGGGTGAGCGCCAAGGTCCAGTCGATCTTCGATGAGGTCGACGTCGTCATCACCCCGGGCACCGCGGACGGCCCGTCGCGCATCGGTGCCTACCGGCGCCGCGGCGCCGTGTCGACGCTGCTACTGGTCGCCCAGCAGGTTCCCTACTTCGCGCCCTGGAACGTAACGGGTCAGCCCGCCGCGGTGGTGCCGTGGGATTTCGACGGCGACGGCCTGCCGTTGTCGGTACAACTGGTCGGCCGGCCGTACGACGAAGCGACGCTGTTGTCGCTGTCTGCGCAGATCGAAGCGGCACGACCGTGGGCCCACCGCCGGCCGCCGGTGTCATAGCTGTGCTGACTGGCAAACCGCCCGCCACGCTGCCAGCTTGACGCCTGCGCGGGTGGCATGGGCGGGACTGGATGACGGCAGCCGCTGGGATTCGTGTCCGCCAGCCGCCGTGGCCAGCCTGCGATACAAGTCGGCGGCTTTGGCGCCGTTGAAGTAAACCCGCGTGATGCTGGGGTAGTTGGTGAACAACTCGGCAAAGTCGTTGACCACCAAGCTTTTCGGATCGATCGCGGAGTCCGCGCTGCCGGCTCTGCGGCACGCGTGCAGCACGTCCCACAGGGCGACTCCGTGCGATCGCAACGCGGCCAGGCGGGACTCGTATGGCGCGTCGGCGTCGAAACCGAAAAGCTCAGCGGTGATGGGCCAGAACGCATTTCGTGGATTGGCGTAATACTGGCACGCTACCAGCGACTGGGCACTCGGAAACGAGCCCAGGATCAGCATCCCGGCGCGGTCGTCGACGACGGGTGGGAACCCACGCAGAAGCGGCGGGGTCATCACAACACATCATGGCCCCTCGGCGTTGTACGTTGACCACGTGGACGACGGGGTCGAGGAGAACATCGACGATCTGCTCGACGGAGTCGAGGGCACCGCGCGCACCGAACGTGCCGAGCTCGTTCAGTGGCTGCTGGAACAGGGCATCACCGCCGACGAGATCCGTGCCACCAACCCGCCGCTGCTGCTGGCCAGCCGCCGCCTGATCGGCGACGACGGTACCTACGTGTCGGCGCGCGAGATCAGCGAACGGTACGGCATTGATTTGATGTTGCTGCAGCGCGTGCAGCGCGCCATCGGGCTGGCCAGGGTGGAGGATCCCGACGCGGTTGTCCACATGCGCGCCGACGGTGAAGCTGCGGCGTATGCCCAGCGGTTCGTCGAGCTGGGCCTGGAGCCCGATCAAGTGGTCCTCGTCGTGCGGGTCCTCGCCGAAGGTCTGTCGCATGCCGCCGAAGTCATGCGTTATGCGGCGCTGGCGGCGATCATGCGCCCGGGAGCCGCCGAGCTGGAGGTCGCCAAGGCGTCGAAGGCGCTGGTGAGTCAGATCGCGCCGCAGCTTGGGCCGATGATCGAGCAAATGCTGTTCATGCAGCTGCGCCACATGATGGAGACCGAAGCGGTCAATGCCGCGGAGCGGGCCGCGGGCAAACCATTGCCGGGAGCGCGCGAGGTCACCGTCGCCTTCGCCGACCTCGTCGGATTCACCCGGCTGGGTGAAGTGGTGTCGCCCGAGGAGCTGGGTCAGCTCGCCAGCAGGCTGGCGGGCCTGGCTCGCGACGTGACGGCCCTGCCGGTCCGATTCATCAAAACCATCGGGGACGCGGTGATGTTCGTCTGCCCGGAGCCTGCGCCGTTGCTCGATGTCGTGTTGAAGCTCGTCGAGGCCGTCGATACCGACAACGACTTTCCCCGGCTGCGAGCCGGCGTCTCCTCGGGGATGGCGGTCAGCCGGGCCGGCGACTGGTTCGGCAGTCCGGTCAATGTGGCAAGCCGGGTCACCGGGGCGGCGCGCGCCGGCACCGTGCTGGTCGCCGAGTCCGTGTGGGAGGCGGTCGCCGAGTCCGGGGCGTTTTCCGGATCCTTCGCGGGTGCACGCCGCCTCAAGGGCGTCAAGAACGAGGTCAAGCTCTTTCGGGTCCGCCGCGGCGGTGACTACGGCGACAAAGACTGACCGGACAAGCGAGGGCGAACGACTTAATGTCCTGAATCGGTAAACGTTTAGGCAGGCCCGGGCGGCTCTGGGGGGCGTCCGACACGGTCCGACGCGGCCGGCTCCTTCCCCTCTGCCGGTTCTTTGACTCGGCCGCTTCCGGGCCTGCTTCGCTCCCAAAAATACGCCGTTGAGCGGGCCATTTCAACGCTTTTGCGATTCCGCAGTCGCCGACTTTCGCGGCCATCTAACGTTCGCTGCTGGCGAAGGTCCTACGCATTACATCTGCAACGGTGTAATCATGTAATTATGAAATCACATCACACATCAAGGCGGCACGGTCGGTCGGGGGGCTGGCAGCAAGCGCAGCAACCCGACGCCAGCGGCGCGGCGGAATGGTTCGCCGGACGCCTGCCCGAATCCTGGTTCGACGGCGACCCGACGGTTGTCGTCGACCGCGAAGAGATCACGGTGGTCGGCAAGCTGGCCGACAACGCCGACAACGCCGAGAGCGAGGCGCGCGCCGAGGGCCGGGCCTCGCGGTTCCGTGAGGAGACCCGTTCCGAGCGAATGAGCATCGCCAACGAAGCTCAAGATCGCTACGGACGCAAGGTTTCCTGGGGCGTGGAGGTCGGCTCTGGAGACAGCACCGAGCGAATCCTGTTCACGCACATCGCAGTTCCCGTGATGACCCGCCTGAAGCAACCCGAACGCCAGGTGCTTGACACGTTGGTGGACGCCGGTGTCGCCAGGTCTCGCGCCGATGCACTGGCGTGGTCGGTCAAGCTTGTGGGTGAACACAGCGAGGAATGGCTGGCCAAGCTGCGCAACGCCATGTCGGCGGTCGACGATCTACGCGCGCAGGGCCCAGAGCTGGAGGCTTGAGTCAATGCCGCAGTGCTGCTTTGGTATTGGCCGCGATCTGCGTCGAATGACCGACGCTAGACGTTGTTGACTTTGTCGACGATCTTGTCGGCGATCTGGCCGGCCTGATCGCTGATGTGGTAGCCGCACGCGTTGATGTCGACGACCACGTTGTTCGCCACACCCATCGCGTGCTCACACTCCCAGCCGTCGGCACCCTCTTGAGTCTGTAGCACCGATATCTTCGGTGGGCTGCCTTGGATTGGGGCAAAAGTCCACCGATAGGTCTTGCTCGAACTATTCGTGACCGTCACCGTTTGGCCGGCGCAGTTCTTCCACTTGTCTGTCGAGCTCTGCAGGAACGCCTTGGCCTTATCGGCGGTGGGAAACGCCACCACGGCTTGGTTGACCCAATGGTCGTTGTTGTCTCCCGGCTCTTGGGACACCAGTCCGTTGATGCCGGTGTAGCCGCTGCCGGCATACACCGGATCCTGCGTCGTATAGAGCGCTCCCTGGCAGTCCGGTATCGACACCGTCATCGAGGACGTGCCCATCGACGTGATCGGTTTTCCGGGCTGGATGTTCGTCGCGCCCATGACGGCGTTGATATCCGAGGAACTCAGCAGCAGCGTGTTGAGACGCGTGGCCGCGACCGGGTCCGGCGGTGGCTTTGGGCCGGGAATGATCAGCCAAATCGCCACGGCGCTGATGACGACGACCAGCACAACCGCCGCCGCGGCGATGGTCGGCCAGGGATTGCGTTTGGGCTTGGGCGGGGGCTGCTGTCCCAGGTTCCACGGCGTGGGGCTCACCGGCTGCGCGGGCGGGAGGCCGCCCGGTGGCGGGCTGCCCCAGTTGCCGCCGCTGCCTTGGTAATACTGCGGGCCGGCGACGGGCTGGCCGGGGGTGGGGACGGGGCCGCTCTGGGGTGCCCAGGGGCGAGGGGTCTGCGCGGGCGGTGGCACCGGACCCGAACTCGGCCCCGGGCGGGGGTACGGCGTCGGTGTCGGCGCCGGTGCGGGGGGCGGCGGCGGGGTACTGGCCCGCTGCACCGGAGGCGCCATCGCGGTGGCCGCGATCGTCGGTGGCTGCGCGCCCGGCAGGGTGGCTTCTTGGCTGCGCCGCAGGATGTTGTCGGCGTGGTCTTGATCGGGGTTGCTGAGTGCCTCGTGGGCGGCCAGGGCCAGATCGCCGGCACTGGCGTAGCGGTCCTCGGGTTTTTTGGCCATGCCGCGGGCAATTACCGAGTCGAAGGCTTTGGGGACGCCCGAGCGCACCGCGCTGGGCTGCGGGATCGGGTCGCTCATATGGGCTTTGACGAGTACCCCGGCGCTGTCCGCGCGGTACGGCGGGGCTCCGGTCAGGCATTCGTGCAGCACGCACGCCAATGCGTAGATGTCGGCGCGGTAAGTCACTTCATCACCGGTGAATCTCTCCGGGGCCATGTACTTCCAGGTGCCGACCGCGGTGCCGAGCTGGGTGAGCTTCTCGTCGGTGGTGGCACTGGCGATGCCGAAGTCGACCAGGTAGGCGAAATCGTCCCTGGTGACCAGGATGTTGGGCGGTTTGACGTCGCGGTGCATGACCCCCGCGGCATGGGCGGCATCGAGAGCCGAGGCGATCTGGGTGATGATGGCCACCGAGCGCGGCGGCGTCAGCGGGCCGTAACGCTTGAGCAAGCTGTCCAAGTCGGTGCCCTCCACGAGGCGCATCTCCATGAACATTTTTCCGTCGATTTCGCCGTAGTCGTGGATGGGCACCACGTGCGGCTCCTGCAAACGGCCCGCGGTGCGCGCTTCGCGCTTCATCCGCTCGCGAAAGACGGGGTCCTGGCTGAACTGGTCCGACATCAGCTTGACCGCGACCGTCCACTCTTTGACGGTGTGTTCGGCCTCGTAGACCTCGCCCATCCCGCCCCGGCCCAGCAGCCGTTTCAGGTGGTAGGGCCCGAATGTCGACCCCGCCCGTGAGGCCTGCTCCTCGCTCATCGCTGATCCTCCAAACCAACCGCGAACCCGCCGACCATATCAACAATTTCCCGCCCACCCCGTCGGCCGCAACCCCCCGGTGAGCACTCATGACCGTATGCGCCGGCCTGCCTGACCGCTCGATAACGGCAAACATCTATCGCGCGTGTCGCGACCGCCGGCCGCCGCCAATGCGGCCCCCAAATGTCCGCTGCGTTCCAAGGATTCATCAAGGATCTCCGCAGTACGTGGCAGACCCTTGCTTCATGGCCACCGGGACCGACTTCAAGGCTCACCTCGCGGTCATGGCCGCCTTGATCGGTGTCGCGGCGATATTGCCGCTGCAGTGGCGCGTCGGCGTCGAGCGAGCCTGGTCATATGGCGTGTACTACGTCGGATACCGGCTGCTGTCGGTTCAATTGACCTGCGGCTCTTTGGCTGTCAGCGCGCTGCCGCTGGTGGCCAAGCACGCATAGGCAGTGTCATCTGCCTGCTTTGCGTTGCGGGTCAAGCTGTCTGAGTCGGACCGCGAGCAGGATCACCAGCACGATCGACTGGACGGCGCACGCGCCCGCGGCTGTCCACCAGCTACTGGCTGCGTAATCCCACATCGGGTCTTCGTCGCCGGCAGCGGTCGGGCGCAGATCGTTGAGATCGATGGTCGAGGCGGCCATCGCGTAGGCCCACCGGGACGGCGATAACCACGCCAACTGCTCCAGCGGGATGCGGCCTCTCACCCCAAACATCCCGCCGCACAGCACGAGTTCGGCCATCACCACGAGCACCAGCAGCGGCATGCCGCGGTCGGCGTTGCCGATGATCGCCGAAATCAGCAGACCGATCAGCATCGACACCACGGTGACGGCGACGACCGCTAGCGCCACTTCGACCCTGGGCCACGGCAGTACGACGGCCTGGTCCGGCGGAGGCAGACCCACGACTCCGAGGAAACCCAGAATCAGCCCTTGCAAGGTGGTCAACGCGGTCAGGACCACCACCTTGGACGCCAGATAGGCGCCGCGTGACAGGCCGATGCCGTGTTCACGTTGATAGATGGCCCGTTCCTTGACGATTTCGCGGATCGAGGCGGCGCAGCCCATCAGGGCGCCACCGATGACCAGCAACACCAGCAATTGCGGGGGCTGGGTGGACTTCGTCTCGATGGCTTTGGTCAGCGACAATCCCGCCTGACCTGGGACGGCGTGGGCGAACAGACTCAGCAGCAGCGGCAGAATCAGCAGGGTCACCGAATACTGGCGATCGGCGCCGATGACCGCCAGGTACCGCCGGCACAGCGTGGTGAACTGGGCGAACGCGCTCTGCTGAGAGACCGGCTTCGCGGCGCGCGCGGCAGGTTTTGCGGCTTTGATGGTGGCGTGTGGCCCGGTCAGGGCTCCGTGAATTTGCGACGCGACATACCGGCCGGTCCAGTCCGTCGTGGTGTCGTGTTCGAGAAGGTTGAACAGGTCGGCGAAGTCGCTGCAACCGAAGTAACTGAGCGCTTGTTGCGGCGGACCGAAGTAGGCCAGCCGACCGCCCGGCGCCAAGATGAGCAGTCGGTCGCACAGATTCAGCTGCGCGGTGTTGTGGGTGACCACCACTACGGACCGGCCGTCGTCGGCCAGTGCGCGCAGGGTCTGCATGACGGATTTCTCGTACCCAGGGTCGAGGCCCGACGTGGGCTCGTCGAGGAACAGCAGCGACGGTTTGGTCAGCAGTTCCAGCGCGACGCTGGTTCGTTTGCGCTGACCTCCGGACAAACTGTCGATCCGTTGGTTGGCATGCGCTGCCAGTCCGAGCTCGTTGAGGACCTCGTCGATGCGCTGCTTTCGTTCCTTAGCGGAGACATCGTGCGGAAAACGCAGTCGCACAGCATAATTCAGCGCACGGCGCACTGTCAGCGGTGTGTGCAAGATGTCGTCCTGCGGCACGAAGCCGATCCGGTGTCGAAGCTCGGCGTAGTTCTGGTAGAGGTCTCGATTGTCGTATCGGACCTCGCCGCTGCCGGCCGGGCGGAACCCGGTCAATGCGCCCAACAGCGTGGATTTCCCTGCGCCGCTTGGCCCCACCACCGCCATGAAGCACCGTTGCGGCAGGGCGAAACTGATGTTGGCCAGCAACACCTTGCCCTTGTTGGTGGACACCCGCAGGTTCGACGCCTCGTAGGACACATCGCCGATGTCGACGTGCTCCACGAGCCGGCCACCGGAGAGTTGCAGCAGCTGGTGGCCGATGCCGACCATGTCGTCCGGTCCGATGATCGCTCGATTGATCCGGTGGCCGTTGACGTAGGTTCCGTTGGCGCTGTTGCTATCTACCAGCTCCCACTGATTGCCGGAGCGCCGCAACACCGCATGGTGGCGGGAGACCAGCAAGTCGTCGAGCACGACGTTGTTATCGGAGCCGCGGCCAATCCCGATGACTACCTGGTCAATTGAGTGCACCGCGGTCGGTGGCCGGGCAACCGTGGTCTCGCCGACCGGTCGTGTGGGCGGTGCAACCGGTTGTGTCCGAGGGGGGTTGGGCTGTTGGGCAATGGGGCAGACCTCTAGCGCCTGCCCCGAGGACGCCGAACCCAGCACGACGGTGATCGGCTGGCTTATCGTCAGACTCTCCACTCGCCGCCCGTTCACGAACATCCCGTTGCTGCTGCGGTTGACCAGGACCCACCCCGCGGGTGTCGGCTGCAGCACCGCATGCTGGCGCGACACTCTGGGGTTCTCCAGCTGAATGTCGGCTTCGTGTGCGCGGCCAATGCTCCAGGACCGGCCAGCGGTGGCCTGCCAGGTACGTCCACCGGCCCGCAGTTCCAACCTGGGAATGGTGGTGACCATATCGGTCCTGTCGTCCACGCATCGCCTCCGCTGTGTTAGCTAGCCAATGTTGTTGGGCTGGATGATCTTTGCCGCCGGGTAAGCCGAATTACCGCGGCTCACCCACCGAACTTGGTCCACCAGGTGTGCATATCCTCGATGGACGGGGGGTCGCCAAGGACATCACACAGCAACAGCTTGACCTGATTGCTCCAGACCATGTTCGGGTGGTTGTTGTAGGTGCCGCAGGCGACCATCCCGACGTCCACCTTCGGGGCGTTGGGGTGCTGCCATGGTTCCGGGTTGTTTGTTCCCGCGGGGCAGGTGGCCATCTGCAGAAGTTTGATGTCGGCGTCGAACGCGTCTTTGAGGACGTTCGGATTCGCGAAAAGCCCGTAGACCGCGCGAGACGGGCCACCCGGGTTGGTGTTCTGCTCGCAGTCGACCATGGCGAGCGCGTCCGCCCAGATGGTGTTCGGCTTGGGAGTCGTCGATGTGCATACGCCGCTCGGGTAACCCCGGGGCACCAGACCTAGCAGCTGGCCTTCGAGGCCGCCGGCTGGGCTGGTCGTGGGGGTCCTTGGCGAGGTCCTGGTCGTCGTCGGGGTCGGGGTGCTGCTCGCGGTGGGGTGCGGCTGCGGGTTGTCCTCGTCCTGAGTGGCGACGTAGATGCCGATCGCGGCGAGCACGAGCACCACGACCAGGGCCGAGGCCCCGACGACGATCGGCCAGGGGTTGCGTTTGGGCTTGGGCGGGGGCTGCTGTCCCAGGTTCCACGGAGTGGGGCCGCCTGGTGGCGGGGTGCTCGGCGGCGCGCTGCCCCAGTTGCCGCTGCTGCCTTGGTAATACTGCGGACCGGAGGCGGGCTGGCTGGGGGTGGGGACGGGGCCGCTCTCGGGTGCCCAGGGCCGAGGGGTCTGCGCGGGCGGTGGCACCGGACCCGAACTCGGCCCCGTGCGCGGATACGGCGTCGGCGGTGTGTTGACCTGCGGTTGTGCCGTGGCGGCAGCGGTCGGGGGAAGGTCGGCTTTGATGTCGCTGGCCAGGGTGGCTTCTTGGCTGCGTCGCAAGATGTTGTCGGCGTGGTCTTGATCGGGGTTGCTGAGTGCCTCGTGGGCGGCCAGGGCCAGATCGCCCGCACTGGCGTAGCGGTCCTCGGGTTTTTTGGCCATGCCCCGTGCGACCACCGAGTCGAAGGCCTTGGGGATGCCCGAGCGCACCGCGCTGGCTTGTGGGATCGGGTCGCTGGTGTGAGCTCTGACCAGCTCGCCGGCAGTGCCCGCACGATAGGGCGGGGTGCCGGTCAGGCATTCGTGCAGCACGCAGGCCAACGCGTAGATGTCAGCGCGGTAGGTCACCTCGCCGTTGGAAAACCGTTCGGGCGCCATGTATTTCCAGGTGCCCACCGCGGTGCCGAGCTGGGTGAGTTTCTCGTCGGTGGCGGCACTGGCGATGCCGAAGTCGACCAGGTAGGTGAAATCGTCCCGGGTGACCAGGATGTTGGGCGGTTTGATGTCGCGGTGCATGACGCCTGCGGCGTGCGCGGCGTCGAGAGCCGAGGCGACCTGGGTGATGATGGCGACTGCGCGTGGCGCGGTCAGCGGGCCGAACCGGTTGAGCAAGCTGTCCAAGTCGGTGCCCTCGATGAGGTGCATTTCCATGAACATCTGGCCATCGATTTCGCCGTAGTCGTGGATGGGCACCACATGCGGTTCCTGCAAACGGCCCGCGGTGCGCGCCTCACGCCTCATCCGCTCGCGAAAAACGGGGTCCCTGCTGAACTCCGCGGTCATCACCTTGACCGCCACCGTCCACTCTTTGACGGTGTGCTCGGCCTCGTAGACCTCGCCCATCCCGCCCCGGCCCAGCAGCCGTTTTAGGTGGTAGGGCCCAAACATCGACCCCGCTCGTGAGGCCTGCTCCTCGCTCATCGTTGATCCTCCACATCAACCGCAGACCCGCCGACCATATCAACAATCACGGGCAGATCCGTGCCCGTAACCTCCGTGACCAGCAACCATCACGGTAGGCCGTCGCCGATCCGGACGCGTGACAATCGCGAGAACTCCTCGGTCGGTCGGTGCCGAGGGGTCGCGACCGGCCACTCATGCGGTGCGGCGAAATGCCTTGCGGCGATTGGTCATGTCGTTGTCGGGCACGGTGACTGGACACATCGGTCGAATCGGTGCCGCGAAATACCTTGCACGGCAATTAGTTCCGAACGATTCAGTGCGATTCCTCGCTGCTGTTACCTGGAGGGATCTCGAAGGTGAATTCGTGATCGCAGATGCGGACGTGGTCGCCGTCCTTGAGCGTGGCCGCAGAACGGATCCGCTGGTGCTCTACATGCACGCCATTCGATGACCGCAGGTCGTTGATGATGTAGCTGGTGCCGGTGTCGACGATGACGGCGTGATGGCGGCTGACGTTGGCGCTGGCCAGGATGATGTCGTTGTCGCTGAGACGCCCGATCCGGGTCTCTGCCGAACGCAGTGGGTGGCTGCGCCCCGACACTTCGTGCAGGTAGGCCACGGCCTTGCCGGACGGGACCTTGGTGCGCTGGTCCAGCAGGGTGATGGTGCCGACTGCCGTCGTCCTGGCCGATTTCTTGGCGTCCAGCGGCTCCTGGCGCAAAATCCGTTCATTGAGGTCACTCAACGTCTGGCCGGGGTCGATCCCGAGCTCATCGGCGAGTGTCGCCTTTACCCGGCGGTACGCGGCCAGCGCGTCGGATTGGCGGTCGGTGAGGTAGTAGGCCGTGATCAGCTGGGCCCACAGCGGCTCACGGTAGGGGTGTTCCGCGGTCAGTACTTCGAGGTCGACGATCACGGCGGCGCCGCGTCCGCAAGCGATTTCGGCCTCCGCCTTCGCGGTGTGCACCAAAATCTTGTCCTCCACGAGCGAAGTGGCAAAGGTGTCGACGAACTGAAAGTCGCGCAGGTCCTCGAGCACCGGTCCCCGCCATTCCGCGAGTGCCGCCGACAGGTGCTGGCTGGCCTGCTCGAACCGGCTGGACGCGGCCGCGTGCACGCCCGCGGTCTTCTCGGTGATGAACCGCCCGAGATCGCAACTGTTTTCAGTGACGCTGAGCCGGTAACCCGGCGGCGCCGCGGCCAGCACGACTCGCGGGTCGATACCGGCGCCGCTGAGCAGCTTGCGCAGATTGGACACGTAGGAGTGGATGCTGGCCCGTGCGCCCGACGGTGGCTCGTCATCCCATAGCGCGGTGATAAGCCGCTCGACGCCGACCGGGCTGTTGCGGTTCATCAGCAGCATTGCCAGCACCGCCCGCTGTTTGGGGGTGCCCAGCGGCACCAGGGTGCCGTCAACAGTCATCTCCAACGGTCCGAGAAGACCGAATTCGAGACTTTTGTCTACCATCGTCGCTTACCAGCCCTTCCGGGTTCGCTGCGCGGTGTCACATGCCAATACGGTGTCATTACTTGTCATTGTGATACGAACCCCTCGAATTCGGTAAAACCTCCCAAGATTGGCGTGCCGTCGCGACGGTGACCTGGGGTGCTGCCGGGGGCTGAATTGTGTTACCTGCCAGGGTGATCATCGATGGCTCGTGCGAATCAGATTGGGGTTCATCGAAAACGCGTATGGCGGGCAGCCGACTCGGTGCGATTGCACCGGGTGACTGCCCGCCACGATGGGCATTCGGCCGCCGGTTAGGTGGTGACGACCATCAGCTGCTTGCTGGCGTCCCATGCCTGCAGGAACAGTGCCATCGGGATCTGTTCGTCGCGGCCATCGGGGCTGCCGCTGTCGTTGAGGTGCACCACGTTATTGGCGGTATCGACACCGGTCACCACGACGGCGTGGTCGCCCCGCGGGTTTCCGTTCTGATCCTTGGTTTTGACGGGCCGGTGCCAGAGGAGTTCTGCGTTGACGCTGACGATGACTTTGTGGCCCGCGCCCAATTGTTGCTCGATGCCCTCCATCCCGCCGCGGATGCCTTTGGCAGCGTGTTCCTTATTGGTGATCATGGCGCCGATCTTGTACTGCGCCAGCAATGTCGGGACATCCGCAAAGCGGGTGCCCATACCCGAATTTGGGTTCTTGGTGTTCGCCGGCGTGGTGTAGATGGAGCCGGGGTGGACGACGCTCGGCGTGGCTTGCGCCCTTTTGATGATGGTGCGCTCCGAGGGCTCCTTGCCGGTAACCTGACCGATCACGTCGGCGGTCGACATCAGGACACAGTCGTCGTATTTCTGGTGGCGCCAGTACTGGGCGGCGGCCGCCGGGTCGCCATACATGGTGCCCGCCGCTGCCCCGGCCGGCGCGGCCAATCCCAGCGTGATGGCACCCGCGACGACTGCGAAGGCGGCGGTCTTGGCGATCGCGGCAATTCTTCTGCTGGTCTTCATGAGTTGTCCTTTTCTCGTTCCGCTGTGCTGCGGGGTCGTTGAGAAAAGTTTCGGATCGTGGCCTATTTGTTATCTCCACGAATTCTTGGAGTGACTTCGCGTCGCGCCGGTAGGCGAATCGACAGGGTTCAGCGCCGCGCGGTCAACGGCGGGAGTTTTGCGGGCCGGGTCCGTCCGGCCCGTGTTACCGGGTCTAGTTGCAGGCCCACGTGTCGATGGAGCCGCCACCGAGTTTGGTCAGTGCGTCCTTCATCGCGGTGGCCAGGGTGGGGCCCACGCCGCCCTGGAAGGCCCTGCCGTTGGTCGCCACGGCGCCGCAATCGGTGAAGCTGGTGAGCACCTTGCAGTCCGAATAGGCGCAGTTTTTGACCGAGGTGGCCTCGGCGGCCGGCCGGGTTGGGTAGTCCCAGGCGCGGCCCCAGGAACCGTTGCCGGAGTAAGCAATCGCGCCGTAGTGGTCGGCGGCACCGGCCGCAAGAGCCAGCGCGACGCTGATCGCGGCGGCAGCGGCCGTACCGGCGACGGCTACGGTGAACCGCCGTCGACGAGTAATCATCCTCATTGGTGATTCCTTTCCGAATGCCGGCGGTCCGGCGGATTCCACGGGTTGCGATGCACGGGTGACACCCACGTCGATGGCTAGACGGGCTTGGTGGCGGTGACTGTCTTGCCCCAGTCCGACATGGTCAGCGTCACCGATGTGTCATTCGTGGGATGGATCTGAAGCTGGACGAGGTGCGAGGAGCCGTCCGAGGCGATCCAGACCGTGGTGGGCACCGTTGTCACGCTCTCGGCGGTCAACTTCGAGCCGGCCAGCGTAGCGATGTCGTCGGCGGCCGAGTTGCCGGTGATCTTCGTGGTCGCGACGCCGTTGACCTGCTCGGTGCCTGCCACCGACCCGCCCTGGAATTTCGACAACAGGTTGGCCAGCCCCTTGTTGGGGTCCAGCAGCACCGACACGTTGTAGATCGAGGCGCCGTTCCCGAAGTCGGTGTAGGTGCCGGGTTGTCCGAGATCGGAATAGAGATGACCGTCGACGTAGACGAACTTCGCATCCTGGGGGGATTTGCCGACGAGCAGCGTCGCGGTACCGGTGGCAACCGTCTGCGGGGTGTTGGAGACGTCACCGTCGAGCTTGGTCACCCGCAGGTTAGGCACGTCGCCCTGCACCGTCAGGCTCACATGCAACCCGGTGACCTTGTTCATCGCGTCGGCTGCCTGCTTGAGCAGGGTGGCCGCTTCGCCGCTGGAGGTGGTGGAGGTGGTCCCGGGCGATTTGCCGGTGTTCGAGTTGTTGGAGCAGCCACCAATGGCGAGTACGAGGGCGAGCGCGGCGGCAGCGGCGGCCGTAACGGTACGAGGCGAGAGCTTCATCGACATCTCCTTCTGTGTTGGCCACAGCTGCATACTGCATAGCAATCGCCGCGCAGCAAATCAACAGCCGAACACAGAGCTTAGTGAGCCCGACGTCCGCTTCGGAAGGTCTAAACCAGATCTCGCCCAACTAGCATCTCGGCGCCGCATCGCGAGTGGGGCGCCGATGAGTCGAATTTCCTTGATTGACAGGATGTTCAAATGCCTCTCCGGTTTCGGCCCGGTGCACGGATCTGCGGCGTGTCGACCAATGCGGTGCGTGGCCGCAGCGATGGGGAGCACGAAACCGGAGCCGGAAACGGCGAATGGGAGGATCCCGGTTACCGAGATCCTCCCATTCCAGTGGGTGGTGCGATCAGGTGAGCCGAGGGGCGAGTTATGGGCAATAGGCCTTGGTCGCGTCGACGACGAAGTAGGCCGCTTGATGACTCGTCAGGTCCGTCTGCTTGAGGACCTCGGTGGCGACGTCCGTTCCGCTTTTGCCGGCGGCGAGCTCCCGGCACACCTGGTGGCCTTCCTTGACGGCCTCGGCGGGTGAGCTGAAGCTGATGCCCAGGGTGTTCATCTGGGCGATGAACGTGTCGTCGATTGTGCTGGCCCCCGCAGTGCTGGCGGTGGCGACTGCGATGAGCCCGATGGCGGCGGTGCCGATCGCGGTGCTGGCAATTGTGCTGATGCGATGAGAGAACATTGCTGTGATCCTTTTCAGCTGTGCGGTTGGGGTGCTGATGTACCTAGCGTCGGGCCCGCTCCTAAATGGATCCTCGATAACTTCTTGGCGGCATTTCAGTAACGCCTCAGGTTGGCCCGAAGGCGAACGCGGCCGGTAGGGCCGGAGAGCTCAGGCCCGGGTCATCGCGTAGTACGCACCCCGGCGGGCCATCAGTTCGGCGTGGTTGCCCTGCTCGACGATGCGCCCGGACTCGACCACGACGATGCGGTCGGCATCGTGGATGGTCGAAAGCCGATGCGCAATAACGAAACTTGTGCGGTCCCTGCGGAGTTCGTGCATGGCCCGCTGAATGAGGATCTCGGTGCGGGTGTCGACCGAGCTGGTTGCCTCATCGAGGATCAACAGCTGCGGACGGGCAAGAAACGCGCGCGCGATCGTGATGAGCTGCTTCTCGCCGGCGCTGATGTTGGCACCGTCGCCGCTAACCCGGGTCTGATAGCCGGCCGGCAAAGTGTGCACAAACCGGTCGACGTGGGCTGCCTTGGCGGCTTCGACCACCTCGTCCGCGCTGGCCTCGGGCCGCCCATAGGCGATGTTCTCCGCGATGGTCCCGTCGAACAGCCAGGTGTCTTGCAGCACCATGCCGATTCGCGACCGCAATGTTTGCCTGCTCACCGTGGTGATGTCGACGCCGTCGACCAGGATTCGGCCGGAATCGACGTCATAGAAGCGCATCAGCAGGTTCACCAGCGTGGTCTTGCCCGCTCCGGTCGGGCCGACGATCGCCACGGTGCTGCCCGGCTCCACCGTCATCGACAGGTCTTCGATCACCGGCGTGCCCGGGTGGTACGCGAAGCGCACGTGCTGAAACTCGACACGTCCGCGCGGCCGCGAGTCCTGGCCGTCGCGGCGCGCCGGCGCCGGGTCCGGCGCCTCCTCGGGCTCGTCGAGCAGGTCGAACACCCGCTCCGCGCTGGCCACCCCGGATTGCAGGGTGTTGTACATCCCGGCCACCTGGCTCAGCGGCGTGTTGAACTGGCGGACGTATTGGATGAACGCCTGGATGCTGCCAAGGGTGATGTGTCCGGTCGCCACCTGCACGCCGCCGAGTACCGCGACCGCGACGTATCCGAGGTTGCCAATGAATGTCGTGGCCGGTGCCACCAGGCCGGAGAACAACTGCGAACCGAAACTTGCCTCGTAGACGTCGTCGTTGACGTTGCGGAACTGTTCGCGTGCCGCGTCTCGGTGACCGAACGTCTTGACCACCGTGAACCCGCTGTACGTCTCTTCGATGTGGGCGTTGAGTCGTCCGATGCTTTTCCACTGCGCCACGAAAAGACGTTGCGAGCGGCGTGCGATCGCACGGGTCGCCAGCAGCGAGAGCGGCACGGTCAGCACGGTGATCAGAGTCAGCAGTGGCGAGATCGACAGCATCATCGCCAGCACCGCGACGACGCTCAGCATTGACGTCAGCAGCTGGCTGATCGTCATCGACAGCGACGATTGGACGTTGTCGATATCGTTGGTGACCCGGCTCAGCAGCTCGCCGCGCAGTCGTCCGTCGAAGAAGGACAGCGGCAGTCGGTGGACCTTGTCCTCGACTTCGGACCGCAGCGCGACCATGGTGCGCTGCAGGGTCAGATTGAGCAGCCGAGATTGTGCCCAAAGCAATAGTGCGGCAACTAGATACAGGGCCATGGCAATGGTCAGCGTTCTTGCCACCGCGCCGAAGTCCACACCCGCCCCGGGGACCACATTCATCCCGGACAGCAAGTCGGCGAACGCCCTGTCGCCGCGCGCCCGGGCCTGGGCGACGGCCTGTGCCTTGCTGATTCCCACCGGCAACTCTCGCCCGATCACGCCGTTGAAGAGCAGATCGGTAGCGTGACCGAGGATTCGCGGAACGACGACGCCGATCGCCGTGCCGGTGAGGCCCAAGGCGATCACCGAAATGCTCAGCTTGCCTTGCGGCACAAGGCATTTCACTAGCCGAGCCGCCGTGCCCCAGAAGTCGCGGGACCGGGTGACCGAAGCTGCTGCACGGGCGGGCCGGTTTGTCGCCTCGGTCACGACGTGCCGCCGACTTGATCTGATCGCACCGCGCCCACCGACTGCGAGTCGGCGAATTCCGCGTAGGTGGTGCAATCGGCCAACAGCGATTCATGCGTGCCCGAGCCCACCAGTTTCCCGTTGTCCACGACGATGATCTGGTCAGCCTGTGCGGCTGTCGAAATACGTTGTGTGACGACGATTATCGTGGCGTCACCGGAGATCTCGCGAAGAGCGGCACGAACCTGTGCATCGGTGTGCACATCCAGCGCGGAGAACGCGTCGTCGAACACATAGATCGCCGGGCGGCGAATGACTGCCCGGGCGATCGCCAGCCGTTGTCGTTGTCCGCCCGAGAAGTTCATTCCGGCCTGAACGACCCGCATGT
Organism: uncultured Actinomycetota bacterium; assembly: GCA_963712615.1. Taxonomy (GTDB): domain Bacteria; phylum Actinomycetota; class Actinomycetes; order Mycobacteriales; family Mycobacteriaceae; genus Mycobacterium. The sequence continues at coordinate 5,253,036 of CAVQIO010000002.1, forward strand.
GCAGCCCGTCGGCGTGCGCCCGTACGAAATCATCGGCGGCGGCCACCCGCAACGCTTCCCACATCTCCTCGTCGGAGGCGTCGGCCTTCCCGAAGCGCAGGTTGTCCGCCACGGTGCCGGAGAAGAGATACCCGCGTTGCGGGACCAGGCCGATCGCCGACCAGAGCCGCTCGGTGTCGTACTCGCGGACGTCGAGGTCGTCGAGCAGGACAGCGCCTGCGGTCACGTCGTACAGCCGGCAGATCAGCGCCACCAGCGTCGACTTGCCCGAGCCGGTGCTGCCGACGACCGCGGTGGTGGTTCCGGGTAGCGCAGTCAACGAGATGTTTTGCAGCACTGGGCGATCAGCGCCCGGATAGGTGAATGTCGCGCCGTCCAAACGCACTACGCCGGTGATTCCCTGCGTGGGCAGCTTGGGGTGTAGCGGGCTGTCGACGGCGGCACGAGTGGATAGCACCTCGGTGATCCGCTCAGCGCACACGGACGCTCGCGGCAGCACCACCAGCGTCATCGTCGCCACCAGCACGGCCATCAGGATCTGCGTGAAGTAGGCCAGGAAGGCGGTCAGCGAGCCGACCTGCATCTGGCCGCGATCGATGCGCAGTCCGCCAAACCAGATCAGCGCGACGCTGGACACGTTGATGGTCAGCGTGGTCACCGGCAGCATCAGCGCTTGCCAGTTACCCGCGGTCAGGGCGGCATTTGACAGCGCGGCATTGGCGCGAGAAAACCGGTCACGCTCAAAGCCTTCGCGGGTGAACGCCCGAACCACCCGCACCCCGGACAGCTGGTCGCGCATCACCCGATTGATGCCGTCGATCAGGGCTTGCATACTGCGGAACAGCGGCAGCATGTGCGACATGATCCAGTAATTGGCCACGGCTAATATCGGGACGCTGACCAGCAACAACCACGTCAGCGCGGCCTCTTGGTGGATGGCCATGAAGATTCCGCCGATGCACATGATCGGCGCCGTGACCAAGACCGTGCCCGTCATCTGAACCAGGTACTGGATCTGCCGAACGTCGTTGGTGGTGCGGGTGAGCAGCGTCGGCGCGCCGAAGCCGGCGGTCTCGCGCTCGGAGAAGGTGGTGACGTGTTCGAACATCGCCAGGCGCAAATCGCGCCCGAACCCCATCCCGGTCCGTGAGCCGAAGTAGGTGGCCCCGACCGAGCACAACACCTGCAGGCCGGTGGCTCCCAGCATCACCATGCCGAGCCTGACGATCGTCGCGGTGTCGCCTTTTGCGACGCCCTCGTCGATGATCGCGGCGTTGACCGTCGGCAGGTACAGCGTCGCCAGGGTGCTGATCAGTTGAAGCACCATCAGCACCGCCACCAGCCGGCGGTACGGCCGGATGTACTGGCGCAGCAGGGCCAGAAGCATTTGGTAACTGTCGCATACGGCGAGCGGTGTGGCGCTGAACACCGCGGGCGGCTGTGTGCTCGCGCCGCATCCGGCAAACGCTTCGAAATGCCTGTTCAGGTGGCGTGTCGGTGGTTGAGCCGCGGGGCTGCCGCTACAGTGCATCGTGTGGACCACCAGCAGGCTGAGCGGAAGCAGGGTAGTGGTGCGTCGTAACCTCACGGCGCTAGCCCTCGCGGCCATCACGATCTTGATCCCCGCGGTCGCGGGCTGCTCCAGTTCCGGCGACAACAAACCGGGTGGGACGACATCGTCGGCGCCGGGGAACGCCGAGGGACACCACGGCCCGATGTTTCCGCAATGCGGCGGCATCAGCGATCAGGCGGTCGCCGAACTGACCAAGATGAGCGGGCTGACCAACACGGCCCGTAACTCCGTGGGGTGCCAGTGGCTGGCGGGCGGCGGCATCCTCGGTCCGCACTTCTCTTTTTCGTGGTACCGCGGCAGCCCGATCGGACGTGAACGCAAGACCGAGGAGCTGTCACGTGCCAGCGTCGACGACATCAATATCAACGGCCACAGCGGCTTCATCGCTGTCGGCAACGAGCCCAACCTGGGCGACTCGCTCTGCGAAGTAGGCATTCAGTTCCAGGACGACTTCATCGAGTGGTCGATCAGCTTCAGCCAAAAGCCGTTCCCGCCGCCCTGTGACATCGCCAAAGAATTGACTCGTCAATCGATTGCGAATTCGAAATGACCGACTCGAAGGGTCCTCGCTTCAGGACCGGCAGAGCTGTCCTGGCCGTTTTGATCGCCGCGCTGGTGCTCCTGACGGGCTGTTCGCGGTCGATCGGGGGTAACGCCGTCAAGGCGGGTTCCGGCGGCGTGCCTCGAAACAACAATTCTCAACAGCAGTACCCGAACCTGCTCAAGGAGTGCGAGGTACTGACCAGCGACATCTTGGCCAAGACGGTGGGTGCCGACCCGCTCGACATACAGAGCACGTTCGTCGGCGCGATCTGCCGGTGGCAGGCGGCCAACCCGGCCGGCCTGATCGACATCACCCGGTTCTGGTTCGAGCAGGGCAGTCTGAGCGAAGAGCGTAAGGTCGCCGAGTTCCTCAAGTACAAGGTGGAAAGCAAGGCGATCGCGGGCGTCAATTCGATCGTGATGCGCCCGGACGACGCGAACGGTGCGTGTGGTGTGGCCAGCGACGCAGCGGGAGTGGTGGGCTGGTGGGTCAACCCGCAGTCACCCGGGATCGACGCCTGCGGCCAGGCCCTCAAGCTGATGGAGCTGACGCTCTTGACGAACTCCTAGCGGTGCTCAGCGCGGAACGTGGAAACCGATCAGCGTCGCTTGCCCTAGTTGCAGGTCCTTCCAGTCGCTGTTCACCCTCAGCACCGCGATCGCAGACGTCGGGAACTTCTCCGAAATGCGTTGCAGCACAGCATCGTCGGTATCCTCAATGCCCGCCAGGCCGATCGCCAGGTAAGACATGGTTGGTTCGTGCCCGACGACCAGCAGGGTGTCCGCGGTGTCGGCAACCTCGTTGATCTCGTCGATGATCGTCCCCGGGGTGGCGTCGTAGAGGCGCTCGCGGTATTGCACGGGGGCCTCGATGCCGGTGTTGGCCAGGGTTTGCCGGGCGCGGGTGGCCGTGGAGCACAGCACGGCGTCGATGCTGGGTTGGTTGGCGCGCAGCCAGTCACCGCCCAGCCCTGCCTCCCGGATACCGCGTGGTGCCAAGGGCCGGTCGTGGTCCGCGACACCCGGCGGGTACCCAGATTTCGCATGTCGCATCAGCAGTAGGGTGCGGTGGGGTTCGCTCACCCGACACAGGCTAATCAGCGGTTAATCGCGGGCGCTAGGCCACCTCGTCGTCGTCTTGCTGGTCGTGGAGGAGCTTGTCGGGGTGGTGGAAATTGTTGGTGCGGGGTTGGTCGTGGTCGAGGTGTGGTGGTGGGATCCATTGGGTGGTGCCGTTGGTGTGTTGTTGGGTGGTCCAGCCGCGGGGTTGCAGGAGTCGGTGGTGGGTGCCGCAGGCCAGGGTGAGGTTGTCGATGTTGGTGGTGTGGCATTGTGCGTAGTCGGTGATGTGGTGGACTTCGCAGTAGTAGCCGCCGACGTCGCATCCGGGTGCGCTGCAGCCGATGTCTTTGGCGTAGAGCATGATTCGTTGGCCGGGTGAGGCGAGTCGTTTGGTGTGATACAGCGCGACGGGTTTGGCGTTGTCGAAGATGGCGAGGTAGTGGTGGGCGTGGCGGGCCAGGCGGATGACATCGGACATGGGGAGGCGGGTGCCGGCGCCGGTGGTTGCGTGTCCGGCGGCTGCGTGGAGGTCGGCCAGGGTGGTGGACACGATGATCGAGGCCGGCAGCCCATTGTGTTGACCGAGTTTTCCGGAGGCCAGTAGGGCGCGCAGGGCGGCGTTCAGCCCGTCGTGTTGGCGTTGGGCCGGCGAGCGAACATCGTGGTCGATGGCGTGTTGGCTGGGTGCGCCGTCGACGCAGGGGGTGTCGTCGTGGGGGTTGCACATGCCGGGGGCGGCGAGTTTGGCCAGCACCGCTTCCAGGGTGGCCCGGGCCTCCGGTGTCAGCCAGCCGCTGAGCGCCGACATGCCATCGACTTGCTGCTTGCCCAGGGTCAGGCCGCGGCAGTGGGCCCGGTCCGCGTCGGTGTAGCTGCCGTCGGGGTTGAGGCAGTCGGCGAGTTTGTCGGCCAGGGCGGCGAGTTGGTCGGGGCGGTATTGGGAAGCCAGGCGGGCCAGGTCGGCTTCGGCTTGGGCGCGGGTCTGGGCATCGATCCACCCGGGTAGCTGGTGGTAGAAGCCGCGGATGACCGCGACATGCTCGCGGCCCAGCCGCCCGGCTCGCTGCGCGGCGGCGGTGGCCGCCAGGACCGGCGCCACGGGTTGGCCGGTCAGGCCGTGGCGCTCGCCCAGATCGGCAGCCTCGCGGACCCGCCGGGCGGCTTCGGCGCGGCTGATCAGCGTCCAGTCGGCGATCGCGTGGGAGAGTTTGCCGCCCAACTCCTCCGGGGTGGCCTCCTGCTGGAGTTGGTTGATCAGCCGATGTTCACCAGCCGACAGCCGCCGCCGCACCTGCTCGTAGCGTTGCAGCTGCGCCAGGTGCTGCCGGGTGCACAGCATCCCGCTCTCCAGGCCGATGACGTCTTCGAGTGCGGTGTCCAACGCGTCGAACTTCGCGGTGGCGGCTTCCTGGTCTGCGATGACACCTGAACTCATACTGCGAAACTAAACCCACCCACCGACAAAAGACGTCAGCCTGTGACTGCAGAAACCACAGTGACGCAAGAGATTTGACCAGTGTGCACTGACGGCGATTGTCGCTCAGAGGCGGGCAAAAAGTCACCCAGTTCGGCGCCGGCGTGGCCGGCCCCGAGCGCGTCGACACTCTGTCAGCGCGAAGACTTAGCATGCGTATGTGACTGATTCGTACACTTACGCCTTCGAAGACATCCAAAGCCGCCCCGTCGCGGTGATCGGGGCGGGCACCCTGGGTCGCCGCATCGGCCTGATGTTCGCCACCCGCGGCGGAACCGTGCGAATCTACGCGCGGCGCGCCGAGCAACGTGACGAAGCAACGCAATTCGTGAGCCAAGCGCTCCCGAAGCTGTTGGCCGACCGAGGATTTGGCGAAATCGGCGTCGTGACCGCCACCGGATCGCTCGACGAGGCGTTGGACGGCGCCTGGCTGGCCATCGAGTCGGTCCCCGAGAAGCTCGAAGTCAAGATTCCGTTGTGGGGCGAGATCGACCAAGCCGCGCCGGCAGACACCATCTTCGGTACCAACTCGTCGTCCATCCCGTCGCGGCTGATGGCGGAAAACATCAGGGATAAAACACGTTTGTGCAACATGCACTTCTACATGCCACCAGACATCAACGCGATCGAGTTGATGTCGGACGGCCAGACCGATCGCGGCCTGCTCGATACGCTGCTGACCGTGCTGCCCGAATTCGGTGTGTATCCCTTCGAGGCGCGCAAGGAAAGCACGGGTTTCATCTTCAACCGCATCTGGGCGGCCATCAAGCGTGAGTCGCTGGCCGTGGTTGCCGACGGCGTCGCCCGCCCCGAGGATATCGACGGGATGTTCAAGCTCGCCCTGGGTGTGTCGGTCGGCCCGTTTCAGATGATGGATCTAGTCGGCCTCGACGTCGTGCTCGACATCGAAAACCACTACGCCGCAGAGCTTCCGCACCTACCAAAGAGCGTGCGCGACTTGCTGCGGTCCTATATCGACGCAGGCAAGCTGGGCATCAAGACCGGCGAGGGCTTCTACACCTACTAGTTGCTGAGGACCAACTTCCAGTTGCCGGCAGCGTTGCGATCCGGGACGCACCAGAAGTTGTTCCAGCCCCCAGGTGTCGTGGCCTTCACGCCGGGACCGGCGTCCTGACAGGCCTGCCGGGTCGGATAGTTGCCCTCGGTCTGAATCGTGTCGGCGTTGCTGACGCCCAATCCGGCCGTCATCAACCCCGCAAAAGACAGCACACCAGCGGCGAAAAGTCGCTTCATTTCCGTCCAATCCTCCTGGTGCGCCGGTATGGAGACACCAACCGGCAATAACGTTAGGGCCTGTCAGACGACCGCACATGGCTTTTCGCCGCGATGCTTATGCCCGCTGCAGCGACACCGCGGTCGCGACGGCCTCCAGGAGTCCGGTGAGTTGCTCGGCGTTTCTGATGGTGCGGTCGCCGCCGACAAGCCGGGTGAACACGCCCACGATGAAGGTGGTGACGGCCGTCGTCTGCGCATCGAGCAGCGCGGGATCGTCAATACCCGGCTGTAGGTGAGCAATCGCTTCGTGAGCCATCGCGTTGATCCGGGCGACGAACGTCTGCGATGTCTCGGCGAGACCGGGATCCCGCACCGCTCCCAGCACCAATTCATGCCGCGCCCGGTTCAGCATCAGCCCGGGCCCGTCGGCCTGCATCATGGTCAGCTCCGCCAGATGCGCGAACGGAGAAAGGGGGTCGAGTGGCTCGTCGATCACGGACTGCAGGTTGGCGACATCGATCTCGGCGATCCGTGTGCCGACGCCCCGCAACAGCGCCGCTCGGGTGCGGTAGTAGTACGACGTCGTGCCCTCGGGCACTCCCGCGCAACGGTCGACCTGTCCGTGTGTGAGCCCGCGCGATCCGTGCTCGGCCAGCACCTGGATCGCGGCGTCACACAGTTCGCGCCGGCGTTCGTCGCCGTTGCGTCTCCGGGATCTCGTGCTGGCTGCCATGGGTCACCGAAGGACGGTGCCGCCGTCGATGTTGACGACCTGACCGTTGATCCACTCGCCTTCCTCGGACAGCAGGAAGGCGACCAGCGCGGCGATGTCCCCAGGATCGCCGACGCGGGTTCCACGAATGCGCTTCAGCGCGCCGGCCTGCAACTCCGGCCATTGCGGAACCGCGCGGATGGCCTCGGTCGCGGTAAACCCCGGAGCCACCGCGTTGCAGCGGATGCCTTCCTTGCCCCACCGCGATGCGACGTGGCGGGTCAGTGCGCCGATTCCGGCTTTCGCGGTGGCGTAGGCCGGTCGCGCGGGCTCGCCCTGGAACGCTGCCGCCGAGGACATGTTGTCGATCGCGCCGCCGCCGCGTTTGAGCATTTCCGGGATCGTGTACTTCATGGCGGCCACATACCCGCGCAGGTTCACCGCCATCACCCGATCCCACACGTCGAAGTCGATATCGACCACATCGGTGTCCGCACGGATCGTGGTCATGTCCGCGCCGACATTGAACAGCAGGTCGACGCCGCCGTAAGTCGTTGCGGCAGAGTCGATCAGGTGCGAAACCGACGCGGGATCCGCGAGGTCGAAGGCGACATGGGGGGCGGTGCCGCCGGCGGTGACGATCTGCGCGGCCGTCTGCTCCGCGGCGTCGACCGCGACGTCGCCGATCACCACCCGGCAGCCTTCGGCCCCGAGCCGGGTGGCCGTCGCGGCGCCGATGCCGGTGGCGCCGCCGACCACCACCGCAGTCCGTTCGGCCAGGCCGCGCAGTCCCATGGATATTGACTTTACCTCTAGAACTGTAGAGGATCGCAAGTCATGGCTGGGATTCACCGGGAGCGTCCCGGAGCCGCCGATCTGGCGGCGGCGACCGGCACTCCTGCGACGCCGCTGGGCAACGACATCTGGATGTCGCCGGGAGTCTCCAATTCCTACGCCGTGGGCACCGACGAGGGACGGGTCATCGTCAACGCCGGCCTGGTGTTCGAGGGCCCGTTGCACCGCAAGGCTTTTGCCGACGTGCCGGGCCCGGCACAGGCCATTGTCGTCACCCAGGGGCACGCCGACCATTGGGGCGGAGTGCACACACTGCGCGACGACGGCACCGACGTGCTGATGCATGGTAACTACCGGTACTGGCGCGACGACAACAATCTGCTGATGGGCTACCGCGTGCCCAAGACGTCGTTCGCCTTCCAGAAGTTCTCCGACGCTGTCCTCGAGCATTTCAAGACGCTCGATCCGGCGACGATCGACTTCTCCTTTCCCGAGCCGACCACCACGTTCGACCGCCACCACGAAATGACGGTCGGCGCGCGCACCTTCGAGCTGACCTGGACCCCGGGCGGCGAAACCACCGACGCGCTGGTGGTGTGGCTGCCCGAGGATCGAATCCTTTTCAGCGGCAACCTGTTCGGTCCACTATTCGGCCATGTGCCGAACCTGATGACCATCCGCGGCGACCGCTACCGCGACCGGATCCTCTACATCGAGTCGCTGAACACGGTGCTGGCCTATGGACCGCAGCGGCTGATCACCGGCCACTTCGCTCCAATCGAGGGTGCCGACCGCATCGCCGAGGAGGTGACCGCGATGCGCGACGCCATGCAGGCCGTCCACGATCGCACCGTGGAGCTGATGAACTCCGGCGCCGACATCCACACGGCGATGCGCGACGTCACGGTACCGGCGCAGCTCGACGCCGGCGAAGGCTACGGCAAGACGTCGTGGAACGTGCGCGCCATTTGGGAGATGTACACCGGATGGTTCCGGCATCGCTCCACCACCGAGCTCTACGGGGTGGCCCCGGATTCCATTGCCGCGGACGTGGTTAACGCCGCGGGAGCCGATGCACTGGCCGAGGCGGCCCGCGGCCATGTCGACAACGGGCGGCCGCTACAGGCGATACACCTGACCGACCTTGTGCTGACCGCCCAGCCCACGCACCCCGCGGCCCGCACGGTTGCCGCCGACGCGCACGAGGCGCTGCTCGCCGGCACCGAAAACTTCTGGGAAAAGGCCTGGCTCACCAAATCCATTAACGAATTGAGGACGGACGGATGAACACCATCAGCTTCGACTTCACCGGCGCCAACGTGCTGGTGACCGGTGGAACCAGCGGCATCGGTAATGCGATTGCGGCCGATTTCGCCAAGGCCGGCGCTGCCGTCACGGTGACCGGCACCCGCGGATCGACCGCCGACTATCCCGAGACGGACCTGAGCGCATTCACCTACCGCCAATGCCAGATTCAGGACCCCGACGCGGTCGACGCCCTGGCCAACTCACTGGGTGAACTCGACATCTTGATCAACAACGCGGGCGGCCCCTATCCCGCCGGCGACGAATACGACCCCGACGGCTGCGTCGCATCAGTGACGCAGAATATGTTGGTCCCCATGCGGTTAACGATGCGCTGCCATCAGCGGCTCAAGTCCAGCCGGGCCCCCGGCGGTGCGAGCGTCGTCACCGTCGTCACCGTCGTCTCGATGTCCGCGTTCCGCTCGGCGGTCTTCGTCCCGGGCTACGGCTCGTCGAAGATGGGTTTGCTCTCGTTGACGATGAACCTCTCCCGCCGGTGGGCCAACGACGGCATCCGGGTCAACGCGATCGCGCCCGGGCTGATCGACACCGAATGACGCACCCGGCCATGGGCATTCCCGAGGTGATGGACGTCGAGATCGGCTTCCACACCCCGCTGGGCAGACCGGGAACACCGCAGGACTGCGCCGGCGCGACGTTGTTCTTGTGTACCGAAGCCGCGTCGTACATCACCGGCAGCACCATCGCTGTCGACGGCGGATACCTGACGGTCTAGAGCGATGAGCGACCACAAGAACTACGACAACGTTGCCAGCGCCAACGACGTCTTCAAACTGGCCGCCCAACGCACTGGTCTCACCGAAATCGACTCCGACTCGTGGCGAGCCGGGCTGACGGTGATGTTCGACGACCTCAACAACTCACCGGCTTTCACTCCGTCCGGGCGAGAACGTGTCCTCAACGACGCCACCAATGCTCTGGGGCGCCGCATGCAGGTCCACGCCTACATTCAGGCCCACCCCGAGGTACTCGAAGCGCCTGTCCGACGACCGCTGTTCGTGCTCGGAATGCCCCGCACCGGCACCACGGTGGTCAGCTACCTGCTCGACCAGGACCCCGCACGCCGATCGCTTCTGCATTGGCAATGCGTGCACCCCATACCGCCGGGCAGCACCGAGACGCTGCGCACCGATCCCCGTTGTCTGGCACTGCTGGAGGAGTAGGGCAACATTCTGCAGTTCGTCAAGCAGGCGAAAATGGCGCTGCCGCACTGGGAAGACGCCGACGGCCCGACTGAGGACATGTTCATTCACAACCAGGACTTCAAGGGCCTGTCCTGGGATTCTTTTCTTCCGACGGATCGCTATGCCCGGTGGCTCTTCGACGAGACCGACATGAGCAGCACCTACGAGTACCAAAAGCGTTATCTGCAAGTGTTGCAATCGAAAGCACCCGGCACGTGGAGTCTGAAAATGCCGTCGCATTCAGTGCACATCGAAGCGCTGCTGAAGGTGTTCCCCGATGCGCGGTTGATCTGGGCGCATCGCGACCCCTATAAGGCGACCGGGTCGCTGTGCAACCTATGGCGGCTGCCGCAAAGCCTGGTGATGAACACCGAGCTGCTGGATCAGACGGACATGGGGTGCGCCGCGACATGGCAGATGAGCTATCACGTGGACCGGCCGCTGCGGGCGCGCGATCGCATCGGCGACGACCGTTTCTTCCACATGTACTACCACGAGATGATGCGCGACCCGATGGACGTGATGCGCCGCATCTACGAGTGGTCCGACGAGCCGTTGACTGCCGAAACCGAAGCGCACATGCGCAATTGGCTCACGGGGCATCCGCAGGATCTGTTCGCCCTCAACACCTACAGCCTCGACCAATACGGCCTGACCGTCGAACAACTCAAGCCGGTCTTCGCCGAATACCTGGACACCTTCGACATCGAACTCGAGGCAGCGTCATGAAAATGTCAATCGTCACCGGCCCGGGTAAGGCAGAGGTCGTCGAGGCTGACCGCCCGCGCGCCGGCCGCAACGACGTCCTCGTCCGAATGCGCGCCTGTGGTATTTGCGGCTCCGACGCGTTCTACCTCACGATCGGCGGTATCCCGCCGCGTCAGGGACACACACCACTGGGGCATGAACCGGCCGGCGAAGTCGTCGAGGTCGGCGAGCAGGTGTCCGGCATCGCCGTCGGCGACCACGTTGTCATCAATCCGATGGCAGCACCGAGCGGCATCATCGGCAACGGGGGAGCCTCCGGGGCCCTCGCTGATTTCCGCTTGATCGAAAACGCTGTTCGCGGAACCAGTCTCGAAGTCATCCCGAGCCACATCCCGTGGGAAGTCGCTGCACTCAACGAACCGATGGCCGTCGCCCGGCACGGTGCCAATCAGTGCAAACCCAAGCCGTCGGACAAGGTCGCCATCTTCGGTGCCGGACCGATCGGGCTGGGTGCGACGCTCGCCTTCAAATCCCTTGGGGTAAGTCATGTGGTGGTCGTCGACCTGATCCCCGCCCGGCTACAGAAGGCACTGCAGATCGGGGCCGACGCGGTGATCAACTCCGCCGAAGAGAGAGTCGTGCAACGCCTCGTCGAACTGCACGGTGCGGGTGAGTCGATGTTCCCCGGCAAGGCCGGCACCGATATCTACCTGGACGCCGCTGGTGCGTCCGCGGTCATTGACACCGCGCTCACCGCCGCCAAGAAGGGCGCCGCCCTCGGCATCGTGGACGTGCACAAAGAGCCGGTGCCCGTCGAATTCGTCAACATCATGAGCAACGAGATCACCATCGTCGGATCCATGGGATACCCCGACGAGATCTTCGAGGTGATTAAGGATCTGGTCGCTAACTGGGAGAAATACGCGGTGATCGTCAGTCACACCATCCCGTTCGACAATGTCGGCGAGGCGCTCGAACTCGCCAGCACGCCCGGCGCCGCCGACAAGGTCGTGGTGATCTTCTAAGCGCGCGCCAGGTAATCAAGGGCGAGCCGGGCGGCGTTGGCGCCGCACATGCCGTGTGCGCCGGGTCCGGGTGGAGTGGCTGCCGAGCAGATGTACATGCCCGGTACTCCAATGGTGTAGGGCGAGAGCGTAATTCGCGGGCCGAATGTGAGCTGACGAATGTCCTTGGATCCGGTCATGATGTCGCCACCGGCGTAGTTGGCGTTAAAGGTGGCCATCTGCGTAGTGGTGCGAACGGTGTGGCCGACGATGCGGTCGGAGAACCCGGGTGCGAACCGCTCGAACTGGCCGATGATCGCCTCGGTGGCGTCGCCGGTGTAGCCGTTGGGGACGTGCGCGTAGCTCCACACCGGGTGGGTATTGCCCACCGACCGCTGCGGATCGGCCAGGTACTGCTGACTAACCAGCACGAACGGCCGCTCGGGCATGCGCCCGGCGTGGACGTCCCGCTCGGTGGCGGCGAGCTCCGCGTAGGTGCCGACCAGATGCACGGTGCCGGACCGATGCGCGTCCGGGTTCATCCAGGGCACGCCACCCTCGATGGCGAAGTCGACCTTGAACGCGCCGGGGCCCCGCCGGAACCTGGTGAAAGCGGCCGCAATTCGGCGTGGAAGACGGTCGCCGAGGATGCCGGCGACCGCGCTTGGCGCCAGATCGAACATCGTGACGTCCGCGGGCGGCAGTTGTGCGGCGTTTTGGACCCGGATACCGGTTTCGACCTTGCCGCCCAGGTCGCTCAACAGCGTGGCCATCGCGTTGGCGATCGACTGCGATCCACCCTGGGCCACCGCCCACCCGTGCCGGTGCCCGGCCGCGATGAGGCCCATCCCGATGGCCGAGGTCATCGGGTAGTGCAGCGGCCTGAAGGCATGGGCCGCAATACCTCCGAACAACGCGCGGCCCTCCTCGGTGCGGAACACCCGTGCGAATGTCGAACCGGGAAGCACCGTGGGCGCTCCGAATCGGGCCAGCATCAGCGGATGGTGCGGAACTCGCAACAGAGGACCCATGATGTCGTCGCTGAGCGCGTCGAAATGGGCGGCGGGGTAGCCGAACGCCAGGCGCCACCTCGCCCCGTCGCGACCCAGACCCGCAGCGGTCTGCTCCACCGAGCGGTGCAGCACGCCGGCGCTGCCGCCGTCGAGCGGATGGACGCAATCGATCTCCGGCCAGCACCACGACAACCCGTACCGCTTCAGATTGAAGCTGCTCAGAAATTGCGAGCCGACGGCCATCGGGTGTATCGCCGAACATTCGTCGTGCAGCAGGCCGGGAATGATGGCTTCGGTGCTGCGCATGCCACCACCGACCTCGTCGGCGGCTTCGAGCACGGTGACCTGCACGCCCTTGGCGGCCAGCGCGATGGCTGCGGCGAGCCCGTTGGGCCCACTACCAACGACCAGTGCGGTACTCATCTTCACCGAGCACGTTACCGCGGGCGCACGGTACCTCGATGCTGTCCGTCCAGCATTGTCATGAATACTCGAGCGCGATACTCAATTGTGTCGCCACGGACATTCTATTTTCATCAATTGTGGCTAATGATATGGAGATGACTATTCGCGACGACACCGTTTTCGAAGGTCCTCTTGGGCGGCTTGCCCGCAGTGCATGGCAAGTGCTTCTCGTCACCGGCATCCTGGCGATTGTGCTGGGTGTCATCGTGCTGGCCTGGCCAGGTCGGACACTGTTCGTGGCAGGTGTCCTGTTCGGCATCTACCTGGTGGTTTCCGGAGTCGGCTACGTCTTCGCCTCCTTCGGCTCGCACGCCGGCGCCGCGATGAGAGTGTTGACATTTATCACCGGCATCGTGTCGCTGGTTTTGGGATTCTTCTGCTTCCGCGAAGAATTCGAGGCAGTCACGCTTTTGGCGATCTGGATCGGCATCAGCTGGCTGTTCCGCGGGATGACGCTGCTTGCCGCGGCGTTGTCCTTCGACCACCTGCCCGGCCGCGGCTGGCAGGTGCTGTCCGGGCTGGTCATCGTGATCGGTGGCGCCGTCCTGATCGTCTCGCCGCTTCGCTCGATCGCCGTCCTGACGCTGGTCGCCGGCTGCTGGCTGATCGCCATCGGCGTCATCGACGTGATCAGCGCCCTTCAGGTTCGCAGCCGCGCGAAGGCTGCCTGACCTAGCTACGGAATCCTTTGGAACACAACGTCGGCCGCAATGCGGCCGACGTTGTACTGCGGGTTATGACGCGGCTAATCCAGTTCGCTGGACGTGCGCTGGCGGGGCGCTCACACGGGCTAGATAGACTAGACGCTCGGAAAGCGGATCGACTTTCCGATCGCATGCCGTAAAGCCCAGTTAATCCTCGATATCAAAGGTTGTGCCTTGTCCTCAAAGGAAAACGAAACTCCTGGCCTGAAGCCGCATTTCGAGGACGTACAGGCGCACTATGACCTGTCCGACGACTTCTTCGCGCTTTTCCTGGATCCGACGAGGACCTACAGCTGCGCCTATTTCGAGCGCGATGACATGAGCCTGGAAGAGGCGCAGATCGCGAAGGTCGACCTCTCGCTGGGCAAGCTCGGACTAGAACCCGGGATGACACTGCTCGATATCGGATGCGGATGGGGCACCACCATTGTTCGCGCGCTGGAGCGTTACGACGTCAACGTCGTCGGCCTGACGCTGAGCCGCAACCAGCAGGCCCACGTCCAGCGGCGCCTTGACGAGCATCCCTCCGCGCGAAACAAGCGAGTGCTGCTGCAGGGCTGGGAACAGTTCGACGAAAAAGTCGACCGCATCGTGTCGATCGGCGCCTTCGAGCACTTCGGACGTGACCGCTACGACGACTTCTTCAAAGCCGCCTACCAGGCGCTCCCTGCCGACGGCGTGATGATGCTGCACACCATCATGAAGCCCGGCGATGAGGAGTTCGCCGAGCGCGGGCTGCCCATCACCATGACCAAATTGCGGTTCATGAAGTTCATGATGAACGAGATCTTCCCTGGTGGAGACCTTCCACAAGCCAAGGGCGTGGTGGAGCACGGCGAGCGCGCCGGCTTTACCGTCAAGCTCATCCAGCCGCTGCGTCTGCACTACGCCCGCACCCTCGACATGTGGTCAGCCACGCTCGAGGCGAACCGCGACGAGGCCATCGCGGTTCAGTCTCAAGAGGTGTACGACCGGTACATGAAGTACCTGACCGGTTGCGCGGACCTTTTCCGCCAGGGTTACACCGACGTCGCGCAGTTCACGCTGACCAAAGGTGACGGTTAGGCCTGAATGTCCGCGGTGACCGCACCCGTCACACGGATCAAATCCTGCGGGGCCACCGCGACATCCCAGCCACGGCGGCCGGCGCTGCAGAACACCCGGTCGGCGGCCAGCGCGCTGGAATCGATGACCGTCGGCAGCGGCTTGCGCTGACCGAACGGGGACACCGCACCCACCAGGTACCCGGTGGCGCGCTGCACGACCGCGGGTTCGGCCATGGCCGCTTTGGCCACCCCCAATGCGGCGGCGGCCGCCTTCAGCGACAGTCGCGCGGACGCCTGCACGATCGCGACGGCCAGCCCCGTGGGCACCGCGATAACCAGCGTCTTGTAGATCTGCTCGGGCGCGATCCCGCCGGCCCCGGTCAGCGCATTGACCGCTTCCACACCGAACGAGTGCTCCCGCGGATCGTGGTCGAACTTCACGACCTCGTGCGGTACGCCGGCCTTGGTCAGCGCCGCCAGCGCCGGCGTCGCTGCGCCGGCCACGTTATGGCCCGGTGTACCCCGGCGGGTTGACGCCGTCCACCCAGAAGTCCTCACCGAGCTTGGAACCCGGCACGCAGTCGTAGGCCGACAAGTCGGTGACGCCCGACTCGAGCAGCACGTCCTCGCACAGCAGCATGTTGCCGGTGTACTCCTTCGACGGCTTGTTGAGGACGACGTAGGCCGCGTCGGAGTAGACCTCGGGCTTGCGGGCCCGTCCCATCGCCTCTTCGCCGCCGAGCAGGTTCTGCACCGCGGCGGTGGCCACCAGCGTGCGCGGCCACAATGTATTGGACGCGATGCCCTCTTCGCGCATCTCCTGGGCGATTCCCAGCGCGCACAGCGTCATGCCGAACTTGGCCATCATGTACGCCGTCGGCTTCAGCCACTCCTGGCCGAGCAGCACCGGCGGGGACAGCGTCAGGATGTGCGGATTCTCCCGGCCCTTCAGATGAGGGATACACGCCTGGGAGACGGCATATGTGCCGCGCACCTGGATGCCGTTCATCAGGTCGAACCGTTTCATCGGCACCTCGGTGATGGATCCCAGGTTGATCGCCGACGCATTGTTGACGCAGATGTCGATGCCGCCGAACTGCTCGACGGTCTTGGCCACCGCGGATTCGACGGAATCCGGGTCGCGGACGTCGCCAACGATCGGCAAAGCCTGGCCGCCGGCTTCCTCGATCTCCTTGGCCGCGGTGTACACCGTTCCCGGCAGCTTCGGATGAGGCTCAGCGGTCTTGGCGATCAGGGCGATGTGGGCGCCGTCTTGCGCAGCGCGTTTGGCGATCGCCAGGCCGATACCGCGACTAGCGCCGGAGATGAACATGGTTTTGCCATTCAGGGACATGGCGTCACATTAACGCGCTGCTCGCTCCGGCTGGATTGCGGGACCGCGCCGATCGCGCGTCGGGACAGGAAATAGCGCGTCGGCTGACGCTGTTGATTTAGCTGGTCTCTGAAACGCAGGTAGGCGGCCCAGCAGGACCCTGTCGGTCGCAGCCTTTAGATTGGGAGGAGGATCTGTGTCAACAGCGACGAGCCTGTTAGGCAATTCAATAGGCGACGAGCAGTTGGCTCGCTTTTTTGCGAGTCCGGCGTCGTTTGCGGTGTTGCCCGGCGACGCTGCAACGGAAGGGACCGTGTTAAACGAGATGGCCGACCTCAAAGATGGCCCAGACGGAGTGACCGGTTCAGACAATGTCGAGCCCACGCCGGTTCAAGAGACTGATGCCGAGCTGACTGCGCGCTTCGAGCGCGACGCGATTCCGCTGCTGGATCAGCTGTACGGCGGTGCGTTGCGCATGACGCGCAACCCCGCGGACGCCGAGGACTTGCTGCAGGAAACGATGGTCAAGGCCTACGCAGGCTTTCGCTCGTTCCGTGCCGGCACCAACCTCAAGGCGTGGCTGTACCGGATTCTGACCAACACGTACATCAATAGCTATCGCAAGAAGCAGCGCCAGCCTGCGGAATATCCGACCGAAGAGATCACCGACTGGCAGTTGGCTGCCAACGCGGAGCATTCCTCAACCGGGCTGCGTTCGGCCGAGGTCGAGGCTTTGGAGGCGCTGCCGGACACCGAGATCAAAGCGGCCCTGCAGGCGCTGCCGGAAGAGTTCCGGATGGCGGTCTACTACGCGGACGTCGAGGGCTTTCCTTACAAGGAGATCGCCGAAATCATGGACACACCCATCGGGACGGTAATGTCCCGGCTGCATCGCGGTAGACGTCAGCTGCGCACCCTGCTGGCCGACGTGGCCAAGGAGCGCGGATTTGTCCGGGGCCCGCAGACGCACGAGGAGGTGTCGTCATGAGCGAGTTTTCGCCCGGTGACCCCTCATCAGCTGTAGAGGCGCGCACAAAGGCTGAGTGCGCCGAATTGATCGCCGAGGTATGGACGCTTCTCGACGGTGAATGCACGCCCGAGACTCGGCAAAAGCTCAAGCAACATCTCGACGAATGCCCGCCATGCTTGCAGCTCTTCGGGATCGAGGAGCAGTTCAAGGTGCTGTTTGCCACCAAATGCAGCGGCGAGAGGGCTCCCGAGGGCTTGAGAGAGCGCCTGCGGATCGAGATCCGCCGCACCACGATCATTCGGGACGTGTAGAAACGCCGCGCGAGCGCGGCGAACAGAGGTTAGGCGTTGGGCCGCTTGCCGTGGTTGGCCTTGCTGTACTTGCGGTCACGCTTCTTTCGGCCACGTTTGGCCATGGGGAGAACCTCCGTCTTTCGTTCATGATCCGGGCGCTGGGCACCCGTCAGGTTGCTGACCAGTATCTCATGGCAGCGCCCGCGGTGTTTCACCCCACCGGCGCGGGCCCGCGCGCCGCCGTGCCCGATGATGTTGTGGTTCGATATACATGAGCTTGATGGAAGCCCGGACCAGCAGCCGACACGCGGAATGGCCGAAACGAGTGGGGTGAAGATGGCCGAGGATGTTCGAGCCGAGATTGTGGCCAGCGTGCTGGAAGTCGTTGTCAGCGAGGGCGACCAAATCGGCAAGGGCGACATTGTGGTGCTGCTGGAGTCGATGAAGATGGAGATTCCGGTCTTAGCCGAAGTCGACGGCACGGTCAGCAAGGTGAGTGTGTCGGTGGGTGACGTCATCCAGGCGGGCGACCTTATCGCCGTGATCAGCTAGCCTTCGAGCGCTTCGTACATACAGCCGTGGGACGACGCGGGAGTATTTGATGTCCACTCTCGGTGATCTATTGGCCGAGCACACCATGCTGCCCGGCAACGCGGTGGACCACCTGCATGCGGTGGTCGGGGAGTGGCAACTGCTGGCCGATCTGTCGTTCGCTGACTACCTGATGTGGGTTCGCCGCGACGACGGTGTGCTGGTGTGTGTGGCGCAATGCCGGCCGACCACCGCGCCCACGGTTCTGCAGACCGATTCGGTGGGTAGCGTCGTGGCCGCCGAGCGGCTAACGCTGGTCGCCGAGACCTTTGCGTCGGGCGCCGCTCAGCTGGAAACCAATGCGAGCCAACAACATTCGTGGCAACTTCCCGGGCGGCACGCCGCGGCCTCCCCGGTGCGCTACGCCGGGCAGGCGGTGGCCGTGCTCACCCAGCACCAAACCACGACGGCAGCCCACGAACACTCGGGCCACCTGGAGACCGCGTACCGCGAATGCGCCGCCGATCTCGTTCACATGCTGGCTGATGGCACCTTCCCCGACGTACGGGACGTCGCGATGTCGCGTTCCACGCCGCGAGTGGGCGACGGATTCATCCGCCTCGACGTCGATGGCGTGGTCGCCTACGCCAGTCCTAACGCCCTGTCGGCATATCACCGGATGGGCCTGACGAGCGAGCTGGAGGGCCACAACCTCATCAGAATCACCCGGCCGCTGATCTCGGACTCGTTTGAAGCACAAGAGGTGGCCGAGCACGTGCAGGATTTGCTGGCCGGCGGCAAGAGCATGCGGATGGAGGTCGATGCCGGCGGTGCCACGGTGCTGCTGCGGACGCTGCCGCTGGTAGTGCACGGCGCCGGTGCGGGCGCAGCGTTGCTGATTCGCGACGTGACCGAGGTGAAGCGCCGGGACCGGGCCCTGATCTCCAAGGACGCCACGATCCGGGAGATTCACCACAGGGTGAAGAACAATCTGCAAACGGTGGCGGCGCTGCTGCGGCTGCAGGCGCGGCGAACGGCTAACGCCGAAGGCCGTGAGGCGCTGATCGAATCGGTGCGCCGGGTGTCGTCGATCGCCTTGATCCACGACGCATTGTCGATGTCGGTCGACGAGCAGGTGAACCTCGACGAGGTCATCGACCGGATCCTGCCGATCATGAACGACGTGGCCTCGGTGGACAGGCCCATTCGGATCAACCGGGTCGGTGACCTCGGCGTGCTGGACTCCGACCGCGCGACGGCACTGATCATGGTGATCACCGAGCTTGTGCAGAACGCGATCGAGCATGCGTTTGACCCGGAGGCCCAGCAAGGGTCCGTGACGATCCGTGCCGAACGCTCGGCACGCTGGCTGGACGTGGTGGTGCACGACGACGGCCGCGGACTGCCCGATGGGTTCAGTCTGGAGAAATCCGACAGCCTGGGTCTACAGATCGTGCGGACCCTGGTGGCGGCGGAGTTGGACGGCACGTTGGGGATGCGTCAAGCGCCCCAGACCGGCACCGATGTGGTGCTGCGGGTGCCGATCGGCCGCCGGTCCAGGTTGCTGCTGTAAATGCCCACGCAACAGCGCGGCCCCGACACATTGTCGGGGCCGCGCTGTCTAGAGACTGGGTCAGACTCCGCTGCGGGCCTTCGTCCGGGCGTTGCGGCGCTTCAGCGCGCGTCGCTCGTCTTCGCTCATACCGCCCCACACGCCGGAATCCTGACCTGTGTTCAGGGCCCAGCTGAGGCAATCGGTGGTCACCGAACACCGATTGCAGACCAGTTTCGCGTCAGCGATCTGTGCGAGCGCCGGGCCGCTATTCCCTACCGGGAAGAACAGCTCCGGATCCTCGTCACGACAGACCGCCTTGTGGCGCCAATCCATAAGTAGCTACTCCTCACTATGTGCGCAGCATCGCGCACGGGCGTTATTCTTCGGCTCTTAACGCGTGCATGGGTAAGGGTCCGTTCGGTACCCCCAACATCAATCTCTGCATGCAACCTTTCGATCGTTTCACAGGCTCAACAGATGTCAATAGCGTGAGTTAGCGCGTGGGCTATCTCACTTTGATAAAGCCGTAGCCGAGCCCTAACTCCGTTGTACTACACTCGCGGGTTACTCTGCCGAGAAATATTTTTTCGGCTGACCGTTAGCCTGAGCGTCGCCGCAGGTCAGGCGCGTTTGTTTTGAGGCGGCGCCGCCACCGCGAGCGCATCGGGCACCGCGCGGAAGGTCATGGAATCGCGGAGCCCGAGGTACTCCCCGTCGTACTGGCTGGCGACCGGCTCACCGCTGCAAGTGATTCGCAGGCAAGGTGTGTCGTCGTCGCGGACAAGCTGTTTGGCTTCCGGCTTCGGTCGCTTCGACAGAATCTGGCGCAGTAATCGAAGCGTGGGAATCACCTTCATGCTGGTGACCGCAAACACGCCGAGGCCCGACTCGAAGCTGCAACCCGGGTTGGTCACCAACGGGCGGCTATTGCTGTAGGTCCACGGAGTTGTGTTGGACACCCAGGCGAATTGCACGCCGGAAACGGGATCGCGGCCGGGTAATTCCAGCGTCATCTCCGGTGCGCGGCGGCGGTAGCCCAAAGTGGCGGGCACCGCCACCCGCCAATAGCGCAACGGCGTGACCTTGACGCCCTTTTTGCGTTGCGCTTCCACCGCGGCCACCACCTCGGCATCGACGCCCATGCCGGCGTTGATCACCGCCCACTGCTCGCCGCAGTCGATCAGGCTGATGCGGCGCCAGGTCTGGTGCCGGCGGTAGTCGTCGATCAGCTGGATGAGCTGGTTGGTCGCCGCGACCGGATCCCGGGAGATTCCCAGCGACCGCGCCAGCACATTCGCCGAACCGCCGGGCACCACCGCGACCGCGGGGACATGCCCCGACCGCGTCGAACCGGGACGGCCGAGCAAGCCGTTGACGACCCCGCTCACCGTGCCGTCGCCGCCGTGCACGACGACCAGATCCACCCCGTCCTCGGTGGCCGCTTGGCCCAGTTCGGTGCCGTGACCGTGGTGGTTGGTGTGCTCGACCGTGAGCTCGAGGCGGCTCTTGAGTGCATGGGCTAGCAGGTCGCGGCCGGCGGGTGTGGTGGAAGTTGCTGTGGGGTTCACGATCAGCACGGCTCGCATGACGCACGAGCTTATGCGGGACGGTTAAGGCTCCGCTGTGGGGGAACCGCCCGCTCGCGGAGCAAGGCCGGCTGGCGTGGCTACGCTGACGCTGTGAACCGCGTCCCCCGCAGTCGGGCGATACCACCGCCCCCGGGCGCCGTTCGTGGGGCCGGATTCATCGTCGCCGCGCAGGGTTTGGCCGCGCTGGTGGTGGCCGCTGTCCTGGTGGTACGCGCGATCGGCGGAGCAGACCAGCGGGTGGTCAACGGAGTGGGTACCGCGCTTTGGTTCCTGGTGATCGGCGCCGTGGTGCTGGCTGCCGGCCGCGCGTTGGTGGTCGGCAGGCGTTGGGGCCGCGGGCTGGCAGTGTTCACCCAGCTGCTTTTGTTGCCGGTGGCCTGGTACCTCGCGGTCGGCTCGCATCAGCGAGCCTTCGGCATTCCGCTGGCCATCGTGGCGCTGGCGGTGCTGATTTTGTTGTTCAGTCCCACCGCCCTGCGCTGGGCCGCCGGTGGCGATCAGCGCGGCCCGGCCAGTTCGGCCAGCGGCGGCCCGGAAAGCCGGTAGCTGGTCCACTCACGCTGCGGTTGTCCGCCGAGCCCGTCGTACAGCGCGATTGCGTCTGCGTTCCAGTTCAGCACCGCCCACGACAACCGGGTGTAGCCGTTGTCGACGCATGCACCCGCCAGGGCCGCGAGCAGTCCGCGGGCCAGGCCACGGCGGCGAAATCTGGTCCGTACGAACAGATCTTCGAGGTAGATGCCCGCGACGCCGTCCCACGTGGAGAAGCTGACGAACCACACCGCCATCGCGGCGATCTCGCCGTCAACTTCGGCGACATGTCCATACGCCGTCGGAGAATGGCCGAAAAGCGCTGTGGCGATTTGCTTTTCGGTGACCGTGCATTGATCGGCGGCGTGTTCGAATTCGGCCAGCTGGTGGATCATGTCGGTAATAGCGGCGGCGTCCCCGGGTGTGGCGCGGCGGATGTTCTCGCTCACTGCTCAACTCCTAGCGCGCGAAGTATCGTGGCGAATTTCGTTGTCGTCTCCGCAACTTCGTCATCGGGATCCGATTCCGCGACAATGCCGCCGCCGGCGTGGGCCAGTGCACTGCGGCGATCCGCCGACAGCTGCGCGCAACGGATGGACACCACCCAGTAGCCGTCGCCCTCGGCGTCACACCAGCCCACCGCCCCCGCGTAGAAACCGCGATGGCCCTCCAGCTCGGCGATGAGCGCGGACGCGGCCTCGGCCGGCACCCCCCCGACCGCCGGGGTGGGATGCAGTGCCAACGCCAAATCGATTGCAGTGGTTGACTTATCGCGCAGCCGGCCGCTGATCGGCGTGCACAGATGCCATACCGCCGCGGTGCGGCTCAGCGCAGGCTCGGGCGCTATGGTCAGGTCGTCGCATAGTGGTTCCAGGGCGGCCCGCATCGTGTCGATGACCAGCTGATGCTCGTGACGGTCCTTGGCGGAGGCGGCCAGCGCGGCGCCGTTGGCGGCGTCGACCTGCGGATCCGCGGCGCGGGGGGCCGAACCGGCGAACGGCTGACAGCTCACCCGATCGCCGAAGCGCGCGACCAGAAGTTCCGGGCTGGCGCCCACCAGGGCCGCACCCGCGTAGTCCGCGCCGGCAGCGGTCAGGTCGACCAGATAGCCGTAGGCCGCCGGGTCGTTGGCGATGAGTCGGCGCAGGATGACGCGGGCGTCCAGCGCATCGTCGGCGGCCAGCTGCAACGCGCGGGCCAGCACCACCTTGCTCAGTGAGGTGTTCGGTGCGGTCAGCTCATCGCGTGCGCGGCTGATCCGGGCGCGGTAGTCGGCCGGCGGCGGCACGGCGGCCGCGACGCGCACGTCTGGCAGCGGGCCCGTCGGCCAGTCGGGCGGCCCGTCACTGCGCAGCGCGGTGTTCGGTACCAGCAACGCGGCGGGCCCGTTCACATCGAAAGGTAACGCGCCCAACACTATTGGAGCAGATCCCGAGATCAGCGCGGCTTGTGCGGCGCCCACGTCGCGGTAGCTTGTCCGCACTCCTTCGCCGATCAGGGTGCCTCGCGGACCGCACAGCGCGAACGGCGGGTGGACCGAACTCACACTGCCGCGATCGGCTGACCGGTCAGCCCGAGTGCGAGGAGCTGTCGTATCCCATGCTCGAAGCCGCACATCGCGATCGAGGCGGTGCGCATGCCGAATCGGCGGCCTTCCAGGAGCGGCAGCTCGACCCAGCGGGTGATCACCGCACGGGAAAAGTGACCGTGGCTGACGAACACCACGTCGTGCGATTCCAGGTGCTGCAGTGCCATCGCGATCGCCCGGTCCGCGCGCGCGCTGACCTGCGCGACACTCTCACCACCGGGGCAGCCGTGCGTCCACACCAGCCAATCGGGGACGGTTTCCCGGATCTTTTCGGTTGTGACGCCTTCGTATTCGCCGTAATCCCATTCGGCGAGCAGCGGTGAGACCTCGTCGACGGTCAGGCCCGCCAACTCGGCGGTGACCAGCGCGCGCTGGCGCGGGCTGCTGATCACCACCGGGTCGTCGATATTGAGCCCGCTCAGCACGCCGCCGGCCAACTTGGCCTGCGTTCGGCCGTTCTCGGTCAAGTCGATCTCGGTGCTACCGGTGTGCTGGCCCGAGATCGACCACTCGGTTTCGCCGTGCCGAAGCAAGAGCAGTCGGTGGTTGTGCAAGCCCATGTCGACTGATTCTGCCCGAGACTTGCGGGCCCGTCCCCCTTAGCTCCCGGCCCCGAACGTGCCAGGATGGCAGGTGTGAGGCGCGCCGACGACGATGCAGAGCGAATAAGAGCGATGAGGTGGGGGCACCTCCCGCTTGCGGAGGAGAGCGGCGCCGATGAGTGAGACGCGGGTACTGGCGGTCGCCAACCAGAAGGGTGGCGTTGCCAAGACGACGACGGTTGCTTCGCTGGGCGCGGCGATGGTTGACAAGGGTCGGCGGGTGCTGCTCGTCGATCTGGATCCGCAGGGTTGCCTGACGTTCTCGCTTGGCCAAGATCCCGACAAGTTGCCGGTGTCCGTGCACGAGGTGCTGCTCGGTGATATCGAGCCGAGCGCCGCGCTGGTCACCACGATGGAGGGAATGACGCTGCTGCCGGCCAACATTGACTTGGCGGGCGCCGAGGCGATGCTGCTGATGCGGGCGGGCCGCGAATATGCGCTCAAACGTGCACTGGCCAAAGTCGCCGACCAATTCGACGTGATCATCATCGATTGCCCGCCCTCGCTGGGGGTGCTGACCCTCAACGGGCTGACGGCCGCCGACGAGGTGATCGTGCCGCTGCAGTGCGAGACGCTGGCCCACCGCGGCGTCGGCCAATTCCTGCGCACTGTCTCCGACGTGCAGCAGATCACCAACCCGAATCTGCGGCTACTGGGCGCGTTGCCGACGTTGTATGACTCCCGCACCACCCACACCCGCGATGTGCTGCTCGACGTCGCCGACCGCTACGACTTGCCGGTGCTCGCGCCGCCGATCCCGCGCACCGTGCGCTTCGCCGAGGCCAGCGCGTCGGGCTCGTCGGTCATGGCCGGGCGCAAAAACAAGGGCGCGGTGGCCTACTCCGACCTGGCGCAGGCGTTGATCAAACACTGGAAATCCGGGAAACCGTTGCCGACGTTCGCCATCGACTCGTAACGCCGGCGTGCATCGGGCCGGGTCTAGCCCAGGGCCACCACGGTGTCGCCCCGCTGCTCGAACACCCGCGAGCCCGAAACGGCCGGGACCACCGCCTGATTGTTCGGCGTCCGGTTCACCGGAATGTAGCGCTCGTTGGCTCCGGTCAGCGGGTCGTAGACACCGATCGCGCCGGTGACCGGGATCAGCAGCTTGCCCGCCATCATGGTGCCGGGACCCAACGGGACCGTCTGGCCGCCCGCGGCAATGGTGTAGCGAAGGTTGAGGTTGCTCGCCTCGAAGACCAGCACGGAATCGCCGGTCCACCAGGTCACCAGGTTGCCCGCCTGGGACACCGCCGAGTTCGACGGCGCCTTTTGCAGCAGCGTGCTCGCCACCGTGGTGCCCATTTCATCGATCACGTCGACCCTGGGCTGCGGTAGTGGCAGATACACGGCCGTGTTGCTTTCCCAGACGGTCAGCACGCGAGCACCCGAGTTCAGCCGGATCCCGGGCTCGGCGACGAGGTGTTGCTGAGGTTCGTCGTCTTCCTTGCCCGGGCGCAACAGGGCCAGTCGCAGGTCGGCCTGGTTCGCGCAGCTCTCCAGCACCGAGACCGTCAACGAACTGGCCGCCGCCGAGGCCAGCTTGCATCCGGAGTGCAATCCGCGCGACGACGGTTTCACCCGGGCGTCGGTCTCGCCGTAGCTGAGCATCCGGACCATGTCCGAGCGCCACAGTTCCAGGCGGGTGTCGCCGACCGACAACACGGTCGTCCCGTCGGAGGACAGGCGCACCTGCGGATCGGCATAGCTACTGCGGGCGGCCCCCCGGCGGCCGGTGGACCCGTCGATGGTGCTGACCTGACCGCAACCGCGGTCGTCGTGATAGACAGCGACGGCGTAGTGGTAGACCCAGGACAGGCCGCACAGGTTGCGGTCCCGGGCGTAGCTCCAGCGCTTCTGGCCGGTGCCCGGGTCGCGCCCGTCCACCTCGCGACCGTCGCCGGTGGTGACCGTCCCGCCCACAATCACGGGTGCCGTCGTCGCGGAGCTGGCGGCGGTCCACAGCTGCTTGAGGCTGGCCGGCACTTCCCGGGCCAGACTCGGATTGGGCGCCGCAGTCGCGGCGGGCCGGCTGATTGTGGCCCGGGCATCGCTGGTCCACCAGATCAGCGATGCGGTTGCGGCGACCACGACCGCAATCGCCGCGGCGGCCAACAGATCGCCCTTGGTCCGCCGTTCGGGTTTGACCATGCCTGGGAGTGGGCTCAGTTGGCGTGCGTGGTGGCTTCCGCCGGCTTGCGACGGCGACGGCGACGACGGGGTGCCCCGCCGTTATTGCCATTGCTGGACGCCGAATCCGACGGCGTCTCCGCGGGGGCGCTGCCATCGCTACCGGCGGCGCTTCCGTTGCCGCCCGGGTGGCTGCCCACGGGCTCGCCGGCGCGGGTGCGGCGGCGCGGGTTAGCCGAGCGGGTCTTCGCCGGCCGGTCCGATGTCGCGGTGCGTTCGGTGTCGCGGCGCTTGACCGGCGACTTCCGCGCAGTACCGACCGTGCCGGTGGCGTCGCTCGGAATGCCCAGCTCGGCGTAGAGGTGCGGCGAGTTGGAGTACGTCTCGACGGGATCGGGGTTGTTCAGGCCAAGCGCCTTGTCGATCATCGTCCAGCGGGGCAGTTCGTCCCAGTCGACCAGGGTGACCGCGATGCCGGTCTTGCCGGCGCGACCGGTACGGCCGATGCGGTGCACGTAGGCCTGATCGTCCTCGGGTATCTGGTAGTTGATGACGTGGGTGATGTCGTCGATGTCGATGCCGCGGGCGGCCACGTCGGTGGCCACCAGCACGTCGACCTCACCGGTGCGGAACGCCTTGAGTGCCTTCTCACGGGCGATCTGCCCGAGATCGCCGTGCACGGCGCCGACCTTGAAGCCCCGCTCGGCCAGCTCGTCGGCGACCTTCTGGGCGGTGCGCTTGGTGCGGGTGAAGATCATCGTCGCGCCGCGGCCCTCGGCCTGCAGCACGCGGGTGACCATTTCGACCTTGTCCAGCGCGTGGGCGCGGAAGGCGAACTGCTCGGTCGTGTCGTGCGTGGCGGACGATTGCGGGGCTTCGGCGCGGATGTGCGTCGGTTGTGTCATGAAGGTCCGGGCCAACGTGATGATCGGGCCCGGCATGGTCGCCGAGAAGAGCATCGCCTGGCGCTCGGCCGGGATCTGCCGCAGGATGCGCTCGATGTCCGGCAGGAAGCCCAGGTCCAGCATCTCGTCGGCCTCGTCGAGCACCAGCACCGATAGACCGCCCAGCTGCAGGTGACCCTGCTGAGCCAGGTCGAGGAGTCGGCCCGGGGTGCCCACCACGACGTCGGCGCCGGTGCGCAGCGCGTCGATCTGTGGTTCGTAGGCTCGTCCGCCGTAGATGGAGACCACCGACAGCCGGCGGCCTTCGTCGGCGATCAGGTGTTTGGCAGCGGCGGCCAGGTCCTCGGTGACCTGGAGGCAGAGTTCCCGGGTGGGGACCACGACGAGGGCCCGCGGGGTGCCGTTGAGCGCCCGTACCCCGACGCCGTCGGTGATGCGCTGCAGCAGCGGAACGCCGAAGGCCAAGGTCTTACCCATGCCGGTGCGGGCCTGGCCGATGACATCGTCGCCGGCCAGCGCCATCGGCAGGGTCAGTTCTTGGATAGCAAAAGCGTGCTCGATGCCCTTTTCGGTAAGAGCTCGAACGATTTCATCGCGGACGCCGAGTTCGGCAAAGGTGGGCTCAGTTTTGCTTGTCAATGCAGTCATGCGTGGGTGATGTCCCTTTCGGTGACTATTCGATTTGGATCGGTTTCTCTGTCGCGGTCACGCGCGCACGAGTTCCGACTCCAAGTCGCTGAGTCGCCGGGCCCTGCTGATATTGGGCGGGCCAGCTGTGCACGCACATTTCGCCGATAGGGGCGGTACAAGAAATAAGCCACTATCTATCTGCATGATAGCTGGTCGACAGCTGACACCCATCTTCTTCCAGGTCCGCCTACTAGAGTGATGTTTATGACTTCGGCCTCCTCTGCCGACCAAGTAGACGATTCGCCTTCTCAAGGACTGACCGCGGATCATCCGGGTGTCAACGAACTGTTCGCAGTGCTCGCCTATGGCGAGGTGGCCGCGTTCTACCGGCTGACTGATGAGGCCCGTATGGCGCCTGACCTGCGCGGACGGATTTCGATGGCGAGCATGGCGGCCGCCGAGATGCAGCACTACGAGCTGCTGCACGACGCCCTGGAACACCGCGGCATCGATGTTGTGACGGCCATGTCGAAGTACGTGTCGGCGGTCGAGAATTACCACCGGTTGACGATGCCCAGCACCTGGCTGGAAGCGCTGGTGAAGACCTATATCGGCGACGCGCTGGCCGCCGACCTCTACCTCGAGATTGCCGACGGGCTGCCCGACGAGATCGCCGACGTGGTGCGGGCGGCCCTCTCAGAAACTGGGCACTCGCAGTTTGTCGTCGCCGAGGTGCGCGCCGCCGTGACCGCGAGCGGTAAACAACGCAGCCGGCTGGCGCTGTGGGCCCGCCGGCTCTATGGCGAAGCGATCACCCAGGCCCAATACCTGCTGGCCGACCACGACGAGCTGGTCGATCTGGTGGTGTCCGGTCCCGGTGGCCTGGGTCAGCTCAGCGCGTTCTTCGACCGTCTACAGCAAACACACAGCCGACGGATGCGCGAACTGGGTCTGGACTGACGTCCGCGGTCTAGCGCGTGCAGGTCGCCAGGTTCGAGTTGTTGGCCGATGCCACTTCGACTTGGCCCTGAGCATTGACGATCGCGCAGTTGACATGGCCCACAAAGCTGGTCGCGACGACCGACTGCGTTGTCACGCCCGGGTTCAGCACGACCGCCTTGGACCAGGGCAGCGCCACGTTGAACTCGGTCTGGGGAAAGCCATTGGCATCGGTGTAGACGACGTTCACCAGATCCAGGAGCTGCTTCGTGCCGGAGACGCTGTAGAAGACGGTGCGCGGATTCAGTGCGGCCGTCGGCGGCACCAGGGCGGGCAGCGGCGCGGCGATGGGCGGTCCCGCCGGCGCCGCGCTGGGAGTTGTCACCGTGGTGACGGTCTCCGGCGGTAGCGCAGGCGCCCGCGATGTGCTCGGTGCAGGGCTACGCGACGCGCTCGGCGGGGTGGAGGTCCGCGGTGCGGACGTCATGGTCGTGGGAGCCGGTGCCCCCACGGTGGCCTTCGTCGACGCGCTGTCGCCGCTGTTGATGATCACAGCGGTCGCGACCGCGCCGATCGCCAGCACCGCGCCGAGCACTGCAACGGTCGGGCGCCATCCGCCGACCGGCCAGAAGAGTTCCTTGAGCTCGTCCCACTCGTACTCGTTGTCGGCGGCGTCGTCATCATCGCAGTCGTCATCGTCGTAGCCGTCGTACTCGGCTCCGTCGTACGTCTCGTCATCGGGGTAGTCGTGGGCGAGGCCACGATCTAGGCCGTTGCGATCATCCAGCGTGTTTCTGATGATTCCGATGTTACTGATGTGAAAGCAGCCGAACGGGCGCCGCGCGCCATGTTGATCCAGCTGGGAGTCAATCGTTATGTGCCGTTAGACAGCGTTTCGCTTACCGCGAACTCCCGCCGGTCGCCCTCCGCTCGGAGCGCACCGGTCGCGTCCACTAACCTGCTGCTGACACGCCTGCGAACGGAATATCAACGGAAGGGGCCATCGTGGAGGTCAAGGTCGGTATCACGGACAGTCCGCGCGAACTGGTCTTCTCCAGTGCTCAGACGCCTGCGGAAGTCGAAGAGGCCGTGAGCACCGCACTGCGCGACGGCTCGGGTCTGCTGAGCCTCAGCGACGACAAGGGCCGCCGCTTCCTGATTCACACCACCAACATCGCCTACGTCGAGATAGGCGTCGCCGACACCCGTCGGGTCGGCTTCGGAATCGGGGCAGACGCCGGCGCGAAGCCCGGCGGGAAGGCCGCTAAGAGCGAGTAAGCGGCACGTGTGACAGCCCGCCCCACGCGAACGCAACGGTGCCGTCGACGGCGTCGGACTTGGAGATCGGGCGCTCGGAGTCCAGCCAGTACCTGGCGCAGTCGACGCTGATGCCGACCAATCCCACCGCGATCATCCGGGCGCGGTGGGGGTCCAGGCCGGAATCGGCGCTGATCAGCGCGAAAACCGCGTCGATGCACGATTCGGTGGCCACCCGCACCTGCGCGGCGACTTCGGGCTCGGTGACGTAGTCGTTTTCGAAGATCAGCCGGTAGCCCTGGCTGTCGTGCTCGATGAAGTCGAAGAACGCCTGGACCGCCGAATGCAACCGCCGCCGGTTATCGGTGGTGGCGCTCAGCGCGTTCTGCACGCCCGAGACCAGGTTGTCGACGTGGCGATTGAGCACCGCCAGATACAGCTCCAGCTTGCTGGAGAAGTGTTGATACAGAACGGGTTTGCTGACCCCCGCCCGGTCGGCGATTTCGTCCATGCCGGCCGCGTGGTAGCCGTGGTCGACAAAGACATCGCTGGCCACGATCAGCAATTGGCCGCGACGTTCGTCGCGCGGCAACCGGTTGCCCCGCCGGTTCGAGGTCGCTATTCCGTCGCTGGGCCGACCGCGGTCACCCGTTCTGACGGCACGCCGTGCCGCCGACTTGGCGAGATCGCTCACTTGGTCCTCATTTGAATTGTGGCGACCGACCGTCGAATACCGACGGACCGGTCGCGCGCCGCTCGTCGCACAGACATTACTACTCATGGTGTACCTCTTACCGGCATCGGCGCTGTCGGCGCAGGCTGAACCGGTGTCGAGGGGTGCGCTCGGGCGCGCCAGGGACTCCCTCGGTCCCAGCTGTGCCATCCTGGGGCAATGACGTCGGAGCCACCCGTGCCCGGCACCGGTCGAGTGCCTGTGCTGCGTGACGAGTGGCGAGAACCACTTCGGGCCCTGCGTGACCCGATCGGGCCGGGCACCGGACGGGCTCGGGCCGACCGCGACCGTCCCCGCCAATGGCGGAAACAAACGTGGCTGGGCCGGTTCATCTCCACCTATGGCTGGCGTGCTTACGCGCTGCCCGTTCTGGTGGCGCTGACCGTGGTGGTCGTCTACCAGACCATGACCGGCGTCGGCGCGCCGAAACCGACCGCGAGCACCCCGATCCAGGGACCGCCGGATATCGGGGCGGTGGGCACGGCCATCCTCGACGCACCGCCTCGCGGCCTGGCCACCTTCGACGCCAATCTGCCGGCCGGGACGCTGCCGGACGGCGGTCCGTTCACCGAAGCCGGCGACAAGACCTGGCAAGTCGTGCCCGGCACCACGCCACAGATCGGTCAGGGCACCGCCAAGGTTTTCCGATACACCGTCGAGGTCGAGAACGGTCTGGATTTCGCGATGTTCGGCGGTGACGACGCCTTTGCCACGATGATCGATCAGACGCTGGCCAACCCCAAGGGCTGGACGCACAATCCGCAATTCGCCTTCGTCAGGATCGACACCGGGAAACCCGACTTCCGGATTTCACTGGTGTCTCCGGTGACGGTGCGCGAGGGCTGCGGCTACGAATTCCGGCTGGAGACCTCCTGCTACAACCCGGTTTACGGACCGGACCGGCAGGCGCGGGTGTTCGTCAACGAGGCGCGCTGGGTGCGCGGAGCGGTGCCCTTCGAAGGAGACATCGGTTCCTACCGGCAGTACGTCATCAACCACGAGGTCGGCCACGCCATCGGCTATGTGCGTCACGAGCCGTGCGACAAGCAGGGCGGTTTGGCGCCGGTGATGATGCAGCAGACGTTCTCCACATCCAAC
This sequence comes from uncultured Actinomycetota bacterium, assembly GCA_963712615.1. GTDB lineage: Bacteria > Actinomycetota > Actinomycetes > Mycobacteriales > Mycobacteriaceae > Mycobacterium. Next base: position 5,284,565 of record CAVQIO010000002.1, read on the forward strand.
GACGACGCCGCGAAGTTCGACCCCGAGTACGTCAAAGCCGACGGCAAGACCTGCCGCTTCAACCCCTGGCCGTATCCGATCGCCTAGCGGGGCAATTGGATCTGGCCCCGGGCGACGGGGGAGCCGGGAAGCAATGCCGGTGATCCACGCGTTGACTTGATTGCCGTCTACCCGAACTACTGCTGTGATGGATGGGGCAGGCGCGTGCAGATGTTTGAGTCGCGAAACTGACCGAGGAGATATTCGGTGTCGATATCGTTGCCGCCACTAGTTGAGCCCGCCGACGAGCTGAGTCGCGACGAGGTGGCGCGCTACAGCCGCCACCTGATCATTCCCGACCTGGGCGTCGACGGGCAGAAGCGGCTGAAGAACGCACGGGTGCTGGTGATCGGCGCCGGCGGACTTGGCGCACCGGCGTTGCTGTATCTGGCCGCGGCCGGCGTCGGGACCATTGGCATCATCGATTTCGACGTCGTCGAGGCGTCGAACCTGCAGCGCCAGATCATCCATGGCGTGGCCGACGTCGGACGCTCCAAGGCGCAGTCGGCGCGCGACTCGATCCTGGCGATCAATCCCCTGATCAAGGTGCGCCTGCACGAGTTCCGGTTGGAGGCCAGCAACGCGGTCGAACTGTTCAAGCAGTACGACCTGATCCTGGACGGCACCGACAACTTCGCCACCCGGTACCTGGTCAACGATGCCGCGGTGCTGGCCGGTAAGCCCTACGTGTGGGGGTCGATCTACCGCTTCGAAGGCCAGGTCTCGGTGTTCTGGGAGGATGCTCCCGACGGGCTGGGCCTGAACTACCGCGACCTCTACCCGGAGCCGCCGCCACCCGGCTTGGTGCCGTCGTGCGCCGAGGGGGGCGTGCTGGGCATCATCTGCGCGTCCATCGCGTCGGTGATGGGCACCGAGACGATCAAGCTGATCACCGGTATCGGTGAATCGCTGCTCGGCCGGCTGATGATTTACGACGCGCTGGAGATGAGTTACCGCACGATCAAGATCCGCAAGGACCCGTCCACGCCGAAGATCAGCGAACTGATCGACTACGAGGAATTCTGCGGTGTGGTGTCCCAAGATGCGGTCGAGGCCGCCACCGGCTCGACGATCACACCGCGGGAGCTGCGTGCGCTGCTGGACTCGGGCAAGAAGCTGGCCCTGATCGACGTTCGCGAGCCCGTGGAGTGGGACATCAACCACATCGACGGTGCTCAGCTGATCCCGCAGTCGTTGATCAGTTCCGGTGAGGGTCTGGCAAAACTGCCGGAGGACCGCAAGGCGGTGCTGTATTGCAAGACGGGCGTGCGCTCGGCCGAGGCGCTGGTCGCGGTGAAGAGCGCCGGTTTCTCCGACGCCGTCCACCTGCAGGGTGGAATCGTGGCGTGGGCCCAGCAGATGCAGCCCGACATGGTGATGTACTGACCAGCTCACGCTGCGTAGCTGGGGCTTCGCCGACAGCGCGTCGTCGTGCCGACCCGCATCGTCGCCCGGCTAGGCTAACCCCCGTGAGTGTCGAACCACCGCCGGAGCATGTGCTTTCGGCGTTTGGTTTGGCCGGGGTTACGCCCATCGCCTTGGGTGCCAGCTGGGAAGGCGGCTGGCGATGCGGCGAAGTCGTTCTCTCAGTTGTGGCCGACCATGCGCGCGCGGCCTGGTCTGCGCGAGTGCGGGAGACGCTGTTCGTCGACGGGGTGCGCCTGGCCCGGCCGGTCCGCTCGACCGACGGGCGCTACGTGGTTTCGGGATGGCGAGCGGACACGTTTGTCGCCGGCACTCCGGAGCCCCGGCACGACGAGGTCGTCTCGGCGGCGGTGCGGCTCCACGAGGCCACCGGCAAACTCGACCGGCCCCGATTCCTGACCCAGGGACCCACCGCGCCGTGGTCAGACATCGACGTGTTCATCGCCGCCGATCGTTCCGCGTGGGAGGAGCGGCCGCTGGCTTCGGTGCCGCCGGGCGCGCGCACCGCCCCCCCACCGGCCGACGGTCAACGTTCGGTCGAGTTGATCAGCCAGCTCGCGACGTTACGTAAACCCACCAAGAGCCCCAACCAGCTGGTGCACGGGGATCTTTACGGAACAGTGCTTTTCATCGGCACCGCCGCGCCAGGCATCACCGACATCACGCCATACTGGCGGCCCGCTTCGTGGGCTGCCGGCGTGGTGGTCGTCGACGCGTTGTCGTGGGGTGAGGCCGACGACGGACTTATCGAGCGTTGGAACGCCCTGCCGGAGTGGCCGCAGATGTTGTTGCGCGCGTTGATGTTTCGTCTGGCAGTTCATGCGCTACATCCGCGGTCGACTGCTGAGGCATTCCCGGGTCTGGCCCGCACCGCAGCCCTGATCCGGCTGGTGCTTTAACCGCCGGATGGGAACTCGTGGCGGACTTCGCTGAGCGAGATTCTGCCGTCGACGGAAAGAACTCCTTCGGCGCGCAGTAGTTCGAGTTGCCGGGTCGTCAAATGCTGTGCCGGGTGTCCGGACGCGGTGATCACCCGGTGCCAGGGCAGGTCGGAGGAGTCGGTGCGCATGATCCATCCGACGATCCGCGGGCTGGAAAGCCCTGCGACAGCGGCAATGTCGCCGTAGGTGCAGACTCGGCCGGACGGGATGCCGGCCACCAGCGCCCGCACCCGCTCGACTTGCTCGTCAGTCACCGGCGCCACGGTCAGCGGGCCTGGAGCTGCTTGCGGATCAGTGCGGCGACCTCGGTCGGCTTTGCGCCGGGCACCATGTGGTTGCACTCGAACGTCAGCGACTCGAAGTCGGATCCCAACCGTTCCCGCAGCCCCTCGACGAGTTGGTCGTTGACGTAGGGCGGTGACGTCCAGGCCGCACGCACCAAGGTGGTCGGCGTTCCCGCGGGTGGAAACACGGTGGGACGGGCCAACTCACTCCAGTAGGCCATCATCGCCGGCACGCTGACCCGCCAGCCGTACCGTCCGCTTGGCAGCTTGACCAGATGCTCGTCGAGTTCGGCGTCGAGCACGGCGGGATCCACGTCCGCCCACGAGCCCGTGGCTTTTTCCAGGCGAGCTTGCGCGGGATCCGGATAGTCGGGTGAGGAAAACATCGCCGCGGCGATGTCGCGCATCCACTCGCCGTCCAGGCCGACCGCGGGGTCGAGCAGGAGTAGTGCCGCGACCAAGTCCGGCCGGGCCGCGGCCAAATTCATCGCCAGCCCTCCGCCGAACGAATGCCCGACGACCAGCACCGGCGCCTCGGCCGCCTCGTCGAGCAGCGCGCCCAGCGCCGCGACATTGGCCTCAATGGTCCACGGTGCGGCCCATGACGACTTGCCGTGGCCGAGCAGATCGGGGGCGGCGATGGTGATTTCGGGCAAATAATCGCTCAACTGTTGCCACCGTTGGCCGTGGCCGGTCAGTCCGTGCAGGGCAAGCATTTGCACCGGGCCAGACGGACCGTAGCGGCGCACGTGAAGGTCGGTGGTCACGCGTTCGATGATGCCAGGCCCGCGGGCCGCCGCCGGTCCCAGTCGGACCGACTTGTCAGACCCTCGTGATGTCATGCCGGTATGTCGTTGACCTGGGGTGCCGAGGCTGGTGCTGTTCTGGGACCTGGTGCGCGCGGCCTGGTGCGTATCCTGGGCGGCCCGGGCACCGGGAAGAGCAGCCTGCTGGTCGATGCCGCTGTCGCTGCGGTCGACGCCGGTGTTGACCCCGAATCGGTTCTGCTGCTTACCGGTTCGGGCCGGGTCGGCATGCGGAAGCGCAGCGCGTTGACGATGGCATTGTTGCGGGCGCGCGGCACCGCCCCGTGCCGGTACGCGATCCGCGAGCCGTTGGTGCGCAGCGTGCACAGCTACGCCTACGCGGTATTGCGGCGCGCGGCCGAGCGCGCCGGCGACGCGCCGCCGCGGCTGGTCACCAGCGCCGAGCAGGACGCCATCATCCGGGAGCTGCTGGCCGGCGACCTCGAAGGCGCCGGCACCACCGCATGGCCGGCGCATCTGTGGCCTGCGCTGAGCACCGCGGGCTTCGCCACCGAGCTGCGAAATCTGTTGGCGCGCTGCGCGGAACGGGGTGTGGATCCGCAGGAACTGCAGCGGCTCGGCCGTCGGTGCCGGCGACCGGAATGGGCGGCGGCCGGTCGATTCGCGCAACAGTACGAGCAGGTGATGTTGCTGCGTGCGGCGGTCGGGACCGCGGCGCCGCAGGCGACGACGCCGGCGCTGGGCGCTGCCGAACTCGTGGGTGCCGCGTTGGAGGCGTTCGCGGTCGATCCTGAGCTGCTGGCCGCCGAGCGCGCCCGGGTCCGGGTCTTGTTGATCGACGACGCCCAGCAGCTCGACCCGCAGGCGGCCCGCCTGGTCCGGGCGCTGGCAGCTGGAAGCGAACTGGCGCTGGTCGCCGGAGACCCCAACCAGGCGGTGTTCGGCTTCCGAGGCGGCGAGGGGGCCGGGCTGTTGCACGGGGATACACCATCGGTGACGCTGACGGCCTCGCATCGGTGTGCGCTGGCCGTGGCGCGCGCCGTCAGTGGCATCGCGCTACGGCTCCCGGGCAGCAGCAAGGGCAGGCACATCGACGGCACCGGTGCCGAGGAGGGATCGGTCACGGTTCGCCTGGCGGCGTCGGCGCACGCGGAGGCGGCGATGATCGCCGACACACTGCGGCGTGCGCACCTCGTCGATAACGTGCCGTGGTCGCAGATGGCGGTGATCGTGCGGTCGGTGCCACGGGCCGGGACGCGGTTGCCGCGGGCGTTGGCGGCCGCCGGGGTGCCGGTGGCCGCGCCCGCAGTCAACGGGTCGCTGGCCGAGGAGCCCGCGGTACAGGCGATGCTCACGGTTCTGGCGGCAACCGCCGAGGGGCTCGACGGCGACCAGGCACTGGCACTGCTGACTGGGCCCATCGGCTGCGTCGACCCGGTCTCGCTGCGGCAGCTGCGCCGGGCCCTGATGCGCGCCAAAACCGCTGATGCAGCAGGCAGTTTCGGCGACCTGGTGGTGGCCGCGCTGGGAGCCGGGGCGCAGCCGTCCGGGTCTCGCCCGCTGCAACGGGTGCGCGCGGTGCTGGACGCGGCCGCGCGCTGCCACCGCGGCGGCCAGGATCCGCGCTACACGCTGTGGGCGGCGTGGCACCGGTCCGGGCTGCAGCGTCGCTGGTTGGCGGCCAGCGAGCGCGGCGGCACCGCCGGCGCCCACGCCGCCAGGGACCTGGAGGCGGTCACCGCGTTGTTCGACGTCACCGACCAGTACGTGTCTCGCACACCCGGCGCGTCATTACGCGGTCTGATCGAACACGTTGCGGCGCTGCAGGTGCCGAGTGCCAACACCGAGCCGGCGTCGACGGCCGAACAGGTCAGGGTACTCAGCGCACACGCCGCGCTGGGACACGAATGGGACGTGGTGGTCATCGCCGGCTTACAGGATGGGTTGTGGCCCAACACCGTTCCCCGCGGCGGCATACTGGGCACGCAGCGACTGCTCGACATCCTGGACGGCATCTGCGCGGATGCATCGGTGCGTGCGCCGCTGCTGGCCGAGGAGCGCAGGCTACTGGTGGCCGCGATGGGCCGGGCCCGGCGCCGACTGCTGATTACCGCCGTCGACAGCGACACCGGCGGCGCGGACGAGGGGGCTGAATTACCGTCGGCGTTCTTTTTCGAAGTTGCGCAGTGGGCCGATGATGACGGTGATCAGGGTGCCGACCAGCCGGTTGCAGCACCTAGGGTGCTGTCGACGTCGGCACTGGTCGGCCGGCTGCGCGGTGTGGTCTGCGCCCCCGACGGCGCCTTCGGCGACGCCGCCCGGCGTTGTGCGGCAACGCAATTGGCCCGGCTGGCCAGCGCCGGTGTGCCGGGCGCCGACCCGGCCGGCTGGCACGGTCTGACCGCGGTCAGCACCGCCGATCCGCTTTGCGACGGCAGCGATCCCGTCACTTTGTCGCCGTCGACTCTGCAGACCCTCAACGACTGCCCGCTGCGCTGGCTCGTCGAACGGCACGGCGGAACCAACCCGCGTGAGCTGCGCTCCACGATCGGCTCGGTGCTGCACGCCCTGGTCGCCGAACCGGGCAAAAGCCAAGCGCAACTGTTGGCCGAGCTGGATCGGGCCTGGGAGCACCTGCCTTTCGATGCCCGATGGCATTCGGCCAACGAGCTGACCCGACACCGGGCCATGATCGAGGCGTTCGTCGAGTGGCGTGCGCAGACGCGAGGCGAGCTGGGGGAGGTCGGCGTCGAGGTCGAGGTCGACGGAGTCCTTGGGACGCCGCGCGGTGACGGTGGCCAGGTCCGCTTGCGCGGCCGGGTCGACCGGCTGGAACGCGACGGGGCTGGCCGGCTGGTGATCGTCGACGTCAAAACCGGTAAAACGCCGGTCAGCAAGGACGATGCCCAACAGCATGCGCAGCTGGCGATGTACCAGCTGGCGGTGGCCGAAGGCCTGGTGCCCGAAGGCGCGCCGGACATGGAGCCCGGCGGCGCGCGGCTGGTCTACATCGCCAAGAGCGGGGCAGCCGGCGCCACCGTGCGCGAGCAGGATCCACTGACCCCGGCCGCCCGTGACGAATGGCGCGAGCTGGTCATGCGGGCGGCGGAAGCGACCGCCGGTCCGCAGTTCGTCGCCCGGCGCAACGACGGCTGCACGCACTGCCCGATACGGCAGTGGTGCCCGGCCCATGTCGAAGGGACCGCGACATGACCCCGGAACCGCGTTTCGCCCCGCACGAATTGGCTGGTGCGCTAGGGCTTTTCCCGCCCACCGCTGAGCAGGTCGCCGTGATTGCCGCGCCGCCGGGTCCGCTCGTCGTCATCGCTGGGGCGGGCGCGGGCAAAACCGAGACGATGGCCGCGCGAGTGGTGTGGCTGATCGCCAATGGATACGCCGAGCCCGGCCAGGTGCTGGGACTGACGTTCACCCGCAAGGCCACCGGACAACTGCTGCGCCGGGTCCGCTCCCGACTGGCCCGGTTGGCAGGCATCGGCTTGGGTGCGACCGCCCCCGGGCCTGTGGAATCGGCGGGCACCCCGATGATCAGCACCTATCACGCGTTCGCCGGCTCGCTGCTGCGTGACTACGGACTGCTGCTGCCCATCGAACCGGACACCCGATTGCTCAGCGAGACCGAGCTGTGGCAGCTGGCCTTCGACGTGGTCAACGGGTACGGCGGGCAGCTGCGTACCGACAAGACGCCGGCTGCGGTCACCTCGATGGTGCTGCGGCTGTGGGGCCAGCTCACTGAGCACCTGGTCGACACCGGCCAGCTCCGCGACACCCACCTGGAGCTGGAACGGTTGGTGCACGCCCTGCCCGCCGGCCCCTACCAGCGCGACCGTGGCCCGAGCCAATGGTTGCTGCGGCTGCTGGCCGCCCAGACCGAGCGCGCCGAACTGGTGCCGCTGCTCGACGCGTTGCAGGAGCGCATGCGCACCGCGAAGGTCATGGACTTCGGCGTCCAGATGGCTTCGGCGGCACGGCTTGCCGCGACGTTTCCGCAGGTCGGTGCGGATCTACGAAACCGCTACCGGGTGGTGCTGCTCGACGAATACCAGGACACCGGTCACGCCCAGCGAGTCGCGTTGTCGGCACTGTTCGGCGGGGGTATCGACGACGGGCTCGCGCTGACGGCCGTCGGCGATCCGATCCAGTCGATCTACGGGTGGCGCGGCGCCTCGGCAACCAACCTGCCCCGGTTCAGCACCGACTTCCCTCGATCCGACGGCACCCCCACGCCCGTCCTGGAGCTGCGCACCAGCTGGCGCAACCCACCCAGCACACTGCACATCGCCAACGCCATATCGGCGGAGGCGCGACGCCGATCCGTAGCAGTGCACGCGTTGCGGCCCCGCCCGGACGCCCAGCCCGGCACCGTCCGCGCCGCGCTGCTTGCTGACGCACAGGCCGAACGCGAGTGGATCGCCGACCATTTGTACGAGCACTACCAGCGGGCTCGAGCCGGCGGCGTCAGCCCGCCGACTGCTGCGGTGCTGGTGCGCCGCAACGCCGATGCCGCACCCATCGCCGCTGCGCTGCGCGCACGCGGAATCCCGGTCGAGGTCGTCGGGCTGGCCGGGCTGCTGTCCATCCCGGAGGTAGCCGAACTGGTGGCCATGCTGCGCCTGGTCGCCGACCCCACGGCCGGCGCGGCGGCGATGCGACTCCTGACCGGTCCGCGGTGGCGCCTGGGTGGCCGCGATATCGCCGCGCTCTGGCAGCGCGCAGCCGCCCTTGGCGGCCGACGCTCCGCTGAGGCGTCCTCGGCCCAGGCGATCGCGATGTCGGCCGGTCCCGCCAACCTAGAAGCCGACGCGGCGTGCCTGGCCGACGCGATCGACGATCCCGGCCCGCGCGCCTCGTATTCGGTTGCGGCATATCAACGCATCACCGCATTGGCCGCCGAGCTCGGTGCCTTGCGCGGCCATCTCGGTCATTCGCTACCCGACCTGGTCGCCGAGGTGCGACGCGTGCTGGGAGTCGACTGCGAAGTCCGCGCCGCGGCGGGCCACCGGGGCTGGGCCGGCGCCGAGCACCTCGACGCTTTCGCCGACGTCGTCGCCGGCTACGCGGAACGAACACGCGCGACGGACATGTCTGCCGCGTCCTCGGTCCTGGGTCTGCTGGCCTACCTGGACGCCGCCGAGATCGTCGAAAATGGCTTGGCGCCTGCCCCGTTGGCCATCGCGCGGGATCGGGTCCAGGTGCTCACCGTGCACTCCGCGAAGGGCCTGGAGTGGCAAGTGGTCGCGGTGGCCCACCTGTCCGGCGGAACATTTCCGTCGACCGCGTCGCGCAGTAGCTGGCTCACCGATGCCGCCGAGCTGCCTCCGCTGCTGCGCGGCGATCGTGCTTCCGCGGGCTCACTGGGAATCCCAGTAATGGACCTCTCGGACGTGACCAACCGAAAGCAGCTGTCGGACAAGATCTCCGAACACCGCCGCCAGCTGGATCAGCGGCGCATCGACGAAGAGCGCCGGCTGTTGTATGTCGGCATCACCCGGGCCGAGGACACGCTGCTGGTCTCGGGTCATCACTGGGGTCCCACCGGGGTCAAGCCGCGCGGGCCGTCGGACTTCCTGTGCGAACTCAAGGACGTCATCGACCGGTCTGCTGCGGGCGGTGCTCCCTGCGGAATGGTGGAGCAGTGGGCTCCAGCGCCCGCCGACGGTGAACGAAACCCCATGCGCGACGACGTTATCGAAGCGGTTTGGCCTGCCGATCCGCTGGCTGGGCGCCGCGCCGAAGTCGAGCGTGGGGCAGCGCTGGTGGCCGGGGCCATGGCGGCGGACATGACGGCAGACGGTGTCGACGTTGACGGCTGGGCCGCCGACGTCGACGCGCTACTTGCCGAGCGTGCGCGAGCGACGACGCCACCGCCCCGCGCCCTGCCCAGCCAATTATCGGTCAGCGGGCTGGTGGACCTGGCCCGCGATCCCGCGGAGGCGGTGCAGCGGTTGGTACATCGCCTGCCGACTCGCCCGGACCAACATGCATTGCTGGGCAATGCCTTTCACTCCTGGGTGCAACAGTTCTACGGAACCGAGTGGCTTTTCGATCTTGGCGACCTGCCGGGGGCGGCGGACGCCGACCTCGGCCACACCGAAGAGTTGGCCGCGCTGCAGGCGATATTCACCCGATCGCCGTGGGCGGCCCGCACGCCGCTCGCCGTGGAGGTCCCCTTCGAGATGCCCATCGGCGACACCGTGGTGCGTGGGCGCATCGACGCGGTCTTCGCCGAACTCGACGGCGGCGCCACCGTGGTGGACTGGAAAACCGGCGAACCTCCGCGCGGGCCGGAGGCGATGCGACAGGCCGCCGTCCAGCTCGCCGTCTACCGCTTGGCGTGGGCGGCGCTGTCCGGATGCCCCCAATCCTCGGTGCGGACCGCATTCCATTACGTGCGCACCGGCGTCACCGTTGTCCCCGACGAGCTGCCCGATCCCACCGAGCTGGCCGCGATGCTTGCTGACTCCGCGGGCGCGCGGCAGGTCGCCGTCTGAGCCGATCGAGTGTCTGCCGGCTGGCGATCGTGGTTACATTTGAGTCGTGCGGGTGGCGTGCGGTGGTGTTCGGCCGATAACGGACCGCTGTGCCCAAGGGTAGGTTGCTACGACTGAGGGGTCTCGACGAGAGACTGACTACTCAGCCCGGTCACCTGCTGGTCGGCGTGCTGCGCATCCCCGAAGACCACGGCAGCCCGGCCCGCGTCATCACCCGCCGGCTGGTTATCGCGCTGCTGTTGTTGTTCGGCGCCGCGGTCCTCGTCTACCTCGACCGCAACGGCTACCGCGACGTACGTGGCGACCGACTGACGTTCCTGGACTGCCTCTACTTCTCGGCGGTGTCGCTCTCGACGACCGGTTACGGCGACATCACCCCGTATTCAGAGGCCGCGCGCTTGGTCAACACGGTGGTCTTCACCCCGTTGCGGATCGCGTTCCTGGTTGTGTTGGTCGGCACGACGCTCGAGGTGCTCTCCGAGCGGTCCCGGCAAGGGTGGAAGATCCAGCGTTGGAGGAACAGAGTGCGCAACCACACCATCGTGATCGGGTACGGGACCAAGGGTAAACGGGCTGTCGCCGCCCGGGTCAGCGATGAGGCCGCTCAGGGTGAGATCGTCGTCGTCGACACCGATCGCAGCGCACTCGAGCACGCCGCGACGGCCGGTCTGGTCACCGTGCACGGCGACGCCACCAAATCCGACATCTTGCGGCTGGCCGGAGCCCAGCACGCCTCGTCGATCATCGTTGCCACCAACCGTGACGACACCGCCGTGCTGGTGACCTTGACGGCGCGAGAGATCGCGCCCAAGGCCAGAATCGTCGCCGCGATCCGGGAGGCCGAGAATTCGCACCTGCTGCAGCAATCGGGCGCGGACTCGGTGGTGGTCTCCTCGGAGACCGCGGGTCGGCTGCTCGGTCTTGCCACCACCACGCCCAGCGTCGTGGAGATGATCGAGGACCTGCTGACGCCGGACGCCGGGCTGGCCATCGCCGAACGTGAAGTCGAGCCGAGCGAAGTCGGCGGATCCCCGCGGCACCTGCGCGACATCGTGCTCGGCGTGGTGCGTGATGGGCACCTGCTCCGCATCGGCGCACCCGAGGTGGACGCCATCGAGGCCACCGACCGGCTGCTCTACATCCGGAACGCGGGACACTAGTGGACTTTCAGCTGCGGAGCGTTCCGCTGCTCTCGCGCGTGGGCGCCGACCGGGCCGATCAATTGCGCACCGATGTCGATGCAGCCACCGCAGGATGGGCGGATGCGGTGCTGCTGCGGGTGGATTCGCGCAACCAGGTGCTGGTCGCCAACGGACGCGTGGTGCTGGGCGCGGCGGCCGGAGGCGGCGACAAGCCGCCGCCGGACGCGGTATTCCTCGGCCGCATCGAGAACGGCCGGCACGTCTGGGCCATCCGGGGTGCGCTGCGAGCACCCGAGGATCCCGACGTCCAAACCGAAGTGGTGAACCTGCGCAGTCTCGGCCCGATCTTCGACGACACCAGCAGCCAATTGGTGTCATCGGCGGTCGCCCTGCTGAATTGGCATGAGAGGGCCAGGTTCAGCGCGGTGGACGGTGCGCCGACGAAGCCGGCCAGGGCGGGCTGGTCACGCGTCAACCCGGTCACCGGCCATGAGGAGTTCCCGCGCATCGACCCGGCGGTCATCTGCCTGGTGCACGACGGCGGTGACCGCGCGGTGCTGGCCCGCCAGGCGGCGTGGCCCGAGCAAATGTTCTCTCTGCTGGCCGGATTCGTCGAAGCCGGAGAGTCTTTCGAGGTCTGCGTGGTCCGCGAGATCGCCGAGGAAATCGGCCTGACCGTGCGCGATGTTCGCTACCTGGGCAGCCAGCCGTGGCCATTTCCGCGCTCGCTGATGGTCGGCTTCCATGCGCTGGGCGACCCCGACCAGGACTTCTCGTTCAACGACGGTGAAATCGCCGAGGCGGCCTGGTTCACTCGCGACGAAGTGCGCGCAGCCCTGGATGCCGGTGATTGGAGCAGTTCATCGGAGTCGAAACTGCTTCTGCCCGGATCGATTTCGATCGCGCGGGTGATCATTGAATCCTGGGCTGCGATCGACTGAGACGCCAGCCGATGCGGTCGGTGACTAGAACAGAGTCAGCCGGCGACCTGAGCCAGCTTCGCCTTGACCTCGGCAGCGCTCGGGTTGGTCAGCGTCGACCCGTCGGCGAACTTCACCGTCGGCACCGTCCGGTTGCCGCCGTTGACCGCACCGACGAATTCCGCGGCCGCTGAGTCGTGTTCGATGTCGACCGCTTCGTAGGGGATTCTGTTCGACTTGAGCACGGTCATGAGCCGGTGGCAGTAACCACACCATGACGTCGTGTAAATGGTAAGTGGAGCGTTGCTCATAACTGGATAACGTAACCCGGCGACGATGCGTTCCGCGCGGGAACCACCCGGGTGCGGGGGCGCGGTGGCGCAGGTTCGGCGTGGCGAAACACCCGGTTTGTCGGCGACCGCTGCCAAGATGGACGGCATGCCGATGGTCACCGACCCACTGACCGCCGGACTGGACGACGAACAGCGTGAGGCCGTGCTGGCACCGCGCGGACCGGTGTGTGTGCTTGCGGGAGCCGGAACGGGCAAGACCCGCACCATCACTCACCGCATCGCCCAGCTGGTGGCGAGTGGCCATGTCGCCGCCGGACAGGTGCTCGCGGTCACGTTCACCCAGCGTGCGGCGGGGGAGATGCGGTCCCGGTTGCGGACGTTGGACGCCACCGCGCAGGCCGGGTCGGGTGTCGGCGCCGTGCAGGCCCTGACCTTCCACTCGGCCGCGCATCGCCAGTTGCGCTATTTCTGGCCGCGCGTGGTCGGTGACACCGGCTGGCAACTGCTGGACACCAAGTTCGCCGTCGTGGCCAGGGCGGCCAGCCGCATCCGGCTCAATGTGGGCACCGACGACGTGCGTGACCTGGCCGGCGAGATCGAGTGGGCCAAGGCATCGCTGATCAGCCCCGAGGCGTATTCGGGTGCGGTCGCCGCCGTGGGTCGTGACATCCCGCTGGATGCCACGAAGATCGCCGACGTCTACGCCGCCTACGAGGCCCTCAAGGTTCGCGACGAGACGGTGACGCTGCTCGACTTCGATGACCTGCTGCTGCACACCGCGGCCGCGATCGAGAACGACGCCGCGGTCGCCGAGGAATTTCGCGACCGCTACCGCTGCTTTGTCGTCGACGAGTACCAGGACGTCACCCCGTTGCAGCAGCGGGTGCTTTCGGCGTGGCTGGGCGATCGCGATGACCTGACGGTTGTCGGCGACGCCAACCAGACCATCTACTCGTTCACCGGGGCCTCACCCCGGTTCCTGCTCGACTTTTCGCGGCAGTTTCCGGACGCCACGGTGGTGCGCCTGGAGCGCGACTACCGTTCCACCCCGCAGGTCGTGTCGCTGGCTAACCAGGTGATCGCCGCGGCACGCGGCCGCGTCGCGGGCAGCAAGCTGCAGCTGTCCGGCCAGCGTGCGCCGGGTCCGGCGCCATCGTTTCGGGAGCATCCCGACGAAACCGTTGAGGCGGCCGCGGTGGCCAAGTCGATCGCCGGGCTGATCGAATCCGGCACCGCGCCGTCCGAAATCGCGGTGCTCTACCGCGTCAATGCACAGTCCGAGATCTACGAGGAAGCATTGACCGAGGCGGGTATCGCCTACCAGGTTCGCGGTGGCGAGGGTTTCTTCAACCGTCAGGAGATCAAGCAGGCGATGGTGGCCCTGCGGCGCGCTGCCGAGCGCGCCGCAGAGGGCCCATTGCCCGAGGTGGTCCGCGCGGTCCTGGAACCGCTGGGTCTGACGCCCGAGGAACCCGTCGGCACCCGGGCCCGGGAGCGCTGGGAGGCGCTGACCGCGTTGGCCGAGCTGGTCGACGACGAGGTGGCGCAGCGTCCGGAGCTGGATCTGCCGGGTCTGGTGGCCGAATTGCGGATCCGGGCCGACGCGCGGCACGCGCCGGTGGTGCGGGGCGTCACCCTGGCTTCGTTGCACGCTGCCAAGGGTCTGGAATGGGATGCGGTGTTCCTGGTCGGATTGGCCGACGGCACGCTGCCCATCTCGCACGCGCTGTCGCACGGTGTCGAGAGCGAGCCGGTCGAGGAAGAGCGTCGGCTGCTTTACGTCGGGATCACCCGGGCTCGAGTGCATTTGGCGCTCAGCTGGGCGCTGTCGCGCAGCCCGGGCGGACGGCAGAGCCGCAAGCCGTCGCGTTTCCTCAACGGCATTGCGCCGCAGACGCGCGCCGATGCTGCGCCGGGCAAGTCCCGGCGCACTAAGGGCCCCACCCGCTGCCGGATCTGCAACAAGGACCTGAACACCCCGACCGCCGTCATGCTGCGGCGGTGTGAGACGTGTGCCGCCGACGTCGACGAGGAGTTGTTGTTGCGGCTCAAGGCGTGGCGGTTGGATGTCTCCAAGGAGCAGAAGGTCCCCGCATACGTCGTCTTTACCGACAACACGCTGATCGCGATCGCCGAGCTGCTGCCCGACGACAATGCGGCCCTGGTCGCGATACCGGGCATCGGCGCGCGCAAGCTCGAGCAGTACGGGCCGGACGTCTTGGAGCTCGTGCGCGGCCGTTGACGCCAAACGCGCAGGTCAGAAAATCATTTGTCAGAGCCGTCGGCTAACATTTATCCTCAGATACGCATTCTGCTGCCGGCGCAACGCCGGCACACGTACTGGCGCGAGGAGGTGGCCACGATGATCAACGACACGTTCGAGGTAGGCGTGGCCGGCGCCGTGCTGACCGCGGGGACCTCCCATGCCGCCCACACCGCCGCTACGCCGGCGGCCGCGCTTAAGCATCGCGCCGCCGCCGCGACTGACGCGTCCGTGGATTGGGGTCTGACCTAACTACCCCGTTTACACCACATGGCCACGGACCCGCAGTCACAAGGATCCGTGGCCATACTTTTTGGGTCGGCAGTTTTCAAAGCCCGCAACCTGGTCCGGATCACCAAAGAAGGACACCCAACCAGGAAGCAGGTGAGCAGGACATGTCGGCACTGACAGTCCCCAGACAACCGCCGCCGGTGTTGCCATGTCACGCCGGCGATCCCGACCTATGGTTCGCTGAGACCCCGGCTGACCTGGAGCGCGCCAAGACGCTCTGCACGGATTGCCCGGTCCGGCGGCAATGCCTGGCGGCGGCGCTGGACCGTGCCGAACCGTGGGGTGTTTGGGGCGGCGAGATATTCGAGCGGGGTGCGATTGTGGATTACAAACGTCCGCGCGGGCGTCCTCGCAAGGGTGCGGTGGCTGCTTAGAGCACCACGGGGTCGGGCTCGGCGAAGCCGGGGATCAGCTCTTCGGACAGCGCCTTGATGGGCACGTGCGCATCCAGCTGACAGAGTATTGCGGCCACCGACATGATCACCCGCATCGGGATCACCAGCTTGGGCGGTAGGTCCATCTGCCGGGCCGTCCGGATCTGCGACACCGAGCGGTCGATCTCGATGCTGGACATTTTCTGCAGCCACTTACGGGTGTAGTGGAAGACCTCGACCTCGACCGGTTCGACGTACTGGCGCAGCATGTCGTCGATGTCGCGCACCGACACGTCCTGGCCTTTCTGGATGAAGCCGGCTTTTTCCATCGTCGGCAACAGCAGGTCGTAGTTCTTCTCGCGGGCCAACCGGATAGTCATCCCGAGCTCGATCGGAAAACCACCGGGCATGGGCGCGACGGCACCGAAGTCGATGACGACCATCCGACCGTCGGGCAGCAGCATGAAGTTTCCGGGGTGTGCGTCGCCGTGCAGCATCTGCAGCCGGCGCGGCGCGTCGAAGGTGAGTTCGAGGAGCCGGCTGCCGATCAGGTCGCGCTGCTCGGGCGTGCCATCGCGGATGATCTCGGCCATCGGTACGCCCTGGATCCACTCCTGGACGACCACCTTGGGTGCGCTGGCCACCACGCCCGGTACTGCGAAGTGCGGGTGGTCGCGATACGCCTTGGCGAATGCGCGCTGGTTGTCGGCCTCCAGCCGGTAATCGAGTTCCATCTCGGTGCGCTCGATCAGCTCGTTGACCACGCCCTGGATGTCGGCGCCCGGCGCGAGCTGTTTAGCCACCCCGACCATCCGCTGCATCGTCTTGAGGTCGGCGCGCAGTGCCTCGTCGGCACCCGGGTACTGGATCTTGACGGCCACGTCGCGGCCGTCGGACCACACCGCCTTGTGCACCTGGCCGATGCTGGCCGAGGCCACCGGGGTGTCGTCGAAGGAACTGAACCGATCTCGCCATTTGGTGCCCAGCTGCGCGTCGAGCACCCGGTGCACCCTGTCGGCGGGCAGCGGCGGGGCGTCCTTCTGCAGCTTCGTCAACGCTTCGCGGTACGGCTCGCCAAACTCTTCCGGAATCGCGGCTTCCAGCACCGACAGGGCCTGGCCGACCTTCATCGCTCCGCCCTTGAGCTCGCCAAGCACGGTGAACAGCTGGTTGGCGGCCTTCTCCAGCAACTCGGCCTGGACTTCGTCCTTCGACTTACCGGTCAGCCGCTTACCGAAGCCCAGCGCGGACCGCGCGGCAAAGCCGACCGGGATGCTGGCAAGCTTCGCGTTGCGCGCCGCACGCCCCCGTTTGATGTCTGACACAACCCCATCATCCATGACGAAACCCCCGCGTCGGTGATGATCTAGGCAACAGTGAGCTGTGAGGACGACCGGTGGTCACGGCGTCAGCACGAACACAATGGATGTCTGGTCCATCGCCGCGTGACGATGGCCCCGGCGTTGAGGTCGAATTCCAGAGTGGCGTCCAGCGCCTGGGGTGGTCCGGGATCGGCCCCCACATCGTGCCCGCGCACCGCGGCGATCACGCGATTCACCTGGCTGAGCGCCAGTGCCGCGGTCGCCAGCAGGGTGGCCCGATCGGCCACTCCGACGGTCTCGCGCAGTTGGGCCGCGACAGCCGGCCACGCGGCGTCACGGTCGCTGCGGTGTAAGTCGGCGCAGCCCAGGCAGCTGGTGACGCCGGGGATGACCAGGGGTCCGACCAGGCCGGTGCCGTCTCGCACCCGAACCACCAGGTGCGCGACGCCCTGGCTGTGCAGATCGCGCACCATGCGCGGATCCGCCACCAGGTAGTCGGCGAGCACCACCAGATCCACGGCGGCGCGCGACACCGCGGCATGCGGCTGGCTACTGTGCGCTACCCGCGCTCCCGAACAGCGCAGTGCCTCCATCAGCAGGTCCGACAGCGGCCCACGGCCGTGGATCCGGATCGAGGCTGCCCGGCCACCGGTCTGCCGGAACCCGCGAGCCACGACACCTGCGCTCACCAGCTGCGCGACCAGGTGTGCCAGCCCGTCAGCGTCCCGTAGTCCGTGGTCGAGGGCCTGTTGCTGTAGCTCGCGCATCGGTACAGGGGAGCGCATGCACCGGAGCAGCGTGGCCAGCTCGGCCGCCGCCAGCCCACCCGGTGGGCGGATGAGTACGGCCCGGCGGGGATCCCAGCCCACCTGCACGGCGCCGTCGGGCCGCAGCAGCACCGGCAGCGCCGGGTCCAGCGCATACAGAGCGGGCGCGGCCGGCATGACACCTGACTGTGCCAGGCGGCGCCGAACGGCCCGTTCAGCTATCCACAGGACCGCCAGGCCTTAGCCGGCCCCTGCCGCGAGGTCGGCGGCGACGTCAGTACCGGGGTGTTCCCGGAAAAGGTTGCGGCAGAGCGCTCGTCGAGCAGCGTGTCTATCCGCGCCGTATTTGGCGTGCGACCTTCTGCCTTCCGCGTCATGTTGCGAATCGCGAGCAGCAGTCCGAGTTCGGCGTCGATCTCCTCGATATCACGCACGTTTGAAGCGTAGGGGCCAGGCCCGGTTCGATCATCGAGCCGGGTACTTAACCGGCTGCCACCGTCACGTCAGCAACGAGGTCAGCGCCGGATATGGTGCGAGCCCATTCCAGAAGCCCATCCACGTCAAGCTGGGGTTGAATCCCTGCGGTCCCCGCCAGACCTGGTGAGCTGCTCAGCGCGCTTGCCGCGGGCGCCGGCGCCAACCCGCTAGACGCGCTCGGGACGACGGGGACAACGGCAGGGCCGGTAATGACGGCGCCGGTGTTGATAGCAGTCACTGCGCCGGCGGCGTTGAGGGTGACGTTGACGCCGCTCCCAACGGCGGTGACGCCGCCGCCGGGAACGGTGAAAGCGCCACCGGCAGCGGTAAAGGTGCCGCTAGTAATCGTGCCGCTGAAGCCAAATCTAACGCCGCCGGAAGGTAGGTTAATGACTGTTCCGAAGATGGTCACGTGCAGCGGGGTGATGGCGTTCACCGAGGCACCAGATGTGAAGGTGATGGGGTAGCCGTTGCTGGCGGTAGCGGTGACGCCTATGTCGAGGGCGGCGCCGGGTGCCACATTGGCGGTGCTGCCCGCTGGCAGGGGCGGGTCGACGCCAGCGGCGGTAGTGGAGTTGACGGTATGCGCCGTGGTGTTGGTCGAGGACAGCTGCACCACTGATTGGGTGCGGGCGCTGGTGGCGTTGCCCGCGCTCCGGGTTACCGCACGGGCCTGATCACCCTGCCCGGACTGGTTGGTGGTCTGCGACGGCCCGCTAAACGAGGTCAACATGCTCGCGGTCGAGGAGTCCGCGGCATAGCCATACATGGCGGCGGCGTCTTGCGCCCACATCGCCATGTACTGGGCTTCGGTCGCGGCGATGGCCGCGGTGTTCTGGCCGAAGAAATTGGTCGCGATCAGCGCCATCAACAGTGACCGGTTGGCCAAGATGACCGGTGGGGGCACCGTCATCGCGAACGCCGCCTCGTAGGCGGCGGCCGCCGCGTAGGCCTGGGCGGAGGTTTGCGCGGCCTGGGCGGCGCCGGCGTTCAGCCAGGCGATATATGGCGCCGCCGCGCCGGACATCGCCATCGACGACGGCCCGAACCAGGCCAGTCCGGTCAGGTCGGAGATTTGCGAGGAGTAGCCCGCCGCAGCGGATTCCAACTGGGCGGCGATCGCGTCCCAGGCCGCCGCAGCCGCCAGCATCGGTCCCGATCCGGGGCCGGCATACATGCGACCGGAGTTGACCTCCGGCGTCAGCAATCCATAATCCACGGCGGGATCCTTTATTCAGCTCAGGTGCAGTAAGGGGATAAACGCCGATTGCATAACGATTTCGTAACATCTAGCTGAAAGTCCACTGGGAACCAGGCTTCTCGGTTCTTGCGGCGGTTGGTGGTTCCAGTTAGTGCCAGCTCAGGCAGCTGGTGACGCCGGGGATGACCAGGGGTCCGACCAGGCCGGTGCCGTCTCGCACCCGAACCACCAGGTGCGCGACGAGGTCCGTCAGGCGGTCAGCGTCCCGTAGTCCGTGGTCGAGGGCCTGTTGCTGTAGCTCGCGCATCGGTGCGGGGGAGCGCATGGAGCGCAGCAGCGTGGCCAGCTCCGCCGCGGCCAGGCCGCCGGGTGGGCGGATGAGTACGGCCCGGCGGGTATCCCAGCCCACCTGCACGGCGCCGTCGGGGCGCAGCAGCACCGGCAGCGCGGGGTCCAGCGCATAAAGGGCGACGCGCGGCATGAGTCGGACTGTGCCACGGTCGGGCAGCTGCCCCGATCAGTTATCCACAGGCTCAGCCAGCCGGGCGCGGTCCTGCGATCCCCGTCCGTGCCGCGGCTGGCAGATACGTTCAGGTCGCCCACGGGCCCACGCCGCCGACCTTTTCGATCGTGATGTGAGTCAGATATCCGGGGGGTGCGTCGGGCGGCGGGAATCCGGTGCCCGGGCCGAAGATGGTCATGGCGATCTCGTCGAGCAGTTCGGGAGCACCGCCCTCCTCGACGTGCGCTGTGCCCTTGATCGACAGATACGGCGTCTGTGGCCCGCTGCGGTCGGTGGAGACGATGGTCACCGCCACGCGGGGATCGCGCCGGATGTTGCGGATCTTCTGATGCTCCTGCAGATGAGCGGTGACCAGCTCATCGCCGCCGTCGGCCGTACTCTGCACCGTCATCCAGACCACGCTGATTTGCGGGCTGCCGTCGCGATTGATCGTGACCAGCGTTGCAGGGCTGGAACCGATGAGCTGGCGTGCGATGTCGTTGAGCCTCATGATGTTCATTGCGTTCTCCTTGTCCATCTATACGACGAAGAAGCTCTGCGTAGACCGACAGCCCGACAACAAATCAACCGATTCGGGCCCACCGACTCTTTGCCGGTGCTGGACCAGCGCCGCTCCGGTCATGACGCTCACCATTTCCCAGCCCGGCCATCCCCAAGCCCACAAGGCGCCGTCCATCGGATAACTCAGCCGGCTGCCCCCACCGCGACTTCAGCACCGGAAATGGCGCGAGCCCATTCCGCAAGCCCTTCCGCATTGAGTTGAGGCTGGATTCCCGCGGTTCCCGCCAGGCCTGGCGAGCTGCTCAGCGGGGCTGCCGCCGCCAACGCGCCGGACAAGCCGGAGGTGGGGGCGGTGTAGGCGACGGTGCCGGCCACGTTGGTGATCGTCGCGCCGGTGGAGCCGACGAGACCGGTGACGGTGCTGCCCAGGGTCATGACGCCGGATTGGGCACCGATCGTGACGGAGCCACTGCCTAGGAGCGAGCCGATGCCCACCCCGGTGGGCCCGCCCACGGGAGTGAGGGTGATGGCGCTGGACGTGGGGGTGAAGATGGTCCCATCGGCCACTCCCAGCCATCCGGACGCGGCGAAAAATGTACTGCCGGGGTTGACGATGACGGGGGAAAGGGCAAGGACATTGACGCCCCCGCCGGCTGGGATGGTGATGGTGACCGAGCCGCTGTCGACGACCAGCTGAGTGCCGGTCCCGATGGTGACCGTGCTGCCGGCCGGGACGCTGGCGGTGCCGCCCTCGGGGATGGGCACGTCGACGGTCTGGGCCGCGACGTTGGTCGACGTCAGCTGCTGCATTGCGGCCTGGGTCTGGCCGCTGGTGGTGTTGGCAGTGGTTTGGGTCAGCACGCGGGCCTGGGCGGCCCGCCCGGTGTCGTTGGTGGTGCGGGGCGGCTCGTCATACGACGTCAAGGTGCTGGCGGCTTCGGCCGAGGCGGCGTAGCCGTACATGGCGGTGGCGTCTTGGAGCCAGTACTCGGCGTATTGGGCTTCGGTGGCCGCGATCGCGGGAGTGTTCTGCCCGAAGAAATTCGTCGCGATCAGCGCCATCAACAGCGACCGGTTGGCCGCGATCACCGGTGGAGGCACCGTCATCGCGAACGCCGCCTCATAGGCGGCCGCCGCCGCATACGCCTGCGCCGAGGTCTGGACGGCTTGGGCGGCGTTGGCCTGCAGCCACGCGATATACGGTGCGGCGGCGGCCGCCATCCACGTCGACGACGGGCCAAACCATCGGCCGGTGAGCCCGGAGATCTCTGAGGCGTAGCCGCTCGCAGCGGATTCCAGCTGGGCGGCAACCGCATCCCAGCCGGCCGCGGCCGCCAGCATCGGCCCCACCCCGGGACCGGCATACATCAACCCGGAATTGACCTCCGGCGGCAGCAAACCACAATCCACGACGGAACCCCTTATCCAGCGCGAGTGCAGTAACGTAATCTAGCATTCGCTGTGAACCTGCTCTGCGCGGCAGCTCGCCCTATCGGAGCGCACGATATCGAGGTAGTAGTCCCTGTCGGGGTGGTATTTGATTCCGCGCCAAATGTTTGCTGACGGTGCTACTTTGCTGACGAACCGACTGTCCTACTGATCTTCGCGAGGGAATATGTTCAACTCTCGGTTGGCAACCGCGGTGCGCACTGCCCTGGTGGGCGCTTGCATCGGCATGGCCGGCATTTGGTCACTATCGTCGTGTGGCCCGGCGGCACCGTCGATGCCCGCGGCGACGACGTCACCGACCACCGCCATCGGCAACCCGTCGTCGACGGCGCGGACGAGTACGACCGCCAGCGGTGTGTACGGCGACCCGGAGGCGGCCGCCAAGTATTGGGTGCAGCAATCGCTCGAGGACACCTGCGGTCTGGCTTCGGTGGCCGACGTGGTCGGCGAAGTCACCGGCAATGCTCCGACGGAGAAGCAGATCATCAAGCTGGCCCAGAACACTCCCTCGGTGATCCGCGACGGTCCGATTTACCTCCCCACCGGCGACCCGGGCGACGAAACCGCGAAGGGTGGCATCGACATGGCCGACACGGTCGTGCTGCTCGACCACTACGGCATCAAATCGCACATGACCTATGACGCCCACCCCGAGGAGGTGGGTCTGCCCATGCTCGAGCAGTACCTCGGGGCCAACCGCAAGCTCATCGCCTGGGTCAATTCCGGAACCATCTTGGGCAGCGACGACCAGCGCACAGCGCCCGATCACCTACTTGTTGTCACCGGGATCGACGCCAACAACGAGACCGTTCACCTCAACGACCCCTACGCCGACCACGCCGACACCAAGGTCAGCATCGGTAAATTCATGACTGCTTGGAAAATCGGGCAGGAATCGATCGTCGTTACCGCGCCAGCCGGCTAACCGCGATCTACCGGCCCGCCGTCTGGGCCGGGGTCGTCTTGCTCGAGCCGGGCGATGGCTTCGTCGATACCGCTGGTGTCACCACCGATGATCCGGTCGATGAAGCCGGCCGGCCCGTCGAGATCGTCCGCGCCGGGTAGCAGATCGGGGTGTTGCCAGACGGCGTCGCGGGCGTCCGCACCGGCGGCCTCCGTCAGGCGCTCCCACAGCGCGGCGGCTTCGCGCAGCTTGCGTGGCCGCAACTCCAGGCCGACCAGCGTGGCGAATGTCTGCTCGGCCGGGCCTCCGCTGGCCCGGCGCCGGCGCAGTGTCTCGCTGAGCGCGGCCGCGCCCGGAATCCGGTCGCCCAGGGCCGCGGTCACCACGACTTGCACCCAGCCCTCGATCAGTGCGAGAAGCGTCTCCAGCCGTTCCAGTGCCTGGGTCTGCGCCGGTGTGGCCTTGGGCTCGAAGACGCCCTGGCCGAGCAGGTTCTCGATCGCCGCAGGATCGGACAGTGAGGCGGGGTTGAAGTCGCGCGCCAGCTCCTCGATCCCGCTCATGTCGATCTTCATGCCCATGGCGTAGGCCTCGACGGCGCCCAGCAGCTGGCTGGCCAACCAGGGAACGTGGCTGAACAGCCGGTGGTGGGCCGCCTCACGGGCGGCCAGAAACGTCATGATCTCGCTGCGGGGCTGTTCGAGCCCGGAGGCAAATGCCTCCACCGCGTCCGGCATGATCGCCGCCACGCCCTTGGGCCCCAGCGGCAGACCGATGTCAGTCGACGTCAGCACCTCGCGGGACAACCGCCCCAGCGCCTGGCCCAGCTGCGAGCCGAATGCCACGCCGCCCATCTGCGACATCATCGCCATCAGCGGGCCGGCCATGCCCTTGGCCTCCTCGGGCAGCGAGGACGCCCACACCGTCGAGATCTGTTGCGCCATCGGGTCGCACAGCCGCTTCCAGGTCGCCAGGGTGTTGTCTACCCAGTCATTGGGGCTCCAGCCGACCGCCTTGGTGGTGCCGGCGGGCAGCGCGGTGACGCCGTTGAGCCAGGTGTCGGCGAGGTGTACCGCGTCCGCGATCGCGGAGTTCGTCGTGGCCGGGATCGGTGCGACAAAGCCAATCGAGCTGGACGCGACCTGCCGGGCCAGTTCGTAGTTGACGGGTCCCGACGGGTTGCCCCCGGCCGGCGTCGTGCCTGCGTTGCTGAACATCTGACCCAGCTGGGTGAAGATTTGGCCCAGGTCACCCATGTTGAAATCCCCGCCCATGCCGAATGCGCCCAGCGGGTCCGAGGCGCCCGAGCCGGATTCGGGATCGTTCTTCCCATGCTTGTCGCGCTCGGGGTCGTCTCCATGAGAGAAGCCGAAAGGCACGTCAGCCATGGACTCAACGGTACTCACCACCGGAACAGAAGGCCGCATCCGCCGTCGTGCTTGTAGCTGAACGAGGCAGAGCCGCGTCCGGTTAGGGTAAGCGGCGTGAACAGGCGGATTCTGACCTTGATGGTCGCGCTGGTGCCGATCCTGGTCTTCGGCGTGTTGCTTGCGGTGGTGACCGTGCCGTTTGTATCGCTGGGCCCCGGCCCGACTTTCGACACGCTCGGTGAGGTCGACGGCAAGCAGGTGGTCGCGATCGAAGGCACCCAAACTCACCCCACGACCGGTCATCTCAACATGACGACGGTGTCCCAACGCGACGATCTGACCCTGGGCGAAGCCCTCACACTGTGGTTCTCCGGGCAGGAGCAGCTGGTACCGCGCGACCTCATCTACCCGCCCGGCAAGTCACGCGACGACGTCGACAAGGCCAACAACGCCGACTTCAAAGAATCCGAGGACAGCGCCGCCTATGCCGCGCTCGGCTTTCTGAAATACGCGCCCGCAATCACCGTCGCGACCGTCACCGACCCCGGCCCGTCGATGGGCAAGCTGAAGGCCGGTGACGCGATCGACGCGGTCAACGGCACCCCGGTGATCAACGTCGAGCAGTTCACCGGATTGCTGAAGAACACCAAGCCCGACCAGGTGGTGACGATCGACTTCCGCCGCAAGAATGAGCCGGCCGGCGTCGCGCAAATCACCCTTGGCACAAACAAAGACCGCGATTACGGCTTCATGGGTGTCGCGGTGCTCGACGCGCCCTGGGCACCGTTCTCGGTGGACTTCAACCTGGCCAACGTGGGCGGGCCCTCGGCTGGCCTGATGTTCAGCCTGGCGGTCGTCGACAAGCTGACCACCGGCGATCTGGCCGGCTCGACGTTCATCGCGGGGACCGGAACTATCTCGTCCGACGGCAAGGTCGGCCAAATCGGTGGCATCACGCACAAGATGGTCGCCGCCCAGGAGGCCGGCGCCACGGTGTTTCTGGTGCCCGCGAAGAATTGTTACGAGGCGACCTCGGACAATCCGCGCGGCTTGCGCTTGGTCAAGGTCGAGACCCTCACCCAAGCGGTGGACGCGCTACACGCGATCCAACAAGGAGGTCAGGCACCGAGCTGTTAGCAGGCGATTCTGCGGGCTGGGAGTGCGTACAGTTGTGACCGTCCAGGAAAACCGGCAACAACCGGCAACTAAATGGATAACAGCCACATCGATCAGGGAGCGTAGCTAGTGGGGATGCGGCCCACCGCACGGATGCCGAAGCTGACTCGGCGCAGCCGGATTCTGATCTTGATCGCGCTCGGTGTGATCGCGCTGCTGCTTGCCGGCCCGCGACTCATCGACGCCTACGTCGACTGGTTGTGGTTCGGCGAGCTCGGGTACCGCTCGGTGTTCACCACCGTGCTGGTGACCCGCATCGTGGTGTTCTTTATCGCCGGCCTGCTGGTCGGCGGCATCGTCTTCGCCGGGCTCGCGGTGGCCTACCGCACCCGCCCGGTCTTCGTCCCGAGTAACGACAACGATCCGGTAGCGCGCTATCGCACCCTGGTCATGTCACGGTTGCGGCTGGTGGCCATCGGTATCCCGGCGGCAATTGGCCTATTGGCCGGCGTTGTCGCACAGAGCTATTGGGTGCGCATCCAGCTGTTCTTGCACGGCGGAGACTTCGGGATCAAGGATCCGCAGTTCGGTAAGGACCTCGGCTTCTACGCGTTCGAGCTGCCGTTCTACCGGCTGGTGCTCAGCTACATGTTCGTGTCGGTATTCCTGGCTTTCGTCGCGAACCTCCTGGCGCACTACATCTTTGGTGGCATTCGGCTCTCGGGCCGTTCCGGCGCCGTAAGTCGCTCGTCACGGATTCAATTGGTGAGCCTGGTCGGCATGCTGGTATTGCTCAAAGCCTTTGCCTATTGGCTGGACCGCTATGAGCTGTTGTCGCACACGCGCGGCGGCAAGCCGTTCACCGGTGCCGGATATACCGATATCAATGCGGTGTTGCCGGCGAAGCTGATCCTGATGGCGATCGCGGTGATTTGCGCTGCTGCGGTCTTTTCTGCGATCGCGCTGAAGGACTTGCGGATTCCGGCCATCGGCCTGGTTCTGTTGTTGCTGTCGTCACTGATCGTGGGCGCCGGGTGGCCGTTGGTCGTTGAGCAGATCAGCGTGAGACCCAATGCCGCGCAAAAGGAAAGCGAATACATCGGCCGAAGCATCACGGCGACGCGGCAAGCGTATGGGCTGACGTCCGACTCGGTGACCTATCGCAATTACAGCGGCGACAACCAGGCCACCGCACAGCAGGTCGCCGCCGACCGCGCGACCACCTCCAACATCCGCTTGCTCGACCCCACGATCATCAGCCCGGCGTTCACCCAATTTCAGCAGGGTAAGAACTTCTACTACTTCCCCGATCAGCTGTCGATCGACCGCTACCTGGACCGCAACGGCTCGTTGCGCGACTATGTGGTCGCGGCCCGAGAACTCAACCCGGACCGGCTGATCGACAACCAGCGTGACTGGATCAACCGGCACACCGTCTACACCCACGGCAACGGCTTCATCGCGTCGCCGGCCAATACCGTGCGGGGCATCGCTAACGACCCCACCCAGAACGGTGGCTATCCGGAGTTTCTGGCCAACGTGGTCGGGGCCAACGGCAGCGTGGTGTCCGACGGGCCGGCGCCGCTGGACCAGCCGCGCATCTACTTCGGACCCGTCATCGCCAACGCGTCGGCCGACTACGCGATCGTCGGAAAGAGTGGCGCCGACCGGGAATACGACTACGAGACCAACACCGAGACCAAGAACTACACCTACACCGGGCTCGGGGGAGTCCCGATTGGCGACTGGCTATCCCGCAGCGTGTTCGCCGCAAAATTCGCCGAGCGAAACTTCTTGTTTTCCAACGTGATCGGCTCCAACAGCAAGATCCTGTTCAACCGTGACCCGGCGGCTCGGGTGGAGGCGGTGGCGCCGTGGCTGACGACCGACAGCTCCGTGTACCCGGCGATCGTGAACAAACGCCTGGTGTGGATCATCGACGGCTACACCACTTTGGACAATTACCCGTACTCCGAACTCACTTCCCTGGAGTCCGCGACAGCCGACTCCACCGAGGTGGCGTTCAACCGGCTGGGTCCCGACAAGCAGGTCTCCTACATCCGCAATTCGGTGAAGGCCACGGTTGACGCCTACGACGGGACCGTGACGCTCTACCAGCAAGACGAACAAGACCCGGTGCTGAAAGCCTGGATGCGGGTTTTCCCGGGGACGGTCAAGCCCAAGAGTGACATCAGTCCCGAGCTTGCCGAGCATCTGCGTTATCCCGAGGACCTGTTCAAGGTGCAGCGGATGCTGCTGGCGAAGTATCACGTCAACGACCCCGTGACATTCTTCTCCACCTCAGATTTCTGGGATGTGCCGCTCGACCCGAATCCGACCGCAAGCAGCTATCAGCCGCCGTACTACATCGTCGCGAAAAACATTGCGAAGCAAGATAACTCGGCCTCGTACCAGTTGACTAGCGCGATGAACAGATTCAAACGCGATTATCTGGCCGCCTACATCAGTGCCAGCTCCGATCCCGCGACGTACGGCAAGATCACGGTGCTGACCATCCCGGGTCAGGTCAACGGTCCCAAGCTG
Source organism: uncultured Actinomycetota bacterium (assembly GCA_963712615.1). GTDB lineage: Bacteria > Actinomycetota > Actinomycetes > Mycobacteriales > Mycobacteriaceae > Mycobacterium. The sequence continues at coordinate 5,311,987 of CAVQIO010000002.1, forward strand.
GCCAATAACGCGATCACCACCGATCCGGCGGTATCTCAAGACCTCGGTGTGATCGGGCGTGACAACCAGAACCGAATCCGGTGGGGCAACTTGTTGACGCTGCCGGTGGCTCAGGGTGGGCTGCTTTACGTCGAACCCGTTTACGCGTCTCCGGGGGCCAGTGACGCCGCCTCGTCGTACCCGCGGTTGATCCGGGTAGCGATGATGTACAACGACAAGATCGGTTACGGTCCGACGGTCGGTGACGCACTTACCGGGTTGTTCGGGCCCGGTGCGGGTGCGGCCGCGACGGGGATTGTTCCCACCGATGCCGGTGCACCCCAGACTCCGCCCGGGAATCCACCATCGCCGGCAGCGGTGCCGGGCTCACCGGCGCCGCCAGCGGCAGTGCCGCCGGCTCCGGACGGATCGACGACGTTGTCGCCGGCCAAAGCGGCTGCCTTGCAGGAGATTCAGACGGCGATCGGCGCTGCACGCGATGCGCAGAAGAAGGGTGATTTCGCCGGCTACGGCGCAGCGCTGCAGCGGCTCGACGACGCCATCACCAAGTACAACAGCGCGAAGTAGATCGCTATGGGTCACGTCATCGTGGTCACCGGCGCATCGAGCGGGTTCGGTCGGCTCAGCGCCGAAGCGTTGGCGCTCGCCGGCCACACCGTCTACGCGTCGATGCGTGACATCAACGGCCGCAACGCCTCTCAGGTCGAAGCCGTCAGCAACTTCGCCAAGGAGAATGGCGTAGACCTGCGGACCGTCGAAATGGATGTGCAGTCCCAGGTTTCGGTGGATGCCGCTATCGAACACGTCGTCAACGCCGATGGCCGCATCGATGTGCTGGTCCACAACGCTGGACACATGGTGTTCGGCCCGGCCGAGGCGTTCACGCCGGAACAGCTGGCACAGCTCTACGATGTCAACGTGGTGAGCACGCAACGGGCCAACCGGGCCGTGCTGCCACACATGCGACGCCAGCAGCAGGGGCTTCTCGTGTGGGTATCCAGCAGCAGCTCGGCCGGGGGCACGCCACCGTATTTGGCGCCGTACTTCGCCGCCAAGGCCGCGATGGACTCACTGGCCGTGTCCTATGCGCGCGAACTGAGTCGGTGGGGCATCGAGACGTCGATCATTGTGCCCGGCGCATTCACCAGTGGTACCAACCACTTTGCCAACGCCGGCGCGCCCGGCGACCAGGCGGTGCTCGCCGAGTACGAAGCGGGACCCTATCCGGATTTCGGAGCTCGTGTTCAGGAGGCCTTCAACACCATCGTGCCTGCGGACGCCGATGTATCCGTGGTTGCCGACGCGCTCGTCAGCGTGGTCGGAACCCCATTTGGCAAGCGCCCGTTCCGGGTTCACATCGATCCGGCTCAGGACGGCGCCGACGTCGGCTTTGCGGTGCTGGATCGGCTCAGGGCTGAGATGTTGCAGCGCGTCGGCCTGTCGGATCTGTTGAATCCGGCCAACTTGGGCTAAGCCGTTGCCGTCCGGAATCTGTCGCGGTAGGCCTTGGGCGAGACGCCCAGGTAGTCGACAAACACCCGCCGGAGGGTTTCTGCGCTGCCGAAGCCGGCGAGGCGCGCGGTGTCGGTGACGGTGCGGCCGGCGTCGAGTGCGGCGCGGGCGGCATCGATGCGCACCATTTCGACGTAGCGGGCCGGGGTGGTGCCGAGCTCGGACTGAAATAGCCGGGTCAGCTGCCGCGTACTCAACGAGGCTTGGGCCGCAAGCGTCTTCACGCTGTGGTTGGCGGCGGGGTTGGCCGCGACCGCTTCGGTGACCGCGCGCAGCGGTGACTGTGGCGGTGGCTCGGCCTCAACCAACACCGAGAATTGTGATTGGCCGCCCGCGCGTTTGAGATAGACGACCAACCACCGAGCCACGTCGCGGACCAGTTCGGTCCCATAATCCATTTCGACCAACGCCAGCGTTAGGTCGATGCCCGACGACACCCCAGCCGACGTGAAGATATCGCCGTCGCGGACGAATATCGCATCCGGCTCGACGGTGATATCCGGGAAGGCCCGGCCAAATAACCGGGCATCGTGCCAGTGCGTGGTGGCGCGCCGGCCACTGAGGAGCCCGGCCTGGGCGAGGATGAACGACCCAGTGCAAATGGACGCCATCCGCCGGGTCCGTGCCGAGACCGATCTGATGGCGTCGACAAGCGCGGGATCAATCGCTCGCCTGGGCAGGTTATCGCTGCCGGCGACCAGCACGGTATCGGCGGAATCGATTGACGAAATGCTGTCGGTGACGCCCAACCGGGTCCCGATCGAGGTCGTCACGTCACACCCATCCACCGACGCGATTTTGAGCTGGTAGTTGGCGCCGAATCGGTTGGCTTCGACGAAGACCTCGGCCGCTCCTGCGACATCCAGAAGCGTAACTTCGTCGAAGACGACGATTACCACCACCCGCGAGAGCGTCCCGGCGTCACCCATAGACCGATTATGTCGCTTTTTGTGGGAAACATGGCAGATCGGCCGTGGGCGCCAATGTGCCACGACTGCACACTGGCTGCGCTATCCGCGTTTCACCGCGGGCGCCGAGCGGGCGGTTGCGCTCACCCGGACGAGGTGACGACGGCGAACCCGGTGTGTCGCATTTTGTGGAGAAGACGGCACGAATACCAACGGTCGGATAAACCGGGGCCCCGCAAACTAATAGCCAAGATCACCCGAGGAGACGAGACCATGGATATTCAGTCGCTGGACACCATCGCCGACATCGCCATACCCAACACACCACTGGCGCGCGACATCACTACCTACATCCACGATGCGGAAGACGACCTGCTCTTCAATCACTCCCGGCGGGTGTTCCTCTTCGGTGCGCTGCAGGGACGACGGCGCGGACTGGAACCGAACTTGGAGTTGCTCTACGCCGGGGCAATGTTCCACGACCTGGGCCTCACCGAGCGCTACCGAAACTCGCAGCTGCGCTTCGAGGTCGACGGCGCCAATGCGGCGCGGAAGTTCCTGCTGGACTATGGGGTCGATAAAGCCGACGCCGACAAGGTGTGGTTGAGCATCGCCTTGCACACCACTCCCGGGATCCCGGAGTTCCTGGAACCCGACGTCGCCTTGGTGACCGCTGGCGTCGAAACCGACGTGCTGGGCATCGACCGCGACGAGCTTTCTCCCGAAGCGCTTGCCGCGGTCACTGCGGCTCACCCGCGTCCGAATTTCAAGCAGCGCATCCTGACGGCGTTCAACGACGCAATGAAGCACCGCCCGCAGAGCACCTCCGGCACCGTTAACGACGACGTGCTCGCGTACTTCGACCCGTCATTCGCCCGCGACAACTTCGTCGACGTCATTCTCAACAACACCTGGCCCGAATAACCCCTCAACCCGATGGGCGCTCAGACACGATCGTTGCAACGACGTCCGTTCCCGCGATCCCGCCAGGTCTCGTCGGCGCCGCCGAAACGGTCGACATGGTCACCAACCGGATTTACGCTGTCGTGGGCACTATGCGCGCCGTGCACGACGACGTCGACGCCGCCGATCCCTCGACCGCCGACATCCTGCACGCGATCATCGACGGCTTGGAGAAACAAGCCTGGCTGCTCAAGTCCGAAAATGGTGCAGTTTAAGGGATTTCAGCGGACCATCGGATTCGGGACGCTACACGAGAGGGCAGATCAGATGGCCAACGTGAATCAAATCGGGGTTTCGGTGGTGCAGCCCGGCGAGGGCGATTCCGTCGCCATCCCAGGCTTTGGGGCGGTGTTCAAGCTCTCCGGCAAAAACAACAACGGCGAGGTGTCCATCGTCGAGCATCCGTTCGAGGTCGGCTTCATCTCCGCGGCGCACCGCCACACCCGCGAGGACGAGCACTCCATCGTGCTCGCCGGTGAGATCGGCTTCCGGTCCGACGACAGTGAAGTAGTCCTCGGCCCCGGTGGCTACATCACCAAGCCGCGCGGGCAGATGCACGCGATGTGGAATGCCGGCACCGAGCCCGGTCGCATCGTCGAGATCATCACTCCCGGCGGGTTCGAGAACTACTTCCGTGAGCTGGGGGAGTTGCTCCTCGAGCACGCGAACGACGCGACGGGCAAGCCACTGCACGAGACGCCGGAATTCGATGCATTGGCGATCAAGTATGGGCTGACCTACGGGACACCGGACTGGATGGACGACATCGCACAGCGATACGGGCTCAATCCGCCCTCGCACTGAGCTGGGCTTTCGCTCTCGCCGAGCCGCGATTTGGTAAGCCTCGTACGTGTTCGGTAACCTGGCATTTACCAACGCGGGGTGGAGCAGCTCGGTAGCTCGCTGGGCTCATAACCCAGAGGTCGCAGGTTCGAATCCTGTCCCCGCTACAAAGTGAGATGGCCCTCGGAGAATTCTCCGGGGGCCATTTTCGTGTCGCTCGGCCCTTCGGCAACGCTGTTGGTCCACTCGATCGCACAGGGGCGTTAGCGTCGGTACGTGGCGGCAAGGTTGCTTTCATTCGCGCTGAGCAGCATGACGGTAGAATCGCTGTGAACGTCTGTGCGTAGTCGACAATGCGGTTTGCCCTACACGGACTTCGGCGGAAGGGATAGTGGAACGGGTGTGACCGAACGGCCACAAGATACGGCGACATACGCGTCACCTGCCGATAGCGGCGGAGGTTGCGAACAGTGGCGCGAGGACATGGCTGCGAAGTTTGTCCCCGTCGACATCGTGGCCACGGCACACGACTACAACGTCACCGGTAATTTCACAACCGCGACAGTCGGATCGATCAGCGTCGGTGAGCTGTCCAGCAGTGCCCTTGATTTCCGCCGCACAGCCGCAACCATCCGACGCGGCGACATGGGCGGCGTGAAGGTCAGTGTGCAGCTGCGTGGGAGAGGTCTCATCGTTCAGAATGGTCGCGAGGCCGTGCTGAATCCGGGGGATTTCGCGGTGTACGACACGAGCACTCCGTACGCGATGCATTACGCGAGCACGTTCGGCACGCTAGTGCTGATGTTTCCCCGCACATCATTGAAGATCACCTCTGACGAACTCAAGAAGGCATCCGCACAACGCATTCCGGGAGACCACGGCATCGGGGCGCTAGTCTCGCAGTTTCTGATTGCGCTTCGACCAAGGCTACGGGCCGGCACCCTATCCACGACGCCGATGATGGAAGACGCAATGCTTGACCTCATCAGCGCCGTCGCCATCGACAACACGCAGGTCGGCCGAATTCCGGCCCGCGCCAGCTTGTTGGTTGGGGCAAGGACCTTCATCGGTGCACACCTTGCCGAGCCCGATCTTGACACCGCAAAGGTCGCCGCCGCGTTGCATATTTCGCCTCGCTATCTCCAAAAGATTTTTGCGGCAGAAGGATTGACGGTCGCCGGATCGATCCGCTCGAGGCGTTTGGAACGCTGCCGACGAGACTTCCAGGATGCCAGGCTGCTAGGGGAGGGCGTCAGCGCGATCGCGGGGCGTCACGGGTTACACAATTCGGCGCATTTTTCCCGGATCTTCAAGGCGACTTATGGGACATCGCCGAGCGCGTACCGGGAAGCGTTTCGAGCCTAAGGATTGATCGAGGGCGAAATGCTGGGGGCAACTCCGCCCTCGACCAACGGCCCGTCTATTGGTTGAGCTGCGCGATCGCGGCGACGATCTCGAGTTTGTCGGACTGCAGGCTTCCTTGCCATCCGACGTTTTCAAGTGGGTAATGGTTGATCAAGACGAGAACCTCCTCGGTGTTGGCGAGACCGTCGTAGGCCGCAGCGATCGCCGATTCGATTTTTTGCACTACTTTCCGTTTGGCGTCGAGGCTGGTCAGTTCTGGCGCCTCCAGTGAGCACACCGGCCGAACCGGCTCGGCTCCGACGCGTCCGTCCTGGGAGATGTGCCCGGCTGGGTATTCGCGCAACCAGCCGCGGGTGTCGGGGATGGGCCACGCCTCGTGCAGCGCTTCGGTGACCTCCTTCAGCATCTTGTCTTTGGCGTCTTGGTGCGCCCCTGAAGGGGCGTCAATGGTGAACACGGGCATTGGTTTTCCTCTCCTGAGTTGGGGTGGGCAATACAACTATGAATATAGTAGTAACTACTGCTAAAAAACAAGTGACTAGGTGGTTTTTCCACTTTCCCCTGGTAGAGTCGTCGTCATGGCCGGTGAGCGTACATATGGGCAGGGCTGCGCGATTGCCCATGGCCTGGACCTCATCGGCGAGCGGTGGGCACTACTGGTTGTCCGGGACCTGTTGCTGGGCCCCAAGCGCTTCACCGATCTGCTGACCGGCCTGCCCGGAATCAGCCCCGGTGTGCTGACCCAACGGTTACGGGAGCTCACCGACGCTGGCGTGCTCGGGCGCCGCAGACTCAGCGCGCCCGCGGCGTCCTGGGTCTATGAGCTGACCCCGTGGGGAAACCAGCTGGCACCGATCGTGACGAGTCTGGCGCAATGGGCCAGCCACTCACCCGCTATGCCCTACGGCGCCCCGATAGGAAGCGACTCACTGATGCTTTCCCTGGGCGCGCTCTTTGACCGAGCTGCCGCCGGAGACCTCGAGACGACCATTGCCATCCACCTCGGCGACGAACCCTTCCAAATACGCATCGCCGACGGCGAACTGACGGTCAGCCGCGGAGACACTCACCACCCCGACGCCACACTGCACACCGATCAACACACCCTGCTCTTGCTGCTGCGCACCGACACGGCCCTCGATGAGCTGGAAACCGAAGGGGCGCTTCACCTCACCGGGAACGCCGAGATCGTCGAGCGGTTTCGGCGCCTCTTTCCCCTGCCGCGGTCGGTGCCGACCGGCTAAACGACGCCGCGTTTCTCAAGCAAGGCGAATCTTCCGCCGCTGCGTGGTCGTCGTTCTTGTCGACCCCGTCCTACGGCCCATCCTGACTCTGCCGCTACCAGGAGAACCGCGGTCTGGATACCGCGACAAATGGTGGCAATGCTGATGTTAACGATTCCTGAAAGCCGCGCCATGAACTCACACCAACGCTGGCCATGCAATGCCAGCCCAGACTTGACGAGCCGTAGGCCGGCATCGTCATGGATTGCGTCCGAGCGCTACGGCGTTGGTCCCGCCCCGGCCGGGTTGGCACTGGTTCAAGATCTCCTCAATAGCCGCGGCAGCATGGAACACAGCCAAGACATGCTCTGTGATCGGACGCACGCCCAGGTCTGGGTCACGAACGCCGTAAAGGCTTGGTCCGCGCAAAGAGGAGACGACCATGCACCGCCACGGCTGACTGATCACGACGCAGATCGGCTTAGGGACCTCCGTGACATTCTCGACGCGTTAATCTGCGGTGTCTCAGTACCAACCGGCCATGACTATCTCGGCCTCGCCGCGATCGCTCGTGACGCAGATGGCACGATCCGCTGGGAACCGATCGGATTCGGGTGGCGGTGGCTGGCTTTCGCGATCTGGATTGAGGTATTGCTAAGCCAACAAGGCTCCACCTGGCAACGACTCAAACAATGCCCAAATCCGGCGTGCCGTGCGACGTTTTATGACCGCTCATGGGACAACAGCGCCGTTTGGCACAATGCGGCAACATGCGCGCCACGGTTGAGCCGTTCGCCGTTCGCCGTTGACCGCTGGGCCGCGCCCTGGCTGAAGTTCGGCCCTCGGCTGCCGTAGCCGGGCTCTATCGCATCCGGGGCGGGCCCGAACCTGCCATCGGCATAGACGCCGTATCGACCGGCGCTCATCAACGACCGGAATTGGTTGCTCATTCGATGCGCCCGTTCGCGCTCTCGGGCCGGCGCAACATGGCGCTTTTCAATAATCTTTCCGACCGGCGTCTGCGTTGGTGATTTGAGTCCGGTAACGGCCTGCGCCCCCGCTGCGGGGGCCGTTTTCATGCGAACTCACCCCACCGCATGACGACTCAGGCCGGCGGACCAGCAAATTTGCGCTGGCCCGCCGATGCGGTAACTTAGGCGAGGCTAACGTAAGCTCCCAGGGCGATGCTCGCAGCAAAGGGCCTGGCCCGCCAGCCGTGAACAGTTAGAGGGTTTCCTTCATGCGCATCGTGTCGTTCGGGTTTCACACCTGGGGATATAAGACCCTGCAGGCCTTGATCGATCTGGACCACGAAGTCGTGCTTGCCGTCACCCACCCGGCCAGCGAGGAATGCTACAAGGCGATCTGGTCTGCGCCGGTCGAAGAACTCGCGCGCGAGCACGGGATCCCAGTGCATTTCACCGGACGGGTTGACGCCGAGACCATCGATTTGGTCAAGCGCGCTGAACCCGATGTCATCGTCGTCAACAGCTGGTACTACCGGATGCCGGAAGAGCTGTATGAAATTCCACCGCACGGCACCCTGAACTTGCACGATTCGCTGCTACCGAAGCTCACCGGGTTTTCCCCTGTCCTGTGGGCACTGATCAGCGGCGAGACCGAGATCGGGTTGACCATCCATCGGATGGACGAGGGTCTGGACACCGGGGACATCCTGGTACAGCATTCGCTGCCGATCGGCCCCACCGATACCGGCACCGAGTTGGTCATGCGCGGTATGGATCTGATTCCGGGTGCGCTGGCCGAAGCGTTGAGTGCGCTGGAATCCGGCACCGCGGACTGGCAACCACAGAAAAAGGCCGAACGGTCGTACTTCCACAAGCGTTCCGAACGCGACAGTTTGATCGACTGGAGCTGGCCGGCCGATGATCTCGAGCGGTTCGTGCGCGCATTGTCCGACCCGTATCCTCGTGCGTTCGCCTTCTATCGAGGTGAACGGATCGAGGTCCTCGAGGCACGCGTTTCTGATGCCTGCTACGGCGGTACGCAGGGGCGAGTGATGGTGCAGGAGGAAGGCGGCGTCGTGGTGTGCGGGTGCCATGCGTATCGGGGCGGCAACCGCGGTTTGGTGATCACGCGCGTTCGTTCCGCGGACGGCGTCGAGTGCAGTGGGGACAAGTTCTTCCGACGCGGCGGCTACCTGGATAGCCACCCATATCACGCACCGCAGAGCCGATGAAAATCGTTGCACAACTGACTATTTCGTAACTGCACAGCACGAGGAGAAATCGCACAGTGTCCATCTCGAGCAGCGTCGCGAGTAGGTAAATCGATGCAGCCCAATCCTTTTGATGATGACAATGCTAGCTTCCTCGTTTTGGTCAACCATGAGGAACAGCACAGCCTGTGGCCAACTTTCGCTGATGTTCCAGCCGGCTGGCGGGCGGTCTACGGCGAAGCGGACCGCGCCGCGTGTCTGGACTATGTCGAACAGAACTGGACCGACATACGGCCGAAGACCCTACGCGAAAGGGTGGCGCAGGTCCGTGCTGTTGGGCCGTGATCCGGCTAGCAGATTCCGCCGGGATCGGCTGTGACATAAGCAAACTCGACCCGGCCTAGATAGAGAGTTCGTCGTCGTCATGCTGAACTACGGTACGCAACCGGACATGCTGGGGCCGTTGACCGCTGCTCAGTGGTCGATATGGGCTGCCCAGCAACTCCGGCCCGAAGTCCCGTACAACTTCGCCGGCTTTCTCGCACTCGATCACGATGTCGACGCCGAACGGCTCTTCGCTGCATTCGAATCGGCGGCCACGCGGTTCGGCTCACCGTGCGCGCGGATAGCCGTGGATGATGGCGAACCGGTCTACGTCGTCGACCGCGCGATTCCTCAGGCCCTGGACTGTGTCGACCTGCGGGCCGAAAGCGACCCGGTCGCCGCTGCTCGCAGCTGGATGGAAAACGACTACTGCCAACCCGTTGATCTGCTCCGTGATCGACTCATCAACATCGCGCTGCTGCGGATCGCCGACGATTTGTCGTACTTCTACTTGCGTACGCACCACGTTCTTTTCGACGGCTATGCGACCAACAACTTCCTGCGCCACGTCGCGGCCGTCTACTCGGGAGCGCCCGCCGAAACCGGCGAAATTGATTTCTCCGAGTTTGCCGCGATCCGTGACGCCGATCAGAAGTATCAGCAGTCTTCGCGCAGTGCTGCCGATGCGCAGTACTGGAAGACCGTCGTGCGTGAGCCGCTGGAAGTCACTGACTTGGCCGGAACGCAGCGATGGGTGGCGCCACGGCATCCGCTGGTGCGTGAGCTGGTCTCCCCACATTTACTGTCCGAAGACGGGCATGACCTGTTCGACATCGCAAGGGTTGTCGCGACACTGGCCGTGTTCATCGCGAAAACAACAGGACGCCGGGATGTTTCGTTGTCGCTGCCGGTTTCGGCGCGCACGACTGCCGCGCTGAAACGGTGTGCGGGCATGGTGTCGAATCTGGTGCCACTGCTTATCCGTGTCGATGACGGGGACACCATCGGCGCAGTGACGGATCGGGTCGCCCAGGCCGTGATTGGTGCGCTGCGGCACCAGCAGTTCCGGCGCTGGCCGGACCTCGTCGCCGACACAAACCGGCCCGACATGAACGTCGAATTCGGCCAGGTGATCAACATTCTCGCCTTCGTGGCCCCGCTTCGTTTCGGGCCCTCGGTAGCCACGGGCGACGTGTTGACCACCTTCCCTATCCAAGACATTGCGATCAATATCTATCCGCAGCTGGGTAACGGTTCGCAGCGAATTCAGTTCGGATGGAACCCGGATCGCTACACCGCCGACGAGATCGACCGGCACATCACCCGTCTGGAATCACTCTTTGACCACCTTCTGGTGGCGGATCCGTCGGTGGTAGTGGACGAGGTGTCACTGCTGGATCGCGGCGAGCGTGATCTGGTGCTGTCGAGGTGGGCTGGTGCCGGTGTGGGCGCGCCGGTGGGGGTGGCGCCGCAATTGTTGGCCGCTGCGGTGGCCGCCGATCCGGACGCGGTGGCCGTGGTCGACGGTGCCCGAAGTCTGTCGTATCGCGAGATCGATGAATCCTCGACGCGGTTGGCCCGGCGGCTGATCGAGGCCGGCGTGGGCCCGGAGCGCGCGGTCGGTGTCGCGATGGACCGATGTGCCGAACTGGTGGTGGCGTGGTGGGCGGTGCTCAAGGCCGGTGGGGTGTACGTGCCGGTGGATCGGGCTCATCCGGTCGAGCGGATCGCCACGATGTTGGACACGGTGGGAGCCGTCTGTGTGCTGACCAGTGGCCCCGACGCCGTGGCCGGTGTCGGGGCGCGCCCGGTGTTGCGCGTCGATGAGCTGGACCTGTCCGGGTGGAGGCCGGAGCCGATTACCGATGCCGACCGGCTGGCACCGCTGGGGGTGGACAACACCGCCCATGTGATCTTCACGTCGGGCTCCACCGGTATCCCCAAGGGGGCGGCGGTCGACCACGCCGGCCTGCTGGGAGTGGCTGCGCTGCACAACATCTTGGGATTGGGCAACCAAACGCGGCTGCTGATGGAGGCCTCGCCGAGCTTCGACGTCTCGGTTGGTGAGTTGTTGTTGGCGGCGGGGTCGCGCGCGGCACTGGTCGTGGTCCCACCGGACGCGTATGCCGGGGACGCCTTGACCGCGTTGATGCAGGACCAGCGGGTCAACGCGGCGGTGTTGACCCCGGCGGTGCTCTCGTCGCTGGATCGGGCCCGGCTGGACGGGGTGCACACCCTGATCACCACCGGGGAGGCGTGCCCGGAGGCGTTGGCTTCCGCCTGGGCGCCGGGCCGGCGAATGTTCAATGCCTACGGCCCCACTGAGACGACCATCTGGGCCACGTGCAGTGCGCCGCTGTCGGCGGGACAGCCGGTCAGCATCGGCGCCCCGATCCCTGGTGTGTGCGCGTTGGTGCTCGACGCGCGGCTGAACCCGGCACCCGTTTCAGTGGTGGGCGAGCTGTATCTGGCCGGGCTCCCGCTGGCGCGCGGCTATCTAGGCCGGGCCGACTTGACCGCGGAACGGTTCGTGGCCAATCCCCATGGGGGCCTGGGGGCACGGATGTACCGCACCGGAGACCTGGTGTGTTGGGGCGCTGATGGGCAACTGCGCTACCTCGGGCGGGCCGACGGACAGGTCAAAATCCGCGGCCACCGCATCGAACCCGGTGAAGTCCAAGCCGCCCTGGCCGCACTCGACGGCGTCAAGGCAGCGGTGGTGACCACCCGCGAGGACCGCCCCGGCGACAAACGCCTGGTCGGCTATATCACCGGTACCGCCGACCCCGCCCGGATCCGCACCCAGCTCGGCGACCGGCTGCCGGCCTATATGGTCCCGTCCGCGGTGGTGGTCATCGACGCCCTGCCGCTGACGGCCAACGGCAAACTCGACATCAACGCCCTCCCCGCGCCCGAATACCGGGAAGCCGATCGCTACCGTGCCCCGTCCAGCCTCATCGAAGAGATGCTGGCCGGCATTTTTGCCCAGGTGTTGGGGTTGGAGCGCGTTGGGGTCGACGACTCATTCTTTGAGCTGGGTGGCGACAGCATCTTGTCGATGCAGGTGGTGGCCCGGGCCCGTGCTTTCGGTCTGTTGTGCCGACCGCGGGACGTTTTCGTCGAGCAGACCGTGGCCCGGCTGGCCGGGGTGGTCGCGGTGGCCGACGGCGGTGCCGATGTGGTCGATGAGGGCATCGGGCCGGTGGTCGCGACCCCGATTATGCGGTGGCTGCATAGCGTGGAAGGTCCCGTCGATCAGTTCAACCAGACGATGGTGCTGGATGCCCCGGCAGGTGTCACCGAGGCCGACGCGACGGTCGTGCTGCAGGCCTTGCTGGATCGGCATCCCATGCTGCGGCTGTGTGTGGACGACGATGGGGCCGGGGGCTGGACCCTAGAGGTGCCCGAGGCCGGTGCCGTGGATGCGCGCGGATGCCTGCAATCGGTGGATGTGCTGTCCGATGCGGCGCTCGTCGGGGCGCGGTCGCGGCTGAACCCGGCTGCCGGGGTGATGCTCAGCGCGCTCTGGGCGGCCACCCCCGGCCAGCTGGTGCTGATCGTTCATCATCTGGCCATCGACGGGGTGTCCTGGCGAATCTTGTTGGAAGACCTCAACATTGCCTGGGCGCAGCATCACCACGGGCAGCCGGTCGCGTTGCCGCCGGGTGGCACGTCGTTTGCCCGGTGGGCGGCGCTGCTGGCCGACCAGGTGCACACCGCGGCGGTGGCCGAGCAGGCCGAGGTGTGGCGGCAGGTGGCGGCGACCCCCGCGTTGTTGCCGCCCGTGCGCACCGCCGCGGATACCTTTGCCAGCGCCGGACGCATGTCGGCGTCATTGGATGCCGAGACCACCCGGACGCTGTTGGGCGAGGTGCCCGCGGCATTCCACGCCGGGGTGGGCGACATTCTGTTGATCGCGTTCGGGTTGGCCGTCGCCCAGTTGTTGGGCAACACGAGGGCGCCGATCGGCATCGATGTGGAAGGCCACGGGCGCCAGGAGGAGCTGGGCGCCGACGTGGACTTGTCGCGCACGGTCGGCTGGTTCACCGCCAAATATCCGGTGGCGTTGAGCGTCGGCGGTCTGGACTGGGCGCAGGTGGTAGCCGGCGAGGCCGCACTGGGAGCGGTGATCAAGGACGCCAAAGAACAACTTCGCGCCCTGCCCGATGGCCTGACGTATGGGTTGTTGCGGTATGGGAACCGTGAACTGAACCTGGGCGGGTCGGACCCGGTGATCGGGTTCAACTACCTGGGACGGCTGGGCATCGCCGGCCTGTCCGACGATGTGTGGCGACCCAATCCCGAGGGCTTGTCGACTGCCGCGGTGACGACAGCGGTGCCGACGCCGCTGGCCCACACCGTGTCACTCGACGCCGGCACTCTCGACACCGAGGCCGGCTCGCACCTGCACGCCAACTGGACATGGGCGCCCTCGGCGGTCGATCACGCTCAAGTCAGCCGGCTCAGCCAGTTGTGGTTCGAGGCCTTGGCGGGCATCTGCGCGCACGTGCGCCGCGGCGGAGGCGGCTTGACCCCGTCGGATATCGTTCCCGCCCGTCTGACCCAGCAGCAGATCGACGAACTCGGGCAGCACGACCGCATCGCTGACGTGTTGCCGTTGACCCCGCTCCAGCAGGGGCTGCTCTTCCACGCCGCAACCGCGCAGAGCAACGATGTCGACCTGTACGCGATTCAACTGGACATCAATATGACCGGCCCGCTTGACCCGCATCGGCTGCGCGACGCGGTGCATACGGTGGTCACCCGCCATCCCAACCTGGCTGCGCGATTCGGTGACCAGTTCGACGAGCCGGTGCAGATCATCCCCGCCGACCCGGCGGCGCCGTGGCAGTATGTCGACCTCGACCCCGGCGATGTCGATGAGCAGGTCCGGCGATTGTGTGCTGCCGAACGGGCCGCGGTCTGTGATCTGGCCAACCCGCCGGTCTTTCGGGCGGCGTTGCTCCGCACCGGCCACGACCAGTACCGGTTCGTGCTCACCAATCACCACATCGTGCTCGATGGTTCGTCACTGCCGATCCTGTTGCAGGAGATATTCGCCAGCTATGGCGGGCAGCGGCTACCCCCCGCGGTGCCGTACCGCCGGTTTGTCAGCTGGCTGGCCGGCCAAGACCTCGATGCCGCGCAGGCGGCCTGGCGCGAGGTGCTGTCCGGCTTTGACACGCCCACGTTGGTGGGCTCCCCGCACCGGCTGGGGCTGGGGCAGCAAAGCGTGGAATCGCTCCGGTTGCCCGAGCAGACCACACGGGCCCTGGATCAGCTGGCCCGCGCTCACCACACCACGGTCAACACCGTGTTGCAGGCCGGCTGGGCGCAGCTGCTGATGTGGCTGACCGGCCAGCGTGATGTGGTCTTCGGTGCCGCGGTCTCGGGACGGCCCGCCGAGTTGGCCGGGTCCGAATCCATGGTGGGCCTGTTGATCAACACGGTTCCGGTGCGGGCGCACATCACCGCGACAACCACCACCGCGGACCTGCTCGACCAGTTGCACAATGCCTACAAGCTCACCATGGAACACCAAAACCTGGCGCTGACCGAGATCCCCCACCTCACCGGTCACGACCAGCTGTTCGACACGTTGTTCGTCTACGAGAACTACCCGATCGACAGCGCCGCATCGGCGGTCCTGGGCGAGTTGGCGATCACCGATTTCACCAGCCGCGAATGCACGCACTACCCGCTGACCATCCAGGCCGTACCGGGCGCCGAGCTCGGGCTGCGCATCGAATACGACTCCGATGTCTTTGATGCGGCAAGTATTGCGGCGTTGATCGAGCGGTTGCGCCGGTTGTTGGTGGCGATGACCGCCGATTCCACCCGGCGGTTGTCGTCGGTCGATGTGCTCGACGAGGGTGAGCACGCCCGGCTCGATGAGATCGGTAATCGGGCGGTGTTGGCCCAACCGGTAAGCGGAGTATCGATTCCCGAGTTGTTCGCGGCTCAGGTGGCCCGTACCCCGGAGGCGGTGGCGATCACCTGCGGGGAGGGGTCGTGGACGTACCGCGAGCTGGAGGAGACCGCTAACCGGTTGGCGCACTTGCTGATCGGTGCGGGCGCGGGTCCGGGGCAATGTGTGGCCGTGCTGTTCGGGCGATCAGCGGAGGCGATCATCGCGATTTTGGCGGTGCTGAAGTCCGGGGCGGCGTATCTGCCGATGGATCCGGCGGTGCCGGATGCCCGGATTGAGTTCATGATTGGTGATGCCGGCCCGGTCGCGGGGATCACCACCGCAGGGCTGGCTTCCCGGTTCGACGGGCACGGGCTGCGGGTCGTCGACGTCGGCGACTCCGCGGTACAAGCCCAGCCCAGCACCGCGTTACCGATGCCGAGCGCCCAGGACATCGCCCACATCATCTACACCTCGGGTACTACCGGTGTGCCCAAGGGCGTTGCGGTCACTCATCACAATGTGACCCAGTTGCTCGAGACACTGCACGTCGGGCTGCCATCGGGCCCGGGACAGGTGTGGTCGCAGTGGTATTCCTACGCTTTCGACGCCTCGGTGGAAGAAATCTGGGGCGCGCTGCTGCACGGCAGCCGGTTGCTGGTGGTGCCCGAATCGGTGGCCCGGGTACCAGAAGACTTCCAGGCCTTGCTCGTTGACGAACAGGTCAGCGTCCTGCATCAGACGCCGTCTGCGGTGTCGGCGTTATCTCCTGAAATGTTGGCATCGGCGGCGCTGGTGGTCGCCGCCGAGGCGTGCTCGGCCGAGTTGGTGGATCGTTGGGCCCCAGGACGGGTGATGACCAACGCTTATGGTCCCACCGAGACGACGATGTGTGTGGCCGTCAGTCCGCCGCTGACCGCGGGCTCGGGCACCCCGCCGATCGGTGCGCCGGTGCCCGGGGCGGCGTTTTTTGTGCTCGATGCGTGGCTGCGGCCAGTACCGCAGGGCGTGGCTGGTGAGTTGTATGTGGCAGGCCACGGTGTCGGGGCCGGTTACGTGCGGCGGGCGGGGCTGACCGCGTCGCGGTTTATGGCATGTCCGTTCGGAGAGCCGGGAATGCGGATGTATCGCACCGGGGATCTGGTGCGTTGGCTTCCCGGTGGGCAGCTGCAGTACTTGGGCCGGGCGGATGAGCAGGTCAAGATCCGCGGGTATCGCATCGAGTTGGGCGAAATCCAGGCAGCACTAGCCACTTTGGATGGCGTGGATCAGGCGGTGGTGATCGTTCGCACGGACCGCCCCGGCGACAAGCGTCTGGTCGGCTATGTCACCGAGTCGGTGACCGGGGCGATAGAGCCGGCCACCGCGCGCGCGAGACTGGCCGAGCGGCTGCCGGCGTATATGGTGCCGGCCGCAGTGGTGGTGGTGCAGGCGTTGCCGTTGACGGTCAACGGCAAACTGGACACCCGCGCCCTACCCGCCCCCGAATATGCCGGTGCGCAATACCGCGCCCCGGCCGACGCCGTCGAAGAGATCCTCGCCGGTATCTATGCCCAGGTGCTCGGGCTGGAACGAGTCGGTGTCGACGACTCCTTCTTCGATCTGGGTGGGGATTCGTTGTCGGCGATGCGCCTGATCGCCGCGATCAACGCGGGCCTGGACGCTGATCTTCGGGTACGCACCGTCTTTGAGGCACCCACGGTAGCGCGGTTGGCGCCCCGCATCGGCGCCGATGGGGATGGTTCTGCGCTGGAGCCGTTGGTGGCCGGCCCGCGGCCCACCGTGGTTCCGTTGTCGTTCGCCCAGAACCGGTTGTGGTTTTTGGGCCAATTGCAGGGTCCCTCACCGATTTACAACATGGCGGTGGCGTTGCGGCTGGGCGGGCGGCTGGATGCTGGCGCGCTGAGTGCGGCGCTGGCCGACGTGGTGGGCCGCCACGAGAGTCTGCGCACCATATTTCCGCACCGTGACGGTGTGCCGTTCCAGGAGGTGACGGCGCCCGAACGGGCCGACTTCGGCTGGGAGGTCGTCGACGCGACCGCATGGTCGGCGTCCCAGCTGGGCGAGGCGATCGGCACCGCGGCGCGCTACACGTTCGACTTGATAGCCGAAATTCCTTTGCGGGCACAGCTTTTCACCGTCTCCGACGACGAGCATGTGTTGGTGGCCGTTGTGCACCATATCGCCGCCGACGGCTGGTCGATCACCCCACTGGTGCGTGATCTTGCGGTCGCCTATGCCAGCCGGTGTGCGGGGCAGCCCCCCGGTTGGGCGCCACTGGCGGTGCAGTACGCCGATTACTCGTTATGGCAGCGCGCCCAATTCGGCAATTTCGACGACAGTTCCAGCTCCATCGCGGGCCAGCTGGACTATTGGCAAAAGGCGCTGGCGGGCATGCCCGAGCGGTTGGCGCTGCCGACGGATCGGCCTTATCCGCCGGTGGCCGATCACCGTGGCGCCAGTGTGGGTGTCCAGTGGCCGGCTGAGTTGCAGCAGCAGGTGCGCGCACTGGCTCGTGAGCACGACGCGACCACTTTCATGGTGATGCAGGCCGCTCTGGCGGTGTTGCTGTCGAAGCTGTGCGCGAGCAGTGATGTGGCGGTGGGTTTCCCGGTCGCTGGACGGCGTGACCCCGCGCTGGATGAGCTGGTGGGCTTTTTTGTCAACACGTTGGTGTTGCGGGTCGAGCTCGCAGGTGATCCCACCGTGGCGCAGGTGTTGGCCCAGGTGCGTCAGCGCAGCCTGGCCGCATTCGAGCACCAGGATGTGTCGTTTGACGTGTTGGTGGAGCGGCTTAATCCCACCCGATCCCTGAGCCATCACCCGCTCGTCCAGGTCGCGTTGGCGTGGCAGAACCTTCCCGGGCAGCACACCGACCCCGCGGCTGGGCTGGCGTTGGGTGATCTGCAGATCGCCCAGATGCCCCTGGATACCCACACCGCGCGGATGGACCTGACCCTTTCGCTGGCCGAGCGCTGGAGTCAGGTCGGCGAGCCCGCCGGAATCTCCGGGGAGGTCGAATTCCGTACCGACGTGTTCGATGCGGAAAGCATTGCCAGACTGGTCGATCGCCTTCAACGGGTATTGGTGGCGATGACGGCTGACCCGACTCGGCGGTTGTCGTCGGTGGACGTCCTCGATGTCGGTGAATGCGCTCGGCTGGATGAGATGGGCAACCGGGCGGTGTTGAGCCAGCCCGCCATCGGCGTGTCGATACCGGAACTGTTTGCCGCACAGGTGGTTCGCACCCCTGACGCGGTGGCGATCAGCTCCGCGGGCCGCTCGATGACGTACCGCGAGCTGGAGGAGGCTGCTAACCGGTTGGCGCACCTGTTGGTCGGTATCGGTGTGGGCCCGGGTCAGTGTGTGGCAGTGCACTTTTCGCGCTCGGCCGAGGCGATCGTGGCGATTTCAGCGGTTTTGAAGACCGGGGCCGCATATCTGCCGATCGATCCGGCGGTGCCCGACACCAGGATCGAGTTCATGCTCAGCGATGCCGCACCGATCGCCGCGATCACCACCGCGGAGCTGGCCGGGCGCCTGGACGGGTATGCGGTGCGGGTTATCGACGTCAACGATCCCGCCGTTGATGCTCAGCCGGCCGTCGCACTGCCTGCGCCGGCCGCCGAAGACATCGCCCACATTATTTACACCTCGGGCACCACCGGTGTGCCCAAGGGCGTGGCGGTCACTCACCACAACGTCACCCAACTGATGGCAGAACTCGACGCGGGCCTGACAGCACCCGGGCCGGCAAAGGTGTCCATGCAATGGCATTCCTATGCCTTCGACGCCTCGGTCCGTGAGATCTGGGGCGCGCTGTTACACGGCGGGCGACTGGTGGTGGTGGACGAGTCGGTAGCCCGCTCGCCAGCCGACCTGCATGCCCTGGTAATTGCCGAACAAGTCGACGTGCTTAGCCAGACCCCTTCTGCGGCAGCGTCCTTGTCTCTGGACGGCCTGGGGTCGGTGGCGCTGGTGGTGGGCGGTGAGGCTTGCCCGGTCGAGCTGGTGGATCGCTGCGCCCCGGGGCGGGTGATGACCAACGCGTACGGCCCGACCGAGACCACGATTGACGTCACGATCAGCGCGCCACTGGTGGCGGGAACTGGTGTGGTACCGATCGGTGCGCCGGTGGCCGGGGCGGCGTTATTCGTGCTCGACGGCTGGCTGCGGCCGGTGCCGCCCGGGGTGGTCGGCGAGTTGTATGTGACCGGCCGCGGGCTCGGGGTCGGGTATCTGCGCCGAACTCCATTGACGGCGTCCCGATTTGTGGCGTGCCCGTACGCTTCTGGGCTGCGGATGTATCGCACCGGGGATCTGGTGCGCTGGGGCGTTGATGGCCAGTTGCACTACCTGGGCCGGGCGGATGAGCAGGTCAAGATCCGCGGATACCGCATCGAGTTGGGCGAAATCCGCACCGTGCTAGCCGTTTTGGAAGGGGTTGAGTCCGCCGCGGTAATCGCTCGCGAGGACCACCCCGGCGATAAGCGTCTGGTCGGCTACATCACCGGCACCGCAGACCCCGCAACGGCCCGCGCCGAGCTGGCGCAGCGGCTACCGGACTACATGGTGCCGGCCGCGATCGTGGTGGTCGAGGCGATGCCGTTGACGTTCAACGGCAAGCTTGACATCCGCGCCCTGCCGGCGCCGGACTTCCACGGTGCCGATCACTACCGCGCACCGGCCAACGCGATCGAGGAAATCCTGGCCGGTATCTACGCGCAGGTGCTTGGGCTGGAACGGGTCGGCGTCGACGACTCGTTCTTCGATCTGGGTGGGGATTCGTTGTCGGCGATGCGCCTGATCGCCGCGATCAACACGGGCCTGGGCGCCGGCCTGGGGGTGCGTGCCGTGTTCGAAGCGCCCACGGTGGCACGGTTGGCGCCCCGCATCGGTGCCGATGGGGATGGCTCTGGGCTGGAGCCATTGGTGGCCGGCCCGCGGCCCGCGGCGGTTCCGTCGTCGTTCGCGCAAAGCCGGTTGTGGTTTTTGAGCCAATTCCACGGGCCCTCACCGATTTACAACATGGCAGTGGCGCTGCGGTTGAGTGGGCGCCTCGATGCCGAAGCGCTGGGTGCGGCGCTGGCCGATGTGGTGGGCCGTCATGAATCGCTGCGCACCATATTTCTCGACGTTGATGGTGTGCCCTTCCAGCAGGTGCTAGCACCCGGGCAGGCCGACTTCGGTTGGGATGTGATTGATGCCGGCGGATGGCCGGCGGCCCGGTTGGGTGAGGCCGTCGACGCCGCGGCGCGCTACACGTTCAACCTGGCCACCGAAATCCCCTTGCGGGCACGGCTGTTCACTGTCGCCGAGGACGAGCACGTGTTGGTGGCGGCACTGCACCACATCGCCGCCGACGGCTGGTCGATCACCCCGCTGGTGCGCGATCTCGGGATGGCTTATGCCAGCCGGTGTGGCGGGCAGGCCCCCGGTTGGGCGCCGTTGGCGGTGCAGTACGGCGATTACACGTTGTGGCAGCGTGCCCAGTTCGGAGATCTCGACGACAGTCGCAGCCCCATCGCTGTCCAATTGGACTATTGGCAAAAGGCGCTGACCGGGATGCCCGAGCGCCTGCAGCTACCGACGGATCGTCCCTATCCGCCGGTAGCCGATTACCGCGGGGCAAGCGTGGCCGTCCGGTGGCCGGCCGAGTTGCAGCAGCGGGTGCGTGGCGCGGCTCGGGAGCATGACGCGACCAGTTTCATGGTGATGCAGGCCGCGCTGGCAGTGTTGCTATCGAAGATTAGCGCCAATAGTGATGTGGCAGTGGGATTCCCGATTGCAGGCCGGCGTGATCCCGCGCTGGATGAGCTGGTGGGCTTTTTTGTCAACACGCTGGTGTTGCGGGTCGAGCTGGACGGCGATCCGACCGTGGCGCAGGTATTGGCGCAGGTGCGGCAGCGCAGCCTGGCGGCCTACGAGCACCAGGATGTGCCTTTCGAGTTGTTGGTGGAACGGCTCAACCCCGCTCGATCGCTGGCTCACCACCCACTGGTTCAGGTGATGTTGGCTTGGCAGAATGTTCCTGGGCAGCACAACGACCTCGCCGCCGACATGTCCTTGGGTGATCTGCAGATCGCGCAGATGCCGCTGGACGCGCACGCCGCGCGGTTGGATCTGACCTTTTGGCTGGCCGAACGCTGGACCCAGGCCGGTGAGCCGGCCGGGATTTCCGGGACGGTGGAATTCCGCACCGACGTGTTCGACACTGCGAGCATCGAGACGCTGATCGAGCGGTTCGAGCGGGTGCTGGTGGCCATGACGGCAGATCCCACGCAGCGGGTGTCGTCGATAGACGTGCTCGACGAGCGTGAACTCGTGCGCCTGGCTGAGATCGGCAATCGAGCGGTATTGGCCCAGCCCGTCGTTGGCGTGTCGATACCGGAACTGTTTGCCGCGCAGGTGGTTTCCACGCCTGAGGCGGTGGCGATCAGTTGTGCGGGCCGGTCGATGACCTATCGTGAGGTCGATCTGGCCGCGAACCGGTTGGCGCAGCGACTCATTGGACAGGGTGCCGGCCCGGGTCAATCTGTGGCGCTGCTGTTTTCGCGCTCGGCGCAGGCAATCATCGCGATTCTGGGGGTGCTCAAGTCGGGGGCGGCGTACCTGCCGATCGATCCGGCGGTGCCCGACACCAGGATCGAGTTCATGGTCGGCGATGCCGCCCCGATCGCCGCAATCACCACCGCCGAGCTGCGATCGCGGCTGGACGGGCACGAGCTGGTGGTCATCGATGTCGATGATCCGCTCGACGCTGAACCCAGCATCGCGCCGCCGGTACCCGGACCCGGCGATATCGCTTACATCATCTACACCTCGGGGACCACGGGTATCCCCAAGGGTGTGGCGGTCACTCACCACAACGTCACTCAACTGATGGCGTCGTTGGAACCGGGTTTGGCGGCACCCGCTCAGGTGTGGTCGCAGTGGCATTCCTACAGCTTCGACATCTCGGGTTGGGAGATCTTCGGTGCCCTGCTGCACGGCGGCCGGCTGGTGGTGGTGCCCGAGTCGGTGGCCAGCTCGGCGGCGGATTTCCACGCGTTACTAGTCTCCGAAAAGGTCAGTGTCTTAAGCCAAACTCCTTCCGGGATAGGGATGCTCTCGCCCGAGGGCCTCGAGTCGGTGGCCTTGTTGGTGGGCGGTGAGGCGTGCCCGTCCGAGGTAGTGGACCGGTGGGCGCCCGGGCGGGTGATGATCAACGAGTACGGTCCGACCGAGACCACGATGTGGGTGGCGACCAGTGCGCCGCTCACGGCGGGGTCGGGTGTCGTGCCGATCGGTTCGCCATTGCCGGGGTCGGCGTTGTTCGTGCTCGATGCGTGGTTGCGGCCGGTGCCGGTCGGGGTGGTCGGGGAGTTGTATGTGGCCGGCCGCGGTCTCGGGGTCGGTTATGTGCGCCGGCCGGGCTTGACGGCGTCGCGGTTTGTGGCGTGTCCGTTCGCTTCTGGGGTGCGGATGTATCGCACCGGCGATCTGGTGTGCTGGGGTGCCGATGGACAACTGCAGTACTTCGGGCGGGCTGATGAGCAGGTCAAGGTTCGCGGGTATCGCATCGAACTCGGTGAAATCCGTACCGCGCTGGCCGGTTTGGCGGGGGTCGAGGCCGGGGCGGTGATCGCCCGCGAGGACCGCCCCGGCGATAAGCGTCTGGTCGGCTACATCACCGGCTCCGTGGACCCCGCAACGGCACGCGCCGAGCTGGCCGAGCGGATGCCGGCTTACCTGGTGCCGGCCGCGGTCATGCTGGTCGAGGCGTTGCCGTTGACCGTCAACGGCAAACTCGACACCCGCGCGCTGCCGGCTCCGGAATACACCGGTAGTGACTATCGCGCTCCGGCTACCGCGATCGAAGAAATCTTGGCCGGTATCTACGCCCAGGTCCTCGGCGCCGAACGCGTCGGAGTCGATGACTCCTTCTTCGACCTGGGTGGGGACTCACTGTCGGCGATGCGCCTGATCGCGGCGATCAACAAATCGCTGGATACTCGGCGGACGGTGCGTGCTCTTTTTGACGCACCCACGATTGCCCAGCTGGCGCCCCGTCTCCATGCCGATGAGGCTCGCCTGGAGCCATTGGTGGCCGGCCCGCGGCCCGCGCTGGTGCCCTTGTCGTTTGCCCAGAACCGGTTGTGGTTCCTCGACCAATTCCAGGGTCCCTCACCGGTTTACAACATGGCGGTGGCATTGCGGATGCGCGGACGGCTGGATGCCGACGCACTGGGCGCCGCGCTCACCGATCTGGTGGGTCGCCACGAATCGCTGCGCACCATATTTCCTCACCTCGATGGTGTGCCGTACCAGCAGGTGGTGGCGCCCGAGCAAGCGCAGTTTGGCTGGGACGTGGTCGACGCGACCGCATGGCCGGCGACCCAGCTGGACGAGGCCATCGACGCCACCGCGCGTCACACGTTTGACCTCTCAGCCGAGATACCGTTGCGGGCACGGCTTTTCACTGTCACCGACGACGAGCATGTGTTGGTGGCCGCCGTACATCACATCGCCGCCGATGGCTGGTCGATCAACCCGCTGATGCGCGATCTGGGGGTGGCCTACGCCGGCCGGTGTGCGGGGCAGACCCCGGGTTGGGCGCCGTTGGCGGTGCAGTACGCCGATTACACGTTGTGGCAGCGCGCTCAGTTCGGCGATCTCGAAGACAGTCGCAGCCCCATCGCGGTCCAGCTGGACTATTGGCAAAAGGCGCTGGCCGGGATGCCCGAGCGGTTGGCGCTGCCGACGGATCGGCCCGCTCCCCAGGTGGTTGATTACCGGGGCGCCAGTGTGGACGTCGAATGGTCGCCCGAGTTGCAGCAGCGGGTGCGGGCGGTAGCGCGTGAGCACGGCCTGACCAGCTTCATGGTGATGCAGGCCGCCCTTGCGGTGCTGCTGTCGAAGATGAGCGCCAGCCCTGACGTACCAATGGGATTCGCGGTCGCCGGTCGCGGTGATCCCACCCTGGACGAATTGGTGGGCTTTTTCATCAACACCTTGGTGCTGCGTGTTGCGGTCAGCGGTGATGCCACCGTCACCGACCTGTTGGCTCAAGTTCGGGCGCGTAGCTTGGCGGCCTTCGAACACCAGGATGTGCCCTTTGAGGTGTTGGTGGAGCGGCTCAACCCCATCCGATCACTGAGCCATCACCCGCTGGTGCAGGTGGCGTTGGCGTGGCAGAACCTTCCCGGGCAGCACACCGACCCCGCCGTCGAACTGGCACTGGGTGATCTGCAGATCACCCAGATGCCGCTCGACAACCCGACTGCGAAAATGGATTTGACGTTCTCGTTGGCCGAACGCTGGACCCAGGCCGGTGAGCCCGCGGGAATCGGCGGGGCAGTGGAATTCCGCACGGCTCTGTTTGATGCGGAAAGCGTCGAGGCGCTGATCGAGCGACTCGAGCGGGTCTTGGTGGCCATGACCGCCGATCCGAGTCGGCGGGTGTCGTCGATCGATGTGCTCGACGAGCGCGAACGCCTGCGCCTGGACGAGATCGGTAACCGGGCGGCATTGACGCGTCCCGTGACTGGAGCTTCGATACCGGAACTGTTTGCCGCGCAAGTGGTTTCCACGCCCGAGGCGGTGGCGATCAGCTGCGCGGGCCGCTCGATGACCTACCGTGAGGTGGATCTGGCCGCTAATCGGTTGGCGCAGTTATTGGTTGGGCATGGTGCGGGTCCGGGTCAGAGCGTGGCGGTGATGTTCACCCGCTCGGCCGAGGCGATTGTCGCGATTTTGGGAGTGCTCAAGAGCGGGGCGGCGTACCTGCCGATTGATCCGGTGGTGCCCGACGCAAGGATCGCCTTCATGATCAGCGATGCGGCACCGATCGCCGCGGTGAGCACCGCTGCGCTGGCGGGGCGATTTGCCGGGTACGGATTGGTGGTCATCGATGTCGATGATCCGGTGGTAGGGGCCCAATCCAGTGCCGCGCCGCCGGTGCCCGCGGGCAATGACATCGCGCACATCGTTTACACCTCGGGCACAACCGGTATCCCCAAAGGCGTTGCCACAAGCCATCACAACGTGACCCAGTTGCTGGAGTCGTTGCATGTCGGCCTGCCCTCGGGGCCGGGGCAGGTGTGGTCGCAGTGGTATTCCTATGCCTTTGACGCCTCGGTGGAAGAGATCTGGGGTGCGTTGTTGCACGGGGCCCGGCTAGTGGTGGTGCCCGAATCGGTGGCCGCCGTGCCGGAGGACTTCCAGGCGTTGTTGGTTGGCGAAGAAGTCAGCGTCTTGCATCAGACTCCGTCGGCGCTGGCGGCGTTGTCCGTCGAGGGTTTGAAGTCGGTGGCGTTGGTGGTGGCCGCCGAGCCGTGTGCGGTGGAATTGGTGGATCGGTGGGCGCCGGGGCGGGTGATGACCAACGCCTACGGGCCGACGGAGACCACGCTGTGTGTGACGATCAGTGTTCCGCTTGCGCCAGGGTCGGCGGTGGTGCCTATCGGCGTGCCGGTGTCGGGTGCGGCGTTGTTTGTGCTTGATGGCTGGTTGCGGCCGGTGCCCGCCGGCGTGGTCGGCGAGTTGTACGTGGCCGGCCACGGTGTGGGCGCCGGGTATCTGGGCCGGTCGGGCTTGACGGCGTCGCGGTTTGTGGCGTGTCCGTTCGCTTCTGGGGTGCGGATGTATCGCACCGGGGACTTGGTGTGTTGGGGCGCTGATGGGCAACTGCAGTACTTCGGGCGGGCCGATGAGCAGGTCAAGATCCGCGGGTATCGCATCGAACTCGGTGAAATCCGCACCGCGCTGGCCGCACTGGACGGGGTGCAGGCCGCGGCGGTGATTGCCCGCGAGGACCGTCCTGGCGACAAGCGTCTGGTCGGCTACATCACCGGAACAGCGGACCCGGCGCAGGCACGCGCTCAACTGGCCCAGCGCTTGCCCGCTTATATGGTGCCGGCCGCGGTCATGAGGGTCGACGCGTTGCCGTTGACGGTCAACGGAAAACTCGACACCCGGGCCCTGCCGGTACCGGAATACACCGGTAGTGAGTATCGCGCCCCGGGCACTGCCGTCGAAGAAAACCTGGCCGGCATCTATGCCCAAGTCCTCGGGGTCGAACGGGTCGGCGCCGACGACTCCTTCTTCGACCTCGGCGGAAATTCACTATCGGCCATGCGCTTGATCGCCACGATCAACAAGGCGCTGAACACCCAACTGACGGTGCGCGCCCTATTCGACGCACCCACCGTGAGCGGTCTGAGCGAACAGGTCGACAGGCATGCCGGCGATCCGCGCTTTGTCGCCGTGCACGGGCATGACGCCAACGAGGTACGCGCCAGCGACCTCACGTTGGACAAATTCCTCGACGCCGCCACCCTGAGCGCGGCACCGACGCTGCCCGGCCCGAGTGCCGAGGTGCGAAGCGTCCTGCTGACCGGAGCCACCGGTTTCCTCGGGCGCTATCTGGTCCTGGAATGGCTGCGCCGTATGGAGCTGACGGACGGCACGTTGATCTGTTTGGTGCGGGCGGACTCCGACGAGGACGCGCGGGCTCGTTTGGACAAGATCTTCGACAGCGGCGACCCGGAACTGTTGCGGCACTACCAGGAATTGGCCGCCGATCATCTGCAGGTCGTCGCCGGCGACAAGGGTGAAGCCAACCTGGGTCTCGACAACCAACGCTGGCAGACGCTGGCCGACACAGTCGATCTGATCGTCGATTCGGCGGCCCTGGTCAACGCCGTCTTGCCCTACAGCGAACTATTCGTGCCCAACGTCGCGGGCACCGCTGAGCTGATCCGGATCGCTTTAACCAGCAAGCTGAAGTCCTTTACCTATGTGTCGACTGCCAACGTCGGTGATCAGGTGGAGTCGTCGGTGTTCACCGAGGATGCCGACATCCGCGTCGTCAGTCCGAGTCGTATCAACGACGGCAGTTACGTCAACGGTTACGGCAACAGCAAGTGGGCCGGCGAGGTACTGCTGCGCGAAGCGCACGACCTGTGCGGTCTGCCGGTCGGAGCATTTCGTTGCGACATGATCCTGGCCGACACCAGCTATGGGGGTCAGCTGAACGTGTCGGACATGTTCACCCGGATGGTGCTGAGCCTGCTGGCCAGTGGTGTTGCGCCCGCCTCGTTCTACCGCCTTGACGCCGAGGGCAACCGGCAGCGTGCGCACTTTGACGGGTTGCCCGTGGAGTTCGTTGCCGAGTCGATTGCCACGTTGGGTGCCGAGGTGGCCGACGGGTTTGAGACGTATCACGTGATGAACCCGCATGACGATGGCATCGGTTTCGACCAATTCGTCGACTGGGCGATCGACGCCGATTACCCGATTGAGCGCGTCGATGACTTCGGGGAGTGGTTGCAGCGGTTTGAGACTGCCCTGGGCGCCTTACCCGATCGGCAGCGCCAGCACACGGTGTGGCAGGTATTGCAGTTGCGACTGCACGGCCCAACCGATGTCGAGCCTTTCGAGCCGACCCACGGGTCCTACGGGCCGACCCAGCGATTCCGTGCCGCGGTGCAAGAAGCCAAAATCGGCCCCGACCAAGACATCCCGCATATCTCGGCGCCGATCATCCTCAAGTATCTCACCGACTTGCAACTGCTCGGATTGCTCTAGCGTCTCGGCGTCCTTTCCCTGGTCAAGGCAACCGTCGTAGGCTCAGGGCGATGCTGGCAAAGTCCGAGATCCGGTTCCTCCGCGTTGGTGCCCGCCGCGTGGCGTACGAGGTACGCGGGGAGGGGCCACCGCTCGTCGCTCCGGCGTGGTGGGTGAGCCATCTCGAACTCGACTGGGAGAGTGCCGGCTTCCGGCGATTCTGGGAAGGCGTCGCCGAGACATACACGCTGATCCGCTATGACCGGCTCGGCGTCGGCATGTCGGATCGCACGGTGCAAGATGCGGACCTGACTCTGGACGCGGAAGTCGCGATGCTGCGCGCGCTCCTCGATGAGCTTGAGCTCGAGCGCGTATCACTGTTGGGCGGCTCCTGCGGAAGCTGCACCGCAATCGCTTTCGCCGCAAAGTATCCCGAGCGTGTCGAGCGGTTGGTGCTATACGGGTCCTACGCCGACGGCTCGGCGATCACCGACCCGGGGGTGGGCGACGCGATCATCGCGGCGGTCCGCGCGCATTGGGGACTCGGCTCCCGCCTGCTCAGTGACATGTTCCTCGGTGCTGCCGAATCCGCGGAGCACGAACGCTTCGCGCAACTACAGCGAGAAGCAGCGACCTCCGAGGCCGCCGCCGCGTTGTTGGGCCTGGTCTATCGACTCGACGTCCGCGCGCATCTTCCCCAGGTCCGCTGCCCGACGCTGGTCGTGCATCGACGTGATGACCGGGCGGTGCCGTACCGGCTCGGGCGCGAGGTCGCGGCCGCGATCCCGGGTGCTGCGTTGATCTCGCTGCCGGGCAGCGCGCATTTCCCCTGGCACGGCGACGTGGACTCCGTCGCGCGCGCATGCCGCGAGGCGCTGGCACCGGCGCAGTCACCCGTGCAGCGCCCGGGCGAGCCGCAGCAGGTCCTGCTCTCGGTCCGTGAACGTGAAATTCTGGCCTGCATCGCGAGCGGTCTGCCCGATCACGAGATCGCCGAACAACTCGTGCTGAGCCCGCATACCGTTCACCGCCACGTCGCGAACATCCGCCGCAAACTTGGTCGCACCTCGCGGACGGCCGCAGTCGCCGAGGCCGCGCGCCTCGGACTCCTGTGAGGTAGCCGAAACGGGCCATTCGCCAAAGATGGCCGCTCTGGGCGAAGCGCACCGCCAACAGCGGCCATTATGTTCGCGCCATGACGGAAATCGCCGACACCGAGCAACGAGTGCGCCCGCCGTCCGCAGCGTGGCTGCGGATTATGGCCCTGGTCTACGACCCGTTTGTGTGGCTCGGCGAACTCGCGGGCATGCGCCGCCGGCGGCACGCGCTCTTGAGCGGCGCGCGGGGGCGCGTCGTCGAGCTCGGCGCGGGGACCGGGCTGAACATCGCACACTATCCCGACGGCATCGACGATCTCGTACTGATGGAGCCAGAGCCGGCCATGCGCCGAAAGCTCGCGCGTCGCCTGCAGCGGCATGCTCAGCCGGCGCGGATCGTCGACGCGCCCGCCGAGCGGCTACCGCTGACCGATGAGTCGGTGGACACCGTCGTTTCGACGCTCGCCCTATGCACCGTCGAGGACCCCGAACGAGCGCTGCGCGAGATCGCCCGCGTACTGCGCCCGGGTGGACAGTTGCTGTTCATCGAACACGTGCGGTCGAGTTCACGATTCCTTGCGGCCTGGCAGGACTACTTGTTCCGGCCCTGGCGCGGCTTCGCCGGCGGGTGTTGCTGTAACCGCCCGACCGGGGAGTTGATGCGCGACTGTGGCTTTGCTGTCGCCACCGACGACGGAGTGTGGCGCGGCATGCCCCGGATTGTGCACCCGCTGATGGTGGGGCGGGCGACGCGGCGATAGTTGACTACACCTGTTTTCATTACCGTTCTATGACTTCGCCGTGTGACCTGGATCGCTAACATCCTTAGGTGAAGTTGCCGATGAGGTATCGGCTGTTGCCCATAACGCATAGTGACATCGCTCCCGTACGTTCTTGTCTCGCTAACTAATTGGTCACTGACAGGAAACTTCCGAGCGTTCCGATGCTGGTAGGGGCCCGCGGTGAAAAGAGGACAATGCTGTCTGCTGGAGTTCTGTCGCGTGATCGAATCATTGCGAGCCCGGGGTGGAGCAGATGGCTTGTTCCCCCTGCTGCGCTCTCGATACACCTAGCGATCGGGAGCGTCTACTCCTGGAGCGTGTTCAAGCTTCCCCTGCACGAAACCCTCGGGGCATCAGGGCTTTTGAGCGCCATTCCGTTCACCTTGGGCATCGTCATGCTGGGCATGTCGGCGGCCGTCTTCGGCACGACGGTCGAAAGGCGCGGTCCCCGTTGGGGGATGCTCGTGGCGACCTTGTGCTTTTGCGGCGGTTTGCTCGTCGCGGCCCTTGCAGCCGAGATCGGCCAGATGTGGCTGATCATCGTCGGCTACGGAGTTATCGGCGGTATCGGCCTCGGAATCGGTTACATCTCACCGGTTTCCACTTTGATGAAATGGTTCCCCGACCGACCGGGCATGGCGACCGGCTTCGCCATCATGGGGTTTGGTGGCGGCGCGCTGATCGCCTCTCCGTGGCTTCGCAGTTGATGAAGTGGTTTGGCACCGACCGGCACGGACTGGCGACGACCTTCCTGATCATGGGGCTGGTGTACGCAGCCTTCATGACGGTGGGAATACTCCTCATCCGCCTGCCACCGCCGGGCTGGGAACCACCCGTCGTCAGAGTTGACACGTCGAAGCTGCCGCATGCCGCGGGGCCTGATCGGACCGCCAATCAGGCGATCAAAATGCCGCAGTTCTGGCTGTTGTGGATAGTGCTGTGCTTCAACGTCACTGCCGGAATTGGCATCCTGGAACGCGCGGCACCCATCTACCGGGATTACTTTCCGCACGCGGCTTCTCCCGCGGCATTGACGGCGGCCGCAGCGGGATTCGTCGCGATGCTGTCGCTGGCAAACTCGGCCGGGCGCCTACTGTGGTCCACGGCTTCGGATGCGGCCGGCCGCAAGAACATGTACCGGCTCTATCTCGGTCTCGGAGCGGTGCTCTACGTGTTGATCGTGGCGCAAAACGCGAGCAAGCCACTGTTCCTTGTGGTGTGCATCCTGCTGTTGTCGTTCTACGGCGCGGGGTTCTCGACGTTGCCGGCCTATCTGCGTGACCTATTCGGGTACCTCGAAGTCGGGGCCATCCACGGCAGGTTGCTGACGGCCTGGTCGACCGCGGGCGTGCTCGGACCGGTCATCGTCAACGCGGTTGCCGACAACCGTATTGCCGCCCACGTGGTGGGCCCGGAGCGTTACCGATGGTCGTTCGCGATCATGGTGATCCTGTTGCTGATCGGCTTGGTCTGCAACGAGCTGATTCGCACTCCCAAGCCGCCTAGCTTTCTCGCGGCAGCGACAGATACGCGAAAGCCGGCGAGCGTGGTTTCCAGTGAGGGTGGACGATGACGGATCGGTCGATCGGGGCGAGTCCGCCACGCGGCAAGCTGCTGGGCACGACCAGCTGGTTATGGGTAGGAGTGCCATTCGCCTATGGCCTCTACGAGCTGATAGCCAAGATCCCAGCGCTGTTCATGAACTGACGCTTGTTTCGGGTTACACCAGATGCGGTGCAGCGTTGTCGGCGAGGACATCGACAAGCCTGGTCGCGGGCAGCTGAGGCTGCCCGGGCGGGCAACCGCGATCTACCTGCTGTGGTGTGAGGGAATAGGTCGGCGACGCCGGCATGTTGCGCCCGGCATGAAAGCTTTCAGCGAAACCGAACGTCAGGAGTTCCTGGCGGCAAAGCATGTCGGGGTGTTGTCCGTTGCTGCTGAGAACGGTCGTCCGCCGTCCAGTGTGCCGATCTGGTACGGCTATGCCCCCGGGGGGAACATCCTGGTCAACACCGGCGGGTCGTCTGGTAAGGCCAAGCTCATCGAACGCGCCGGCGTAGCGAGCCTGGTTGTCCAGCTCGAGGAGCCAACGTATCAGTACGTGGTCGTCGAGGGCACGGTCGTCGAGACCACCACGCCAACCCCGCTGGACGTGCGGGAAGCCATCGCGATCCGTTACCTCGGTGAGGAAGGCGGACGCGCATTTGTCCAGGGTATGGATAGCCAGCAGACCGTGCTGTTCACCATCCGCCCCGACCGCTGGATCACTGCCGATTTCTCCGGTGATCTCTAAGCGCGATAAGAGACATTCGGCAAACGGTTGCGCGTCCATAGACGCGCTATTTCGAGAGCAATAGGGCGGCGATACTGCCTGCGGGTCACCCGAATTACGGTTTGACGCGGGCCCGCGAGGGTATGCCGTAATGACTTTTCACCAAGAAAGGTCTGACATGTTGCACTCAGTGATTCTGGCGAGTTCGGATCCAATTGCGGCGGGGATCATTCTCCGTGGAATTAAGGGAATTTTCGTCTTCATCGGAAGCGTGATCGCCGCGATCGTCTGCGGCCTGATTGCCGTGATGAAGGGCCGCAACCCGCTGGGATGGGGAATCCTTGGGCTCTTCTTCTCCATCCTCACGTTGATCGTCGTCATCGTCATTCCCAGCAAGAAGTAATGCGCTCGACGCTAAAAAGCGTTCTTTGGATCCAAGAGCACATCCCCGCCCTCTTACGACCCCTGCGCGCCGACCGAGGTGACCCGTTCGCGCGCGGTGAGCAGCAGATGGTCGAATTCCGCCTGCGAGGTGAGGCGTGGACCCGCGCTGCGGAAGTCTTCGCAGATCTGTTCCGCCAGCCGCCGCAGCTTTACGTTGGCCTCTTGAGATAGCCATTTGAGCAGGTCAAAGGCGGCACCGTCGTCGATGCCATAGATCACCATCAACATCCCCTTGGCCTGCTCGATACTGGCCCGCTGCTCGGCGATCTCGGCCAACTTCGCCGTGACGAGATCTTCGCGTTCCTGATCGGGCAGCTGGGAGACGTCGACGTAGAACCCGTGTGTTCCGACCACGGCGCCCTGGTCGTCGTGCAGTTGATCACCGACCACGACGACGTGGCGTATCTGTCCGCCGGTGTCGATGATCCGATGGCGGGTGCTGAACGCCTGGTGGGTATTGAGGATCTGATCGATGGTGGCCGCGACCTGTCCGCGGTCGTCCGGATGCTTGTGTGACAGCACCAGCTCCGTGGTCGGTGTCACGCCGCCGGGGTCGTACCCGTGCATCCGTTGCACCTGTTCGGACCACTCCCAGTGCTGGTCGGCGAAATAGAACCGGAACCAGCCCGCCCGCTGCGGCGCGCCGCCGGCTAAAGCTTGTTCGACATCCGCCGATTGGCCGTTGAGGTTCCAACTCATCGCGGCTTCGTCTCCTCGGGTTCAGTGCACCGGACGCCACCGGCCGCCGTCATGCGACCACCATCGAGACCCGAACGGATGGGGGAGTGCAAGAACGGCATCGGCATTGGGGGCGCTGACTGTTCAACGCTGAGGACGGATTTCAGATCGTGACACAGCGCTCGGCGCTGGTCTGTTACTCGCGGCGGGCGGCGGCCGTTGAGTGACGACTGCGGCCGCCGCCTCCGCTCGGCAGTCATTAGGCGTTGATCACCTCCCGTTTTGTGGTGTGGTCGTTGATGGCCGGGTGCCCGTCACCGCGGCCGACGGTGATCTTGCGTGGCTTGGCTTTCTCGGCCACCGGGATACGAAGGCGCAGGACGCCTTCGGCGTAGGAAGCCTCGATCCTGTCGGTGTCGAGGTTTTCGCCGAGCACCAGCTGTCTGCTGAACACTCCACGCGGGCGTTCGGTGGCCAGCATCTCCCGGTTGGGGTCGACGGCCGGCCGCTCGGCCCGTACGGTCACCACATTGCGTTCAATGTCGATGTCCAGCGAATCGGCGTCGATTCCCGGCAGGTCGAACTCGACGACGAATTCTTCGCCCTCCCGCCAGGCGTCCATCGGCATCACCGCCGGACGGGCGGCGGTGCCCAGCACCTGCTGGGCGAAACGGTCCAGCTCACGAAAGGGGTCGGTACGCATCAGCATTGCAGCCATCTCTCACTCCAATCTGTTGCCATCGGGGACGAACAACCTATGCCATGAGGCATAGGTTTTATATATCACCATAGAAACTTTAGTGCAAGTGTGATAGACAGGTTTTCTGCGACGAGCAAGCGAGGAGGCAATCGATGGCCGATGCCCCAGGTGGCGCACCGGAGCCGGATCATGGCGTGTACAGCATCTCTGTCGCCGCCGAGCTTTCCGGCGTCGCCGTGCAGTCGTTGCGCCTCTATGAGCGCTACGGCCTTCTCGCGCCGACTCGAAGCGAGGGCGGCACCCGGCGCTACAGTGCCGATGACCTGGCCCGGCTGCGGCGCATCAGCGTGCTGGTTGACGCCGGGATCAACCTGGCCGGGATCGAGCGCATTCTCAACCTCGAGGACGACAACGCGGAACTATCCGGGGCGAACACCGATCTGCGCTCGGCGAACCGCACCTTGCGCAATGCCGCGAAGGAGTGATCTGCTCGGCACCGAATTTCTTCGGCTTGCTCATGCGATGACGCAGCGACCAGCGGAAAGCTCAGCAGCACAGCGGAGTTCGTGGCGTCGCGCGGTCACTTCTCGATATTGAAGAAGGAGTCGCCGTCCTCCGGAGTCCCATCGATTTGGCCGCTGTCCCGCCCGTAGGCGGTCGGGTCTATGTGGTCCAGCTCGTCGTCGCTGACCACGTCGAGCGCACCACCCTCGTCCGCGTCGTGAGTCTGCCGCGATGGCTCGTCGTCGGGCACATCGTCCGCAGTCTCTGCCCTGAGTTTCTCGTCGAGCGACTCGTTGTCGTCGGCAGAAATCCACCGGTCGGGCGGATCCACCACCTCATCGCCGTCGTCGTTGCGAACCTCGTCGGAGTCCAGGCTTTCAGACTGGTCCAGCATGTTGTCGTCGTTGCTATCCACGTTGGCCGATTGCCCGACACGACAGGGGATTAAACGGGCTGTCAGCTGATCTTTGGCATCGGGATGCCTTCGCTGGCGGTGAATTGCGCGTCCGCCTGGGAAGACAACCCGATCGATACCACGGATCGGTTGAACAGCAGATCGGTGAGGTAGGCCAGCGACACCGCCCACCGGTTGACCGGCCGCGGAATCGCGTACAGGTGGTAAGCGCGCGTGACGAACTTCGCCGGCAGCCCCGACAGATGCAGGTTGAGGGGATTGGCGACCGCATAGCCCGGCCCCAGGTCGACGACCAGGCCGAGATTGCGATGCTTGTATTGCTTGCTCGTGCCGTAGCCGAGACTGGCAGCCACGTTGCGGGCCAGCACTTTCCCCTGTCGGGTCGCGTGTTGGGCGGTGGGCGGCGTGATCTTTCCGGGCTGGGTAAGGTTGGGCACCGCGGCCGCGTCGCCTGCCGCGAAAACGCCCGGGTGGCCCGGTACTTGAAGATCGGGCTGCACTTTGAGCCGACCCTTCTCGGTGGGCAGCCCCAGCTGTTCGATCAGCGGGGCGCCGGTTACGCCCGTCACCCAGGCGATCGTGTGCGTGTCGATACGCGAATCATCGCTGAGCACAACATGATCGGCATGCGCCTCTTTGAGCGTCGTGCCGAGCCGCACGTCGATACCGCGGCGGCGTAACACTTTCAGTGCCGCATCCCCGAGCTTCTTGCCCACCTCGGGCATGACCTGATCGGCTGTGTCGAGCAACAGGAACTTCACGTCGGCGGGGTTGAAGCCCATTTGCTTCGCGGCAGCGTCGGCCAGCGCTCGCAGCTGTGCGACCAGCTCGGTACCTGAATAAGACGCGCCGACCACCACCACAGTGCGTCGCGCCGCCGCCACCGCGGGGTCGTCCTCGATATCGGCCAGCTCCAGCTGCTCGACGAAGTGGTCTCGCAGATAGAGGGCCTCCGCGGTGGTTTTCAAGCCGCGCGCGTGTGTCGCCAGCCCTGGCACGTCGAACAACCGCGTGACCGAACCAGGAGTCAGCACAAGGCGATCCCAGGACATGCGGTGGCGGCGTTCTTCGGGATCGCGATATGTCAGGGATTGCTGAGCGAAGTCCACCTCGTCCACGCGGCCGCGCACCGCGTGCACGCCTTTGAGCGCATTGGCCAGGGGCACCGCGACAAAGCGGGCGTCCACCAACCCGCCGGCGACGTCTGGCAGCAAAGGTGTGTAGAGCATGTAATCGACCGGGGATACGACGGTGATGTCAGCAGTCACGTGCCGTCGGCGCAGGATTCGGGCCAGACGGTGGGCACAGGTGAATCCGGTGAAGCCGCTTCCGACGATCACGATTGAGGTCATCAATCCGAGTGTAGGTATTCGCCAGACGTCCGCTCAAGCCGCAGATCACCGACCTCGGCGTTCGGCGATGAACCGCTCGCCGAGGTCGTAGTCGTCGTCTGCGTTGCAGGTGAGTACGCCGACAACCGCGTTGCCCGTCTCGTACCAGACCGTGAAGCCGTCGGAACGGTTGAGCATCCGACAGCGTTCGAAGCCATCCCCCCAGGCGTGGTACTTCAGCGTCGCCTCACCGATGGTTGTCCAAAACCCTGGTACTCCATCCCATTTCATGTCCTGGCCCGCTGCGCAGGCCCCGGCGATCGCGCCCTGGTCGCTCGCGGCCTGCCAGTGTTCGATGGCCAAGTGGCGACCCGCGATCTCATGCCGCGCCAGCGCGATGTCACCCGCGGCGTAGACGTCGGGCGCCGAGGTGCCCATATCGGAGCCGACGACGATGCGGGAGTCCTGGACCTGCAAACCCGCCTCGGCAGCGATACGGCTCTGCGGCTTGACACCGGTCGCGGCGAGCACGAGATCGCAGTCGATGGTGACACCATTGCCCAGCCGCACTCCGGCGTCGGTGATTTCCTCAACCTCCACGCCGCCGACGTGGCGAGCTCCCGCGTCCGTCACCAGATCGCGCAGGCGTGCGGCGGCCTCGCTTCCAAGCCGCTTCTCCTGTGGAAGCTGTTCGGGGGCAACCAAAGTCACCGGCACACCACGTAGTGCCAACGATGCGGCCGCCTCGCAGCCGATGAAACCCGAGCCGATCACCACCGCGGAAGTGGCGGCATTTGCGGCGTTGCGGAGCGCGGTGGCATCGGCCAGGGACCGCAGCAGCAGCGCACGTTGCCCACCGGGAATCGGCGGAGCTACCGGTGCCGCACCGCAGGTCAAGATCAATGTGTCGAACGAATGGCGCTCATCGCCGACGTAGAGGGCGCGTTCGCTGAGGTCCAACCGGTCGACGGCCGTGCTCCGATGGAGTTCGATCTGCCGGTCGTCGAACCATTGGGCGGAATGCAACTCGACGTCATCGGTCTGACCGCGCAGGTACTCCTTGCTCAACGGCGGCCGGGCGTAGGGCAGATCGGTGTCGGCGGTGAAGATCCGCACCGGTAGGCCGGTGTCGTGTTTGCGAAACGACTCCGCCGCCGCGACTCCGGCCGGCCCGCTGCCCACGACGATCACTCCCGAGTCTGTCACTAGGGCGTGGTACCCGCGCTGGACAGCCTCAACCGCGCAGCCGCGTTTCGGCGGACATGAGACGGGTATCAGCCACGGAAGCAACCGTTCAGTAGGAGTGGCGATGAAAGCTGTCACCTGGCAAGGCAAACGCGACGTGCGGGTGGAGTCGGTGCCCGACCCGAAGATCGAACAACCCACCGATGCCATTATCGAAGTGACCTCGACGAACATCTGTGGGTCCGACCTGCATCTCTACGAAATTCTCGGGGCGTTCATGAAACCGGGTGACATCCTCGGCCACGAACCAATGGGCATCGTCCGCGAGACCGGGCCGGAAACGGGCGATCTTCGCGTCGGCGACCGTGTGGTAATCCCGTTTCAGATCTCGTGCGGCAGCTGTCACATGTGCGGCAAACAGCTTTTCACCCAATGTGAAACCACCCAGGTGCGTGAACAAGGCATGGGGGCAGCGCTTTTCGGCTATTCGGAACTCTATGGCGAGGTCCCCGGCGGCCAAGCCGAACTGCTGCGCGTTCCGCAAGCCCAATTCACGCACATCAAAGTACCTGTAGGACCACCGGATTCGCGGTTTGTCTACCTGTCTGATGTGCTGCCCACCGCCTGGCAAGCGGTGGCGTACGCCGACATTCCGGACGGCGGCACAGTCGCCGTACTCGGGTTGGGTCCGATCGGGGATATGGTCGCGCGCATCGCGGATCATCTGGGCTACCGGGTCATCGCCGTCGACCTGGTACCCGAGCGGCTGGCCCGGGCCGCAAAGCGCGGCATCCACACCGTCGATATAGGAAATCTCGACTCTTCGGTTGGTGATGCGATCCGGGACTTGACCGATGGCCGTGGCCCAGACTCAGTGATCGACGCGGTGGGCATGGAGGCGCACGGTTCCCCGGCTGCTCGGTTCGCTCAGCAGGCCACCGCGGTATTGCCGGATGTCGTCGCCAAGCGGCTGCTGCAGACAGCCGGCGTGGACCGGCTCAGTGCGCTGCACTCCGCCATCGACATTGCGCGGCGCGGCGGGACGATCTCGCTGATCGGGGTTTACGGGGGGATGGCCGATCCGCTGCCGATGCTCACGCTCTTCGACAAGCAAGTGACCCTGCGCATGGGCCAGGCCAACGTCAAGAGATGGGTCGACGACATCATGCCGCTGCTGACCGACGACGATCCGCTCGGCGTTGACGACTTCGCCACACACGTGTTGCCACTCGAGGAGGCTCCGCACGGCTATGAAATCTTCCAGAAGAAGCTTGATGGCGCCGTAAAGGTCATGCTCAAGCCATGACCGGCCTCGGCTGATCCCGGAATAGCAAGTCCGTCAGGGCTTTTCGCGCAATTGTTTGACCGCTGCTTTGCTCGGGTATCAAGTGCGCCATGACAACAGCCCCTGCTCCCACGCCCACTGGTGAAGTGTGGCCTGGAAAGGCCTACCCCCTGGGTGCGACGTACGACGGGGCGGGCACAAACTTCGCGGTATTCAGCGAGGTAGCTGAACGGGTCGAGTTGTGTCTATTCGACGACAACGGCACCGAGACACGGATCACACTGCCCGAGGTTGATTCATTCATCTGGCACGGTTATCTGCCGACGATCGAACCCGGCCAGCGCTACGGCTACCGCGTACACGGCCCGTATGAGCCCGAAGCCGGGCTGCGGTGCAACGCGAACAAGTTGCTGCTGGACCCGTATTCCAAGGCCGTTGACGGCACATTCGACTGGAATCAGTCGCTGTTCGGCTACACATTCAACGACCCGGACAGCCGCAACGACGACGACTCCGCGGCCAGCATGCCCAAGTCGGTGGTCATCAGCCCCTTCTTCGACTGGGGATACGACCGCCCACCGAACCGCGAATATGCCGACATGGTCATCTACGAGGCGCATGTCAAGGGTCTGACCCAGACCCATCCGGATGTCCCGGAACAGATACGCGGGACCTACGCCGCGGTGGCGCACCCGGTCATCATCGAACACCTCAAAACCGTTGGTGCCACTGCGATCGAGCTGATGCCGGTGCATCATTTCGCCAACGACTCAACTTTGAGAGAAAAAGGCCTGAGCAACTACTGGGGCTACAACACGATGGGGTTCTTTGCGCCAGACGCGAAGTATTCCAGCGCCACGTCGCCGGGCGGACAGGTGCAGGAATTCAAGGCGATGGTCCGCGATCTGCACGAGGCGGGCATCGAGGTCATTCTCGACGTCGTCTACAACCACACCGCCGAGGGCAACCACCTGGGCCCGACCTTGTCGATGCGCGGCATCGACAACGCCGCGTACTACCGGCTCGTCGACGACGACAAGCGCTACTACATGGACTACACCGGCACGGGCAACAGTCTCAACGTCGGCCACCCGCACACGTTGCAGCTGATCATGGACTCGCTGCGTTATTGGGTGACCGAGATGCATGTCGACGGCTTCCGGTTCGATCTGGCATCGACCCTGGCCCGCGAGTTTTACGACGTGGACCGGCTGTCGACGTTTTTCGAACTCGTGCAGCAGGATCCGACCGTCAGCCAGGTCAAGCTCATCGCCGAACCGTGGGATGTCGGACCGGGTGGCTACCAGGTGGGCAATTTCCCGCCGCAATGGACGGAGTGGAACGGAAAGTACCGCGACACCGTCCGCGACTTCTGGCGGGGCGAGCCCGCCACGCTCGACGAATTCGCCTACCGATTGTCCGGATCGGCCGACCTCTACGAGCACACCGGGCGCCGGCCGGTTGCCTCGATCAACTTCGTCACCGCCCACGACGGATTCACCCTGCGAGACCTGGTGTCCTACAACGAGAAACACAACGAGGCCAACGGCGAAGACAATAACGACGGCGAAAGCCACAACCGGTCGTGGAATTGCGGCGAAGAGGGTCCCACCGAGGATGACGGCATCAACGAGCTGCGTGCTCGCCAGCAGCGCAACTTCATCACCACGCTGCTGCTGTCGCAGGGCGTGCCGATGATCTGTCACGGCGACGAGCTCGGCCGTACCCAGGGCGGCAACAACAACGGCTACTGCCAGGACAACGAAGTCACCTGGATCGACTGGGGGGCTGCCGATGCCGACCTGCTGGAGTTCACCCACACGGTGTCAGCACTGCGCGCCGAGCACCCGGTGTTCCGCAGGCGTCGCTTCTTCAACGGCAAGCCGGTGGGCCGGCGGGGCCAGGGCGGCCTGCCTGACATCGCCTGGTTCGCCCCCGACGGCTCCGAGATGACCGAAGAGGACTGGGGCGCCGGGTTTGCGAAGTCCGTCGCGGTGTTCCTCAACGGTCAGGGCATCCCCGACCACGATCCGCGGGGTCAGCGGATGCTTGACGACTCATTCGTGCTGTGCTTTAACGCGCACCACGAGCCACTCGAATTCACCATTCCTCCAGCAGAATTCGGTGCAGGCTGGCACACCGTGGTGTACACCGGGTCTAAAGACACGACGCCCGCCGAGCAGCTTGGCGCGGCCGCGAAGCTGACCGTCGACGCGCACAGCGCGGTAGTGCTGCAAGCTCTATCTGCCGACGAGGCTTGACCGCTTGCGTCGATCCGGCGACATCGCCCAGCGGCGGCGCCGACCCTGCGGTCGGACGCCACCCGGGGGCAAGGGGCAGTCGATGGGTGGACCCATCTGATCTGCCCAGCCGTTAGCAGTCCGATCCTTGGTCGATACGCTGTGCGTTCAGCGGGCTCGTTACAGGAGAGGGCGAATATGTCACGGACAGTGGTGGTTGGTGCGTCGAGTGGCCTCGGGCGCTGTATTGCAATCGGCCTTGCACAGCGTGGCGATCAGGTTGCGCTGCTGGCCCGTCGACGTGAGCGCCTCGAGACCGCGGCGAAGGAGGCCGGGCACGGTGCGGTCGCCGTCGAGTGCGATATCACCGACGAGGCCTCGTGTCGATCGGCCATCGACGAAGCCGCGGAGGCTCTCGGCGGCATCGACAACGTGGTCTTCACGCCCGCCATCAGCCCGCTGGTCCGCCTGGTCGACACCGATGCCGCAACCTGGCGGCGCATCTTCGACACCAATGTCATCGGCGCGTCGCTGGTGACGTCGGCAGCGATACCGCACTTGACCGCGTCCGCGGGCAAGGCGGTCTACCTGTCCTCCGACGCGGGCCCCTACGGGCCATCCTGGCAGGGTCTGGGCGCCTACGGCGTCAGCAAGGCCGCCCTCGAGCGACTGGTCGACGCGTGGCGGGCCGAACACCCCGACGTCGGCTTCACCAACCTCATCGTGGGGGAGTGCGCCGGCGGCGAGGGCGAGGCAGCAACCGGCATGAACGCCGGTTGGGATATGGAACTGGCCATGCAGGCGGTCCCGGTGTGGGTGTCGGATCGCTGCATGCCCGGCAGGTTGATGCCCATCGAGGACCTGATCGGAGTGGTGCACACGATCCTGAGCACTAACTCGTCGACCTCGATGCCGATCGTCATTGCCAGGGGCGCCCCTGCCGGCACCCCGGCACTAGCCCCCGCGTCAGCGACGCCCTAGCTTCTCTCGCGCCAGGTCGGTGAGGAAGCGAATTGGTGACACCGGCCGGAACGCCAGGGCCGCCTCGGTGAGTGCGTCGCG
Organism: uncultured Actinomycetota bacterium; assembly: GCA_963712615.1. Classification (GTDB taxonomy): domain Bacteria; phylum Actinomycetota; class Actinomycetes; order Mycobacteriales; family Mycobacteriaceae; genus Mycobacterium. The sequence continues at coordinate 5,353,696 of CAVQIO010000002.1, forward strand.
GGATGCGGTCGGCAGCTCGATGTCGGCGGCGGCGACGTTGAACTCGAGCTGCTCGACGCTGGACGCGCCGGGAATGGCGACGACGCCCGGGTAGCTGATCAGCCAGGCCAGCGCCACCTGGGCCGGCTTGGCGTCGACCTCCTTCGCGACGTCGCGCAACAGCTGCAGCAGTGGCTCGAGGCGGCGCAGGTTTTCGGTGCCGAATAGCGAGTTGATGGCGCGGACGCCGCCCGGCCGGTTGTCGACGCCGTACTTGCCGCCCAGCAGCCCTTGCTCCAGCGGGCTGTAGGCGATCACGACGCGATTCTCCCGCTCGGCAAACGGCACCAGATTCTTGAGTGCTTTCGGAAAGGCGAGTGAGAAATGGACTTGATTGCTGATGACCGGACGGCCAAGCGCGGCATCGGCTTTCTGCCACCGCTCCAGCGAATAGTTCGAGACGCCGACCGCACCGATCTTGCCGCTGTCGAGCAGATCACGCATGCCCGGCATGATCACCGAATCGGGGACCAGCGGGTTGGACTGGTGGATCTGATAAAGCGGGATCCGGTCCAGCTGCAGTCGCCGCGCGCTCGCCCGTTCGCGCTGCTTGACCACCGCGGGAAACGGCGCGACCGGCATGATCTTGCTGGCCACCGCTACCTCGGCGCGCTCGTCGCCGAGGGCTTCGCCGAGGATCCGCTCGCTTTTGCCCAGCCCGTACACCTCGGCGGTATCGAAGAGCGTCACACCCTTCGCCCGAGCCCGCTGCACGATGTCACGGGCGGCGCCTGCGGCGTACTCATCCCCGTAGCCCCACTCGCGTGAGCCGAACTGCCAGGTGCCCAACCCGATCCGGCTGACCTGTCCCACTCCGTCGACGTCGAGGTATTTCATCTGCTCACCGTACTGGGCCAGGTGAGCACGCGTGGCGGGTTAGTCGGGGATCTTGTTGAGGATGTAGTTGGCGATGCTCACGGCCGTCTGCCGGGCGCCGCCGGCATCGGTAGTGCCGAGGTTGACGACGTACAGGTCGACCACGACGTTGGCTTTGGCCGCCGCCGCCCGAACGAAGCGCACCTTCAGGCCCTTGGGTGCCAGATCCATCGTGGTGATGCCGTTGCCGGCATCGGCGGGAGGGCTTAGCGACAGGGTGTACGTCGGCCCGCCCGGGGCGGTCAGTGTCACGGGCGCCCCGCCGCATTGGTGCCAGCCGTCGACCAGCTTCGTCGCTTGTGCTTGGGCGGTCGGCGAATCACGAAACGCCATGGCCGCCTGAATCACCTGGATCGACTTCAGCAAGGTTTGGGTGTCGGAGTACGCCTCGGCGCGGTACCGCAACATGGTGTTGAGGTCGTAAGCCTCCGGGGCCCCGGGCATCACGCTTCCCCAGCACTGTGGGCGATCGATCGTCGCGTCCGTGTCGCTTTTACTTGGCCGATCCCAGGTTTGGCCGGCCTCCAGGTTCTGGTCGTTGGTGAGGCCTTTGAGGGCGTCCAGTTTGGGCAGCAGCTTGATGACGTCGTCCGGCGCCACCTTGGGTGCCGGCGGTGACTCGCTGGTCGGGACCGGGGCGGCGCTGGTCGCGGGGGCACCGGCCTGGTTGGGCCGCGAGACCTCCAGAGTGCTCAGCGTGGCCCATCCGGTCAGCGCGACGACGGTGAGCACGATGAACGCATACGACAGGGACAACCCGACCAGCGCGCGATCACGGCCGAGCTCACCGGTGCGGCGGATTTGCGAAAGGCCCAGATGTCCGAGAATCGCGCCGACGGGGGCGAACACGAACGCGAACACCAGCGACAACGTCGCGAAGGTGTTGACGGGCGGGTGGTGCGGCGGGGGCGGGGGCGGCGGCATGAAGCCCAGCGGTCCCGGGGGCGGCCCTGCCGGGGGTTCGGCGTAGGGGACGCGGCCAAGTGGATCGTAGCTAAAGGGCTGATTAAAGGGACTGTTTCCGAACGGATCCTGAGGGTTCGTCTCGGCCTCCTTATCTGGGATCCTGCCGAGACTGTAGTACCGAACTTCGGAGTTCGGTAGGCCTGCTCTCAGATACGGGCCAGACCAGCTTGGCGTTACGAGGCTCGCCGTCGATCAGGATTGGTTCGGATGGGCTGAGTTCCAGGCACGAGTTTTGTAAACGTGGCTTGCGGTATTGGATTCCACCAATCCAGTTGGGCAGCAGGCTGACTTCGACGTGGTGGGCGATCAGGCCCTCGTCGACGGCGGTGAACGGGCCGGCATAGCTGAGATAGCCTCCGACGGCCGCGGCGAGTTCGTTGTCGTGTGCCAGGTGTGGATCACCGCGGTCGAAGGGCCTGCGGTCTGCCCGCATGAGCTGGGCCGACATGTAGCCGTCCGGGGTGTACATGATGATGCCGCGGGCACCGACGCCGAGCCGGGTAGGTCACATCGGAGCCGTCAAGGCTGCTGCTTTCGTAGGACTGCAGCGTCCAGGCCCCAATCAGGTTGGTGCGCAACTCATTTACCGCTACTGCGGTCATCGCGCGGGTGTCCTATCTGGGGCCTCGGCGCTGGCGGTGATGCTGGCGATGGCTGCATCGAATGGTTCGGGGCTACGCAGCACCCGGCTGAGGATGAGTGCGCCTTCCATGGCGGTGACCGCATTGATGGCGAGTTGCCGGGCACGGTTGTCGGGAATGTCTTTTTCGGCGAGACGAGCGGCCAGCGTGGCGATGAGGTCCTGGAAGCCGCGTCGGGTTGTGTCGGTGAGCTGCGCCGAGTCGGGCGTGGTTTCGATGACGATGGGGGCGACGGCGCAACCTTGACGGTAGTCGCTGGCAATGAGTTCATCGCGCGGCCGGCCGATGAACGCCGCGAGCAGTTCGGCGGCGCTGTCCGTGGTGCCCGCGGCCCGGTTGATATGGGCGATGGCGTCGGCGGCGTGGACGAGAGCCACCTCGGTGGCGAGTTCTTCCTTGCCGCCGGGGAAGTGGAAGTACAGCGACCCGCGCGGTGCCGAGCTCTCCTCGACAACGTCGGACAGCGCCGTGCCGACGTAGCCGTGCTCGCGGAACAACCGGCGTGCCGCCGAGATCATCCGGTCTTTGCTGTCACTTCGCCTTGGCATGTCGCCCATCATACATAGTCATTGACGGTCAGCCACAGGAAGCTCTACCCTGGGATCAATAGTAAATATGACGTACGACATAGTAAGATATGAGAGGATCCCCGTGACCGAGCAGACCCTGGATCAGCCGGCCGGCGCGATACTGCCGGTGAACGCCCCCGATCGGGATTCACCGCCGGTGGCGCGCGAGATGGACGGCCACGTCGCCGTGCTGACGATGCAGCACGCCCCGCACAACTTTTTGAGTACCGCCCTGTACGACGGGTTGATCGACGGAGTCCGCTGGGCGGCACAAGAGCGGGCCCGTGCGGTGCTGCTGCACAGCAGCCTGCGCAATTTCTGCGCCGGCGCCGACGTCACGTTGTTCGATAGTGCCGAAAGTGGTGCGGCCCCCGCCCTCGATCTCGTCGCGCTGCTGCGGGAATTCGACACGTTACCTATTCCCATCGTTGTCGCCGTGCACGGCATATGCCTCGGCGGTGGCCTGGAGGTGGCGCTGGCCTGTGATCTGATCGTCGCCGGCGAGTCGGCCAAAATCGGCAGCGTCGAGGCAGCGATCGGGCTGAACCCGTTGATGGGAGGCATTCAACGCGTCACCGAGCGGGCCGGCGCCGCACGCGCCAAGGAGATAGCCCTGCTCGCCCGCCGCTACGACGCGCGCACACTGGAAAGATGGAACATCATCAACCGCGTCGTTCCTGACGAGCAACTTGCCGCAGTCACCAGGACGCTTGCTCATGAGCTCGCCAACGGACCGACCATCGCCCATGCATCGACCAAATCCATTGTCTCTCATGCGGTGTCGCACAGAGTACGAGCCACCGACGAGGCGATGCATGAATTGCAAAAAGACATCTGGACATCCGAAGACCTGAAGATCGGACTGGCCTCGTTGGCGGCCAATTGTCCTGGCGCCGCGCGTTTTGAGGGGCGGTAATGATGACGCTTCCACTCGAAGGCGTCCGGGTCGTCGATTTCACCCGCGTACTCGCGGGTCCGCACTGCACCAAGCACCTGCTCGACCTGGGTGCCGAAGTGATCAAAATTGAACCCCCTCAAGGCGATATGACGCGTTTGGCGTTTCCGCGCCAGGACGAGATCAGCGGGTACTACGCCCAGCAGAACGCGGGCAAGCGCAATCTGAGCATCGACCTCAACGTGCCCGAGGCCCGCGAGGTGGTGTTAGAGCTATGCGACGCGGCCGACATCATCGTCGAGAACTTCCGTCCCGGCGCACTGGCGTCATTCGGCTTGGACTATGAATCGGTGGCCGCGCGCAATCCAGTCGTCGTCTACGCCTCCATCAGTGGATACGGCCAGACGGGTCCATGGCGTACCCGAATGGCATATGCGCCCACCGTTCAAGCCGAAGTCGGATTCACGCAGAACACGTTGCGGCAGTTCGGCGTAAACGGCGCCGATCGCCGGACCGACTCGTTGTCGCACGGCGACGTCTACGCCGGGCTGCTGACGTCGATCAATGAGCGCGTGCACTATGACCTTTCGGACATCGACCTTGGCGCGGAAACTCCGATCCTGGGGGCAACCGACTGCGTATTTTTCTCCAGTCCCGAAGGCCACCAGTTTGTTTCGCCGATGAGCTTGGCGGGAAGCCTGGGGTTCCGGTTCTACCTGCGCGCGATGCGACGCCCCGATCTCGCCGACGATCCGCGATTCGGTACACCCGAACTGCGCCGCCAGAATCTCGAGGCGCTGCATGCGATTGTGCAGACCTGGATCTACACCTTCGATTCCATGGAGTCCGTCGATGCGCAGTTCGACGAGGCCAAGATAGCCACCGGTCAACTGCGTGACATCAACGAGTTCAGCGAAACCGAGTGAGCCAAGGGCTGGGGCGTCACCCGCGCAGTCTCCGACCGTCACGGCGGCAGCATCACCATCCCCGCGCCACCGTGGCACTTCAGCGGCCACGACGGCATCCTGACCACCCAGGTGCCGGCGCGCCAAGGCGAGCACAACGAGGAGATCCTCAAGGAGATCGGCTTGGCGGCCGACGAGATCGACGCGCTGGCCCAGCTGGGAGCACTCGTCGAACCTGGCCGCATGACCGCTCACGAGACGGTGTAATCCGGGTCATAGGCATACCCCTGGAAGTTTGGTGATGGGGTCGATGGGTAGCCGTCGGGGAGCGCGTAAAACAGCCCTGCGCGCCAAGTATTCGAGAGACTAACGGGGAGGACACATGGCTAACGCCGCCATCACGTCGCCCACTGATGTGGTCGACTTTCTCACAGCCCAGCACGAACAGATCAAGTCGCTGTTCGCCACGACGCTCGCTGCGTCCGGCAAGGCGCGGGAGGAGTCCTTCGTCGATCTTCGCCGACTGCTTGCGGTCCACGAAACCGTCGAAGAGGAAATCGTTCACCCTCGGGCAAAGCGGAAGCTCGCCAATGGTGCTGCCGTGGTTGGGCAGCGACTGGAGGAAGAGCACGAAGCCAAGATTGTGCTGCAGAAGCTGGAGAAGCTCGACGTGGACAGCGTGGAGTTCAGCCGGTTGCTGACCGAGCTGCGCGATGCCGTTCTGGTCCACGCCGAACACGAGGAGCATGACGAGTTCAACAGGCTCGGGCAGGAATTGAGCAGCGAGGAACTCGAAAGCATGGGCCGCGCTGCGAAGCTCGCCGAGGCGATCGCGCCCACCCGCCCGCATGCTGGGGTCGAATCGCAGGTCGCCAACCTGGTGGCGGGTCCGTTCGCGGCGATGCTGGACCGGGCCCGCGATGCCATCATCGGCAAGGGCTGAGTTCGATTCGGGTGGATTGGTAAGGGTATGCCCAGGGGCATGATGTGTCCCTGGGCTGCCTCTCGTGTTGCGGCTTGAGGCCATGACCGTTGCGAAGACCAGCGCAGCGCGCTACTTGCCCGAGGACCGGTCAGCTTGATTCGCTGGCAGCCGCGGCCGGTAAGTGCCGAGGCTGCTTGCTTTTTGAGAACGCGACGCAAACGGTCTTCGGCCATGGGCGGGTTTACCATTTGTCGGCCCGGCCGGCAGATTGCTCGGCAAACGGCGAATACATCAGAAGCCGGGCCGCACCGAAGTCGTCGCGTGCCGGCCCTGGCTCATCGCCGAGATCGAGGCGGTCCGGCCGGCAGGTGATCATGTGTCTCGGTGCGACAGCCGCGCAATCGCTTCTGGGAGCGGCATTTCGGGTGACCAACGGATGGACCGGTCGTTTCTGCGACGATCAACTGTTCTTGTGCGGCAGAAACTCCTGGGCTTTGGTTTTCAGGCCCACCTTGACGAACCCCGCCCGGCTCTCATCGCCGGCCAACACGGCAGCGGTGGTGGCCTTGAACTGCTCCCACGTGGCATGCGGCGGTATCGGCGGCATGTCAGGGTCGGTGTAGACGTCCAGCACGGTGGGACGGTCGGCCGACAACGCCTCGCGCCAGGCGGGCGCAAGCTCCTTGGGGTCCTTGATGGACAATGCGTTGAGCCCCAGTGCGGAGGCGAACCCGGCGTAGTCGACATCGGGAAGCGCCTGGGACTCCACGAATTTCGGCGCTCCTGCCATGGCTCGCATTTCCCACGTCACCTGGTTGAGATCGTTGTTGTGCAGGATGGCCACGATGAGACGCGGATCGTCCCACTCCTGCCAGTACCGCTTGATCGTGATCAGTTCGGCCATACCGTTCATCTGCATCGCGCCGTCCCCGGCGAATGCGATGACTGGGCGTTTTGGATGAGCGAATTTCGCGCCGATCGCGTAGGGAACGGCCGGGCCCATCGTCGCGAGGGTCCCCGACAGGGACCCACGAATGTTTCCTCGGAACTTGAGATTTCGCGCGTACCAGTTGGCCGCCGACCCGGAATCCGCAGTGACAATGGCGTTGTCGGGCAGCTGCGGGGAGACTTCGGAGAACAGACGCAAGGGATTGATCGGATGGGCGCTGACCATCGCCTCCTTGTCCATGGTTTCCCACCAACGCTTGACGTTCTTCTCGATATTCTCCCGCCATGACCTGTCCTCCTTGCGGCGCAGGAGGGGTATCAGGGCCCGCAGTGCGGCCTTCGCATCGGCGACCACGTTGACCTCATAGGGGTAGCGCATTCCGATCAACCCGCCGTCGACGTCGATCTGAATCGCTCGGCACTCCCCGAACTCCGGCAGGAACTGGCTGTAGGGGAAGCTTGATCCGACCGTGAGCAGGGTGTCGCAGTCGCGCATGAGCTCGTAGCTCGGCCGCGTCCCCAGTAGGCCGATGGACCCTGTGACCCAGGGCAATTCGTCAGATAGCACGTCTTTACCCAACAGCGCCTTTGCGGCCCCGGCGCCGAGTAGGTCGGCGACTTCGGTGAGCTCCTCGCGTGCTCCGCGCGCACCCATCCCCACCAGCATGGCAACCTTTTTGCCGTCGTTGAGGATTTGGGCTGCACGCGCGATAGCCGCATCGTCGGGGGCGACGGCTGGCCACTCGATGCCCAAACTCGATGGCACCATCTTGAAGGCGTGGGTAGGCGCAGAGTACGGCAGCTCTTGCACGTCGGCCGGAATGATCAATGCGGTCGGGCTGCGCTGAGTCATCGCCACTCGGATGGCGCGGTCGAGCACGTTGGGCAATTGTTCTGGGACGGTGACCATTTGGACGTAATCGCCTGCGACGTCTTTGAACAGACTCAGCAGGTCTACCTCCTGCTGGTAGGAGCCGCCCATGGCGCTGCGGTTGGTCTGCCCGACGATGGCCACTACCGGTACGTGGTCGAGTTTCGCGTCGTAGAGACCGTTGAGCAGATGGATCGCGCCAGGTCCCGAGGTGCCCATACATACTCCGACGCGGCCGGTGAACTTCGCGTAACCGACGGCCTGGAAGGCGCTCATCTCTTCATGGCGTGCCTGAATGAACCTGGGCTGGTTGTCCGCGCGCCCCCAGGCGGCGAGAATTCCGTTGATGCCGTCCCCGGGATATCCGAAAACGTGCTGAACATCCCAGGCCCGCAACCGCTCCAGCAGGTAGTCGCCCACCTGTTGCTTCGACATCGGATTCCCTCCCTGGCCGGAAACAGTGCGATGCGTGGACGCCGCAGCAACCACCCATGCGTGTCGTGTCAGACCACGATTACGGCGTTGGACTTGGTTCGGTCAAGCCTTCGGTGCCGCCCACCGCCGCCGCGCTGCTGCCCCGAGCGGACGCGAGAGTTGCCAGCCAGGTATCGATGTCGGGGCCAAGAACCACTGCGTGGTCGGGCGCCAGCAGTGCTCCGCGGGAGAACGCGGCCAGTGCGGGTTCGGCGACGCAGACGCGGCGGTCATCGCCTTGCGAGGCAAGCAGCTTCGACACCAGCTCGGGTAAGCGGATGGCTTCTGGACCCGTGATAGTGCGCGGCGTGCGTGTCTGGCTAAGGGCCGCCTCGACCAGAACATCGGCGACGGTGTCGGCAGCAACAGGCTGAATCAACCAGTCCTGCGCCACCACCTCGCCGTCGCACAGGTTCACCGCTTTCGGGTTAGTTGCGACTTCGTGCCACTGTGTCGACTTCACGATCGTGGCCGGCACCAGACCTCCGAGCACAACTTCCTCCGCGGCGCGCTTGGCCACGAAGTAGGGGAACTCATCGAATACGGGGTCCTCAATGCCGGCAATCGTCGATACCACCAAGCGCTGGATTCCCTGAGCGGCGCAAGCACCGACGAGGTTGTGATAGGCGGTGGTGAGGTAATCGGGGAAATCCGCGTCCGCATCGGCGGGCATCGGGTTGGACACGTCAATGACGACGTCGACCCCCTCCAGCGCCTCCCGAAGCCCGTGTCCGGTGATGAGATCGACGCCGTATGCACGCGAGAGTTCAACTACCGCGAGGCCTCGTCCTTGCAACCTGGCGGTGATGCGTGATCCGGCCGTTCCGGTCGCTCCAATAACAGCGATAGTGGTCGTGACAGCACCCCTTTCCGGTCGTTCGCTGGCCACGAAGGCGATATCCAGGAACACGGCATTACCCCGGAAAACTCCGTCCAAACCAGCGAGGTGCGTCGGTACACGCGCACCCTGCGGCTACACCGCCGGGCAGTGATTGGGATCACCGCGCGACCCATCAACCAGGCGGGATTGAACGGATTGGGCTCTGGCGGTTTGACCCGCCCAGCGGTGGGAAGCCCTCAATCGCGGACGATTGATCGATGCCGCAGCGACACGGTTTCGCCGTTGGTGCACCAGAGTTTAGATACGAGCTGATCAATCCGATTCGCGGCCGAACGAGCGCAAGCTCGATAACACCGAACGGAAGGATCGAGTGATGGGCGATCACAACAGCGGTGCAGAAGAAGGCATCAAGGGCGCCGTCGAGGGCGTCAAGGGCAAGGCCAAAGAGGTCGGCGGAACGCTGGCTGGTCGCGACGACGTCGTCGAAGAAGGCAAGGCCCAGCAGGACAAGGCGGACGCCCAGCGCGACGCAGCCAAGAAGGAAGCCGAAGCCGAAGCCGCGCGCGGTGGTGCCAAGGCCGCCGAAGAGCGCCAGAAGCAAAACCAGTAAGTCAATCGACGCGAATGGGGCTGGCACAGCGTCGTGCCGGCCCCTTCGCGTCAATAGCTCGTGGTTTCAAATTGCCGTGCCGGGTTATACCTGGCAGAAGTGTCGCTGAGGTCGACAATGCGGCGAGGTTAGCGGGGTCGGAGATGGGCTTGGGCGGTAAGGTGTCGAGCGTCATGGCTTTTCTGCGGGCGGGCTATCCCACGTGCATGCCCGCCACCGGCTACATCCCGCTGCTGGCCCTGTTGCGGCGGCGAGTCACCGATGACGAGATCACCGACATTGCAAGCGAACTCATCCTGAGTGGGCACTTGGCGATCGACAACGTCGATATTGGCGTAGAGATCACCAGGGTCACTCACGAGATGCCCTCACTGAACGACGTCGAGCGTGTCCAAGAGCGCATTGCTGCGATCGGACACCCAGACACCCCAGTCGGATAAGCCTCCGTGCGGTGGGTGAATTGCTGGAGCTGTTGGGTAGTAAAGTCATTCGTATGGGGGATAGGACTCGGTTTTGAGGGCCCACGTCGGGGTCTCGGACATAGCGCAGTTCTACCCAGTCACCTTGGGGCGAAACGGTGACTCACGTGCGGGCGAGGTCGACGACCAGCGGCCGGTGGTCGGAAATCGGCATTAACTCGGCTTCCGGGGCCCCACTCCGCAGGCTGGCGTCGTCGGTGAGGATGTGGTCGAGTTGGCGATCAGGAGCTTCGGCGGGAAATGTCGCGGCCACCGCGAGCGATCGCATTCCCGACCACCGGCGCACTGCGGCGGGCGTGAGATTGAGGTCCCCGATCAGTAGCCGTGGCCCCGGGAACCCGCGCAGGTCATGGACCAGCCGAAGCAGCTGGCGCCGATTCCAACCCGGCACGAAGGACAAGTGAGTGTTGGCCACCGTGAGCGCGCCCAGCGGCGTATGTAACCGCGCGATGACCGCCGCCCGCGGTTCCTCGTCGACGATCATCACCCGGTTGGGTCCGGGTAGATACATGGGGAAACGCATGGGGATTTGCGGTAGTCGCACCACTTGCCAGCTGACCACCGGGAAGCGGGACAGCAGCGCGATCCCATAGGCCGCGGTCCCCGGTTGCTCGTCGCCGGTGGCGGCCATCCACGTCGCACCCGGTGTGCCGGAAATCGCCGCGACAAAACGATGTTCCACGGCGCCCATGGCTTCAGCCGCCGCCGCGGTGAAGTCGGCCCGATCCGACCGGGGCTGCTCGTAGTCCACCTCCTGCAACGCGAGCACATCGGGATCAAGGCGGCGGACGCAGTCCTGCAACCGGCGCGGGTCCACCCCATCGCCGACGGTGCGCCCGTGCAGGATGTTGAAGGTCGCTACGCGCATAGGTTGTTCGATACCCACTTTGGGCTATTGCGCCCCGGGCACTCCTTCTCGCGCCGCCACGGACCGGCCATCGCCCGTGTCGAAAACCTCAACGACAACGTCGCGGTCCCGGTAACGCCCCAGCGATGTCAGTCCCGGTGTTCGCGCGATGATGGCGTGGGCCGCGTCACCGCTGAGCGGATAGTCGGCCACGGGGTGGCGCCAATGTGCGGCAACTACATTGGCGCCCGGCTGCAACCGGACGCATTCACGGTCCAACACCTCGGTCAAGGTGTGCGGCTCCAGGTAGTAGGCGACCTCGCTGAGCATGAGCAGGTCGAAGGGCCCTGGCGGCCAGACCTCGTCCACGGAGGATCGGATCAGCGTCACCCGGTCCCGGCAGCCGGCCTCCCGCAGCCGCGCATCGGCGCCTCGCACCGCGGCATCGGCCACGTCGACAGCGGTCACGCGGTCGCAACGCGCGGCCAGCAAGGCCGTCAAAGTCCCGATCGAGCAGCCGGGCTCAAGCGCGTGCTGATACCGGCGATTCGGCAATAGCGCCAGCGTAATGGCGTACTTGCGCTGCTCGTACCACCGCGATGACAGCTGCCAGGGGTCGTCAGTGTCGGCATACATCTGGTCGAAGTAGGTATCGGGCAGCCGCGTGCTCACCGGAACACCATCTCTCCCACCGCCGTCAGACGCGGTAGCACGAACGGCGGCAACACGGGCGGCGAGTCGGGGCTCGACTCGAACTGGCTGCGAAAGCATTGCGCGGCATCGCGTTTGCGGATAAGCGCCCAGTCGGACAGGGGCACCGCGTGGGCGCGGTCCCACGGCACTGCCGAATCGCCGGGGGCAGCCCAGTGCCACATCCAAATTGGATATTCGAGCAATTCTGCGCCGACGCGTGCACACGCCGACGCCGCGGCGCGTCCAGCGGCCTCGTGGTCGGGATGTCCGTCGCCTCGCCAGGTGGCGGCGCACCAGGGACGGGGCGCAACACCCTCGAGGATCTCCGTAAGCAAATCGGTGACCAGGTCCTCGTGCTCGGCCAGCCGTCCGTCGGGCAATCGGAGGGAGATAGGTGCAGGAGCCCCCAAAACCCGTGTTGCTCTGAGTAGTTCATGCCTTCGTATCGTTTCCAAACGAATCCTGGCCGACGATGTCGCGCAGGGTAGGGCGGCGCCACCGTCACTCACCGACACCACCTGGACCGGGACACCAGCCGCGGCAAGTTGTGCAATGGTCGCGCCCAGGCCGAGAGTTTCGTCATCGGGGTGAGCCGCGACGACGACAAGACCTGGACAGGTGCTCAGATCCACGCGAGGCAGGGGTCGCTTGCCGAGGCCGGCCATCCATACCGGCGCCGGGGTGCCGCTGCCGGTGAGGGGCCGAGCCGCAAACCTGGCGCAGTTGCCTGTCGTTGCGGTCTTCACGTTGTCTTCATCCCTGGTGCCCGGCCAGCCGCCCGAGTTCAGCCAGATCCCGTTCGGCGTGGCTTTGTCGTATATAGATGCTCAAGTCGGCCACCCGCTGGGCGTGCCTCCCGTCCTGGCACAACGGGCCAGGTCCCAGCGCACGGCCGGTGCGGGTGATGGCTTCGTCGGCGGCGTGTTCCACTGTCGCGCGAATGCGACGGGCCAGCAGTTGAGCGGTACCGGCCCGGTCGAACGGGTCGGAATCGACCTGCGTCGCCGCCGCTTCCATCATCGCGTCACCCGCGGCAAGCGCGGCATCCACCGCGCCCAGGTGCGCCAGCGAGTACGCGTCAGCGGATTCGCCTCCGGCGCAGCGATATAGCGGCTCTGCGACCTTGCGCGCACCGCCGAGCCAGCAGGCGGCCACACCGATTGCTCCGTGCCAGAATCCCGGCCGATCGAGGTACTGACCCGGATCCCCGACGACGACAGCGTGTGCGTTGGTGAATTGCACGGACCGAGTGTCGCTGCCGGCCATGCCGGCGTTCCACCAGGTGCTGGGCAACGCTTTGACGGCGGGGTCGATCAGCGTTACCGCGAACAGGCCCCGGCGTCTGTCGTCGAGCCGGGCCGTCACCAGCGCATGGGTGCAGAATCCCGCTCCTGAGCACCACACCTTGGTGCCGCTCAGCGTGTAGGCGCCCCCGCCGACGTCGGTGGCCCGCAGCACCGCGTCAGACGATTCGGCTGCCCATACACCCCATAACTGGCCGGGGTCGGGCGGTTTGCCGCCCAGCTCATCAAGTATCGCCACGGCGTCGGCATGGGCCTCGGCGATTCGGGCCGCCACGATGTCTTCCTCGGCCAGTAGCGCCAGACGTTGCCAGCGTTCTCTGGTGCGCCCTGACGCGGGCAGTGGTAATTCGAGTCGCCCCGAATCCAGCCAGTGCCGTACCAACCCCGCCGTCACGCGCAATCACCCGCCGCCGATCTCCCTAGTTGCCGGAGGTAGTGCGCAAATCCGCGCGGGGCCCGGGCTCGGGTTCGCGCCGACGTAACGACCGACAATTCGGTGTCTCGGTGTATGCGGTAGCCAGCGGCCTCGAACCGCTCGACCAGGTCGACATCCTCACCACAGGGCAGCGCACGAAAGCCGCCGACCCGCCAGTAAGCCCGGGCGCTGAAGCCCATGTTCGCGCCGTGTATGTGCCCGTGCTGGCCGTTCCCATCTGGCGGGTTCGCTTGGTAGGCCCGCACATAGCGGTCGACGACCTCGGTGGAGTGGTGGTGCCAGTTGGTGATGCGGACCACGCCCAGCGCCATGTCGGTGCCGAGCTCCAGCTGATGGATCAGCCAGCCGGGGTCCACCCGACTGTCGGCATCGGTAGTGACATACCAGCATTCGTCGTCTGCACACAGCGAACGCCCGTACCCGAAACCGGCCGCTCGAGCGGCACCGACATTGCGAACGTCGACCCTGACGAAATGCACATCGGGCCCGTACCGGCCCGCCAACCTCGCGCTGTCGTCGTCACTGGCGTCCAGCACTACCACGATGGAGACCGGAATTGGTACACACAGACTCGCGGTCAACAGGGCACGCAAACACGCGGGGAGGTCTGTCTTTTCGTTGTGGGCCGGAACCACCACAACTGCCCGGTCGTAGCTGCGGAGGGTTGGCGCTGACATCAATTGCGATTGCCCATTTCGCCGCCACTTAAACAGATGGCAAATGACGAGCGGTCCGGGTTGCCTACTGTGTCGGCAGGGTAGTCCTATCCAGGATGGCACCCTCAGAGTCGCCAACGAACTCGCTGGTAGACCGCGCGCAGTTGCGTGAAGCGCTGCGCAGCGCAGCGTCGGCGCTCAAGGCCAACGGGCCGCGTTTCGCATTGGCCGGCAGCTATGCGTTGTGGGCCTATGGCGCACCCGAACCCAGCCACGATGTTGACCTGGTGATTGCCGAGTCCGAAGTGGCGGCCGCGACTACGACGCTGCGCGACGCCGGATTCGCCATCGAACATCCCCCGGAGGACTGGCTGTTCAAGGCTCGCACCCGCGATGCGGTGGTGGACGTGTTGTACCGGCTGAATGGCGAGACTGTAGTGGCACGCACACTGGACGGCGCCGAACAGCGCGACGTATTGGCAATCGCCATGCCGGTGCTGCCACCGACCATGGTGGTCATCCAAAAGCTGCGCGCCCTGCACGAGCATTACTGCGACTTCGCGAAGCTACTCCCAGCAGTTCGCGCTGTCCGTGAACGGCTGGACTGGGACCACATCAAAAAACAGACTGACGGCAATGATTACGCCGCCGTGTTCTTGTTCCTCGTCGAACGGCTTGGGCTTACCAGCTGAACGCCGACGCGATTCAGTGATTGCGCAGTTTGGCGACCAACTTATCCTTGGTCAGGCCCGAATACCCGGATATCCCAAGCTCTTTCGCACGCTTCTTAAGCTCAGGCACCGTCCAGTCGGTGTAGGAACCGGCCTTGCCGCCCTTGCGGCCGACGGATGACTTTCCCCGCGCCGCGGCGGCGTTGGAAATCCGCGCCGCCTTTTCCTCGGAGTTGCCCTCCTTGCGCAGGTCACGGTACATCTTCTCGTTCTTGATCGACGGGTTCGGCACGATCGTCACCCTCCTGTATTCGATAGCACGCTGTTTCGCGAGGATGCCCGCGCGGCCGGCGATGAAACCCACGCGCTGGAAATCTGAATCAAGCGCTTTGCGCCAGCACGGGCGATGCACTGTCACGCTTGGCGATTCGCCGGATCAGCATGCGGGTGGCTTTCTCCAGTATTTCCTGGGCGGCTTCGGGGCGACGGGCACGGCCAGCGCGCTGCGCGGCTGCCGCGATGGTGAGTCCCTGCTCATACCCGGTAACGACACGCGGATCCACGTAAGAGCCGCGCGCCACCGCGGGAGTGTTGCCCAGCTCCTCGGCGACCTCCCGCATGACAGCCGCCTCAACGCGTTTGACGACCCGCTGCGATACGGGAGGGTCCGCATCCACGAACGCCACAGCGCCCAGCACCGTCCCGTGCCAGGTCCGCAGGTCCTTCACGGTGTAGTCGTCGCCGACGAGCTCCTTGAACCGGATGTTGAGGTCGTCAGTGCGAAGGTCCACCCAGCCCGATGAGGTGCGACACGACAGCAATCGCTCCGCGCGATCGGGACGGCGCATCAGCGCCCGCACCGCGCGAATCACCTCGGCGTCTTCGATTTCCACGGTGCGCCGCACCCCGCTCTTGGCGGGAAAGTCGAACTCGACCGCCTCACCGCGCAGCGTCACGTGCTCACACAGCAGGGTGGCCATTCCGTAGGACTCGTGTTCATCGGCGTACTGTTCGCCGCCCGCGCGGAAGTAGCCACGATCCAGCAGGCGTAATGCCAAGGCCAGCACCCGCTTCCGCGTCAGGCCGCGGCGCGCGAGGTCGGCAGCCAGGTGGGCCCGGAAATCCGGCAATCGGGTGGACATTTCCAGGACGCAGTCGAACTTCTCCTCGGCGCGCTCCTGCTGCCAGGCGGCATGGTAGAGATACTGGCGACGCCCGGCCACGTCGGTCCCGACAGCCTGAATATGCCCATTCGGATGCGGCGAGATCCACACCTTCTTCCAGGCCGGTGGAATCACCAGTTCCTTGATCCGCTGCAGGGTGTCTTCGTCGACCAGCACGTCGCCGTCCGTCCCGAAGTAGGCGAAACCCTTGCCCCGGCGCTTACGTGCGATTCCAGGCTCGGTGAGGGCACTTCGACGCAGTCGCATCTTCACCTCCGGTCCCGTTGGCTGACTGGGAATTACCCGCCCGCGGGGCGATTTACACCGGTGACGTTGTTTCCCGCCAAATACAAAACGACCCGCCACGACTTTGTGGCGGGTCGTTGCTGGCAGAAATTAGCCTGCCATGAACTCGTGGTAAGCCGATTCCAGATTCCCCGGTAGCGCCGACACGTTGCACTGACGCTCGGTGTCGCCGATCGGCGCAAGAATCCCGCGCAGGTCGTAGTACTCCTGCGGGTGCGCGGTGAAGTAGCCGCGCAGGCTGGACGCGGCCTCCGGACGTGGCTGGCTGTAGGCGGCCGTCACCACCTGGTTGGCGCCCGGGTGAGCGGCGAGATACTGCTCGGCCGCACCCTGCGCCGAGGAAACCGTGGCGTTGATACCTGCCGGGCTGCAGTCCGGTGCCGCGACCGCTGACGGCGCAGCGACGACACTCATGGCCATTCCCCCGAGCAGGCAGCCGGCGCTGATGCCGGCGATTCGCCGACGCGCGACGATACTGCTGAAATTCATGATTTGTGTTGTCCTTCGAATCGTCCGAATGTGATTCGCGGGGATTCCCGATTCCCCGAAATCCAACGTAGCTGAGACAAATATGCGAACCCCCTGGCCGGCGCGTGCAGCTAACAGCCGAATCGGCGGTGATGTCTGGTCGCGACCAGCCCATCCAGTCAACGCCCGCGAGTCGTGATCGAATCGTTACTAGCTGAAAGGAGGTACCAGCAAACTCCCTTTAGGCTGGTAGCTGACTGCGATCCCGACGTTTCTGTGTCACCGCAAAGATTCCCGTCGTTGCCCGCGCTCGCGCACCGCTGCGCCGGTAGGCCCGGCGTCTAGCATGGTGTGGGACCGATGCCGTTACCGCCAGCCGGGAGATGTGATGGTCGAAATTCACTTGGACCGCACGATCGCAGCACCTGTGGAACAGGTCTTCGACTGGCTGGGCGACCCGGTCAATTTGGCCGCCGCTCCGCTGGCCCTGAAGGGGAAGTGGGCCAAGGGCTCGTCGGGCCCCGGCATAGGGTCGGTGCGCGAAGTGATCGGGGTCGGCACCTGGTTCCGGGAAGAACTCACGGCCTACGACCCGCCACACAGCTACACCTACCTGATCGTCAAGTCCTTCCCGCCGTTCAATCACGAGGGCGGCACCCTGACCTTTACCGCCGCGGGCGATAAGACGCACGTCGATTGGCTGACCAACTACACCCATCCGGCGGCGGCGGGCGGCAAAGTGCTGGAGGCGGCCAGTCGCCGGATGCTGCGTTCGAGTTTCCTCGCGATCCTCAACGCGTGCGCCAAGGCGCTCGAGAAGTAGCACCGAGTTCTGCGGTAGCACACCGCTTTAGCGCGCGCGTCAATGATGCGGAACGACGGAGTTGGCTAGCTGTGCGCCAACCGCGACCGCGACGATGATCAGCACCAGTGCCGCGGTCGGCCACACCCACATGACCCGCTTGCGCGCCGCGGCGATGATGATGCCGCCCACGGCAACTATCGCCGCGACCCCGACACCACCCCACGTCACGGCGTAAGCCCAGTCGAGCCCGGACGTGTCGCAGTTATTCGAGCAGGAATCGGTGGCCATCACGAAAAAGAAGGAGTAAGAAACCGAAAGCGCGCCGGCGATCGCGGCGAGCGCGAACATGATGACCGTGGCGATGGTGTCGCCCGTCGGGCGCCGGTTTGACTGCGATGCCGTCATGTGACAGCTATGCCCACTTTCCGCCTCAGTAATCGCGCGGCAACGCCGCCACCATCATGTCGACCTGTGCGCGGCTGAGCACGGTGATGCTGCCGTCGGGGAGCCCGAGCACCCGGTCGACGGCCAACCCGTGCAGGGCGAACCTGTTGGTCAAGACTTCGATGGCGTGCTCCCTGCTGGGCTCGTCGGTGGCGTCGATGATCTGGACCACGTTGGAGTTGGTCCGCGCGGCCAGTCCTTGGATCATGTCGGCCACACCTTCGGCGTCGAAGGTGTGAAAGACGCCCTCGGCTACTCCATCGGCGATCAACTGCGTCAGCAGCGGCCGCGTCAGGTCCTCGCTCGCCGCGACGATGCGCCCGTACAGGTGCGCGTTCTCGGGTCGCAGCAGCGAGACCATCGCCGCCAGTTGCTCGGGCGTGCCCATCTGCATCTTCACGTCAAAACCCGCCTGCAGCATCGCATTGAGTCGATCCAGGGCGTTGCCGTTGCAGCCGGCGGTCGCTTCTTGGATGGCCGCGAGTTGATCGCGGCCGCTGCGTTCGGCCAGCGTCGTGATGAGCGCATCCTTCGACGGAAACCAATGGTAGAAGGCACCTTTGGAGACGCCGGCATCAGCGATCAGATCGTTGAGGCTGACATTGTGGTAGCCGCGCGCAACGAACAGTGCCGCGGCGCGGTCCAGAATCTCGGCGCGCCGAATGTCGGGATGCTTAACTACCCGCGGCATCCGGCCGATCCTGCCCGGCGGGCCTGGCCACCCAACCCACGTAGGTCAGGTACAGGCCGATCAAGGCCAGCGCGGCAAAGATGGCGCGCACCAACGGAATAGCGTTTTGCTCCAAGGACTTGCCGGCAGAGTCATAGACGTCGGGAATCGCCAGGACGAGTATTCCGCGGATGGCCAGAAACCACCCCAGCAGCGACACCAAAACTGCTGCGATACTTCGCCAATACTGGTGAAAGGCGATGATGACGCTGACCCACATCAGCAGCACCGCCCCCAGCACCCACTGCCACATCGGATCAGCGCTGAATTCATGCAACAGCACCGGCATTTGCGACGACGCACGTACCGCGATGATGGACGGCACGATCAGAAAGAACGGCCCGAACGCGCGCGCGAACATCCGGGTACGAAGCTGCGATTGGTCTGGCTCGCTCATGGCTACCTCCACTTTCGGACGTTGCGACCATAACCGACCAGTGGTCGGTATACAAGACCATCGGTCGGTTCGGCACGTAGGGGTGTTTGCCCGCTATCGGGGTATTCGGTGGACATGGACATTGCCAAGGACATCAAGGACTTCTTGATGACCCGGCGGGCAAGAATCACCCCCGAGCAGGTCGGACTGCCGGCGGGCCGGCGACGGCGGGTGCCCGGACTGCGGCGCGAAGAGGTCGCGCAGCTGGCCGGCGTGAGCATTGAGTACTACACGCAGATCGAGCGGGGAAACGTGGCCGGCGTTTCCGACGATGTCCTGCGTGCCGTGGCTCGAGCACTGCAACTCGGTGAAGCAGAGGAAACGCACTTGTTCGATCTGGTCCGCGCCATCACCGGCAGGGGCGATCGAAGCCGATCAACGCGCCGCAAGGTTCCTGCGATCCCCGAGGGCGTGCAGGCATTGCTGGATAGCATGCTCACCGCGCCGGCGATCGTGATCAACGGTCACCTCGATATCGTCGCCGCCAATGCCCTCGGGCGTGCGCTGTATGCGCCCGTCTTCGCCCAAGCGAAGGCGACGCCGAATCTGGCCCGGTTCATATTTCTCGATGCCGCCGCCGAGCAGTTCTTTCCCGAGTGGGCCCGTGAAGCCGACGATGTCGTCGCGCTGCTGCGTGCCGAAGCGGCACGCTCGCCTGACTCACCGGCTGTTAGCCGCCTCATCGATGAGCTCGCAATCCGCAGCGGGCAATTCCGCACCAACTGGGCGGCCCACAACGTCAAAGCACATCACCACGGTGTCAAGCGATTCCGGCATTCTGAAGTCGGTGAGATGTCGCTGACCTATAACGTCTTCGATATCGCCAGCGTGGACGGGCTGTGCTTGATTGGCCATACCGCCGAACCTCATTCTCGATCTGAGGAAGCATTGCGGCTACTCGCCAGCTGGACCGCGACCGACCACGAGTCCAACTCCGACGCCCGCAACGACAACGCATCCACCTAGCGACGATCTCCGTTTTGGAGAACTACTGAAACACTTGATATTTCGCGGTACCACTAGCCCTTCAAGCGGTGCCTCAGTTGGTCGGCGGCGTTCCGGCCGCTGAGTACGGCCCCGATGACGGTGGACGGATTCTTGACATCGACCGCCTCGCCCGCCAGGTATAGCCTGTCGCTGATCGGTTCCTGTAGCCGGCGCCGGTCGTCGAGCCCGGAACCGGGCGCGTGGAATGAGTAGCTGCCCAGCGCATACGGGTCGGTGCTCCAACTCGACGTCCGGACCTCCACCGGCGAGATGTCGCCGCCAAAAAGCTGGTGAGCGATCGGCAGCGCCCGAGCCGTCACCTCAGCGGCCGACGACGACTCCACCGACCGGCCGCGGTCGCCGGCATTGAATGCCACCACGATCGGCCCGGCGGCGCTCGACAGGGTGAACCACTGCGCCCACGCGCCCGGGTCGGTGCCCAGGAATAGATAAAAGGCGTTGTCCGTCTTCCACGTTCGTCGGTTGAATCGGAAGAAGCTTTTGGACAGTACGCCGAATCCCAGCGCATTCACCGCGCGGGCATGTCCCTCGGGCAGTGGCGGGTCGAAGGCTATCGAACCGGCTTTGAGCACCCCCAGGGGCACGGTGACGATTGCGGCGGGCCCTTCGAATGATTGGTTTCCGGCGTGCACGACGACGGAGTTGTCCCGTCGCGCGATCGCGGTGACCGGCGTCTTGAAGACGATCTGAAGTCCATCGGCGAGCAGCTTCGGCAGGGCGTAGTAGCCGTTCGTAATGACGGCCTGGTCACCGCCGGCGTAGTCACCGGTGTCAAATGTCGTGGCGGAGAGCTGGTCTGCTCCGGCCGCGTATTCGTCCTCGATCTCGGTGGCGACGAAGAACGCCAGCTGGGCGCGGTCTGAGGAGGAAAGCTCTTCGCGTTTGGCCGCGGCGTCGACGGCCGCGCCGAGGCTCCCGCCGTCGACGCGGTCACAAGCTCGTTCGACGAACGTGCGCCAGGCATCGGGGTCGTAGTCCATGGGCGAGAGCTGGGGATCCACCGCGAGCTTGGCCCACCCGTAATAGTCGGTCGGGATGACCTGGGCCTGCGCCTTGCGGGCCAGTTCCATCATCGGATCGTTGGCCGTGCCGTGGATCCAGGACGCACCCATCCCGATGGGTACGCCCCAGTCGCGGTTGGTGTAGACGCGGCCGCCGATACGATCGCGGGCTTCGATCAGGCGCACCGGCCATCCCGCGTCGACGAGGCTGCGCGCAGCAGCCAGGCCGGCCATGCCGGCACCGACAATGAGGACCGACTTGGTGTCCGCTTTGATCTCCGGGGGCGGCGGTGGAGACGCCGAATCGTGGCCCGAGGTGCAGGCGGCCACCAGCCCGCCAGTGACCGCGCTCATCGTTGCTGTGAGCACCGCCCGACGAGACATCGGGGACATGACAGTTAGCCTCTCACACGGTAACCGGGGCGGGGTGGCGGTTTGCTCGTTACCGACAAATTGTGTGCTGCGATTCGGCGCGCGGGTTTGGCCGAATTGCCTGGTTCGACACCGGCGTGGAGATAGGATCGCGGCATCCAGGGTGCGGCGGCGTGGCCGTGTTCGAGGAGGGAGCGGCGATGAGTGCTCGGCGATCGACTCGTGTGGCTGACCGACTGCCCGACGTATTACCGCCGAGCCGCACCCTGACCGTCCGCGCGGTCGACGGCATCCCGTTGCACGTGGAAGTCTTCGGGCCGCCCGACGGCTATCCGATTGTGCTGACGCACGGCATCACCTGTGCGATACGGGCGTGGGCGTACCAGATCGCCGACTTGGCCACCGACTACCGGGTGATCGCATTCGACCACCGCGGCCACGGTCGAAGCGGGATTCCGCGACGCTGCGGCTATAGCCTCAAACACCTTGCGTCCGATCTGGATTGCGTGTTGGAGGCGACGGTGGCACCGCACGAGCGTGCCGTGCTGGCCGGGCACTCGATGGGTGGCATCACGATCGCCGCGTGGTCGGCGCGCTACCGCCACAAGGTCCACCGGCGCGCTGACGCCGTCGCGCTGATCAACACGACCACCGGCGACCTGGTGCGCCAGGTGAGGCTGTTCTCGGTGCCGGGCCAGCTGTCGCCGGCGCGCGTAGTGGCCGCGCGCGGCCTGATCAACGTCTTCGGTGGGTTCCCGATACCGGCTGCGGCATTGCTCGCCAGTCGTTCTTTCGTCGCGATGCTGGCGGTCGGCAATGAGGCCGACCCGAGTGCCGCGAAACTCGTCCATGAGCTGTTCGCACAGACATCAGCGGCCGGGCGCGGGGGTTGCGCGAGGATGCTCGTCGAATCGCTGGGCTCGCGGTATCTCGACCTGTCCGGGTTGACGGTGCCGACCCTGGTCATCGGCAGCGAACGCGATCGGCTGACGCCGATCGGCCAGTCCAGGGAGATCGCGCGGACCGCGCCCAACGTCGTCGACCTTGTCGAGCTGCCCGGCGGCCACTGCTCGATGCTGGAACACCCCCGTGAGGTCAGCCGCCAGCTGCGTTTACTGGCCGAATCGGTCACCCTGCCGGTCGCGCAGATCAGCTCATAGCCGGGCGGTGACCTCGGCGGCCGCTCGCCGGCCGGACCTGACGGCGCCGTCGATGAACCCGGTCCACTCATCTGCGGTCTCGGTCCCGGCCCAGTGAATCGGCCCGACCGGTTCACGTAGCCACGGTCCGAACCGCGTCCACGACTTCGGGGGTACTGCCGCGGTCGGCCCGCCCGGAGCGAAATCCTCTGTGCCCCACCGATGATCCACATAGTCAAGCGGTGTGAGCGCCTCGTCGCCGAACAGCGATGCGAAGCAACGCAACGTGTCACGGCGACGTTGGTCGGTGGGTAGCGAGTCGAACGCCCGGGCGTCGACAAAGCCCATCAAGATCCCCGGCCCGTCGGCCTGCGGGCTGACGTCGAAGGTGATGAACACCGGGCCCCGGTCAGACAGCGCCTGCCCCGAGAATCCGTTGGCGCGCCAGAATGGCGTCGAATACGCGGCGACGGCCTTGCTGAGCCGGCCTTGTGGCCATTGCCCGGCCAGCTGTTGGTACTGCGTGGGCAGCGGGGGAGTGAACTCGATGGACGCACGATGGGCCGGCGGGATCGCGACGATGACGAACCCGGCGTCCGCCCGGCCGCGATCGGAGGTGACCGTGACGCCCGAACCATGTCGCTCGATGCGGCGGACCGGCGCGTTCAGCACGACGCAGCTGCCCAGTTCGTCCGCCGCCGCCTGGGCGATCTGCTGTGTCCCGCCCGGGAAACGGTCCTGCTGGGCACCATCCTCGACATCGAGCAGCCGGTCCAGACCGCCCGCGGCGCGTACGTAGCGCGCGGCATGCAGCATCGACACGTCGTCGAGTTCGCATCCCCAAGTCACCCGGGCCATGATGGCCATCAGGTCGCGGGACGACGCGGTGGCGCGTACCGAGCGCAGCCACCCTCCGAACGACAGGCCGTCAAGATGGTGGGCACGGCGCGCCTGCCACGGTGCGTCCACCGGAATGTCGCGGGCAATTCTTTCGAATTGCCAACGCAGCCGGCCGATGTCGAGCAACCCGGTCAACGAAAGTTTGGGGATGGTGCCTCGGTAAGAGCGTGTCCTGTCACGCCAGTGGATGACGTTCTTGCCGTCGTGGTGAGTAGGCGTGGTCGGGATCGCAAGCTCGGCTGCCAGCGCCAGAACGGCGTCTTGGGTGGGGCCGACGAACGCGCCGCCCATATCGGCCGGCAATCCCGCGACGCTGCCGGTGAACGAACGCCCGCCGACCCGATCCCGGCCCTCGAAAACGACCACGTCAAAGCCCTGTTTCGCCAGCTCTCGGGCCGCCGCCAGGCCGGCAAAGCCAGCGCCGACCACCACCACATCGACAGTCCAGGACGGCGTCGTCACGCCCTACAGTGAACCGCATTGTCACGCGCCAGCGGTAGGGTGGTCTGCGCAGCCGTTCGCATCACGGCGATGGCAACCGTATTCCGACGTAGACGCCCTGGCTAATCTGCGATCGCGTGATCATCACTGAGCCGACTGCCGACGCGAGAACACAACTAAGAACCGTAGCTCTGGGCAGCATGATCGGCACCACCATCGAGTGGTACGACTTCTACCTGTACGCGACGGCGTCGGCGCTCGTATTCAAACCGCTCTTCTTTCCCCATGTTTCGTCGACGGCCGGGACATTGGCGTCCTTTGCCACCTACGCGGCAGGGTTCGGGGCGCGGCCAATCGGCGCCGTTGTTTCAGGCCACTTCGGGGACCGGTTGGGGCGCAAGGCCGTTTTGGTCGTCGCCTTGCTGACGATGGGCCTTGTCACGACCGCGATCGGCCTGCTGCCCACCTACGCCGAGGCAGGTCTGCTCGCACCGGCTCTGCTGGCGGCGCTGCGGGTGCTGCAGGGGCTTGCCGTGGGCGCCGAGTGGGGCGGTGCCGCGGTGTTGTCGGTGGAACATGCACCGCCCGGCCGGCGCGGCCTGTTCGGCAGCTTCACCCAGCTCGGGTCTCCCGCCGGCATGTTGCTGGCCACGTCGGTCTTCTATCTGACCCGCAAGGCTTGCGGCGCTGCCGCGTTCCTGTCCTTCGGATGGCGAATTCCCTTCCTGTTGAGTGCTGTTCTGGTGGCCATTGGGTTGTTCATCCGGCTGCGGCTGACCGACGCCGCGGTTTTCGGGCGCCTGAAACAACGCGACGAGCTGGTGCAGCTGCCGGTACTGGAGGTGCTGCGCACCCAGCCGCGTAATGTGTTGATTACCACTGGGTTACGAATATCGCAGATAGCTTTGTTTGTGTTGCTGACCACGTATTCGCTTACTTACCTGCAAGATTCGTTTGGCAAGGGCAGTGGGGTTGGTTTGATCGCGGTGCTGATATCGTCTGCCCTCGGATTGGTCAGCACCCCGGGCTGGGCGCTGCTGTCCGATCGGCTCGGCCGGCGGCCACCGTATCTGTTCGGCGCGCTTGCCGGGGTGGTGGCTCTGGTGTTGTTCTTCCTGGCCGCGGCGAGCGGGTCGGCAATTGCGGTGGTGCTCGCGATTGTGTTCGGCGTCAACGTCGTTCACGACGCGATGTATGGGCCGCAGGCCGTTTGGTTCGCTGGACTCTTCGAGACCCGGGTGCGTTACAGTGGGTCGTCGCTGGGCTATCAGATTGGAGCCGTGCTGTCGGGCGGGTTCGCGCCGCTGATCGCGGCGGGTCTGCTGGTAGCCGGTGGCGGTAGGCCGTGGTTGATCGTGGGGTACTTCGCGGTACTGGCTGCAATCACAGTCGCCGCTGCCTACGCGGCACGGGAAACATATGCCGATCAGATCGAGTGAGCGCGATGAGCAGGATCTATCTCAATGCCTTCGACATGGCCTGCGTCGGGCACCAGTCGGCGGGGCTATGGCGTCACCCTGACGATCAGGGTTATCGGTATCGCGAACTCGGCTACTGGACCGAATTGGCGCGAATCCTGGAAGCGGGCGGCTTCGATGCGCTGTTCCTGGCCGACGTGCTCGGCGTCTACGACGTGTACGGCGCCTCTCGCGACGCCGCGGTCCTCGACGCTGCCCAGTTCCCGGTCAACGACCCGACCGCGGCCGTTTCGGCGATGGCTGCGGTGACCGAGACCCTGGGTTTCGGGATCACGCTGTCGCTGACCTACGAGCAGCCCTACGCGCTGGCGCGCAGGCTGTCGACGCTGGATCACCTCACCGGCGGACGGGTGGCGTGGAACATCGTCACCTCGTACCTGGACAGTGCCGCACGCAACCTCGGCCTGGACGCCCAGATCCCGCACGACCAGCGCTACGAGGTCGCCGACGAGTATCTCGAGGTCTGTTACAAGCTCTGGGAAGCGTCGTGGGAATCCGACGCCGTCGTGCGCGACGCCGAGCGCGGCGTCTTCACCGACCCGGCCAAGGTGCACGACATCGAACACAACGGGCGCTATTTCTCCGTCCCTGGGCCACATTTGTGCGAACCGTCGCCGCAGCGCACGCCGGTGCTGTTCCAGGCTGGCGCCTCGCCGCGAGGTGTCAGATTCGCCGCCGCCAACGCCGAGGCAGCGTTCATCTCCGGCCCGACTCCGCAGATCGTGCGCGGCCCGGTCCGGGCGTTGCGGGAGGCCGCTGCCGAGTTGGGCCGAGACCCTCGCTCCATCAAGGTGTTCACCATGGTCACCCCCGTCGTCGCGGAAAGCCACGAGCAGGCCGTCGCCAAGCTGGCCGAATACCGCCAGTTCGTCAGTACCGCAGGTGCGTTGGCTCTCTTCGGCGGCTGGACCGGGGTGGACTTGGCTGAGCTTGGTGACGATGATCCGCTGCGCTACAGCGAGACCGACGCCAACCGGTCCGCGCTTGCCTCGTTCACCACTGACGAGCGGACCTGGACGGCGCGGGAACTGGCCGAAGAGATCGGCATCGGCGGCCGCGGCCCGGTGCTGGTGGGGTCGCCCACCGAGGTCGCCGACGAACTCGAGCGTTGGGTCGACGAAGCCGATGTCGACGGCTTCAACCTTGCCTACGTGACGACGCCGGGCACCTTTGTGGACTTCGCGAGACTGGTTGTGCCCGAGCTGCGTCGCCGCGGACGGGTACCAGAGCACGTCCCGCGGTCAACGTTGCGCGAACGGCTGGGTGGCAAGGGACCGCTATTGCCCAGCGATCATCCCGGGGCGAGTTACCGAAATTGACTACGGCGCAACCGTTAACCAGTCGGCGAACCCGGACGGGTCGTGGCGGCCCAGGGCGCCGTGCTCGTAGAGGCCCCAGCCCTCGACCGGTTCCTTGTCGCCTTCGCGGCAGACCGCGCGGCCGACATGGTCGATCACGCCGAAGCCGGATCGTCCGATGATCGCCGGGTCTGTCATGTTGTACGTCAGGCGTTCGGCGAACTTCTCGCCTTTCCACACGCCGTGCACCCAGTCCGAGTCGCCACCGTAGCCGCCGCCGACGTGGATGGGCACCGGCAGTTTGGACTCGACGTCGAAGTGGACGGGCGTGCCGTCGGGGGTGGTGGCGTCGATGGTGGCGGCGGTTGGAATGCGGGTGCCGGAACGGTAGTGGATTTTGACCCGCGGCCAGCCCAGCTGCTCGACCCGGCCGTCGCGCCAGATCCGGGTGCAGTCGTTGAGCGAGCGAAACCCGTTGGGCTCCTCCTGGATGATCAACACGATGGCGAAATCGTCGAAAGCCATTGGTACGTATAGCCACCACATGCCCTCGAAGGGCGGGTCGGCCGGCCGTCCCGCCGGCTCCGCCTCGCCGATCGGCCGGATGCCCCACGACCGGTCGCGACTGCCGAGCCAGGTGTTGGGGTCGACCACGATTTCTTCGCCGTCGACGACGAGGTGGCCGCTCCAGGTGCCGAGCTGGGCGAACCGCTGCGCGTTCAGCGTGACACGGTTGCCGGACCGCAGGGTGTGTGGCTGTTCCTGGGCGACATCGAACAGGCCTTGCCAGGTGAGATCGGCTGCGATGCCTTCGGTTTCGTCGAGAACTACCCGCAGCTTGTGCAGCGGTTCGATGACCTCGAGGCGGTAGCCGTTGACGTGCTGGTTGAGCCGGTCTTGATCGATGGCGTCCGAAACGTGCACCGCGGTCTGGGTGTCTCCGCGCCTGATGAGCACGAATGCGTCCTTCACACCGAGGTTGGGGTAGTAGCCAATGCCGCTGATCAAGAAGATGTTTCCGGTGCGGTCGTGGGCGTTGAAGTAGGACCTATCGTAGAAGTTGCGGTCCGAGGAGCCGGGCCACGCGATCGGCTGGGGAATCTGATGTACCGGGAACTCGTCGAGCGGTCCGAGCATTACTGATCCTCTCCGATAAGGCGTTTCATCAACCCGGCGTGGTAGAACAGTGACTCGACGTCGTCGGGCTTTTCGGTTTCGCCGAAGTGCACTCGCCGTGCACCCGTGCGCATGAACACGCAAGCCCACATCACGCCCGAGTACACGTAGAACCAGCGCAGGTCGCCCACTGCGACGCCGGAGAGCCGCTCGTAGGTGGCGCGGACGTCGTCCTCGCGCATCACCTCGGGCAATCCGGGAAGTCCCGCAAGACCGGTGAGCTCCTGAAACACCATGTGCGCGTAGATCATCCATGCGACATCGAGTTCGCGCGGACCAAGTGTCACCATCTCCCAGTCCAGCACCGCCACCGGCTTGAAGTCGCGGTATAAGACGTTGCCCACTCGGGCGTCACCCCACAGCAGCACCGGCTCGCGGGCGGCTACTTCGGTCGGCCAGTTGTCTTCCAGCCAGGCGAATGTTTGTTCCAGTAGCGGTGATCGGCCGATGTCTGGCACCGCGAAGTCATACCAACTCCGCACCCAGTTGTAGTGGCGGCGTAGCGCGGTGTCCCCGTCGCCGTCAGACAGGAATCCAAACGTGGTCTCCGCATCAGGAATTGAATGTAGCTTCGCCAGCACTTCGACAGTGGCGTCCTGAAGCTCGCGCTGCCGCTCGACGGGTGCGTCGGCGAACCAGTTGTTGCCGAACGTATAGGGCATCACGTCGGGCGGTACCACACCTT
Organism: uncultured Actinomycetota bacterium; assembly: GCA_963712615.1. GTDB lineage: Bacteria > Actinomycetota > Actinomycetes > Mycobacteriales > Mycobacteriaceae > Mycobacterium. Next base: position 5,382,192 of record CAVQIO010000002.1, read on the forward strand.
CGACGTAGTCCATCACGAAGAAGGGGGTGCCCAGGACGTCTCCGGTGGGCTCGAGCCAGCGCACGGGCGGAACGGGAACCTCGGTGATTTCGCCGACCTTGCGTATCACTTCGAATTGGTGATCAAGCCGATAGGTGGGGAAGACCTGCACATCCTCGGCGCTGGGCGCGACCCGCGTCACCAGCTTCTGCTCGATCGACTGCCCGCCGTCGCGCCAACGGGCGGTCAGGATGATGGTCTCTGAGGACATGCCCGTCGAGTCCACGCCGCTTTCGACGGTGACCTCTGGGGCCGCTCCGGCGGGCAGGACGGTGGACAGCCATGTCGACAGCACCGCCGGCAACGTCGTGACATCGCGGCTGGAGCGCTGAAGTCGATCGACGTTGTCGAGCACGGGTTCATTGGCCACGGGGTGCCTCCATTCTTTGAGACTTATGCGCGGCAATTACGATACGGTAGGTAGCGTTATGAACGCAGACCCGTCCGACCTTGACAAGGCCCCAGGTGCTGGGCGCCCCAGGGATCCGCGCATTGACTCTGCCATCCTTTCGGCGACCGCGGAACTGCTGGTGGAAATCGGCTACTCGAACCTCACCCTGGCCGCCGTTGCCGAGCGGGCCGGCACCACGAAGTCGGCGCTGTATCGCCGGTGGTCGAGCAAGGCGGAATTGGTGCACGAAGCGGCGTTTCCGACCGCGCCCAGCGCGCTGGAAGCCCCGGCCGGCGACTTTTCCGCCGATCTGCGGATGATGATCGAGGCCACCCGCGACGTGTTCACCACCCCGGTGGTGCGGGCCGCGTTGACGGGATTGGTGGCCGATATGACGGCCGATCCCGAACTCAACGCAAGGGTGATGTCACGCTTCACCGGCCTGTTCACCGCGGTGCGGTTGCGGCTGCGCGAGGCCGTCGACCGAGGTGAAGCGCATCCGGATGTGGACCCGGACCGCTTGATCGAGTTGATTGGGGGAGCGACGATGCTTCGGATGCTGTTGCGCCCGGACGACAAGCTGGATGACGCGTGGGTGGATCAGACCACCGCCATCGTCGTGCATGGGGTGACGCAATGACGCAGCGACTCGGCGGTCGGGTCGCGGTCGTCACCGGCGGCAGCCGCGGCTTGGGCCGGGCGATCGCGCTGGCGCTTGCCGCCGAGGGCGCGGCCGTGGCGGTGGTCGGGCGCACCGAGCAAATGTGGGATGACCGGCTGCCGGGAACCCTCGGTGAGACCGTCGCCGCCATCGAAGCGGCGGGCGGCCGCGCGGTAGCGATCCGGGCCGACCTGACCGACCGAGATGACGTCGCCCGGCTTGTGGGTGAGGCACGAGACGCGTTGCGGCCCCGGCGGACCGGGCGGCCTTCACCGCGCCGGGCCGGCCACCGGTGCCCGGTGCCGAGCCGCGCGCCAAGCCCGCCCGGTCCGCCGGGGCCGCCAAACCGGGCTGGCCGGGGTTCGTCAGCACGCCCTTGGCCGCCTTTCGCCGCCACTTCGACATCGCGGTGTTCGCGTCCCATAAGTTGATGCAGCTGGTGTCCCCGGACATGATCGAAGCCGGCGGCGGGTCGATCATCAACATCACCTCGGTGGCGTCGCGGCTGCCCGGCGACGGACTCTATCCCGAGCGAAGCGGCGGCGTGCTGCCCGGCTACGGCGGATCCAAGGCGGCGCTCGAGCATCTCACCCAGTGTGCGGCGTTCGATCTGGCCGATCACAACATCGCCGTCAACGCGCTGTCACCGTCCAAGCCCATCATGACGCCCGGCCTGTCCTACTACGCAACAGCATTCGATGAGACGGCGTCCGAAGATGAATTCGCGCGGGCCGCAGTGCAATTGGCGCTGGTGGACCCCGCGGCCGTGACAGGACGCACGATCGGTCACCACGAGGTTCTCGACGGCAGCTTCCGGTCGTTTACTCCTGCCTAGCGGTTCTCGCCGCGGCCCAGCCGTCTCTTCCTGGCGGAATGGGCACCTGACGTGCAAGGATAAATGAAGCCTGTGCCGTAACGGCAACAGGAAAACCGGCGAGTGGTGTGCCAGATGCCCGATAAGCCGACGGGGCGCGTCGTTGCGCTCATCGTGCTGTTGATCGTCGTTGCCGTTGCCCTGCGCGGATATCTTCCGGTTCGCGATCGTGCGGTGCACGCGGAGTCGGGCAGTGGTCGGGCGGCGCTGGTATTCGTCGTCGTCGTGCTCAGTGCGGCACTTGCATTGCTGGCGGTAGCGGTCATCGCGCGGTTGCGGGATCCACGTGCGGTGGCGCCGAAGACGGCCGAACTCTCCGAGATGCTCGGTACCGGCAAGGGGCGACCGAGCTGGCGTGTGGTGTTGATCGGGCTCGCGGTGATACTCGGGTGGCTGTCGATTGTGCTGCTGCTGTCCCGATTATCGCTGCCGCAGGGTGTCGCTCCCGCCGAGCACGCAGCGGACACCGGCGCGTCATCGCATGCAGCGGCGCCGCCGCAACACCGGCCTCCGGACAACGGCAGCGGCGACATGCTGGGAATTCTGTTGGCCGCCACGGTTCCGATGCTGCTGATCATCGTCGTGGGCACGGTAATCATGTCGCGGCGAAGTTTCCGCGCCGCGACCCTGCACACCCTCGCCGATGATGACGTCGAATATCGGCCGCCGGCGCGGCCTTCGGAATCCCTGGTGCGAGCAGCCGAACTCGGGTTGGCCGAAATGGCGGACGGCAGTCGCGAGCCGCGCGAGGCGATCATCGCATGCTATGCGGCGATGGAACGCGAGCTTGCGAATGTTCCCGGAGCTGCTCCCCAGGAGTTCGACACTCCGACCGAGGTGTTGGCCCGTGCCGTCGAACTCCATGCGCTGCATATTGATAACGCCGTGCCGTTGGTGCACCTGTTCGAGGAAGCGCGGTTCAGTTCGCATGTGATGAACGAGGGACATCGCGATGTGGCGGTAGACGTGCTTCGGCTGGTTCTCGCCGAACTGCGGAGTCCGGTATGAAAAAGCTGATATCCCTGGGTGTTTGCTTCATCGTCGGGGCAGAGCTGCTAGTGCTGGTCGCGCACGATCGCCGGTTCGTGTTGATGGTGTCCGGTGTTGCCCTGGCGCTGGTTCTGCTCGACGTTCGTCGGCTGCTGGGACACGGGAACGATCCCGCGGCCGACCCGGACTCCGATGATATCGGGGATTCGTTACGCCGCTGGCTGGCCACGACGGAGACAACGATCCGGTGGTCTGGGTCCACCCGGACGGATTGGGATCGGCATCTGCGTCCGATGCTCGCGCGCCGGTACGAAATCGCCACCGACCAACGACAAGTCAAGGACCCGACGGCATTTCAGTCGACCGGTCGCATGTTGTTCGGCGCCGAACTGTGGGAATGGGTCAATCCCAACAACGTCACGCGCACTGGTGATCGCCAGCCCGGTCCCGGCCGGGCGGTGTTCGAAGAGATCCTCCGGAGGTTGGAGCAGGTATGACAGAGGGCGCCACGATGCCGGCCGCTATGCCGGCTGGTAAGACGACCGCACAGTGCGAGGCGGTGCTCGACGAAATCGAACGCGTGGTGGTGGGAAAGCGCTCGGCGCTGACCCTCATCCTCACCGCGGTGCTGGCACGCGGTCACGTACTCATCGAAGATCTGCCCGGCCTTGGTAAGACGCTGATCGCGAGATCCTTCGCCGCCGCGTTGGGCCTGCGATTCACCCGGGTGCAGTTCACGCCGGACCTCCTGCCGGCTGACCTGCTGGGTTCGACGATCTACGACATGCAGTCGGGCCATTTCGCATTCCGGGCCGGCCCGGTCTTCACCAACCTGCTGCTTGCCGACGAAATCAACCGCACTCCGCCCAAGACCCAGGCGGCACTGCTCGAGGCGATGGCCGAAGGCCAGGTCAGTATCGACGGCGAAACTCACAAGCTGCCCACGCCATTCATCGTTCTGGCGACCGACAACCCAATCGAGTACGAGGGCACCTACCCGTTGCCGGAGGCGCAGCTGGACCGATTCGCGATGCGCCTGGAACTGCGATACCTGTCCGAGCACGACGAGACCTCGATGCTGCGCCGGCGCCTGGAACGCGGTTCGGCCGAGCCCACGGTCAATCAGGTTGTGGACGCCCACGATCTGCTGGCAATGCGCGAGTCGGTCGAGCAGGTGACGGTGCACGAGGACGTTCTGCACTACGTGGTGTCGCTGGCCACTGCCACCCGGCGCCATCCGCAGGTTGCCGTCGGCGCAAGCCCGCGTGCCGAACTCGACCTGGTTCAGCTGGCCCGTGCCCGTGCGCTGTTGCTTGGCCGCGATTATGTGATCCCCGAGGATGTCAAGGCGCTCGCCGTCGCGGCGGTCGCACACCGAATCACCTTGCGGCCGGAGATGTGGGTGCGCAAGATACAGGGCGCCGACGTCGTCGGAGAACTGTTGCGGCGCTTACCGGTACCCCGAACCAATGAGGGGACCGGATAGGCCCTGCTGTGAACGGTCGTGAAGTTGAGTTGCGCTGGCGCGCATCGCCATTGACGCGGGCAATCGCGACCTGCGCGGGGTTTGCGCTTACTGCCGCCGTGATCGGAGGACACTGGCAGCTCATTGCGTTCACCGCGCCGCTGCTCGGCGTACTGTGCTCGATCAGCTGGCAACACCCGGTGCCCAAGGTCCATGTGCGGGGGGAACCGCAATCGCAGCGCTGCTTCGAAGGCGAGCACGCACGGGTGACCCTGTCGGCGACGGCGGAAACCGGTATGCCCGGCGCTTGGGCAGTCGGGCTCACCGTTCCCGCCGTCGAGGGCATGCAGCTCGACGTTCTCGATTCGGATTCCCGGCATGCGAAAACGGTTGCGGCAGTGGCAGCACGCTGGGGCCGATACCCGATCCGGGCCCGGATCGACGCGGTCGCGCGGGGCGGGCTGGTCACCGGGACGGCAACCGCCGACGCCGCCGAGGCCATCATCTTTCCGCTGACACCGCCGCAGTCGACACCAATCCCGCGAACCGAGTTGCTCGACCGCCTTGGCGCTCATCTGACCCGGCATATCGGCCCGGGTGTCGAGTACGCCGATATTCGTCCCTACGTTCCGGGGGACCAACTGCGGGCGGTGAATTGGCCGGTGAGCGCGCGTCGCGGCCAATTGCACGTGACGGAGCGATTGACCGACCGCGCCGCCGACGTCGTGGTGTTGATCGACGCATACCGGCAGCCGGCGGGCCCGGCCACCGACGCCACCGAACGAGTCGTGCGTGGTGCGGCTCAGGTGGTGCAGACTGCGCTGCGCTACGGCGATCGTGCCGGGATCGTGGCGCTCAGAGGTCATCGCCCGCGGTGGCTCGGCGCCGACATCGGTCAGCGACAGTTCTATCGTGTGCTCGATGCCGTGCTTGGTGCGGGCGACCGATTCGAAAACACCACCGGCACACTGGCACCGCGTGCGGCGGTCCCGGCCGGCGCGATCGTCATCGCGTTTTCCACGCTGCTCGACACGGAATTCGCCCTGGCATTGATCGATTTGCGCAAACGCGGTCATGTCGTGATCGCCGTCGACACCCTCGATAGTTCTCCGTTCGAAGACGAGCAGGACCCCCTGGTGGATCGGCTGTGGGCGTTGCAGCGCTCCGCGATGTACCGCGACATGGCGACCATCGGCGTCGACATCGTCTCCTGGCAGCAGGACCACACCCTGGAGCAGTCGATGGGTGTGCTGCCAGATCGCCACCACCGGGTGCGGCGACGGCTCCGGGGATAGCAATGTCAGTCGCGCGATTCGGAGTCCATGCCCTAGCAACGGCATTCGGCGTTCTGATGGTGGGCTTGGCCGCGGTGGAAACCCACGGAGCGGCGGTGGGCGCTGGGGTAGTAGCGCTGGTGGCGGTGGGCGTCGGGATGGTATTTCGTCCCGCCGCAACACTTGCCGTGTTGCTGTCGGTGACCACCATCGTGGTGTCGGATCCGCCGTATGTGTTGGTCGGGCTTTCGGGGCTCTGCGCGGCTGGCTACCTGGTCTGCCGGCACGCGGCCGGGATGCCGAGTCCGGTGGTCATGGCGAGTTGGCCGACAGTTGTTGGTGCCGTTGGGTTTACCTGCGTGGGCGTGGTGGCGATGTCGTTCCCGCTGTACCTGCCGTGGGTGCCGTTAGCGGCGCCGCTGGCAGCGTTGGCGATCTACGTGTTGGCCACCCGCCCGTTCTTGGGCTGAGCCGTTACTGCAGCAACTGCGCGGCGTGATCGGCGAGGTCGAGCAGCGGTTGCGGGAAGATCCCCAGAATCACGGTGATCGCGGCGCATACGGCGATCGCGATCTTGCTCAGGATGCCCGGCGCCACGACCTGTGGGGTGTCGTCGGTCGGTTCGGTGAAGAACATCAGCACGATCACCCGGACGTAGAAGTAGGCGGCGACCCCGCTGGCGATCACACCGATGATGACCAACGGCACAGCACCGCCCTGGGCCGCGGCCTTGAACACCGTCAGCTTGCTGATGAATCCACTGGTGAGCGGGATCCCCGCGAAGGCTAGCAAGAACATCGAAAACATCACGCCCACAATGGGCGAGCGCTGCCCGAGCCCGGCCCAGTGCGACAGGTTGGCGTCCTCGACACCGTCATCGTTGCGAATCAGACCGAGGATGGCGAACGCACCGACCGTGCTGAAGCTGTAGGCGACCAGATAGAACAGGGTGGCCGAAAGACCGGCGTGATTGTCGGCGATGACACCGATGAGGATGAACCCGACGTGGGCGACCGACGAATAGGCCAGCATCCGTTTGACATCCGTTTGGGTTATCGCGGTGACGGAAGCCACGGCCAGGGTCAGGATCGCAATCGCCCACAGCACAGGGCGCCACTCATTGTGCAGTGGCGGCAGCGCGACGTAGACCACTCGGAGCAATGCGCCGAATGCCGCGACCTTGGTGGCCGCCGCCATGAACCCGGTGATCGGCGTGGGTGAGCCCTGATACACGTCGGGAATCCACGAGTGGAACGGGACCGCGCCCACTTTGAATAACAGGCCGACCGACAACAGCGCGACGCCGACCAACGCCAGCGAGCTGTCGCCGTGGACCGCAAGCGCATCGCGGATACCGGGCAGCAGAAGGGTGCCGGTCGCGCCGTAAATCAACGCCACGCCGTAGAGGAAGAACGCCGACGAGAAGGCGCCCAGCAGAAAGTACTTCATCGCCGCTTCCTGCGACAGCAGCCGGCGGTGACGCGCCAGCCCGCACATCAGGTACAGGGGCAGCGAGAGCACCTCCAGCGCCACGAACATCGTCAACAGGTCATTGGACGCCGGGAACACCATCATGCCGCCGACGGAGAGCATCAGCAGCGGGAAGAGCTCCGTCTGGGCGGCTCCGGCCCGTTCGGCCTCGCGCTCGACGTCACTGCCCGGGACCGCGGACGCCTGTGGGGTAAAGGAATCCAGTCCGGAAGAGTGCCCGGAAACGCCCGCCGCAACCGCCGCCTTGTTCGGGGTCTGGGCGATGGCGCTGCGTTCGGCGATGAAGATGACGGCCATCACGGCCACCAGCACCACGGTGCCTTGCAGATACAGCGTCGGTCGGTCGATGGCCACCGCACCCAGGACCGCGCTGCGACCGGAGGCCGGAAGGGAGCGGCTGACCACGATGTCGGCGACGAATGCCCCGATCAAACCACCGAGGGCCAGCGTCACCTGGGCGGCGTAGCGAAATTGTCTGGGCAGGAACGCTTCAGCCAGCACGCCGACCACCGCAATGCCCAAGACGATGAGCGTCGGGCAGAGCAGGAAGTACTCGATGCTGGGGGTGGGAAGGGTCATCGGTGCGGTCCTTCGGCTGTCCGGGGTGCTTCGGCCGGTCTCAAGGAACCCATTGGCACGCTCGGCGCGGGATCATGCTGGCCGATGGTGATCATGGTGTGGTCCACAGCGGGATTGATGATGTCGAGCAGCGGCTTGGGATAGACACCGAGAACGAGCAGCAGCGCGATCAACGGTGCGACGACGATCAGCTCGCGTAGCCGCAGATCGCTGATTCGATCGTTGCCTTCGGCCACCGGCCCGGTCATCACCCGCTGGTAAAGCCACAGCATGTAGATCGCCGCCAGGACCAATGCGGTCGCCCCGAACGAAGCGGCCAGCCAATACCGGTTGAAAGTTCCCAGCAGGACCAGGAATTCGCTGACGAACGGAGCCAGACCGGGCAGTGACAGGGTAGCCATACACGAGACCAGGAAGGTGCCGGCCAGAATCGGGGCCACCTTTTGGACACCGCCATAGTCCGCGATCAACCGGCTGCCGCGTCGTGATACTAAGAAGCCCGCGATCAGGAACACCGCCGCCGTGGACAGACCGTGGTTGAGCATGTAGAGCGTCGAGCCGCTCTGGCCCTGGGTGGTCATCACGAAGATGCCCGCGATGATGAACCCGAAGTGCGAGATCGAGGTGTAGGCGATCAGGCGCATGATGTCGGTCTGCCCGATCGCGACGACCGCGCCGTAGATCACCCCGATGATGGCTAACGTCACGATCAGCGGCCGGAAATACGTTGACGCATCAGGAAACAGCTGCAGGCAGTAGCGCAGCATGCCGAAGGTGCCGACCTTGTCCATCACCGCGGTGATCAGGACCGCGGTGGCCGGGGTGGCCTCGACGCAGGCATCGGGCAGCCAACGGTGGAACGGCCACAGCGGGGCCTTGACGGCGAACGCGAACATGAAGCCCAAGAACAGCGCCTTGAATACCGCAGGATCCACACCGGCGAAGCGGCCCGAGGAGATGCCGGTCACGATTTCCCGGAAGTCGAAGGTGCCCGAGCCGTGCTGCGCGGTCACCACATAGAGCCCGATCACTGCGGCCAGCATGATGAGGCCGCCGAACAGGTTGTACAGCAAGAACTTCACCGCGGCGCGCGACCGCCCGGTTCCCTTACCGAAGCCGCCGATCAGGAAGTACATCGGGATGAGCATGGCCTCGAAGAACACATAGAACAGCAGCACGTCGAGTGCGACCACCGAGATCAGCACCATCGACTCGATGGCCAGTGTCAACGCGACGTAGGCGTGCGCACCGCGGCCGCGTTCGCCGCCGTCGTTCCAGCCCGCCACCAGCAGTAGCGGAATCAGCACCGTGGTCAGCAGCACCAGGACGATCGCGATGCCGTCCACGCCGAGGTTGTAGCCAGCGCCGAAAGCCGGTATCCAGGGATGCTTTTCGAGAAATTGGTAAGGGGCGCCGCCGGTCTTGAAGCCCAGCGCGACGACGACGGCCACCACCAGCGTCAGCACGCTGACGATCACGCCGGCCCACTTGGCGACCTGACGCAGCGAGGGAGGCATCAGGATGATGAGCACCGAACCCGCCAGCGGCACCAGCCACAGCACGCTCAGCCAGGGAAAGTTCGAGCTCACCACAGCTGCACCGCCAGGATCGCCGCGATGAACAGTGTGGCACCCGCCAGCATCGATAGTGCGTAGGAGCGGGCGTAGCCGGTTTGCAGTCCCCGCAAGCGACTCGAGGTCCGGCCCACCAGTGCGGCCAGGGCGTTGACCGATCCGTCCACACCCGCGTTGTCGACTTCGACCAGCGCTTCGGTCAGCTGCGCACCAGGGCGCATGAACACCTCCTCGTTGAAGGCATCGCCGTAGAGGTCCCTACGCGCGGCCGTGGTGAGCGCTGACACCGCAGCGGGGGCCACGTTCGGGATTTCCGCTTTACCGCCGTACATCCGATACGCCACCGCGATGCCGACCGCGACGACGGCCAAGGCCAGGCCGGAGACCGCCAAGGGCGGCAGCAAGGGATGGCTTTCCTCGTGCGCGCCGACGACAGGCTCGAGCCAGTTCTTGAGGGTGCCGCCGATGGCAAACAGGCCGCCGGAGAACACCGAGCCGAACGCGAGCACGATCAGCGGGCCCGTCATCAGCGCCGGCGCCTCGTGCGGATGAGTGCCTTCCGCCCAACGCTTTTCGCCGAAGAAGGTCATCAGCATCACCCGAGTCATGTAGAACGCGGTAACGCCGGCACCCACCAGCGCGGCGCCTCCCGTCAGGTAACCCTGGACGCCGCCGCCGCCGAGGGCGGCCTCGATGATGGCGTCCTTGGAGAAGTAGCCCGCGAACGGAAACACGCCGATGATCGCCAGGTAGCCCAGCCCGAACGTGGCGAACGTGATCGGAAGCGCTTTGCGCAGGCCGCCGTAGCGGCGCATGTCCTGTTCTTCGTGCATCGCGTGAATGATCGAGCCGGAACCCAGGAACAGTCCGGCCTTGAAGAATCCGTGAGTGAGCAGGTGCATGATCGCGAAGGCGTAGCCGGCCGGGCCGAGTCCCGCGGCCAGCACCATGTAGCCGATCTGGCTCATCGTCGACGCAGCGAGCGCGCGCTTGATGTCGTCCTTGGCGCAGCCGATGTACGCGCCGAACAGGAGCGTGACGGTGCCGACGATGATCACGGCCAACCGCGCGTTGGGTGCCAGGTTGAAGATCGCATTGGACCGCACGATCAGGTACACCCCGGCGGTCACCATGGTGGCGGCGTGGATCAGCGCGGACACCGGGGTCGGGCCCTCCATCGCGTCACCCAACCAGGCCTGCAGCGGAACCTGGGCGGATTTGGCGCAGGCGCCCAGCAGTAGCAGCAGCCCCATCGCCGTCAGAGCGCCGTGCGAGGCGGACGGCGCGCCAGCGAAAACGCCCGCGTACGAGAGGGTTCCGAAGGTGCTGAACATCAAGAACATGCCCACCGCCAGGCCGGCGTCACCGACCCGGTTCATCACGAACGCCTTCTTGGCCGCGGTGGCCGCGGACGGCTTGTGGTACCAGAACCCGATCAACAGGTAGGACGCCAGGCCGACGCCTTCCCATCCGACGTAGAGCAGGAGATAGTTGTCGGCGATGACCAGCAGCAGCATCGAGGCCAGGAACAGGTTGAGGTAGCCGAAAAACCGGCGCCGGTCCGGATCCTCGGCCATGTAGGCGACCGAATAGATGTGGATCAGCGACCCCACGCCGGAGATCAGCAGCACGAAGCTGATCGACAGCTGGTCGATCTGCAGCCCGAAGTCGACCTGGAACTGGTTGACCGGGATCCAGGTGAACAACTTCTGGTGGATGGCACGGTCGTCGCCGGGCCGCGCGAGCAGATCGGCGAGCAGCGTCGCGCCCACCCCGAACGCCCCGAGCGCGGCGGCGCAGCCCAGCCAATGTCCCCACGCGTCGGTACGTCTGCCGCCGAACAGCAAGATTGCGGCACCCGCCAGCGGCAATGCCACGAGCAGCCAGGTGAAGTGTGCGATGTCTGTCACGGCGGCGTTCTTCTACCCTCTGAGTAGGTTCGCGTCGTCGACCGACGCCGATTTGCGGGCACGGAAAATCGTCATGATGATGGCCAGGCCGATGACGACCTCGCACGCGGCCACCACCATCGTGAAGAACGCGATCATCTGCCCGTCCAGGTGGCCGTGCAGGCGCGCGAAGGTGACGAACGCCAGGTTGACGGCGTTGAGCATCAGCTCGACGCACATGAACATCACGATGGCGTTGCGCCGCAACAGCACACCTGCGGCCCCGATGGTGAACAGCAGTGCCGAAAGGTAAAGGTAGTTAGCCGGATTCATGACGCACCGCCTTTGATGGCTTGCCGGGTGGGAGTCGGTTCGCCGTCCGCGCCGCGGGTTTGCAGGATGCTCGAGACCGACAAGTCCGAGTACGAGCCGTCGGGCAGCAACGCGGCCACGTCCACCGCGTTGTGGCGCGCGTAGACGCCGGGGCTGGGCATCGGGGTCGGGTGGCCGCCGGATCGGAACCGCTCCTGCGAGAGTTCCCGCTGCGTCTTGCGGCGTTCGAAGCGCTCGCGGTGCGCCAGTATCATCGCCCCGACTGCCGCGGTGATCAGCAATGCGCTGGTCAGCTCGAAAGCCCAGAGGTAGCGCGAAAAGATCAGTGCCGCCAGGCCTTCGACGTTGCCGTTGGCGTTCGCGGTGGTCAGGCCGACGAAACCGCCGGTCGTCACCTTGCCGATAGCCGCGATCAGAAGAATGCCGAACCCGAAGCCAGTGATCACCGCGGCGACGCGTTGACCGCGCAGGGTTTCCTTGAGTGATTCCGCGGAGTCCACGCCGATCAGCATCAGCACAAACAGAAACAGCATCATCACCGCGCCGGTGTAGACGACGACTTGGACCACACCCAGAAACAGCGCGTCCTGGATCATGTAGAAGATCGCCAGGATGATCATGGTCAACGCCAGGAACATCGCCGAGTACACGGCGTTGACGGCCATCACCACCCCGAGTGCGCCGATCACGGCCAGCGCGCCCAGCCCCCAGAACGCCACCGTTTCGCCGGTGGAGGTGCGAACGATGGCATCGGTCGCCAGTGTGGTGGCAAGCACGGTGGTCACCGCGCGTCTCCGGCCTTCAGGTTCTCGCGCAGGCCCTCCGCGGTGACGTTGCCCTGGTAGTAATCCTTGTCGGTGGCACCCTCGGCCCTGGGATGCGGCGGCGCGAGCATGTCCTGCAGTAGCGGCGCCAGCAGCCGGTCCTTTTCGTAGATCAGGTCGGCGCGGTTGTCGTCGGCCATCTCATAGTCGTTCGTCATCGTCAGCGCGCGGGTCGGACAGGCCTCGATGCACAGACCGCAGCCGATGCACCGCAGATAGTTGATCTGATAGACCCGGCCATAACGTTCTCCGGGCGAAAACCTCGCCTCGTCGGTGTTGTCGGCGCCCTCGACGTAGATCGCGTCGGCCGGGCAGGCCCAGGCGCACAGCTCGCACCCGATGCACTTCTCCAGGCCGTCGGGGTACCGGTTGAGTTGATGACGGCCGTGATAGCGCGGGGCGACCGGACCCGGCTTTTCCGGATACTCCTCGGTGACACGCTTTTTGAACATCGCTGTAAACGTCACGCCGAATCCGGCCACGGCGTCGAGGAATTTAGCCACGTGCTTTCTCCTTGCTCGCACTGATTGACGACGTCAGAGCCTTGCTCGGCAGCGGTGGCGTCGGAAATGCCGGCGCCGGGGGTATTTCGTCGGGATGCTTGCGGAGCTGTCGCTCCAGCGCCCGAATACTGGGCGGGCTGAACGGCTTTCGCAGCACCAGTACCAGTGCCGTGGCGAATACGATGCTGCTGACCACCAGGATCGGGGTCCAATGTGCGTAACCCTGGTTGCGCAGCGTCCGGATGACCGCCGCGATCAGCACCCAGACCAGCGACGCGGGGATCAGCAGCTTCCAGCCCAACGCCATGAACTGGTCGTAGCGCAGCCGGGGCAGGCTGGCGCGCAACCACATATAGATGAACAGGAAGGTCCACATCTTGGCGGTGAACCACAACACCGGCCACCAGCCGGTGTTGGCTCCGGCCCACATGTCGATCGGCCAGGGAGCGTGCCAGCCGCCGAAGAACATGACCGTGGCGAGCGACGAAACCGTCATCATGTTGACGTATTCGGCCAACATGAACATCGCGAACTTCAGTGACGAGTACTCGGTGTGGAACCCGGCGACGAGTTCACCCTCGGCCTCCGGCAAGTCGAATGGGGCGCGGTTGGTCTCTCCCACCATCGAGATGAGATAGATGATGAACGACGGCAGCAACAGGAACACGTACCAGACCCGGTCCTGCGCGCCCACGATCTCCGAGGTCGACATGGTGCCGGCGAACAGGAAGACGGCCGCGAACGACAGCCCCATCGACACCTCGTAGGAGATGACCTGCGCGGTGGACCGGACCCCGCCCAGCAGTGGGTAGGTCGAGCCGGATGCCCAGCCGCCCAACACGATGCCGTAGACGCCGATCGCCGACAGCCCCAGGATGAACAGCACCGCGACGGGCAGATCGGTCAGCTGCAGCGGCGTCCGGTGGCCGAACACCGACACCTCGGGGCCGAACGGGATGAACGCGAACGCGGTGAACGCGGGGATCGTGGAGATGACCGGCGCCGCCATGTACACAAACCAGTCGACCCCGCGCGGGGTGATGCTTTCTTTGAGTGCCAGCTTGATCCCGTCGGCCAGACTCTGCAGGGCGCCCCACGGGCCCACCCGGTTGGGGCCGGGCCGCAGCTGCATCCAGCCCAGGATCTTGCGTTCGAGCAGGATTGCGACCAACACGTTCAGCATCAGGAACACGAAGACAGCCAGCGCCTTGCCTACTACCAGCCACCAGGTGTCGTGTCCGAAGGCGGTCATGAGCCCACTCCGATTCGCACGATATTGCCGATGGTGGCGCCCAGGTCCCGCTGCACCGCCGAGCCCGGCGAGTTCAGCGGCAGCCACACCACCCGGTCGGGCATGTCAGTGATGCTCAGCGGCAGGCTGATTGATCCACGCGGTGTGCTGACCGTGACCGTGTCGCCTTCCGCGGCGCCGATCTCGGTCGCGGTATCGGCTGACAACCGTGCCACCGGTTTGCGCGCCGTCCCCGCCAAATACGGTTCGCCGTCTTGCGAACGGCCGTTGTCGAGCATCATTCGCCAGCCGGTGAGCACGGCTTCGCCTTGGCCGGGCTGGGGCGGCTCAGTCGCTTGCACCGGTGCGCCGCTGGGCCGCTTGCCATCCCAGTTGCCCAGCGCCGACATTTCCGCGCGGGCCTCCTCGACGGTAGACATGCCCAGATACACACCCATTTCGTCGGCCAGCGCGTCGAGTATCTGATGATCCGACTGGCTAGCTTGCTGGGTACTGCCGCGCAGGGCGGGCTCGAAGCTGCGGAATCGGCCTTCCCAGTTGATGAATGCGCCCGCCTTCTGCGTGGTGGGTGCGACGGGGAACACCACGTCGGCGCGTTCGGTGACCTCGCTGTGCCGCAGTTCCAGGCTGACCACGAAACCGGCCGCGTCCAGCGCGGCGAGCACCGCATCGGGATCCGCGAAGTCGGCTGGCTCGATACCGCCGACCACCAGCGCGCCCAGGCTTCCGTCGGTTGCCGCGGCCAGCATACCGTCGACGTCACGCCCAGCGGCCGAGGGTAATTCGTCGACATTCCACGCCGCGGCAACCTGCGCGCGCGCGGTGTCGTCGGCCACCAGACGACCGCCGGGCAGCAGTCCGGGCAGCGCCCCAGCCTCCAGCGCCCCACGCTCCCCCGCGCGCCGCGGCACCCAGGCCAGCCGGGCCCCGGTGGCATCGGCGAGCCGAGCCGCCGCGGACAACCCACCCGGCACCGTGGCCAGGCGCTCCCCGACCATGATGACCGCTCCGGGGTTGGACAGCAGGTCACCCACCTCGCCGGTGGCCAGACCGTCCAGCGCTGATGGTTCCGCGCCGGGCACGGTTTGGAGCAACCGGCCCGACATCTTGTCCAGGGCGCGGGTGGCGAACGGAGCGACCGCGTAGATCGGTACGCCGCGCTTGCGGACGGCCTTGCGCAGCCGCAGGAAAACCACCGGCGCCTCGTCCTCGGGCTCGAACCCGGCCAGCACGACCACCGGGGCCGATTCCAGATCGGAATAGCTGACCGTGAGCGGGCGGCCGGCGATGCGCGCCGCCAGAAACTCGGCCTCTTCGGCGGAGTATGGGCGGGCGCGGAAGTCGATGTCGTTGGTGTCCAACGTGATTCGTGCGAACTTGGCGTAGGCGTAGGCGTCTTCCCAAGTCACCCGGCCCCCGACGAGCACACCGGTGCGCCCGCGGGCCGCCTCGAATCCCCGCGTGGCCGCCACGATCGCGTGTGCCCACGACGCCGGCTGCAGCGTGCCGTCAGCGTCCCGGACCAGGGGAGTGGTGAGCACGTCGGGCTGGGTGTCGTAGCGGAAAGCCCACCGGCCCTTGTCGCAGTTCCATTCCTCGTTGACCTCGGGGTCGTCGCCGGCAAGCCGCCGCAACACCTTGCCGCGGCGGTGATCGGTGCGCTCGGCGCAGCCGCCGGCGCAGTGCTCGCACACGCTGGGGCTGGAGACCAGATCGAAAGGGCGGGCCCGAAACCGGTAGGCGGTGCCCGTCAACGCGCCCACCGGGCAGATCTGCACGGTGTTGCCCGAGAAATATGAGTCGAACGGCTCGTTGGCGTAGATGCCGACCTGTTGCAGTGCGCCCCGCTCCTGCATGTCGATGAACGGGTCGCCGGCGATCTGCTCGGAGAAGCGCGTGCAGCGAGCGCACAGGATGCACCGCTCGCGGTCCAGCAGCACCTGCGAGGAGATGTTGATCGGTTTGGCGAAGGTGCGCTTGACGTCTTCGAAGCGAGATTCGGCGCGGCCGTTGGACATTGCCTGGTTCTGCAGTGGGCATTCGCCGCCCTTGTCGCACATCGGGCAGTCCAGCGGATGGTTGATCAGCAACAGCTCCATCACGCCGTGCTGCGCCTTATCGGCGGCCTCCGAGGTGAGCTGCGTGCGGACCACCATGTCGTCGGTGCACACGATGGTGCAGGACGCCATCGGTTTGCGCTGGCCCTCGACCTCGACCATGCACTGCCGGCACGCGCCGACCGGATCGAGCAGCGGATGGTCGCAGAACCGGGGAATCTGGATACCCATCAGCTCCGCCGCACGAATCACCAAAGTTCCCTTGGGAACCGAGATTTCGACGCCGTCAATGGTCAACGTCACCATGTCCGGCGGAGTCGTCTCGTCGCCGGTCTGGGTCTTGGCCGCACTAGTCATGAGCGCCGCTCCTCCTCGTTGCTTCGCTCTGCATCGTCACCGGCGCGTGTCATGAGCGCATTCACGCCTTTCCGTTCGCCGTTAGCATGGAGTCTCGTGGGTCGAACGGGCAGCCGCCTCCTTCGACGTGGGCGATGTACTCGTCGCGGAAGTGCTTGATCGACGAAATCACCGGGCTGGCGGCACCATCGCCCAACGCGCAGAACGACTTCCCCAGGATCGCGTCGGAGATGTCCAGCAGCTTGTCTAGATCCTCGATGGTGCCCTTGCCGGTTTCCAGTCGCTCATAGATCTGGTCCAGCCAGAACGTGCCCTCGCGGCACGGCGTGCACTTCCCACACGATTCGTGTTTGTAGAACTCGGTCCAGCGCCGCACCGCGCGAACCACGCACGTGGTCTCGTCGAAGATCTCCAGCGCCTTGGTGCCCAGCATCGAGCCGACCGCACCCACGCCCTCGTAATCCAGTGGCACGTCGAGGTGTTCGTCGGTGAGCAGTGGTGTCGACGACCCGCCGGGCGTCCAGAACTTCAGGCGGTGCCCGGCGCGGACGCCGCCGGCGTAGTTGAGCAACTCGCGCAGCGTGATGCCGAGTGGAGCCTCGTACTGGCCGGGACGGGTGACGTGCCCGGACAGCGAATACAGCGTGAAACCAGGCGATTTCTCGCTGCCCATCGACCGGAACCATTCGACACCGTTGAGAATGATCGACGGCACGCTGGCGATCGTCTCGACGTTGTTGATCACCGTGGGGCAGCCGTAGAGCCCCGCCACCGCGGGGAACGGCGGGCGTAGCCGGGGCTGGCCGCGCCGGCCCTCGAGGGAGTCCAGCAGCGCGGTCTCTTCGCCGCAGATGTAGGCGCCGGCGCCGGCGTGTACCACCAGCTCCAGGTCGTAGCCCGAGCCGGCGATGTCGCGACCCAGGTACCCGGCCGCGTAGGCCTCGGCCACCGCGTTCTGCAGACGGCGCAGCACCGGCAGCACTTCACCGCGCACGTAGATGAACGCATGGCTGGCCCGGATCGCATACGAGCCAATGATGACGCCCTCGACGAGCAGGTGCGGTGTCGCGAGCATCAGCGGAATGTCTTTACACGTACCAGGTTCGGACTCGTCGGCATTGACCACCAGATAGTGCGGTTTGGCTGCCGCGGCGGTGTCTCCCTGCGGAATGAAGGACCACTTGGTGCCCGTCGAGAAGCCGGCGCCGCCGCGGCCGCGCAGGCCGGAATCCTTCACGGTGCCGATCACCGCGTCGGGCTCCATCTCCAATGCCTTCTTCATGGCCTGGTAGCCATCGTGGCGGCGATAGGTTTCCAACGTCCACGACTCGGGGTCGTCCCAGTACCGGCTGATCACCGGGGTCAACGGCGTCGCTTGCTCGCTGGGCGCGGTCGGGGCCGCCATTACTGTCCTTCCCCGGTCGACGTGGCGTTGGGACTTGGCGCCTGCATGCCGTGCTCCTTGGCCACCTGCAGTCCGGCCAGCGTGGCCGGTCCGGCGCCGCCCTGGCCTTGGTCCGGGCGCTCGTCGGCCAGGCCCGCCAGGATGCGTGACGTCTCGCGGAATACGCACAACGGAGCACCGCGGGTGGGCGACGCGGGCGTGCCTGACCGCAGCGAGTCGACGAGTTCACGTGCCGACTCCGGTGTCTGGTTGTCGAAGAACTCCCAGTTGACCATCACCACCGGGGCGAAGTCGCATGCGGCGTTGCATTCGATGTGCTGCAAGGTGACCGATCCATCAGAGGTGGTCTGGTCGTTGCCGATGCCGAGATGCTCTTTGAGCGTGTCGAATATCGCGTCGCCGCCCATCACCGCGCACAGCGTGTTGGTGCACACGCCGACGAGGTAATCGCCGGTGGGCCCGCGCCGGTACATGGTGTAGAAGCTGCCCACCGCCGAGACCTCGGCGCCGGTCAGACCGAGCTGCTCGCCGCAGAATTCCAGGCCGGCCGGGGTCAGGTAGGAGTCCTCGGATTGGACCAGGTGCAGCAACGGCAACAGCGCGGAACGCTTGTTGGGGTAGCGGCCGATGATCTCCTGGGCGTCGACTTCCAGCCGGGCCCGGACCTCCGGTGAATACGACTGCGGCGCACCCTCAACCACGAACTGGTTGGGCTCTTCGGGCGGCGGGCCCAGCCGGATGAACACCCGCTCCCCAGAGCTGGCCCCAGGGCTGGAAGGAACAGGGTTTGTCATCGGTCGACTCCGCCCATGACCGGGTCGATGCTGGCGACGGCGGTGATCAAGTCGGCGACCATCCCGCCCTCGCCCATCGCGGCGACCGCCTGCAGATTGGTGAACGACGGATCCCGATAGTGCACGCGGTAAGGACGGGTTCCGCCGTCGCTGACCATGTGCACGCCCAGTTCTCCGCGTGGTGATTCGACCGCGCTGTAGACCTGGCCGGCCGGGACCCGGATGCCCTCGGTGACCAGCTTGAAGTGGTGGATCAATGCTTCCATCGAGCCGCCCATGATCTTGGCGATGTGCTCGGGCGAGGTGCCCATGCCGTCGGGCCCCACCGTCAAGTCGGCGGGCCAGGCGATCTTGCGGTCTTCGACCATGGTCGGCCCTGGCTTCAGCTTGTCCAGGCACTGCTCGACGATCTTGAGCGACTCCCACATTTCTTTGACGCGAATGATGTAGCGCCCGTAGGAATCACACGTGTCGGCGGTGATCACGTCGAACTCGTAGTTCTGGTACCCGCAGTAGGGTTCGCTTTTGCGCAGGTCGTGCGGCAAGCCGGTGGAACGCAGGATCGGGCCGGTGATGCCCAGCGCCATGCATCCTTCCAAGTCGAGGTACCCGACGTCCTGAGTACGCGCTTTCCAGATGGCGTTCTCGTTGAGCAGATCGCCCATTTCGCGCAGCACTTGCTTGAGCCCCGTGAGGGCTTCGGCGATATCGGCTTCCGCGTTGGGTGGAAGGTCTTGCGCCACACCGCCGGGGCGGATGTAGGCGCTGTTCATCCGCAAACCGCTGATCTTTTCGAACAGGGTGAGGACGATCTCGCGTCCCCGGAAGCCAACGAACATCGGGGTCATGGCGCCCAGTTCCATACCGCCGGTGGCCAGCGCGACCAGATGCGATGAAACCCGGTTGAGCTCCATCATCATCACCCGGATGACGTTGACGCGCTCCGGAATCTCATCGGTGATGCCGAGCAGCTTCTCGACACCTAGGCAGTAGGCGGTCTCGTTGAAAAACGGTGCCAGGTAGTCCATTCGGGTCACGAAGGTGACACCCTGCGCCCAGTATCGGTATTCGAGGTTTTTCTCGATTCCGGTGTGCAGGTAGCCGATTCCGCAGCGGACCTCGGTGACGGTTTCGCCTTCGATCTCGATGATCAGCCGCAACACCCCGTGCGTGGAGGGGTGCTGGGGCCCCATGTTGACGACGATGCGTTCACCGGGATCCGCGGCGCGCGCGGCCTCGACGACCTGTCCCCAGTCCTGTCCGCCGGCGACGATGACGGTTTCGGCGCCGCCATCGTGCGTCGAGTCAGTGATTGTGCTCATTAGTTGTACGCTCTCCGCTCGTCGGGCGGGGGTATCTCTGCACCCTTGTACTCGACGGGAATACCACCGAGCGGGTAGTCCTTGCGTTGCGGATGGCCGTGCCAGTCGTCAGGCATCTCGATGCGAGTCAGCGACGGATGCCCGTCGAAGATGATGCCGAAGAAGTCATACGTCTCGCGCTCGTGCCAGTCATTGGTCGGGTAGATCCCAAACAGCGAAGGGATGTGCGGATCACCGTCGGGCGCAGACACTTCCAGCCGGACACGGCGATTGTGGGTGATCGACAGCAGCGGGTAGACGGCGTGTAACTCGCGGTCCGTCTCGTGCGGGTAGTGCACGCCGTTGACACCCAGGCACAGCTCGAAGCGCAGTTCGGGTTCGTCGCGAAGACGTTGGGCCACGTGTGGCAATGCCTCGCGGCGTACGTGCAAGGTCAGTTCGTCGCGGTCGACGACGACTTTCTCTATGGCGTTATCGAATTCGATGTCGCCGGCCTTCAGCGCGTCGGCCAGCCGGTCGACCACGTCGTCGAAATAACCGCCATACGGCCGGGGGCTGCTGCCCGGGAGCGTGACCTCCCGCACCAGGCGTCCGTATCCGGACGTGTCACCCGACCCCGAAATCCCGAACATGCCGCGGCGCACGTTGATCACTTCGTCGTCGGGCGATGCCACTGCACCGCCCACCTCGCTGGCGGCTACCTTCGGGTCGTGGTCCGGTGAGCTCATCGCAGTAGTCCACGCATCTCGATGGTGGGCCGGGACCCCAGCGCCGCCTGCTCGGCTTCAGCGATGGCTTGCTCGCGGTTGACGCCGAGTGGCATTTCCTGAATCTTCTCGTGCAGCTTGAGGATTGCGTGCAAGAGCATCTCCGGGCGCGGCGGGCAGCCGGGGAGGTAGATGTCCACCGGAACCACATGGTCCACGCCCTGGACGATGGCATAGTTGTTGAACATTCCGCCGGACGACGCGCAGACCCCCATGGCCAGTACCCATTTCGGTTCTGCCATCTGGTCGTAGATCTGGCGCAGCACCGGCGCCATCTTCTGGCTGACCCGCCCGGCCACGATCATCAGATCGGCCTGCCGGGGTGTCGCCGAGAACCGCTCCATGCCAAACCGTGCGATGTCGAACCGTGGTCCGGCCGTTGCCATCATCTCGATCGCGCAGCAGGCCAGCCCGAATGTTGCCGGCCACAGCGAGTTCTTGCGGACGTAGCCGGCGATCTTCTCGACAGTCCCCAGCAGGATGCCGGCGGGTAGCTGTTCTTCCAGACCCACGTCTTTACCTCAATCCCATGTCAGGCCGCCGCGGCGCCACACGTAGGCGTAGGCGACGAAGACCGTGAGCATGAACACCACCATCTCGACCAGAGCGAACGATCCCAATGCGTCGTAGCTGACCGCCCAGGGATACAAGAACACGATTTCGATGTCGAAGACGATAAAGAGCATTGCGGTGAGGTAATACTTCACCGGAAAACGCTGTCCGGGCGTCGCATGCGTGCCACTGACCGATGTTTCGGTCGGCTCGATTCCACATTCGTAGGCCGCCATCTTTGACTTGTTGTAGCGCGATGGGCCGGCCAGGCTCGCGATCACGACCGAGCCCACGGCAAAGGCGGTGGTGATTGCGCCTAGCACCAGGATGGGTATGTAGACGTTCAACTCGCTCCAAGATCCGTCGTAGGGCCGCCTACAAGCGACCAGGCGGCAACCGGGCTGCTGTGACGGATGGGGTCTGTAGCCCGCCGCAGTGATCTTCAACATAGCGTCGTTGTGGCTGGGGCGCGTGCTCGGGGTGATGCTAACTGCCCGGCTCCGGTCTTCGCCGCGTTTAGACGGGCTATGCGGCGGGTGCGCGGAGCAATCCGAGCACCGTGCGACCCAGCAGCATCGGGTCGATGGGGTGCGGCACGGCGGCTTCGGCGCGTGACCAATTCGCCAGCCACGCGTCGTCGGGACGTCCGGTGAGCACCAGGATCGGTGGGCACGTCTCGAGTTCGTCCTTGAGCTGTTTGGCGATTCCCATGCCGCCGGTCGGCGTCGCTTCCCCGTCGAGGATGGCCAGGTCGATGCCACCCTCGTCCATGGTGCGGATCACCATCGGGCCGGTCGCGACCTCGACGTAGTTCAACTCGGGCAGATCGGGGTGCAGGCGTTTGCCCAATGCCCGCTTCACTTTTTCGCGGGTGTTGGGGTTGTCGCTGTAGACGAGTATCCGCAGAGCGATGGTGGCGTCGGGCACGTTGCAGATGCTACTGCTGCTCGACCGGCTTTATTGGGGAGACCGCACGAAAACGGCCTGGGCCGATGCCCTGGCCGTCGGCGCGATCATGCCGAACTTGTTCTAGCCGATGTCGAACTGGGATCGGTCGATCTTGGTTTCGCCGGAGATCTGGATCGAACCGTCGCCCGCTTCGGTGACGGTGACGGGCACTGTCAGTGGGCGGTGACACCTTTGATGGTGAAGCTGGCCCGCAGTTCTGCGGCCTTGCCTTCGGGGGGGTGTACCGCGGTGATGACGACGCTGATCTCGGGATAGCGTTCGACATCGAAGAAGTCGGCGGAGCGCAGGTGCTCGTCGCGACGGCCGATGCCCGTGTTCAGCGACGCGGCACGGATGTCGAGGCGGCCGAAGACGGCGCCCTTGCCGGTGAGTTGTCCATCGCCGGCGAATTCGGTGAAGCTGCCCTTGACGTTGACCAGGCCCCACATGTTCCTGATCTTGAAGGTAACTGCCGACCGGTCCGGAACGATGTTCCACACCCCGGCCAGGTCGGGATCATTCAGCAGTGTTTCCAACGTCGTCATCGGCTGTCTCACCTCATCAGTGGCGCTATCTCGGCGGGGTCGAAGTATTCGTCGATCCGGTCGATCAATCCGTTTGTGCCCACCCTCATCACGATGCAAACGCGCATGGAGATCGATTGGCCGGCATTGCCGGTGGCGTGCACGGGGTCAAGTCCAGGGACGTGGTGTACGAGCTAGTCGTGTGATTCTCCGAGGTTTGGTTCAGGCGGTCAGTGCCGCGGGGGTGTCCTCCTGTTCAGTCGGTGAGTTCTGATCTGCTCGGGATTTGCTGAGGACGTCGAGGCCGAGGTAGCGCCGGGATTCGGCCCATTCGTCGTGTTGTTCGGCCAGCACGGCACCGACGAGGCGGATCAGCGCGTTGCGGTCGGGGAAGATGCCGACGACGTCGGTGCGGCGGCGGATCTCCTTGTTGAGGCGTTCCTGGGGGTTGTTCGACCAGATCTGGCGCCAGATCTGCTTGGGGAAGTTGGTGAACGCCAGCAGATCCGGTCGGGCCGCCTCTCGGTGATCGGCGACCTTGGGGAGCTTGTCCGATAGTGCGTCGGTGATCCGATCATATTGAGCAGCAACCGATTCCGCATCGGGTTGGTCGAACACCGAATGCAACAGGGTACGCACCCACGGCCACGAACTCTTGGGAGTCTTCGCCATCAGGTTGGTCGTGTAGTGGGTTCTGCACCGCTGCCAGGTAGCTCCGGGCAGAGTCGCGCCTAGCGCAGCCACCAGCCCGGCGTGCGCGTCGGAGGTGACCAGCCGTACCCCGGACAGGCCCCGGGCCGTCAGCGACCGCCAGAGCGCCAACCACCCGGCGCCGTCCTCAGCGGTGCTGACGTCGATGCCCAGGATTTCGCGGTATCCCTCGGCGTTGACCCCGACCGCGATCAGGGCGTGCACGTTGACCACCCGCCCGGCTTCGCGGACCTTGAGCACCAGGGCGTCGGCGGCGGCGACGAACGTGTACGGGCCGGCGTCCAGCGGCCGGCTCCGGAACGCCTCGACCGCGACGTCGAGCTCCTTGGCCATCACGCTGACTTCAGACTTCGACAAGCTGGTGATGCCCAACGTCTCGACGAGCTTGTCCATCCGCCGGGTAGACACCCCGAGTAGGTAGCAGGTAGCGACCACGGTGGTCAGGGCCCGCTCGGCCCGTTTGCGGCGTTCCAGCAGCCAGTCCGGGAAGTAGCAACCCTGCCGTAGCTTGGGAATCGCCAGATCCAATGATCCTGTGCGGGTACGAATTGGCGATGACGGTAGCCGTTTCGCTGATTGATGCGCTCGCTACTGCGTTCACCGTATCCGGCGCCGCACAGGGCGTCGGCCTCCGCACCCATCAGGGTGTGGATGAACGTCGACAACAGTTCGCGCAGCACGTCGGGGTGGGTGGTGGTGAGTCGTTCGGCCAGCGCGGCAGGCAGGTCGATATTGTGGGCAGTGGTCATCGCGTTGATTCCTTTGCTCGAGTGACTTTGGTCGGTCTGTCGAAGAATCACGCGATGACCTTCAATCATTCGGCTACGACACGCCGGTACCGCTAATCAGGTCCGACTCGTACACCACCTAGATGGACGCAACCGTGCAGGACGTGCTGCTGGACGAAGCCGCTGGTGGATCCGTCATCGAAGAGCTGGCGATCGAGGATCTCATAGCGGCGCTCGGCGGTCACCGTGATGAACCGGTCGATGACTCGCAGTGCGCGTGCCTTGTCGTTATCGCGGCTGGCGCCCACCCGCCACACCGCGATGTCATCACTCTACAGCCGATCAACCGCGGCCTTATCGCCGTTGACGATCGAGGTGAACAGCCGGTCGGCCGTGTCGACGACGACCTCAGCAGTAGCAACGGGCATGGCAGGCTCCTATTCGCTGTCGTATCCGGGATGGGCAACCGCTAACCGATTCCGCACCAGGGTCCTCAGGCCGGCAAGGACTTCCGTGGCACGCTCGTCGAGTTCGCCGGCCCGGATGGCGGCGGCAAGCTGTTCCTCGTCGGGGAAACCCAAGCCGGCCAGCGCCGCCCGCGATTCGGCCTCGCTCTCGTCGAGCAGTTCGCGCTCGACGATGCGCAATGCGTTGGCGGCCACCCGGGAGTGGAAGTTGACCTGTCCGTCGGTCGCCGCTCGGACGTCGGTTTCCAGGAATTCGGCCACCGCGGCCACGAGTTCGGCCGCCAGCGGACGACCGTAGGCACCGATCATGGGCTCAGCCCCGATTGCCCGCCTTTCCCCCTCGCCGCTGTGCGGCTGGGGGTACCCCCACCTCGCGCCGCTGCGCGGCGCGCATCGGCGCCGGGCGCCGCCTCGAGCAGGTTGAGGATGTCGCACTCCGTCTCGCTCACGCGGCGGCCGATCGCCGCTAGTTCGACCGAGCGGGATTGACCGCTCAAATGCCGCTCCGCCTGGTAGCGGCAGATGACACCCCAGCGCAGCGTGGCCAGCACCAGCCACCAGTGCAGCGCCACCCGGTCGACGGTCGTGGCGCTGGCCTGCTCGTAATCGCGCACGAAGCCCTCGATGCTGCCGAGGCCGCCGGCGCCCAGGCTGGCCGGAGCGCCGAACCGCCAGGCGCGGATGCAGAACCAGGCCAGGTCTTCGTACGCCTCGCCGAGATGCACCAGCTCCCAGTCGAGGACCGCGGCCAGATCGGATCCGTCGACGAGGAGGTTCCCCATCCGATAGTCCCCGTGCACCAGGACCCTCGCCGACGGTGGCGGACGGTTCGCGGCAAGCCAGCGAAACGCCCATTCGAAGGTTGCGGTGGTGTCGTTCATCGCGTCCAGCCGCCCGCGGTACTCCACGAGCTGGTCCTCGTACTCCAGGCCAGGAATGTCGGAGTCGGCACGATGAATGGCGGCCAGCGCCTGCGCGCATTGCCGGAGCAGCTCGGTTCGGCGCGCGTGCCCATCGGCGGTGTCGAGCTGGCGCGCAATGCGCCGGACGATGGTCTCGCCCTTGATCTCGTCGCAGACAAGAAATGGATTGCCCAGTGCGGCAAGCGAATCGTCGGCGACCAGGATGTGGGGGACCGGGGCTCCGGCCGCGGCGGCGGCGGCCTGTGACCGGGCTTCGAGTTCCATGCCCGCATGCACGTCGTCGGGTGGGCCGGTACGCAGGATCAGCGCGCGGCGTTGGGTGCCGGTGACTGCGTCGAACGCCCAGGTGGTGCGGCTGGCCCCACCGGTGAGGGCTCGCAGATTCTCGATCGTGGTACCGGCGCCGAGGGCCGCCGTCAGCACCGTGGTCAGTTTGGCGTCCAGCTCTTCAGCGTCGGTCACTGCTTGCCAAACTTGAACAGCCGCTGCGCCACTCGGCGAATCTGAATTTCCTCGGCCCCCTCGGTGATCCGGTAGCGGCGGTGGTGGCGATAGATGTGCTCGAACTGCTCATGACGGCTGTAACCGAGGCCGCCATAGACTTGCATGGCGCGGTCGGCGGCGTCGCAGACCAGTCGGTTGGCGCGGTAGTTCGCCATCGACACTTTGTCCGACACCTCCATGTGGTGGTTGCGATCCAAGTGCCAGGCGGCGTATTGCACCAGCAGCCGCACCATCTGTGCTTCGGTCTGCAGCTCGGCCAGCGGCCATTGCACGGCCTGGTTGACCGCCAGCGGCTTGCCGAACACCATGCGTTTGCCGGCGTATTCGGCGGCGCGGTCGATGCAGTATTGGGCCGCGCCCAGGCTGCTCGCGGCTTGGCGAATCCGGTTCTCGTGCAAGAACGTTTGCGCGACCTCTAGCCCGCGATCCACCTCGCCGAGTATCGCGTCGGTGGGCACCCGTACATCGGTCAACTCGACTTCACCGTGGTCGGTGGGCATATTGAACGTCCACCAGTAGTAGGGGACCTTGAATCCAGGGGCGTTGGTCGGCACCAGAAACGCGGTGATGCCCCGGGCCTGCCCCGGCTCACCGGAGGTGCGGGCGAAGATCAAGTCATGGGTCGCGCGGTGTACCCCGGTGTTGAACCGCTTGGAGCCGTTGATCACCCAGCTGTCACCGTCGAGTTGGGCATGGGTCTCCAGCCAGGTCGCGTCGGATCCGTGCTGGGGCTCGGTAAGGCCGAACGCCATGGACCGCTCCCCGGTGATCAACGCCTCCGACCAGGCCCGGCGCTGCTCATCGGTGCCGAAGCGTTCCATCATGATCACCTGGGGAAAGTTCCCGACGATCGAGGATTCGTTCTGCAGGTCGTTGTGCAGACCAAGCCCCTTGTGCGCCAGGTGCTCCCGGATGACGGCCATGTCGATGTTGGTACCGTCGCGCCCGCCCAGCGAGGCCGGCAATCCATAGCGCAGCCAGCCCGCCTTATCGGCTCGCCTGCGCATCTCGGACAGCAGCTCCTCCCACTCCTGCGTCGGGATGCCGTCGTTGTCCCAATCGGTGCGGGCGTGCTCTCGACGCTGGTCGAAATACTGGATGTTTTCGCGTTCCAGCGGCTTGATCTCGGCCTCGATGAACGCATCCATCTCGACCAGCGCGCCCGGAAGATGTTCTGGGAGGGTGAAATCCACGGTGATCTCCTCAAGATCTCTCGTTATGCGCCGTACAGAGTTTTCTTCCAAACCGTCGAAAGGGTGGCGATGGCGTCCTCGTCGCCGATCTCCAATCCGAGACCGGACTGCCCGACGAAGACGGTGGTGAAGTTCTCGAACAGCAGCGCGATGGCCGCCGCGGTGTGTTGCGGGTTGAGCTCAGCGCCGTAACCCTGCTGCTGGGCTCGGCGGACCGAAGCGGCCACGATGTCCATGCCGAAGCGCCGAAACTCGTTCTGTACAGCCGCGAACCGCTGCTGGGTGGTGGCCAGTTGGGCGACGGCGATCATGATGCCGATGTTCTGCTTGAAGATGTTCCAGTATCCGGTGACCACCGAAGTGAAGAACGCGTTGTCGTCGGGGGACTCCGGCAGGTGCAGGCTCAACCCGGACGGGGCCACGACATCGTGCAGAAAAGACTCCGCCAGGGCGGCGAGCAGGTCTTCCTTGTCGGCGAAATACCGGTAGAACACCGCCGGTGATTTTCCGGCGGCCGAGGTGATGTCGGCCAGTGTGGTGCCGTGAAAGCCGCGTTCGGCAAACAGTTTTCGCGCCGCCTGCTCGATGGCCTCCCTGGTCTGGCGGCCTTTGGATGTCAGCGCCCGCGACGATTCGGGGGCGGGCGTGGACATCAGTTCCGGATCCGGTCGCCGGCGCGCAGCAGTGCGCTCGGCAGGTCATGGCGGACGGCCGATTTCGCGACGTCGGCGGCGGCGATCGCGGCCTGCAGATCGACGTCGACATCGATATCGCTGTCGGTCAGCAGGTAGACCAGATCCTCGGTGGCGATGTTTCCGGTGGCGCCCGGCGCGAACGGGCAACCACCCAGTCCGCCGACCGAGGCGTCCAACCGCGTGACCCCGGCGCTGACCGCCGCATACGCACTGGCCAGCCCGGCGCCGCGGGTGTTGTGGAAGTGCGCGCCCAGCGGCAAGTCGCCGATCACCGGACGCAGTTGGGCGATCAGCGAACTCACCCGGCCCGGGGTAGTGGTGCCGATGGTGTCGGCGATCGAGAGGCGGTCGGCTCCGCGGTCACGGGCGGCCGCCGCAATGTCGAGCACCCGCTGCGGCGGGGTGGGGCCTTCGAACGGTGAGTCCCATGTGGTGGCGATCACGACCTCGACGGTGATGTCGCTGCCGTGCGCGATCGCGACGATCTCGTCGATCTGGTCGGTGGCCTGGATGCTGGTGCGCCCGACGTTGGCCTTGCTGAACGTGTCGTCGGCGGCCACCACGTATTCGATCGACCGCAGCCCCGCGGCGACGGCGCGCTTGGCGCCGTTGGGGCTGGCGACCAGGGCGGAGAATTCGATGTCGGGGTAATTGTGCAGCTGCGCGGCGAGTTCGGCGGCATCGGCCATCGACGGCACCTTCGTCGGGGACACGAAAGCCGTGGCCTCCACCTCGCGTACGCCGGTGGCGGCCACCGCCGCGAGCAGTTCCAGCTTGGCCGACAGCGGGATTGGCTTCTCGATCTGCAGGCCGTCGCGCAGCGACACCTCACGAATATCGACGTGGGTGTTCCGGGTTGGCTTCACAGCACCCCCTCGGTGCGCAACTCCTCGAGCTCTGCGGCGGTTTTGCCCAGCAGCTCCACGTAGACGTCGTTGTTGTGTTGTCCCGGACGGGCCGGCCCGGCGCTGCGAACTCCGCCCGGCGTTTCCGACAGCACCGGAACGACGCCTGGTCCCAAGACATTGCGCTCGATGCGTTCGTCGTAATGCTCGACCAGCATGCGGCGCGCCCGCAGCTGTGGGTCTTCGACCACCTCCGCGACGGTGTTGATCGGGCCCGCGATCACGCCTGCGGCACTGAGGGTTTCGACGATGTCCGCGGGCTGCCGCTCGGCGGCCCACGCGCCGATGATCTTGTCGAGTTCGTCCTGGTTGCGGCCGCGGGCGCCGTGCGTGGCAAACCGGTCGTCGACGGCCAACTCCGGGCGTCCTATCGCCGTGCATAGCCGGGCGAACACGGTTTCCTGGTTGGCGGCGATCACCACCCAGGAGTCGTCGGCGCTGCGA
This sequence comes from uncultured Actinomycetota bacterium, assembly GCA_963712615.1. Classification (GTDB taxonomy): domain Bacteria; phylum Actinomycetota; class Actinomycetes; order Mycobacteriales; family Mycobacteriaceae; genus Mycobacterium. Next base: position 5,411,627 of record CAVQIO010000002.1, read on the forward strand.
TAGATGTTGGACGGCGAGATGCCTTCCAGCCGGGTGCCCGACGGGCCGCGCACCACGCCACCGACGTCGTAATCGGGAATCGTGGATTCTTGGATGGCTAAACACGATTCGGTCAGCGCGACGTCGACGACCTGGCCGCGGCCGGTCACACTGCGGCGGTAGAGTGCGGCCATCGCGCCCTGGGCGCCGAACATACCCGCCAGGCTGTCGCCCAGGGAGAGCGCAATCCGGGGCGGTGGTCTTCCCGGAAAACCGTTGAGGTGCCGCAGCCCACTGGCGGCCTCGGCCACCGAGGCGTAGCCCGCCTTGTGCGCGTCGGGCCCGGTCTGCCCGTAGCCGGATACCCGGACCAGGATGATGCCCGGGTTGCGTGCGCTGAGCACGTCGTAGCCCAGGTCCCACTTCTCCAGCGTTCCCGGACGGAAGTTCTCCACCACGATGTCGGACTTGTCGATGAGTTCGAGGAACAGTTCGCGGCCGTGCGGCAGGCGCAGGTCGAGCGTGATGGCTTTCTTGTTGCGTGCGGCAACGGTCCAGAACACGTGGTGCCCGTCGAGTTCGGCTTGGCCCCAGGTGCGCAGCGGGTCCGGGGCGCCCGGCGGTTCCACCTTGATGACCTCGGCGCCCATGTCCCCAAGCAAGCGGCCGGCGAACGGACCCGCGATCAAGGTGCCCAGTTCGAGCACCCGGATGCCGTCTAGCGGTCCGGCCGGCTGGGTCATGTGCCGCTCGCGAAATCGTGGCGGATCAGCCAGTCGGTGACGACGTCAACGGCCTGGCGCAGCTTGTCGCGTTGGTCCGGCCCAGCGTAATAGTGTGTGGCGCCGGGGATTTCGTGCATCTCCTTGTCGGGATGCCCGATCGCCTCGAACAGCCGCCGGGTGTGGCTGGGTGTGCAGGCGTCGTCGGCCAGGTTCCCGATCACCAGCGCGGGGATCGCGAGGTCGCGGCCGCCGTCCACGCCGTCGCCGCGGGCGTCGTCGTAGCTCCACTGCGACAGCCAGCCGCGCAATGTCGAGAAGCGGCCCAGCCCGACCGGGCTCATGTTCACCACCTGAGGGTCACCCAGGTAGTAGGTCCCCGGAGTGCGCTCATTGGGATCCACGGTGGGATCCAGCCATCGGGGGTCAGCCATCGTGCCGTGCACGACGAATCCGAACTCGTCGTCGGGGCGGCCCTGGGCGGTCAATGCAGCCAGCTTCTCTTTGACCCATGCGGTGATGCGGCGGTTGCGGTCGATCTGAGCTTGACGGTACCGGGCCAGGAATTCTTGGGTGTAGGGCGGTTGGTTGGGGTTGTCGGGGTTGTACAGATCCAGCTCGGGATCACGCTTGGTGGGGTCGGATTCGTCGAGGATGGACGCGTCGAGCCATTCGGTCAGCGTGCCGTGGCGGCTGATGTGCGCGGCCAGCAGCATGATGCCGTCGGCGGCGGGCAGCTCCAGCGCGGTCAGGTCCGGGCCGTCGCCGGACGGGCTCGACGTGATCGTCGCGTGCTGGGCCTGTTGCTGGTAGAACACCGACAACGAGCCGCCGCCACTCCACCCGGCCAGCACCACCTTGGGGTAGCCCAGCCGATTCTTGGCGTCCTTGATGCACTCGCCGAGATCCTCGACCATCTTCTCCATCAGCAGGGCCGAATCCGTCCCGCGAAACCGGCTGTTGCAGTAGATGACGTGGTGGCCGGCCCGGGCCAGCGCGTTGATCATCGGCAGGTATGCGCCGCCGCCGACCGGGTGCATGAACACCAGCCCGGTGTCCGACGGCTTGTCTTTCGGCTTGAGCAGATAGCTCTCCAGCACGGTGATCTCGGCCAGGCCGCCGTAGACATCCCGGACGCCGGAATTGTTCTGGAAGGCAACCAGATAGGGAATCCGATCGTAGTCGTGCTTGACGGCGTGTTTCACAGTCTGCGTGCTCCCCATCTCAGTGTTGTCCGAGGTCGTGGGCGAGTACCTCCGCCGACGGCGTCAGGCGGCGGCGGGTGTCGATGGCGATGACCTGCCAGTCGACGCGGGTATGTTCGTCGAATTTTCGGCGTGCGCGTTCGCGTGCTTTCTCCGGAGCTCCGTGGTGAACCCCTTGCGGGGCATGGGAAATCAGGCCCGGCGGCATCGGAATGCCATAGAGCGAGCCGCCGTGGAAGAACGCGATTTCGTCGTAGTCGACGTTGCGGTGATACCAGGGCGTGCGTTCGGTACCGGGAACGCCCTCGGCGGGCTTGGGCAGGAAGTTCATCACGTAGACGCCGGTGGCCTGCATGAACAGATGCACGGTGGGTGGCAGGTGAACACTGTCGGAGGTGATGACGTTGTAGTCGGCGATGTTGAAGGTGAAGGCGAAGTTGTCGCCGCGCCATCCTTCGACGTCGAGCGGATTGTGTTGGTAGAACAGCGTTGTCGGGCCACCCTCGTGGACCAGCCGGACCTCGTACTCGTCGCGGCCGTTATCCTCGCTCGGGGCCGGCTCGGGGATAGGGGCCTGCGAAGGGTCGAACGGGAAGTGCCGGCCCAGCAGGCCGGGCGGTGGCACCCGGAATTCGTCGGTCGCCTCGATCATCAACAGCGTGGTTTCGCGATCCGGCGCCTTGGTGGACGAAGCACAGTAGATCCCCGTCGACGTGGCGAGCGAAGAAGGGTATCGGCTCGGCGCGACGGCTCAGCAGAACGCGGCAGTCGTCGTTGCTGAACATCAGCAGCGGCCCGCGGTTGGCGTCGGTGGCGTCGCTCGGCTTGAGCTCGCTGGACAGCACGTCGATCGGGCGCAGCGGTCCGGCTGAACGGTAGGCGGTGGGGTCGTGGCGGCGGTAGATGTTGGCTGTCCGTCCCGTGAAGCCGCCCCTCCCCAGCTCGTCGTCCTTGAGTCCGTCGAGGTCGGCGTGCAGGCGTTGCGGTGTCCTGCCTTTGCGCAGGTGGACGAAGGATTCCATGGATCGCACTCCTCGGAGCTGACTACAAAACTGAAAGTGACATTACTTTTCCTTTTGCTGTCGCACAAGGGCCCTACGCCGGCCGGCATGTCCACCGACACTTAAACTGTTGCGACAGTTTGCGGGGGATTGTCAATCGGTCGGTGCAACATCGGGTCAGGTGGCTTGTTCGAGGAGTTCGGCGAGTTGTTGGGCGGGGGTATTGAGGTTGAGGGTTGGTCGGGGCCGGCGGTTGAGGGTGTCTTGGATGCGTTTGAGGTCGGCTTTGGTGTGGACGGATAGGTCGCTGCCTTTTTCGAACCAGAACCCTAAGAGCCGGTTGGTGTTTTCGTTGCTGCCGCGCTGGCAGGGCGAGTGTGGGTTGCAGAAGTAGACGGGGCCCCTAGCTGCAGCTGGATATCGCGCCAGTGGGCCATTTCGCTACCGCGATCCCACGTGATGGAACGCCGTAGGTGTTCGGGCAGCTCGCTCATTGCCTCGATCATCGCGGTGGCTACGGCTTGGGCGCTGTGGTTTGTGGGCAGGTGCAGCAGGATCGTCAAGCGGGTGCTGCGTTCTACCAGGGTGCCGATCGCGCTGGTGCCGCCGGGGCCCAGGATCAGATCACCTTCCCAGTGACCGGGAACGGCACGGTCAGCAGCTTCGGCGGGACGATCGCTAATGCTGAATTCGTCGCCGTTATAGACACCGCGGCTGACGTAGCGGCCCCGGGGTTTGCGCGCCGCCCGCCTCGTGGACAGGCATTTGTGCAGGTCAGCGCGAAGACTGCCGCGGGTCTGGATATACAAACTTTGGTAGATGGTTTCGTGGCTCACCCGGACCTGCCTGTCATCGGGGTAATCGGGGGCCAACATATCGGCGATCAGCTTGGGACTCCACCCATCATCCATCCATCCTTCGATGAGCGCGCACAGCGGGTTGTCCTTGAGCTTGAAGTCCTGAGGCCGACAAGCCTTCTGGGCCGCACGGGCATGGGCCATCCGGGCGTGATAGTTCCCCGTCGGGATTGCGGTGACGCTGATGCTCGCGCCAAATCACTGACCGGTCACGCCCGATGAGCCGGCCGATCTCGGCATAACTGAGCTTGCCGTCCAAGCCCCGCATGATCGAGATGCGCTCATCCAGGCTCAGTCGATGCCCCTTGCCGCCTGACGTCGACACCTTTCCCGGGTTTGCTAAACCCCCCCGCACCCCCAAGCATTGACTCTTAGCTTCATTGCCCCAGATTCACGCCACCAGCATGACCCGGTGTTCAGCGACACGCCCACCACGCGCTCGGCCTGGATCACCGGGATGCCCTGACACACCAGGTCCAAAAACTCCCGCCGCACTGCCCTCGAAAACAGATATCCACCCGGCATGGCAACCTCCAAAATCACGGATGCTGCACCGACCGTATGAATCCGCCCGGCGTGTCGTGTGCGAGGTTTAAGTGTCGCCGACTCAACGGCGCCGGGCTCAGCGAACGCGTAGGACGACTTTTCCTTTGGCGGTGCGGTTCTCCATCGAAGCGACCGCGGCGGCGGCTTGCTCGAGCGGGAAGACGTCCGGCTGCGGGGGAGGCAATTGGCCCGAGCTGAGCAGGCGCTCGAGTCCGGCCCACTGCTCGTCCAGCGCCCCGGGGTGCGTCGCCGTCCAGGCGCCCCAGCCCACGCCGACCACATCAATGTTGTTGAGTAACAGCCGATTTACCTTCACAGTGGGTATTTCACCGCCGGTGAAGCCGACGACCAGCAGCCGTCCCCCGGGGACAAGCGAGCGTAGCGAGTCGGTGAACCGGTCACCGCCGACCGGGTCGATGATCATGTCGACGCCGCGGCCGCTGGTCAATTTCTGCACCGCATCCTTGAAGCCATCGGCCAACACCACGTCGGTCGCGCCTGCGGCGGTGGCGATCTCGGCCTTCTCCTCGGTGCTGACTACCGCGATGGTCCGGGACGCCCCGAGTGCCGGCGCCAGCCGAAGTGTCGATGTCCCGATCCCGCCGGCCGCGCCATGCACCAGGACTGTCTCGCCTTTTTGCAGGCGGCCACGAACCGTCAGCGCGAAGTACACCGTCAGGTCGTTGAACAGCAGGCCGGCCCCCGCCTCGAAGCTGACATTGCCCGGCAGCTTGAACACGCGGTCGGGTGACAACACGGCCACCTCGGCCATCCCGCCGGTGAGCATCGTCAGGCCGACGACCCGGTCACCGGGACGCACACGAGCGCTGTCCGGCGCCGAGCGAACGACGCCGGCGATTTCGGCTCCGAGCACGAACGGCGGATCCGGGCGGTACTGGTAGAGGCCGCGGGTGAGCAACGCGTCAGGGAATGCCGCGCCGGCCGCGTGCACGTCGACGACGACCCCGTCGCCGGTGGGTTCGTCGACCTCGGCCACCTCGACCGCGTCCGGACCATCTAACCGAGTCACCCGTGCTGCGCGCATGCTGCCTCCGTCATTGATAAGGCCGGAAGCTTCCGGCCAGCACTCGAATAGCGTACTGCCAGCTCAGAATCCACCGGCGACTCGTACCACTGCACGGCCGGAGTAGGTGCCCGCGCGCAGTTGATCCAGCACTGCGACGACGTCTTTGACGTCGACATCGCGGGTGACCGCGTCCAGGTGCCGCGGCCGCAGCGAGTCGCCCAGCTGCGCCCACAGCTTGCGGCGCCGCGCAATCCGCATCAGCACCGAGTCCATGCCGAGCAGGGCGATACCACGCAGGATGAACGGCATCACGGTGGTGCGCAACGCGGGCCCGCCGGTGAGGCCGCTGGCCGCCACCGCCCCGCCGTAGTCGACGGTGCTAAGTACGTCGGCCAGCGTCGCACCCCCGACACAGTCCACCCCGCCCGCCCAACGCGTCTTGGCCAGCGGTCGCGGTTTGGCGTCGGGATCGGCGGGCAGCCGGCCGATAACCTCAGCAGCGCCAAGCTCTTTCAGCAATCCGGCGGCCTTTTCCTTTCCACTGGAGGCCACCACTTGGTAGCCGGCGGCCGCTAGCAGGTCCACGCTGACCGAGCCCACACCGCCGGAGGCGCCGGTGACGACGATGGGCCCGCCGTCGGGGGTGAGGCCCCAATCGATCAGCGCTTGCACGCTCATCGCGGCAGTGAAGCCGGCGGTTCCGATAGCGGCGCCCTCGTGCGGAGTCAACGCGCCGAGCGCCACCACCTGGTCGGCCGGCAGCCGCGCGTACTCCGCGTAGCCGCCGTGGTGGCCAGTGCCGATCTGATACCCGTGGGCCAGCACCTGGTCGCCGACGCTGAAGTCCGGCGATTGCGACTCGACGACTTCGCCGGTCAGATCGATGCCGGGAACGATGGGATAGTCCCGGACGACGCCGCCCTTCGGCGTCAACGCCAGCGCATCCTTGTAGTTGACGCTGGAATACAGCACCCGGATCGTCACGTCACCGGGCGGCAGGTCGGATTGGCTGAGCTTCTCGACCGACGCGGTGATCCGGTCACCATCTTGGCGGGCTACCAGCGCGTGAAAAGTGTCCATACAACGACGCTAACCTCACCCTATGGATCCCTTCCCGCTTGGTCGCTTTTCGGTAGCCCGGATTGGCTTCGGGGCTATGCAATTGCCTGGTCCCGGTGTGATGGGGCCGCCGCGCGATCGTGACGAGGCGCTGGCGGTGTTGCGCAGGGCCGTCGAACTCGGCGTCGACCACATCGACACCGCGCAGTTCTATGGCCCGGACGTCGCCAATGAGCTCATCCGCGCGGCGCTGCACCCGTACCCGGACGACTTGGCTTTAGTGAGCAAGGTCGGTGGGCGTCGCGATGACGACGGCGCGTGGCTGGCGGTCAGCGAGCCGGCCGACCTGCGCCGCGACATCGAAACGAATTTGCTGACCCTCGGTGTCGAGCAGTTGGCCGCGGTCAATTTGCGGCTCTTCGAGAGCGACGGGCCCGACCAACTGTTCGACGATCAGCTCTCGATCATGATTGCTGCCCGCGACGAGGGATTGATCGGCGGGATTGGGCTGAGCAACATCAACCGTGAGCACCTGCTGCACGCGCTGGATCGCACCGAGATCGCTTGTGTACAAAACGCTTTCAATCTCATTCGCCGGGAATCGGCCGCAGTCCTCGAGGAGTGTACGAGGCGAGGAATCGCCTTCGTTCCGTTCTTCCCATTGGGGGCGGGATTCATGCAGCCGAACCCGGTGCTCAGCCACGAGCTGGTGGGCAACGCCGCCCAACGGCTCGGGCGCACGCCCGCGCAGGTCGCGCTGGCCTGGACGCTGAGCGTGGCGCCCAACGTGCTGCTGATTCCGGGTACCTCCTCGGTGCGGCATCTCGAGGAGAACTTGGACGTCGCTTCGATCGAACTCGACGAAGACACCCGTGAGCAGTTGAACGCAATCGCTGCCTGATGCCGCCACGCGTTCGACGCGCCGCGTCCGATCGCTACTTGAGTTCGGCGGAGGAGAGGCCCAGCAGGCGGCGGGCGACCACGAGCTGCTGAATCTGCTGGGTGCCCTCGAAGATGTCCATGATCTTCGAATCACGTGCCCACTTCTCCAGCAGCTTCTGCTCCGAATAACCTGCGGTGCCGGCCAATTCGACAGCTTTCAGGGTGATATCGGTGCCCATCCGGCCGGCCTTTGCCTTGGCCATCGATGCTTCTTTGGAGTTGGGAATCTTGTTGTCGGCCTGCCAGGCGGCACGCAGGGCCAGCTGGTAGGCGGCCTCCCAGTCGGCCTCCATCCGCAGGAATTCGGCCGCCGCGGCGCTCTGCACGTTGCCCGGCTTGTCGTAGGAGATCTCCACGCCGGCCTCGGTCAGGATCTTGCGCAGCTCTTCCAAGGCGGCCCGGGCGATACCGATGGCCATGGCGGCCACCACCGGCCGGGTGTTGTCGAAGGTTTCCATGACGCCGGAAAACCCTTTGCCTGATTCGATTTCGGGATTGCCGAGCAGGTTGTCCTTCGGTATGCGTGCGTTGTCGAACCGGAGCACCGCGGTGTCGGAGCCCTTGATGCCGAGCTTGTTCTCCAGTCGCTCAACGCTGACGCCGGGATGTTCGCGCGGCACGATGAACGACTTGATCGCCGGACGGCCTTGCGATTTGTCCAGCGTCGCCCACACCACGATGTGAGTGGCCCGCGAACCGGCTGTGACGAAGATCTTTTCGCCGTTGATCACGTACTCGTCGCCGTCCAGCTTGGCGGTCGTGGACACAGCCGCCGAGTCCGATCCGAAGCTCGGCTCGGTGATCGCCATTGCGGCCCAGACCCGGCCCAGCCGGCTCAGCTGCTCGTCGGTGGCCACGCCGGAGATCGCCGCGTTGCCCAGGCCCTGATAGGGAATCGACAGCATCATCGCCGCGTCGCCCCAACTGGCCTCCAAAGTCTGCAGCAGCGCAGCCATGTTGGAGCCGTTGCGGTTTTCTTCCTTGCCTTCGCTACCGCGGAAAGCTTCGGTTCCGGCGAGTCCCAGGGCATTGGACTCGGCCGCCCCGGAGAATAGGCTGGCCAAGGTGTCCAGCTCGACCGGGTAGGCGTGTTCTTTGTCGTCGTATTTGCGCGCGATCGGCCGGATCATCTCCGCGGCACCCTGGTGCGCTTTGTCGATCGCCAATTGCATTTTGCGGGGCAGTTCCAGATTGATTGCCATGATTGGTCTTTCGCTTGTGAAGTCCGGGTTTGGCTGACTGCTCAGATGACGACGACACCCTCGGCGACGCCGATGGCCCGCAGGTCGCGGTACCAGCGCTCGACCGGGTGTTCCTTGGTGTAGCCGTGGCCGCCCAGCAGTTGCACGCCGTCCAGGCCGACCTGCATGCCCTTGTCGGCGCCGAGCCGCTTGGCCAGTGCCGCTTCGCGGATAAAGGTGAGCCCCTGTTCGGCACGCGCCGCGCCGCGCCAGGTGATCAGGCGCAGCCCGTCCAATTCGATGGCGATGTTGGCGCACATGAACGCCACGGCTTGGCGACGGGCGATCGGCTCGCCGAACGCCTCGCGTTCTCGCACGTACGGGATGACGTAGTCGAGTACCGCGTGCGAGGTGCCGACTGCCAGCGCCGCCCAGCCCAGCCGGGATAGCGCGAGCGCCTCGGAGTAGTCGTCGTCGGTGGCTTCGTCTTCGCCCAGCCGGGCATGCAGCGGTACCGACACCCCGGAGAGTTCGACCTGGCCCAGGGCCGCGGCGCGAATCCCCATGCTCGGATCCGCTTTGACGGTAAGGCCTTTGGTGGATGACTCGACGATGAACAGTGCCGGTTTGCCATTCAGCTGGGCGCCGACGATGAACAGCTCGGCGTCGGCCGCGGCCGGGACCAATGACTTGACGCCGTCGAGCCGGTACCCGCTGGGGGTGCGCACGGCGGTGGTCTTCAGGCGGGTGGGGTCGAACAGCGGCTGCGGTTCGGCGATGGCCACGCAGGCCTGCGGGACGCTCTCGCCGGCGAACGCCGGCAGGTAGGTGGCCTGCTGGTCGGCACTTCCCCAGTGGGTCAGTGCCGATGCCACGCCCCCGGGCGCCAGAATCGGCAGCGCCAGACCCATGTCGCCATAGGCCAGCGCCTCGGCGACCAGCACGTTGGTCACGCTGGAGCGGTGGGCCGCGATGCCCTCGAAGTCCTCGGGGATGTTGATCGCGGTGATGCCCAGTTCGGCGGCCTTCGCGATCAGATCCGGCGGGTAGGTCGCTGCCTCGTCGGCGTCATGCGCCGCGGGCCGCAGTACCTCCTCGGCGAATTCATCGAGGGTCTCGACGATCATCTGCTGCTCGTCGTCAGGCGTGAGGTCGTAGTAGTCCTTGCCACTGGACTTGAGCCGGGTGGGTCCGCCGCGAAGGTTCTGGACCTGCTTGAACTGCCGGGACGCGGCGCCGGCAGTGGAGAAGAACGTCTTTGCGCCGTAGCGCAGGCCCCGGTTGAGCGGGTCGCGCAGCTGGTATTTGTCCAGGAACTCCTGGCCGACGATCGGGGTCAGCAGCGCCATCGCGATGTCGATCCCGGTGCGCTTGTGTGGTTGCATCCCGACACCGGTTTTGCGGCCGCGCCGGTTGGCGCGCGAGCGGGAGGTGTTTGAGCTGGAGACAGTGTCCGTCATTTCAGCAGCCTCGGTTGTTGGGGCGATGCGGTGAAAAGCCTATCTTACTCCGGAGTAAGATAAAGAGGGCTTGTTAACTAATTCACACCAAGGCTGGCGAGTACGCGCTCATGTAGCAGGCCGTTTGTCGCCAGAGCATTGCCGCGGTGCGGGCCCGCGACGCCGTCCAGGCCGGTGAACGTCCCGCCCGCCTCGCGCACCAGGATGTCGAGTGCGGCCAGATCCCACGCCGACACCTCCGGTTCGGCCGCGATATCGACGGCTCCCTCGGCGACGAGACAGTACGACAGAAAGTCCCCGTAGGCGCGGACCCGCCATACCGCGTCGGTCAGCTCGATGAAACGGTCGCGCAGACCGCGCTGCGCCCACCCTGATAGGCTGGAAAACGAGAGGCTAGCCGAATCCAGTTGTCCCACTGAGGAAACCGACAACGGACGTGGTGGCCCGCCGTCGACCGAGATGAACGCACCGCGGTCGCGGGCCGCCCACCATCGGCGTTGCAGGGCCGGCGCACTCACGACGCCGATCGACGGAACGCCGTCTTCGAGCAATGCGATCAAACTGGCCCACACCGGTACCCCGCGCACGAAGTTCTTGGTGCCGTCGATCGGATCGATGACCCATTGCCGTCCGGTGAACGTGGTGGTCCCACCGAACTCCTCGCCGACGATGCTGTCGTCGGGCCGCTCGCGTGCGAGCGCCTCGCGCAGGTCGGCTTCGACCGCGCGATCGGCGTCGGTGACTGGAGTCAGGTCCGGCTTGGTTTCGATGCGTAGGTCCAGCGCGCCGAACCGGTCGCGAGTCAGCATGTCCGCGCGGTCGGCCAGCGCAATCGCCAACCCGAGATCGTCCTGGCTCATGCCAGCAGTCCTACCACGGCGGTGTGCGCTGCTCCCGCTCGTGGCCCGGCGATTGGGTGGGCGATGCACCGGCGGCTGACGGGCGTCGACGCCCGCGAGCTCGACGTCCCGCTCGCGGGCTGACCAGGTCAGGCAAAGGACGCGTTCGGATCGGGTTCTGGGCCGAACTTGAAGTGCCGACCGGTGATATCGGACGGGGTTACCCGGACGTAGTGCTTCTTGACCGTCGCGGTCCACGGCATCAGCTGGGTGCGTTCGGCTTCCTCGATCTCCGCCGTGGTGCGCAGCACCTGTGCGCGGCCCCTGACGATCACACTCCAGCCTTCGGCAACGTCGTGGTCGTCCGCCTCGAACAGCACCACGCTATTGGTCACGGCGGAAAACAATTTGGTGCCCTCGGCGGTTCGAAACAACACCGTTCGGTCCTGCACGGCGTAGTTCACCGGGAAGATCTCGGGCTCACCGGCGAAACTGGTCACCAGCCGGCCCAAGGCGACACCGCCCAACCTGCGCCAACTCTCGTCTTCTGACAAAACCACAGCGGGCTCATCAGTCATGGACCTCACCTTTCCTTGGCGCGCCGGTTCTCTGTCGACGCTACGGCGAATCCGCTCGAGGCAGTAGGGCCCTAGGTCTCTTGGCGCGGGATCGTCTTGGCCGCGGTCGTCCTACCATGGCGGCGTGTGGGAATTCGGTCTGCTGCTCTTGCTTGTCGCGGTCCTCGCGGTATTTGTTGCCCAGCGCTTTGCCCCGCGCGGTCCACGCGGTGAGCTCCTCAGTGGCACGTTGCTGGTCACCGGGGTGAGCCCGCGACCTGACGTCAGCGGCGAGCAATACGTCACCCTCGCCGGTGTCATCAATGGACCCACCGTGAATGAGCACGCCGTCTACTGGCGGACGGTGGTCGACGTGGACCAATGGCCGACCATGGGCCAACTCCATCCGGTGGTGTACTCGCCTAAAAATCCGGACAACTGGAAGTTCGCCCCGCCCGAACCGCCCGCGGGCTAGCTCAGTTGCTCAATTACCTTGCGCTGTGGGTGTCAGGTGGCATTCTGAATTCATGGCGGACAAGGACATCGAGCGGATCAGGGCGAAAAGCGCTCTCGAGGTGATCAGGCAGCACCCCGTGCTCGTGCTGTTCGCAGCGTCGCCCGCGCTCGCGGTGTTGGATGTCCTCTGGTGGCTTGCCGGCGCCGGGTGGGCGATCGCCGCCGCCATCGCACTGGTGCTCGCCGGCGCAGGCTTCATCGTCTACAGGCGCTGAGTCGGGCTCGGCCCCAACGCGATTGCACCCGCTCCGGCCAGTCCGCGCTCAGCCGTGGCCGATGCGCAGCAGCTCGGTGAGATTCGGCAGCTTGACGCGGGGACGCCCGTGCGGCTCGCCGGCCGCACGCTCATGGGCATCGATGGTGTCCCAGTGGGCCGAGGTGATCAGCTTCGGCTGGCGGGAAGCCAGCCAGTCGGCCAGTTTGTCGGCGTGGTCATCGCCGAAGTCTGCCAGCGCACCATTTTCAGCGCCGGTCAGATCGCCGATCAAGGTATCGACGGTCTCCTGGGAATCTTTCTTGTTGGTGCCGATCACACCGGTCGGCCCCCGCTTGATCCACCCGACGACGTATTCGTTGCGGCTGCCCTCCACCCGACCGTTGGTGTTGGGGATGGTCGCGCTCTTGTCGTCGAACGGCAGCCCCGGGGTAGGGATGCCGCGATAGCCGACCGAGCGCACCACCAACTGAGCCGGAAGCTCCTCGCGCTCCCCGGTGTCTTTGGCCGAAACCCGCCCGCCCTCGTCGGCGACTAATTCGTTGCGGCCGAGCACAATTCCCTCGACTCTGTCGTCGCCTTTGATCTCGATTGGGGATGTCAGGAACCGGAACACCATCCGCCGGTGGCCCGGGCGTGGGTCGCGGTGGGCGTAGTCACGCAGCGCCTTGATGTTCTGCTTGGTGGTTTTGCCTGCGGCCTCGGCATCCTCGTCGCTGACGTCTTCGAGTTGGGCGGGATCGACGATGACGTCGACCCCTTCGAGGTCGGCGAGCTCGCGCAACTCCAGCGTGGTGAACGCGGTCTGCAGGGGCCCGCGTCGCCCGACGATCACCACTTCTTCCACGCCGCATGGGCGCAGCGATTCCAGCGCGTGGTCGGCGATGTCGGTGGTTGCCAGCTCGTCGGGGTGGGTGACCAGAATGCGTGCGACGTCGAGTGCGACATTGCCGTTGCCGATGACCACGGCCCGGGCGCCCGACAGATCGGGGGAGATCTGCTCGAAGTTCGGGTGCGCGTTGTACCAGCCCACGAAATCGACGGCGGCGACACTGCCGGGCAGATCCTCACCGGGAATGTTGAGGGAGCGGTCGGACTGTGCCCCGACGGCGTAGATCACGGCGTCGTAGTGATCGGCGAGCTCGGCGGCCTCGACGTGTTCGCCGACCACCACGTTGCCGAAGAAGCGGAAGCGCGGATCGCCGCCGGTTTTTTCGAACTGCTTGCTGATCGACTTGATCTTGGGGTGATCGGGCGCGACGCCGGAACGCACCAGTCCCCACGGCGTCGGCAGCATCTCGAGCATGTCGACGGCGACGTCGATTTCCTCGGAGCTATCGGCGGCCTGCAGCAAAGACGCTGCGGCGAAGAATCCCGACGGTCCGGAGCCGACGATGGCGACATGGAATGGACGCATACCCAAGCCTTCTGTTCATGCCCGGCTGCGACGCAAGGGGCTGAGAACGGGCTGGGCGTCGCAGTCGCGGGCGCACATGATGGTGATTCGATGCTAGACGGTGAACCCCGGCAGATGGTCAAAGTGCCGCGGGTCGCGACCTGAGCAATCGCCGCCAACCAGGGCGCCGGTAACGTGGGCCGCTGTGGAACCCGACCGTCAAGCCGATATCGCCGCCCTCGACTCCGCCCTGACCACGGTGGAGCGAGTGCTCGATGTCGACGGTCTGCGCAGCCGCATCGAGACGCTCGAGCAAGAGGCCTCCGATCCAAAACTGTGGGATGACCAGGCCAACGCGCAGCGGGTGACCAGCGAGTTGTCGCATACGCAGGGGGAGCTGCGCCGCATCGAGCAGTTGCGGCAGCGGGTCGATGACCTGCCGGTGCTCTACGAGCTGGCGGCCGAGGAGGACGAGGGCGCCGCCGACGCGCTGGCCGAGGCGGACGCCGAGCTCAAGGCTTTGCGCACCGACCTCGAAGCTGCCGAGGTGCGCACCCTGCTGTCGGGCGAGTACGACGAGCGCGAGGCACTGCTCACGATCCGCTCCGGCGCCGGCGGGGTGGACGCTGCGGACTGGGCCGAGATGCTGATGCGGATGTATATCCGGTGGGCCGAGCAACACAAGTACAACGTCGAGGTGTTCGATACGTCGTACGCCGAGGAAGCCGGGATCAAAAGCGCCACCTTCGCCGTGCACGCACCGTTTGCCTACGGCACGTTGTCGGTGGAACAGGGCACCCATCGGCTGGTCCGAATCAGCCCGTTCGACAACCAAAACCGACGCCAGACGTCGTTCGCCGAAGTCGAGGTGCTGCCGGTGGTGGCCACCACTGATCACATCGACATCCCGGAAGGCGATGTGCGCGTTGATGTCTACCGCTCCAGCGGTCCGGGTGGCCAGTCGGTGAACACCACCGACTCGGCGGTTCGTTTAACCCACATCCCGACGGGTATCGTCGTGACTTGCCAGAACGAGAAGTCGCAACTGCAGAACAAAGTTTCGGCAATGCGAGTGCTCCAGGCAAAGTTGTTGGAGCGCAAGCGTTTAGAAGAGCGCGCTGAGCTGGACGCGCTGAAAGGGGAGGGCGGCAGCTCCTGGGGTAACCAGATGCGCTCCTACGTACTGCACCCGTATCAGATGGTCAAGGATTTGCGTACCGAGTACGAGGTCGGCAATCCGGCGGCCGTTCTGGACGGGGACATTGACGGATTCCTGGAAGCGGGAATCCGCTGGCGCAATCGAAAAGATGACGACTAATACAACTCTTGTTGCTTCCGCGATGACTGCGCGGTGGCACGGCTTTTGGCACGGCGCGATCGGCGGATGGATCCTCGACCAGGGTCTGCGCATCGTCATGTTGCTGATCGCGGCGGTGCTGGCGGTCCGTTGCGTCACCTGGGTGGCCCAGCAGATCACCCGGCAACTCGACGTCGGGTTCGCCGAAAGCGACGCCCTGGTCCGCTCGGAGGCGACCAAGCACCGCCAGGCAGTGGCGTCGGTGATCCAATGGGTCTCGATTGTCCTGATCGCGATCTGGGGCGTCGTCCAGATCGGCGACGTGCTGCACTTTTCCGTCGGCGGGTTCATCGCGCCTGCCACGGTGCTGGGTGCCGCGCTGGGTTTCGGCGCTCAACAGCTGGTCAAAGACCTGCTTTCGGGTTTCTTCATCATCGTCGAGAAGCAGTACGGCTTCGGCGACCTGGTCTCGCTGACTGTTTCCGGGATCGCCGCCGAGGCGCGCGGCACGGTCGAGAACGTGACATTGCGGGTGACCCGACTGCGCTCGTCGGACGGCGAATTGTTCACCATCCCCAATGGCCAGATCGTCAAGACCATCAACCTCTCCAAGGACTGGGCGCGCGCGGTGGTGGACATCCCCGTCTCGGCCAGCGCCGACCTCAACCGGGTCAACGAGGTCCTGCACGAGGCATGCGAGCACGCCATGGACAACCCATTGCTGCGCGAGTTGCTGCTGGACGCCCCCACCTTGATGGGCTTGGAAAGCATCGCCGTCGACACCATCACGCTGCGCATGGTGGCCCGCACGCTGCCCGGCAAACAATTTGAGGCGGGTCGGCAGTTGCGTGTGCTGGTTGTCCGGGCACTCGCCCGAGCCGGCATCGTCACCACGGCCGACGCGACGGTGAGCGTCGTCGAGGACGACCCAGGTGTCCCCGCCGCGCAGGCTGCTGAGGCGGCCCGCGAGATCGCGCACGAGTCGGTGAAACGGTGAAACTGACCCTCAACGTTCTCGAGAAGCACCGCGACGAGGACCGCCGTTGGCCGCAGTATGTGTTCGGCGGCCGGATGCGCACCTCGACGGTGGCGTTGATCCTCGCCTTCCTTGCGGTCTGGTGGGTCTATGACGCCAACCGCCCAGAGCCGGCTCCCAAGACACCCGCTCCACAGATTGTGCCGCCGGGTTTCGTACCTGACCCGAACTACACCTGGGTGCCGCGCACCAGGGTCGAGATGCCGGCACCGACCAACACGTTCGTCCCGACTCCGACCAGCACGGTGCCGCCCGTCCCGCCCCCGCCGCCACCACCGCCAACAACCACCTCACCGCCGCCGTTCCAGCTGCCGTGCCTGCTGCCGCCGCCCTTCTGTCCGCCCAGCGCGAGCCCGACTTCACCAGCCCCACAGCAACCGGTACCGGGGCTGGTTCCGTCGCCCACGTCGGCGCCACCGGCGCGCTGATCTTCGCGGTCCAGCGAAATTCACCGCTACACTGGCGTGCCGTGATGATCACCCTTGACCGTGTCAGCAAGAAGTACAAAGCGTCGGCGCGTCCGGCCTTGGACGACGTCAACGTCAAAATCGACAAGGGCGAATTCGTCTTCCTGATCGGCCCGTCGGGTTCGGGCAAATCGACGTTCATGCGGTTGCTGCTGGCTGCGGAGTCACCGACAACCGGTGACGTGCGGGTCTCGAAGTTCCACGTCAACAAGCTGCCCGGCCGGCATGTGCCGAAGCTGCGCCAGGTGATTGGCTGCGTTTTCCAGGACTTTCGTCTGCTACAACAAAAGACGGTGTATGAAAACGTCGCCTTCGCGCTGGAAGTCATCGGTAAACGCGCCGACCAGATCAACCGGGTGGTGCCCGATGTGCTCGAGACGGTCGGCCTGTCCGGCAAAGCCAATCGGCTGCCGACCGAGCTGTCCGGTGGTGAGCAGCAGCGGGTGGCGATCGCCCGCGCGTTCGTCAACCGGCCGCTGGTCCTGCTGGCCGACGAGCCCACCGGCAACCTCGACCCCGACACCAGCAACGACATCATGGATCTGCTGGAGCGGATTAACCGCACCGGGACGACGGTGCTGATGGCGACGCATGACCACCACATCGTCGACTCGATGCGCCAGCGGGTCGTGGAGCTGTCTTTGGGCAGGCTGGTTCGCGACGAGCAGCGCGGCGTCTACGGGATGGATCGCTAGTGCGCTTCGGTTTCCTACTCAACGAGGTCCTGACCGGGCTTCGCCGCAATGTCACGATGACGGTCGCGATGATCCTGACGACCGCGATCTCGGTCGGCCTGTTCGGCGGCGGTCTGCTGGTGGTCCGATTGGCCGAGCACTCCCGGGCCATCTATCTCGACCGCGTCGAGACGCAGGTCTTCTTGACCGAAGACGTCTCGGCGAACGATCCCGCCTGCGGCACCAATCCCTGCAAGGCGCTGCGGACAAAGATCGAGGGCCGCGACGACGTCAAATCGGTTCGGTTTCTCAATCGCCAGGACGCCTACGACGACGCCATCCGAAAGTTCCCGCAGTACAAGGGCGTTGCCGGCAAGGATTCCTTCCCCGCGTCATTCATCGTCAAGTTGAACAACCCTGAGCAACACAAGGACTTCGACTTGGCGATGCAGGGTCAGCCCGGCGTGCTCTCCGTGCTCAATCAGAAGGACCTGATCGACCGGCTGTTTGCGGTCCTGGACGGCTTGAGCAATGTCGCGTTCGCCGTCGCTTTGGTGCAGGCCGTCGGCGCGATCCTGTTGATTGCCAATATGGTTCAAGTTGCGGCGTATACGCGGCGCACCGAAATCGGGATCATGCGTCTGGTGGGGGCTAGTCGCTGGTACACCCAGCTGCCCTTCCTGGTAGAGGCGATGCTGGCCGCAGGCCTCGGGGTGGGGATTGCGATTGCCGGCTTGATCGTGGTGCGGGCATTGTTCCTGGACAACGCGTTAAACCAGTTCTACCAAGCCAATTTGATCGCGCGCGTCGATTACGCAGACATCCTTTACATCTCCCCGATCCTGATCTTGCTCGGCGTGTCGATGGCCGGGTTGACGGCATACGCGACGTTGCGTCTGTACGTACGGCGTTAGCTGTGGCCGAAAAGTCCGGTGGCGGCAAGGCGAGTGGCGGCAAGCGGGACAGCAAAAAGATTGTGGCCACCAATCGCAAAGCCAGGCACAACTACTCGATCTTGGAGTTGTTCGAGGCCGGCGTGGCTTTAGTCGGCACTGAGGTGAAGAGCCTGCGGCTGGGACAAGCCTCGCTGGCTGATGCGTTCGCAACCGTCGACGACGGCGAAGTGTGGTTGCGTAACTTGCACATTCCCGAGTACGAACACGGTAGCTGGACAAACCATGATCCTCGGCGCAATCGAAAGCTGTTGTTGCATAGGGCACAGATCGACACACTCATTGGCAAAATCCGCGATGGTAACCTCACTTTGGTGCCACTGTCGCTGTATTTCTCCGAGGGCAATGTCAAGGTGGAACTCGCGCTAGCGCGAGGCAAGCAAGCACACGACAAACGCCAAGACATGGCCCGCCGCGACGCTCAACGCGAAGTACTGCGTGAACTGGGTCGCCGAGCAAAGGGTATGAACTGATCGGAGCCGCTTACGCGCAGCTGTCCGCCGTCTCGTACGGGGTCAGCGATTTTATGGGCGGCGTAGCAGCTCGCCGGGTAGCCGCGCTGCGGGTGATGCTGGCCGCGTACCCGGTGGAAGCGGTGGTGCTGGGCCTGCTGGCTCTTACTGCGGGTGGGCCTATTCATTCCGGTGCCATCCTCTGGGGCTGCCTGTACGGCGTCGGTCAGGCGTTCGGCATGTGGGCGTTCTACGCCGCACTCGGCTCCGGCCCCATCTCGGTAGTCGCGCCATTAGCGGGCGTGCTCAATGCCGCTGTTCCGGTGGCGGTCGGTATCGCGCTGGGGGAACGACCGGGCCGCGCCGCGTCGGTGGGCGTCGTGCTGGCGATCGTCGCGGTGATGCTGGTGAGCCGTGAGGCCACCGTCGAAGGCGTGAGCCGATACCGCTTCACCCCCAAGGTGGCCTGGCTCACGATTTTGGCCGGGTGTGCGTTCGGTCTCGACTTGGTATTCCTGCATCAATCGCCACATGACTCCAAGCTCTGGCCGCTGATGTTCGCGCGGCTGTCGGCCACCGTGGTGATCACCATTCTGGCCGCCTCGAGACGCACCCTGCGGCTGCCGCGGGGGCAGTCGATGAAGCTGGCGCTGGCTATTGCGGCGCTCGACATCTGTGCCCTGGTGACTCAGCTGATAGCGCTGCAGTCGTGGATGCTGTCGTTGGCCAGCATCATGATTTCGCTGTATCCCGCGGCCACCGTGGTGCTGGCGATGATGGTGTTGCGCGAGCGGGTCTCTCGCTGGCAGGGGATCGGCATGGTGATGGCCATGGGATCCGTGGCGATGATCGCCGCCAACTAACGTCTGCGGCGCGACCTACTATGGTCCCGGCGGGACTATGTCGGGAGAAAACGTTGGGTGAGGACCCGGTTATTCGGGAGTTGTCCGCTGCCGTTGAACGCAGCCCCGATGTGGTCGAGTTGCGGTTGCATCTAGCCGGCTTGCTGGCGGACCGGGGGCGCTACGCGGAGGCGCTGGGCCACTGCAGCACGGCGCTGAGTCAAGATGCCGGCAACGCCAACGCGCTGAGCCTCGTGCAGCGCTGCAGCACCGCGCTCGCCGCGCCTGCTCAGGAGGCAGCCGAGGGGGCACCGGTGGCGGGGCGAGCCGCCGGCGATGACCGCTTCGATTGGTCCAGCGCCGAACGGCAAGTCGCCGACATCATCGAGCCGGCATTCGTCGAGGCGTCCGCCGAGGTCGTCAACGAAGGCGACTTCGACGTCGTGGCGCGCAGCGCCGTACGCCTCGACGATGTCTCGGGCATGGCCGATGTCAAACGGCAGATTGAACTTTCGCTGCTCGGCCCGATCCGGAATCCCGAGTTGATGAAGGCGTACAAAGTCTCGGCACGCGGCGGCCTGTTGCTGTACGGGCCGCCCGGTTGCGGCAAAACCTACATCGCCAAGGCCATTTCGGGTGAACTGGGCGCGAATTTCTACCAAGTGGGAATCGCCGACGTTCTGCACCATTGGTTCGGGGAGAGCGAACGCAGCATCCGTTCGGTTTTCGACAGCGCGCGCCGCAATGCTCCCTGTGTGCTGTTCTTCGATGAACTCGATGCATTGGGGCACCGGCGCTCCGCGTTGAGCGGCAGCTCCGGGATGCGCCCCGTCGTGAATACCTTGCTGGAAGAGATGGACTCGGCGACGTCGACCAACGACGGGGTTTATGTGCTCGGCGCCACGAATGCGCCCTGGGATGTCGACCCGGCGCTGCGCCGGCCCGGACGGTTTGACCGGATGGTTTTTGTGGGATTGCCCGATGCCGACGCCAGGGCAGGAATTCTTCGCTCCCACCTGA
The DNA here is from genome assembly GCA_963712615.1 of uncultured Actinomycetota bacterium. Lineage (GTDB taxonomy): Bacteria > Actinomycetota > Actinomycetes > Mycobacteriales > Mycobacteriaceae > Mycobacterium. The sequence continues at coordinate 5,431,869 of CAVQIO010000002.1, forward strand.
AGGACCGGCCGGTGGCGGGCATAGACCTCAAGTCGATCGCCAAGCGTACCGACGGTTTTTCCGGCGCCGACCTTGCGCATGTGTGCGACAGCGCAACGCAATTGGCAATGGCCGAGTCGATGCGCAGCGGTCAGGTTCGCCCGGTAACGATGGCCGATATTGACGAAGCCACGACACAGATCCGTCCCAGCACCGGGCCGTGGTTCGAGGCCGCGCGCAACATCGTCGAATTCGCCAACACCGAAGGAACCTACGACGATCTGGCAAAATATCTGCGGCGCAGGAAAATTCGGTAAGCGACGATGACATCGGATCCCGGTGTCGACCAAGCCATTCACATTGCCGAGGCGTACTTCGAGACCGAGAATTACGAACGCGGACGTGAGGTTCTGCGTCGCTCGTTGTCTCAAAACCCCAGCGACCCCGGCTTATTAGCCCAACACGCGCGCGCAGACTATCTACTCGAAAACTATGACGGCGCTGCGCAAGGCGCCTACTCCGCGTTGTCCGCCGCGCCGCAGCATGAGTTGGCCATGCGGATCTACGCGTTGTCGCTGGATGGTCTCGGTCGTTACGGGGATGCCCTGTGGATGGCGTGGCAGGGAGTGAGAACCCATCCGAATGAGCCTTTGCAACACCGGGTTTACGCTCGCCTACTACAAAAGTCGCGTCAATTGCATTCGGCGCTGGTGGTGGTCGACGAGGCGTTACGGCTTGACCCTGCGAGTCCCGACGGGCTGGTCTTGCGGGGCTCGATCCTGCATGATCTGGGCCGAATCGATGAATCGACGGCGTCGTATCGGCAAGCGTTGGCATTGGATGCAAACCATGCCGCGGCGCTGAACAATATGGCTGTCAATCGGCTTCAGCGAGGCAAGTTCGGGCACGCCTTGCGTGGGTTTCTCGGCGCGGCCGGTAGCGACCCGCCGCTCGGTGATCTCGTGCGCAGGAATATCGGTGCGGTGCTGGCGAAGATGCTGAGACGGATGACCGTCGTTGCCACCGTTTTGGCGGTCTTGATCCAAGTCGTCGGGTTTGCCCACGGCGACGGGCATCCCACGGTGACGCTGCGCGTGGCTACCGGGTTGGTCACTGTGGCGCTGGTTTTCATTCTTGGTCGACTCCTGCACGCCATACCCCGCTCAGTGCTGGTGTCCGTCTTGCGGGATCGGGGCTTTGTCGTTGCCCGTCTCGTCCATGCGCTGCTGGTGATGGGCCTCGCAGCGTGGGTTACCGCGTTTGACGGAATGACTTGGACTGTTGCGGCCGCGGGAATTTTGACAATCGGCGGTCTGATTTTAGCGCGCGTGGGTCTAACGCTGGGCCGGTAATCGGCCTAGCATCCGACCATGGCTACGCGTGCTGTCACCACACTGGACAAAGCCGATGTGCTGAACGGCCTGTTCGCTGTGTGGGACTCCATCGATGCCCTGCTTGCCGAGCTGCCCGAGGCCGAGTGGCGGGCGCCGACGCCGCTGCCAGGTTGGTGTGTGCAGGCCGTGGTGTCGCACATCATCGGCACCGAGTCATTTCTCGACGGCATGCCCGCACCCGAACCGGACATCGACGTCAAGGCGCTCGACCATGTGCGCAACGACATCGGGGCGATGAATGAGTGCTGGGTGCGCCACCTCGGTGGGCAATCCGGCGACAGCGTCCTGCAGCAGTACCGCGCGGTGACCGAAGCTCGCCGCAAGGTCCTGCAGGCGATGCCCGAGGAAGACTGGAACGCCGAAACCTTCACGCCTGCAGGCCCCGACAGTTATGGACGGTTCATGCGGATCCGGGTCTTCGACTGCTGGATGCACGAGCAAGACATCCGCATGGCGATTGGGCGGCCCTCGTCGGATGCCGAGCTTGCGGGGTCTGCGTCACGACTGTCCCTCGGCGAGGTCGCGGCCACCCTGGGCTTCGTCGTCGGCAAACTTGCCAAAGCGCCCGACGGTTCGCGCATCCACTTCGATCTGACTGGTCCGTTGGCGCGCAGCATCCGCGTCAACGTCGAAGGGCGCGCTCAGGTGGTGCAGGACTTCGGCGGGCTGGAGCCGACGGCGACCGTCCGGGTGGACGCGCTGCAGTTCACCAGGCTCGCCGGCGGACGCCCGATGTGTCCCACGCGTCCCCAGGACGTCGAACTCGGTGGTGAGCGCGACGTCGCGGCCCGGATCGTCGAGCGGCTGAACTTCGTGATCTGACCGCAAGCTGGTCGGGGAAGATAAATACGTTGCCGCTGGTTGGTAGGGCCGTACAATGGAGTGTCCTGCCGAAATTCGGCAGGGATGCGAGGGGCTGAACGGTTTCGACTTCGCGCATCGAATCAAGGGAAGCGTGCCGGTGCAGGCAAGAGACCACCGTAAGCGTCGTTGCAACCTTATAAGCGCCGATTCACATCAGCGCGACTACGCACTCGCTGCCTAAGCGACTGCGTGTCTGTCAGACCGGGAGCTCCCTCGGCCCGGACCCTGGCATCAGCTAGAGGGATCCACCGATGAGTTCGGTCGCGGGACTCATCGGGACACTCACAGCGACTGGGATCGTCATCCTGGCTAGTTCGCGGGACCAGGAGATCCGAGTAGAGACATAGCGAACTGCGCACGGAGAAGCCTTGAGGGAATGCCGTAGGACCCGGGTTCGATTCCCGGCAGCTCCACAGGAAAGGGCCGCAGAGATGCGGCTCTTTTTCTTTGGATCATCGACTGTCACGAGTTTCGGCCTGTATCGGGCGGGCAGTGGCAAGGTCAAGTGCGCGATGCCGGCGTGGTGCGAAAGCCCGGCCCGGCTTCGGGTGTCACATTTCGCGCGGTGATCTCTTCGCCGCAGTGAGCGCAGACCAGGCGCGGATCGGCGAACTCGCCGCAGGTGTTGTGGCGCAACACAATCGGCGGGCCGTCTGGGTGCGGCAAGTGCTCGTCTCCCCACTGCATGAGGACGACGATCGCTCCGAAGAGATCGCGGCCGGCGTCGGTGAGCCGGTACTCGTGGCGCTCGGGATCCCGGGAATACAGCACCCGGTCAAGCAGGCCAACATTGACAAGCATCCGCAGCCGCGACGAAAGCGTGGGCCGCGGAATGCTGAGGTTACGCGCGAGTTGACCGAAGCGCTGCACTCCGAAGAACGCCTCGCGCAGGATAAGTAGCGTCCAGCGCTCACCGACAAGCTCAAGTGCGCGGCCGACGGACTCCGCTTCAAAGCGGTGGGACAGATCGGGAGCCGTCATGGTTCACCTACTGTACCCGGTTCAATTTCTGAATCATGGCTGGTAACTTAATTGAACCACCACCATTACCGGGAGCTCCGATGAATCAACCGGACCGCAGCGAAATCGAGATAGAGAACCTCGCCGAGAAGATCGCGTTTTCGGCACGGGAGATGACGGCGGAGATCGACCGCGACCGCCGACTTCCGGGCGAGCTGGTCGTCCTTCTGCGCGAGGCCGGGCTACTGCGCGCCGGGATGCCGCGGGAGGTTCAGGCACCGGAGCTGGCGCCCGGGCTGGCGTTGCGTTGCGCAGAAGCGGTGGCGCGCGGCAACGCATCGGCGGGGTGGTGCGTGTCGATCGCGATCACTAGCAGCCTGTTGGTCGGTTACCTGCCGGAATCCAGCCGCGAGGAGATGTTCGGCGGTGGGCGCGGTGTAGCGGCGGGGGTGTGGGCGCCGCGCGGCACGGCGAGGTCAGTCGATGGCGGTGTCGTGGTGTCCGGGCGCTGGCCATTTTGCAGCGGGATTAACCACGCTGACATGCTGTTCGCCGGTTGCTTCATCGACGGCCGGCGGGTGCCTTCCGTCGTGGCGTTGCCCAAAGACGACCTGCAGGTCCTCGACACCTGGCACACGCTCGGCTTGCGCGGCACCGGGAGCCACGACACCGTTGCCGACGAGGTCTTCGTGTCCGCCGATCGCGTGCTCTCAGTCTTTGACGGACCGGTCGTGGACCGGCCGCTGTATCGCTTTCCGGTGTTCGGGTTCTTCGCTTTGTCGATCGGCGCGGCCGCGTTGGGCAATGCGCGCGCCGCGATCGACGACCTCGTCGAGGTGGCCGGCGGCAAGAAAGGGCTGGAGTCGACGCGCACCTTGGCCGAACGTCCGGTGACCCAGGCGGCGGTGGCAACGGCCGAGGCTTCGCTAGCCGCCGCTCGCGCGCTGTATTACGAGGCGATCGACGCGGCCTGGCGGGCCAGCCACGAAGGGAACCCAGGGCCGCTGGCCAGCCGCAACCGGCTACGCCTGGCGGCCACCCACGCGGTACGGACCTCGGCGGATGTCGTGCGCACCATGTATGACCTAGCGGGAGGCAGCGCCATCTACGACGGCGCACCTCTGCAGCTTCGGTTCCGCGACGCATTCACGGCCACCGCCCACTTCCAGGTCAACGAGGCATCACGCGAGCTGCCCGGCCGCATCCTGCTCGACCTGACCGCCGACGCATCGATGCGGTGTGGATCGGCGAAATGGCCATTTACGACGCGTTCTCGCTCGCGACGGCGATCGGGCTCCGCGCGCCCGGAATGACCTTGAAGATCGGACCCCTGGCCGTCGGCGTCCGCACCCAGGTCGGACTGTCTCTGGGTGCAAGTTCGGTCGCCTCGCTTACCGGCAGCCGGGTTGATATCGCATTGGGAGCCTCCAGCCGGCGATCGTGATCGGCTGGCATGACCGGCCGTGGGAGCACCACGTGTCGGTCATGCGCGAAACCATCGAGTGCCTGCGGCCGTTATTGAGCGGCGCACGTAGCGAGTACGCCGGCCGGCACGTCAGCAGTCGCGGTTTCCGACTGCGCAGCGCGCAGCCCGAGACTCGAATTGCGTTGGGAGCGTTCGGCCCTGCGATGATTCGGGTAGCCGCGCAGCATGCCGACGAGTTGGTGCTCAACCTTGCTTCGCCCGCCCGTGTCGCGGAGGTGCGTGCGGCAATCGACGCCGCGGCCGCGGCGGGCGGCCGCAACCCGCCGCGGCTGACGGTGTGGGTGCCGGTCGCGCTGGACCCCGGTGCTGGGGCGCACGGCCAACTCGCTGCGCAGCTGGCCGTATCTCGGCCCGCCCGGCTACGGCGAAATGTTCAGCGCGCTCGGTTTCGACGACCTCGTCCAGAAGGCCCGTGCCGGAACGACTCGCCGCGAACTGGCGGCTGCCATCCCCGTCGAGCTGCTCGACCAGGTCTGTGCGTTGGGCTCCGCCGATCGAGTCCAGGCACAGCTGCGCGCCTACCACGAAGCCGGCGCCGACTGCGTCGCGGTCGTGCCCTCCACGGCCGAAGACCCGGGCGGGCGACCCTGCGCGCGGCGATGACCGCGGTCAGCACTAACCAGGCGATATGAAACGGACGGCAATGCCTACGTTCAGGTTCCGGTTACTTCTCGAGCGTGTACTGGGCGATATCGATGTAGCCGTCGTGGAACGCCTTCGCGCATCCACTCAGATATCTGTCATAGCGGTCGTAGACCACTTCACCCTGCAGCGCGATGGCCTCGTCCTTACGTTCCCGCAGCGCCGCCGACCACATATCCAGCGTCTTTGAATAGTGTGACTGCAGCTGCTGGATGCGGGTGCAGGTGTAGCCGGCCTTGGCGGCATGGTTTGGCACCATATCGACTGTCGGGAGCCGACAGCCCGGGAAAATCTCATCGACCATGAACTTGACGAAGCGGGCCAGCTCGAAGGTCAGCGGCAAGCCCCTTGCGATCATCTCTTTGGCAGTCAAGATGGTGATGGTGTGCAGCAGCATCACTCCGTCAGCCGGCATCGACTTATAGGTGATGTCGAAGAAGTCGTCGTAACGGTTGAAATCGAAGTGCTCGAACGCGCCGATCGACACGACCCGGTCAACCTTGCCGTCCCATTCTTCCCAGCCACGCAACTGCACCGACTTCGAGCGCTTGCTCGGGTTCTTGTCCAGAAGCGCCTGAACATGGGCGAGCTGGTTCTTACTCAGCGTCAGACCGATGACATTGACGTCGTACTTGTCCAGGGCTCGGTTAATACAGGCACCCCAACCGCAGCCGATATCGAGCAGCGTCATCCCCGGCTCAAGACCCAGCTTGCCCAGTGACAGGTCAATCTTCGCAAGCTGCGCCTCTTCCAGGGTCATGTCGTCCCGCTCGAAGTACGCACAGCTGTAACTCTGCGTCGGGTCCTGGAAAAGCCGGAAGAATTCGTCAGACAGGTCGTAGTGCGCCTGCGCCATCTCAAACTTGGGAACTAGTTTAGGAGAGATGAAGTCACCACCTTCGCTCGAACTCCCAAGTTACGACGTGACATGCCTTTCTTCAAGCGCTCGGCTACTTCCAGTCATCGATTCGTTTGCGCACCAGTCAATTTCGTGACGTGGCCCACAGTTGGGTTGTTATCGACGGCTCGTCCCGCGAGGTCGATGTCAGACTTCCACGTCGCGCAGGGCCGCCTTATCGTCGCCAGGTGGTCGCGTTGTCGTCGGGGTGGCGAGTCATGGTAGTTACCCACGGGGTTGGATTCTCGGCAGCTCCACAGAGGAGTAGCTGGTCAGAGCCACAATCTCTGGCCATTTTTCTTTTTCGTCGGCTGTGGCTGACTATCTCCAGCAGAGTTAAATCCTGACAGGGGCTCTGGATAAAGGGGTGCTCATGATCTATCGCCTTGCTATCGGGGTGCTCGCCGCTTGGCGGTGGCGCTCATCGTCCCGGCCCACGGCCATGCCGATCCGCCGACGAAGTGTTTGACCAACACCCCCAAAGGCAAGCAGGTCTATGTGCCCTGCGATCTACTCAACGCCGGCGCCAACTTCCCTCCAGGGCAGCGTTGTCCTCTACCGCTCGAGCAGTACCCGAAAGATGTGGCGGACTGGTGTGGCGAAGGCCCGGGCCTTGCGAGTCCCGCGCCCGCGAGTCCTACCAGCCCGACAAGTCCTCCGAGCCCGACAAGTCCTACGAGCCCCACAACCACGACCAGGCCGACAACCACCACGAGTCCGACAACCACCACGAGTCCGACAACCACCACGAGTCCGACAACCACCACGAGTCCTACCAGCCCGACGAGTCCTGCGAGCCGGAGCAGTAGAATCGTGAGCGTTGACGCAGTCAAGACCCGAAAACATAACCGTTGGTAACGAGCGGGACTGAACGGGAACGAGGCGTAACGAAACTTGAACCTCCCCGCCCCCAACGCAACTTATTCAGGCACTCCTAGGCCGCGAGGAAGAACCCCACCACCCCGACGAGTAGAGCAACGACATAGAACTCGACGATGCCGCGCAGCAGCCGGGGTGCATCGTTCAGCTCCATGAAATGCATTCCCACGAGCCATACCTTGACAGCGGCAACGATCAAGATGACCACTGCGATGACGTTGCCGCCGCGCGCTTCTTCGGTTGCCAACCACCGCGACAGAAACGTCGCCGCCATTAGGGTCAACCCGACCGTGACAATCGGGTCGGGACGAAGACGGCCCATGTCAACATGCCATCAACATTTATCGCCTGTGGCTTACTCCGTAAAGTCACTAAATATGCTTCTTTACAATGTTTTTCAGAATATCGCTTTGATTAGCCCGCCGACTTTGACCGTCATTTGGCGATACGCCGCGACATCCGCCCCTACCGCCGCGCCAGCCTGCGTGGCGGCAATGCGTGTTGCGAGGGCATGTCAGCGCGGTGACAGGACGACAGCGCCGACAACCAGTAAGAGCAGTAGCAGCGCAGGTTGGGCGGGTGTCTCGCCATTGGGGCCAGAGGTCCGAATCCCATCTTGCCGGGGATGGTCAGTGCGAGCCGTGGCATCAGGCTGTGCCTTCGGGACGATCCTCGCCGGAACCGTCTAGCCGGTGAGGTCATGTTCGCTACCCTTAACTCGATTTATAGTCGCCTGGGAAGTTGAGGCCAAGAAATGGCTGATGGACCTAAGGCTCGCGCCCGGGCGCAGGGACCGGGCGACGTCCTCGCGGAGTTGGCTGCTGCTGGATTCGAGAACGCGCGCCAGGTTGCTCGCGGCGCCGCCGGGGTGGTCTATTGCTGTCGCGAGACTGCCCTGGGGCGAAACGTCGCGATCAAGGTGCTGCCGACATGTATCGATGATGAGAGTCGGGAACGTTTTCTGCGTGAGGGCTACGCGATGGGTGGGCTCTCGGGACACCCGAACATCGTCAATATTCTGCGCGTCGGCGTAACCGGGGGTGGCCGACCATACATCGTGATGTCGTACTGTGCCGCGGGTTCCCTGGCTCTACGGGTGGAGCGAGAGGGCCCGATTTCCTGGCCCGAAGCCTTGCGGATCGGGGTGAAGTTGTGCGGCGCACTGGAAACCGCGCACCTAACCGGCACTTTGCACCGCGATATCAAGCCCGCGAACGTGCTCGTCAACGATTACGGCGAACCGCAACTCACTGATTTCGGGACCGCGCACATCGCGGGGGGATATGAAACGGCGGCCGGGTTGTTCTCCGGCACAGTCGATTACCTCGCTCCGGAGGTGTTGACAGGGAATCAGGCTACGGTTGGCACCGACGTTTACTCTCTGGGCGCCACGATCTATGCGCTCATTGCCGGCAACGCTGCATACGAGCGCCGCAGTGGCCAAGACCTGCTTGGGCACTACACGTGGATCAGCAGCACGCGGGTCCCGAACTTGCGCCCTGAGGGAGTCCCCGATGCGGTGTGTTCGGCGATCGAGAAAGCGATGGCGTTCGACCCGGCGCAGCGACCAGCCTCAGCGGTGGAGTTCGGCCGCGGGTTACAGCAGGGTCAGCGCCGCAACGGCTTGAAACCCGATTCGATGGCAATCACCGCTGTCAGTGGTGGTTCAGGGCGCACGGTGACCTCAGCGGGTGTCCCTGGGCCGCCACGCATCGCTCGGCCTGGCCCACCGGTTGCAGACCCGGAAAGCGCTACCTCTCTGATCAACCCACCGAACGACCGCAGGAAAGCGACGTCATCGCGAGCGCCTTCCAGCTTCCACGGCCCGCACAGCGGGGAATCGCGGGCACAGATTCCGACTTCGCCAGACACAGCGGAGCCGACCCGTGCGATTGCAGATCTGACGAGCGTCACTGACGCGATCGCGCCGCCGGGTTCTCCGGATCCGCCCGCGGTCCCGCCCCGTGGGTTAGCGGCCGGTGCGGTGGCGTGGTTCAGGCCGTCGGGGAAGAAGCGGAACCCCATGACGGCGCTGTTGATCGCCACGGCGGTCGTCGTGGCGATGCTGGTGCTGGTCAGCGGTGTCTACGTGCTGCTTACCCAGAGCAACCATCACAAGGTCGCCGCAGGTCAACCGAGCACCTCGGCACCCGTCAAGTGGCAGCCGATTACGAATGCAGGCATTGCGCGCGACGCGGTGGCAACCACCCAGGCCGACGGCACCATCTGGATCTTTGGCGGGATTGGAAGCGACGGCGCTGTCGTCGCAAAGCACGAGGGCTACGACCCCGTCATCGAAAGCTGGAAGAGCGGCGACGATCTTCCGGTTCCGGTTCAACGCGCGATGGCCGTGACGTGGCAGGGAAACCCGGTTGTGCTCGGCGGCTGGCGCACCGCGGCCGCCCAAAAGGTGGCGAGCGACCAGGTTTGGCGGGTAGTCAACACTCACTGGGTGGAGCTCCCTCATATGTTGCAGCCACGGGCGGCAGCGGCGGCGGCAGTGGTGGGAGACCGCATCATTGTCACGGGCGGTGTTGGCGCAAACGGCGCGCTGCTGAACACGACCGAGATCTTCGACGGCAATTCCTGGATCCTCGGCGCCCCCATACCGACTCCGCGGCAGATGCTGGCTGCGGCCTCGGACGGGAAGCTGGTGTATACGGTCGGCGGAACCAACGGGAAGGCCGACCTGGCGACGGTCGAGGCGTATGACCCGGCCGCGAAAGCCTGGACGCGATTGCCCGACCTTTCGCAACCACGCAGTGACCTCGGGGTGGCAATCGCCGATCGGCGACTGGTCGCTGCCGGCGGGTTGTCAGCAGGGCAAGTCCTCAAGAGTGTGGCAATGCTCGATCTGGTGACGAAAACCTGGGCCGGTTCGCCGGACATGGAGACAGCGCGGCACGGTATGGCGGTCGACGCGGTGGCGAAATCGGTGTACGCGATCGGCGGGTCGACTGATGCTGGCGATGGGCAAGTGATCTCGTCGGGAGAGGCGCTACAGCTACCTGCGCGCCGAATCCAGCCGGCCGAGCAATGGCGTTCCTTACCTGACGCACCCACTGCCAGGTTGATGATGGCGTGGACTGTGCTCAACGACAAGGTCTGGATCGTAGGTGGTCTGCGCGATGGCATTGCGCTGCAGACAGTCGAGAGCTACGACCCGCGCACCGGCGCGTGGCAAACGCAACCTCCACTGCCCATCCCGCTTCACCACGCCGCGGCGGCAACCTATCGCGGCGAGGTGGTGGTGCTAGGGGGTTCCAGCGGGGACCTTACGCAGGCGTCCACCAAGGTGTTCGCGTTGCGCGGCGGCAATTGGGTGGAGTTACCCGGCCTCAAGCACGCTCGAGCGGCAGCGGCGGCGGCGGTGGTGGGTGACCAACTCGTGGTCGCCGGCGGGCAGAACGCCAAGCAGATCGTCCCGCAGACCGAGGTCTTCGACGGCAGCTCGTGGCACGATGCAGCCGACATGCCTACCCCGCGCGAACACCTGGCTGCGGTGTCGGATGGCACCTACGTGTACACGGTCGGCGGCAGGTTTCTGTCCGCCGACAAGAACTCCGCGGCATTTGAACGATTCGACCCGCGATCCGGGACATGGACCAAGTTGGTGGCCATCCCAACCCCGCGCGGAAGCTACGGCGCCACGTTCATCGATGGTCGCATCGTGGCGATCGGGGGTGAGGAACCGACCCGGGTGTTGGGAGTGGCCGAGATGTACGACATCGCCGATGGCACATGGACCGCACTGCCCCCTATGCCGACCCCACGCCACGCTGAGGCGGTCGCAACGGTGGGCAACACCGTGTACTGCATCGGTGGCGCAAACCGGCCTACCCATGAGGGCGCTGTTGCGACGGTCGAGGCCTTGGATTTCATTTAGCGGCGGTGGAGATAGTCAATGGTGCTTGAGCCGGCTGCGCCACCCCACGAAGCTGCCGTAGACAAGGGTCAAAATCCCCAGCGCGGCCATATCGAATAGCCATGTGTGTGCCGTGTGTTTGAAGTGGCTGTCTTTCGGGGCGAGGGGGCCGGGCTCAATGGTCCATAAGTCGACAGTCGAGGCCTGGGCCGCGTACCCCCAGCGCGACGGCGCCACCCACGACAGCTGGTCGAGACCGACCCGGTTGGTGATCGGGACCATCCCACCGCAGAGCACCAACTGCAACATAAGAGACACCACCAGCAGCGGCATGATCTGCTCATTGGAGCGGGCCAGTGAGGACAGGACTAGGCCGACCATCGCCGCGGCCACGCACATGGCGGCGGTAGCGACGTAGAGCTCGAGTGTGTTGCTGCCGAGGACCAGGGCCGGCCGAGTCGGCGCTCCTTTTCCGAGGACGGTGATGGTGGTCGCGATCGCCGACTGAATGACAGCGAACACGAAGAACACGGCCATCTTCGCGAGCAGGTAAGCCTTGGTTGACAGGCCGACCGCCTGTTCTCGGCGGAAGATGGGGCGCTCGCCGATGAGGTCGCGGATCGTCAACGCGGTACCCATGAAGACGGCGGCCATGGTGAGCAACATCAATACTTGCCCGGGTTCGTCGGACCCGTCACCGTTCGGGTCGACCACGCGGAACCCCGTCGAGCCAGGAACGGTGAGCGCTAGCGCGCCCATGATAAATGGCAACAGCGCCAGGAAGATGAAGTAGGCGCGGTCGGCGACGATCAGCCGAATCTGGCAGCGCGCAATCGTCGAGAACTGACGGCGCGTGCTGGAGCGCGCTGGGGCACCCAGATCGACCGGCTTCTCTGCCTCCCCTCCGGGCGGCAGTGCTTTGGCTTGGGCCAGGAAGCGACGGTTGGCTTCGTCGGGGTCCGCGCCCACCTTCGTGAAAATTTGGGCCCAGTTGGTGGTTCCCATGGTTGCTTCGATCTCACCGGGCGGCCCGCAGTACGCCATCTTGCCGCCAGGCGCCATCAGCAGCACCTGGTCACAGAGATCGAGGTAGCTCAGCGAGTGCGTCACCACCAGCACTACCCGCCCCGCGTCAGCCAGCTGTCGCAGCATCGTCATGACCTGCAGGTCAAGTGCCGGATCCAGACCCGAAGTCGGCTCGTCGAGGATCAGCAGCGACGGCCCGGTGAGCAACTCCAGCGCCACCGAAGCGCGTTTGCGCTGCCCACCGGACAGCTTGTCCACCCGAGTGTCGGCATGCTTGGTCAACCCGAGTTCCTCGATAACCTGCCCCACGACTTGCGCGCGGTCTTTTTTGCCCGTGTCGGGTGGCAGCCTCAACTCGGCCGCGTAGTTGAGCGCCTGGCTAACCGTCAGCTGGCGGTGCACGACGTCGTCTTGCGGGACCATCCCGATCCGGCTACGCAACGATGCGAACTGGGCGTGGATGTCGTGGCCCTCGAAGCTGATCGAACCGGAGCTGGGACAGGTGGCTCCAGCGATCAGCCGGGACAACGTTGTTTTGCCCGCTCCGGACCCACCGATGAGAGCGGTCAGCGTGCCTGGCCTGGCGGTCAACGAGACCTTTTGGATCAGTCGCTTGTTTTCGACCTCGAAGTCGACCTCGCGCACCTCTAGCCCGCCGGTGCGCGTAGCCGCTTCGGCGCGGCGGAGCAAGATTTCACCGTTGAAGACCAGGTCGACGTTGCCGATCGTGACCACGTCGCCCTCGGTCAGTGGCGCGGATAAAATTCGGGTGCCGTTGACGAAGGTCCCGTTAATGCTCTGCGCGTCATGGATTTCCACGCCGATTGGACTTGAAACCAGGTAGGCCTGATAGCGCGACGCCAAGACGTCCTGGAGGACGATGTCGCAGTCGAGGGCGCGACCGATAGTGACGGAGCCCGGAGGTGGCACCCCGAGCTTCGATCGAGACCGCTGCACGGCACGCCGCAGGTTGCCGCTATCGAACTCCGCGGCCTCGAGGGCTTTTGCCCCGATCTCGGTGAGCGGTTGCCGCCCCGCCCCTGACTGCACCGGGCTGACGGGCTGCGGTACAGGTCTGGGAGCGGGGGGCGGCACCGATTGGCTCGGATTGCTGACGGCGAGGCGCGGGCCGCTGGCCGGATAAGGTGTCTGCGGCCGATGTCCGGCCGGGGGTTGGTAGGCCGGGCCGGATTGCGGTCGCGCAATACGGTTCCCAGGGATGCCGCCTTGTTGTGTGGGCCCTCCACGAGATGGCCTCGGGTTACCGGGCGGCGTGATTGCCGGGGCCCCCTCCACCGTTGGCGGTAGCTGGCCGACCGCCCCCTGGTGACGTCCGATCTCGAAGGTCAAACATGGCCCGTCGGGCCTTCCGATGTTGATGCTCTGACGATCGCGGATGTCGACCACCCGTACCCGGTGACCGTTGACGAACGTCCCTGTCGGCGAACCGTTGTCGATCGCTACCCACTTGCCTCGATCGAAGCGCAGCAGCAGGTGTGCGCGGGCGATCAGCGGAGGGCAACGCGCATGTCGGCGCGGAGGTCACTTCCAACGACCACATCGTGGCCTGGCGCGAACATGCGCTGTGACCAGTCCGATTGAACCGTCAACACGGGCAGTGCGGGCCGACTCATCCCATAAGTATTGGACGCTCCGCAAACATGCACTCGCGATTTCGCCATATTGGGATGGCCAGTGTCGCCGCCCATTCACTGGGCCGATTCAAACCTGGACGGCGTGATGACGCGTCGCTCCATCACCATCGCCGAAGCCGCTGACTACCTACAGATCAGCGATAGGCCCGTGCGTCGGCTCGTTGCCGACGGCGAACTGACCGGTTACCGTACGGGTCGGTCCCGTCGCGTGATCCGGGTCAACCTCAACGAGATTGATCATTTATTGATGCGGCCTCTCAACGAGCCGCGACGAGCCCGACGAGTCCTGCGAGCCCGAGCAGTAGATCGTGAGCGTTGACGCCGTCAAAACCGAGCGGGAACAACTGGGCAGATCAAGCGTCAAAATGACTGGTAGAGCATCGGTTTCGGCGGTCTGGCAAGGCACGGGCAGGTGATTACAACAGGCCGAGTTCTCGTGCCCGGCTGACCGCCGCGCCGCGGTGCTCAACGCGTAGCTTGCGGTACACGGCGCGCTGGTGGGTCTTCACGGTATTGAGCGAGACGTATAGCCGTTCACCGATCTCACGTCGGGATAACCGGGTGGCGAGCAGGCGAAGGACCTCGAGCTCCTTGGGGGTCAGCTCCTCACCGGCCGCGCACGCCTCGTTGCGCGAAGTCACCGCGACCCCCGCGCTCCTCTCGGCCGAACCGAACAGCGTCGAGGTGATGCCAGCATCCGCGCAACCGCGCACCAGGGTGCCGACCTCTGCGAGGATGGCCGGGTTGCGTCCATCTAGGTGGTGTACGAGTCGGACCTGATTAGCGGTACCGGCGTGTCGTAGCCGAATGATTGAAGGTCATCGCGTGATTCTTCGACAGACCGACCAAAGTCACTCGAGCAAAGGAATCAACGCGATGACCACTGCCCACAATATCGACCTGCCTGCCGCGCTGGCCGAACGACTCACCACCACCCACCCCGACGTGCTGCGCGAACTGTTGTCGACGTTCATCCACACCCTGATGGGTGCGGAGGCCGACGCCCTGTGCGGCGCCGGATACGGTGAACGCAGTAGCGAGCGCATCAATCAGCGAAACGGCTACCGTCATCGCCAATTCGTACCCGCACAGGATCATTGGATCTGGCGATTCCCAAGCTACGGCAGGGTTGCTACTTCCCGGACTGGCTGCTGGAACGCCGCAAACGGGCCGAGCGGGCCCTGACCACCGTGGTCGCTACCTGCTACCTACTCGGGGTGTCTACCCGGCGGATGGACAAGCTCGTCGAGACGTTGGGCATCACCAGCTTGTCGAAGTCTGAAGTCAGCGTGATGGCCAAGGAGCTCGACGTCGCGGTCGAGGCGTTCCGGAGCCGGCCGCTGGACGCCGGCCCGTACACGTTCGTCGCCGCCGACGCCCTGGTGCTCAAGGTCCGCGAAGCCGGGCGGGTGGTCAACGTGCACGCCCTGATCGCGGTCGGGGTCAACGCCGAGGGATACCGCGAAATCCTGGGCATCGACGTCAGCACCGCTGAGGACGGCGCCGGGTGGTTGGCGCTCTGGCGGTCGCTGACGGCCCGGGGCCTGTCCGGGGTACGGCTGGTCACCTCCGACGCGCACGCCGGGCTGGTGGCTGCGCTAGGCGCGACTCTGCCCGGAGCTACCTGGCAGCGGTGCAGAACCCACTACACGACCAACCTGATGGCGAAGACTCCCAAGAGTTCGTGGCCGTGGGTGCGTACCCTGTTGCATTCGGTGTTCGACCAACCCGATGCGGAATCGGGTGCTGCTCAACATGATCGGATCACCGACGCACTATCGGACCAGCTCCCCAAGGTCGCCGATCACCGAGAGGCGGCCCGACCGGATCTGCTGGCGTTCACCAACTTCCCCAAGCAGATCTGGGACCTCTAATGCGAGCCATCACCGTTTCGGATCATGACGCCGGTGTCGCCGGTATGTCGCTGACGGACCTGCCCTACCCTCAGCCGGCCGACAACGAAGTTGTCGTGCGGGTACACGCCGCGGGCTTCACACCCGGAGAACTTGACTGGCCGCATACCTGGATCGACAGGGCAGGCCGTGACCGCACACCGAGTGTGCCCGGCCACGAGCTGTCGGGTGTCGTGGTTGAGCTGGGTTACGGCACTACCCTTTTGAGCGTCGGTCAGCGGGTTTTCGGGCTCGCCGAGTGGGCCCGCAACGGCTCTCTGGCGGAGTACACCGCGATGGAAGCCCGTAATCTCGCACCGCTGCCGATGGACATCGACCATACTGTCGCCGCGGCACTGCCGATCTCCGGATTGGCCGCCTGGCAGGGCCTGTTCGACCACGGCCGCCTCGCTGCCGGACAAACGGTTCTGATCCACGGTGCCGCGGGTGGAGTTGGGTCGATCGCGGTGCAGCTGGCTCGCGAGGTCGGTGCACGCGTCATCGGTACCGGCCGGGCCGCAGACCGAGACCGGGCGGGGGAGCTCGGCGTCCACACCTTCCTCGATCTGGAGACCGAAAAGCTGCAGGACGCAGGCGAAGTCGACGTGGTGTTCGACGTGATCGGCGGAGACATTCTGACCCGCTCTGCGGCTCTGGTGCGGGCTGGCGGAACGCTCGTCACCATCGCCGAGCCGCCGAAGACCATGCCGCGCGACGGGCGGGCAATTTTCTTCCTGGTCGAAGCCGATCGTGCCCAGCTCGCCGACCTCGCCGCACGAGTACGGGATGGACGCCTCAAACCGGTGGTGGGTGCCGTGCTGCCACTCGCCGAAGCTGCCGCCGCCTTCGCTCCCGGCAAGCGCATCCCTGGCAAGACGATCCTGCGTGTAGCCGAAGACTGAAAAGGGTTGTCGTGAGGAGACTTCGCGCGCGGGGCATCCCACATCGCGCGACCACATCAGCTGGTCGCCACGACCTCCCGAGGGAAGGCAGCCAGAAGTGTCCCTAAAAATACCAGTTGTCGCACTGACAGTTGCGATGCTCGCGTCTGCGTGCCACGCCGAGCCGGCGCCACAGAGCTCGGATCAAAACCCGGTTGTCCGACCAGTTTTCAATCAACCCACCAATGTCCCGGGCAAGTCACTGGAAGCAGTGACCGTCAGCTATCCGCCGGGAGTCAAAAGCGGGCCTCACCACCATGCGAAATCGGCGTTCATCATGGCGTACGTGATCTCTGGCGCGATCCGCAGCCAAGTCGAAGGTGAGCAGGCTCGCGTATATCACGCCGGCGAGACGTGGAGCGAAGCCCCCGGAGCCCACCACACGATCAGTGAAAATGCCAGCGCCACCGAACCCGCCGAATTGCTCGCAGTCTTCCTGGTTGATACCGGAGATGGCCCGCTCACCACGAACGACAACGCGGAAAATGAGGTGCGGCGTTAACGATGAAAAGTGTTCGTACCGTTGGTCATCAACAATTTGAAGACACTCGTGGAATCAGCGTAGCCGCCGTTTATGTCCGTTCCGACGGCGCTCAACTCGACTGCCTGACCGTGCTACTCGACTCCGATCGGTTGCGCTTGCCAACCCCGCGTTATTGCAGCCTGGATCAGGCCGCCTACGCCCCCGCGGAAGTCGTCGCAGGCCACGAACCCAGCGGAGTGGTCATCACGAAAGACATTCCACAAATTTAGGCGAACCGCCGATCGTCGATCGTGACCCCGGGTCGTCCGCGCATACCGAATTCAACGCGAAAGAGACTGGCAATGAGACTCATTGGCCCACGGCGAGTCGATGCAGATCAGGACGCGCCGCTGCTGCGGCAAGTCGTTCACACTCCCTCGGTGATGCGCCGCGTCGTGAGCTCTGTGTGGGCGCAATTGGTCCTGCTGGTCGCGTTAACGCTGACCGGATTCGCGACCTGCAGCGCACGCAACGAGTCAGGCGCGCAGTCATCGTCACGCGCCGAATGGACCCCGCAATGACGTTGCGCGATACGGCACCGACTAGCCGCGCGATGGTCGTCGCGGTGATGGTGTCGATGGTCGCGTTCCTCGACTCCACCGTGATCAACCTGGCTTTGCCGGCCACTGAGCACGACCTCGGCGGCGGCCTGCCGTTGCAGCAATGGATCATCAATGGCTACCTGTTGGCAATGGCGGCCGCGATTCTGCCCGGCGGGTCCATCTCGGATCTGTTCGGACGCGTTCCGGTAATGCGATTCGGGCTCTTGGCTTTCGGGGCGGGCTCAGTTCTGGCGGCGGTTGCCACCTCACCGGCGATGCTGATCACCGCGCGACTCATCCAAGGCCTGGGTGCGGCGTTCCTGGTACCGGGCTCGCTGGCGCTGATCAACACGGTGTTCGACAAGGCGCACCAGTCCGCAGCGATCGGCGTCTGGACCGGGTGGACAGGAACCGCGTTCGCGTTGGGGCCCCTGCTGGGCGGAATATGCGTCGATTTCCTCGGCTGGCGTTGGATTTTCGTGTTATCAGCGGTCCCCATGGCGGTCGGGTATGCGCTGACCTTCTGGCTTTGCCCGATGTCGGGGCGGGTCGAAGGCGCCCGTGTCGATACCGCCGGGGTGGGCCTATCGTCGGTAGGGCTGGCCGCGACCGTATATGCGTTGATCGAATCGCAACGCGATGGCTGGACCGACCCGATGGTCATCACACCATTGGTGATCGGGATTGCCGCACTGGCCGGCTTCGTGAGCTGGCAGCGCCGCAGCAAGTGCCCGATGCTCCCGTTGCCGCTGTTCGCCTTTCGCAACTTCGCTGCCGCCAACCTCGTCACCGCGTTCGTCTACGGCGCGTTGACACTGGGATCGCTGGCCATCGCCCTCTACGCCCAAGAAATCGGCGGTTACTCAGCCACCGAGGCCGGACTGGCCACCCTGCCGATCCCGGTGGTGTCGTTCGTGTTCGCCCGTCATGTCGGCCGCATCGCCGCGCGGGTGGGACCGCGCGCGTTCCTGATCGCGGGCCCCGCCTTGGCGGGGATCGGGCTGCTGCTGATCCGCCCGAAACCTTACGGATTCCACGCAGTCACCGACCTGGTCCCCGGGATGATCGTGCTGGCAATCGGGCTGATCGCGACCATCACGCCGCTGATGTCGGTGACGCTGGCCTCGGTGCCGACCGAACACAGCGGCCTGGCGTCGGCGGTCAACAATGCTGTCTCGCGGCTGGCCGCGCTGATGTCGATCGGGTCCATCGGCCTGATCAGCATGGGCACGGCGAGCGCCACCGGATTCGCCCACGTGTTAGAGGTGAGCGCCGCACTATTCGCCCTGGGCGCGTTGTGCGCCGCGCTGCTGATAACTAATCTCCCTGCCGGGTGCCAACCTGTGACCTGTGACCTGTGACCTGTGACCTGTGACCTGTGACCTGTGACCTGTGACCTGCGACATCGCGGCGTTGTGCCGCGACCGGCCCGGTGTACAACCCGCCCTGGCCAGCGGCCCATTGGCCGCGACCCAACCTTCTTCTCCGCAGTAATCGTTCACCCGTTCAACAAAATCGTGAAAAACACTGCAACCGAGTGGTTTTGGTGACCGCGAGATGAACATGGCGTACAAGATGTTTCGGCGCGAACTGCACCACCACCATCACACTGAACATGAGGATGTGTGGCTGCTGCTGCTGCAGCGCGTCGGTCTGGCGGCCACCGCGCCAGTCGGGTCGATGGCGCACTGCGGGAATCAACTCGAGCGCTATGGCGTTGGGCCGGGGTGGCGGAAGTGACGAAATGCCCTAATATCATCCGATCGAGAACTCCTGATCGGGGGGCACGGTGTTGACGCTTCTCAAGCGGGCATGGGTTCTGCTGGTCGTGGTCGTGGCACTGATCATCGGCGGCGTCGCAGTGGACCGGCTGAATGGCGTTTTCCCAGGTCCCGGCTTGCCGAAGCCCGATCCCCGGGATGCGACCCCGCCGTACGCGGCCAAGACCGCCATCTACGAGATCCTGGGACCGCCCGGGACGACCGGCGTTGTCAACTGGATGGATGCGGATGCGCAACCACAGAAGGCCAACTTCACCACGTTGCCGTGGTCGCAGACGATAGTCGCCGAGATGCCCGGCATCTTCGCGTATGTCGTCGCCCAAGGTGACGGCCCCTCTATCGGTTGCCGGATCACCGTCGACGGCAAATTGGTCGATCAACAACAGGCCAACACGCGTGACGCGCAGGTTTCCTGCTTGGACAAATCCGCGTGAGCGACGACGCCAGCGACACGGACGACATCCCCGTCGCGCAGCGCACCGAAGTTGAGCGCAAACCGCGGATCGCTCGCGCCATCCGCATCCTGGCGCTACCGATCATCGTGATCTGGCTGCTGATCGCGGTCGGCGTCAACGTCTTCGTCCCACAGTTGGAGGCCGTTGCCGAGGACGTCTCGGTGCCGCTCTCGCCCTCCGACGCGCCTTCGGTGACCGGGATGAAGCACATCGGGGAGAAATTCAAGGAGTACGACTCCGACAACCTCGTCCTGGTGACCCTGGTCGGTGAGAAACCTCTCGGGGAGGACGCTCACCACTATTACGACGATCTGGTCAAGAAGCTGCAGCAGGACACCCAACACGTCGAGCATGCGCTGAATTTCTGGGGGCAGCGATTCACGTCCTCGGGTGTCGAGAGCTACGACCACAAGGCTGCCTATGTCCAGGTCAACTTGCGCGGCGACCAGGGCGGCGCCATCGGCGACAAGTCGGTTGACTCGGTTCGCAAGATCGTCGCGGACTCGAAGCCGCCGCCGGGGGTGAAGGCTTACGTCGCGGGTCAGGGAGCCCTGACCGACGACACGATCGTTGTCGGTAACGCGAGCCTGTTCAAGATGACGATCATCACCGTCATCATCATCGCGATCATGCTGATGTTCGTCTATCGGTCCATCGGCACCGTGCTGCTGACGATGGTGATTCTGCTCGTCGGACTGGCGACCGGCCGAGGCGTGGTAGCGCTGCTCTGCGAAACCGGCATCATGGGGCTGTCGACGTTTGCCGTCAACTTGCTGACGGCGCTGGCCATCGCGGCGGGGACCGACTACGCGATATTCATGGTGGGCCGCTACCAGGAGGGCCGCGAGCGGGGACTAGACCGCGAAGCCGCCTACTACGACACCTTCGCCGGGGTTACCAAGGTGGTGCTGGGCTCGGGGTTGACGATCGTCGGGGCGTTGGCCTGTCTGCATTTCACTCGGCTGCCCTACTTCAGTTCGCTGGCGTTTCCGTGCGCAATCGGTCTGCTGGTGGTGGTGGCTGCCGGGGTGACCCTGACGCCGGCGCTGATCGTGTTCGCGAGCGGCTTCGGTCTATTCGATCCGAAGCGAAAGTTCAACTACACCCGGTGGCGCCGCCTGGCGACGGCCATCGTGCGGTGGCCGGCACCCATCCTCGCCAGCTCTGTCATCCTGGCGATTGTCGGCGCCTCGGGATTGATGGGCTTCAACCCGCGCTACAACGACCTGTACTATCTACCGCAGAGTGCGTCGTCAGTTCAGGCGTACACCGCGGCCGATCAACACTTCACCCAGGCCCGTTTGAACCCGGATCTTCTGATGGTCGAATCGGACCACGATCTGCGCAATCCCACCGACATGCTGGTCCTGGACAAGGTTGCCGGTGCCATCTTCCGGGTGCCCGGCATCGAACGGGTGCAGAGCATCACCAGGCCGCTCGGCCCGCCAATTCAAGACGGATCCATTCCGTTCCAGCTCAGTGTGCAGAGCGCGCCCATCCGCGACAACCTCAATTACCTGAGGGCCCGTGTCGGCGACATCAAGAAGATCACCGGTTTCCTCGACACCCAGATCGCCCTGTTAGAACGCCAGTACAAGGTGACCCAGGATCTCGCGAACGCGGCGGACGACAGCTCGAAAACCACGGGCGAGACGGCGGCGATCACGGATGAAATCCGGGACCACATCGCTGATTTCGACGACTTTTGGAGACCGATTCGCAGTTACTTCTATTGGGAGAAGCACTGCTACGACATCCCGATGTGCTGGTCGCTGCGAAGCCTGTTCGACGCCCTGGACGGGTTCGATCAGCTAGCCGAGCATTTTCACACACTCACGAAAGACCTCGTCGACACGGCGAGATCCACGCGCGAACTGCTGGCGATTATTCCTGAGAATATCGCTGTCTCGAAGTCGATCCGCGATACGACGCTGACCATCTACAGCACGTTCGACAGCCTGATCGATCAGTTCGACCGGCTCACCGACACGAACGCCGTGATGGGCAAGTCCTTCAACGATTCTCAGGTCGAGAGCCTCTTCTACCTGCCGCCCGAAATCTTCCAGAACTCGGACTTCCAGCTGGGGTTGAAATTGATGGTGTCGCCGGACGGCAAGGCCGCTCGCTTCATCATCACTCACGCAGTGGATCCGGCGACGACGGAGGGAATCGCGTCGGTCAATCAGGAGCGCCAAGCGGCCAAGGAGGCGCTGAAACTCACCTCGCTGCAGAACGCCGACATCTACCTAGGCGGTACGGCCGCAACGTTCTACGACATCGCCAACGGCGCCAAGTACGACCTGATGATCGCCGGGGTGGCCTCGATCGTGCTCATCTTCATCATCATGGTGATCGTCACCCGCGCTTTGGTCGCTGCGGGTGTCATCGTCGGCACGATCGTGATGTCGCTGGGGGCCGCCTTCGGGTTCTCGACACTGATCTGGCAGCACCTTCTTAATTTCCAGTTGCACTGGGTGGCAACCGAGTTCGCGCTAATCGTGCTCTTGGCGGTGGGGTCGGATTACAACCTGATGCTGGTGTCCCGGATCGAGGAAGAGATTGGTGCCGGCCTGAAAACGGGACTCATCCGCGGCATGGGTGTTACCGGCCCGGTGGTGACTGCCGCCGGTGTGGTGTTCGCCGCCACCATGGGCACGATGATCACCAGCGATCTCCGGGCGATCGGTCAATTCGGCACGACGATCGGCATCGGCCTCCTGTTCGACACCTTCGTCGTCCGGTCGCTCATCACGCCGTCGATCATGACGGTGATGGGACGCTGGTTCTGGTGGCCGAAGCGGGTACGGGTCCGCCCGGCCAGCCAGATGCTTCGGTCCATCGGGCCGCGCCCGCTGGTTCGTGCACTGTTGTACCAGCCGCGGCACGCGGTCCCGTCGGATCCGCAGACGTAGCATCCGGCACGGCACGCGCGGTTCAGCCCGAAATGTGGGATGAGTTGAATTGGCAGGCTCACAACGAAATTCGACGGCGATCGGACTACGTTCCGCGCTGCGCCTCCTTGGCGGCTTCGCGCTGAGCCTTCTCTTTCACGTGGGTCGAGCAGCAATGCCCCATAGTGCAATGGAACTGGTCACTGCACTCATGCGAGCAATAGACTGATGCGAGCGGAAGCCAGTCCGGGCCGGACAGGTCACGCCGTGGGTCGTTCGGATCGAACGTGTGGCCGCAATGCACGCAGGTCTTGGTCTTGGTCTTGACCATACCGCTCAGGATACCCGCCACGGCCGGATAAATCAGTGCTAGATCGACGGCTTGCTAGCGGACGCGATCGACGCAACCTGCGAACTTCCGACGCTCGCTAGCACGGCCTTTTCCCTCCACGCTTCAGTCCACGGCGGCGCGTTACTCACCCGGGTGAATATGTGATTGGGGTGATGACAGCTCATCCCGCCTGAGTGCAGTCTCGGTACGGCCCTACCCGGGTGGGGTTGCGGCTCGTTTGCGGGGGGCCTTCGGCGGTCCAGTCTGAGCCGTCAAAGAGAAGCAGAAGGGGACCTCGAATATGCATTTTGAGGCCAAGAAGATCATTGTTGTCGGCGGCAGTGCCGGCATGGGTCGGCAGGTCGCCGTTGATGTCGTGCGCCATGGCGGGAGCGCGGTGATCGTGGGTCGCTCGAAAGATCGCGTTGAAGACGTCGTGACCGAGCTGACCGGCGGGGGTGGTCAAGCTTCGGGGATCGCCGCGGAGCTGACGGATCGCGCTGCGGTTGCCGATGTGCAGCGTGCGCTTTCTGCGGATCATAGCGACGCGACGCTGCTGGTGAACGCGGCCGGATTCTTCATCCCGAAGCGTTTCTCGAGTACGACCCGCAGTTCTACGACTCGTACATGGAGCTCAACTATGCCTTGTTCTTCCTGACGCAGACCGTTGTTGAGGGCATGGTCGCTCGCGGGTTGGGCGGCTCCATCGTCAACATCGGCAGCATGTGGGCGCATCAGGCCGTTGGCCTGACCCCATCGTCTGGACACTCGATGCAAAAAGCCGGGCTGCACGCGCTCACCCATAACCTGGCCATCGAGCTTCCCGGGCACAAGATCCGCGTCAACGCGGTGGCGCCGGCCGCCGTCAAGACCCCCGCTCTCGAGCGGTGGGTCCCGAAGGGCGAGATCGACGCCACGCTTGACACTTTCGCGCCGCTTCATCCGCTGGGACGAGTCGGCACCCCCGCCGACGCGCCGGCATCAGCTCAACCCCACAGGTGCAAGCCGATGCACCTAAAGTCGTATGGGCGCTTGACTTGCAGTTCGACTCCACCGTCGACGGTAAGGCCATCAAGATCGCCTCGATGATCGACGAGCACACCCGGCTGTCGTTGATGAACATCGTGGAGCGCTCGATCACCGCGCAGAGGTTGACCGAGGAGTTGGACAAGGCGTTCGCGTTATGGGACGGCCCGCCGTTGGTGTTGCGAATGGACAACGGTCCGGAGTTCATCTCCCATGTGCTGCAACAGTTCTGCGGTGACCGGATCGGCATCTGCTACATCCCACCGGGCACACCGTGGAACAACGGGCACATCGAATCCTTCAACACCGACTACGCAAGGAGTGCCTCGACCGCAACCACTGGACGAGTCTCCTCGAAGCGCGGGTGGTGATCGAGGACTTCAAAGACGACCACAACCATCGGCACCGGCACTCATCACTGAGCTACCTGACCCCGGCCGAGTACGCTGCCCGATGCACCCACACCCACCAACCAGTGCAGGCTGCGAGATCCACTGATATCAACCACATACAACTCTAAAACGACGTGGTCCGACTATCGGGGACCTGCCACTCAGACCAGGCCAGCTGGGTCACCGGCGCGATTCTCAACGTCGACGGCGGCATCATGGCCGGCCGCAACTAACCCGAGGGGGGTCGTGCACCGCTAAATCGGCCGGAGCCTGGCCGCGGCCGACCCGTTGAACCACGAGCAGTACCACGTCACCCAGGAGAACGCGACCGAGCGTCCAGCAAGATGCGACCAAAAATCAAGTGTCCTTTGAAAATTGAGGAAAATGAGACGGAGAGGTTGCAGTGACAAACGATATCTTGAGGCCCGGCGGCCCGCCAGCTAAGTCCGTCGGCCGCACCGAAGGCAAGTCCGTTTTCCTTGGGACGGTGGGTGTCCGGCACATTGTCGACAAGGTTCAGGCGGAAGGGCGCTTCTCCGTCCTCGAGCACCCGATGTCACCCCGAGCGCTAGCCTCGGCGCTTCATCGCCACCACAACGAAGATGAGTACAGCTGGATCATCGAGGGACGCGTAGGCGCTTTGCTTGGCGATGAGGTGCTCTACGGCGGGCCTGGCGACTTCATTTTCAAGCCCCGAGGCCAATGGCATACATTCTGGAACGCGGGCGACGAGCCCGCCCGCATCCTTGAAATTATTTCCCCCGCAGGATTTGAGCAGTTCTTCGACGAGCTTTCTGACTCCGGCGGTGTGGACAAGATATCGACAGAGACCCTAGATGCACTCTGTGTGCGGTACGAACTGGAAATGGATGTCGACAGTGTCCCCGAACTATGCAAACGCTTCGACTTGAAATTCCCCGGTGAACCTATTTGATGACGAACGCGGGTTCGAAATCCGTTTGTGTCCACGCAATGTCGGAGGGACCTCAATGACATGCCGCGGCGATGTCTTCGAACAGATGCCTGCCCAGCCGGGCTAGGCGTCACCGGCGGCATCGACACGGACCCGATTCCATCGAGAGAGAAGAGGTCGTCACATGAGAACTGATCACCCAACCGCCGCGGCCGCGGGCACGCTGGAACTCGGCGGCCGCCTCAGCGTCAACCGACTGGGTTTCGGAACGATGCGACTAACCGGGCCCGGTAACTGGGGTCCTCCCCGCGACCATCAACAGGCGGTGGCGGTACTGCGCCGCGCGGTGGAGCTGGGGGTCAGGTTCATTGACACCGCGGACTCCTACGGCCCGTTCATCGCCGAGGAGTTGATTCGCACCGCCCTGCACCCCTACCCCGCCGACCTCGTCGTGGCCACCAAGGCCGGATTCCTGCGGACCCGTCCCGACGCGACGAGCACGCCGTCGCCGTCATCCTGGACTCCGCTGGGCAAACCCGAGTATCTGCGCCAACAGGTCGAGATGAGCCTGCGCAGGCTCAACACCGACTGCATCCAGCTGTTTCAGCTGCACCGCATCGATCCCGACTATCCCCTGGACGACCAGGTCGGCGAGCTCGCCGACCTGAAAGCCGAAGGCAAGATCGGGCTGATCGGTCTGTCCGAGGTCAGCGTCGGTCAGCTCGAGGCAGCGCTGAACATCACCCCGATCGCCTCCGTGCAAAACATGTACAACCTCACCGCACGTGACGCCGAGCCTCTCGTGAACGCCTGCACCCAGCACGGTATTGCCTTCATTCCGTGGTTTCCGTTGGCCGCCGGCCCACTGGCTGCCCCCGACGGGCCGTTGCGCAAGATCGCGGCCGCACACCAGGCCAGCCCATCCCAGTTGGCACTGGCCTGGCTGCTCGCGCGCTCACCGATCATGCTGCCGATCCCCGGCACGTCTTCGGTGGAGCATCTCGACGAAAACATCGCCGCCGCCACGGTGGCTCTTACCGATGACGACCTCAAAGCGCTTGGCGCCCTCTAGCTGTGCTACCGCCCGCCCGCACCCAAAGTGAGGAGTTTCGAACCCGATGACTTGATGCCTATCACCGCGTCTGCATGGTATGGCGCGGTGCCAAAAGACGTTAGCTTCACACCACCAAGGAGTCTCGAGATGACCACCATTACCCGGATCTGCACCGGAGTGGGCGCTCACATCGCTCCCGGATACGCCGACGCTACCGCCGTATCCGGCGGCGGCACACAGATTTTCGTTTCCGGAACACCCGGGCTGCGCGAAGACGGCAGTCCGCCTGAGGACTTCACCGACGAAGCCCGGCAGTGCTGGGCCAACGTCGAAGAAGCGCTCGGCAAGGCTGGTGCCCAGCTCACAGACATTGTCTACATGCGCCAATGGCTCACCAGTCGTGACAACGTGCCCGCATACCTGGCGGTGAGCAAAGAGATCATCCACCACCAACCCGCCGCCATGCTCAGCATCATCGACGGGCTGGTGTGGCCCAACCTGCGCGTGGAAGTCGAAGTCACCGCAATCCTGCCGGCATGAGCGATTACCCCGTCACCGACTTGTCCACCGATGAACTGCTGACCATGACCCGCTCGGTGCGCACACGCCTCGATTTGACCAAACCCGCTCCCATCGGCCTGATCCGGGAATGCCTGGAGATCGCGGTCCAGGCACCGACGTCGGGCAACGTGCAGAACTGGAGCTTCATCATCGTCACCGACGCCGAACAGCGTCGCGCGATCGCCGATGTATATCGCCGAACATGGGACTTGATCGCGACGCCGCCTTTTGCAGTCGCCGATCGGTTCAAGGGTGACCCCGCGCGCAATCGCGAGCAGCGCAAGGTGTCCGACAGTGCGGCGTTTCTCGCTGAGCATTTCGGCGAGGTCCCCGTCTTGATGATCCCGTGCGTCGAAGTCATCGACGGTGACGGCACGCTGACGGGCGAAAACGCCAACCAGTATTGGAGTTCCATCATGACCGCCACGTGGAGCTACATGCGCGCCGCGCGTTCCCGGGGATTGGGGACCACGTGGACCGGGGTGACCATCATGGCCGACGACGAGATGCGGGCCATCCTCGGCCTGCCCGACAACGTCTATCACGCCACGACCATCCCCACGGCCTACTACACCGGCACGACCTTCCGCCGTGCCAAACGGATTCCGCTCGACGACGTGCTGCATTTCGACCGCTGGTGAGCAGCCCGCCGAAGCCGGCCGACGGCCAGTCACCCGTGCGCGAGTGAAATTACAAGGAGGACAACGTTGGACAGCGATTACGACGACCCGGGCCCAACTCCGAAAGGTTCATGATGAAGATCGTAGTCATTGGCGCACGCGGGCTGATCGGCTCGAAAGTAGCGTCCAAGCTCAGCCCGCAGGGGCACGACGTAATCCCCGCCTCACGCCGATCAGGTGTCGATTCACTCACCGGTGAAGGTCTCGCCGACGCCGTCGCCGGCTCGGATGTCCTTGTGGACGTTGCCGATTCACCATTGTTCGACGATGATCCTGTGATGCACTTCTTCACAACCACGACCGCGAATCTTCTTTCTGTTGAACGGAAAGCGGGAGTCAAACACCATGTCGCGTTGTCCGTAGTGGGCGCGCAGGCCATGACAGATAGCCGCTACAACACCGCGAAAGCAGCTCAGGAAAACTTGATCAATGATTCGGGCCGGCCTTATTCGATCGTGCGAGCAACTCCGTTCTACGAATTCGCGCTTGGCTTAGCCGATTCCGCGACAGACGGAGACATTGTCAGGTTGCCACACGCGTTGTTCCGTCCCATTGGCGCCGACGATGTCGCCACCGCCGTGGCCCGCGCGGCTGTCGGGCGCCCCGTCAACGGAGTAGTGGAGATCGCTGGACCGGAAGCAATGGGGATGGACGACTTTGTCCGTATGGGCCTTGTTGCCAGTGGCGATCAACGTCGGGTCGTGACTGACGCCAGGGCGCCATACTTCGGCGCGGTGATCGACGATCACACCCTCGCACCCGATGAGAACGCGACCATCTTCACTACTCGATACGCCGACTGGATCGACGCATACTCCAGCCGCCGCAGTTAGGGGCGCCCCGGCTGTGCGTCCGTTTCGTAATCATAAGCAGGGACAACAAATGTTGCCGGATACGACTGACTCCGAATCGAAATCGACAATAACCGTGGTGCAGGAAGTACGGTCACCGTCGATTCCTGACGATGCCGATGTGATGACTGTTCTCATCAGCGATCCGCCGGGCGCCCCTGGTTACCCGCCCCATCGCCTTCCCGGCGGTCCGGCATTCGGTTACATGATTGACGGTGAGATGTTGTTCGAGCTAGAGGGTGAAGTGCCACACATCCTCCGCGCTGGAGACGCGTTCTGGGGACCCGGCGGCGACGTGATCCACTACCAGGACGCAAACAACCGCACTGACATTCCTTGTAGCTTCGTCCTCACAATGCTGCGCGTGCCCGGACAACCGATGCGCGAATGGGTTGGCGAAGAGGAGCTTGAGGACCGAAAGGGACTGCGCGTCACCAATTGGTTGGATCAGGCACTCTAAGCAGTCGGACGAATGTTTGGTGCTTGCATCGCCCGTTCACATATCCGGCTCTTCGCAGATGAGGGTGTAGGGGTGGTCGGCGCGTCGGTGCCGGTGTAGGGGTCGAGGTCTTCTGATGATGGAGGTTCCTACGCCGTCCATCAGGAAGACCTCGACGTGCCTGACGCTACCGGTCGGGCGGGCTTTGCCTGCGCTGACGTGACGACTTTCTGCCGCCTTGATGAACTCAGGCTGGAGGTGACCGGTCAGCGCCTCGATGCTGATCGTGCTGTGCTGGCGTGCCGGATCGCCGAGGAGGATCGATGGTGCCGGCGCTGCGGTGAAGAAGGCGTTCCGCGCGACAGCGTGACCCGTACGTTGGCCCATGAGCCGTTGGGGTGGCGGCCCACGACCTTGCTGGTCACCATCCGCCGCTACCGATGCGCAGGATGCTCTCATGTGTGGCGTCAAGACGCCAGCAAGGCCGCCGAACCACGAGCCAAGCTCTCGCGACGCGCTCTGCAGTGGGCGCTGGAAGCCATTGTGTGCCAACACCTGAGCGTGGCCCGAGTCGCCGAAGGACTGGCAGTGTCGTGGAACACCGCCAACAATGCGGTGCTCGCCGAAGGCAAGCGGCTGCTCATCGCCGACCCGGCACGATTCGACGGCGTGGCGGTCATCGGCGTGGACGAACACGTCTGGCGCCACACTCGCCGCGGCGACAAATACGTCACCGTCATCATCGACTTGACCCCGGTGCGCGACAAGTCCGGACCGGCGCGGTTGCTCGACATGATCGAAGGACGTTCCAAACACGCCTTCCAACAGTGGTTGGCCAACCGGCCCAAAGACTGGCGTGACGGTGTGGAAGTCGTTGCCATGGACGGTTTCTCCGGATTCAAGACTGCGGCCACCGAGGAACTGCCCGACGCCGCCACGGTGATGGACCCCTTCCACGTGGTCCGGCTGGCCGGCAACGCCCTCGACGAATGCCGACGCCGCGTGCAGCTGGCCACCTGCGGGCACCGCGGCCGCAGCACCGACCCGCTCTACCGTGCCCGGCGCACCCTGCATACCGGTGCCGACCTGCTCACCGACAAACAGAAAGCCCGGCTTGCCGCCCTGTTCGCCGTCGATGCCCATGTCGAGGTCGAGGCCACCTGGATGATCTATCAACGCACCGTGGCCGCCTACCGCCAACCCGACCGCGCCAAGGGCGCCACGATGATGACCGCCCTGATCACCACCCTCAGCGCCGGCATCCCCAAACCGCTGCAGGAACTGATCACCCTCGGGCGGACGCTGAAGAAACGCGCCGCCGACGTCCTGGCCTACTTCGACCGCCCCGGCACCTCCAACGGCCCAACCGAAGCGATCAACGGACGCCTCGAACACCTCCGCGGCTCCGCCCTGGGCTTTCGAAACCTCACCAACTACATCGCCAGATCCCTCCTGGAAACCGGCGGATTCAGACCCCGACTACACCCCCGATCATGAAGAGCCACATATCCACAGGTCGCGCCCACGTAATTTTGGGCGTTCGCGTACCAAATGTTGGTATTTTCGCTGTTCAACGCGGTTCATCCGCCGAGTTTGATTTTCGGCAGCTCCACCAAGTATCCGCTGATCATGGCGTTGAATCCTCCGAGACCGTCTCTACGTCAATGGA
The DNA here is from genome assembly GCA_963712615.1 of uncultured Actinomycetota bacterium. Taxonomy (GTDB): domain Bacteria; phylum Actinomycetota; class Actinomycetes; order Mycobacteriales; family Mycobacteriaceae; genus Mycobacterium. Next base: position 5,462,458 of record CAVQIO010000002.1, read on the forward strand.
GGACGGGTAGTGTCAGCCTTCGGGCTTAGTTTCGCGCTGCTGCGAGACTAGGAGTGAGTTCACGTCGGGGAGACTCGAGTCGAGGGCATGGCCCGGCAAGCTGCGTCAAAGTAGCTTCGCACGGGTGTGCACGTATGGCGACTTTCAGAGACCTAAGCGGAGAGTGCCAGACTTTCTTCATCGCGTCGCGGGGAAGTCTGTGATTCCGAACGGCGATCAGGCGCCCGGCGCCGATGAAACCGCTGTGACAAATCAGGCCCACTGCGTCATCGAAATATCCCGAACCGAACGGAGCGACATGTCAAACCACCGCCTTACCGTTGGGCATGAGCGCGGCGCCGAACCGATCGCGATTCTCGGGATGGGCTGTCGCTTCCCGGGCGGCGTTAACTCGCCGGACGATCTGTGGCAGTTGCTAATCGAGGAGCGAGATGCGAACTCGAAGTTTCCGACCGACCGCGGATGGGACCTCGACGCACTGTTTGGGCCGGACCCCGACGCACCACGGGCCACCTATGTCCGGGCAGGGTCGTTCCTCACAGATGTAGGTGATTTCGACCCGGCGTTCTTCGGGATCGGTCCGCGCGAAGCCGAAGCCATCGACCCCCAGCAGCGACTGCTGCTTGAGGCGGCCTGGGAGGCTCTGGAGCGGTCTGGAATCGACCCGAATTCACTGCAGGACAGCGATACCGGCGTTTTCTTCGGTGTGGGCGGACAGGAGTACGGTCCGCGCATCTGCGACGAAACCGAGGGATTTGCCGGCTATCTCGCGACAGGCACCACGACCGGCGTGGCGTCGGGTCGAGTGGCCTATACGCTCGGGCTCGAGGGCCCAGCGGTGACGGTCGACACCTCCTGCTCGTCATCTCTGGTCGCGGTACACCTCGCGATGCAATCGTTGCGGTCGGCCGAATGTGGCTTAGCGGTGGTGGGCGGGGCCACCGTGGTGTGCTCGCCAAGCATTCTCGTCGGCCTTGGACGGCATGGCGCGCTGGCCGAAGACGGCCGATGCAAGCCATTCGCTGCGGCAGCGGACGGGTTCGGCGTCGCCGAGGGTGCTGGCGTGCTGGTGTTGGCCACGCTGTCGTCCGCGCGCAGCTTCGGCTACCCAGTGATAGCCCTGATCCGGGGTAGCGCCGTCGGCCAGGACGGAGCCTCCGACGGGCTGTCTGCCCCGAGCGGTTCAGCACAGCAAAGGGTGATCTGGCGGGCTCTGGCGGACGCAGGCCTGGATGCCGGTGACGTCGCCGTGGTCGAGGCGCATGGCACAGGAACCAAGGTGGGCGACCCGATCGAAGCCAGAGCCCTGCAGGCGACATACGGCAATGCGCACTCGGCTGCGCGGCCACTGCTGATCGGCTCGGTCAAATCGAACATCGGTCATTCGCAGCAGGCGTCAGGCGTCGCCGGGATGATCAAGGCTATAGAGTCAATTCGGCACGGGGTGGTGCCTGCGACGCTGAATCTGGATTCTCCTACACCCCAAGTGGATTGGTCGTCCGGAACGATCGAGGTGGTCGGTAGCGCCCGCGCGTGGCCTGACCAGCCGCACCAGCCGCGCCGCGCCGGTGTGTCCTCGTATGGCATCAGTGGAACGAATGCCCACGTGATACTCGAGCAGGCGCCAGCGGAGTTTGCGACCGAGGAGTCGGCGGCCCAGCGTCCAGTCATCGTCCCCTGGATATTATCCGCGAAGTCGGCACCCGCATTGGCTGAGCAAGCGGCCCGGTTGCGATCCTTCGTCGAGCAGCACCCTGACCTGGATCCGGGTGATGTGGCGTATTCGCTGATCACCACCCGGGCATTATTCGGCCACCGCGCGGTCGCGGTCGGAGCCGACCGTGACGAGTTGTTGAGCGCGTTGACGGCGATCGCCGACAGCGTGCCTGCACCCAACGTAGTCGCCGGAAACACAACTGCCGCGGGTCGAACCGTTTTCGTCTTCCCCGGCCAGGGATCGCAATGGGCGGACATGGCGGTCGAACTGTTGGACTCCGCGCCAGCGTTCGGCGGCCAGATGGGACTCTGCGACAAGGCTTTCGCCGAGTTTGTCGACTGGTCGCTGCTTGAGGTTGTGTGCAACGGCGCCGGCGCCCCGGACCTCGACCGGGTCGATGTGGTGCAGCCAGTCCTGTTTGCGGTGATGGTGTCGCTGGCGGCTCAGTGGCGAGCGCAGGGGATCGAACCGGATGGGGTGATCGGCCATTCGCAGGGCGAGATAGCGGCGGCCTACGTCGCAGGCGCCCTTTCGTTGCGAGAGGCGGCGCAGGTAGTCACATTGCGTAGCAGGGCACTCACTGAAATCGCGGGAACCGGTGGCATGGTCTCGATCGCACGACCGGTTGAACGGGTTCTCACGCTCATCGAACCGTGGGCTGGATCGATTTCGGTTGCCGCGCATAATGGTCCGTGTTCGACCGTCGTCACCGGGGATGCTGCGGCGTTAGACGAGCTCATTGCCGAATGCGAGCGGGACGAGGTGCAGGTCAAGCGGATTCCCGTCGATTACGCCTCCCATTCCGCTCAGATCGATCGGTTGCGGGAGACCCTGAGCGAGTCGCTTTCAGGGTTGGGGCCGCGACGCTGCGATATCGCGTTTATCTCGTCGGTCACCGGTACCGAGGTGGACACGTCAAGCCTCGATGGCGACTACTGGTTCACCAATTTGCGCCAACCGGTGTTATTCGACCAGGCCGTCCAATGGGCGTACAAGCACGGCTTCGACACCTTCATTGAATCCAGTCCCCATCCAGTGCTGACCATCGGGATCGAGGAATCACTGGAGGACTACGGCGACGACCACGCCGTCGTTGGGACGCTTCGACGCAATGAAGGCGGCATGCGGAGGGTCGTACTTTCCGCTGCCGAGGCCCACGTGAACGGGAAATCGCCCAACTGGGCGGCCATGTTCCAAGACACTGGCGCGCGTCAGATCGACTTGCCCACTTACGCGTTCGAACACAAGCGCTATTGGATGGACCCCGGGCCCGGAGTCGTCGACGCGAGCGGTCTCGGTATCACCGGTGCGGAGCACCCCCTACTCGGTGCCGTTGTAGCGCGGGCAGATTCGGACGAAATTATTCTCACCGGTCGACTATCGCTCGCGACTCACCCGTGGCTCGCCGACCACAAGGTGTTCGGGACGGTGCTAGTGCCGGGTGCGGCCATGGTCGAGATGGCCCTACACGCAGGCGAATGCGCGGGAAGCCCGCGGGTGGATGAGCTCATTCTGCTGGCTCCGTTTGTCATCGGCGAACACGGCGGTGTAGCAGTGCAAGTGGTCGTCGGTGAGTGGACTGAGTCCGGCGAACGTCCGGTTGGAATCTACTCGCGAATCGACGATGGTGTGGACCGGCGGTGGACGCGCCATGCCGAGGGTGTGCTCGGCCCGGACGCCGCGCCCACCCGCCAGGCGGAGATCGAACAATGGCCGCCTGGCGGCGCGGAACGTATCGATATTTCCGAGCTGTATCAAGGGCTGGCCGCTCGGGGATACGAATACGGACCGACATTCCGCGGCTTGCGCTCGGCGTGGCGTCATAACGGCGAAGTCTTCGTGGAGGCGATGCTGCCGGAGCAGATGCAACAGAGGTCCGACGCGAGCAGGTTTGGTTTGCATCCGGCGCTACTCGATTCTGTCCTGCACGGGGCATTTGTTGGCGGCATCCTGGCGGCACCGGAGGTCGCCCGGCTGCCGTTCGAATGGCAAGGCGTCTCGCTGGATGTGGTCGGAGCAACGCAGGTGCGGGCACGGATCGCGTTTGATGACGACGACCGGATTTCTATCGCTGTGATGGACACCCGGGGGGGGGCGATCGGCCGTATCGATTCGCTCGCCCTGAAAGGTGTTTCTCCCAATCAGTTTCGCGTGAGCACTGTGGCCGATGATGCACTGTACGCGCTTGACTGGGTAGCGCTCGCAACGCCCAAGGGCGGCACGGAAGAGATCGCTACGGATAACGTAACCGTACTGCGTTGCCTGACAACGGTTGCAACCGATCTAGCGCTGCCCGAGGGGACGCGACAGACGCTGACACATGCGCTGCATCGAGCTAAGAATTGGCTGTCAAACGAAAACCGTGGCGACGACGCGCGACTGGTCGTGCTCACGTGCGGGGCGATCGCGATCGACTCATCCGAAGACGTCGCCGATCTCGCCCAGGCCGCTGTATGGGGGTTGTTGCGTACCGCACAGGCCGAGAATCCCGGCCAAATATCGTTGGTCGATATCGACGACTGGTCCCAATCCGATGTTGCGGTCAGTGAAGCCGTAAGTCGTGATGAATCACAACTCGCGCTCCGCGATGGCGTCTCCTTTGCGCCGCGGCTGGCGCGGCTCTCCGACGAGCGCGTCGGGAGCGCTCAACTCGTTGAGGCGGACACCACCTGGCGCCTCAGCACCCACGGCAACGGCACGCTGGATTCGCGGAACCTTTTCCTTCGCCTGTGGCCTGAGTCCGATCGGCGCCTGGAGTCCGGCGAAGTGCGCATCGGCCTGCGGTGCACTGGAGTGAACTTCCGGGACGTCCTGACCGCGCTGGGTGTTTACCCGGACCCTGACGCCGACGTCGGCGGCGAAGGTTCGGGCGTCGTGCTTGAGGTCGCCGAGGATGTGGTCCGGTTCGTCCCTGGCGATCGGGTGATGGGTATGTTCAACGGCGCGGGATCTGTTGTCGTCGCTGATCATCGGATGATCGCGCCGATCCCGTCGGGGTGGTCCTACGCGCAGGCGGCGGGGGTGCCGGCGGTGTTCCTCACCGCGTATTACGGATTGGCAGATCTGGCGCATGCCGGCGCGGGCGAGCGGGTGTTGGTGCACGCCGCGACCGGTGGGGTTGGCATGGCGGCGGTGCAACTGGCCCGGCGTTGGGGCCTCGAGGTGTATGCGACGGCCAGCCCGGTCAAATGGGAACGCCTGCGCAGCATGGGATTCGACGACGACCACATCGCGAATTCGCGCACGGTTGAGTTCGAGCAGAAATTTTGCGAGGTGACCGGCGGGGCGGGCTTTGACATCGTACTCAATTCGCTGACAGGCGAGTTCATCGACGCAGGGCTACGACTTCTTAAGCGTGGCGGGCGATTCATCGAGATGGGCAAGGCCGACATCCGAGCATCCGCCGAGATCGCAGCACGGCATCCCGGTGTTCAGTATCGAGCTTTCGATGTCTTCGAGGCCGGTCCCGACCGCGCTCAGGAGATCTTCGGCGAGCTCGTAGAGCTTTTCGAGAACGGCGAGCTGCATCCACTTCCGGCGCATGCGTGGGACATCCGACACGCATTGGATGCCTATCGATTCTTGAGTCGTGCGCGCCACGTCGGCAAGCTGGTCCTCAGTGTGCCCACGCCACTGAACTCCGAAGGCACCGTGTTGATTACCGGTGGTACAGGTGTGCTTGGTTCGCTGCTGGCGAGGCATTTGGTGACGCGCCATGGCGTGCGCAATCTATTGCTCATCAGCCGGCGGGGCCCGGCGGCCGACGGTGCTGCCGCGATCGAATCCGAACTAACCGAACTCGGCGCGTCCGTACAGATCACAGCGTGTGACGCGGCAGACCGGGATGCGTTGCAGGCGCTCCTCACCGGGTTACCTGCCGAACACCCATTGAACGCGGTTATTCACGCCGCCGGGGTGCTCGATGACGCCGTGTTCGGGGCTCAGACACAACGCCACCTGGAGGCGGTGCTGCGACCGAAGATCGATGCTGCGTGGAACCTGCACGAACTCACCGCGGGCATGGACCTGTCGGCATTCATTATGTTTTCTTCTGTTGCCAGCTTGTTCGGTTCCCTCGGTCAGGCCAATTACGCGGCCGCGAACGCGTTTCTCGACGGGCTCGCGCAGCATCGCCGGCACCGGGGACTGCCGGGTGTGTCTTTGGCATGGGGATGGTGGGCACAAGCCACCGGGATGACGGGGCACCTCTACGAGCGTGATCGGGCCCGCCTGTCTCGTATGGGATTTATCCCGATGTCCTCAGAGGACGGCCTCGCGCTGTTCGATGCAGCGCTCTGGCAGGCACGCTCGTTCGTGATGTCGGCACAAATCAGCCGCACCGCCATCCGGTCCGATCCGGCGGGCACGGGACTGCCACCGATGTTCCGCGGTCTGATCCGCGCCACCCGGCGCACCGCTGCCGCAGTCGAATCCGTTTCTAATCTCCGACAGCGGCTCGCGTCGATGAGCATATCCGAACAGGAACGCGAACTGCTCGACATCGTGCGTTCGCACGCGGCCGCCGTGCTCGGATACACCTCCGCGGACGCGGTTGGTGCCGATCAGGAGTTCAAGGATTTGGGCTTCGATTCGCTGGGCGCTGTCGAATTCCGGAACCGGCTTAAATCGATTAGCGGCTTGAAGCTACCGACCAGCATTGTCTTCGATCATCCGACGCCAACAGCGTTGGCGCGGTACCTGACTCGTGTACTCGCCTCCGATGGGGCTTCCGTGTGCGGGGAGAGCGAGGCAGTCGGTTCCGGGGACGTGGTGTATGACGTCGTCGTGTGATTCTTCGACATAGGGCGGCTCCAGTTGCTCGGTGACGTAGCGACGTAGCGCTGCCAACCGGATCCCACCGTCATCGGCTCAACTCGGGTCAGGCGGGCCTGGCACGATCTTTAATGTGTCACCAATACCCACCACCGGGTGGACGTAGTGACGCGGGGACTCGAATAACAATCGAGCTCTTGCGATTACGGGACTGCGCACAACTGTGCGCAGTCCCGAATCGCCAGGAGTGTCCGCTTAACGCCGGCCGCCGTGGACGTCGTCATGACCAGGGCCGCCGCCGTGGCCATCGTCGTGATTCCAGCCACGCGGGCCATTTTGCCAGCCGGGACCACCGTCGTGACAGTGGAATCCATCCGGGTTGCCACCCCAAATCGGGTCCCAGAAGTCACCGGGACACCATTGCGGGAACGGACCAGGTTGGGCCTGGGCCACAGTAGTCGCTTCTAAGCCGACGAGCCCAAGGCCTGAAGAGAGGATAAATACCGATACTGCAACGCGAGCAATGTTTTTCACGACCAATGCGTACCATCGTGACTCCTCGTTCAAACCATGTCAGGGGCCTTGATATTGGTTCGCAACGGCAGGGTGATCGCGGTTCGGTGGCCACTTCGCTTGCTATCGGGGGCCCGTTGAGTCCTGCCGGTGGACGGTTAAGGGTGCACGTCGACAGTCGGCAGCCTGTCAGGGTGACCAGATCAACGTCGAGTTGTGCGCGTTGCGAGCCGAGTTGAGCAGCTATCGATGGTGAAGTTGACCCTAGGCGGGTTTCGCGTGCTTTCGCCGCGCGGACACTTCTACCCGGCAAACCGCTGCATTACCCTGTTCTGTTTGCGAAATTTCAAGAGCGGATTCGGTTTTGGCCCCGTCGGGGTAGACCCCGACGTCATGTCGTCGGATCAGACCCGGCGCAATCTCACATGTTGCTGCGGTGGGTGCAGGCAGGTAACGGACCCTGGCCGTTGGGACCGAAGCACTTGCAGGCCGGCTGGGAGGCTCGCATCGTCTGACCTCTCTTGTTGTCAGGCGATGGCGCATCGGTGTGCGCGTCACCCGGGAAGTACCGGGTGCTAGACAATCCGATCTGCCGGTTTCGCTGTAGCGACCCCGGTAGCGAAAGCGCTTCGTATCGTGTTCGTCATGGACGCAGTCACGTCTGGCGGTCGCGACGTTGGCAATGAGCCCGTCAGCCGTCGCCGGCTGCTGCAGTTGGTCGGCGGTGCAGGGGCCGTGGCGATCGTGAGCGGGTGCGGACACTCGCAATCTGTGACTGACCCCGCGACTCGTACGATTGACAGTCCGACGCGACCGTCTCCTTGGACGAACCCAGCGGCTGCACTACCGCCACTTACGCCGACGGCTGCGTCCGCCGTACCGCTTAGCGCAGAGTCAGCAGTCATGTTGTGTCGAGATGCCTGGGGCGCTCGTCCCGCTCGAGCCGGCGGCAGACCCCACACCATCACCCGCATGACCCTGCATCACGAGGCTGTCGTCCTCGGCGACAACCGCAACGCCCCGGGTCGCCTCCGCCAAGATCAGCGCTACCACCAAGACCAAAAGGGATGGGTCGACATCGCTTATCACGTCGGCATCGACCGCCACGGCAACATCTACGAACTGCGCACGCCCCAGATCGCGGGTGACACTGCGACGGACTACGACACGACGGGCCACTTCCTGGTCCTGTGCGAAGGAGACTTCGACCAGGAAGTCGTCTCGGACGCCCAACTCCATGCGGCCGCTCTCGCGTTCGCCTGGGCCACCCAAACGTTTCACATCGCCATCGACACCCTGGCCGGGCACCGCGACCTGGCCTCAACTTCATGCCCGGGCGCAAACCTCTACGCCCACATCTCGTCCGGCGACCTCAAGCGTCGCGTCGACGACTTGCTCGCCGCCGGAACAGTGAACCTGCGGAACGTCTGTGGGACCGATGCGGCTGAAACCGTTACCGCCATCGAGGCCGGCCACTAAGCGTTGCTGCGCGTGGGTCCAATATCGGGGTCGGCGCGAACTCGTGGATTTCCATTTTGGCCGCACCGCGCCATGGTCACGAGACGGTAACGTTTGCTCGCCCAAGAACGAAAAGCAATGCGTGGCACCAGGCAACGTGACGATGAAAGTCAAGGTGATCGCCGTGTTCTCGCTCGGCGTCTTGTTTGTAACGGCTCCCGGAACCGTTAATCTGGCCGCGCACGCCGACGGTGCGGGGTCCGCGGTGTACAGCGGCGTCAACCGGGTTCGCCAGGCGTGCGGGGTGATCGGCGACGACCCGCGTCTGACAGAAGCAGCACAGCGGCACGCCGACGACATGCTGAGGAACGGCGTGAATGGCCATATCGGTTCGGACGGCTCTTCACCGCAGGTGCGTATCACGGATGCGGGCTACCGGACCCCGTACAGCGGTGAGGTCGTCTTCTGGGGCACCGGATCGGCGGCGAATCCGAGCGAAGCGCTCGACTTGTGGATGCAAAGTCCTCCGCACCGCGCGATCATCCTGAACTGCGCATACACCGCAGCCGGCTTCGCGACCGCGTCTGACGGCAACAAAATGACCATCGTCGGCGACTTCGCCGCCTGAGGCCATTAAACCTCGAGCACGAAGCCACTGGAGTACGTGGCGATGCGGTACGTGAATAACGCCGTACTCTTCCACCGTGAACGCGATTGACCCGGACAAACTCAACACGTGCCTGCAGGTGCTGGCCGACATCGAGGCGTTGCCGCCCGAGCACCCCGATGCCGTCACGGTGCGTCGGGCCACCGCAGGCATATTCAAATCGGTCAGGAAGGCCCGTCGCCACGCCAAGCGCGACGCGGTCGCGGCCGCCGATCAGGCCGTCGTCGCGGCCACCGCCACCGGCGCGCCAGGCCGTATCGACGACGAGACTGCTGGCCTGCCCCTGGTCTCCACCGCGGCCGGAGCCACCGCAGGCACATTGCTCCGGTCGCGCGCCTGCTACATGTGCAAAACCCACTACACGCTGGTCGACGCGTTTTATCACCAACTCTGTTCGGCCTGCGCCGCACTCAGCCACGCCAAGCGCGAGGCTCGCACCGACCTCACCGGTAGGAGAGCCCTGCTCACCGGTGGCCGCGCGAAGATCGGGATGTACATCGCGCTGCGATTGCTCCGCGACGGCGCCCACACGACCATCACCACCCGTTTTCCGAACGACGCCGTACGCCGCTTCGCTGCGATGCCCGACAGTGCCGACTGGCTGCACCGGCTCCGTGTCGTGGGCATCGACCTGCGCGACCCCGCTCAGGTCGTCGCGCTCACCGACGACGTGGCCGCGCAGGGCCCGCTGGACATCCTGATCAACAACGCCGCCCAGACGGTGCGCCGAGCACCTGGCTCCTACGCGGCGCTCGTCGAGGGGGAGCGCACCCCGCCACCGGAACTCGTCTCGGAACTAGCCGACGTGATCACATTCGACCGGGTCAGCGACGCCCATCCGGCCGCACTTGCCGGGAGCCTCGCCGACCAGCACGCACCGCACGCGGTGACCGAACTGGCGCTCGTCGCTCGCAGCGCGACCCCAGACCGGATCGCCGCGGGCACTGCCATCGACGCGGGTGGCCTGCTGCCCGATACCGCGTCGATCAACAGTTGGACCCAACGCGTGCACGAGGTCGATGCGATGGAACTGCTCGAGGTTCAGCTGTGCAACCAGACCGCGCCGTTCATTCTGGTGAGCCGGCTGCGCCCGGCAATGGCCGCTTCACCTGCCCGCCGCACCTACGTAGTGAACGTGTCGGCGATGGAAGGGCAGTTCAGCCGGGCCTACAAAGGCCCGGGGCATCCGCACACCAACATGGCGAAGGCCGCACTGAACATGCTCACCCGCACCAGCGCCGCCGAAATGCTGGAGCAGGACGGCATTCTTATGACCGCCGTCGATACGGGCTGGATCACCGACGAGCGTCCACACCCGACAAAGCTGCGGCTTGCCGACGAGGGTTTCCACGCCCCGCTCGACCTCGTCGACGGTGCCGCCCGGGTGTATGACCCCATCGTCCGCGGGGAGTCCGGCGAAGATCTGCACGGCTGCTTCCTCAAGGATTACTCGCCGAGTAATTGGTAGTAGATGTTGATCTAGGGGTCGAAGGCGATGGGGAGGCTCGTTGGGCCGCTCAGCCCGAAAAACGGCTTCCACGGCGCTGGCCCGGTCCGGCGGGGGTTCGATATCCGCCGGGTGACGGTCTTGAGGGCTTCGGCGATTTCCAACCGGGCCAGGTTCGCCCCGAGGCAGTAGTGCACGCCCGCGCCGAAGGTCAGGATTGGTGGCAATCCCTTGCGGGTGATGTCAAAGCGGTCGGGATCGTCGTAGATTGCGGGATCACGGTTGGCCGCAGCGGTATTCGCGAAGATCATCGTCCCGGCGGGAAAGAGTATTCCAGCGAGTTCGACATCGTCGGTGACGGTGCGCAACAAGGAGTTGGAGATCCCGGAGTGGCGCATGGTTTCGTCGACCGCGCGCAGTGCCAAGTCGGGCGTGTCTCGCAACAGTTCCCACTGGTCAGGGTGATCGCAGAGGACGTCGATCGAGGCAGCCACCTGGTTGCGCGTGGTATCGGTGCCAGCCAGCAGCAGAGCGGCGGCGAGCATGCGCAATTGTTCGGCGTTGAGTCGATCACCGTTGTGTTCGGCGCGGATGAGGTCGGACAGCAGGTCGTCGGTCAGGGTGTGGCGGCGCCGGGCGACCATGTCGTCGACGTAGACGTCGAGCTCGTTCCACGCGCGCATCACCTCGGGCACGCCGTCGGTGGTGAAGGGGAAGGTGAACGCTTTAAAGATGGTGTCGGCCCAGACCGAAAACTGTTGCCAGTCTTCGCGGGGCGCGCCGAGCAGGGCGCAGATGACGGGCACGGGATAGGGTCGCGCGATGTCGGTGACGACGTCGCAGTGACCCCGACGGCCGATCGGTTCGACGATTTCGTCGATCACGTCCACGATCGTGGCGTGCAGGCGCTCAACCGCGCGGGGGGTGAACGCTTTCGACACGACGCTGCGGACGCGCTGGTGTTCGGCCCCTTCCACGCCCAATAACGAGCCGACGACCTTTTCCCACAGAGGTCCGGAGGTGATGCCCTGGGCGGCGAGAATGTAGCCGGGTGGGATCTGGAACCGATTGTCCCGGAGGACGGTTCGCACAAGCTCGTACGAAAGTATTTCCGGCCCAGGTCAAGTCCAGGGACGTGGTGTACGAGCTAGTCGTGTGATTCTCCGAGGTTTGGTTCAGGCGGTCAGTGCCGCGGGGGTGTCCTCCTGTTCAGTCGGTGAGTTCTGATCTGCTCGGGATTTGCTGAGGACGTCGAGGCCGAGGTAGCGCCGGGATTCGGCCCATTCGTCGTGTTGTTCGGCCAGCACGGCACCGACGAGGCGGATCAGCGCGTTGCGGTCGGGGAAGATGCCGACGACGTCGGTGCGGCGGCGGATCTCCTTGTTGAGGCGTTCCTGGGGGTTGTTCGACCAGATCTGGCGCCAGATCTGCTTGGGGAAGTTGGTGAACGCCAGCAGATCCGGTCGGGCCGCCTCTCGGTGATCGGCGACCTTGGGGAGCTGGTCCGATAGTGCGTCGGTGATCCGATCATATTGAGCAGCACCCGATTCCGCATCGGGTTGGTCGAACACCGAATGCAACAGGGTACGCACCCACGGCCACGAACTCTTGGGAGTCTTCGCCATCAGGTTGGTCGTGTAGTGGGTTCTGCACCGCTGCCAGGTAGCTCCGGGCAGAGTCGCGCCTAGCGCAGCCACCAGCCCGGCGTGCGCGTCGGAGGTGACCAGCCGTACCCCGGACAGGCCCCGGGCCGTCAGCGACCGCCAGAGCGCCAACCACCCGGCGCCGTCCTCAGCGGTGCTGACGTCGATGCCCAGGATTTCGCGGTATCCCTCGGCGTTGACCCCGACCGCGATCAGGGCGTGCACGTTGACCACCCGCCCGGCTTCGCGGACCTTGAGCACCAGGGCGTCGGCGGCGACGAACGTGTACGGGCCGGCGTCCAGCGGCCGGCTCCGGAACGCCTCGACCGCGACGTCGAGCTCCTTGGCCATCACGCTGACTTGAGACTTCGACAAGCTGGTGATGCCCAACGTCTCGACGAGCTTGTCCATCCGCCGGGTAGACACCCCGAGTAGGTAGCAGGTAGCGACCACGGTGGTCAGGGCCCGCTCGGCCCGTTTGCGGCGTTCCAGCAGCCAGTCCGGGAAGTAGCAACCCTGCCGTAGCTTGGGAATCGCCAGATCCAATGATCCTGTGCGGGTACGAATTGGCGATGACGGTAGCCGTTTCGCTGATTGATGCGCTCGCTACTGCGTTCACCGTATCCGGCGCCGCACAGGGCGTCGGCCTCCGCACCCATCAGGGTGTGGATGAACGTCGACAACAGTTCGCGCAGCACGTCGGGGTGGGTGGTGGTGAGTCGTTCGGCCAGCGCGGCAGGCAGGTCGATATTGTGGGCAGTGGTCATCGCGTTGATTCCTTTGCTCGAGTGACTTTGGTCGGTCTGTCGAAGAATCACGCGATGACCTTCAATCATTCGGCTACGACACGCCGGTACCGCTAATCAGGTCCGACTCGTACACCACCTAGATGGACGCAACCCCGGCCCAAGCGGTCCCAGTGCGATAGGTGCCTGTCGTTGGGCTGCCAGAAGTTGCGGATAGACCTCTGCGGGCGCTCCGGTTACGTCGTACTCGATCGTGGGCAGGCCGGCGTCGAACACGCTCGGGTGGCGGTGTGGACGGTCATTTTTCCCCTCTCCCCATCCTGAACCGACGAAACGTAAACGACAGTCACTTGTCACTTCGGTCCACCGTAGGACCGACGGAAGTGGCAATCAACTGTCAGTTAGTAATCTGCACTCGTGGCGATGTTCACCGATCGACGGCCACGCGCGGACACCGCGCGCACGTCGAGCGCATCGCGACCGAGGGTCACGCCTGGCGAAATGCTAAGCCGTGCAACAGGTTTTCCCTAGGAGACCCGATGCGGCTGGGCGGCATGCCAGTCAGTCCTCAGCGACCGATTTCTGAATTTGGGTGGCCGACACGCCGCGGTATGACGGCAACTCGAAGTCGGGGAAGTAGATGTTGTCGTCCCGAGTCCGCATCCGCTCTGACCAGTACTTCTGATCAACGGCCGAGGTGCAAGCATAGATCTTCGTATATGTCGCCGCGAAGGGGAACAACACACCGTTGCCGACTGCCTGCCAGACGGCTGCGGCCACGCCGGGGGTTTGGACGCCTCGATAGTCGTCCATCGCGATCACGCCCCGTTGGCCCGCGTGGGTGACGGCGAGGCTGATGTCCTTGGCGACGCACTGGTAGCTGTGACAACCGTCGATGTGCGTGAAACGGATTATGCGGTCTCCGAGATCGAGCTGTGATGACTCGCAGACTTCAAGGGTTGGCCGGCGAGTGTGGAACCGATCCCAGTTGGCCAGGAACTGCTCCTGCTCGAGGCCCGAGTACTCCTGGCGTGGGTCCTGAGCGATGTCGGCGTGCTCCATCACGGCGCCGAACAAATCGCAGATCACGAATTCTTCATCGTCACGGAGGCTGTAACCCATCAAGATGGCCGACTTGCCCTGATATGCGCCGATCTCCAGCAAGTCCCCCTTGATGCCCTCGGCCGTCTGGCGAGCGAGTAGGTTGCCGAAGAGTTCGACGTCGGCCTGATAGAACCAGCCGTCGACCTGGTCCATCTCCTCGGTATAGAGAATCCAGGGATCGGTCATAACCGCTCCTTCGCCGATCAGTCAACGTGCCCGAGACGGGCGGCTTCTTCGAGGAGATCTGCTGCAGCAGCAGCGCTTTCGTCGGGGGTGGCCATCTGGGCGGCGACCTCACGGGTTCGACTGACGCAGTGTTCAGTAAGGATGGAGCGCAGATCCGCGACCAGCGTATCCAACGTCGCCTCAAAGAAGGGGCGCCCGATGCCGATTCCCAGGTGGGTGACCGTATTGGCCCACAGCGGCTGATCGACCGAGACCGACAGGGCCAACGTCGGCACTCCGGCGCGGATGCCGGCGAACGTGGTGCCGGGGCCTCCGTGATGGACGACCGCGCGGCAAGCGGGAAAGACGGTCGAGTGGTTCACCGTGCTGACGACCTTGACGTGGTCGAAATGTGGGATGCCGGCGAAATCACTCGAGCCGCTGCAAATCAGCGCCCGTTCGCCTAGCTGCGCGCAAGCCGCGCTGATCACCGCGACCGTCTCAGGGGCAGAGGGGAGTCGCACGCTGCTGCCAAAGCCGAAGTAGATCGGCGGCGTTCCGGCGGCAATCCACGACGAGACGTCGTCGTCGGCGCCCGCCGGCAACTCCAGCGTCAGCCCGCCAACGAAAGGCCGTCGGAGGTCGTATTTCGCCCATTCGGCGGCCAGCCCGGGAAAGAAGAGTTCGTCGTACGCCTGGATCTCCAGCGACCGTCGCGTCGAGGGGCCCGTTTCTTCTGGCAGGCCCAGTGCTCGGCGTTGCGCGTCTTCAGCCGCTTTGGTTACCTGCCGATCCGTATCGCCAGGCTCGAGCGGGAAGATGTGCAGCGCGGCCTGCGGAATGTCGTAGTACTCCGCAACATTGGCGGCCAACCCCTGCTCGCTTGCGTCCGTCAATAGCAGGTGGGCCCCATCGGCCAGCGACGTCAGCGACGTGCCCAGTTCCGGCCATAGTTCGTTGATATGACTCAGAACTTCCCATGCCGCCATCATGGGATGCGGCGTATCCCCGTACTTGCGTTCGATATTCGCGTTGTGCAGCACTTGGTCCCGGCCGTGGCCAACCCCAGCGAGCCCGGCAGACTCGATGAAGCCAAGAAAGTTAGGCGGGACCGCCAGGCACACTTCGTGACCTCGGCGCTGCAACTCCCTGCCGATGGCCGCGCACGGCTCGACATCGCCTCGACTTCCCAAGCTCGCGAGTGCAAATCTCACGGCGTGCCTTGAGGAGCCACATCCGATGACGCTCTGAAATAGTCGATGGTCTGAGCGACCCCCGCTGCGAAAGGGACTTGTGGACGCCAGCCGAGCTTGGACTCGGCGAGATCGATGTCCGGCGTGCGCTTCCTCGGGTCCTCCGGCGGCAGCGCCTCGAACACCGTCGCCGAGGAGGACCCGGTCATTTCCTTGATGATGCTCGCCGTCTCGAGAACGGTAAGTTCGGCCCGGCCGCCGAGGTTGACTGGTCCGGTGAAGGCGGGTTCGCTCGCCGCCATCTTCACCAGCCCGTCGATGAGGTCGTCTACGTAGCAGAAGGAACGGGTCTGGGTGCCGTCTCCGAAGACGGTGATCGCTTCTCCCCGCAGCGCCTGGACGATGAACGAGGAGATGACTCGACCGTCCGCGGGGTCCATCCTCGGACCGTAGGTATTGAAGATGCGGACGACCTTGATACCGACACCGTAGCGACGCGCGTACTCGAGCATCAGCGTCTCCGCAACCCGCTTGCCCTCCTGGTAGCAGCCGCGAGCGCCGAAGGAGTTGACGTTGCCCCAGTAGCTCTCGACCTGGGGATGGATCGTCGGATCCCCATAAACCTCGCTGGTGGAAGCCTGCAGAATGGTCGCCCCATTCTCGCGCGCCAATTCGAGGAGGTTTCTCGTCCCGACGTAGTTCGTGTCAAGGGTGAACAGGGGATCGCGCTGGTAGGCGCGCGGGGATGCGGGGCACGCCATGTTGAAGATGACATCCAGCGGACCCGCCGCGGCCGCGCCTGTAGGTCGGGTGATGTCGTGCTCGAAGAAACTGAAGCCCGGATCTCCCTCAAGGTGTTTGATGTTCTCGCGCCTGCCGGTACAAAAGTTATCGAGCCCGACAACCTCGATGCCGTCGCGGCGAAGACGATCGCACAGGTGGGACCCCAAGAACCCGGCGGCGCCCGCCACGAGGGCTCTCACGATGTTTATGCTCCTTAGTTCCGGCCCGCGCCGTGGTGCTCAAAGCCCTCGGCCCGCAGGCGCTTTGGATCATAGGTGTTTCGGCCATCGAACACGACCTAGCCCTGGCATGCCCGACCTGACAGAACCGGCAGATCAGAACGCATATTACCTGGTAGAGCATCGGGTTCGATTCCCAGGTTCGCGATCCGATCGTGCATACGGTCTCGGAATGTGAAGTGACAACAGACGTACGCTCAAGCCGTGATCACGCCGGAGATACTCCACAGCTTGCCCCTGGTCGATGAGATCTTCGAGTCTCACCGCCAGCATGCTCACGGCGACGAAGCCGGCTACGACGCCTACAAAGCGCACGTGTACCGCGTGGTGAACTTCGCCCGCTCGCTCGCTCCATCGGCACCCGACCGCGACGACAAGCTCGCGATCGCCGCAGCGTTTCATGACCTGGCCGCATTCGACACGCTCGACTACCTAGTGCCGTCGATCGAGGCGCAGGACGCATGGCTGCAAGAGACTGGCCGCGAGAATTGGTCCGACGAGCTGGCGCTCATCGTCGCTGAACATCATCGGCTTTCCAGATACGGCCCGACCCGACCCCATGCGTCGCTGGTCGAGTCCTTTCGGCGGGGCGACCTCGTCGACGTCAGCCAGGGCCGAATCCGATTCGGTCTCCCGAGTTCCTACGTCAAGGAAGTGCGCGCGGCTTTCGACGCCAGCGTCTTCTTCAAGCGGGTGATCCCTTCAGGGACGCTACGGGCAGTCCGCAAGCTCCAGTTGCCCGGTTTCCTGCTTCCCGGCAACGCGCTGGTCCGCTCTGGTCACGAAGGTATCGATCGCTGAGGGATGCGCCATTCCGTTGCGTTTCGCGAGTTGTCTTGGGGGTCTCGCTGCAGTGCGGACCAATAGGGTTAGCGCGACAAAAGCGGGTATCCCCACTCTTAGCTGCGCGGCCCTACCCACTCGAGGAGGTCAAATGATCGGGACAATTGTCGGTGCTGTCGTCATCGGGCTTCTCGTCGGCGGATTGGCCAGGCTCATCATGCCGGGCAGGCAGAACATCGGTGTCATCATGACCATGATCTTGGGTGCGCTCGGCGCATTTCTTGGAACGTGGGTGTCTTACAAACTGGGGTACTCCAACCAAAATGGCGGATTCAAGATCATTCCTTTTCTGGTTGGCACCGTTTTCGCGTGCATCCTCATCGGTATCTACCTGGGAGTGACCGGGCGCCGCATCACCAATCGGGCAGGACGGCGGTAGCGGGATCGGCCGCGCCTGCGTTAAAGGGCTTCACGCACAACAACATTGACTAGGGAACCCCCGCCTGTGCAGGCGGCATTCCCACGACATGTCAGCATCGTTGCAATTCACGACTCCCCCGAGGTGGGGTGCAACCAAGGCAAGGCGTGATCAGCCCGCGGGAGGTGCGGCGGAGGCCATCACGAGGGCGGCGCGATCCCACGCCCGGTGCAGTCCCAACCCGGCTGCCAACGCGGCGGTAAAAGAGGTGTCCACCGTGTCGGCGATCTCGATCCCCGGATCCGCGGCGGTGATCCCTGCTGCTTGCAGGACTGCGACTGCGTCCCCCCACGCGGCGATTACCTTGCAGTGCCGGAAGGCTTCCTGGAGCAAAACCACCAGCTTGATATCGGTGGTCGCCGCCGTACCGTCGGCCACGACGA
Organism: uncultured Actinomycetota bacterium; assembly: GCA_963712615.1. Classification (GTDB taxonomy): domain Bacteria; phylum Actinomycetota; class Actinomycetes; order Mycobacteriales; family Mycobacteriaceae; genus Mycobacterium. Next base: position 5,480,550 of record CAVQIO010000002.1, read on the forward strand.
GCGCGTCGAACTCGATCGACCGCACTGTCAACAGCGGCCGGTCCGCCGTGACGCTACGGCGACCGGCCTTCAGCACGCCGCCGACCGGGGCGATCACCAGCGCCGTGACGCCGAGCCCGGCGACCGACTTCACCAGCTTCGATACGCCGGCGAGATCGGAACCAGCATCAGCGATGACGCCGATCTTGCGTCCATCGATCTTTCCGGGCTCGGCCAGTATCTGCACCAGCGCCGGCGAGACTGTGACGTCTTTCGCTGGCTTGCCTTTCGGCGCGGCCAAACCGAGGCCCGCGGCGACCTGCTCGCACAGCTCTGTGTCGACGTTGGCCAGAACCTGCAGTTCGCGTTTTTTGATGTCCTGCTCGTAGACCTTGCCCAATTCGAATGTGAACGCCTCCACCACGTGGGCCTGTTCGATCGGGCTCAGGCTGCGGTAGAACATCGTCGCCTGGGAGAAGTGGTCGTCGAACGAGGCCGGCTGGGCTCGTGTCGCAGGCCCTGAAATCGCACGTGCGGTTTGTACGTATCCGCCATCCTTCTCGCCGGCAAGCAGCGGCTCGTCACCGTCAATGCTGTTGGGGTGGTACGGGGCCAGGCCGGTGTGGATGGCGGTCTGGTGCATCCCGTCGCGGAGCATGTCATTGACCGGGCAGTGTGGCCGGTTGATCGGCAGCTGCGCGAAGTTCGGGCCGCCGAGCCGGGTGATCTGGGTGTCCAGATAAGAGAACAACCGGGCCTGCATAAGCGGGTCGTTGGTGGGTTCTATACCTGGTACCAGGTTGCCGGTGTGGAAGGCGACCTGCTCGGTTTCGGCAAAGTAGTTGGTGGGGTTGCGATTTAACGTCATCTTCCCGATCAGCTGCACCGGGGCGAGCTCCTCGGGGACCAACTTGGTCGGGTCGAGCAGGTCGATCCCCTCGAAGCTGTCGCTGCCGTCATCGGGCATCACCTGGATACCGAGCTCGTATTCGAGGAACGCACCCGCCTCGATGCCGTCGGCCATGTCGCGGCGGTGAAAGTCCGGGTCGCACCCAGCGGCGATCTGCGCCTCTTCCCACACCAAGGAATGCACCCCGGCGACTGGCTTCCAGTGAAACTTCACCAGGCTGGTTTTTCCGGCGGCGTTGACGAGCCGGAAGGTGTGCACTCCGAACCCCTCCATCGTCCGGTAAGAGCGCGGGATACCCCGATCGCTCATATTCCACAACACGTGGTGAGTGGCCTCGGTGTGCAGCGACACGAAGTCCCAGAACGTGTCGTGGGCGGACTGCGCCTGCGGGATTTCCCGATCCGGGTGTGGCTTGGCGGCGTGGATGATGTCAGGGAACTTGATGCCGTCCTGGATGAAGAAAACGGGAATGTTGTTGCCCACCAGGTCGAAAGTGCCCTCCTCGGTGTAGAACTTCACAGCAAACCCTCGCGTGTCACGAACCGTGTCGGCCGAACCCCGCGAACCCAGCACGGTTGAAAAGCGGGTGAAGACATCGGTTTTCGTGCCCTTCCTGCCAAGGAATCCGGCTTTGGTGACCGACTTCGCGTTGCCATAGGACTCGAACACACCGTGCGCTGCGGCGCCGCGGGCATGCACGACGCGCTCCGGGATGCGCTCGTGATCAAAGTGGGTGATCTTCTCCCGCAGATGGAAGTCCTCCAACAGTGTTGGACCGCGGTCCCCGCTCTTCAACGAGTGATCGGTGTCGGGCAGCCGGAGGCCCTGAGCAGTGGTCAGGTACTTACCGGACTGGGACCGGGGATCTATGTCGGAGGTCTGGCCGTTGGTAACACCGGTCGGGCTGGTCAACTTAGGGCTGGCCTGGTCGGCTTTACGAGGTGCGGGCATGCGTTCTCCAGGTGAAGTGGCTTGGAAAGAAACGAATCCGGTAGCCACGCTGTTGGACACCCGAAGTTTCTGCGTCGGTCGGCCGAGTACCCCGATAGAAGGAACGCAAGCATAGGAAAGTGCATCCGATCGAAACTGGCCTGTTCGCAGCTCGGGAAGCGGGTACTCGGGGGATGCGGAATCTGTTCCGCTGACGGATTAGCGGAGGCTTCAAATGGCCGGAGTTGACAACGACCTCATCACCGAAGGTCGAGACGCCGAGGTGGATCACGATCTGGTTGCCCAACCTCACGAGCAGGAGGGTCCGGTCGCCGAGGCGGAAACCACTGCGGCCGAGATGAGTTCCGACGAACAGCCCCTCGGCCGGCTGGGCACCGGTTTGACCGGCGGTCGCCCTTTTTCGTCGGGATGGCAGCGGCCGCCGGTGTCGCGGTCACCTACGGGGCAGTCCGTGTCCTGGAATCCATGGCCTCGATCCTGGTCCTTATCGGGGTTGCGTTCTTTCTTGCACTCGGTCTTGAACCGGCCGCCTCCTGGTTCGTCAACCACAAACTGCCGCGGTGGGCGGCGACGACGTTGGTGTTCGTCATCTTTCTCGCGCTGCTGGGCGCCTTCGTCGGTGCCGCAATTCCCCCGCTCGCCCAACAGGCGGGTGAGCTGATACACGAAGCGCCGCATTACATTCAGCAGGCCCAGGACCACTCCTCGGCAGTCGGCAGGCTCAACGACCGCTTCCGTCTACAACAGCGGATCACCGACGCCGTCAACGGCTCGGGTGGATCGGTTCTCAACGATGTGGTCAGTGCGGGCACCGCCGTCTTCGAAGCAGTTGCCGACATACTCATAGTCGCGGTGCTCACGGTGTACTTCCTGGTCGACATGCCCCGCATCCGCACCACGCTGTACCGGTTGGTGCCGCACAGTCGTCGGCCCCGCGCCATCCTCATCGGTGGCGAGGTCTTCGCCAAGGTGGGTGCCTACGTCCTTGGCAACGTGGCGATCTCGGTCATCGCCGGGGGCGCCACCTTCATCTGGCTGATGGCCTTCTCAGTTCCCTACCCACTGCTGCTGGGTATCTTCGTGGCAATTTTCGACTTGATTCCCGTTGTCGGGTCGACCATCGCGGGTGTGGTCGTCGGCGCCGTCGCGCTCACCGTGTCGCTTCCGGTGTGCATAGGAACCACCGTGTTCTTCGTGGTGTTCCGGCTTGCCGAGGACTACCTGCTGGTGCCCAAGATCATTGGACGGGCGGTGAAGGTGCCGGCGCTGACCACCGTCGTGGCCGTCTTGATCGGTGGCGCGCTGCTCGGGATGGTCGGAGCTCTTGTTGCCATCCCGATTGCAGCCGCGCTACAGCTGCTCGCTGAGGAAATCCTTTTTCCGCGACTCGACAGCGGCTGAGACCGTTCTCCAGGTCGGCGTCCTGCTGGGTCGCGGCAATTCAGGTGTTGGCTGTCATCGAGAATTCGGAACGACTTGCCGGGGTGGGAAGTGTGTCGTTCCCGACGCCTATTCGGGCCGGCCTTTTCGCGAGGCGGCGAATTTTCTTTTCGGACGCGGCCTTAGGAGCGTCATCGGAGGTTTCTCGCAAAAATCGGTCTGGGAGAGCCAGTTTGATGATCGTGCGCAGTACCAGCAGGTATTGGCGGGGTAGTGAGCCGGTGGTGTAGGGCAGGTCGTATGCGGCACAGACGGCCTGCACCCGTTTCGCGACTTGAGCGTAGCGATTGCTGGGCAGATCCGGGAAGAGATGGTGTTCGATCTGATAGCAGAGGTTTCCACTCATGAACGCGAGCACCGGTCCGGCGTGAAAATTGGCGCTGCCCAGCATTTGTCGCAGATACCACTCAGGCTTAGTCTCGCCGTCCAGGGTCTCAGGCGTGAACTTCTCGGCGCCGTCGGCGAAGTGACCGCAGCAGATCACCGCATATGCCCAGAGGTTGCGCAGTAAGTTGGCCAGCGCATTCCCGACCAGGACGCGCCGCCAGCGCCGCCCTCCGAGCGCCGGGAACAACAAGTAGTCTTTTGCTGCCTGACGCACAATTTTCCGGCGCATATCCCGGGCGCAAGCGGATTTTTCGTCGTCAGTCTGCGCGCGATCGCGTTCGGAGTGCAAGCCGTGCAGGGCGATGCCCCATTCGAAAACGATTGCCAGCAGCAGATGCCGCAGCGGTTGCACCAGATGGCTCGGTTTCCACTGTTGGTCACGGGTTACCCGCAGAACGCCGTACCCGAGGTCGTCGTCGACGCCGACAACGTTGGTGAAGACGTGATGACGGTAGTTGTGGGAGTACTTCCATTGTGAGGATGGCCCCGCCATGTCCCACTCCCAGGTGGTGGAGTGGATTTCGGGGTCATTCATCCAGTCCCATTGGCCGTGGCCGATATTGTGGCCGAGCTCCATGTTCTCGATGCTCTTGGCCGTGGCTAGGGCGAGCGTTCCCAGTACCCACCCGGTCCTGGTTCGGCTGGCGCCGATCGCGATGCGGGCGGCGAAGTCGAGGCAACGTTGAAAAGCGATCGTGCGCTGGATATAGGCCCTGTCGTTCGCGCCGCGCGATTCCTCGATGTCGAGACGGATCGCGTCCAGTCCGAGGGCTAGCGCCTCGACGTCCGCGGCGCTCAGATGGGCGTATTCGACTACGTCTGCGATGGCCATCATTGCCTCACCTGATGATCGGAGGAAGAGACATGCCCGGGCCGGGAATGGGTCACGCCGTGGCGGGTCTCAACCAGCTGTACCGGAGCGGTTTCGTACGCATAGTGCCCCACGTCGGAGATCTGTGTCATCACGGGGTGGGAGAGACGTTTGGCGAAGCCGTGGTGGTGGAGTTGCTGGGCGGCTCCCACCGTCTGCCCCCGCCGGTGAATGACGGTACGCATCCGCGCATGGCCCAGCGTGACCAGCTGGTCACGCATCGCGGAGGCGTGCGCGCCCAGCGAATAGTCCCCGGCTGGTGGGTCGGACAGGCCATGGCCGGGGAGGTCGGGCGCGGTCACGGTGTGGGTAGGTCCCGGCACCGCGAGGTGCTGGGTAACAGTCCGCTGTGGACGGCTTTGCATTGTGAACTTTCGTGAGGGAAATACCGAATTGCCTGGTTGCGAGCGATCGCTCTCAAGTTGCCTCTAGGGGCTGCATGTTCCAGGCCGGCTGGGCTGTCAACCACCGCTGACTCTACTCGTGATCGGTGTCGGCTCGCGTCGTGACATGTGTTCGCTGTCGCCGATAGCGCTCAGTCTGTAGCAACAGCTTCGTCGCCACTGTCTTCCGCAAAGACTCGCTGGAGCTGGATCTCAACAGCGTCGGGCTCCGCGGGCTTCGGCTTCATGCACGGATACGCTCGGGTCGGCAGTGCGGCAAGCAATCGCGGTTGACACATGCGCGGGAAGGGCGATTCCGTGACGGGGTATCCGCCCGACGTGCTCGCCGAGGATCTCGACGTGATCTTTTGCGGCATTAACCCGGCCTACAGCGCCGCTGTCGACGGGCATAACTTCTCTCACCGCAACAACCGATTCTGGGCAGTGCTGCATCTCGCGGGCTTCACCGATACGCAATTGCGACCCGCAGACGAACAGCAGTTGTTGCGGTTTGGCTGCGGAATCACCGCAGTTGTGGCGCGGCCCACCCGGCAAGCAAGCGAGATCACCGTTCAAGAGTTTCGGCTGGCACGGCCAAGCTTCGAAGCCAAGATCCGTCAGTATGAGATATTGTCAAGACCTGTGGATGAGGTTGTTTCAGGCGACCTCCGTTTCGGTTGATTCGCTGGTTTCGGCGGGTGTGATATCGACGGGGCGTTCGAGCAGTTTGCCTTTGTGGAACACCGCGCCGGCACGGACCAGGGCGACCAAGTGCGGGGCGTTGACGGCCCGCCACCGGGCCTGCGCGGCGTCGATCAGCTTGTAGGCCATCGCAATTCCCGCGGCGCGGGAGCCGGGCCCCTTGGTGACCTTGGTTCGCAACCGCACGGTCGCAAAGGTCGACTCGATGGGGTTGGTGGTGCGCAGGTGGATCCAGTGCTCGGCCGGGTACTTGTAGAACTCCAGCAGCACGTCGGCGTCGTCGACGATCTTGGCGACCGCCTTGGGATACTTGGCACCGTAATCGACCTCGAAGGCCTTGATCGCGATCTGCGCCTTGTCGATGTCCTCGGCGTTGTAGATCTCCTTGATCGCCGCCAACGCAGCTGGGTGCGCTGACTTCGGCAGTGCAGCAAGCACATTGGACTGCTGGTGAAACCAACACCGCTGCTCACGCGTGTTCGGGAAGACCTCGCGGACCGCCTTCCAGAACCCCAACGCACCGTCACCGACAGCCAGCACCGGGGCTGCCATCCCGCGCCGGCGGCAGCTCCGTAGCAGATCGGCCCACGATTCGGTCGATTCCCGGTAGCCGTCGGCCAAGGCGACGAGCTCCTTGCAACCATCGGCGCGCACCCCGATCATCACCAACAAACAGAGCTTCTCCTGCTCGAGACGGACCTTGAGGTGAATGCCGTCGACCCACAGGTAGACGTAGTCCGTGTCCGAGAGGTCACGGACTTGGAAGGCCTTGGCTTCGTCTTGCCACTGGCTGGTGAGCCGGGTGATCGTCGTGGCCGAGAGACCCGCACCCGAGCCCAGGAACTGCTCCAACGCCGGACCGAAGTCACTCGTCGACAGGCCATGCAGATACAGCAGCGGCAGAACCTCGCTCATCTGCGGTGACTTGCGCGCCCACGCTGGCAGGATCGCGGAGGAAAACCTTTGCCGCTCTGCGGTATCGGCATCGACGCGCTTGTCGTTGACGCGCGGCGCGGTCACCGTGACCGCGCCCGACGCGGTCAACACCTCACGCTCCCGGTGGTAGCCGTTGCGGACCACCAGGCGCCGTCCGTTGTCGTCGACCTCTCCGGCATGGGCGTCGATGTAGGCGGCCACTTCGGCCTGCAACGCCGCCGCAAGCATCTGTCGGGCGCCGTCGCGGACGATCTCATCGAGCAACGACCGACCGACACCGTCGTTCTTCTCGTTGGAGCATTCCGCGTCGTGAACTACCGTGAGCATGGGCGTACCTTCCCAACCAGCGCGCCAACGCCGGTCTTGATCAGAGAACCTTGGACTTCAGATCATCCTCGGGAAGGTGCGCCCACTTTCACACCACCTCGCCAAGGCTCATCCACAGGTTCTGATCATTGCTCCGTCAGTATCGACCGCGGACGACTGCCTTCCTAGGAAAGCCGGCGCTCTCGGCGATGACCGGCATCGCTCAAATCGACTGGGGCCCACAGCCAATCGAATTCGCCGGGACCGAAGCCTGGGTGCTTGCCAACCCGAGCGGCCTCAACAGAGGCTTCACGCGCGACGCGTTGGTAGCTGCCTACGCCCAGCTGCGGTTGGCTTTGACGGATGGCAAAGATAGGACCGCCCACACCGACATATCCGCGCGAAGCTAGTTCATGTACACCTGGGTGGTAGCGGCGCGATTTGTCGCTCGGAGGCGGGCACAACGCATACGTTCTCGCGCTAGTGGCCAGTGTGGCTGGTGTGGCGGTGGCGCCTGACCGGGATTAGCGGCCTGTGTGCGGGCGTTAGTAATGCGGGAGACGGCAGATCAACGACGGCAGGCAAGGGTGTGAGCATGAAGTTCGGCATCGCAACGTTCGTCAACGACGACACCATCGACACGATATCGCTGGCGCGCGCGATCGAAGAGCGGGGTTTCGCGTCGCTGGTCATCGCAGAACACACACATATTCCGGCGAGCCGGGAGTCCGCTTACCCGCAGGGCGGTGAGCTGCCATCGATCTACTACCGAACCCTCGATCCGTTTGTGACGCTGGCCGCCGCGGCGGCGGTGACCTCGTCCATTGAGTTGTTCACCGGGATCGCGCTGCTGATTGAGCGCGATCCGATCATCACGGCAAAGGAAGCCGCCAGCATCGACCTCATCTCCGGCGGTCGCTTCGTGTTCGGCGTGGGCGCGGGCTGGAACATCGAGGAGTTGCGCAATCACGGCACCGATCCAAAAACGCGAGGCGCACTGCTCGACGAACGCATCGAGGCCATCAAGGCGCTCTGGACAACCGAACCCGCTGAATACCACGGCAAATACGTCAACTTCGATGCTGCCTACTCGCGCCCCAAGCCGGTTCAGAAGCCGCACCCGCCGATCTTCATCGGTGGCGATTCTGACGCGACGGTGAAGCGGGTGATCCGCCACGACGCCGGTTGGATATCCAACCCGCTCTCGGTGGAGCGTCTGACCAAACGCATTGATCAAATGCGTGAGGGCGGCGGACGCGATGTTCCACTGGCAATGTTCGGCACGCCGGCCGACCCCGAGTATTGGAGCGCGACCGAAGGTTTGGGTTTCGAGCGGCTCGCGCTGCTCTTGCCCACCCGGCCGCTCGACGAGTCGCTTCGATTGCTCGATGACTACGCCGCAAAGGTGGCCAGCTACCGCGGCTAACAGGGCCGCAAGCTCAAGGTCGGACGATCCGACGTGCGGCACGGGGCCAATCGGGAAGGTTGGAACCGCCAGACTTCGGCGTCCTCGATGTCCCATGCGTAGCTTGGGGTGTCATCAGTCAAGAGGTCGCGAAGCGCAGGATGACCGAGCTCATCCGAGGACCAGTCGTAGAGGTGATTCCATCTCGGCTGGATGACTCCGACGTCGAGCAAGTGACCGAACTCGTGCTCGAGCGCGATGTACATTCCCACGTCATCGCCCAGCGGATAGCGGTCCGGGAGGATGCGCGACAGCGACAAGAAGATCCCGGTCATACCCAAGCGAGGGTCACCGAGGGGTCGCCCAAACGGTGCGAGCCAGCCCAGCGCCAGTCGCGGCGCGGCCACGAGGGCATGGGCGTAGAGCACCCGGATCAGGACGACGTTGTCCATGAGGGATACCAGGCCTGTCGCCATCCCGCGGCGTTCGATCGGCTCGGCAAGCGCTTCGCTTCCTGATCCCAGGCGTCATATCGCTTGGGAGGCAGGGAGTTTCAGGTATCGCCCTGCGCTTCTCCGGCCGGCCTCGTTCGCAATTCGGCGGGTAGGCGTTTGAACCCGTGCAAGGTGACCAGCTCGAGCGGTTCGGGCCGCTCACGCAGGCTCAGACTCGGAAACCGCTCGAATAAAGTGCGCAGCGCGATGACGCCCTCTATGCGCGCCAGGGCCGCGCCGAGGCAACCGTGTATGCCTGAACCGAACGCCACGTGGTCTCGTGCATTGGGTCTGGTGATGTCGAACCGCCCAGGGTCGGCGAAGACGCCTGGATCGCGGTTGGCGCCGCCCATCAACAGCACGAACATCGCGCCGGCTGGGATGTGCTCCCCGGCGATCTCGACGTCGCGGCGTGCGGTGCGCACGAGCATCTGTAATGGACTCTCGAATCGCAGAATCTCCTCGACCGCCGCCGGCCACAGACCCGGATCGGCACGCAATAGGGCCAACTGCTCGGGATGTTCAAGCAGCAAGACGATCCCGTTTCCGATCAGGTTCACCGTCGTCTCGAACCCGGCGCCGACCAGAAGCGCGGCGTTTGCCGCGAATTCGCGGTGGGTCAGCTCACCGCCGGCGGCCGCGCGGCCGAGCGGATCGTCGCCCGGGTCGCCGTCACGTGCCCGTTCGATGAATTGGGCGGCGTAGCGGTCGACCTCTCGCAGCCGCTCGACGGCGTGGCGAAATGTCTTCCAGCTAGTACCGAAATCCAGCAGCGGGGCCAAACTGTAGCCCCAATCTCGCACCTGTGAGCGCGCATCATGTGGCAACCCGAGGAGCTCGGCGATGACCGCCACTGGTAGTTCCGTCGCAAAGTCGGCGACCAGGTCGGGCCGCGGGTTCTGCTCTAAATCGTCGAGTAGTTCCGCCGTGATCTCTGCGACTCGAGTGCCGAGCCTGTCGATAGCTCGTGGAGTGAAGCTCTGCGCGAACAGGCGCCGATAACGGGTGTGATCGGGGGGATCCGACATCACCATCGCCGGGCGCTCCACCGGATTCGGCAGGCCCAGATCTGTTCGGTCCATCAACGCCGGGAATGGCTGCGATAGAGGCGCATTCGCGATGTTGGTGACCACAAACCCGTCATCGCGTAACACCATGCGGCAGATCTCGTGGTCTGCGCTTACCCACACGAAAGGCCTTCGCACCAGGCGGCCCTGTTTCCTGATGTCGTCGACCAGGCGATACATCTCATCTCCGCGGGCCCGGCCCGACAGAAACCGGGCGAGGGGTTGTCCGCGGCGCGCCTGCACCGCCAAGAACGCGCGCGGCGCACCGTACCTCACCATCCAGCGAGCCCAGATGCTCGTCTGCACAGCGATCCCCTTTCGCCATCGGTGGATGAAATTCACAGCTGCGACATAGCTACTCCTAACGCTACGGGAGGACACTGTAAGGAGATCCGGCCACGGGCCAGGGGACCATGATTTACGAGGCCAATTCTGACGACGCTCTGACCAGGCCGCGCTTGCGCGGTTGGATCCACCTCTATTGCGCCGTCGGCGCCTTCTTCGCCGGGACGGTGCTGGTAGCACTCTCATGGGCGCTGGCATCCAAGCGGGCCGGGCACTCGACGCTGACCTACGCCTTGGCGATTGTGGCGATGTTCGCCGTCAGCGCTATTTACCATCGCGTCAACTGGGAGTCGGAGCGCGTCAGAAAATGGATGAGACGGCTCGACCACTCGATGATCTTCGTGTTCATCGCCGGCAGCTACACCCCGTTCGCCAGGCTGGTCATGCCACGCGGGACGGGACATTTCGTGCTGGCGATCGTGTGGGGTGGCGCGGTGGCCGGAATCGCGCTGACGCTGTTCTGGCCGTCGGCACCACGCTGGCTCGGGGTGACGCTGTACCTGCTACTGGGTTGGGTGGCGATCTGGTACACCCCGTTGATTCTGCATAACGCCGGAGTTGCCGCCACGGTGTTGCTGGCTGTCGGCGGCGCGCTGTACAGCATCGGCGCGGTGTTCTATGGGCTGCGCTGGCCCGACCCGTGGCCGCAGACATTCGGTTATCACGAGTTCTTTCACGCGTGCACAGCGGTTGCGGCGATCTGCCAATACATCGCCATGTGGTTCGCCGTCTTCTAGAAGCCTCACACAGTCACACCCGCCACATCGGCATCGCGAAACCTGGGACCGTGTCGTTTGCGGCCTGGCCCAACCATTTTGGTGCTGGTGTGGCCGGTGTGGTCAAAGCCTCAGCGTCGAGAGCGATCGTGACGGCAAGTAGCCTTTGTTGCTATGCCGGTGGCCGCTCGGGCGTTGTCCGCGATGGTCGCATTCCTGCTCGCGACTGCCGGTGTCGGAGCGGCAGGCCTGGCGCATGCCGAGCCGGCCAGCCCGCGACTGCGCGACAGGCTCGTGGGCTGGGATGCCTACCGCCGATTGGATCGGCTGCCATATCTGAACGCCGATACCCAGACTCTGCAGGTATCAAGCTTCGATCGCACCGGTGGCGATTTCGACATCTCCACCGGTAACAAGAACGGCACCGGTGGATGTTTGGCACCAGGCGGTGCCGGCTGCGTGGTCGCGGAGGATCACGGTGCCGGAGAAGTCGATTCGATCTGGTTCACCCGCGACGGCGGCAACGTGCGGGCAATCGGCGCGATCCGCATCGAACTGGATGGGCAGACGGTGATCGACGCCCCACTGCAGTCGTTGGTCGACGGTGCTCTGGGTGCACCATTCGTGTGGCCGCTGGCCGCTGGTCGCGAACGCCGCGCAGTCGCCGGGCGGTGTCTACATCAAAGTGCCGATGCCGTACCGGCAGTCGATGCGGATCAGCGTCGCATCGCATTTGGAGTACTACCACGTCGACTATCGCCAGTTTCCGACCGCCGACGGCGTGAGTACCTTCTCCTCCTCCGATCCCGCGCTCGATGTGGTAGCCGCTCTGCGCGCCGCAGGCGCCATCGACCCAAAACCGGCAGAACCCACTGCGGCGCACACCAATCGGGTTGTCGACGTACCCGCCGGCGCCGGCGTGACGATCGCGGAAGCGGCCGGGTCGGGCATGATCTCCGGACTGCGCCTACAGCTGCCGGAACCGACGGATCAACTCCTGGCAGGGTTGCGGCTCCAGCTCGAGTTCGACGGCCAGACCATGGTTGACTCGCCGCTTGGCGAATTCTTCGGCGCCGGTCTGGGCGCCAACGAGGTGCGATCACTGATGTTCGCCGCGACCCCACAACCCGGCGGGTCGTTGTCGTTGTCGGCTTGGTGGCCAATGCCTTTCGCCCGCTCTGCCCACATCACCCTCGTCAACACGACCGCCGATTCCGTGTCGGGGATCGACAGCGATGTCGTCACCACCCCCGATGCTCAATGGGCGCCCGCGCTGGCCAGCGGTCGCGCCGGATACTTCACCGCCCGCTCGCATGCCGGACCAACGACCATCGGTCAGGATTGGTTGTTCGCCGATGAACGTGGGCATGGCAAATTCGTCAGCGTCAACCACACCATCCGTGGCTCGCGGATCAAGACGTCATTCGGCGACGACGCGCCCTACTTTCTCGAAGGCGCCGAACGCGGCTACACGGACGATTCCGCGTCGCCGCAGTGGTATGGCACCGGCACCGAGGATTTATACGAGGGCGGCTGGTATTTCAAGAACGGCACCCGCTACAGCGACCCACTCACCGGCCAACCCGATCAACGTACGGCCACCGGCGGATGCGCGGACTACTGTGTTGCCGTCTACCGGCTCATGCTCGCCGACGCTATCGGCTACCACTCCGCGATTCGATTCGGCATCGAGCATGGCAAGCGAAACATGGTCCAACCCGACTACAGCTCAACGGCATTCCTCTACACCCAGTCGAACGAGACCGCGATTCCCGGTGACGACGTCAACCCCGGCGATCCCGTCAGTCGATTCCTGCACGGTTACACCGACACTGACGCCGACGACCGAGTGTTGATCAGCCAATACGAGGGCGAGGATGACACCCGCACCATCGCCGGGTTGGTCCGTGCCGCCCCCGCGGTGATCACGTTTCACGTCCACATCGATCCGGACAATCACGGCGTCCTGATACGCCGCACCTCAGACCAGGAAATCGGCTACCAGTCAGCAGATGTCGCCGTCGACGGGGTTCCTGCCCGAAATTGGCTGCAGCCACGCAGCAACAGCTCACACCGCTGGCTCGACGACACCTACCTCGTGTCGGAGTCCCTCACCGCGGGCAAAACCCTCATCACGATCACACTCACACCTAGCCCGGACGGCCCGCTCTGGACCGCCGGCCGCTACCACATCGATTCACTGACGGGATAAGTACTTTCGCCGAGCATCTGACCCTGATTCGTCAGGCGTGGGTGCTCGATCCGACGCTCGCCGACGACAGCGGGTACCCTCCAACGCCATGGCGGAGACGCGATGAGTGCAGGTCTCTTCGGACTCCTCGACGACGTCGCGGTTCTGGCACGCCTGGCGGCTGCCAGCGGTCGCGCCACCGCCAAAGCGGCCGGCGTGATCATTGACGACACGGCCGTGACGCCGCAATACGTTCACGGCATCGCGGCCGAGCGCGAGCTGCCGATCATCAGGCGCATCGCGCTCGGGTCCTTGCGTAACAAGCTCTTGTTGATCCTGCCCGCTGCGATGCTGCTCAGTCAGTTCGCTCCGCGGCTGGTGACCCCGATCCTGATGCTCGGTGCCGTCTACCTGTGCTACGAGGGCGCTGAGAAGGTGTGGGGGAGTTTCCGCGGCCATGACGTCCACACGGCGCCTGCGGCCGAGGACGACGTGGTAGCCGGTGCGATCCGGACCGACTTGGTGCTGTCCGCCGAGATCATGGTGATCGCCCTCAACGAGGTGGCCGATCAAGCGTTCGTGCCGCGGCTGATCATCCTCATCGTCGTTGCCATGATCCTCACCGTCGTGGTGTACGGCGTCGTGGCCGTCATCGTCAAAATGGATGACGTCGGCTCGCACCTCACCTCGACCGCCTCTCGAACCGGACAGTGGCTCGGCCGGGGCTTGGTCGCGGCGATGCCGAAACTGCTCTCCGCGCTCTCGAGTGTCGGAATGGTCGCGATGCTCTGGGTCGGCGGACACATCTTGCTAGACGGCAGCGATCGGGTGGGCTGGCACCGCCCACGGGGCCTGGTTCACCACGCGGAGAACGAGATTCGCCACGCTGTCGACGCCGTTGGTGGCCTGCTGGCCTGGTTGGTCAACGCCGGGCTATCTGCGGTGATCGGGCTAATCGTCGGATTCGCCGGCCTCGCGGTCGTAGCGCTGCTGTCCTTGGCTCGGCGCGGTCGTTAGGGCCCGCTACCGACCAGGTTGCTGTTCTGCGGGCAGTAGGTGTGGACGGAGATGGTCACGTACGTTTCGGCGTCCTTGCCGAGGGCGGGGTTGCTCGCCCGGAAATCTGCGATGATCTGCTGCACCGTCATGCCTAGGCGGATGTTCTCGCACACCATCTTGCCGTTGTAGATGGCGGCGTCGGGATTGGCGAAGGAGATTCCCCGGTCGTTGAGCGCCTGAACGTACTTTTTGTCCTGATCCGGTGTCGACACGATCGATGACGGGGCAGCCGTCGATGCTGAAGCCGTTCCGGATGCCGGTGGAGGCGGGCCTTGGGTGGACGTCGGCGCGGCGGTAGGTGAGGGCGCTGCGGCTTGTGGATGAGTGGTCAGCAGCGAACGCCCCAAGATAATCGCACCGGCAATCACGAGCCCGGCCACCAGCAGGGCCGCGGCCGTGCGCCAGGTAGCACGCCATGATTGGCGCCGGGGCGCCGGCTCGCGCGGGGTGTCGATGTCGTCGTCGCGGGACCACGCCAGCCCGGCCGAGTCCGGCGCCGCGGAACTGGCCGCGGGCGGCACCGCGGAGGTGGGCGCGGCGGCGGTGTCGCTGCCGTCGAGTCCGACAGTCTTGTCCGCACCTGGTCCCGGCTCAGACATGACGGCCATGGTAGCGGCCGCGAACGACGACTCGGGGCCCTAATCGGGCGCGTGTGAGCCGAGCAGAGCGCGAACCGCCGTACGGGGCCCCTCAGACCTGAGCAGGAAACTGGCCGGGCGCCGTCGCACACGCAACGGCCACCAGAACCAGCGTCCCAGCAATGCGGCGATCGACGGCGTCATGAATGCGCGCACGATCAACGTGTCGAACAGCAAGCCCAGACCGATCGTGGTCCCAATTTGACCGATCACGAGCAGGTCGCTGACCACCATGGAGGCCATGGTGACGGCGAACACCAGGCCCGCAGCCGTCACGACCTTGCCGGTGCCGCCCATCGCCCGAATAATGCCCGTGTTTATCCCGGCGCCGAGTTCTTCTTTCATTCGGGAGACAAGCAGCAGATTGTAGTCGGATCCCACGGCCAGCAGAATAATGACGGACATCGGCAATACGAGCCATTCCAGTCCTAGCCCGATTATGTGCTGCCAAAGCAGCACTGACAATCCGATAGATGCGCCCAGCGAAGTCACTACCGTGCCCACGATCACCATAGCCGCGACAAAACTCCGCGTGATCATCAGCATGATGGCGAAAATAAGGCAGAGTGCCGCAATTCCGGCGATCATGAGGTCGTATCGAGAGCCGTCGTGCAGGTCTTTGTAGGTCGCCGAGACGCCGCCGACATAAATTTGCGTGTTTTCCAGGGGCGTCGACTTGAGCGATTCCTCGGCCGCGTTCTTTATCGCTGCGACGCGCGCGATACCTTCGGGGGTTGCCGGATCGCCCCTATCCGAAACGGTCATGCGCGCCGCTTTCCCATCCGGCGATAAGTACAGTCCCATGACCCGCTGGAAGCTAGGGTTCGAGAAGATCTCCGGCGGCAGATAGAAAGAATCGTCGTTTTTCGCAGCGTCGAAAGCTTCGCCCATCTCCGTTGATGTAGCGCCCTGCGAGTCGGCCTGGCCGATGATTCCGGTCATGGTGGAATGCATGGTCAGCATCATGTTGCGCATGCTCTTCGTGGTCTCGATCTGAATCGGAAGCTCGGCGGCCAGTTTCGGCATCAGGACGTCGATCTTGTCGATATCCACCACCAGTTCGGACAGCTTATCGTTGATCGCGTCGATACCGTCGAATGAATCGAAAAGGGATCTGATCGCCCAGCAGATGGGAATGTCGTAACAGTGCTTTTCCCAATAGAAATAGCTGCGGATCGGCCTCAGGAAGTCCTCGAAATTCGAAATCTGATCGCGTATTTCGGCCGTGATGCCCTGAACTTCGTGCGTTTTGCCGGCCAGGTCGTGGGTGATCGCGTTGAGCTGCAGAATCAGGCTGTGCAGCGTCGTCATGATTCCGATCGTTTTGTTCAGCTCATCGGCCTGCTTGAGCATGTCGTTCATGCGGGCTTTCTGGTATTCGAGATTTACCATCTGGCTCGCGTTCATGACGCCCAACCTGAACGGTATGGTCGTGTGTGCCATCGCGGTCCCCGAGGGGCGAGTGACAGATTGCACTCGGGAAACGCCCGGTACCGCGAGGACACCCTTAGCCAGTCGCTCCAATATCAGGAAATCCGAGGGATTGCGCATATCGTGGTTTGCTTCGACCAATACGAATTCGGGCAGCATCCGGCCCAGTGGAAAATGTCGATTTGCGGCGGAGTATCCCAGATTGGTCGGGAGGTCTGCGGGCAGATACACCCGGTCGTGGTAATTGGTTGTGTATCCCGGTAGTGCTAGCAGCCCGACAAGGGTGACCGCGCACGCCGCGGCAAAAATGGGCCCTGGCCAGCGCACGACCGCCGTCCCGATCCGTCGCCAGCGTCGAACCGTGAGCCTCCGTTTGGGCTCCAACAGACCGAATCGGCCGCCAATGGCGAGGACCGCGGGAACCAGCGTGAGCGCGATTGCCACCGCGACCAGCATGCCTACCGCGCAGGGGATACCGATCGTCTGGAAATAGGGCATCCGGGTGAAGCTGAGGCAGAAAACCGATCCGGCGATCGTCAAACCGGAAGCCAAGACAACCTTGGCGGTTCCGCGGTAAGTGGTGTAGTAAGCCGTTTCCACGTCTTCGCCGGCCTGGCGTGCTTCCTGATAACGCCCGACGAAAAATATCCCGTAGTCGGTTCCCGCCGCGATCCCGAGAGTGATCAGCAGATTGACGGCGAAGGTAGAAAGACTGATGGCCCCGTTATTCCCGAGGAACGCGACGATTTGGCGCGCCACCTGCAGTTCGATTCCGACCATCAGCAACAGCAGAATTACGGTGGCAAGCGAGCGGTAGACCAGGAGCAGCATGCCGAAGATCACCACGAGGCTCACCAGGGTGACCTTGAGGATTGTCTTCTGGCCGCTGTGATTCAGGTCCGAAACGAGTGGCGCGGGGCCGGTGACATAGACCTTGAGCCCCGCCGGCGCAGGCGTGCGGTCCACGATGTTGCGGAGGGCGTCGGCTGATTCGTTCGACAAGCTCGTGCCTTGGTTGCCGGCGAGCTTCAGCTGCACGTACGCGGCTTTGCCATCCTCACTTTGCGCGCCGCTCGCCGTGACGGGGTTTCCCCACAAGTCCTGGATGTGCTGCACATGCTTCGGATCGCTTTCCAATTGCCGGAGCAACTGGTTGTAGTAGTGGTGAGCATCGTCGCCGAGGGGTTGCTGGCCCTCCAGGACGACCATCGCCAAACTGTCGGAATTGGTTTCCTTAAAGTCGTCGCCCATCCGCTGCATTGCTTTGATCGACGGCGCATCTTTGGGGCTCAGCGATACCGAGCGCTCTTTCTCCACCTGCTCGAGTGAGGGGACGCCGACTGTCACCAGGACGGTCAGGGCCAGCCACGCCAAGATGATGGGCACCGACAACCGATGGATCGTTCGTGCGACGAAGGGCGTGCGCTGTTCGCTGCCCACGCGGGGGTCGCTCATGCGGCCCTGCGCCAGCAGAAGTTGTCGGCGTTCACATCGCGCGTGATCCCCTTTGACCACGCCGTCCACCCCGGTGCGCCAGCAGCTGCTGTCACTATCGCTCGTCTCCTCTGGTGATGCAGTCAACCTGCCGCGAGAGCAGGTGATGTCCAGGCAACGCTTCCAAAAGTGTCTCATTGATGGATCGTCGGCGACACGAAACCTATTACAGCTTACGGTCACGGCCCGCTGTCCCCCGTCGTCGCCGACGCGATGACCTGCGGCGACGGTACGCTGTTGCGTTGCCAGATGGCGGCGCCCCTGATCGGCAAGTAAGTTCGCGAGGGTCTATTCGGGGTTGTTTTTGGCGTGGAGTTCACGCGAGGACGGATGTCAATGCATTGGGCGATCACCGGCGCAACCGGGTTTCTCGGGGTTCACATCCTGAGCGAACTCCTGCGCGGGGATGAGACGTGCACCCTGCTGACCCGGCCACAATCCGACCCGATCAATCGCATCCGCAAGGCACTTCCGCTGGCGGCCACCGATGGGCAGGTGTGGACGGACGAGGAGCTGCGGCAGAGATTGTCCGTGGTGCCGGTGGACCTCGCTGCGCCCAAACTTGGGCTCTCGGATCAGCGGTTCCGGGAGCTCGCCGACAGTGTCGATGCCATCTTGCATTGCGCCGGCATCATCGAGTTGGACGCCGACCTTGCCGACCTTCGATGTACCAACGTCGGCGGGGCCACCCGGATTCTCGAACTCGCCGAGGCTGGATCGCGGGCGCCGGATCTGTTCCACGTGTCGACGGCGTTCGTCGCTGGGCGCCGCCGCGCGGGTCGCATCTACGAGACCGAACTGGGTGATGTCGAAGGCTTCGAGAACAACTACGAGAGGTCCAAATTCGAGGCCGAGTCGCTCGTGCGGGACTGGGCGCAGCGGACCGGGCGCCGGGTCGTGGTGCTTCGGCCCAGCGCGCTGATCGTCGATCGCCCGCCACATCCCGACTTCCCGTTGCATCCACTTTCCTTCCTGGCGACCTCGGCAGACAGCGCGATGCGCCTGTTCTCCGTGTCCGGACGGCCGTTGCGCACCAGCTTGTCGATGAGACTCAGAGGCGATCTCAACGGCCACTTGAACTACATGCCGGCCGGCGAAGCCGCCGACGAGATGGTCCGCCTGATGCGTCAGGCCCCCGGGGGCCTGAGCACCTACCACGTGGTTCACCACCACGACGTCGCGGTGCAAACTCTGATCGAGCTGTTCAACGCGGTCTCACCGATTCCCGTGACGCTGGTCGAAGGCCCGATCGAGAACCCCAACCTGTTGGAACGGCGCCTACGGTGGGCCAGCGGATTCATGCCCTACCTGGAGCACAGCCGGACTTACGACACGGCCGATGCGCGAGCGGTAATTGGCGAGCCGCACGGCCGGACCACTGTCGACTTCGACTATCTGCTGGGAAGTGTGGGGCGGTACAAGCGATACTTCACGATCAAACCCGAGCCGCAGCGGCAACCCCGTGAGTCGTCGCCGGCGATTGCCCCCCTGGTGGCTGCCGGGCGTCCCTTCGACGTCACGGCCCACAGCGCCGACACGGTTCGACCTACGCGAGGGTTGACGTTCATCGTCACGGTCGGACGAAGCGGATCGACTGCGCTGTCGCGAATCCTCAGCGCTCACCCAGATGTGCTCAGCCTCAACGAGTTCTACCTTTCGGTCCGCGCTTCGTCCGCGGCCGACCACGTGCTGTCGGGCGATGAGTTTTGGCGCATGCTGGCCGAGCCGCACCTGATCTTCGATTCCATGATCCGGGGTGGTTCGGCCATGCCGGAGTTCATTTATCCACGACTGCAGGGCACCCGGTTCGATGCGAGTACGACCGGGGTTCCCGCGATCTGCATGATGACGCTGCCGCATCTGTCCTCGGATCCCGACGGCGTCTTCGACGCCCTTGCCGCAGAGGTTCCAACGTGGTCGCAGCAAACCGCGCGGCTGCACTACGAGATGCTGTTTGCCTGGCTCGCAACACATTTCGGCGGGACTGTCGTAATCGAGCGGTCAGCCATGTCGTTGAGCAGTGTCTCGTGGCTACGCGAGACGTTCCCTGACGCGAAGTTCGTGCACCTGTTCCGGAACGGTCCGGACACGGCGGTCTCGATGAGCGAACACACCGGATTTCGGTTGATGGCGCTCATTCAGGACGCGCTGGAGCTGCTCGATCTCGATCCGGAGCGCCGACACCCCGGTCTGCGGCTGGATCCGACAGCGATACCGATCGAGCTCGCGTCCCTGCTCGGTGACACCTGCGACGTCGACTACTTGATGGGTCAGAACCTCCCCGTCGCCCGCTTCGCCCGCATGTGGAGCGAACTGATCCTCACCGGCGAAGCCGAGCTCGCCGACCTGCCCGCACACCGCTACCTTCCGCTGTCTTACGAGGACCTTGTGTCCGACGCCCGATCGTCCTTGGCGCGGCTGGCGAGTTTCCTGGATGTCGAAGCGGACCCGAAGTGGCTCGAATTCGGCACCAGCGTTATCGACCCGAGGTTTACCGGCGCCTCTAATCGGTTGTCCGCAGAGGAACTCCGGGCAGTCGTCGAAAGCTGCGCGCCCGCCACGGCCCGCCTTGCAGAACACGCCGTCGCCGCGGGAGCCAACGGAGTTACCGCGTAGGCTGCGGCCATGCCGATGGACCGTGCCGCGCTCGTCGCGGGCAGCATCCGACTCGCCTCAGGCGTCCACTTTCTTGTCGATCCCCTCGGCGCGAACCGGCTCTGGGGCGACCCCGGGGAGCCGGCCCCGACGGCGCGACTGCTGTTGCGATCGATGGGCTACCGCGACGCATTGATCGGCGGGCTGCTCGCGGCGGCGGCGCTGCGCGGCAAGAACACCCGCGGCTGGTTCCTGGCGTCCGGCGGCGCCGACGCGGCCGACCTGCTGGGCGGGCTGAGCATTCATGATGAGCTCAAGCGCTCACAGCAGCTGATCGGCCTGGGCGGCGCCGTGGTCGGAATCGTCGTTGACTTGTGGGGAGCGGCACGGCGCGCGCCTAGAGCGGGGGAGACGCCGGCAGGCTAAGGCCCGGCACCGGATCAGCGGCCGCCCTCACCTGCGACCAGTCGCTCTTTTCGCGCTCAGTCATTTCGTTTGAGGTGATCGCGCCGAAGCGGGCAGCTTCGCGCGCGAACCGGTCGCCCGCATCGGGCAGGGCATCAGGACCCTCGAGGCGGAAACAACTCGGCGCCAGCGGACCGAACAGCAATGCGCGGCGTAGTTGTGGCCAGTTGTCCAGGTTGGGCTCGACCCCGGCTGCTCGGGCGAAGGCGAGTGCTGCGAGGTCCATCCGGGTCTTCTGCGGTGTTCCTCGACCGGCGCGATATGCATGGATCGCTGACCGCTGACCGCTCGCGCTGATAGCCGGGATAGTCCCGCCCCACGTGTAGGCGATCCATCTGGCCTGAAGTTCCAGCGGCACAAAGTATCCGCCGGACTGGTCCCACAGGCCCATGAACGCCAGGCCGGGAAGGTCGGGATGAAAGGTTTGGCGGTCGGCATCCATGTGCACCGCGTCCAGGTCGAGGGTCTCCTGAATGCCTTCACTCAGGAACGGCAGCCACAGTTGGTAGCCGGTACCGAACACAATCCCGTCGAACTCCTCGGCTTGCTCGTCGGCGAAAGTCACGGTTGGGCCCGCGACGGATTTCATCCACGGGCGTACCGAGATTCGACCCTCGGCGACGAGCGGAAGGTAGTGCTGACTCAGCGTCACCCCGGCGGCGAACAATGATGGGTCGGGTGCTGGCGCGCTGTACTGATCCGGGCTGCCCGCGGCGCCGACGACGATCTCTTTGAGGAAGTGGTCGACTTCGGCTGCGGCCAGCATCTCGGTCGCCAGCGTGCCGTACCGGGTATAGAGCCGGTGGTCGGAGGGGACGCCCGCGGCGAACTTCGGTGCGATATAGCGTTGCCGCCGCTGGGTCACCACGACGCGCGCCGCGCCGAGTTCGGCGACTTCGGACGCGATTTCCAGGGCGCTGATCGCGCAGCCCGCGACCAGGACCCGTTTGCCTCGATACGCCAATCCGTCACGGTAGCGATAGGTGGAGATTGTTCCCGCTGAGCCGGAGAAGGTCTCGAGCCCCGGCACGGCGGGGATGGTGGGGGCATGAAATCGTCCGCTGGCCACCACAACTCGTTCAAAGCGCTCGTCGACGCCCGCGTGAGTGACGACCCAGTCGGCGCCATCCCTGTTGATCAGTTCGACCCGCGTGCCGAGCCGGATACGCGACGTGAGCCCGAACGTGTCGGCAAAGCGCCGCAAGTAGTCGAGAACCTCGCGGTTGGGCAGATAGACGTGGTCGGTCGCATGCTCGAGGTCGCTGAAGGCCGCGACCGTGCGACTGCTGTTGGTGTGCATGCTCGGCCACACGCCGCTATGGCCGTCCCGGCCCGTCCACTGCCCGCCCAGCATCGGCCCCTGCTCGAAGGTGGTCGGCTCAAATCCTTGCTGTAACAGCCAACGCGAGACGACCGATCCGCCGGGTCCGGCTCCGATCACCGCAACGTTTGTCGTCATCGGAGAAACTGTCGCACGACCTCGGCCCACGTGGAATCTGAACCGATGACACGGGGGCTTCGATGCGGTTGACTGGTGATCGTCAATCGGAGAGGGGAGCAGACGTGGGTATTGGTGTCTTGACTTTTGTGACCGACGAGGGAATCGGCCCGGTCGAGCTGGGCAGGGGACTCGAGGAGCGGGGGTTTGAGTCGCTGTTCCTCGCCGAGCACACCCACATTCCCGTCGACGCGAAGACCCCGTACCCGCTGGGCGGTCCGACCCCACGCAAGTACTACCGCACGCTGGATCCGTTTGTCGCGCTTACGGCGGCGGCGGTCGCGACCGAGAAATTGGTTGTGGGCACCGGTATCGCCTTGCTCCCGCAGCGGGACCCGATCCTGACGGCCAAGGAGGTAGTGTCGCTCGATCTGGTGTCGCAGGGACGGTTTCGCTTCGGCGTTGGCGTCGGCTGGCTTCGTGAAGAGATCGCCAATCACGGCGTCGACCCCTCGGTTCGTGGACGCGTGGTCGACGAGCGGCTGCGCGCGATGATCGATATCTGGACGGCGGAAAAGGCGGAATTCCATGGTGATTTCGTGAATTTCGACCCGATCTACAGTTGGCCGAAGCCCCTCACGAAGCCGTATCCGCCGCTGTACCTTGGGGGCGGGCCGGCGAGTTTCAAGCGTATCGCCCGGCTGAAGGCCGGCTGGATCGCGATGGCCCCGTCGCCGGACGTGCTGTCGGGTCAGCTCAAAGAATTGCGGGCGGTGGCCGGGCACGACGTGCCGGTAATCAATGTTCATATGGGTGAATCGACGGCGAAGGCCGTTGCAGGCTACCGCGATATCGGTGTCGAGCACATCCTGGTGGAGCTGCCGACCGAGCCTCGAGACGAGACGCTTCGCCAGTTGGACGGGCTGCAGGCCGAGTTCGCGAAGGTAGCGTAAGGCTAAGTGCCGCAGAAGGTTTGGTAGCTTCCGAAATCATCCGGGGCCGGGCCGGCGTAGTGCTCGAGGCCCGGCCGCTCGTCATAGGGAGCGGTCACGGCGTCAAGGAGCTGGCCGACCGGAGCGAGGTCGCCTGCCGTCGCCGCGGCCAGGGCTTCCTCGATGAGGTGGTTACGCGGAATGTAGATCGGGTTGGCGCGATCCATCGATTCGGCGTCGGGACCCAACGCCCGCCAGCGCGACATCCAGTCGTCGAAACCGGCGAGGTCGATGAAGAGACCGCGCGGGTTCGGCATCGCCCCGGGCAGCCCGGCCCAGCTGGCGGAAGAACGAGGTGTAGTCGACGTGGCTCTCCTTGAGCAGGCGCTGCAACTCGTCGACCAACGATGCGACGGACCCGGCTTCGACGTCGGCCGGCAAACCGAGTTTGGCGCGCATGCCGGATGACCACGTGGCGTCGTATGCGGTGTGGAATGCCCCGAACGCCTCCTCGGCGAACGCGATTCCCTCCTCGACGTTGTCGGAAAGCAGCGGAAGCAGGGCCTCGGCGAATCGGGCCAGATTCCACCTGGCGATCGCGGGCTGGTTGCCGTAGGCGTAGCGCCCCCATTGGTCGATCGAACTGAAGACCGTGTCGGGGTCGTAGGCCTCCATGAAGGCGCACGGGCCGTAGTCGATCGTCTCGCCGGAGATCGTGGTGTTGTCGGTGTTCATCACCCCATGGACGAATCCGATCAGCATCCATCGGGCGATCAACGAAGCCTGGGCGACGACCACC
The DNA here is from genome assembly GCA_963712615.1 of uncultured Actinomycetota bacterium. Classification (GTDB taxonomy): domain Bacteria; phylum Actinomycetota; class Actinomycetes; order Mycobacteriales; family Mycobacteriaceae; genus Mycobacterium. The sequence goes on from CAVQIO010000002.1 coordinate 5,504,484, forward strand.
GCTTCGAACAACGCGCGGTACGGGTGCTCGGCCCCCGCCGCGCTGGGATGGTGGCGGGCGATCGCGTGGTCGGCGAGCCGCCGCAGCAGGTCGACGTCGCCGGTGAGGGCGGCGTATTGGAAGCTCCCGACGCGCAGGTGACTGCTGGCGACGCGGACGAGTACGGCGCCTGGCAGGAGGGTCTCGCGCCGCACCGGCCGCCCGGTCCCCACCACGGCCAAAGAGCGCGTCGTCGGGACGCCCAAAGCGTGCATCGCCTCGCTGACGATGTATTCGCGCAGCATCGGCCCCACCGCCGCAAACCCGTCGCCACCGCGCGCGAAGGGTGTCGGCCCGGAACCCTTGAGGGCAATGTCGCGAACGCGGCCCTGGTCGTCGGAGATTTCGCCCAGCAGTAGCGCGCGCCCGTCCCCTAATCGCGGGACGAGGCCGCCGAATTGATGCCCGGCGTAGGCCTGGGCTACCGGGACTGCACCGCGGGGCACCAGGTTGCCCGCAAGAAATCGCAGCCCGTTGGGGCCGCGTAGCCAGGCGGCGTCGAGGCCAAGCTCGGTGGCCAGCGGCTCGTTGAGGACGAGCGGTTGTGGGTCGGGCGGCGTCTCGGCCTGCCAGGGCACTGCCATCTCTGGCAACTCGCGGGCGAAGCGGTCTTGGAGGGCGACGCTGATGTCTGGTGCAACACTCACGTCATCCAGCCTACGGAGGGTCGGCTCCTAGCCGATAGCTTGCCGAATGACATCGCGAGCGCGGTCGAGCATCGAGGCGAACGGCCCGACGACAAAATTGAGCTTTGCCGACTCGACGCCAGGATGCGGATGGGTCGGCGCGATCGCCTCGGCCGCTCGCACCGCTGTGCCCATCCGCTTGAGATCGCCGGTTTCGAGTCCCTTTTCTAGATAAGGGAATTCGTCGAGCTCCTCGTGTTCAGCGTGGTCGAGGACCGCTTGTCGCAGCTTGGTGAGTTCGTCGATGAATTGCTGAGACGTGATATCCAGCTTTTCGATCTGCGACAGCAGTTCCTTGGCTTCGTGCTCTTCCTTCAGTCGAGCGTCGACTACCGCATCGCCGGCATCAGCCTCGCGTCGCACCCGAGGATGCACCAGCATTTCCTCGGCCGTTTCGTGGACCGCCAGCAACTGACGCAACGCGGCAAAGGGTTTCTCGCGTGCTTCGGGGTCCGATGCAAGCAGCACCTCGTCGAACATGTCCTCGATCAGGTTGTGCTGTGCCTTGAGGAACGCGACTACTTCGTCAGGGGATTCGATGATCATCTCGGCCACGGCAGTACCTCCGGGTATGGGCGTTGAGAAAATAGGGGCGCCGGGCTGTGCGCCGTTCGGTGTTACGTACCCGGGCCGGGCCCGGGTAAACCCCTCAGTTCGCTGATCAACAGCGCTTTCGCCGGCTCGCTAGGCTGTTGGGATGAGCACCGAAAGCCGTATCCGGACGGCTCGGGTGTACGACGACATCGGCCCTGACGACGGCCAGCGCGTTCTGGTGGATCGCCTGTGGCCGCGCGGAATCCGCAAGGACGACCCGCGAGTAGGCATCTGGCGCAAGGACGTTGCGCCGTCAAAAGAGCTGCGCGAGTGGTACCACCACCAGCCGGAACGCTTCGACGAATTCGCCTCGCGCTACGAGGCCGAACTGGCCGGCAACACCGCGTTAGAGGAGCTGCGCAAGCTGGCCGGCCGCGGTGTGGTGACACTGGTCACCGCCACCCGCGACGTGAACGGAAGCGATGCAGCGGTCTCGGCGAAGTTGCTCAACGACCGCTGAATCTTCGCGTGAGACGATCGTGCGATGCAGCTCGGATTGCACGCGTTGGGCATCGGGGCCGGCGCCGACCGGGCGGTGATCGATGCCGTCGCCTCCTCGGCGGACGAATGTGGTTTCGCCACGCTGTGGGCGGGTGAGCACGTTGTCATGGTCGACCGATCCGCCTCGCACTACCCGTATTCCGAAGACGGCACCATTGCCGTTCCGGCACAGGCGGATTGGCTTGACCCGATGATGGCACTGGCATTTGCCGCGGCTGCATCGTCGCGGATCACCGTCGCAACAGGCGTCTTACTGCTGCCCGAGCACAACCCGGTGGTGGTCGCCAAGCAGGCCGCCAGCCTGGATCGGTTGAGCGGTGGACGGCTGACACTGGGCGTGGGCGTCGGGTGGTCCAAGGAGGAATTCACCGCGCTGGGAGTGCCATTCGAGCACCGCGCGGCGCGCGCGGACGAATACGTCGCCGCGATGCGCACATTGTGGCGCGACGACGTGGCCTCTTTCGACGGGAGGTTCGTCGGATTCGACTCGATCCGGGTGAACCCCAAGCCCGTTCGCGATCGTGGCATCCCGATTGTGATGGGGGGCAACAGTGATCCGGCGCTGCGGCGGGTGGCTCATTTTGCGGATGGCTGGTACGGCTTCAACCTGGATGGCGTCACCGCGGTGCGTGATCGACTCGGCAAGCTGGATGAACTGTGCGCCGGGTTCGGTCGTGACCGTAGTGAGCTAAGGCTGGCCGTAGCGTTACGGAAACCAAGGGTTGAGGATTTTGATGAGCTTGCCGCGTTGGGTGTTGACGAACTGGTGCTTGTGGAAGCGCCGCCTGAGCGCCCAGAGGCCGCGGGCGATTGGGTTTCAACGCTGGCAGACCGCTGGATCGCAGAACCCGGCTATAGCTGGCCTGATGGCGAGTAGGCTCCCCGGTTGACATGAGTGACCTGGAAGTGATCCTGCCTCGGCAGCTGACCGACATCAGCGCCGAGGTTCGCGTCGTGCCGCCCCCGCCAATACCGCAACTGCCGGAGCCGTACGGTTTGCGTCTCGCCGATCCCGACGCCGACGCTGAGTTGCTCTCCGAGTGGATGAACCGGCCGCATTTGGCCGAATCCTGGGAGTATGCCTGGCCGGCGGAGCGCTGGCGCCGGTATCTGCAGGCGCAACTCGAAAGTGATTTTTCCCGCCCGTTCGTGGCCAGCCTGGATGGCGTGGATCACGGATATGTCGAAATATACCGGGCAGCAAAGGATTCCATCGCGACGAGATACGAGTATGACCCCTACGATTTGGGCTTACACGTCGCGGTTGCGGATTTGGAGTACATGAGTCAGGGACACGCCAGTTACTTGCTGCCGCACTTGTTGGTCAGCATGTTCACTCTTGACCCGCAGTGTCGGCGGATCATGCTCGATCCCGACCACCGCAACGTCTTGGCGCGCAAGTTCTGTGAGCGTGGCGGCCTTGCATTCCTCGGTGAGCACGACATGTCCAACCGCCGGATGGCGCTGTATGTGTTGCCCCGTACTCCCGACGACGTGCCCCGGCGCAGAGATAGCTGATCTGCCTCTGCGAAAGTAAGTAGCCATGTGGGCTCGGCTTGTGGTGGCGCCGTGGTGGGTGCTCTGGCTGGTGAATGCGGCAACGTTCACGGTCACACTTCTCGCGATTTGTGTGTTGGGATTTCCTGGCTTTGCGGCCACCGGCTGGACGTGGCCGCTGCTGGCGGTGCTGGGATTCAGCGTGGTCTTGACCGCGCTGCTAACTCTTGCCCGGCGCCCGATTCAGCAAAGCTACGCGCGGACCGTGACCGGTTTGAACCTGCCGCAACGCTCGCAAGCCATTAAGGCGCTGCGGCGTGGTGAGGTTCCCCCCGATCCGGCCGTCCTGGCGGCTGCCATCCGGATCGGCAAACTCTCGGCGGCCTATCGGCGTCGGGTGCCGCGGTGGCAGAAAAGGCTGGCATGGTGCGTGCCGGTTGTGTGGCTGGTGGCCGCGGTTCTGGCATTTCTCGGCGACAACGCGCGAGGTGCGCTGACCTGGAGTGCGCTGGCGCTGTGGATCGCGGCTCGATTGCTGTGGGCATCGCATAAAGCACGCCGGTTGCCGCAACGCCTCGAGCTATTGCGTTCGGCGGCCGACACCAGCCCGCAAGCACTTTCCGTGCTGGCCGAGGCGCACGATTCCGCCGCGCCGCCGCCAAGCCCGCGGTTTCGCATTGTTTATGCGGCATTCGTCACCGTTGCCGTCGCCGGCGGACTTGTCGCGGTGTACCACCAAGCTCAGCCCAGCCAGGACTGCCGCTCCGCCGACGCGGTGGTGGGCTTCATCCATGCGCACCCCGACATGCTCGACTCCACGTTGATTACTCCCGGCGGCCCGGGCCTGGACAAGTACCAGGACTGGTCAGATCAGCTCGTCGCGTACTCGCAACAGGAGTCAGCGCCCGATCCCGCACCGCACCTGCACCGCATCGCCGGGCTCTCCGCAAGTGCGGTCGCGCTGGTGACCGATGCGCGACGTGACTCTTTCGCAACCCAGTCCGCCGACGAAACTATCGCTCGACAGACTTCGTACCACGGCATCATCGGCAAGCTGATCGATGAGGACAAGGCCCTTATTCCGCCGTGTCATCCGCACCGCTAAACGTGTGTACGCGAACAGGTTTCGACCAGAGTCCGGTCAGTAATCGTGCTCTGCCAGCGAGATATCGCCGATGCGTCGCGACTCGTCGAGGGACAAGACCGCCGGAACCATCTCGCTGGTGACCAGCCCGTGGTCGCCGGTCAGCTCGTCGACGATATCGAAACTGCGCTGAATCGAATCCGGCGTGTCGACGATGATGGTCGTCACTGGAACCCGCCGCCCGATCTGAAAAAGTGTGTCCCCGTGCGGTTTATGGTCACCGTGAAATCCCCAGACGCCGCGCAGCACTGTCGCGCCGCGAGCCGTTCCCGAACGCAGCAGTCGCTGCACAAGTGCACGATGGATCGGCAGTTGCTCGTGCCGGGTGGTTTCGGCGGTATACACCATCAACTTTTGCCACAGGGCGCGTCCCTGGTCATCGGTCATCGGCAGCTGCGGTGGGCGTGCGAACATCTCCCCGTCTCGTTTGCACAATCGCACCCGTTCGACCGTCAGCAACGGGTCGGTCAGCATCCCGGCGAGTTCCGTTGCGGCAGAAGTGACTTGCTCAGTCGACCCGGTGGCGATGATCATCATCGGGACGTTGGCATTGCGGCCGAAGAAGTGTGCCCGGCAGCGCTGTCCGTGTGCGGTGCCGTCGACGCCGAGAAGTACTATGGCACCGGCGAATCCGCGTCTATACAGCAGGTCGCAGATCACGTAGTGCGCCACTTTCCCGGCGATGCGCTCTTGTCGGCCGACATACACGGTCAGCTTTGCGGCGTCGCCGTTGTGCGCGTCGAAGTCGCCGAGCGCGTCGGCGCCCCGTTGCCGGGTCACAAGCCGCGCCCGCTCCAGGGTCAGCAGCCCGCTGCCGGTGATCGCGGCCACTTCGTCAACCAGGGAGCGGATCTTGGGCTCTACGTCGACAGCGGCGATCGCTACCGCGGGATCCTCGGACAAGCTCAGCGACACGTCAGTGCGCAGCTCATGGCTCGCTCCGAAACTGGCGATGCCGCGCAGCATGACGCTGGTCGCCACATCGTTGGCGCCGAACACGTCGAACATGGCGTCGGCCAGAAAGCGCCCACCGTCGCCGACGACCCGTTGGCGCTCGCCGAAGTACGCGGTCAACTTCAGGCAGGGCTGGTTCATAACTGCTCCGCCAACCATTGTCCGAGTAGTGCCGCCGCGATGCCGAGCACGACGCTGACTACGATGTTCGCGGCCGCCGCCCACATCCGGCGCTCCTCGCCGAGTCGCTGAGTCTCCAGCATCCAGGTGGAAAAGGTGGTGTAAGCGCCGACAAAGGCGGTGCCGGTCAGCAGTGCCGCGTCCTTGCTCAACGCCAGGCCGCCGAGGAACCCGAGCACTGCGGCGCCGCTGATGTTCACCGCCAGCGTGCCAACCGGAAACGGCCGCGCTAATCGACGGGTGACCGTGCGATCCACCAGAAAACGCAGCACCGACCCGATTCCGCCGATGAGCACGACGCCGGTCCAGACCAAGACCGTCGTTGCCGTCATGAGCGAACCCGCGCCCGGCGCACCAAACCGGTGGCCAGGTGCACCGCCAGCAACCCCAGCACGATGCTGGTGACGGTGTAGGCCGCCGCGAGTATCCAGTGGCCGTGTTCGATCATCTTCAGGGTCTCGACCTGCATCGCGGAGAAAGTGGTTAATCCGCCGCACAATCCGGTGCCCAGCACCGGACGCCGATAACTCGACAACGGCAACCGCTCCAGCAGCCGGGTGGTGAAGTAACCGACCAGAAACGCGCCGACGATATTGACGGTGAATATCGGCCAGGGCCACGCCGCGGGGTCGGGGGCCAAAAGGGTGCTCAGGGCCGCGCGGGCCAGAGTGCCCAGCGCCCCGCCTACGAATACCGCGGCCAACTCGCGATAGTCGGGTTGTGCCACTTGTTGGTTCCCTTTCGTTTGCCAATGCGCTACGCAGCTGGGAGCGACGTGCGCGCCCGACACGGGCACAATCTGTAGACATGGCCAACCCGCGAGCCGGTCAGCCGGCCCAGCCCGAAGACCTCGTCGATCTATCCCATTTAGTCACGGCGTACTACTCCATCCAACCCGACCCGGAGGACGTCGCCCAGCAGGTGGTGTTCGGCACGTCGGGCCACCGCGGCTCGGCCCTCAATGGTGCGTTCAACGAAGCCCATATCTTCGCGATCACTCAGGCCATCGTCGAGTACCGCGCCGCCCACGGCACCACCGGCCCCTTGTTCATCGGCCGGGATACTCACGGCCTCTCCGAGCCGGCGTGGGTGACAGCGCTCGAAGTGCTGGCCGCCAACGATGTGGTCGCCATGATCGACTCGGCCGATCGCTACACGCCGACCCCGGCCGTCAGCCACGCCATCCTCACCTACAACCGCGGCCGCACCGAAGGGCTGGCGGACGGGATCGTCGTGACGCCGTCGCACAACCCGCCGCCCGATGGCGGCTTCAAGTACAACCCACCCAGCGGCGGCCCGGCGGACACCGAGGCGACCAACACAATTGCCAAGCGCGCCAACGAGATTTTGCGAGCTGGCGGCTCTGGGGTGAAGCGGGTGCCGCTGGCCCGCGCGTTGCAGACCGCGCGGCGTCACGACTACATGGACAGCTACGTCGACGACCTGCCGAACGTGGTCGACGTCGACGTGATCCGCAAGGCCGGGGTTCGGATCGGCGCCGACCCGCTGGGCGGGGCCAGCGTGGATTACTGGAGCGCGATTGCCGAACGGCACAAGCTCGAGCTGACCGTGGTCAATCCGCTCGTCGACGCGACGTGGCGGTTCATGACGCTCGACCATGACGGCAAGATCCGGATGGACTGCAGCTCCCCGAATGCGATGGCTGGGCTTATCCGCGTAATCGCCACCTCGGATCACTACCAGATCGCCACCGGAAATGACGCCGACTCAGACCGCCACGGCATCGTCACCCCCGACGCCGGACTGATGAATCCCAACCACTATCTGGCCGCGGCCATCGACTACCTCTATACCCATCGGCCGTCCTGGCCGGCCGGTATCGCGGTCGGCAAAACCGCGGTCAGTTCCTCGATCATCGACCGGGTGGTCGCCGGCATTGACCGCAAACTCGTCGAGGTACCCGTCGGGTTCAAGTGGTTCGTCGACGGCCTGATCGGCGGCACCATCGGTTTCGGCGGCGAGGAGTCGGCGGGGGCGTCGTTCCTGCGGCGCGACGGATCGGTGTGGACCACCGACAAGGACGGCATCATCCTGGCGCTGCTGGCATCCGAGATCCTCGCCGTCACCGGCGCCACGCCGTCGCAGCGGTATCAGGCGCTGGCCGACAAGTACGGCACGCCGTTCTACGCCCGGGTCGACGAGCCCGCCGATCGTGAGCAGAAAGCCCGGCTTTCCCGGCTGTCGGCCGACCAGGTGACCGCGACGGAATTAGCGGGGGAGCCGATCACCGCCAAACTGACCGCTGCCCCCGGCAATGGCGCCGCGCTGGGCGGACTGAAGGTGACGACGGCCAATGCGTGGTTTGCTGCGCGGCCTTCGGGCACCGAGGACGTCTACAAGATCTACGCCGAATCTTTCAACGGGCCAGACCATTTGGCAGAGGTGCAAGGAACTGCGCGCGAGGTAGTCAATAAAGTCATTGGGTGACGTTTACCCTCTGTCGTGCCCGCCCAGGGGGCGCGGGTCCATTTCTGTTCAGTTGCCGCGTGAAGTCTGGATTCTCAGCTGGGCAAATGTCATGATCGCGCTGGGCTATAGCGTCGTATCCCGGCGCTTCCGACCTTTGCGCGAACGTTCGGGGTCAGCATCAAGGCGGTGACTTTCTTGGTCACCGTCTTTTCGTTGAGCCGGTTGTGTTTCGCACCGGTAAGCGGGTTACTGGCACAGCGGTTGGGTGAGCGGCGTATCTATATCGGTGGTTTGCTGATCGTGGCGGTGTCCACCGCCGCGTGTGCGTTTTCCCAGACTTACTGGCAATTGCTGCTCTTCCGTGTCCTGAGCGGCATCGGGTCGACAATGTTTTATGTCTCGGCGCTGGGACTGATGATCCACATCAGCCCGGCCGATGCGCGCGGACGGATCGCGGGCCTGTTCACCACGTCATTCATGGTGGGCGCGGTGGGTGGGCCGGCAGTCGGCGGCCTGGCGGCGGGCTGGGGGCTGACCGCTCCGTTTGTCGTGTACGGCGTCGCGCTACTGGGCGTGGCGGTGGTGTTGTTCTACAGTCTGCGGAATTCGGCGCTGGCCGCGCCCCCGCCCCCGACACGGTCAATGGTGACGATGCGCGAGGCGCTGCGGGGCCGCGCGTATCGGTCGGCGCTGTTGTCCAACTTTGCGACGGGCTGGTCGGCGTTTGGGCTGCGTATCGCGCTGGTCCCGCTGTTCATCTCCGACGTGATGGGCGGCAGCGTCGGCGTCATCGGCTGGGTGCTGGCGGCGTTCGCGGGCGGTAATGCTCTGGCCGTCGTCCCTAGCGGCTACTTGTCTGATCGGATGGGACGGCGCACGTTGTTGATCATCGGCCTAGCGGCGTCAGGGGTGGCGACCGTCTGGCTTGGCCTGGTGTCGTCGCTGCCGGCGTTTACGGTCGCGGCGTTTGTGAGCCGGTGCGACGACAGGCATCTTTATGTCACAGCTGCAGGCCGCGGTCGCCGACATCCTGGGCAGCGAGGCCCGCGCGGGCCTTCCGGTGGCGGCGGTGCAGATGGTGACGGATCTGGGCGCGATCGTCGGGTCCATGTCGGTAGGTTGGGTCGCCGAGCAACTGAACTTCGGTTGGGGCTTTTTCATCAGCGGAGTCGTGCTGCTGATCGCCGCGGTCGGCTGGGTGGTGGCGCCGGAAACGCGGCCGGCGCTGGATCTCTTGCCGTCTGACGCGGAGCTCGATGCGGCCTGACCTGCAACTTTGAAGGACGGTTGGCAGTGGTGTAGCTTCGATTGGCACGACTTGGGGCTATGGCGCAGTTGGTAGCGCACCACACTGGCAGTGTGGGGGTCAGGGGTTCGAATCCCCTTAGCTCCACCAAGGGTGGAACCGCCGGTTGACATTGTGGGGTTGGATGTCATCTCCGTGCGCGGTCGTGAAGACCAACCCGGTCTCGCGCCACTGCGATCCCGCCGCAAAGCGCCTTCCGCCAAGCTCACCCGGCGCCAGACAAGATCAGATCCACCATTGTCAAACAGTCCCGGGCCCGACGATGTTGAACGATCCCGCCATCCATTCGTGGGACTGGGTATGAAGACTCAGCATCTCCCGGGGGAGTTTGTCAGCTATATAGCCCAGCTGTTTTCGCTTGCACAGGACTACCGAGCTGAGGCGGACCATGACGCGCTCGTCCTGCAATTCTTGCGGCACAGCGAGTATGCGTCGATCCAGTGGCATGCCCTGGTCGGCGGAATTGAAAAGGACTTCGTCCGTGTGGTGAACGAATCCGGTATCGAACAGATCGACAGCTTTCGCGATCCCGTCTTTCCGGTGGCGATCAAGGTCTCGCATCTGGCCGCATCGTGCACCGGTGTTTACCAGTACGGCCGCCCCGAGGGAACAAGCATCAATCGCGGTGACATCACCGGATGGGCCGGTGACTGGATCACTTTCTACGGTGACTGGCGCCGCGAGCACGCGCGGTATGCCTCCGGACACGATTTCGCGCGAGCCAAACTGATGTGTGCAGATGTGGTGAGCAGTTTCCAGCTCACCGATCTGATGGAGGATGCAGACGCCTATATCCTCGGCATGCAATTGCGCTCAGGCTCCAATATCGCTGCCGCGGTTGAGCATCTGTACGGTTGCGGGACGCGCGCGCCGCGACTGCTGACCTTCTTCCGCGGACGGTCCGGTGATCGTGGGACTGCCCAGGCTGCCGCGATGAGTACCCTGCAATCAGACGCTGATCGCTTGGTCGAGTTCGGTCGGCGGTATCTCATCGAGAGCGAGGGCGGATTCCCTTCGCTGTTGCCGAGCGGGCTCCCGCGCGACAAGCTCGCCGGATTATGCAGGGGATTTGCGGAAGTGCTTTTGGAAAGGGTAGCCGGCGAGGGGAAGTTGCTGGGCGAAAACTGTAGTTCAGAGGCATAAATTCCTCGACGCAGAATCCACATCAAGACTCTCGTCAAGAACGGGCATAGGATGCGGCGCTGCGGACATCCCCGTCACGTATCGCCTTGTGCGCCAAGATATCTCGATGATCTCCGGTTCGTGATCCGAGGATCAAGAGTCTCACGAGGTGTGGGGGCGTCGCTGGGCCCACGGGTGGGCGGCTGGTGCTCCGTAAATGCCCAGTGTTGCTACCGCTGTGAGCCATCTCCGGTGCGCGGTCATCACGTGTTCAGTTCCCAGTTCCACAGTGATTCGCAAATCCGTTTGATCCCGCTGGCGAGGTGTCGGCGGTAGGTGCTGAAGGGCAGGCCTAGCTGTTGGGCCGCAGCCTCCTGGGTGGGTACTGGGAGGAAGTACGTGGTGTGCACTGCGCGATATTGCTTGGCAGCGCGGGGATCGTCGGCGAGCATCTGGACGGCCTCGGTCACCACCATGCTGAGTTCGTGGCCCGTATCCGCCAAAACGTTGCCGCACAAGGGGTTCGCGTCGAGGGCGGCGTCGTGGCCGACGTGTCGCAGCGCTGCGCGTACCGCGGCGTCGAACTGGGGGCGGGCCAAAACATGGCGCGATGGCTTAGCGGCTGCGGCGGTTCGGTGGCCGGACAGCACTTCGGTGTCCTGCCGGCTCATCCACAGCTGCAACGGCATCGTGCGCCAGTCGTGACTGTAGAGCACCAACTCGCTGTCGCCGACCGTCACGCGCTCGCTGATTGGCTGGTGCTCAACCGATTTCGATTGGATGTCCCAGGCTTCTATATCGAGAAGCACCAGGAAAGACCAGGCCATCCGATGTGCGCGCAGCCACTCCGCCACCACCCGGGTGATCTTGAGATCAACTGCCGGCGAGGTGGATCCGCATGCGTCGGCGTCTACGGTGAAGCGCGAGACAGCGATGTGCTCGCCGGTGCGGGGCGGACCATGCATCGCACAGTGGCGCCAGACGGCCGCGATGACGGGGTCGGCGGCGATCTCGTCCGGTCCGGGACGGTACAACCGTAGCCACGCGGAGAACGCGACGACCTCACCTGTCTCAGCCCGGCGCTGGAGGTGGAATGCATCAGGCTGGCGGTCGAGCCAGAAACCGGCAATCCGGGCCGACTCGGCGTCCTGGCATTCGGAGGTCAGCCGCAGCACCGGGGCCCGGTCCTCGGGCAGATAGGCGGCCTCGTACACCTCGCCGCGGCCGGTCCACGTGAGGTAGTCGGCGACCGAGCTGGCATGGCGGTACAGGTAGAGCCATGAGCGGGTCGTCTCGATCACGTCCGGGTCGGAGGCGGCGCGGAACGCGGTCGAGCAGGTGATCGTGAATTTTGCGGTGCAGCGACACGTAGCCTTCCGGGTCGCGCCAGCGCAGATCTTGGGTTAGTAGGTCCCGGACGACGTCGTGGGGATACACACCGTAGCGGCCGGACTCGATGAACGGCAGACCGCGTAGCCATTCGAAGAGGTCTCCGGCGCAGCCGCCGAGCGCGCTGCGCACCAGTTCCTCGGTGGTGACCTCGACGTGGGCGCAGACTTCGAGAGCCTGGCGGTGCGCCGAGCTGGGGACGTCGCCGACGAGCCTGTGCAGCAACGTTTTTACTATCTCCTGGTTGGGTCTCCAGTCTTCGGGTGCGAATTCGTGATGGGTTGCCAAGTCTGCTGCCAGAGTCAGCGCCAGTGGCTGGCCGCCGGCGAAGGCGAGCAGCGCCGCATACTGCTCCTCGGGCACTCGCCGCGCCGCGAGCAGCGAGCGCGCCTCTTTCGTGTTCAGACCCGGCAGTGTGATGATCCGCAGGGCGTGGTTCCAGTGGGGATCGGTGCGCCAGGCTGGGTCCAACGGCAGCCGGCCAGCGATGGCAACGAGTGCGTCGATGGGCAGTCGGGGCAGGAAACGGGTGCGCAGCCAGTTCTCCAGCGCCTGGCTCTGCTCGAACGTGTCGATCACCAGCACCACACCGTCGGTTGTCAGGGCGCTGCCGCAGGCGGCTTCGAATGCGGCTGGGGTTGGGCCGGTTACCCGGAAGTCCACCTCGACCACGGGCCGGCCGATCATCCGGGCGTCGTCGGCGAGTACCCGCAGCAAGGTCGTTTTCCCCCCACCGCCAGGACCGTGGATGTACAGCACAGAGAAGCCGCGCTGGTCGTGCTCCAGAGCGGAACGGAATAAAGCGCGCTCAGCCTTGCGACCGACGAACGACTCCATTCGTGCAGCGCGAAGTCGTTGGCCAAGAGTGCCTCGATCCTCAGGGGGAGGGTGTCGAAGTCGCTGCGACATGTTTCCGATGATATCAAAATATTGATATCAAAGAGTTCGTGGCGACCTCAGCGCACCCATGACCACGCCTTTCGGCCGGTGAGGGTGTAGCGTCACGGGTGTTGGTACTCCCAGCCGATCCGGAATGGCTCAGCTTCTTACGCTGATTTGCCCGAGCATCCGCTCACGCCGGACACATCGTTAGTTTTTGCCGTTCAGTCGGGATAATTTTGAATGTTCCATCGTTGTTTCAGCCATTGATTGCTCCCTTTGGGATGCAACACTTTTCGTATGTGCCGAGCTTTTGCATCCTCGGCGCCTACTCGCCGACACCATGCGGCCTGGCAACCTTTAGCGCGGCCCTGGCAGACGGACTGACAGCCAGAGGCGCCAACGTCAATGTCGTGCGCATCGCCGACGGTGACGTCTCCGACGCGCCCAACGTCGTCGGTGAGCTCGTCAACGGCTCGGTTTCGTCCGTAGAGACAACCTCCGAGCTCCTCAACCAGAGCGACGTCGCCGTCATCCAGCACGAGTACGGCATCTATGGCGGTCCCGACGGAGACGAAGTCGTCCAGATCATGGCCGGATTGCGCGCCCCGTCGATCGTTGTCGTTCACACGGTTCTCAAACATCCGACACCACACCAACTTTCGGTGCTCGAATCGGTGATGGGATTTGCCGATCAAGTGATCGTGATGTCGGAGGTGGCCCGCCAACGCCTGTGCGCGGGCTTCGCCGTCGACCGCCACAAGGTCATCACCATCCCGCACGGCGCGGCACTCCCCAGCACCAACGGCGTGCAGCATCCCGACCGGCCGACCATCTTGACCTGGGGTCTGCTGGGACCGGGCAAGGGCATCGAGCGGGTCATCGACGCAATGGCGTCGCTCAAGAGCCTGCCCAACCCGCCGCATTACATCATCGCCGGCCGCACTCACCCGAAGGTCCTCGCCGCGCAGGGCGAAAGGTATCGCGAAGCACTTGTCGCGCAGGCGGAACGCCTCGGCGTCGCCGATTCGGTGTCCTTCGACGCCGTGTTCCGCACCCCCGAAGAGGTCACCGCGCTCATCCAAACGGCGACCGTCGTCGTCCTGCCCTACGACTCGAAGGAGCAGGTCACCTCCGGTGTGCTGGTCGATTCTCTTGCGAGTGGCCGCCCGATCGTCGCCACCGCTTTCCCCCATGCGGTCGAGCTTCTCGGCAGCGGCGCGGGCACCGTCGTCGCTCACGACGATCCCGACGCACTGGTCGCAGCGCTGCACCAGCTGCTGACCGATCCGCACGTCGCCGACTCCATGGCCACCGAAGCCCGCGGGCTGGCCCCGACGATTGCCTGGCCCGTTGTCGCCAACGCCTATGTCGGCGTGGCGCAAGGGCTGCTGGTCACCCAATCGGCACTGACGTGACCGGCGCCGCGCCCACCCCGGTGTTCGCGCACCTGTTGCGAATGACGGACCATCGCGCCACCTTCGAGCACGCCTGCATCACCGAGCCCCGCCGTGAGCACGGGTATTGCACCGACGACATGGCCAGGGTGCTCGTCGTCACCACCCGCGAGCCCGACGCATCGGGTGCCGTGAAGGGCCTCGCCCGCAAGGCCCTGCAGTTCTTGAACGACGCGCAGTCCCACAACGGCTCCTGTCGCAACCGGATGGACCACGCCGGCCATTGGACCGACCAGCCCTCCACGGACGACCACTGGGGCCGCTGCATCTGGGGGCTCGGCACCGCCGTTGCCTACAGCGGCGTCCCCCTAGTCCGGCGACTGGCCGTGATTCAGTTCGAGCGCGCTGCCAAGGCAAGGTCACGGTGGCCGCGGGCGATGGCGTTCGCCGCCGTCGGCGCCGCCGACCTGCTCAGCTTCGAGCCCGGCAATTCCGCGGCCCTGCGACTCCTCGCCGACTACACCGCCACTGTCGCGAGACCCGAAACCAAGTCCGACTGGCCATGGCCCGAGACAAGGCTCACCTACGCGAATGCGATTCTCCCCGAGGCGATGATCGCTGCCGGCGTCGCGCTGGACGACCCGGACCTGAAACAGCTTGGCCTGGATCTGCTGGAGTGGCTGCTCGCCTGCGAAACGATTGACGGCCACCTGTCGCCCGCTCCGGTTGGCGGCCGGGGACCGCGGGACAGCCGACCCGCCTTCGACCAGCAGCCGATTGAGGTGGCCACCCTCGCCGACGCCTGCGCACGCGCCGCAGCCGTCGACCGGCGGGCGCTCTGGCCCGATGGGATCCGGTCGTGCGCCGCCTGGTTCCAGGGGGCCAACGACTCCGGGTTGCTCATGTGGGACACGGAGACCGGTGGTGGTTTCGACGGGTTGCTCGCCGACTGCGTCAACCTCAACCAGGGCGCCGAATCGACCCTCGCGGTGATCTCCACCATGCAGCACGCGCAGCGCTTTTCGCCAGTCCCGCAATGACTTTGATGCGTGCCGGGCTCGTTACCCGCGAACCTTACCGGGTCGCGGCCGATCCGGCGCGGGTGATCAGCCGGCTCTTCGTGCCCGGCCAGGAGGGCTTCGAGCTTCAGGAGTCCCGAGCGGGAGTGGTGCTCAAGCGCATCCTCGCCCTGACCGACGAGGACGTTCGGTTGTCCCTGGACGACGTCTTCATCCGCTTCGACGGACGCCACCGTGACCTCGCGGGCACGTTCCGTAGGCACGCCCACGAACTCGCCGACCGCCTGGATCCCGACATCCACCTCTCCGATGAGCGAATACTGTTGCTGGGAGCGACCTTTACCAGCGAGTACGCCATCGAGGGGGCGGCGCTGTGCAACCCCAGCATCGTGGCCCACCCCGACCAGACTGGCACGGCGGGAGGCAGCCTGCGATTCGTGATGAGCGTGCGCGGGATCGGGGAAGGACACCGCTCGTCCATCGGGTTCCGCACCGGTGTCGTCGACGCCGCGGGCCGGGCAACGATCGACGAGCCGGCCCCCTTCGCCACCACCGGAAGCGTGTCGGGCGCGCTGCTCGACGCCGCGGTGTTCCGTGGCGAGCTCGGCCGCATCGGCAATGCCGGCGAGGCCGCGAACTACGTCTTCAACGCGCTCGGCGACCGCTTCACACGATCCGACCTCGATGAGCGACTCGACGATCTTCGGGCCAACCTGAGCACCCGCGGACACGGGGAGCGCGCAGTCGCCCTGATCCGCACGATCGCCGCGCGGTCCTATGCCGTCGAATTCCCGAGCGAAGTATCGGTTTCCGAGCGCGTGCTGTGGCCGTCGATGGAAGCCGAGCAGGCCGGCATGGAGGATGCCCGCTTCGTCCGCTTCGTCGACGACGACGGCTCGGTCACCTACTACGCCACCTACACGGCCTACAGCGGATCCCACATCAGCCAACAACTGCTCGAGACCAAGGACTTCCAGTCCTTCACCTCCGGGCCGCTCGTCGGGAAGGCCGCGGCCAACAAGGGTTTGGCCTTGTTCCCCCGACGAATACACGGTCGCTACGCCGCCATGTCGCGATCAGACCGCGAGACCAACACCGTGGCCTTCGCCGACCATCTGGCGCTCTGGACAAGCGCGTCCCCCTGCCAGCAGCCAGCCGAGGCATGGGAAGCGCTGCAACTCGGAAATTGCGGCCCGCCGATCGAAACCGACGCAGGGTGGCTGGTGCTCACCCACGGCGTTGGACCCATGCGCACGTATAGCGTCGGCGCGCTTCTGCTTGACCTAGACGATCCGACCCGGGTGCTCGGCCGGCTACGAAGGCCACTGCTGAGCCCCGCCCACGACGAACAAAATGGCTACGTGCCCAACGTCGTCTACTCTTGCGGCGCGCTCGTGCACGCCGACACCTTGGTGATCCCCTACGGGATCGCTGACGGCGCCATCGGCATCGCCACCGCGCCACTTCCGCAGTTGTTGGCCACGATCGTTCAGCAACCAGCTAGCCAGAGATGAGGTCACCATCAGCACGATGAGTAGCTCCAGCGACAGAACGCATAATCCGCTCGGCGAGTACGTCCTGTACATGGGTGCGGGCTTCGTCGCCAAGGAGCGTCCGCACGTGCTGGAGGCGTTGGCTACGCTCAGGCAGCATTTAGGCCGGTGGGACCCGGCTGACATCGGCCTGGAGGTCTCGTTGCAGGACCGCGGCCGCAAGGAGCAGCGCGTCACGTTGCGGACGAGCTTGCCTGGTCTCCCGCCGCTCGTGGCCGTCGCCGATAACCGCGACATCACGCGTGCCCTTCACGGAGTCAAGCATGAGTTGATCTGGCAGCTCGAACACCAGAATTCGCGCGAACCTGCGCACAATCGCAAGCTCGGGCAAAACACGATCCGCCACCCGGGCACCTCGGCGCAGGGGGACCGTATCCTGCCTGCTCCGTAGCGGCGGGTCGAGCGCCCGGCGAAACTGGACACATATTGAGCACCAAATGGTCTGGCAACTGAGCGCCGAGCAGCGCCACGATCGCGGACATGTCCAAACCGACCCAAGCCGTCGTCATCGGTGCCAGCATGGCCGGGCTCCTCGCCGCATGCGCACTGAGCGAAACCTTCGACCGCGTTGTGCTGGTCGAGCGAGATCGTCTGCCCTGCGATGCCTCCGACCGGCGCGGTGTACCGCAGGGCAAGCACCTGCACGCCCTCCTCGCCGGCGGGCTTGTCGCACTGAACAAACTGTTTCCGGGATTCGAGAACGATCTAGCCGCCGCGGGAGCCGTCCGTTCGGATGTGCAGTCCGACATTCACTGGTGGGTCGAGGCACACCTGATAAAGCCCGAACCATCCGGCATCATCGGATTTTCCTGCAGCAGGCGGCTGCTGGAGCACACGGTGCGCGAGCGGGTTAAGGCGTTACCAGGGGTGGAAATCATCGACCACTGGGATGTGCTCGGCCTCGTCAGAGTCGATGACGGCAGGGCCGTAGGGGGAGTGTGGATCGTATCGAGGGACAACAACTCTGAACCATCTGAACTGCCAGCAGATCTCGTCGTCGACGCGACTGGGCGTGCCTCCCGGAGCTCGCAGTGGCTCACGGAGCTCGGCTACCAGGCTGCCGAGGAAACCCGCATTCCAGTCGACGTCACCTACGTCACGCGAACGTACCGGCGCGAGCCGGGCCAGCTCGATGGCAGAGCGGGCACCTGTACGGGCTCCGACCCCGATTTGCCCATCGGCGCGTTCCTGCTCGCGCTCGAGGACGACACGTTCATGCTCACCGCCGGCGGGATCTACGGAGAAACGCGGGCCTGGCGAACGTCGCACACATCATTTACCTTGCGGCATTTCAGCTCGACATCGGCGACTCGCTCCTCGGTGTCGTCGGTGAACCCCCTCCGTGGTGGATTATCGATGGCGATACGCTCACTGCCGGCCGGCCGCTCGAGACGTTCTATGCCAATGTCCCACCCGACGATGCCACGCGAGCGATTGACCGCCTGCAACCATCTAGTTACTCCATGGTCACGGAGCGGCTCACAGCGGCGGCGTGGCGCAATACCCCGTCACCTATGTGATTTGCGATGAGGACCAGGCGCTCCGTCCGGCAGCGCAAGAACAGATGGCAAAGCGTGCCAACAACATCCACCGCCTGCCGAGCAGTCATTCGCCAATGCTGTCCCGGCCAGCCGAGGTCGCTCAGGTCATCGCCGATGCAGAGATGCAAGTGAGCGACGGGGGTGGCCTACGAGTCGGCAACATCTGAACAGGCAAGCAGCAGAACAGGATTAACACATCACCACGGAAGGTTCCGACGAAATGACAGCTGGCCCCCAGAGCTCGTCGGATGCAGATACTTGGCCCGGCGATGGCGACGCCTTCGACGTCATCATCATCGGGGCCGGCATATCCGGTATCGGCGCGGCCTATCGGATCGCCGAGCGTAACCCGAACTTGCGCTACGTCATCTTGGAACGGCGGGCCCGGATCGGGGGCACCTGGGACGTCTTCCGGTACCCGGGTGTTCGTTGCGATACCAGCGCGCACACCTTGTGCTTCCCGTGGGAGCCGTGGACTCACTCAGAAGCCATCGCCGGCGGCGAGCAGATCCGCGAGTACATCACCGCGACCGCGCACAAGCACGGGATCGACGAGCACATCCGCTTCAACACCCACATCCGTTCAGCTGATTGGGATTCCGTCACCAACACGTGGACGGTGTATGCCGCCGGCACCGCCCAGACACCTGCGATCTTCCGGGCCCGGTTCGTCTTTTTCGGCACCGGCTATTACGACTACGACGCGGGCTATACCCCCGACTTCCCCGGCGCCGAGCAGTTCGGCGGCACGATAGTGCACCCCCAGCAGTGGCCCGCAGACCTGGACTACACCGGAAAAAGAATCGTCGTCATCGGCAGCGGTGCTACCGCCGTGACAATGGTGCCCTCTCTGGCAAAGCGGGCAGCGAAGGTGACCATGCTGCAGCGCTCACCCAGCTACCTCCTCTCACTGCCGAAGGTTGACCCGGGTGCCGCGCTTGCTCGTAAGATGCTGTCCCCCAAAGTCGCTCACGCCGTCACGCGCTTCAGGATCGCGGTCGTCGAGGTCCTGTTGTGGGAGCTTTCGCACCGGGTCCCCAGCTTGGTCAAAAGGATCCTGCGCAAGGCGGCGGTCGACCATTTGCCCGAAGGGTATGACGTCGACACGCACTTCACACCGCGATACAACCCATGGGACCAACGGATATGCATCATGCCCAGCTCCGAGTTTTACCGAGCAATAGGCGAGGACGGGGTAGCGATGGTCACCGATCACATCGACCATTTCGATGCCACCGGGGTCGCACTGAAGTCTGGCGAACGCCTCGACGCCGACATCATTGTGACCGTCACCGGCATGAACATGTTGGCGCTCGGCGGGATCGCGATCAGCATCGATGGCGCTGAGATCAAGCCGCAAGAGCGGTACATGTACAAGGCGCGCATGCTCGAAGATGTCCCGACCCTCGCCTGGTGCATCGGTTATGCGGGTCTGACCTGGACGCTGCGTGCCGACATGACTGCCCGTTCAGTGGCCGAGCTGTTGGCCTATATGAACGCACGGGGGTACGCGTCCGCTTACCCTCATCGCGGTACCGGACCAATGCCGGCGAGCCCCCTGTTGGAACTCAACTCCGGGTACGTGACGAGGAACGCGCACGAGCTGCCTAAGTCGGGAAGTAAGGGTCCATGGAAAGTGGGCCAAAACTACCTGACTGACGCAATCAGCCACCGCCTCAGGCGCATTGACGATTCTATGGTCTTTGGCACAACCTAAGGGTGGTTCTCTCGCACTGCCGTGGCGTGGCCATCGGTCTCGTCGACTATTCGGCGCGAACCGCTTCGTCGCAACCGGCGAGACGGTGTGCGGTCATCAGTGCATGATCGAAAATGGTCCTATCGACGATTGTGCCCCGCGCCGTTGCCCGCAAAGTTGCACTGATCCGTTCGGCTAGTACGCGCAATTTGACGTTGCTTTCCTGGGACAGCCATTTGAGTAAGTCGATCGCGGCATCGTCCTCGACGTCGTAGACGAGCATCAGCATGCCTTTGGCTTGCTCGATCGGCGCGCGCTTGTCCGTGATCTCGCCCAACCTTGCGGTGATGGTGTCCTCACGCGAACGCTGGATGGGGGTGATGTCGACGTAGAAGCCGTGGGTACCGATCGCCTCACCGCGACTATCGAGGAACTGATCCCCGATGACGACCACCCAGTGGACCGCACCGGCGGTGTCGATGATGCGATGCCGGCTGCTCAACGCCCCTCGGGTGTTCATGATGTCGTCGATGGTCGCAGCGACTCGGTCCCGGTCATCGGGATGCTTATGGGAAAGCACCAGCTCTGTAGTCGGGGATACGGTTCCCGGCTCATACCCGTGCAACCGCTGCACCTGCTCAGACCACTCCCAGCGGCGGTCGTCAAAATAGAACCGAAACCAGCCCACCGCCTGCGGAGAAACGGCGGCGAGCTCGTCGCCATCACCGGGCGTACCAGCGCTCGCCGGCACCGAATGAAGATTCACGCGATGGGCCACCCGTCGGGTCATCGCCGAAGCCTTGCTTGCTCGTACGCGTTGCTGGCTTTCTTCAACTTCTCAAAGCTGCCGGGCATGCAGAGCGAGGACAACAGCTCGAGGAAAGCGTGAGCGATATCGCGGGCCTTCAATACCAGTGGTTGGTCGTCGTGGGACTCCTCCAAGAGGCGAAACGCGGCGGTTCGCAGTGCGGCCAGCTCTTCATCTGTGGTCAATTGGGGGCCGAACCAGTGGTCGCCAAGGAACCAAAAGACCCGCACCGCCATGTCGTCGGCGCGCTCTAGTTGACTCATATTCATTCTTCGGAGCCGTGCGCGTAGTGGACGGGTGATTCAGATCACCCGTCCTGGCAGGTCCCCGATGGTCGGACCACGTCGTTTTAGAGTTGTATGTGGTTGATATCAGTGGATCTCGCAGCCTGCACTGGTTGGTGGGTGTGGGTGCATCGGGCAGCGTACTCGGCCGGGGTTAGGTAGCTCAGTGATGAGTGCCGGTGCCGATGGTTGTGGTCGTCTTTGAAGTCCTCGATCACCACCCGCGCTTCGAGGAGATTCGTCCAGTGGTTGCGGTTGAGGCACTCCTTGCGTAGTCGGTTGTTGAAGGATTCGATGTGCCCGTTGTTCCACGGTGTGCCCGGTGGGATGTAGTAGATGCCGATCCGGTCACCGCAGAACTGTTGCAGCACATGGGAGATGAACTCCGGACCGTTGTCCATTCGCAGCACCAACGGCGGGCCGTCCCATAACGTGAACGCCTTGTCCAACTCCTCGGTCAACCTCTGCGCGGTGATCGAGCGCTCCACGATGTTCATCAATGACAGTCGGGTGTGCTCGTCGATCATCGAGGCGATCTTGATGGCCTTACCGTCGACGGTGGAGTCGAACTGCAAGTCAAGCGCCCATACGACTTTAGGTGCATCGGCTTGCACCTGTGGGGTTGAGCTGATGCCGGCGCGTCGGCGGGGGTGGTAGATCCGGACCTGCACACCCTTCTTCCTTCCGCAGCCGGTGCACCTTCTTCTTGTTCACCCCTACGCCCAGGTCGTGCCTCAGGTGCGCCCACGCGCGACGGAACCCATGCACCGGGTGTTCGCGTGCCTAGGTGCCTAGCGTGGCCCTCAGGCCCGCATCTGGATCGGTGGGTGTCTGCGTGATCGGGATGCGGGCGTAGGTCGAACGAGGCAGCCCAACTGCTTTGCACGCCAACCGGTTCGACAGGTTCATCGTTGTGACGAGCATGTCCACGGCGCGGCGCTTGGCAGCCGGGTCTAAAATTTTCCCCGCGCCACCTCCCTCAATGCGTCGTTCTCCAGCTCGGCGTCGGCGAGCAGGCGTTTGAGCCTGCCGTTCTGCTCGCGCAGCTCCTTGAGTTCCTTCGCTGCGTCGGTATCCATCCCGCCGTACCGGCGTCGCCAGTTGTACAACGTCGCCGCCGACACCCCAAGCTCGGCGGCGATCTCCTCTTGGGTCTTGCCCGCCGCGGTGAGCTCATCAGCACACCGCAGCTTGCAAACGATGTCCTCAGCAGAGTTCCGCTTCCATCCAGCCATTTCTTCACCGTCCTATCCGCCCAGGTCACGGGCAACAGAACTCTAAAACAAGACGGCCCCGCCTACTGGGAACATGCCAGTCCGGCGAGGACTGATCTGCCCCGGACCGCTTCGCTAATCGGTCAGCTGAGCTTTCGCGGCCGGTCGTGACCGGCCACGTGCCCGCCATGGCCTCGGCTCACTGGATTCGGTCAACCTGACCCGGTTCCGGATCCAGCCCCTCTGGGCGCGATATCGATTGACCCCACGCCCGAGGTACTGACAAGACTCCGATTGATGCGCCGCTGCCGAACCTCACACGCGGCGCCGCGTCATTGGTGCGACCCACACTGGGGCAAAGCGACCACATAGCCGCCGCCTCACTCAACGCCGCCGCCTTATTCAGGGAATTCAGGTGACTAAGCGCGAAGTCCGTTGGCGCGGTGAGTGAACTCAATTTGGACAGCGGCGCCGTTACTGAACCGTCCCGCGTTTGATGCACACCTCCATTCTTGGGAAGGTGCATCGCATGCCGAGCAAGTACGACCCCGAGACCAGGTCGAAGGCTGTCCGTCTGGTGCTGGAGCACCGCGAGGACTATCCGAGTGAATGGGCGGCGATCACCGCGGTGTCCAAGCGGCTGGGGATGAACGCCGAGACGCTGCGCAACTGGATCCGCCAACAGCAGGTCGACGACGGTGCGCGCGACGGGGTCTCCAGCGAGGCCGCCGCGGAGATCCGGGCACTGCGACGGCGCAATGCTGAGCTTGAGCAGACCATCGAAATCTTCAAGGCAGCAACGTCTTTCTTCGTGCGGGAGAGCGACCCGCGCAACCGCCGCTGACCAATTCGGTCTGCGAGTTCATCGCTAACCACAGGGACCGTTTCGGGGTCGCTCCGATCTGCCGCGTGCTGACCGAGCACGGTGTGCCGATCGCCCCACGAACGTTCTACGCCTGGGTCCAGCGCGCGCCCTCGAAGCGGGCCCTGTGGGATGCCACCATCACCGAGATCCTGGTCGGCCACTACGAGCCCGACGAGCAGGGTCGGCGCAAACCGGAGTCACTGTACGGGTCGGTAAAGATGTGGGCGCACCTGCAGCGTGAGGGCATCCCGGTGGCCAAGTCCACGGTGGAACGCCTGATGCGCCGTCACGGCTGGCAGGGCGTGCGCCGCCAGAAAACCGTGCGCACCACCATCGCCGACCCCTCAGCGGCGCGGCCGCCGGATCTGGTGGACCGCCAGTTCGGTGTAGGCGTACCGAATCGGCTGCTGGTGGCGGACTTCACCTACGTCAAACTGGTGACCGGGGTGTTCGTCTATGTCGCGTTCGTCATCGACGCGTACGCCGGAGCGATCGTCGGCTGGGAAGCATCGGGGTCCAAGCACACCCGGTTCGTCGAATCGGCGATCCGCCAGGCCGCCGCACTGCGTTCCCGGCAAGGCCATCCGATCGACGGTGCCATCCACCACAGCGATGCCGGGTCGCAGTATACGAGCGTGAGATTCGGTGAAACACTGAGCCTTTCAGATCTGCGGCCATCGGTCGGCAGTGTTGGCGACGCCTACGATAACGCGTTGGCCGAGACCGCAATCGGGCTCTACAAGAACGAATGCATCCGCGCGGATTCCCCGTTCCGACGTGGCCCGCTGCGCACCCTCGCCGACGTCGAGCTCATCACCGCCGACTACGTCTCCTGGTACAACCAGCAGCGCCTAATGCACCGCCTCGGTCGTGTCCCACCCGCCGAAGCCGAAGCCCACTACTATTCCCAACACGTGACCGACCGACCGGCCGGCTCACAGAACCCCGAGGGTGCATGAAACCCGGGATGGTTCACCATTCGGTATTTGGTTGATCAGCCACCGCCACTACCTTTGACAGTTGAACCCACAGACGCGTCGAGTTGTCTCGGGCAGTAGGACTTTGCCGAAATCGTCGCGAACTGGGCAGCGCCGTTGGTCGTCAGTGCGGGGTTGTTGTCCCGCAAGTCATTGAGGAGCTGAAGACCGGATACGCCTCGAGAAAGTAAGCCGCATACCGCCTTTCCGGCCGCTACTGCTTGGTTGGGGTCCTGGAAGCTGATCCCCACCTTGGATAGGTCACCGATGAAGATTTCATTGTTTTCATCGGTGGCTGCCTCATCCTCGCCAGGTGTGGCGTGCGCGGGCGCAGCGACAATAATCCCCAGCGATAAGCCCAGAAGTGCCAAAAGCGGTTTCACGAATCCTCCCTTGATGCGTCTCGTATTGATTGCGGCTCATAAAATGTTGTGCTGCAACACTTTATCCAAGCCTGGCTTCGGATCGGCCGACCGAGATGTCCCCGCCGTCTGTCATGTGCACGGCGTGCACGCCGGGTGTTGTTCTGAGTTTGACGACCAGTTCATCGAGGCCGGCTTCGTCGACGTTCCAGTGCTGTACTTGGTCGGGCATCTCCTGCAGTTGGGCGATGATGCGGTCGAGCTTGACCGGCCCCATGCGACGCTCGCCGGTGATCGCGCGGGCCTGAATGCCGGTTGAGCTGACGACGCGCGACGCCGGGCTGCCCAGCGCGCCGCCCGCCAGACTGCCCAAGGTCGCTTCGTTGACCAGGCCAGTGGAGATATCTGCCGCAGCAGCCGCAGCCACGCTGGCCGGTAGCGCGGTGGAGGCCAGTCTGATCGCCGGGGTGGCGGTTGCCCAGCTAGGCGGCACCGACAAATTGCCCACCGTCGGCGCGTTGCCCAATACCGCCGATACGGGCTTGACCGGGACAGCCGCGGCAACACGCCCCGGAGATGCCAGACCGGCGCCCAACGACGTTTTCGACATCGCGGCGGCCCACGGCGAATAGATGAAGAAGTTTTTCCACTGCGAGATGCTCAGGCTGGAACTGGCATTGACGACGTTGGTCCATGTCGCCTGAGTGCCGATTTGCCCAATGCTCGAATACAGCGTCTCCCAGAAGGGTGCTATCTCCGTGCTCCCCGTAGCCCCGCCGATCAGGCTCTGCCAAAACTGGGTGTATTGACCGGTGAGCGAGGTGATGTAGTCCTCGAGCTGTTTCAGCCACGACGACAACGACTGCGACTGGGCCGTGGCCGCCGCGGCAGCCTGGGTCACCTGGCCGGTGCCATTGCTGGTAGCCGGTGCCTCCTCGAAGGCGGTCAACTCGCCCGCCGACTCCGATGCGCTGGCGTAACTGAACATGGCGGCGACATCTTGGGCCCACATCTGGCCGTACTCGTCTTCGGTCGCCGCGATCGCCTCGTCGTTTTGCCCCAAGACGTTCGTCTCCAACAGTGCTGCCAACTGGCTCCGGTTCGCCGCGACGAGCACGGGCGGTACGGCGGCCGCCAGGGCGGCCTCGTAGGCGCTGGCCGCGGCCCGGGCCTGCGCGGCAGTCTCCTCGGCTTGACCCGCCGTGGCCGACATCCACGCCACATACGGTTCGGCCGCGGCCGCCATGGACTCCGATGACTGGCCCTGCCACGACTCGCCGACCAGCTCCGAAATCACCGAACCGTAGGAGGCAGCGGTGGAGTGCAACTCGGCGGCCAGCCCTTCCCACGCCGCAGCGGCGGCCAGCAACGGACCCGCGCCCGGGCCCATATAGATCTGGGTGGAGATCACCTCCGGTGGTAGCGCTGCGAAATCGCTGAAAACCATTGCCGCACTCTCCTTTATTTCGCGTTCGGCGGTATGACGATGACTGTGGACGTCGTCGCGATGCTGTCCGCAGCCACGGCACCGGGCACGCGAACGGTGGACCTGGCGACGGCGCGAGTGGCCGACGCGCCGACGGCACGGCCGGCCAGACTCGACAGCGCCGTCGGTGCGAACATGCCTTGTTGGCCGTTCACGGCCATCGCGGGAGCGGCTTCAAGCATCGTCTCTGGCAACTCGGAGGCGGCCATTCGGATCGCGGGAACGGCCGATGCCCAGTTCGCCGGCACCGACAACGATCCCACCAAGCCGGCACGGCCCGCCGACGCCGAAACCGTCCCCGCACCCGACAGCGCGCTCGAGCCGCTCAGCAGATCGCTGTGCAGCAGCGGCGCCAAAACGCCGATGAGCGGCTTCGGGTGAAGTAAGGGGCCAATACCTTGGATCCCGACGCCCAGGTTGGGGATGCTGACGGCAATCTGGTACCAGTTCTTCATCAAGTTCGCCACCCCGAGCGGAGTGTACGGTCCGGAGATAGTGCCCGTCACACTGTTGAAGGTCTTCAGGATCCCGGTTATGTCCGTCAGGCTCAGCGGCAGCTGAGCCGCCGCGGTCGTCACCGTGTTAGCGTTAGCGGCGAGACCTTGCGCGGCGAGGGGAGCCTGCGAGACCGCCTCTGACAGTGCAGGTTCCACGTCGGAGGCGGCCGACGACTGGAGCGCAGAGGTGACCGCGGTCGACTGGTCGGTCTCCCCATCCGGGTCGGCGGTCGTTGGTGCTGCCGTGAACGGGGCCAGCCTGGTCGCGGTCGCCGAGGAGGCGGCATAGGCGTACATCGCGGCGGCGTCTTGGGCCCACATCTCGGCGTACTGGGCCTCGGTAGCCGCGATCGCCGGAGTGTTCTGACCCAGAAAGTTGGTCGCAATCAGCGACGCCAACAACGCTCGGTTGGCCGCGATCACCGGCGGCGGGACACTTGCCGCGAAAACGGCCTCATAGGCGGCCGCCGCCGCCCTGGCTTGAACTGACGTCTGCTCGGCCTGCACGACGCTACGGTCAAGCCACGCGATGTAGGGTGCCGCCGCGGCCGCCATCGCTGCCGACGAGGGCCCATGCCAGGTGTTTATCAGCTCCGAAATCACAGCACCGTAAGATGCTGCCGTCGAATGTAATTCGGCTGCCAACCCATCCCAAGCAGCGGCGGCGGACAGCAACGGTGCTGAGCCGGGGCCCGAGTAAATCTTTCCGGAGTTGATCTCCGGCGGTAACGCTCCGAAATCCATTGGCTTCCTCCGCCCCAGCCTGCGATCAGCACCGGCCGCTCGTACCTCCGCCGATAGCGCTGAACGTCAACAACATTGAGCGACTCTGCGCTCGCCAGCAGCGAGGAGATGGTTTGCTGGTAGCTAGGCTCATCTCTTCGTATGCAGAAGCTATCCGGTCGTGCCGGAAAAAAAATTTCGATCGACATCCGCCGGTGCCACGCTGTGGCCGCTCTCAGAGGACAGCGCCGTTAGCCGGAGCTTTGGGTAATCCGGGCAACAAAAACTCTCTACCAGGTGTGAACTCGAAAGTCAGACGCCCTGAACAGGAACTAAAGCTCGGACCAATCGCCGGCTATCGGCGAATAAAAATCTCGCGATCATAAATGTGAGTTCGCGGCATTGAGGTTGCTTGCTCCACGACCCGAATGGGCCCTGACGGACGGCGCCGATTGACGACTGCACCGCGCGCGATCAAAGGTCATCACCTGACACGCTGCGTGTTGTGCTGGATACGACTTGGGCACTACTACATGACCGGATCCGACCTGTCCCAGGAGTACCAAGCGCCGACCGACATGAGCAATGATCAGAACCTGTGGATGAGCCTTGGCGAGGTGGTGTGAAAGTGGGCGCACCTTCCCGAGGATGATCTGAAGTCCAAGGTTCTCTGATCAAGACCGGCGTTGGCGCGCTGGTTGGGAAGGTACGCCCATGCTCACGGTAGTTCACGACGCGGAATGCTCCAACGAGAAGAACGACGGTGTCGGTCGGTCGTTGCTCGATGAGATCGTCCGCGACGGCGCCCGACAGATGCTTGCGGCGGCGTTGCAGGCCGAAGTGGCCGCCTACATCGACGCCCATGCCGGAGAGGTCGACGACAACGGACGGCGCCTGGTGGTCCGCAACGGCTACCACCGGGAGCGTGAGGTGTTGACCGCGTCGGGCGCGGTCACGGTGACCGCGCCGCGCGTCAACGACAAGCGCGTCGATGCCGATACCGCAGAGCGGCAAAGGTTTTCCTCCGCGATCCTGCCAGCGTGGGCGCGCAAGTCACCGCAGATGAGCGAGGTTCTGCCGCTGCTGTATCTGCATGGCCTGTCGACGAGTGACTTCGGTCCGGCGTTGGAGCAGTTCCTGGGCTCGGGTGCGGGTCTCTCGGCCACGACGATCACCCGGCTCACCAGCCAGTGGCAAGACGAAGCCAAGGCCTTCCAAGTCCGTGACCTCTCGGACACGGACTACGTCTACCTGTGGGTCGACGGCATTCACCTCAAGGTCCGTCTCGAGCAGGAGAAGCTCTGTTTGTTGGTGATGATCGGGGTGCGCGCCGATGGTTGCAAGGAGCTCGTCGCCTTGGCCGACGGCTACCGGGAATCGACCGAATCGTGGGCCGATCTGCTACGGAGCTGCCGCCGGCGCGGGATGGCAGCCCCGGTGCTGGCTGTCGGTGACGGTGCGTTGGGGTTCTGGAAGGCGGTCCGCGAGGTCTTCCCGAACACGCGTGAGCAGCGGTGTTGGTTTCACAAGCAGTCCAATGTGCTTGCTGCACTGCCGAAGTCAGCGCACCCAGCTGCGTTGGCGGCGATCAAGGAGATCTACAACGCCGAGGACATCGACAAGGCGCAGATCGCGATCAAGGCCTTCGAAGTCGATTACGGTGCCAAGTATCCCAAGGCGGTCGCCAAGATCGTCGACGACGCCGACGTGCTGCTGGAGTTCTACAAGTACCCGGCCGAGCACTGGATCCACCTGCGCACCACCAACCCCATCGAGTCGACCTTTGCGACCGTGCGGTTGCGAACCAAGGTCACCAAGGGGCCCGGCTCCCGCGCCGCGGGAATTGCGATGGCCTACAAGCTGATCGACGCCGCGCAGGCCCGGTGGCGGGCCGTCAACGCCCCGCACTTGGTCGCCCTGGTCCGTGCCGGCGCGGTGTTCCACAAAGGCAAACTGCTCGAACGCCCCGTCGATATCACACCCGCCGAAACCAGCGAATCAACCGAAACGGAGGTCGCCTGAAACAACCTCATCCACAGGTCTTGACAATATCTCACCGACATGCGGAAGCCAGCACCGAGTCTCAGCATTGTAGCATGTTACAGCATGTAGATAGCGGATCTAATTATTGATTGAGGAGGACTGACCGGTCCATCGAGAAGCTCTGTACCCGACTGAGGTGGAGCGGGCGCAGCACCGGTGAGGTGCCATGAGGTGGACGAGCGACGATCGTTTTGCGCGGAGGAAGCGATCGCCACTATGCACTCCGAACCCAAGGCGTCCATATAGTTCTCATATAAAATATTAGAGCTATATGAGTTTCCTCTTCAATTTTACTTTCGGCCCGAGGTTGAGGGGAGTGTGGCAGCGATCAGCCGCCAGAATCCCACCGAGCAACGTGCATTTACGCTGAGCCGGCGGCATTCGACTTCCACTTCGAAGTTGGCAACACTCCGCACATATCTCATTCGAAATTCCATGGGATGCATATGAACTCCTTCTTGATGAGTCAGAAGTGTTACTTCCAGCATCATGCGCGGCGTGACGACGGCACCCGGCCTGTTTGCTGGTGAAGCAAACGCGTGGTGGGTCTTGCCGGTCAGGCTCTACCGACGAATGCAAGCGTCGACACATCCAGGAGCGTTGAACCCCGTCGACCGCGGCCACCTGGCCGGTGACGAACGATGCATCCGGAGACGCCAGGAAAGCTACGACACTGGCGACTTCGGCAGGATCGGCGACGCGCGCCAGCGGAGTGTCTCGGCTGACTCTCGCGAAGGCCGAATCAGTATCACCGCCGTGGAGCTCGATCACGCCTTGCATGTCTTGGACGCTCGTGGCTGTCCGCACCCAACCCGGACAGACGGCGTTGAAGCGGATATTCTCTGCGCCGTAGTCCATTGCGGCTTGCTGGGTCAGCATGATCAGTCCGGCCTTGGAGGCGGAGTAGGCCGCCATCCCGGGGAACGGCCGCCGGCCGGCTACCGAGGAGATGTTGACGACCGATGCGGCCGGAGACTTCCGCAGGTACGGGATCGCAGCCCTGATGATCAACATCGGCCCGGTGAGATTCACCGCCAGAGTTTTTTCCCAGTCCTCGATGTCGCCATCCTCGATTGTTCCAACCGGGCCGATACCTGCATTGTTGACGATGATGTCCAGGACACCGTCACCGTAACGTGCCGCTGTCGCAACGGCTTCGACGAGGCCATCATGGTTGGCGACATCGGCGACAACACTGACTGCGGCGCCTTCGGGCAAGCTTGTTACGAGCGTCTCAAGGGTTTTGGCAGTGCGGCCGACAGCGCACACCCGCGCGCCATCAGCCACCAGTCGCCGAGCAATCGCCTCACCGATGCCCGTCCCAGCGCCGGTCACGAGGCTGTTCGCCCGATGAGCTCATGCTGTCGCCCCCTCGAATCGGGCACTCGACGTGGTGTCATCGATCTCCGCTTCCATGACTCGATTGTCGAGCCCACGCGGGTGTTGGAACGGGCGGTGTTCTTCCTGGGCGCAGCGTGCCCAGGATATGTGTCGGAAGCTTCGATCGTCGTCTGATCGGCCGCACTCAAAGATGCTGCATGCCTTAGTGTTTCAGGCGGGGCAGTGACCGCGACGACGTTGATAAGCGGTTCGCCTTCATGAAACCCTGTTAATGCCACCGGCTAAATGACACCGGCGGCATCCCAGAACTTCCTGTTTAGTGCCTCCGGGGCTTGTGCGAGCTCACCGCATCGTGGATCGGCAGTCCCAAACAAGGCGGCCACGCACAGCGGCACGTACAGCCTGAAGTCGGGTGAGGCGTGATCGTAGAGCGCGATGTAGGCGATCGTTACGAGCGCCACCATGGCGAGCAGAATGCCGCGGTTAATCTTCTCCGTGCTCATTTTTCGACCTAACTTTTCGGTCGGCAATGCGCCGCAAAAATCAGCATAAACCTCTCAACCACATTTCTCACCGCCATATTTCGCGCGTCACGAAAATGACTGGAATTGTGCGACAGAATCGTGGCGATTCTGCAACGCCGGAGTGAACCACCAGCATCGACCGATGATGTCGGGGAAGGCCGCCACCACTTCCCGGGCGGACCACTCCGAAGCTCTACGCTTGCTCCATGGCACCGACGCCGCGCCCGCGCCGATCCGCTCTCTACCTTCCCGGTAATAAGGATCGAGTACTCGACAAGGGGAAATCGCTGCCGGCTGACGCGTTGATTTTCGACCTCGAGGATGCGGTTGGTCCCGATGCCAAAGCCGATTCCCGGGCGAGGGTGTGCGGCGCGATCGCCTCAGACGGTTACCGGCCTCGCGAGATTGTGGTGCGCATCAACGGCGCAGGCACCGACTGGC
The DNA here is from genome assembly GCA_963712615.1 of uncultured Actinomycetota bacterium. Lineage (GTDB taxonomy): Bacteria > Actinomycetota > Actinomycetes > Mycobacteriales > Mycobacteriaceae > Mycobacterium. The sequence continues at coordinate 5,535,976 of CAVQIO010000002.1, forward strand.
ACGATGACGATCTGGCCGCGGTAGTTAATTCGGCCGCCCACGGGGTGCTGGTGCCGAAGGTGGAGACAGGAGCAGAGGTCCAGGCGCTGGCCGCCGCGCTCGACGCGCTCGGTGCGCCGCCGTCGTTGCAGCTGTGGGCGATGATCGAGACGCCCCGGGCCATCTTGCGGGTGGAGGAGATCGCCTCGGCCAGCGAACGGTTGACGGTGCTGGTCGTCGGTACTAACGACCTCGTGAACGATCTGCATGGCCTGCACGTACCCGGACGTGCACCGGTTGCGCCCGCGTTGTCGCTTGCCGTGTTGGGTGCCAGGGCAGCGGGAAAGGTCATCTTGGACGGTGTGTTCAACACCATCGCCGACGAGGCCGGGTTCAGGGCCGAGGCTCAGCAAGGCCGTGAGATGGGTTTCGACGGCAAAACTCTGATCCATCCGTCCCAGGTTGCCCCGGCAAATGAATTGTTCGGCCCCTCGGACAAGGAGCTGGCCGACGCCCGCAAGATCGTCTCGGCGTACGAGCAGGCCCAGGCCGCGGGCAACAGCGTCATCACCGTCGATGGCCGGATGATCGAAAGCCTGCACGTGCGCGACGCGCAGCGGATTCTCGCCCTCGCTGATCTCATCTCCGAACTGGAATCCCAATGACCCCGCGCCCGAGCCCATTCCGGGCCGATCTCCTGCAAGGGAAGGTGGCGCTGGTAACCGGTGGGGCAACGGGGCTGGGCCTGGAGATCGCCCGGGTTTTGGGCAGCCACGGCGCTCGCGTAGCGATCTGCAGCCGAAAGGAACCCAATCTTCAGGCCGCGGTTAGGGCGTTGCGGGAAGAAGGGATTGAGGCCGTCTACGGCGTCTGCGACGTCCGCCGCGATGACGAGGTCACAGCCATCGTCGAGGAACTGCTGGCCACCTTCGGCCGACTCGACGTTGTCGTCAACAATGCCGCCGGAAACTTCCCCGTCCCGATCAGTGAGCTCACCCCTAACGGATTCAAAGCGGTGGTCGACATCGACCTACTCGGAACATTCAACGTATCCAAAGCGGCGTACGACCTTTGGCTGCGCGATCACGGCGGCGCCGTGGTGAACATCAGCGCCGCGATCCAGTACCGGGGCATGGCACTCAAGCGCACGTCGTTTCGGCCAAGGCCGGCGTTGACGCGTTCAGCCGTGCCTGCGCGATCGAATGGGGACCGGACAACATCCGGGTCAATGTCGTTGCCCCCGGGGCGATGTCGGGCACCGAGGGAGTCAGGAGAATCGCCGGCGACGACCAGCACCGCGCCATCCAGAATCCGCTGGGGCGTCCCGGCTCGACCACCGAGGTCGCCGAGACGGTGCTATTCCTGGCCAGCGACGTCGCTTCGTATGTGACCGGCGCCGTGCTGGTTGTCGACGGCGGCGGTTGGTTGACGTCCAGCGGTGTGCCGGACTTGCCCGGCTACCACTGACGCTGCCGCCGGGACGATTAGGTGTTTGCGCCGATTTAGGATTATTCTTGCCCGCGGCTCATTGTCGACTCAGGAAAAGCAGATGCTTATTCAGCCCACTCTGCGACGGGCACAATCGCCGCGCAGCGTTCAACGTGTGACCATCCCGAAGATCGGTCAGTGCTTTGACATCGAAGTCACTCGCGAGACCGATGGGTGGCTCATCCGGATCCCCGAGATCGCTGCGGTGGCCCGCTCCGGCCGCCGGTCGACGATCGAGTTGGTGGCGCGGGAATGCATCGCCGCCCGCACGGGCATCCCGGTGGGTTACATCATCGTCTATGTCGCGCAAGAGATCCGCTAACGCCGCGACGCTTTCGCTCCGCCCCGCTGGCGTCCCTAGTGGTTGCGCCCGTGGAGCTTTTTCAGCGATCGCACCAATCCGGCCTCGATCAACTTGTCGTTGCCGTCGGAAATGAAGTGGTGGACCCGCTTCTCGAGTAGGGCACGCATCAACGGGTTGAACACCTCGTAGGTCTCGCGAAAGTAGACGCGGGTCTTGCCGCCTCCGAGATCCTCCAGCCGGGTCCAGCCCGAGGCTTTGGACCACAGCGGCTTGCCGATGGCGTCATACCGCCACGACACCGGGCGCTGGGCCTCGGTGATCCACTCCCAGGACTACCGCCCGAGAGCAGATACTTCGGCACGGGAAAGTAGCAGTGCCGCACCAGTCCGTTGCCCTGCTCATCTCCGGGGTGGAGGATCTCGATCTTCACGGTGTCAGTCTCGATGCCCGCCCGGGTTTGCTTCCACATCACGTCCCATACCTCTTCGGGAGTGCCGTCGACGACGAAATCAAATCTGTGGTCCTGCACCGGGTCTCCTGTCGTTGGTGGCATCAAGCTGCGACTTCAGCACCTTGCCTCCGGGGTTGCGCGGCAGCGCCGCAAGGTAATGGACACGGCGGGGCACCTTGTAGTCGGCGAGCCGCTCGCTGGCAAAGCCTTGGAGGTCGGCGGTCGATAGTGTCGCCCCTGGTCGCACGACGACGTAGGCGGCGATGTCCTCACCCAGCACCTCGTGAGGAATGCCGACCACCGCGGCCTCCACCACGTCCGGGTGGGCCTGCAGGACCGCCTCGACGTCGTCTGCGTAGATATTCATCCCCCCTCGGACGACCATCTCCTTCTTGCGCCCGACGATGAAGAGATAGCCGTCGGCATCGAGGTAGCCGAGGTCACCGGTATGCAGCCAGCCGCCGTCCCACATGCGTGTGGTGGCCTCGGGGTTGCGGTAATACTCGCGGTGTCCGCCGGGGTTGCGGGTGATGACTTCGCCGATCTCGCCTGTGGGCAGCACCTTTTCGTCGTCGTCGACGATGCGTACCTGCACCGGTGGCGTGGGCCGCCCGACGGCGCCCGGTCGCGTGCGGGCTCCCTCGGGATCCATCGTGAAGGTGGCATGCCCGCCTTCGGTCATGCCGTAGCTGTTCAGAACCGCGGCCCCGGGCAAGCGGGCCTGCAGGCGCTGCACCGTGTCCGGGGACAGCGGGGCACTTCCCAGGATGAGTCGCTTAAGGCTCGAGAGGTCGGCCGAGTCGAACTCGGGGTGGTGGATCAGGAGCCTGGCCATGGCCGGCACCACAAAGGCGATCACCGGTCGCTCGCGAGCGACGATGTCGAGCCATCGCCCGGCGTCGAATTTGGGCAGGTACAGCATTGTCATGCCCGCCTTCATCGGGTTGTAGATGAATCCGAGGCCGGCGAAGGTGAACACCGGGGTGGCGCTGAGCCATTTCAATCCGTTCCAGGACGGAAGCGCGTTGGGCAGCATGGCGATGTTGCCATGCCGCACGGCAACACCTTTCGGCATGGCGGTGGTCCCCGACGTGTACATCACGTCGGCCAGATCGGTCTCGTCAAGGGGTACCTGGATGGCCGCGTCGTCGTCGCTCTTGACGTCCTCGAGGTCGGCGAACCGGCCTTGCTCCGACGTGCCGACGGTGGCCACCACGACCAACGACGGCAGCGATGCCGACAACGGGGCGACGGCGTCTTCGAATGCGCCACTGCAGACGACTGCGGCGACCTCAGCGTGCTCGAGGATGGACCGCATCTCGGGCGGAGATAGCCGGTTATTCATGGGCACGGACACTGCGCCGATCTTGTGGACCGCGCTGTAGGTGACCAGGAAGTCGAGGATCTGCTCGGCCTCGAGATCGATGGCGACCAGATCCCCCTTCCGAACGCCCTTGGTCTGAAGACCATGGGCCAACCGGTTCGACTCTGCCTCCCAGCGGCCGAACGTCATCGACGACTCGTCACCGAGGTTGCGGTACGCGACCTCGTCGGGGTAGGCCGACGCCATCAGCCGCAGCTGGTCGGGCAAGAGGTCAACCACGGGGCCGCTTCTCCAGGAGGCGCTGCGCGGTGCCGCCCAGGAAGTCGGCCATGGACTCTTCGTCCAGGGCAATCGAACGGGCGGCCTGCAGGGCCTTTTCCATCGGGAGGAACGGATGGTCCGAGGCGAACAGGACGCGACCCTCGCCGCGGCGGGACCCCATGAACTTGATCAACGGCGGATGCATGTACTTGGCCAGGAAGGCCGAGTTCGAAAGATAGAGATTCGGCCATTTGAGCATGTACTCGATCAGCAACTCCTCGTAGGGATGGCCCATGTGGGCGCCGATGACGACCAGTTCGGGGAAGTCGATCAGCACATCCTCGAGGAGAACCGGGTCCTGGCAGCGGGACCTGACCCTGGGGCCAGGGATGCCGACATTGATCGAGACGGGCAGGCCCAACTCCTCGCAGGTGGCATAGATCGGGTAGTAGAGGGCGTGGTTGAGGGGGTACTGGTCGACCAGCGGAGACACCCGCACGAGGTCAACGGTTCCCTCGGCGGCACGCCTGCGAACAGCCATGCTCTGCTGCCGGGGCCGGTCGGGACGGTCGACCGAAGTGGCCAGATACAGCCGATGGCGCTGCGCGGCGGCAAAGGCCAAGATGTCGTCGTCAACTTTGGACAGCTGGGTGCTCAGGACGGCCCGGTCCACACCGACCCGATCCATTTCCGCCACCAGGTCGCTCGGGGTCATGCCGTCTCGTACGTCGACGCCGAAGAATCCCTCGACCGACCCGAAGCCCGACTTGCTCAGAAAGGCGGCCGCAGCGTTTGGAAAGGGAATTGACCCAGAGGTCGATGACCATGTGTCCTCCTCGGATCGGGCGCCATCGCGGAGCGTACCGCCGGGCGTAGGCGCGCACATGAATGGCTGGGCATTACAAAGTACGGCGCCCGCGTAACCTCATCCCATGCCCATTGCGATCACTGCTGAACACGAGGATCTGGCCGACTCGGTGCGGTCGCTGGTGGTGCGGACGGTGCCGTCCGAGCTGCTGCACGAAGCGATGGAAACCACGATCGCCACGCCGCCGCCGTATTGGCGGGCCGCCGCGGACCAGGGCCTGCACGGGGTGCACCTAGCGGAATCCGTTGGCGGGCAAGGGTTCGGCATCCTTGAGCTGGCGGTGGTCTTGGCCGAGTTCGGCCGCGGTGCCGTGCCAGGCCCGTTCGTCCCGTCGGCGATCGCCAGCGCCCTGATCTCGGCCCACGATCCGGACTCGAAGCTGCTCGCCGACCTGGCGTCGGGCGCGACGATCGCCGCCTACGCGTTGGAGTCCTCGCTGACGGCCACCCGACGCGGCGATGTGCTCGTGGTCGCGGGTGAAGCGCGTTCGGTGGCCGCGGCCGCACAGGCCACGTTGCTGGTGTTGCCGGTGTCCACCGACACCGGCACGGTATGGGTGGTGCTCGACGCCGGCCAGCTCGACGTCGAGCAGGTCGTGAGCGTGGACCCGCTGCGGCCGGTCGCCCATGTTCGCGCGGGCGAGGTGGAGGTCGGCGAGGACCGGGTGCTGAGCAACCTGAGCATCGACGCCGCGCAAACGATCGTCTCCACGCTGCTGTCGGCCGAGGCCATCGGCGTTGCGCGCTGGGCCACCGACACGGCGTCGGCCTACGCCAAGATCCGTGAGCAGTTCGGCCGCCCGATCGGTCAGTTCCAGGCGATCAAGCACAAGTGTGCCGAGATGATGGCGCGCACCGAGCGGGCAACCGCCGCGGTATGGGACGCCGCCCGCGCCATCGGTGAAGGGATCGAAAAGTCGGAATCTGCAGCACAATTCGCTGCTGCCGTGGCGGCGACGCTGGCTCCCGCCGCTGCCCAGAGCTGCACTCAAGATTGCATCCAGGTGCACGGCGGCATCGGCTTCACCTGGGAGCACGACACGGGCGTCTACTACCGTCGGGCGCTCGGGATCGCCGCCGCGTTCGGCCGCGCCGCCGACTATCACCTGCGGGTCGTCGACACCGCTACCACCACCGGCGTGCGCAAGCTCGACCCCGACCCCGACCCCGACCCCGACCTCGACCCCGAGACGGAGCAGCTGCGCGACGAGATCCGGGCCGAAGTCGCCGCGCTGAAAGAGATTCCGGCCGATCAGCGTATGGACGCGATCGTTGAGGGCGGCTGGATGATGCCGTATCTGCCCAGGCCGTGGGGCCGCTCGGCCAACCCCGTCGAGCAGATCATCACCGCACAGGAATTCCGCACCGGCCGGGTCCGGCGCCCAATGCTGGGCATCGCCAGCTTTCTTGTCCCGTCCATTGTCGCGTTCGGCAGTGAGGAACAGAAGCAGCGTTTCCTGCCGCCGACGCTGCGCGGTGAAACGATGTGGTGCCAGCTGTTTTCCGAGCCCGGTGCCGGTTCGGACCTGGCCGGTTTGTCCACCAAGGCCGTCAAGGTCGACGGCGGTTGGCGAATCACTGGCCAGAAGATCTGGACCACTCTCGCGCAGTACGCACAGTGGGGTGCGCTGCTGGCACGAACGGAGCCAAGCGCTCCAAAACACAACGGCATCACCTACTTCCTGCTGGACATGGCCAGCGAGGGTGTCACGGTGCGGCCGTTGCGCGAACTCACCGGTAACGAATTCTTCAATGAAGTGTTCATCGACGACGTGTTTGTGCCGGACGACTTGGTGCTCGGTGAGGTCAATCGTGGCTGGGAGGTCAGTCGCAACACCCTGACCGCCGAGCGAGTGACCATCGGCAGCGCCGAGAACCCGAACCTCGCCAGCCTGGACCGTCTGGTCGAGCTCATGCGCGACGGTCCGTTCGACCAGATTGCGCGGAGCCGCGCCGGCCAGTTGATGGCCGAGGGCCACGCGGCCAAGGTTCTCAACATGCGCTCGACGCTGCTGACCCTGGCCGGTGGCGACGCGCTCCCGCCGGCCGCGATATCCAAGCTGCTCTCGATGCGCACCGCCCAGGACTACGCCGAGTTCGGGTTGGCAGCCTTCGGCGTCGACGGAGCAATCGGTGATACCGGGCAGTTGCAGGGCCAGTGGGCCGAGTATCTGTTGTCCAGCCGCGCCACCACGATTTACGGCGGGACCTCGGAGGTGCAGCTGAATATCATCGCTGAACGATTGCTGGGGTTGCCCCGCGACCCGTGATTATTTGTCCTGCAGCGAGATCGGCGGTCGTCGGTGCGGCTGTCATTTAGTCCCACCCGGTCAGCCAGCCCCGCCCCATAGGACCCCACGCCCTCGATCACGACCGGCGCCAACTGGCCGTCGATCTTGCGGGTGATCCACGTCGACACTCGCTGGATGGAGTTGGCAGGTCCCCGATAGTCGGACCACGTCGTTTTAGAGTTGTATGTGGTTGATATCAGTGGATCTCGCAGCCTGCACTGGTTGGTGGGTGTGGGTGCATCGGGCAGCGTACTCGGCCGGGGTCAGGTAGCTCAGTGATGAGTGCCGGTGCCGATGGTTGTGGTCGTCTTTGAAGTCCTCGATCACCACCCGCGCTTCGAGGAGACTCGTCCAGTGGTTGCGGTCGAGGCACTCCTTGCGTAGTCGGTTGTTGGTTGAAGGATTCGATGTGCCCGTTGTTCCACGGTGTGCCCGGTGGGATGTAGCAGATGCCGATCCGGTCACCGCAGAACTGTTGCAGCACATGGGAGATGAACTCCGGACCGTTGTCCATTCGCAGCACCAACGGCGGGCCGTCCCATAACGTGAACGCCTTGTCCAACTCCTCGGTCAACCTCTGCGCGGTGATCGAGCGCTCCACGATGTTCATCAACGACAGTCGGGTGTGCTCGTCGATCATCGAGGCGATCTTGATGGCCTTACCGTCGACGGTGGAGTCGAACTGCAAGTCAAGCGCCCATACGACTTTAGGTGCATCGGCTTGCACCTGTGGGGTTGAGCTGATGCCGGCGCGGTTGCGGGGGTGGTAGATCCGGACCTGCACACCCCTCTTCCTTCCACAGCCGGTGCACCTTCTTCTTGTTCACCCGTACGCCCAGGTCGTGGGTCAAGTCCAGGGACGTGGTGTACGAGCTAGTCGTGTGATTCTCAGAGGTTTGGTTCAGGCGGTCAGTGCCGCGGGGGTGTCCTCCTGTTCAGTCGGTGAGTTCTGATCTGCTCGGGATTTGCTGAGGACGTCGAGGCCGAGGTAGCGCCGGGATTCGGCCCGTTCGTCGTGTTGTTCGGCCAGCACGGCACCGACGAGGCGGATCAGCGCGTTGCGGTCGGGGAAGATGCCGACGACGTCGGTGCGGCGGCGGATCTCCTTGTTGAGGCGTTCCTGGGGGTTGTTCGACCAGATCTGGCGCCAGATCTGCTTGGGGAAGTTGGTGAACGCCAGCAGATCCGGTCGGGCCGCCTCTCGGTGATCGGCGACCTTGGGGAGCTGGTCCGATAGTGCGTCGGTGATCCGATCATATTGAGCAGCACCCGATTCCGCATCGGGTTGGTCGAACACCGAATGCAACAGGGTACACACCCACGGCCACGAACTCTTGGGAGTCTTCGCCATCAGGTTGGTCGTGTAGTGGGTTCTGCACCGCTGCCAGGTAGCTCCGGGCAGAGTCGCGCCTAGCGCAGCCACCAGCCCGGCGTGCGCGTCGGAGGTGACCAGCCGTACCCCGGACAGGCCCCGGGCCGTCAGCGACCGCCAGAGCGCCAACCACCCGGCGCCGTCCTCAGCGGTGCTGACGTCGATGCCCAGGATTTCGCGGTATCCCTCGGCGTTGACCCCGACCGCGATCAGGGCGTGCACGTTGACCACCCGCCCGGCTTCGCGGACCTTGAGCACCAGGGCGTCGGCGGCGGCGACGAACGTGTACGGGCCGGCGTCCAGCGGCCGGCTCCGGAACGCCTCGACCGCGACGTCGAGCTCCTTGGCCATCACGCTGACTTGAGACTTCGACAAGCTGGTGATGCCCAACGTCTCGACGAGCTTGTCCATCCGCCGGGTAGACACCCCGAGTAGGTAGCAGGTAGCGACCACGGTGGTCAGGGCCCGTTCGGCGCGTTTGCGGCGTTCCAGCAGCCAGTCCGGGAAGTAGCAACCCTGCCGTAGCTTGGGAATCGCCAGATCCAATGATCCTGTGCGGGTACGAATTGGCGATGACGGTAGCCGTTTCGCTGATTGATGCGCTCGCTACTGCGTTCACCGTATCCGGCGCCGCACAGGGCGTCGGCCTCCGCACCCATCAGGGTGTGGATGAACGTCGACAACAGTTCGCGCAGCACGTCGGGGTGGGTGGTGGTGAGTCGTTCTGGCGAGTCCCCGTTACTGAGTCCACCCGCGTTTAGAGTCGGGGTGTTTTTGGTTCCGGATTCAGTTGATCTCGCAGGCCACCGGGGTGTGGGTGCACCTGCATGCCGCAGCGTACTCGGCCGGTGTTCGGTAGCCCAGCGATGAGTGGCGGTGTCGATGATTGTGTTCGGTCTTGAAGTCACCGATGACCACGCGGGCTTCGAACAGGGTGTTCCAGTGATTGCGGTTGAGGCACTCCTTGCGTAGTCGGTTGTTGAAGGATTCGATGTGTCCGTTGTTCCACGGCGTTCCGGGCGGGATATAGGACGTGCCGACCTTGCGGTCGCAAAACTGTTGCAACGCTTGAGAAATGAACTCAGGCCCGTTGTCCATCCGCAGCACCTTCGGCGGACCGCCGGCCACGGCGAACACCGTCTTGAGCTCGTCAACGAGCCGGTGGGCGGTGATCGAGCGTTCCACCAGATGCAGCAGCGATTCACGGGTGTGTTCGTCGACCATCGAGGCAATCTTGATCGCCTTGCCGTCGGTGGTGGAGTCGAACTGGAAGTCGATCGCCCACACCACGTTCGGGGCATCGGCCTCAACCGGCGGGATCGACGACACCCCGGCCCGCTTGCGCGGCGAGATCACCTTCACCTGCAATCCCTCTTCGCGCCACAGGCGATGGATCTTCTTCTTGTTGACCTCGCGGCGCTCGTCGTAGCGCAGCGCGGCCCAGGCGCGCCCGGAACCCATGGCACGGGTTTTTCGTGGCGTAGGAACGCAACCAGGCCCGCATATCGGCATCGGGATCAGCCGGAGTCTGCGCTTGCGGGAGGCGGCGGTGCGTGGAGCGGGCCAGCCCAACTGCTTTGCACGCCAACCGTTGCGACATGCCCAACGTGGTGGTGAGCATGTCGACGGCGCGGCGCTTGGCAGCTGGGCTCAGAATTTTCCCTTCCCTACCTCCCGCAGTGCGTCTTTGACCAGCTCAGCTTCGGCCAGCAGCCGCTTGAGTCGGGCGTTCTGCTCGCGCAGCTCTTTGAGTTCTCTGGCGGCGTCGGTGTCCATCCCGCCGTAGGCGCGCCGCCAGTTGTACAACGTCGCCGCAGACACCTCCAGCTCGGCGGCGATCTCCTCACCCGTCTTGCCTTCGGCAGCCAACTCATCTGCCCGGCGCAGCTTGCGCACGATGTCCTCCCCGGAATGCCGCTTCCGACCAGCCATACGTTTCATCGTCCCTTCTCGGCCCGACATCGGACCACAGGACTCTAAAACTGGTTGGACTCCTTCAGCGGGAACACGCCAGTTCGGCCAGCGCGGCAGGCAGGTCGATATTGTGGGCAGTGGTCATCGCGTTGATTCCTTTGCTCGAGTGACTTTGGTCGGTCTGTCGAAGAATCACGCGATGACCTTCAATCATTCGGCTACGACACGCCGGTACCGCTAATCAGGTCCGACTCGTACACCACCTTGATGGACGCAACCCCCTCGAAGCGCGGGTGGTGATCGAGGACTTCAAAGACGACCACAACCATCGGCACCGGCACTCATCACTGAGCTACCTGACCCCGGCCGAGTACGCTGCCCGATGCACCCACACCCACCAACCAGTGCAGGCTGCGAGATCCACTGATATCAATCACATACGACTCTAAAAGAGCAATGATCAGAACCTGTGGATGAGCCTTGGCGAGGTGGTGTGAAAGTGGGCGCACCTTCCCGAGGATGATCTGAAGTCCAAGGTTCTCTGATCAAGACCGGCGTTGGCGCGCTGGTTGGGAAGGTACGCCCATGCTCACGGTAGTTCACGACGCGGAATGCTCCAACGAGAAGAACGACGGTGTCGGTCGGTCGTTGCTCGATGAGATCGTCCGCGACGGCGCCCGACAGATGCTTGCGGCGGCGTTGCAGGCCGAAGTGGCCGCCTACATCGACGCCCATGCCGGAGAGGTCGACGACAACGGACGGCGCCTGGTGGTCCGCAACGGCTACCACCGGGAGCGTGAGGTGTTGACCGCGTCGGGCGCGGTCACGGTGACCGCGCCGCGCGTCAACGACAAGCGCGTCGATGCCGATACCGCAGAGCGGCAAAGGTTTTCCTCCGCGATCCTGCCAGCGTGGGCGCGCAAGTCACCGCAGATGAGCGAGGTTCTGCCGCTGCTGTATCTGCATGGCCTGTCGACGAGTGACTTCGGTCCGGCGTTGGAGCAGTTCCTGGGCTCGGGTGCGGGTCTCTCGGCCACGACGATCACCCGGCTCACCAGCCAGTGGCAAGACGAAGCCAAGGCCTTCCAAGTCCGTGACCTCTCGGACACGGACTACGTCTACCTGTGGGTCGACGGCATTCACCTCAAGGTCCGTCTCGAGCAGGAGAAGCTCTGTTTGTTGGTGATGATCGGGGTGCGCGCCGATGGTTGCAAGGAGCTCGTCGCCTTGGCCGACGGCTACCGGGAATCGACCGAATCGTGGGCCGATCTGCTACGGAGCTGCCGCCGGCGCGGGATGGCAGCCCCGGTGCTGGCTGTCGGTGACGGTGCGTTGGGGTTCTGGAAGGCGGTCCGCGAGGTCTTCCCGAACACGCGTGAGCAGCGGTGTTGGTTTCACAAGCAGTCCAATGTGCTTGCTGCACTGCCGAAGTCAGCGCACCCAGCTGCGTTGGCGGCGATCAAGGAGATCTACAACGCCGAGGACATCGACAAGGCGCAGATCGCGATCAAGGCCTTCGAGGTCGATTACGGTGCCAAGTATCCCAAGGCGGTCGCCAAGATCGTCGACGACGCCGACGTGCTGCTGGAGTTCTACAAGTACCCGGCCGAGCACTGGATCCACCTGCGCACCACCAACCCGGCTCTTCGCAGATGAGGGTGTAGGGGTGGTCGGCGCGTCGGTGCCGGTGTAGGGGTCGAGGTCTTCTGATGATGGAGGTTCCTACGCCGTCCATCAGGAAGACCTCGACGTGCCTGACGCTACCGGTCGGGCGGGCTTTGCCTGCGCTGACGTGACGACTTTCTGCCGCCTTGATGAACTCAGGCTGGAGGTGACCGGTCAGCGCCTCGATGCTGATCGTGCTGTGCTGGCGTGCCGGATCGCCGAGGAGGATCGATGGTGCCGGCGCTGCGGTGAAGAAGGCGTTCCGCGCGACAGCGTGACCCGTACGTTGGCCCATGAGCCGTTGGGGTGGCGGCCCACGACCTTGCTGGTCACCATCCGCCGCTACCGATGCGCAGGATGCTCTCATGTGTGGCGTCAAGACGCCAGCAAGGCCGCCGAACCACGAGCCAAGCTCTCGCGACGCGCTCTGCAGTGGGCGCTGGAAGCCATTGTGTGCCAACACCTGAGCGTGGCCCGAGTCGCCGAAGGACTGGCAGTGTCGTGGAACACCGCCAACAATGCGGTGCTCGCCGAAGGCAAGCGGCTGCTCATCGCCGACCCGGCACGATTCGACGGCGTGGCGGTCATCGGCGTGGACGAACACGTCTGGCGCCACACTCGCCGCGGCGACAAATACGTCACCGTCATCATCGACTTGACCCCGGTGCGCGACAAGTCCGGACCGGCGCGGTTGCTCGACATGATCGAAGGACGTTCCAAACACGCCTTCCAACAGTGGTTGGCCAACCGGCCCAAAGACTGGCGTGACGGTGTGGAAGTCGTTGCCATGGACGGTTTCTCCGGATTCAAGACTGCGGCCACCGAGGAACTGCCCGACGCCGCCACGGTGATGGACCCCTTCCACGTGGTCCGGCTGGCCGGCAACGCCCTCGACGAATGCCGACGCCGCGTGCAGCTGGCCACCTGCGGGCACCGCGGCCGCAGCACCGACCCGCTCTACCGTGCCCGGCGCACCCTGCATACCGGTGCCGACCTGCTCACCGACAAACAGAAAGCCCGGCTTGCCGCCCTGTTCGCCGTCGATGCCCATGTCGAGGTCGAGGCCACCTGGATGATCTATCAACGCACCGTGGCCGCCTACCGCCAACCCGACCGCGCCAAGGGCGCCACGATGATGACCGCCCTGATCACCACCCTCAGCGCCGGCATCCCCAAACCGCTGCAGGAACTGATCACCCTCGGGCGGACGCTGAAGAAACGCGCCGCCGACGTCCTGGCCTACTTCGACCGCCCCGGCACCTCCAACGGCCCAACCGAAGCGATCAACGGACGCCTCGAACACCTCCGCGGCTCCGCCCTGGGCTTTCGAAACCTCACCAACTACATCGCCAGATCCCTCCTGGAAACCGGCGGATTCAGACCCCGACTACACCCCCGATCATGAAGAGCCACCAACCCCATCGAGTCGACCTTTGCGACCGTGCGGTTGCGAACCAAGGTCACCAAGGGGCCCGGCTCCCGCGCCGCGGGAATTGCGATGGCCTACAAGCTGATCGACGCCGCGCAGGCCCGGTGGCGGGCCGTCAACGCCCCGCACTTGGTCGCCCTGGTCCGTGCCGGCGCGGTGTTCCACAAAGGCAAACTGCTCGAACGCCCCGTCGATATCACACCCGCCGAAACCAGCGAATCAACCGAAACGGAGGTCGCCTGAAACAACCTCATCCACAGGTCTTGACAATATCTCCTCTAAAACGACGTGGTCCGACTATCGGGGACCTGCCACCTGCTTCAGTACCCAGCTCGGCGCGCAGGGCCTGCACCATCCGCACCGCGGCGGCCTTCTCCTCCGGGGTGTATCGACGCGCTGTGGGCTTCCCCGGCGACTGTTCCTTCGGCATACCTGCATCCTCGTTTCCAAGGTCAGGAGCCCCGGGATTTCCAGGATGCTTCTATATCGTGTCAAGGGGTTATGGGCAGCGGATGTGCTGCAGCCAGGGTTCGGTAGAGCTGTCGGGTGATGTAGCGCTTGAGCGAACGCATGATCTCTTTGGTGGTTCGGCCTTCTGCGCGTCGTCGGGCAACATAGGCGCGGGTTGGGGCGTGGGTGCGCATCCGAACGATGACAACGGTGGTCAACGCGCGGTTGAGCCTGCGGTCTCCACCACGGTTGAGTCTGTGCCGCAGGGTTTTTCCTGACGATGCTGGTATCGGGCAGGTGCCGGCGAGAGCGGCGAAGGCTGCCTCGGACCGGACACGGCCTGGATGTGACCACGCTGTCAGGACGCACGCGGCCACGACCGAGCCCACGCCGGGCAGTTGGCACAGCTCCGGGGCGAGATCCTCGACGAGGGAATCGAGATTCTTGCGGTTGTCGACCAGTTCGCCGTCGAGGGCGACGATGCGCTTGGCCAATCGGATCGCTTCCTGCCTGCAGGTGGCGACAACTGGATCTTCTTTGCGGTCACGCCAGGCTGCGATCGACTTGAATTGACTGTGTGGCAGCGCTTTACGAACATCAAGCCCGAGATCCACTGTCCGCAACAGTGCAGTGAGGGCGTTGATCGCTCGGGTGCGTTCGGCGACCATTTCCTCACGCGCGACCGTCAGGACACGCAACGCCACCCGTTGCCCGGTAGCGCGGGGCCGCCGCAACCGGGTGACGTCGACGCCCAGGACCGAGCGTGCGATGCGGACCGCGTCCAAGGCATCGGTCTTGCCGACACCACGACGCTCACAAACCCCCAGCTCACAGTGATCCCGAGCTCAAAATCCAGCAGAGATGTCCTAATTCGGGCCAAAATCGGCAGATAACTTGAACACTAGGATGAGCCAACTCGGGTCGTACAACTCGAACTGTTGGCCGCGCGAACCGCCTTCGCTGGCTTCAATTCGCCGCACGCACAGAAAGATTGCTCATCGACCATACGGCATCATGGCCTCGACAAAAATTTTGATCCGTCTAGTCGTCCTCGATCGGGCCCGATGTAGAGTACCGAGGTGAGACGGCAAAGTATTGAAGGTAGCCAGCCATATTCTCAGCGAGATTTTTTGAAAACCGCCGCAATTCCACCGATTCCGACCGGACGCCGCTTGCTGCATTCTTGAAATCCAATAGGCGCTCGTTGATTCGGTCAACGGTCGCATCGGCGGCTTGCTGCCAGTCATACGCGTTGTGATGTCGCAGAATGAACAGCAAATTATGACTTTCGCCATTGGCGAACTCTTTGTGGGCCGAATAAAGATCATTCGTTAACATTGTTGCATCAATTACCGGTACTGCCAAATTCCAATACTCTACACTGGCCACCAAATTATGGGGTATCTCGAAACCATCCGCATACTCGATCAAGTCGTACATCCACGGCAGGGCGCACGTTATCCGTCGCAATGGGACGTACTCGGACTCGGTGTGAATCCTTCCAGTAAGACGATACCTTGCAGTTAAATTGCTCGAACGGGTCCAACGCTCGAGATTAGCTATGAACCGTACGCCCCATGCGGGGGACATCGCATTGACAAACCGATCTAGCAAAGCGGCAGGTGGTAAGTCGGCGACCAGGCTGTGGTTCGATGCGTTGTCGTCACGGTCATCGGAAAGGAACATCCACGTGAACAAAGCACCTAAGTAAGCCATCCGGTCCAGCTGTGCGCGTGGATAGATCCAGGCCGGACACCAAGCTAAGTCCTCCGCTGCCGCACGCCGTTGGTCGGTACTTTCGCTAAAGATGTGCACGTCGGCGCAAATCGAATAGCGATGGGAGCAGCAGCCTGAGCGTGGGGGTTCAACGTTGGTTCAACCGGCGGGCAGATCGGCGGAACACGAAATAAGGTCCGGGGGCGATGATCGGTGCTGAGCCCTTTCGGATTGACGGCCGACTTCCAGTGTCTTGTTGAATTTCCTTTTGCCACCCTGGAATTGTACTCCCGCGCCCCTGGCCTTGCCATAGACGTTTGAGAACATAAATTACGTCCATATTCGAACCGTGAGCCTTGTCACTATAGTGGACACAAGAACGAATGCGTCGGAGCGGATTTCCCGTTTGGTCGCGGCTGGCTGAAACACCTTGGGCGGCGCCGCGTTCAACACCGCCATTATGTCACCAAACCGGAATTCGCGGCCGACCCACCGGCTGGGTCACACAGCCCCGAGGGTGTACGAAACTCCGGGGATATTGCGCAATTGCCCGGCAGGGCGGTGGTCTTTCTGTCACGCAGATCGTCGGGCGCCCGGTTACCAGTGCGGGTCAGGCGATTCCAAGTGCGCCAAGTAAGTCGTCACGAACTTGGAGTGCCTCGCCGAGCGCAAGCCCCAGTCGGAGCATGCGTTAGAAACTATCTCGGTGCCCGCAACCGGCACCGCGCTCGCTCTTGCTCGACGTACCGTACCGCAAGGCTAGGTCGGGAAGATCAGCGAGTTGAGGTATCTGCAGCATGCACCAGTCCGATAAGTGCAATTCGCCTGCGGCAACCTGCGCGCACAGGTCGCTCCAGCGGACCCACCGGTAGTCCGCCACCTCGCTCGGATTCGGAACGGGGACCTCGGTGGTAATGGCGGTGTAAACCGGGCAAATCTCGTTTTCCACAATGCCGTTGGCCATCGTGGCCCGGTAGCGAAAATCGGGAAGGACCAGTTTTGGAGTGGAAATAGCCAGGCCGAGTTCGTAGAAGACCCGCGCACTCACGTGCCCTGCAATTTTATCCTGCGTGGGCGGGTGTCCACAACAGCTGTTGGTCCACACTCCGGGCCACGTCTGCTTACTCCACGCACGTTGAGTCAGCAGCACATGCTCCAGTTCTTGGTTAAAAATATAGCAGGAGAACGCCAAGTGGAGCGGCGTGGCATCGTGGTGCACCGAAGCTTTAGGTGCGGTGCCCACAGCCTCGCGAGCAATGATCAGAACCTGTGGATGAGCCTTGGCGAGGTGGTGTGAAAGTGGGCGCACCTTCCCGAGGATGATCTGAAGTCCAAGGTTCTCTGATCAAGACCGGCGTTGGCGCGCTGGTTGGGAAGGTACGCCCATGCTCACGGTAGTTCACGACGCGGAATGCTCCAACGAGAAGAACGACGGTGTCGGTCGGTCGTTGCTCGATGAGATCGTCCGCGACGGCGCCCGACAGATGCTTGCGGCGGCGTTGCAGGCCGAAGTGGCCGCCTACATCGACGCCCATGCCGGAGAGGTCGACGACAACGGACGGCGCCTGGTGGTCCGCAACGGCTACCACCGGGAGCGTGAGGTGTTGACCGCGTCGGGCGCGGTCACGGTGACCGCGCCGCGCGTCAACGACAAGCGCGTCGATGCCGATACCGCAGAGCGGCAAAGGTTTTCCTCCGCGATCCTGCCAGCGTGGGCGCGCAAGTCACCGCAGATGAGCGAGGTTCTGCCGCTGCTGTATCTGCATGGCCTGTCGACGAGTGACTTCGGTCCGGCGTTGGAGCAGTTCCTGGGCTCGGGTGCGGGTCTCTCGGCCACGACGATCACCCGGCTCACCAGCCAGTGGCAAGACGAAGCCAAGGCCTTCCAAGTCCGTGACCTCTCGGACACGGACTACGTCTACCTGTGGGTCGACGGCATTCACCTCAAGGTCCGTCTCGAGCAGGAGAAGCTCTGTTTGTTGGTGATGATCGGGGTGCGCGCCGATGGTTGCAAGGAGCTCGTCGCCTTGGCCGACGGCTACCGGGAATCGACCGAATCGTGGGCCGATCTGCTACGGAGCTGCCGCCGGCGCGGGATGGCAGCCCCGGTGCTGGCTGTCGGTGACGGTGCGTTGGGGTTCTGGAAGGCGGTCCGCGAGGTCTTCCCGAACACGCGTGAGCAGCGGTGTTGGTTTCACCAGCAGTCCAATGTGCTTGCTGCACTGCCGAAGTCAGCGCACCCAGCTGCGTTGGCGGCGATCAAGGAGATCTACAACGCCGAGGACATCGACAAGGCGCAGATCGCGATCAAGGCCTTCGAGGTCGATTACGGTGCCAAGTATCCCAAGGCGGTCGCCAAGATCGTCGACGACGCCGACGTGCTGCTGGAGTTCTACAAGTACCCGGCCGAGCACTGGATCCACCTGCGCACCACCAACCCCATCGAGTCGACCTTTGCGACCGTGCGGTTGCGAACCAAGGTCACCAAGGGGCCCGGCTCCCGCGCCGCGGGAATTGCGATGGCCTACAAGCTGATCGACGCCGCGCAGGCCCGGTGGCGGGCCGTCAACGCCCCGCACTTGGTCGCCCTGGTCCGTGCCGGCGCGGTGTTCCACAAAGGCAAACTGCTCGAACGCCCCGTCGATATCACACCCGCCGAAACCAGCGAATCAACCGAAACGGAGGTCGCCTGAAACAACCTCATCCACAGGTCTTGACAATATCTCCAGCCTCGCCTCGATCATCGAGGAGTATCACGAAGTCAGACAACTACTCATTCACCTCTTTCAGCGTCGAGCGGCTCGATCGGGCCGCTGATGCGACCTAAGCGGATTGGACAGGATTCAGTCCGCATGTACCACCGAGCACACGACGCCTTCACACTTTAGAGACCATCACGACCCTGTCGTCATGGAAGCCGAATTAGCAAAAGTACGAGCAGAATGCAATACCGTTCGGCTTCATGAAGCGATCGGGTACATCACCAAGCCCGTCGCGACGGCCTCAAACAAGCGCGGCAACGCCGCCTCTGGCGAGTCCCGTAGTGGTCCAGTAGATCTGTACCTGTGTTGTTGGTCCACCGTTGTGAGAGTCGAGGGCAGAGTGATCATCGGGAGGTCACATGCCGCGCATGTATCGTCGTCGGCACTCCGAAGATCGTCAGAAACACTGCGCTGGGAACAGGGGCCGAATACTCCTCGACGAAGTTACAGTCTCCGGCCGCGGCGATCTTCTCGGCACGAGCCCTTGCCTCCCTTCGCATCGGGGGCTCGAACCGCTGGACCCGTGCCCGCGAGAACAGGGGTGTAATGGCCCGGCGATAGTCCGTTGAGTCCGGCGGATCCATCATGTTCGGCAGCATGTCGGGCACTTGGCCGGGTTCCACTGGCGGTACTAGGACCGGCCACACCGTACTGGTGCTGGAGAAGAGCTCCGGGTGCTTGAGAACGAACTGGCAGTCCTCGTAGCGGGAGACCAAGTACAGCGGGCCATCCCGGCCCGGGACGTCAGTGCGGGCCACGGGACACTTGCTGCGCAGTTGGTCGAAGAACGGATGGAGATCGCGCTGTTGCAGCTGCGGATCGTAGACGTCGAACGTCCGGATCTGCTCGTCCAGGCCACTCAAATCGCTGGTCATTGTGAGTACCTCTCCGAAAGACTGAGGATGTCATCGCTGACCACTAGGTCGACGAGCACCCCGCTGTCAAAGTCCTCCCGCAGGAGTCACGCGGCCTAACAGCGATGAGTTCTGCGTCGGGGCAACCCTTTCCAGGTGACCCGCGTGACGTTGAGGCTCATCCTTTGATACTGCGTCGGCCTGTCAGAACTATCCAGGATGTGTGATTCCTGGCAGTTCGACGGCCAGGACTAGCTCTGGCCGACCGAGGAAAACCGGCGGGCCAGAGCCTCTCCCGGTGTCTGAACGGTAGAACTACATCCGGCCGATTTCGGGGGGTCGCAGGGTTTCCCAAATGCGTTCCCAAAAACTGAGCCGGCAGCCAGCCCCTCCGACCATTGATTCAGTGTGGCGGCAGGTTTAGCACCTGTGCGTAAAGCTGCCGCACAACTTTCTCTTGGTCGACCCCAACCGACCCATAATGGTCAAGTCCCGGGGTTGCGTTAACTTCGATGACGTAGTAATCATCCCCTGAATCGCACAGATCTGCACATGCAAGGTCAATTCCAGAGAACCTCAGTCCAAACATGCGTGAGACATTAACCGCCAGATCGACCCACTGTCCGGCGACTTTGGTGGAAAGATCAACCGCAATGCCCCCAGCTGACAAATTCGAAATGTCATGCAGTTGGACCACAACGCCGGAAGCCAAAACAGTACCCTGCGTGACACTTAGGCTGCCTAGTCGAGCGTGAATTCTCGGATCATCCAGCCGAAGGGACGTGTCCCGTCCATCGCGAATAAAGTCAGCCTGAACTTCGCGCAGCAGCTCGGAGATCGAACTCCTTCCGTCGCCGACGACTGAGAGTGGCACCCTCTGGTAAGCGGAAATGAGCTCGTCGTCGAGCACGACTAACCGAAAATCCGGATAAGCGATTGCGGCCTCAACGAGCGCGACCTTTACCCGTTCACGCTCGAACAAGCCAAGTGCATTGGTGACCTCATCTTCCGTCCGGCAACACCATACGTTCTGACCTTTAGAACCGTCAACAGGTTTCACATATACCGGCAACTGCAGGTCGGCGTTAATATATGGCAACACGTCATCGAACGTTCGATGGATGGTAGGAGAGATTCGCGCGCTTGGTGATGTATCTAAGCGGTCGGACCACCAATTGGATAGAAAGGCGGAACCCGGGATAGTGGAAATATTACCACGTGCGAGAAAATACTTTGTGTAAGCCTTGTCCTTAACGACATCTCCAGCGGCACCGGAATTCAAGCCAACGTCGTTTGCCCGCGTCATTCTAACGGAACCATCTAAGTATGTCAGGCGTGTAACATAGCCGTACTCGGGTTCTATTTCTACAGATAGCACGTTCGGAAGAAAACCTTCGTTGAATAATAGGGCGATCATGCGCGTTACGAAAGGAAAGCCTTGCTTTACTGTCAGTTCCATCTCTCTGCCTATTCTTAATCCTGTTGTGCTTTGCTCGACCCCAGCGACGTTCCCCGAACGCGAAATATTTCATGACCGTGAGAATAGATTAATCACTCAAGCGGTATTCGCTTAGCGCTGACCGAGTGTTGGTGGCGAGCAACAGGCCAACTGGCAATCTGAGGGTCTTGCAGCGACAGAGTTCCCCGCCCCGGCGAGTGCTCGACGATTAGGAATTGTCAAGACTTGCGATGGTCCAGCCCACCAAACCGCCACCCCCGAGCCATGAATGCCCTGACGGCCAGGCCGGCTAGCACACCCACAGCCTGCGCGGCTCTAAGGTAATTCTGGGCCAACCTAACCGGACGCCGAGCTAGTGACTGGCCCATCCGAAACAACATAAACAGACCGGCTGCTGGTAGATTTCCCCGATGATAGATCCATACGGATCTCCCATGAGACTCTTTGGCAGGTGAGGCGTTCTCGTCGGCTGACAAGCACAACCTGGCTGTAGCAGGGCCAGGAATTATGCGTCCTGGATACTCCAAGTTTCGTACTGCATGATCAGAGCAATGGGACAGACCGCCGATGACTATCTGATGAGCGCTAATTTGTTCGGCGTCGGTGCCGGATGGGAGCGCGCGCGCCTTAAGGGCAGTGAAGCGCTATGGGATCCGGGAAGCGAAGTGTTGCTGAGCGACCTCGGACTGACCGCTGGTTGGCGCTGCCTGGAGATCGGTGCGGGTGGCGGTTCATTGGCCCAGTGGATGGCCGGCCGAGGGGCGGCGGTGACGGCCGTCGACATCGACACTCGCTTCATCGACCACCTGGCGTCAGACACCGTGGATATTCGCGGCCTCGACATGCGCACCGACCCGCTTCCTCCGGGCGAATTTGACCTGGTTCACGCACGTATTGTCTTTGAGCACCTCAGTGATCGCCAGGAGATGCTGGGCCGGCTGGCGGCCACGTTGAGTCCCGTCGGTTGGATCGTCATCGAGGCTTTCGATTGGACCTATTTCCGCTGGGAGCCCGAGGACCCCGCCCTAAACGCAATCACCAAGGCAATCCTCGATTATGTATTGCGGGAAGGCGGTGTGGACATGAATTACGGGCAACACGTACTGACTGCACTCAACCAAGCGGGTTTGGCAGACGTTCACGGTCAGGGGCGTACCTCCATCATCGATCGCTCGCATCCTGGCTTCGACTTCTTCAGGTTCACAATCGAGAGCATGCTACAAACGCTCGTCGAATGCGGCGCGGTATCCGAGGCCGACGCCAAGGCAGTCGATATACGTCTCCACGACAAGCACTTACACGTCTACACTCCGATGATGATGGCCGGTATTGGCCGGCGTAGCCCAAATTCAGGATCGAGCCCGGCTCGGCCTAGTAAGGCGACGGGTGCATGAATAGGGCCGCCAATGCGATGTGTTGATAGTTCGGCCGTTAAGGACCGTGGATGTTGTCGTGTACCGTGCCCACTTGTAGCCGCGTTCGGGGGGATGTGACCCATGGAGAGTGCAGTCGATATCGATATCGATATGACGAAGACATACGTTGAAAGCTGTCGCGTGCACTTCGACGATTTGGATCCCTTTGGGCAGCTCTACAACGGCCGCTACTTTGCGTTGCTTGATCGAGGATTCCAGGCACGCATGGAAAAGCAAGGAATTCCATGGGGACACGAAGATCTTTACGTCGTACTCCGCGAGACAACGTTCGTCTTCGCAGAGCCGATCCGGGGGCTAGGACTGGTTGACCTTATATTCTGGGTGAGCGAATTCAGCCGAAGCACCGCAACTTTCCAATTCATCGTGAAAAGCGGTGACAC
The DNA here is from genome assembly GCA_963712615.1 of uncultured Actinomycetota bacterium. Classification (GTDB taxonomy): domain Bacteria; phylum Actinomycetota; class Actinomycetes; order Mycobacteriales; family Mycobacteriaceae; genus Mycobacterium. The sequence goes on from CAVQIO010000002.1 coordinate 5,558,378, forward strand.
ACTGCATCTCTGCGGGAATCGCATATTCACGAAGTTCGACCCAGCCACCAACCGATCGAAGCCCTGGAGCAACAGAATGATCACTGACTTCCTCGCGCCGGTGACCCTCGCCAGGTCTGCAATTCCAGACAGATCACCAGCGTGACGGCTCCGACAACTCCCCTTAGTTGGCCGGCCAATCGATCCGAAGCACTTGTTACACGCCGAGAGAGCTGGGGAAGAGGCGACGATCACAGCTTAGCGGCCACTCGATTTGGATTGTGCTGTCAACGGCAGAAGTCGGCAGATCTGGGACCGGACCGAGTGGACGACCGTCGCGACTGGGCGCGCTGACGGGACTCAACCGAGTGAGCCGGGAATCACGGTTGGCCGACTTGCTCCGCTAGCGCCGTGGCGGGCCTCCCCGAGCATGACGACTCTGGGTCGGTCTCTTCCAAACGGACCTCACCGCACCATCGCCTTGCAGCGAGTCGCCATTGTATGCGGCGAGGCGACGCCACTCGACCGACATTCCGGTTGGCTATGTAGGAGGCCTAAGCATGTTCCGCTTGTTCCAGAGGCTATGGATGCTATTGCTTCTCACCGTTGTAATCGCAGTGGGCGCATATGCAGTTACCCGCATCCGAGATACGTTCAGTGCCAGCGCCACGACAGAAATTGGCACTCCAAATGCGGATAATGTTAAGCCTTTCAATCCCAAGCACATCAGGTACGAGATCACCGGAGCACCAGGGGACAGCGGGAGTATCAACTACCTTGACGAGAACGAACAACCGCACCTCGTCGATGTTGCCCCGTTGCCATGGTCGTTCACCATTGTGACGACGTTGCCGTCTATGTCGGCTAATGTTGTCGCTCAAGCAAGTACCAATCTGGGCACCTTGCGATGCCGGGTGCTTGTCGACGGGCAAGTGCGTGACGACCGCAGTAGCACTGAATTCCGCCCATTCATTTACTGTCTGGTGAAATCTGTATGACACCCGCACGTCTGGAGCACGCTCGGCTAGTCATCGCCCGCCTGGTGCGTGTTTTGTCAATACCGTTGATTTTGTTCTGGTTATTGCTGGGGATTACTTTCGGTCTCACCTCACCAGCGCTGGAGGAGGTGGCGAGCCAGCATGCAGTTTCGATCCTGCCCAAGGACGCCTCCTCGTTTCAGGCGATGATGCATATCGGCCAGGTGTTCCATGAGTTCAGTTCCGATTCGTCTGCGATGGTGGTCCTAGAGGGACACGACGAGCTCGGCGACCGTGCCCACGATTTCTACAACCAGATTGTCAGTCGACTACGAACCGACGCGGCCCACGTCCAACATGTCCAAGATTTCTGGAGTGACCCACTAACGGCTGCCGGTTCGCAAAGTGCGGACGGAAAGGGGGCATACCTGCAGGTGTTCCTCGTCGGTGATCAGGGCACGACTCTGAGCAATGAGTCGGTGGCGGCAGTGCGGGAGACTGTCGATCGAATACCGGCGCCGCCAGGTGTCAAGGCCTTCGTGACGGGCAACACTGTCCTCGTCGGCGATACGACGGCGGCATCTCGTAAGAGTGTGGCAAAGATCGCTTTGGTTTCCGTAGGCGTCATCTTCGTGATGTTGCTGCTGGTATACCGCTCGGTCGTGACGGCTATCCTGTGTCTGGTCGCGGTCGGCATTGAGCTCGCTGCCTCCCAAGGTGTTACGGCCACTTTAGGCAATCATGATCTCATCGGACTTACCCCGTTCGCCTCAGTCACGATCACGTTACTGAGCATGGCCGCCGGAACCGATTACCTGATTTTTCTGCTGGGGCGTTACCACGAGGCGCGGTCGGTGGGCTTGGACCGTGAGATGGCTTTTTACACGGCGTACCAGGGTGTGTCGCACGTTATCTTGGGTTCTGGCATGACGATCGCGGGTGCATGTCTGTGTTTGACCGCGACCCGGTTACCGTACTTCCACACCATGGGCTTGCCCTGTGCGATCGCGATGCTGGTAATCATGTTCGGTGCGCTGACCTTGGCACCGGCGGTGCTGACCGTTGCTTCACGTTTGGGAGCATTCGACTCCAAACACGAGCTGTCGGAACGCAACTGGCGGAAAATCGGTACCGTGGTGGTTCGCTGGCCGAAACCGATCATCATCGTGACCTCAGTGATCGCCATCATCGGCTTCATCAGCGTACTGACCTATGTGCCCAACTATGACGACCGCAAGTTCACATCGGCATATTTGCCTGCAAACGTTGGGTATGCAGCGGCCGACCGGCACTTTTCGCAGGCCCGCATGAATCCCGAAATGTTGATGATCGAAGCCGATCACGATCTCCGAGATCCCACAGGCATGTTGGTGATTGACAGGATTGCCAAACAAGTCTTCCATCTGCGAGGCATCGAGCGCGTCCAGACCATCACCAGGCCGCTAGGGGCGCCGCTGGAACACAGCTCGATTCCGTTTCAGATTGCCATGCAGAACGCAGGCACCCTGCAGGTAGCGAAGTTCATGGACGACAACGCCATTCGGATGGCGCAGATGGCCGACCAGCTGGGCAAGACCGTCGCCGTCACGGAACATATGTACGGCCTCTTGAAAAACCTTGCCGCAACGACACACAGCGTGGCCGGCAGGGCGCATGACATAGTGGACACCACCAATCAGGTGCGTAACCATATCGCGGATTTCGATGACTTCGTCCGGCCCATTCGCAGCTATTTCTATTGGGAAAGCCACTGCTTCGGCATTCCCGTTTGCCGATCTTTACGATCGATTTTCGATGCCTTGGACGGCGTGGATCAGATCGCCGAAGAACTGCAGGGTCTCACTGGCGATCTCGACAACTTGGATCGGCTGATGCCGCAACTGGTAGCCGACGTCGCGACGACTATTGAATCGGCAAAGATGATGCGTGACCTGATGTTGTCGACGCACAGCAGCATCGCTGGAATCCAGAATCTCCTGCACGAGTCGGCTGAAGGTGCGACCCTGATGGGTCAATATTTCGACGAAGCCAAAAACGACGACTCGTTTTACCTGCCACCGGACGTCTTCAAAAATGCAGACTTCCAACGCATATTGAAACTGTTTGTCTCCGCCGACGGCAAAGCCGTCCGGTTTGTCATCAACCAACAGGGCGACCCAGTTTCAGTCGGCGGGATCAAAAACACGGAGGGCATCCAAGACGCGGTTGCCGAAGCCGTGAAAGGCACCCCGTTGCAAACCGCGAAAGTGTCGCTCGCAGGCGCGGGATCGATGTATGCAGACATACAGCATGGGGTCATCGTCGACGTTCTGGTCGCCGGCATCTCCTCGGTCATCCTGATCTTCACCATCATGTTGCTTATCACGCGCAGCGTGATCGCCGCGCTGGTCATTGTCGGCACGGTGGCGGCGTCGCTTGGCATAGCATGCGGTGTGTCGGTCATGGTATGGCAAGACCTTACGAAATTCGGCGTGAATTGGCTGGCATTACCGTTTTCCGTCATCATCTTGCTGGCCGTAGGATCGGATTACAACCTGTTGGTCGTTTCTAGGCTAAAAGAAGGAATTCCCGCCGGCCTCAATACCGGAATCATCCGGGGCATGGGCGCATCCGGACGGGTCGTCACCGCAGCCGGTCTGGTATTTGCCTTCACCATGATGTCGATGCTGATCAGCGATATGCGCTTGGTCGCACAAATTGGCACGACGATCGGGTGGGGTCTTCTGATTGACACGTTTGTCGTGCGGGCCTTTATGACTCCATCGATCGCGGCAGCGCTGGGTCGCTGGTTTTGGTGGCCATTTAATACCGTCCGCACAACGAGGAAGGACCAATCCGAGCCAGCACTAAGCGCGTCTCGCCGCTGACAACGGTATGAGGCCATGGGCGCTGCCGGCCAGGAGTCAATTGGCCCCGGCCGGACAAGCGATCAACTACGCGGAGCCGATGGACGCCCCGTCGCGCGGGTCCCACCATGGCCGGCACCGGACGATCTCCAGGCTGTGCATCAGCCGAAGGCAACGTATCGGCGGCGACGATAATGGGCTCTTCGCAGTTGAGGGTGTAGAGGTGGTCGGCGCGTCGAGGGCGAGGTCGAGGTCTTCCGATGATGGAGGTTCCTACGCCATCCATCCGAAAGACCTCGACGTGCCTGACGCTACCGGTCGGGTGGGCTTTGCCTGCGCTGACGTGACCACTTTCTGCCGCCTTGATGAGCTCGGGTTGGAGGTAACCGGGCAGCATCTCGCCGCGGACCGGGCCGTGCTGGCGTGCCGGACCGCCGAGGAGGATCGGTGGTGTCGCCGCTGCGGTGAACAGGGCGTTGCGCGTGACAGTGTGACCCGCACGTTGGCCCATGAGCCGTTCGGGTGGCGGCCCACGACGTTGCTGGTGACGATCCGCCGCTACCGGTGTTCAGGATGCGCTCATGTGTGGCGCCAGGACATCAGTAAGGCAGCCGAGCCACGGACCAAGCTCTCACGGCGTGCCCTACGGTGGACGCTGGAAGCCCTTGTGTGCCAACACCTGAGCGTGGCTCGGGTCGCCGAGGCGCTGGCCGTGTCGGGGAACACCGCCAACAACGCGGTGCTCGCCGAAGGCAGGCGGGTGCTGATCGCGGATCCGGCCCGGTTCGACGGTGTGGCGGTGATCGGGGTCGACGAACACGTCTGGCGGCACACCCGTCGCGGCGACAAGTACGTCACCGTCATCATCGACTTGACGCCGGTACGGGACAAGACCGGCCCGGCCCGGCTGCTCGACATGATCGAAGGGCGTTCCAAACACGCCTTCCAACACTGGCTGGCCCAGCGTCCGAAAGACTGGCGTGACGGTGTGGAAGTCGTTGCCATGGACGGATTCTCCGGGTTCAAGTCCGCCACCACCGAAGAGCTGCCCGAGGCAGCCGCGGTGATGGACCCCTTCCACGTGGTCCGCCTGGCCGGCAACGCCCTCGATGAATGCCGCCGCCGGGTTCAACTGGCCACCTGCGGGCACCGCGGCCGCAGCACCGACCCGCTCTACCGTGCGCGGCGCACCCTGCACACCGGTGCCGATCTGCTCACCGACCGGCAGAAAGCCCGGCTGGCGCCGTTGTTCGCCATCGATGCTCACGCCGAGGTCGAGGCCACCTGGATGAGGTATCAACGCTGCGTGGCTGCCTACCGTGAATCCGACCGCAGCAAGGGCCGCATGATGATGGCGGCGCTGATCGCCACGCTGAGCGCCGGTGTCCCCAAGCCGCTGCAGGAACTGATCACCCTCGGGCGGACACTGAACAAGCGGGCCGACGACGTGCTGGCCTACTTCGACCGCCCCGGCACGTCCAACGGGCCCACCGAGGCGATCAACGGCCGCCTCGAACACCTCCGCGGATCCGCCCTCGGTTTCCGCAACCTGACCAACTACATCGCCCGATCCCTGCTCGAGACCGGAGGCTTCAGAGCCCAGCTCCTTCCACCTCGGCAGTGAACGCCTCACCTCCTAGTCAGCGCGGCCAGAGCGTCGTTGGTCTCGGCCACCGAGAAACGGTCGGGGTGCCAGCCCTGGGGCAGCCAGTCCCTCATCTCCTCAGCACTGAGCCCCAAGGGCGTTGCCTGCGGGTCGTATCCGCCACGAACCCAAGCAGCGAACTCCTCATAGCCGCCCAGGCCACCACAGTCCTCCGGCGGGCAGGCCATCTTGCCCTTCAGACACACCGGAGCCGGGGGCGGATCATCAAAAATGTCTTCAACCACCAGCACGTGCTCCCATCCGTCGCCGAAGTCGTAGTCATAGAACAACCGGTCGCCCTTGTCGGACAACACCTGGTCAAGCCGCACGCTGTCCTCGGCGACACCTTCGTCGCCTTCGCTGAGATCGAACCCGGTGACGAAGTAGACACGGGTACGCCGGTCCGCCCCAACACCGAACTTATGCAGGTGACCGTCCTGCCAGCCCATCGCGACCTGCAGCACGACATGCAGCTCGTCGAGCACGAGGTCGCCCGGCAGGTCGAGACGACGCCAGATCGGCGGCGTGGCGTACATCAGGTCGACCCGCACCCGGAAACCCTGCGCTCGCTCCGGCGCAGCCCGGACCTCGGGCGTCGGCTCATCGAACATGTCCCCAGCGGCGTTGGCCACCAGCTTCTGGAGCAACGCCAGGTCCGCGCTGGCCCTGGACACGCCGCTCTTCCTCTTCCGCATCTTCTTCGGCACACCACCAGCCAACCAGACCCCTCGATCACTACTCGAGGCCAGCTGGCTCAATCACAGGTACTACACCCTCAACTGCGAAGAGCCCGATAATGACCGCCAGCAGCGCAGCAGCTCCACCGAATCGCGCTGGGGTGAGGATTCCCGCCGGCGGCAAGGCCGGGCACATGACAAACTCGACACCGAGGAGACCAGATCTGCTGAGGAATTGGGGCTGTGGATTTAACGGTGTTTCCGGCCTGACACGCTGAGCGGTGCTCGGCGAGGAAGGTGCGGTGATGACGACATTGGATGATGTGACGGAGAAGAAGGTCGCTGGGCAGTCCGCTGAGCAGCAGGCGGCGGTCGAGCTGGTGTGGCCTGGGCCGGGAACAGGGTCTGTTGCTGACCGGACCGGATGGGTTGCTCAAGCAGCTGACCAAAACGGTGCTCGAGACCGCGCTCAGCGAGGAGATGACCGAGCACCTCGGGTATGAGAAACACGACCCGCCCGGTGTGGGGACGGGCAATATCTGCAACGGTACGAGGGTCAAGACGGTGTTGACCGACACTACCGGCGCGGTCGAGATTGACGTGCCGCGGGATCGGGCGGCGACATTCGAGCCGCAGATCGTCAAAAAACGTCCCCGGCTGTCCGGTGTCGATGAGGTGGTGCTGTCGCTGTACGCCAAAGGCCTCACCGCGGGCGAGATTTTCGGCGCACTTCGCCGAGATCTATGGGGCATCGGTCTCCAAAGAGACGATCAGTCCGATCACCGACAAGGTGATCGAGGAAATGAACGGTTGGGCGGTGCGTCCACTCGATGAGACCTACGCGGCGATTTTCATCGATGCCATCGTGGTCAAGGTCCGCGACGGCCAGGTCGCCAACCGGCCCTTCTACGCCGCCGTCGGGGTCACCTTGGCCGGGGGCGCTCGGGGATGCCGATGACGTGGCGGTAGGGCACCGGCGCGTACTCGGCGAAACCACCGGGCGGCCCGAACCCCATCAGTTGTCCGTTGGCGCAGATCTGCTCGTTACCTCCGTGGCATTGGCGGCATTGGCCATCGCCCCAATTCGGGTCGACCACAACCAGGTCGCCCTCGGCCAGGCCGGCCGATCGTGGCACATCGGCACCCAGCGCCTCGATACGTCCGGCGACCTCATGCCCCGGGGTAATCGGAAACGCCATCGGGATGCCTTCTTCGAAATAGCCGTCGACCAGTTGGTAATCGCTGCGGCACATACCGGCGGCCGCCACCTTCACCAGGACCTCGTTGGGGGCGAAGTCCGGCACGGCAATCTCTTCGAGCCGCAAAGGCTCGTTGTACCGTGCAGCCGGGCCGCCCGCATCTTCACGACGTTCCCCTTTCTGGCGCGCCGAAAGGACACGCCCGCTTCGGCGGTTTTGAGACATGTTGCGCTACAGCCGCTTTGATCCTGACAATGCCAGCAAACAATCACGCTGGCAACCGCTGCGTGTTGACGGGGCGCCGCGTGTGCCGACGGCGCGCCTAACTGGAAACCGTCATCTGGTCGTCGCCGCTGTCCCACGACCGGATGAACACGTCGATCGGGACCTGCTCGTCGCGGCCCTGCTCGCTGCCGCTGTCGTTGAGGTGCACGATGCCGGCCGCGGTGTCGACACCGGTCACCACCACGGCCTGGTTTGCCTCGGGTTCGCCGTCCGAGGATTTGTCTTCGACGGGCTCACCCCAGATGACTTCGGAGTTGACTGCAGCAATGACCTTGCGGCCTTTGGCCAGATACTGCTCCAGTGCCACCATGCCGGTCGCGACGCGGGTCGTTGCGGCGCTTTCCCTGTCGGTACTGACGGCACGGATGCCGTAGTGCGCCAACAGCGTCGGCTCATCGTCGAACGAGGTGGCCTCGCCGCTCTTGTGTTTCTTCGGTTTGGTGTAGATCGGTCCGGCGTGAACGCTGCTGGGAGTCGATTGAGCCAGCTTGACGATCTCGTGCTCGGACGGCTGCTTGCCGGTCAGCTCACCGACCACGTCGGCGACGGCCATCTTCACGCAGTCGTCGTCGGATTGCTGGTAGCGCCAGAACGGGGCGGCCGCGCTGGGGTCGCCATAGAGCGTGCCCGCGCCGCGGGGTTTACCGGGAGCGGCTTGGGCAGTGCCCACCACCAACCGCAGCGCGACCGCACCGGTCATCAGTGCGACGGCTGCCGTGCGGGCCACGGTCGCAATCCTGATCATCGGGTGTCCTGTTCGACAGGCTTCGCAGTGGTGAAGTGACTAGCAGAGAAAGGTTCGCTCAGTTACCTCTACGAATTCTTGGAGTCCTGGTCCGGAGCGTCTGGACGAGTACGTCGGGCCTGCTCGTTATGGCACCCGGCTACTCTGATGTCGCAACCGATTCGTGAAGGAATTGCCTGCCATGACTTCCGCCCAGGTCCGAACGCCGATGCGATTCGACGTCAGTGACGTGGTCGGGGAGCCGGCATCGTTGGCGGCGACGTACTACCCGGCACGCAACCGCAGTGCAGCCCCCGCGGTGCTCGTCTGCCTGCCGGGCGGTACCTACAGTCGCGAGTACTGGGACTTCCACGTTGCGGGCCATAGTGGATACAGCTTCGCTGATTTCGCCACCGAGAACGGGTATGCCGTCCTGACAATCGATCCGTTAGGCACGGGCGAAAGTTCCAAACCCGCACGCAATTTCGGCTTCAGCGACATCGCGGCGGCGCTCGCCTGTGCCGTGGCCGCGCTGCCCACCGCGACCGGCAACCACGCGCCGCCCGTCGCCGTCGCGCATTCGCTGGGCGGTTACCTGGCGATCACTCAACAGGCGCTGTTCCCCGGCTACGCGGCCCTGGCGATTTTGGGATGTACCAATCAGCATGTCGCGCAGCTGAATCTGGATCCGGCATTGATTGCCCGCGCGGCGACTGCCGACGGCCGTGCGACGCTTGCACAGGAGATCCTTTCGGCTCTTCCCGAACCGTTTTTCGAAGGCCCCCGCGAGCATTTGCAGAGTTGGTTTCACCTCGGCGACGTTCCCGCCGATGTCGTGCAAGCCGACGCTGTGACCGCGAAGTCGGTGGTACCGCGGATCTTTGGTACGGCCATGGTTCCCGGCGTCGTCGCCGAGCACGCCGCGCTGATCGACGTCCCGGTGCTCCTCGGCTACGGCGCGGTGGACGTCTCACCAAACCCGCGCGCTGAGGCCGGTCTGTATTGCGGGAGCCCCGACATTGCGGGAGCCCCGACGTCACCACGTTCCTGTTGGCCGATAGCGCGCACTGCCACAACATGGCATCGAGCCGGCGCCGGCTCTGGGAGCGACTGCTCGATTGGACCCAAGTCGTCGTCGCGTCAATGGGTGCCGGACAGGTTCAACGTGATCACGCCGACGACGATCAGCCCAATGCCGACGACCTTCGCGACCGAAATCGGGGAGCCCAGAAACAGCACCGCGATTAGCACGATGGCCGCCGTGCCGATCGCCGACCACAACGCATAGGCGACGTCTGTCTGCATACCGCGCTGGATCGACCATGCCAAGAGAGTGAACGACGTACCGTAGCCGACTAGACAGAGCAGGGTCGGCCAGAGACGGGTGAAACCTTCGGTGCTCTTGAGCAGGCTGGTCGACACCACTTCCGTGCTGATCGCGCCGAACAGGAGCAGGTACGTCAACACGCCTCCTTGCATACGGACGTGTCTACACCACCTGTCTGCTGGCGCCCGTACCGTTGCCCTGTGACGACAAAACTCAACCACCGCCTGGCTGGCTACACGCCGGCCGTGCTGAGCCTGTTCCGGTTGGTCTACGGATTCCTGTTCGCCGGGTATGGTTCGGCGCTGTTGTTCGGCTGGCCCGTCCGCCTGGCACCGCCCGTCGAGGTCGGAGCGTGGCCCGGCTGGTACGCCGGACTCATCGAACTCGTCGCGGGACTTCTGGTCGGTGCCGGATTATTCACCCGCGCTGCCGCATTCATCGCCTCCGGCCACATGGCGGTCGCCTACTTCTGGATGCATCAGCCGAATTTTCTGTGGCCCATCGGTGATCCACCGGTCGGCAACGGCGGAACGCCGGCGATACTGTTCTGCTTCGGCTTCTTGCTGCTGGTCTTCGTCGGCGGGGGGCGGTACTCGATCGACGCGTGGCGTCGGCGCTGATTAGTCAGTCGCCCCACCGGCCGTGCGAGGCCGCGAGTTCCATCAGCGTGACGCCGTCGGTTTGGCGCTCACGCAGCACTTGGTTGGGAAACGAATAGGGCGGCGCTGCCTCCGGGCTGCACTGTGCCTGCGCAGCGATCGCATCCAACAGCGTGCGCGCCATCGATAGCCGCGGATAGCGGGAATGGATCGCCGCGGCGATGTCCTCGTCGATGAATTCGGCATTGCGGCCGAAATCCACACCCACGCCGCTGCGAACCAGGTGGCACAGGGGTCCGAACCGGTCGGCAATGCCCATCGAGGTGTGCAAAGCGATGGCCTCCCAGACACCGTCGACCAGCATGCGCTCGCAGTCATGTTCGGTCAGTAGAGCCGCCGCGAGGTCAGCGCCTTCGACTTCGAACCTCGCCTTGCCGGGCGCAGCGGAGCCGGCGCCCAGATCGTGGAGCACGCACCCCAGAAACAGGGCGTCGCCGTCGTAGTCCGCGCCCGGGCGCATCCCTTCGTGTGCCGCGACCAGCTCACCGAACAGGTAACTGCGCACGCTGTGGTTGAACACTGACGGCGACTCGGTCGATTGCGCCAACCGGATGGCGGCTTGTGCGACGGAGGTGTCGGGGAGAGCTGAAAGGAGTTGCATGGCGAGAACGTTAGGGTGGCCGCTGCCGTCTCGGTGAGTGGCTAAAACGACGCGATCCCCACGATTTGAGCCACGATGCCAGGGCGCCGTGCCTATACTTCGGACCGGTCAGTGATAATGACATTCTCTAGTTTGGAGAAGCCGTTTCCGTTGCCGGGGTGTCCGAGGAGGTCGACGATGAGCGCTAACCAACGGTGCGACGGAATGGTGGCTTTGGTCACCGGAAGCAGCCGGGGGCTGGGCAAGGCGATCGCCGCACGGCTTGCCGCCCAGGGCGCCACGGTCGCGCTGACCGCCCGCACGATGGACCCCGATCCCAAATACCACGGATCCCTGCGCCAGACCCTCGACGAGATCGTCGCCGCGGGCGGCCGAGCCATCGCCGTCCAGGCAGATCTGTCTCAAGCCGAGGAACGCGAACGGCTGTTAGGCGAAGTGAGCGACGCCGTCGGCGCCCCCGACATCCTGGTTAACAACGCCGCGGTCACCTTCCTGCGGCCGCTCGACGGCTTTCCCGAGCGCCGCGCCCGGCTGATGATGGAGATGCATGTCCTCGGACCATTGCATCTGAGCCAGTTGGCGATTCCCGCGATGCGCGACCGCGGACGGGGCTGGATTCTGAACGTGACCTCGGTTGGTGGCGACTTACCGCCCGGCCCACCATTCTCCGACTTCGACCGAACAGCGGGCTTCGGCGTTTACGGGACAGTCAAGGCGGCGCTCAACCGGCTCACCAAAAGCCTTGCCGCGGAACTGTACGACGACGGCATCGCCGTCAACGCCGCCGCCCCGTCCAATCCCGTGGCGACCCCGGGGGCAGGCACCCTCGACCTGGCCAAGACGGACACCGAGGACATCGAACTGATCACCGAGACCGCGTTGCGGTTGTGCACGGGAGATCCGAAATCCCTGACCGGGCGCATCGCACATACCCAGACCTTCCTCGCTGAGGTCGGCTGGTTTCAGCCCGCCGGCTGATGGTCGAGGTCGACCTCGACGAGCTGCGACAGCGTCTCGCGGGTGCCAACGTCACGGACGTCACACCGCTGGCCGGCGGTGCGTCCAGCTTCACCTTCCGAGGCGCACGATCCGGCAGACCAGTGGTGATCAAGCTGGCCCCGCCAGGCGTTGAGCCGATCGCGCACCGGGATGTGCTGCGACAGGCCCGCATCATCAAAGCGCTTGCCGCTACTCGGGTTCCGGTTCCCGAGGTGCTGTGGGAGAACCCGGGAGACCCACCGCTGGTTCCTCCGCTGTTCGTGATGTCCCACGTCGAAGGTGATTGCGTAGAGCCGCTGTTCGACGGTTGCCCGCCGGCACCCGAGGTCTCCGAGCGCTACCGCCATGCGTGCCGCGCGATGGCCGCGCTGCATAGTGTGTCGCCGAGCGACCTCGGCCTGGGTGGGGAACCGGTCATCGATCCGGTCTCAGAAGTCGAGCGCTGGTGCCAGACGTTGCAGACTGTCGATGCAGCCCTCGTTCCTGACTGGCAAGGCGTCCGCGACGCGCTGTTACGTTGCGTGCCAACCACTATCGAGCCCAGCGTGGTGCACGGCGACTTCCGGCTGGGCAACCTGATGGCCACCGGAGCGACCGTCAACGCGGTAATCGATTGGGAGATCTGGTCGATCGGTGATCCGCGAATCGACGCGGGCTGGTTCCTGATCAACTGCGACCCGGATACCTACCAGCGTGTTCCGGCCTCGGCTGGTATCGCGCCGCCCATCGCCGAACTCGCCGAGATCTACCAACATGAGCTGGGTCACGAGGTCGCGGACTTGGCCTGGTTCAGCGCGCTGGCCTGTTTCAAGTCGGCAGCGACGTGGTCGCTGATCGTCAAGCACAACCGTAGAAGAAGCGCTCCGCGGGAGGAATTAGAAGCCATGGCGCCCACGCTGCCGCGGCTATTGAGACGCGCGCAGACGATAGTGGAGTGAGCGTCTTCGGACCTTGGGCCGTTACCCGCACCGGACAAAAATATTTTGGCAATACATTCCGAAACCGTCCCAGTTCTTCTCCGACGGACGGCCTCGGTCGGCCGGATTCGTATAAATGGATGGAGCGTCGATCGTCTCCAGCTGGTTGAGTGTCGGGGGCTGCGGCGGGGCAGTCGGGTCCGGGGTCGCCTGCGCCACGCCGCCACCGAATCCGAGGGCCGCGACACTGATCGCACCGGCGAGCAGACCGCGAACGTACGAACGGGCTTTCATCGTCGTCGCCCTCCCTGTCGTCTGCGGTGCATCATTGCCGCAATTCTAGCGGTGCGACCGGCTGCCTGGGGCAATGCCAGCGTGCCGAACGCACATCGCATATCAATTACGAACGCAACACAACTTTGCTCGGCTGGCCAGCACAGTGCCCTACTCGAATATCAGGGCGTATACGTTGTTGCCCGTGAGGCCGATTGCCCTGGTCGTACGCCGTGCTGCGGTACTTGGCGTTTGCCTCGCCATGTCCGTGATCGTGGCTCCGGCGGCGGGTGGTGATCCGGAGGCTGAGCCCGTTGCCGCTACGGCAGCGAACGATGGGCGGGTGCCCTCGAATCCTCCCGCAACCGTCAATACACCCGACGGCTGGATCCTTGGCCTCGGCGCCAAGGACGAGATGCAAGCTCCCGTGGCACCGTTGACCACCGCCGTCTCGTCCCGCGAATACCTCTCGAGCGGCATATTCGTCGGTTCGCTGAGGGGCCCCGAACCAGCGCAAGGCCTTCTCGAAGTGGGTTACGAGATCGGTTGTGGAATCGACATGAGCACATCCAATGGCGTCGAGCTGGGCGGTAATGCCGGCCTCACCCCGTCGCTCGGCTTCACGGGCGCGTTTCCCATACCGGGAACCTTGCTGCCGGTGATTTCCGCCCCGGTGGGCGGCTCGATCAACGTGGGCCTCAAGCCCGGCTTCGTGATCGTGGTGCCGGTGACCAAAAAACAGTTCAGGGGCTCCAATCCGTGGGTGATGATCAGCAACTTCCACGTCAAGATCGACGGTTGCGTGGGCCAGTCGTTCATTCGCTCCTACGCAACACTGACCCGGTCGACGGATCTGTCCGACGTGGTGCTGTCCTACGTCGGCGTGACTTCAGCGGTGTGACCGCGGCTAGTTGCGGGGGATCCCCGCCAGTTTGTCGGCGAACTTGGCCTCGGCGGCCGCGCGCAGCCGCAGTAGGTGTTCGGACGGAAACAGATCGGGCGCGGGCTCGCGGTCTTTGAGCAGAAGCCGCGCCAGCGACACCTTGTGCACCTCGGTCGGGCCATCGGCAAGACCGAGCACGAAGGACTCCACCAGGTATTGCACGAACGGCATCTCATGCGTGGTGCCCAACGATCCGTGCAGCTGAAGCGCTCGCGCAGACACGTCGTGCAACACCTTCTGCATCATTGCCTTGACCGCGGAGATGTCGGCGCGCACCGCCTTGTAGTCGTTGAATTGGTCGATCTTCCAAGCGGTCTGGAGGGTGAGCAACCGAAACGCCTCGATCTCCATCCATGAGTCGGCGATCATCTCCTGCACGAGTTGCTTGTTGGAGAGCGCCTCGCCCTGGGTGTACCGCGACACGGCCCGCTCGCAGATCATGTCGAAGATCCGGCGAACCAAGCCGACCGTGCGCATCGCGTGGTGAATACGACCGCCACCAAGCCGGGTTTGCGCCACCACGAAAGCCCCGCCGCGCGGGCCCAGCATGTGATCGGCCGGCACCCGCACGTTTTCGTAGCGGACGTAGCCTTCGCGCCCGCCGCCGACGGGCTGATACCCCAGTCCGACGTCGCGCATGACGTTGATACCAGGTGTGTCGCCGGGGACGACGAACATCGAGTAGCGCTGATAGGGAGGTGCGTCGGGATCGGTCATCGCCATCACGATGATGAATGAAGCCATCGAGGCGAATGACGAGAACCACTTCTCCCCGTTGATGATCCAATGATCGCCGTCTTGGACCGCGCTGGTACGGAAGACTTTCGGATCGGCGCCGCCCTGCGGCTCGGTCATCGAGAAACAGGAGATGATGCGGTTGTCCAGCAATGGCTCGAGGTAACGCGCCTTGAGGTCCGGCGTGCCGTAGTGGGCGAGGATCTCGCTGTTTCCGGAATCGGGTGCCTGCGACCCGAACACGATCGGTGCGCACTCCGAGCGGCCCAGAATCTCGTTGAGCAGAGCCAGTTTGACCTGACCGTAGCCCGGGCCGCCCAGATGTGAACCGAGGTGAGTGGCCCACAGCCCGCGTTGCTTCGCGATCTCCTGCAGTGGCGGGATCAGTGCCTGGCGCACCGGATCGTTGAGGTCGTGCGACTCCTTGACAATCAGGTCGATGGGTTCGCACTCGCTGCGCACGAAGTCCTCGACCCATTCGAGTTGTTGGGCCCACTCCGGATCAGTGGCGAAATCCCATGACATCTGTCGTCTCCTTCGTTGGTCAGTGCGAACTGCTTTGCGCCACCACGCCGGCGTCGACGAGTTCGGTGACCGCGGTCTCGTCGAATCCCATCTCACGCAGCAACGCGTGCGTGTGATTACCCGGCAGCGATGGCGGCGAGGGCGCATCGGGCCGGGTGCGTGAGAAGCGTGGAGCCGGGGCCGGCTGGGTGATCGCGTCGACGTCGATGAAGGTGCCCCGCGCGACAAGGTGGGGATGATGAGGCGCCTCCGATAGCGAAAGTACCGGCGTGGCAGAACATCCCGGGGAGTCGAGAAGTCGTTCCCACTCGTCGCGTGACTTCTCGGCGAAGCGCGCGGCCAGCACTGCACGGTGTGCGGCCCAGGCGGCCGGCTGGTCGTCATCGTGCGGCACGTCGACGCCAAGGCGATCGCAGAGTTCGGTGTAGAACTTGGGTTCCATCGCGCCGATGGCGACGTGATGTCCGTCCGCGGTGGCGTACGCGCCGTAGAAATGTGCAGCACCGTCGAGGAGGTTGTCCTGGCGACGGTCGCGCCAGGTGCCGGCGGGCACCATCCCGAAGTACGGTGCCAGCAGGGTCGCCACGCCGTCGATCATCGCGACGTCGAGTACCTGACCCGCACCCGACTCGCGGGCCTCGAGGATCGCGCTGAGCAGGCCCACCGCCAGCAGCATTCCGCCGCCGCCGTAGTCCCCGACCAAATTAAGTGGCGGAATTGGTGATTCTGCGGTGCCGATGCCGTGCAGGGCGCCGGCCAGCGCGAGGTAATTGATGTCGTGGCCGGCGTGGCCGGCCAGCGGTCCATCCTGCCCATAGCCGGTCATGCGGGCATACACGAGACGAGGATTGTGGTTTTGCAGCGCATCGGGGCCAATCCCCAGCCGCTCGGCGACGCCTGGGCGATACACGTCGACGAAGGCATCGGCGTCGGCGACCAACCGAACGACGAGGTCCCTGCCCCGGGGATCCTTCACATCGGCGGCAAGCGACCGCTGGCTACGGCGGACCGTGTAGTCGATGGGGAGTGGGCCGTCGACACCGGACAGGGGACCGACGCGGATGATGTCTGCGCCCAAGTCTCCCAGCAACATCCCGCAGAACGGCGCGGGCCCCAGGCCGCCCATCATCACGATGCGGACACCGGTCAGCGGACCGCTCACTGGCTCTGTCCCGAAGACCACTTTTGCCGGCGCGCGGCGGCTTCCTCGGTGGCATGCGAGATCACTTGGTTGCGGTTCTCCAGTTCCAGCGCCGAGGAGAGGTTTGCCGCGTCGGTGTTGATTTGCAGCGCACGCTTGGTCAGCTGTATGCCCAGCGGCGCAAGATCGGCGATCAGCGAGGCCAACTCGACCGCCCGGTCGGTGAGCCGATCCGGCTCGACGACCTCGCTGATCAGACCGCGCTGATCGGCTTCGGTCGCCGACACCGTGCGGCCGGTGAGCATCCAGTCGGCCGCGACACTGGTACCGACGATGCGGGGCAGGTGGTAGCTCATGCCCATCTCGGCACCCGACAGCCCGAGCAGGATCGCCGCGTTGCCGAACGACGCGGCCGTCGAACAGATCCGAATGTCGGAAGCGAGGCACAACGCGAAGCCCGCGCCGACGCACGGGCCGTTGACCGCGGCGATGACGGGCGCAGGCAGCGCACGGAGGGCCTCGGCCAGCGCTGCCATTCGCTCCTGAAACCGCAGTCGTTCCAATGCCGGTGCGGTGGCGTCGAGCATGCCGGGCCCGAAGTCGCGCATGTCGATCCCGGCGCAAAAGCCCCGGCCGGCTCCGGTGAGGACGACGGCGTGCACCGAGCTGTCGTCGGCCAAATCGCCCAGTACCTGGGTCAATTCAGTTTGCATGGTTTCGTTGATCGCGTTGAGGCGTTCGGGGCGGTTCAGCCGCAGGACGACGACGCCGTCGCGGGGCCGGTCGAGGTCGAGCGTGCCCGGCATCGTCACACCCGCTCGATGATCGTCGCGGTACCCATGCCGCCGCCGGTGCACATCGTCACCAGTCCTGTTGTCAGATCGCGACGTTCGAGCTCATCGAGGATGGTCCCGATAAGCATGGCGCCGGTGGCGCCGATCGGGTGGCCGAGGGCAATGGCACCTCCGTTGACATTGACCAGGTCCGGATCGATCTCGAGGTCGCGGATCGTCTTGAGCGGGACGGCGGCGAAGGCTTTGTTGATCTCCCACAGGTCGATGTCCGCGACGGTCATGCCGGCGCGCTGCAGGCAGCGCTGCGCCGCCGGTCCGGGCGCGGTCAGCATGATGATCGGTTCGCTGCCGATTGCCGCCGCGGCGCGGGTCTGTGCGCGCGGTGTTACGCCGTTGGCGTGCGCCCAGTTCGGGGAAGCGAGCAGCACGGCCGCCGCACCGTCGACAACCCCGGAGGAGTTGCCCGCGTGGTGAACGTGGTCGATGTGGTCGATGCTCGGATAGCGCTCGAGGCAGATCTCGTCGAACGTGCGTTGCTCGCCGTCGGCAGATGTCGCGCCCATCGTCGCAAACGCCGGCTTCAGCCGCGACAGCGTCTCGGTGGATGTTCCGGGGCGGGGGTGTTCGTCGCGTGCCAATGCGCCGCCGGGCGTGTCCACTTCGACCAGAGAGCGATCGAATCTTTTCTCCTCGATGGCAGCGGAGGCCCGGCTCTGGCTAAGTGCGGCGTAGGCGTCGACGACCTCGCGGGTGAAACCCTCGAGGGTCGCGATGAGAGCGGCCGAAATGTCCTGCAGCACAGTCGGATACAGCGCGCGCAGGTCCGCATTGTTGCCGTCGATCGTCGGCACTCCGGCCGTGACGTCCCACCGGGACATCGATTCGACTCCACCGGCAATCACCAGATCGTCACTACCGGCGGCGATCGAGGACGCCGCTACGGTGACGGCTTGCTGACCTGATCCGCAGAAGCGGTTCAGCGTCATTCCCGGCACGGTCTCGGGCCAGCCGGCCAACAGAACCGACAGGCGCGCGATATCGTCGCCGTGGTCACCGCTGAGAATGCCGTTGCCGGCAATTACGTCATCGACGTTCGCCGGGTCGAAGCCGGTGCGCTTGGCCAGGGCCGTGAGGCAACTGGCCAACAACGTCTGCGGATGTACGTTATGCAATCCACCGTCGGGGCGGCCCCGGCCACGGGGCGTGCGTACCGCGTCCAGAATCCAGGCGTCGATGTTGTGCTCCGATCGTTGTGCGAGAGGGTCGGGTTACAGCTCATCAACCCCGGCGATGCACTGCTGATAGTAATGCGTCTCTCGACTGGAGAGAATAACCCTCTCCAAAAAGGCGAAGCTATTCTCGGTTCCGTCGGGGCGACGAACATGAAGCTCCACGTGCCATCGGCGGCGCAGTCTTGCGACAGGGTTTCCAGGTCGAGGATCTCGGCCAGCGGCATGCCCATGTCGCGGAATCAGGATGCAGTGCAGCGGCAGCATGATCGCCGTCTGACTTGGGATGACCTCGATGGCCCAGTTATCAGCACCGACCGCGGCGACTTGGCGGTCACGCAGCCAGCGTGGGCAGTCGATACCCAACCCGGGCTCGGCGTCCATCCAGCTGTCTTTCCCTTCGGTCGCCAGGCGCTGCCTCCAGCCGGTGCGGACCAGGAGGAAGTCGCCATCACCGACTGTGACACCCTGCGCGCGTTCGGCTTCGTCGAGATCGGCCGCGGTGATCGCGGTGCCTGGCATCAACCAATCGACACCGTGCAGTCGTGCGATGTCGAGCAGGACGCCCCGACCGACGATTCGATCGCTGAAAGCATCGACCGCCAATTGCCCGGCGCCGTTGAGCGTACTGACTTGGTCGGTGCCGTAACCGTTATAGAGCTTGCCGTCGTAGCCGATGTGCGACAGAGCATCCCATTGAGTGTCGGACTGCAACGGCATAATGATCCAGTCGTCGGCCACCTGCATGCCGTCGCGATCCCAGTCGCCGGGTTGCACGGACATCAGGTGTACCGGATTGACCCGACCAATAAATCCATTTTGAGGACCATCCTTTCCGACGGGAATGCTCAACTGAAACGCCTTGCCGGTGCGGATCTCGCGGGCCGCCGCCTGAATATGCGCGGCAGTAACCAGGCTCAGGGTGCCGATCTGATCGGCCGGCCCCCACCGTCCCCAGTTGGAGAGCTCTTGGCCGAGAGTCCTGAAGTCGATACTCATGATTGCAACCTAGGGTGACGATGGACGGGCTTGAAGAACGTGAACAGAAGACGCACGTTCGGGACGTGTAACGAACATGCATGGGGTAGAAGCACATTGGGGTCCAACCACCGTGCCGGAGGCTAGGCCGTGGCGGCGGGTGCTGGAGCCTTGAGTTGCGAGACCGGGATTGCCCGTAGCGACCGACGTAGTGTGGCCGCCGGCGTTTCGCCGTACCGGGCGGCGTGTGCCGCGGCGAAGCGTCCGGGATTGGTGTATCCCCAGTGCCTGGCGATCGAGGCCACGGTGTCGACCGAGGGATCGGACTCAAGCAGCTCCTGATGCGCGCGGCTCAACCGCACCTGCCGCAGGTAAGTCATCGGAGACATGCCCATGTGGCGAAGGAAACTCTGCTGCAGGGCGCGTGAGCTCACATGACATTCAGCCGCCAGGGAGGTGACGGTCAGCGGCAGATGCGGCTCCGACTCAATGATGTCCACCGCAGGACGAATCGCTTGGGGTGCAAAACGTTTAGTGTGCTCTACAAGTGCGCTCCGATGCGGGTGGTCCGCCGCGAGCAGCAGTGCGTGTAGCAAGCTGTCCACGAATGGCATTGCCACAAGCGGTTGACTCAGCGCGCTGTCGGCGCGAAAGAGCTCCTGAGCGAACACGCTGAACAGGTGCATCCAGCTGCGCGCTGAGCCCGTGGCGGTGGCCATGCACGGCTTGAATTCGATCTGTGTTGTTAACGGGCGCCCAAGCGCCTCGCTGAGGGTGTCCTCGAGGGCATTCCGATTCACCCGCAACGACAGCATTCGACACCCAGCTCTCCACCGCGGAACATTGAGTTCTCCCTCGGGTAAGAGAATCGTTGCCACCCCGGGCTCATAACTAATCGGGCTCTTCGCAGATGAGGGTGTAGGGGTGGTCGGCGCGTCGGTGCCGGTGTAGGGGTCGAGGTCTTCTGATGATGGAGGTTCCTACGCCGTCCATCAGGAAGACCTCGACGTGCCTGACGCTACCGGTCGGGCGGGCTTTGCCTGCGCTGACGTGACGACTTTCTGCCGCCTTGATGAACTCAGGCTGGAGGTGACCGGTCAGCGCCTCGATGCTGATCGTGCTGTGCTGGCGTGCCGGATCGCCGAGGAGGATCGATGGTGCCGGCGCTGCGGTGAAGAAGGCGTTCCGCGCGACAGCGTGACCCGTACGTTGGCCCATGAGCCGTTGGGGTGGCGGCCCACGACCTTGCTGGTCACCATCCGCCGCTACCGATGCGCAGGATGCTCTCATGTGTGGCGTCAAGACGCCAGCAAGGCCGCCGAACCACGAGCCAAGCTCTCGCGACGCGCTCTGCAGTGGGCGCTGGAAGCCATTGTGTGCCAACACCTGAGCGTGGCCCGAGTCGCCGAAGGACTGGCAGTGTCGTGGAACACCGCCAACAATGCGGTGCTCGCCGAAGGCAAGCGGCTGCTCATCGCCGACCCGGCACGATTCGACGGCGTGGCGGTCATCGGCGTGGACGAACACGTCTGGCGCCACACTCGCCGCGGCGACAAATACGTCACCGTCATCATCGACTTGACCCCGGTGCGCGACAAGTCCGGACCGGCGCGGTTGCTCGACATGATCGAAGGACGTTCCAAACACGCCTTCCAACAGTGGTTGGCCAACCGGCCCAAAGACTGGCGTGACGGTGTGGAAGTCGTTGCCATGGACGGTTTCTCCGGATTCAAGACTGCGGCCACCGAGGAACTGCCCGACGCCGCCACGGTGATGGACCCCTTCCACGTGGTCCGGCTGGCCGGCAACGCCCTCGACGAATGCCGACGCCGCGTGCAGCTGGCCACCTGCGGGCACCGCGGCCGCAGCACCGACCCGCTCTACCGTGCCCGGCGCACCCTGCATACCGGTGCCGACCTGCTCACCGACAAACAGAAAGCCCGGCTTGCCGCCCTGTTCGCCGTCGATGCCCATGTCGAGGTCGAGGCCACCTGGATGATCTATCAACGCACCGTGGCCGCCTACCGCCAACCCGACCGCGCCAAGGGCGCCACGATGATGACCGCCCTGATCACCACCCTCAGCGCCGGCATCCCCAAACCGCTGCAGGAACTGATCACCCTCGGGCGGACGCTGAAGAAACGCGCCGCCGACGTCCTGGCCTACTTCGACCGCCCCGGCACCTCCAACGGCCCAACCGAAGCGATCAACGGACGCCTCGAACACCTCCGCGGCTCCGCCCTGGGCTTTCGAAACCTCACCAACTACATCGCCAGATCCCTCCTGGAAACCGGCGGATTCAGACCCCGACTACACCCCCGATCATGAAGAGCCACTAATCGAGCAGCCCCGGTGTACCAGCTCCATTTTTCCCGACGCAAGAACATTGACTGGTAGAACGGCCGGTCGTTGGTGCAGCGGATCCAGGTGTCTAGGTTGAGAGCCAGGTCAAGCACGGTTATTGGTCCAAGTGTTCCCGCGCGCTGGCTCAGTGCGAAGGGCTTAGTGGAGTCAAAAGCCCCAACCGCTTGCAGGCACGGAAAGAATTTGGCGATCTGCTTCAAGGAGTCGGTGACTTTACGTTCCGCAATATTCGGCGGTCTGTCTTTCTCGCCCATTTCGAACTCCGCTTCGAGCAATGATCAGAACCTGTGGATGAGCCTTGGCGAGGTGGTGTGAAAGTGGGCGCACCTTCCCGAGGATGATCTGAAGTCCAAGGTTCTCTGATCAAGACCGGCGTTGGCGCGCTGGTTGGGAAGGTACGCCCATGCTCACGGTAGTTCACGACGCGGAATGCTCCAACGAGAAGAACGACGGTGTCGGTCGGTCGTTGCTCGATGAGATCGTCCGCGACGGCGCCCGACAGATGCTTGCGGCGGCGTTGCAGGCCGAAGTGGCCGCCTACATCGACGCCCATGCCGGAGAGGTCGACGACAACGGACGGCGCCTGGTGGTCCGCAACGGCTACCACCGGGAGCGTGAGGTGTTGACCGCGTCGGGCGCGGTCACGGTGACCGCGCCGCGCGTCAACGACAAGCGCGTCGATGCCGATACCGCAGAGCGGCAAAGGTTTTCCTCCGCGATCCTGCCAGCGTGGGCGCGCAAGTCACCGCAGATGAGCGAGGTTCTGCCGCTGCTGTATCTGCATGGCCTGTCGACGAGTGACTTCGGTCCGGCGTTGGAGCAGTTCCTGGGCTCGGGTGCGGGTCTCTCGGCCACGACGATCACCCGGCTCACCAGCCAGTGGCAAGACGAAGCCAAGGCCTTCCAAGTCCGTGACCTCTCGGACACGGACTACGTCTACCTGTGGGTCGACGGCATTCACCTCAAGGTCCGTCTCGAGCAGGAGAAGCTCTGTTTGTTGGTGATGATCGGGGTGCGCGCCGATGGTTGCAAGGAGCTCGTCGCCTTGGCCGACGGCTACCGGGAATCGACCGAATCGTGGGCCGATCTGCTACGGAGCTGCCGCCGGCGCGGGATGGCAGCCCCGGTGCTGGCTGTCGGTGACGGTGCGTTGGGGTTCTGGAAGGCGGTCCGCGAGGTCTTCCCGAACACGCGTGAGCAGCGGTGTTGGTTTCACAAGCAGTCCAATGTGCTTGCTGCACTGCCGAAGTCAGCGCACCCAGCTGCGTTGGCGGCGATCAAGGAGATCTACAACGCCGAGGACATCGACAAGGCGCAGATCGCGATCAAGGCCTTCGAGGTCGATTACGGTGCCAAGTATCCCAAGGCGGTCGCCAAGATCGTCGACGACGCCGACGTGCTGCTGGAGTTCTACAAGTACCCGGCCGAGCACTGGATCCACCTGCGCACCACCAACCCCATCGAGTCGACCTTTGCGACCGTGCGGTTGCGAACCAAGGTCACCAAGGGGCCCGGCTCCCGCGCCGCGGGAATTGCGATGGCCTACAAGCTGATCGACGCCGCGCAGGCCCGGTGGCGGGCCGTCAACGCCCCGCACTTGGTCGCCCTGGTCCGTGCCGGCGCGGTGTTCCACAAAGGCAAACTGCTCGAACGCCCCGTCGATATCACACCCGCCGAAACTAGCGAATCAACCGAAACGGAGGTCGCCTGAAACAACCTCATCCACAGGTCTTGACAATATCTCCCAACCCCATCGAGTCGACCTTTGCGACCGTGCGGTTGCGAACCAAGGTCACCAAGGGGCCCGGTTCCCGCGCCGCGGGAATTGCGATGGCCTACAAGCTGATCGACGCCGCGCAGGCCCGGTGGCGGGCCGTCAACGCCCCGCACTTGGTCGCCCTGGTCCGTGCCGGCGCGGTGTTCCACAAAGGCAAACTGCTCGAACGCCCCGTCGATATCACACCCGCCGAAACCAGCGAATCAACCGAAACGGAGGTCGCCTGAAACAACCTCATCCACAGGTCTTGACAATATCTCCTCCGCTTCTGCTGCTTCGTAGTCCGCTGTCCGGACTACTCGGGCATTCGCGGCGGCTGCCCTTGCGGATCGCTAATGTGGCGGACGTCACATTAGCGGCATTAAAACCGGGATTACCGGCCCTGGTGAGGGCCCCGATGTCCGCACGCGTAGCAAAGTGTCTCAAACGTTGCGCGAACTGTACTGATCAGAGGTCTCGCGGCCCTAGCAGCTCTAGAATCGCTGAGAAAGCGTTATCCGACAACGGATTTCGTACACGCGATCGGAGTGAGATGACAACCACGTCAACGCAATGTCCCGCAGCCCATGAGGAATTGTTGGCGAATGCGGTGCGATTGCAGCCACTGCTTCGCGAAAGCGCATTGGCCAGTGAAGCCATGCGCAAGCTGCCGAACGAGGCAATTGATGCCCTGACCGATGCCGGCTTCTTCCGCTTGCTCAAACCGCGACGGTTCGGCGGCGTGCACGCTCGGCAACGGACGGTGCTCGAGGTCACCGAAACTCTCGGCCAAGCAAATGCATCGGCGGCATGGCTGGTGAGCATTGGAGCTGGGGCCGCGGTCGTGGCGAGGCACGGGTCGGAGCAAGCTCAATCCGAGATCTTCAGCTCGCCCGACGCCCGGATTACCGGCGGACTGGCTCCGGGTAGCGGGCGCCGCGTCGAAGGTGGCTTCTCGGTCAGCGGAAGTTGGTCGTACGCATCGGGGGCCCCGCATGCCGACTGGGCGTCGATCGGTGTCGCGGTGCCTGGTCGCGACGACGGCAACGTGGAGTCCTTCCTGTGCTTCGTGCCGGCGTCCGAGGTGCGGCTGCGCGACACCTGGCACACGGTTGGCATGCGCGGCACCGCAAGCCAAACATTGTTGGCCGAGGATGTTTTCGTGCCCGAGCACCGCGCGATCGCATTTGGCACCCTGATGAACGGGCGAATGTCGGGAAGCGATTCCGAACATGAGCTTCCGTTGGCTCCGGCGGCTGCCCTCCTTCTGGTGGGGCCGTTGCTCGGTCTGGGCCAAGCGGCCGCGGACCTGGTACTCCAGACGGCTCCGTCGAAGGCGCTGACGAACACATTCTTTGCCCATCAAAGTGATTCGGTCGGCGTGCAGATACAGGTTGCCGAGGCGAAGCTCAAGCTGCGGACCGCCAGACTGCACGCCTACGAGGTCGCCGACGCACTGGACGCGGGCGAGATGGTCAACGACGAGGCGGGATACCCGCTGCGTGCCCAAGCGCGCGCACAGTGTGGCTACGCTGCCCGGCAAGTGCTCGAGGCGATACAGATCCTGATCAACGTCCACGGCTCGGGCAGCTTCGCTGATTCCAGTGCAATGCAGCAGTATTGGCGCGATGCCAACGTTGCGGCGCGACACGCCGCGCTGAATTCCTATGTCGGTTATGAGATCTACGGCAAGTCACTGCTGGGCGTGCCCGAACGCATCGCCCCGTTGGTGTGAGGGAACAGGGATGTCGACTTTCTACGCACTGAACACGCCGAAAAGCCACCTGGTGTGCGCCGAGGACACGGTGATGCCGCCCGCAAGTGGGCGTGGCATCTGCGAATGTCCAGTCAGAATCACCCTTGATGCGGAGGAATCATGAACTTCGTCAGTCCGTTTCCCGACGTCGTCATCCCGGACACCAGTGTGTACGACTACGTTTTCGGTGACCTCGATGATGCCGACGGCGATCGCGTCGCCCTTGTCGAAACCGCCACCGGAGCCGAACTCAGCTACGGCGGGCTGGTCACCCGTATCGAGTGCTGCGCCGCCGCGTTGGTTCGACGCGGAATCGGTGTCGGCGATGTGGTGGGTCTGCTGTCGCCCAACAGTTCGGCGTTCGCGGCCGCCATGCACGGAATTCTGCGGGCGGGCGCGACGGCAACGACGATCAATGTGTTGTCCATCGTGGACGAGATCGCCCGTCAGTTACGGGATTCGGGAGCCCGACTGCTGATCGCGGCCACACGATTGCGGACGCAGGCCGAGGAGGCGGCGACCGCGGGGGGCCTTTCCCGCGGTGATGTGCTGCTTCTCGACGATGACGATCTCATCATCCCAACGGGCAACGGGTGTCCGGAAGTCGACTTCGATCCCGCGACACACGTGGCCGTACTTTCCTTCAGCTCGGGCACGACCGGAAAGCCCAAAGGGGTGATGCTGACCCATCGCAACCTCGTCGCTAACCTAGCCCAACTGCACCCACTCTCAGGCGCGGGCCCCGATGAGACACTGATCGCGGTGGTTCCGTTCTTTCACAGCTACGGATTGACCGGGCTCTTGTGTGCCGCGCTGCGGGACCGGGCCCGGATGATCGTCATGCCTGCTTTCGACCTGGGCGAGTTTCTGGCTGCCATCCAGAAATACCGCTGCACACAGGCCTATATCGCGCCGCCGGTGGCCGTGGCGTTGGCCAAGGACCCGATGGTTGATTCCTTTGACCTGTCGTCCCTGCACACGCTCACCTCGGCGGCCGCACCGCTGGACGAGGAACTGGCCAAGGCGGTGATGGAGCGACTCGGATGCCGCATTGTGCAGGCATACGGCATGACCGAACTAAGCCCCGCCAGCCACGTGATTCCGCTGGAGGGCCGGCATCCCGGGGACATGGCGGCTCCGCTGAGCTCATGCGGGTGGACGGTGCCGAACTCGGAGAGCAAGCTCGTCGACATCGAGACGGGGGCCGAAATACCGGTTCCTTCTTCAGGCTTGAGTGAGCCAGGTGAGCTGTGCTTTCGCGGACCCAACGTGATGGCGGGCTATTTGGGAAACGATGCCGCGACCGCGGAGATCATCGACGCCGACGGGTTTCTGC
This sequence comes from uncultured Actinomycetota bacterium, assembly GCA_963712615.1. Taxonomy (GTDB): domain Bacteria; phylum Actinomycetota; class Actinomycetes; order Mycobacteriales; family Mycobacteriaceae; genus Mycobacterium. The sequence continues at coordinate 5,585,043 of CAVQIO010000002.1, forward strand.
ATACCGGTGATTTGGCGCGGATGGACGCCGCAGGCTGCGTGTACATCGTGGAACGGCTCAAGGAGCTCATCAAGTACAAGGGTTATCAGGTCGCACCCGCCGAACTCGAAGCGCTGCTGTTGGCTCACCCGGGCGTCGCTGACGTCGCGGTTGTCGGTGTCATCCACAATGTCTCGGGTGAAGAAATTCCGAAGGCGTTCGTGGTGAGGCAGAGCGAGGTCGCGCTGTCAAAAGATCAGGTCATCGACTTTGTTGCCCGAAAAGTCGTGCCCTACAAAAAGATTCGTCAGGTCGAGTTCGTCGATAAGATCCCGAAGTCGCCGACGGGCAAGATTTTGCGCAAGGATCTGCGCTCACGGACCCCGCGATCCGCTTGAACGAAAGGCGACACGCTATGCGTGACCGCGGTGTCGTGATCATCGGTGCCGGCCCGGCGGGAATCTCTGCGGCACTGAGCCTTCGCGATCTGGGCACGCGGTCGCTCGTCGTCGAGCGGGGCGGTGACGTGGCGGCAGCGTGGCGCGGCCGGTACGACCGGCTCAAACTCAACACCGGTCGGCAATTCTCACACCTGCCGGGACGGCGCTACCCGAAAGGCACCCCGGTCTACCCGAGCCGCGACCAAGTCGTCGGGCACTTCGAAAGCCATGTCCGCGAAGAGGGCGTCGAGCTACGGGTCAACACCGCGGTCGAGCGGATCGACCGGCACCGGTCGGGATGGTTGGTGAGAACATCCAACGGCGAGATCGAGGCTCGACACGTCGTGGTCGCCACCGGCTACCTACACACGCCGGTGATACCGACCTGGCCGGGTGGCTTCGCCGGTGACTTGTCGCATTCGTACACCTACCGCAACCCGACACCGTATGCCGGCCAGCGGGTACTCGTTGTCGGGTCGGGATCGTCGGGTATGGAAATCGCTCACGATCTGAGCACCGGTGCGGCCGCGAAGGTTTGGCTGTCGGTGCGCACTGCGCCGAACATCATGCCCCGCAACGCTCCTGCCGGGCTTCCCAATGATCTTCTCTCGATCCCGTTGTACCACTTGCCGATACGATTGGCCGATCGGATCGCGATCGCGGGCCGCCTTCGGGCGTTCGGCGATCTGAGCGAGTTCGGACTGCCGATTCCGGCAGAGGGTCCGTTTGCCAGGGCCCACCGGCTGCATGTCGCGGCGACGATCGTCGACGCCGACGTCATCGACGCTATCCGCGAGGGATCCGTCGAGGTCGTGCCCGCCGTCGCCGCGTTCGAAGGAAGCGACGTACTGCTTGGCGACGGCGGCAAAATCAGCCCCGATGCGGTCATCGCCGCGACGGGTTACCGGACCGGGCTGGAGCCGTTGGCCGGCCACCTGGGTGTGCTCACTGCCGATGGCGTACCCATCGAATTGTCGCCGTCACCCGCCGCCGAAGGACTGTACTTCCACGGGATTTTGACCCGGCCCGCATTGATCGGTCATGTGGCCAAACGGTCGCGAGCGCTCGCGAAACGCATCGCCGGTGACGATCGGGGTTGACGCGGCCGTTCAGTCGAGGTTGGTGCCGCTGGTGAGTTCTTCCCAGTTCGCGATCTCGCTCGCGCGGGCGTCCGAGGTATAGCGATAGAAGGCCAGAGCGTCCGGGCCGAGGAGCAGAAAGGCGGGCGGCTCGCTGGATTCGACGGCGGCGACGATCGCGGCACCGGCCTTGGCGGGATCGCCGGCCTGATTGCCGTCCATGGTGTCGTTTTCCTTGCGGCGCTGTCCGGCGGTGCCGGCGTAGTCATCGATGGCGGTGGCAGACTGCACGAGCGAGCGTCCGGCGAAGTCGGTGCGAAATGCGCCCGGCTCAACGACCGTCACCGAAATACCGAGAGGGGCCAGCTCGCCGCGAAGCGCACCACTGAGGCCCTCGACCGCTGCCTTGGCGGCGGCGTAGTAGCCCGACCCCACCGGCGTCACCGTTGCGCCGATCGAGGAGATGTTCACGACCGCGCCGCTGCGTCGCGCCCGCATGCCGGGGAGGACGGCCTTGATCAGGGCGACGGCACCGAAGAAGTGCGTCTCGAACAGGGTGCGGACTTCGGCGTCGTCACCTTCTTCGACCGCGGCGCGATAACCGTAGCCAGCATTGTTGACCAGCACGTCGACGCCGCCGAACCGCTCTTGAGCCTGTCGCACGGCCGAGCCGACCTGATCGGGCTTGGTGACGTCGAGGGCGATGGGCAGCACCCGATCGGGTGCGGCCCCGGCCAGATCCGCGACCTTGGTGGCGTCGCGTGCGGTGACGACGGCATTGTGGCCGGCACCGATGACGGCCTCGGCGAGGGCGTGGCCGAGTCCGGTCGAACAGCCGGTGATGAGCCAGGTGGGCATGTGCGGTCTTCCTTCAGTCGTGGCGCAGTCAGCGCCGGCATCGTTTCTCACTCAGTCGGTCAACGCGCGGCCCACGATCAATGGGTCCGGTTCGCCCACAAGCTGATGATCCTTGTCGTCGTAATCGGTTTTGGCGAGAACGTAACGCATGGCGTTGATGCGGGCCCGCTTCTTGTCATTGCTTCGCACCACGATCCACGGGGCGATGTCGGTATCGGTCGCCTTGAACATCTCCTCCTTTGCGGCGGTGTACTCGTCCCACTTGGTGACCGACTCCATGTCCATCGGTGAGAACTTCCACTGCCGTACTGGGTCGACCAAGCGGATCGCGAACCGGGTGCGTTGCTCGGCAGGTGAAACGGAAAACCAGAACTTCGTCAGATCGATCCCGTTGGCGACCAACATCCCTTCGAAAAGCGGGGCCTGCTGCATGAATTCGGCGTGTACCTCGGGAGTGCAGAATCCCATCACCCTCTCGACGCCCGCCCGGTTGTACCACGACCGATCGAACAGCACCATTTCGCCGCCGGCCGGCAGGTGGGTGATGTAGCGCTGGAAATACCACTGCGATTGTTCGCGTTCGGTCGGCTTCTCGAGCGCGACAACCCGCGCGCCGCGTGGGTTGAGGTGTTCCATGAATCGCTGAATGGTGCCGCCCTTGCCTGCCGCGTCGCGCCCCTCGAACAGGATCACGTGTCGGGTGCCGGTGCGCTTGCCGTGGTTTTGGAGCTTCAGCAGCTCGATCTGCAGTCGCCGCTTCAAGTGCTCGTATTCGTCGCGCGGCATCCGGTGGTCGTAGGGGTAACGCTCGCGCCAGGTTTGTACATGATTGCCCTCGCGGTCGAGCAGGACCGGATCGTCGTCATCGTCGTCATCGACCGTGTACCCATGATCCGGAGTGGACAGGGCTTCGAGATCTATCTCCGCCATAGTTCCGAAGTTATCCCCGGCTACGCCGAGGCACATCGCTCCAGGCGGAAGGTGCGCATGAAGCCGCCCGGTTGTGTCGTGAGGGTCACCTCGACCGCGCCATTGGGCGCGACGACGTAGCGCTCCTCGACGTCCGGTCCGTCGATGCGCCGGCCGACCGGTTGGCGCCCGAGGTCGTCGCGGTCGTGGAGGGCGGGGTCGAAGGGGAAGAGGACCGGATCGTCGGGCGTCACGTCCCCGTCGGGACGGCCGTTGACGAGACGGCTGCATTCCACGAAGCAGTGCGGCGTCTTTGCCCACGATCGGGTCGAAGACGACATCGGCGCCGGCCTCGGCCTCGCGGAAGACCCCGAAGTGTCGCGAAAAGCGTTCGGACAGCGCGAATCCGGACTCCTTGTCGAGGAAGACGGCCAGACCGATGGCCGTCGCGGCGAAGGGGTGCGGTGAGCGTTTCACCCGCTTCTCGCCGAACGTGGTGCGCAGCATCCGGGAGATGAGGGGAAAGCCGCCGGCCCCGCCCACCACGTAGATGCCGGCGACCTCGGACCACGCCACGTCCCTGCCGCCCTGAGTCGGGTCGTGCAGGATGCGGTCGAGGAGTTCGATCGTGGGTGTGACGAGCGGCGCGCATGCCGAGTAGACGTCGTCGATGCCGCACGAAAACGGCGGCCGATCGACTCCATCGTCGATCCCCGCCATGTCCACCAGGAAGCGGCGCGTCTGCGGCCCGACGGCCTCCTTGCGAGCCGCGCATTCCTCCTTCAGCAGGTCGCGTGCGGCCCCATCGGTATCGGGAAGCTTCGAACCGTCCAGGATGAGCCGCACAATCGCCTCGTCGAAATCGTCTCCGCCCAGACGCTGGATGCCTTCGCTGAGCACGACGTCGTTCGAGTGCCCGGTCATCCTGAGCAGCGACGCGTCGAAGGTGCCGCCGCCAAGGTCGTAGATCAGGACGTATTCACGTTTGGCGGTGATCGTGGAGCGGTACCGATGGGCGTATTCGAGGCTCGCGGCGGACGGCTCGTTCAGCAGCGCGACGACGTGAAAACCCGCCGCCACGAAGGCATCCAGCGTCAGGAGGCGCTGGGCGCTGGAGGCATTGGCGGGCACGCTGATCGCCGCCTCGATGTCCTCACCCGGGGTCAGGCAGCCATTCGAGCGCTGCAGGAGATCGCTTTTCAGTTGAGCCAGAAAGCCGGTGAGAAGTTCGACCAGCTGGTAGCTGCGTCCGGCCAGCGTCACCTCGGTCTGCGGTCCGGCGTCGTTGAGCAGGCGCTTGATCGATCGCAGCACCCACCACTGCGGATCGTGGCGCACCGCGGCGGCATCCACACTGAATCGCAGCTCCCCGGCTGCGTTGGCGGCGACGAGCGAAGGCCAGGCGTCCACTCCGTCGAACGAGACGACCGGATAGTTGCCCCGGTCGACGAGCGCGACGACAGTGTGGGTGGTGCCGAAGTCGATACCGACTCTCATTCCGCACAATCTTAGGGCTGTGCAGCGAACTTCGAGACTACTGATTTAACCGGCGTGGCGCTCGCCGGACATCGATGCCTGGGGCGCGTCCCATTGCCGTTGCACCTCCCGCTCAGCGGCGGTGGCAATCAGGCCCGAGGGCGCGAACATTTTTGACGGTATCGGCTCATCTTCGGTCAACGGCCTGCCGTCGCCGCGAATTGTCCTGAGCGCGACGATAATTCCCGCGGCCAGCACGATGATCACCACGATCGCGAAAAGAATCGACAGGGTGCCTTGGATGAAGGTGTTCCTGATGACGTCGTCTAGCTGATACACATTCTTGGCCGAGCCGAATGCGGTCTTGCCCGCGTCCTTGGCAGCGGAGTACTGGAAATGTTGTGACCAGTAGCCGATGGCCGGATCCGCCGAGAAGATCTTCTGCCACGACGCGGTCAGCGTGACCGTCAGGTCCCACACCAGTGGAACTCCCGGAATCCATGCCCAGATCAGCAGGCCCTTCTTGATGACGATCACGGTGACGACGGTCAGCGCGATCGCCGCGAGCAGCTGATTGGCGATGCCGAATAGCGGAAACAGTGTGTTGATGCCACCGAGCGGATCGGTGACGCCCATCAGCAGGATGCTGCCCCACCCCGCGGCCACGACCAGGCTGCAGACCCATACGCCCGGGCGCCAGCTCGGGTTCCGCAGTTTGGCCAGCGGACCGCCCAAGTTGCCCAGCGCGTCGGACAGCATGAAACGCGCGACCCGGGTGCCCGCGTCGACGGCGGTCAGGATGAACAGTGCCTCGAACATGATCGCGAAGTGGTACCAGAACGCCTTGAGGCCGGCACCGCCGAATGCCCGGTTCAGTACTTCGGACATGCCCACCGCAAGCGTCGGCGCTCCGCCGGTGCGCGACACGATCGACTTTTCGCCGACGCCGGCGGCGACTTGATTGAGCTGTTCAGCGGTCGCCGGGGCGCCCGACAACCCGAGCCCATTGACGTAGTGCGCCGCGGTGGCCGCGGTCCCGCCGGTCTGCGCGGCCGGGGCGTTCAGTGCGAAGTACACGTGCTGGTCGAGGATCGTCGCGCTGATCAGTGCCATGACGGCGACGAACGACTCGGTCAGCATGCCGCCATAGCCGATGAAGCGCATCTGGCTTTCCTTCTCCAGCAGCTTCGGCGTTGTCCCCGACGAGATCAGCGCATGAAATCCGGAGAGCGCGCCGCACGCGATGGTGATGAACAGAAAGGGGAACATCGAGCCGGGAAACACCGGACCGTCGCCGCTGTACGCGAACCGTGAGACGGCGGGCGCCTGGATAACCGGATGCGCAATACAGATACCGATCGCCAGCATCGCGATGGCGCCGACCTTCATGAACGTCGACAGGTAATCGCGCGGCGCCAGTAGCAACCACACCGGCAGCACCGACGCCACGAAACCGTAGATGATGATCAACCACGAGACGGTGACGGCGGAGAGATTCAACCAGGATGCGCCCCAGGATGTTTCGCTGACCCAGTTGCCGGAAGCCACGGCGGCCATCAGCAACGCGAAGCCGATCAGTGACACTTCGGCCACCCGTCCCGGACGCAGGAACCGCAGGTAGCAACCCATGAAGATGGCGATCGGGATGGTCATCGCGATGGAGAACACACCCCACGGACTCTGGGCCAGTCCCCGCACTACCACCAGTGCCAGCACCGCGATGATGATCACCATGATGACGAAGGCCCCGAGCAGGGCGGCGGCGCCGCCGGTCGCGCCGAGTTCGTCGCGGGCCATCTGGCCCAGCGACCGGCCCCGGCGCCGGGTCGAAATCCACAGCACCAGGTAGTCCTGCACCGCGCCGGCGAATACCGCGCCGAAGATGATCCAGATGCTGCAGGGCAAATAGCCCATCTGGGCGGCCAGCACCGGACCGACGAGCGGCCCGGCACCGGCGATGGCGGCGAAATGATGGCCGAACAGCACGCGTCGGTCGGTCGGCACGTAATCGGTGCCGTCATCGAGAACTTCAGCCGGTGTGGCGTGGTCGTCGCGCGGGCGAACGACCTTCATCTCGATCAACCGGGCATAGAACCGGAATCCGATGACGTACGTGCACACCGCCGCGACCACAAACCAGACGGCATTCACCGTTTCACCGCGAACGAACGCAATGATCGCCCAGGCGATCGCACCGATCACCGCGATGATGCCGAAGAAGATCCTGTGCCCGACGGTGATGGGGGAGCGGTCGATAATCGCAACCGGTGGCATGTCGTCGTCGGTGCGGATGTAGCTGACATCTTTGTCGTGCACAGTCACGGTCAAACCCTACGACGACGGGCAGTTCGTCGCCGGGCTCAATCAGTACAGCGCACGTACGTTGTCGATGGTGTCGGCTTCGGCCGGGCTCTTGTCATCGCGGTAGCGCACGACCCGGGCAAACCGCAGCGCCACCCCGCCCGGGTAGCGCGTCGAGCGCTGCACGCCGTCGAGCGCAATTTCGACGACCTGCTCGGGGCGCACTTGGACGACGTAGCCGTCCATCGATCCGACGGCGAGGTCGCTGAACCGCGCGGTCTGCCAGTCCAGCGTGGCATCGGTCATGCCCTTGAAAGTCTTTCCCACCATGATGAATTCGCCGGTGGCCGGATCGCGCGCGCCCAGGTGAATATTGGACAGCTTGCCGACTCGGCGTCCCGAACCCCATTCCACGGCGAGCACCACGAGGTCCAGCGTGTGTACCGGCTTGATCTTCAGCCAGGCCGCCCCGCGCCGGCCGGCCAGGTAGGGCGCACCCGGTGCCTTCGCCATCACTCCTTCGTGACCGGCGGCCAGCGTCGCCTCCAGGAAAGCCGCGCCGGCATCGGGGTCGGAGGTAACCAACCGGTCGACGCGGTGTCGGGCCGGCACCAGCCGGTCCAGTGCGGCCAGCCGGTCGGTCGTCGGCGCGTCGAGCAGGTCGACGCCGTCGCAGTGCAGCAGGTCGAAGAAGAACACCGACAGCGGCTCGGCCTTTTGGGCCGAAAGGGCCCAAGCGACGTCGACCGATCGGCCGAACCGCGACGCGGTGACCTGAAAGCGGTGCGGCCGGTTGTCGGGGCGCAGCGCGATCGCCTCGCCGTCGGCGATGAGGTCGTGCACCGGCAGTGCCAGCGTCGCCTGCACCACTTCGGGCAGCCGGGCAGTGACGTTGTCCAGGCTTCGCGTGTAGATCGTGACCGCGTCCCCGGCGCGGTGGATCTGCACTCGTGCACCGTCCAGCTTTGCCTCGAAGATCGTTGTGCCGCCATGGCGTTCGAGCGCGTCGGCCACACTGGTCGCAGTCTGCGCCAGCATCGGGCCGACCGAATGGCCCGTCCGCAGGGTGAATGCCTGCAGCGCTATCGCTCCACCGGTCAGGGCGGCCACAGCCGCGGCGGGCAGATCCCCGCCCAGCATCGCCGCGCGCTGCACCGCGGCGGCCGGGATCTCGGCGGCCTTGGCGATGGCGTCGGCCATGATCCCGGCCAGTGCGCCCTGGCGCAGTTCGCCGCTGAGCAGCCGCACCAGGAACGTCTGCTCGGGTTCGGTCGCGGCGGCGAACAGCTTCGCGAGGAGTTCGGCGCGCCGCGTCTGCGATCCTTTGCCCGAGACGGCGCCGATCTCGGTGAAGGTGGCGTGTACACCGGTAACGGTGAGCCCCGGTGCCGAAGCCGCCGGCGGCCGGGACCGCAACGACGCCCAGCCCACGCCGATCTGGCGTTGCGGCAGCTCGCCGGAGAGCCACGACACGACGATCGCGACCAATTCGGGGTCGGGTGCCGCGCGGGTCAGCAGGTCGGCGATGCGCGCAAGCTTGGTCAGTCGTGATGACGTGGCGCCGACGTCCGCGGACGTGGCTACCACGTCGAGAAGGAGCACGGTCGTCAGCTTGGCATGGCTCGGTGACAACCCTCCCGGGCGGACACGCTAGCGTTCCTACGTAACGTTACAGATTGCATAGGATCTGACAACCCAAAAAGGAGACGCCGGATGGAGATCAATGGGAAGAAGGCCGTCATCATCGGCGGCGCGTCGGGAATGGGTCGTGCCACCGCCGAACTGCTCAGCGAGCGTGGTGCGGATGTCGCCATCTTCGATCGCGAGGGTTCCGATGGTAAGTCTGTTGCCGAGGGCATAGGCGGTGCGTTCTACCCGGTCGACGTCACCGACTTCACCGGCACCGAGGAAACGTTGCAGAGCGCAGTCGACAAGCTCGGCGGCCTGCACGTCGTGGTCACCACCGCCGGCGGCGGCATCGCGAAGCGGACGATGACCAAGTCGGGGCCCCACGACCTCGAATCCTTCCAATCAGTCATCGATCTCAACCTCATCGCCACCTTCAACATCAGCCGGCTGGCGGCCGCCCATATGGCCAAGAACGAGCCCGAGGACGAAGAGCGCGGCGTCATCATCAACACCGCTTCGATCGCCGCCTTCGAGGGACAGATCGGGCAGGTCGCCTACACCGCCGCCAAGGCGGGTGTCGCCGGCATGTGCCTGACGATGGCGCGTGACCTGGGATCGCTGGGCATCCGAGTGCTGGCCATCGCTCCGAGCCTGTTCGCCACGGGGCTGACCCAGGGTATTCCGGACGAGTTCGCGGCGGCCCTGACTCGGGACGCAGCCTTCCCGAAGCGACTCGGCCGGCCCGAGGAGTACGCCAAACTGGCCGCGGCCATCGTCGACAACCCGATGCTCAACGGCCAGTGCCTGCGGCTGGACGCGGGACAGCGGTTCGCGCCCAAGTAGACGTCCCTCCAGGTGCCCTCCTCGCATTAAGTACACTCTTTAACCAGCCGCCCCGCTTCCCCTCGGAGCGGGGCCGGCAACCAATCCAGCCCCGTTGGGATGCGGCGCGAGGAGGGCACTGATGGGTATCGCACTGACCGACGACCATCGCGAACTAGCCGACGTAGCCCGGTCGTTTTTGACCTCACAAAAGGCGCGCTGGGCGGCGCGATCGCTGCTCGACGCGGCCGACGAATCCCGGCCTGGATTCTGGCAGAACCTGGTCGAGCTCGGCTGGCTCGGCCTGCACGTCGACGAGGAACACGGCGGCTCCGGCTACGGGTTGCCCGAACTCGTGGTGGTGATCGAAGAACTCGGCCGCGCGGTAGCTCCGGGGCCGTTCGTGCCGACCGTGATCGCGTCGGCCGTGATCGCCAAAGATGGTACAGCCGAACAAAAGTCGCGGTTGCTGCCCGGCCTGATCGACGGCACCGTCACCGCGGGCTTCGGCCTGGACAGCCGGGTGCAAATCACCGACGGCGTCGCCGACGGTGAAGCCGGCGTCGTGTTGGGCGCCGGGCTCGCCGAGCTGCTGGTGATCGCCGCGGGTGACGACCTGTTGCTGCTGGACCGCGGACGGTCCGGCGTTTCTGTCGAGGTGCCCGATAACCTCGATCCGACTCGGCGTTCCGGACGCGTCCGTCTGCACAACGTCAGCGTCAGTTCCGACGACATCATTGCGGGGGCGCGGGATTCGGCGTTGGCCCGGGCGCGCACGCTGCTGGCCGCCGAGGCGGTGGGCGGAGCGTCCGACTGCGTCGCCGCCGCGGTCGACTACGCCAAGGTGCGCCAGCAATTCGGCCGCACCATCGCCACTTTCCAAGCCGTGAAGCACCACTGCGCGAACATGCTCGTTGCCGTGGAGTCGGCGACCGCCGCGGTGTGGGACGCCTCGCGCGCGGCAGCAGAGGACTCATCAGAGGACGAAGCGCAGTTCCGCCTCGTCGCCGCAGTGGCTGCGGCGCTGGCGTTTCCGGCTTACGCCCGCAATGCCGAACTCAACATTCAGGTGCACGGCGGCATCGGCTTCACCTGGGAGCATGACGCGCATCTGCATCTGCGCCGGGCGCTGGTAACGACGGCGCTCTTCGGCGGCGACGCACCCGCCCACGATGTGTTCAACCGCACCGCGGCAGGTGCCGTCCGGGAAAACAGCCTTGATCTGCCTCCCGAGGCAGAAGAGCTGCGCACCCGGATCCATGCTGACGCCGCCGAGATCGCCGCGTTGGACAAACAGGCGCAACGCGACAAGCTGATCGCGACCGGATATGTGATGCCGCACTGGCCCAAGCCGCGGGGCCTGGGCGCTGACGCGGTGGAGCAGTTGGTGATCGAGGAAGAATTCCGTGCGGCCGGCATCAAGCGGCCCGACTACGGCATCACCGGATGGGTGATCCTGACCCTGGTACAGCACGGAACTCCTTGGCAGATAGAAAGATTCGTCGAGAAGGCGTTGCGCAAAGACGAGATCTGGTGCCAGCTGTTCTCCGAACCCGACGCGGGATCGGATGCGGCGTCCATCAAGACCCGGGCCACCAGGGTCGACGGCGGCTGGAAGATCAACGGTCAAAAGGTGTGGACCAGCGGCGCCCACTATTGCGCGCGCGGCCTGGCCACCGTGCGCACCGACCCCGATGCGCGCAAGCACGCCGGCATCACCACGGTGATCGTCGACATGAAGGCGCCCGAGGTCGAGGTGCGGCCGCTGCGGCAGATCACTGGCGGCTCGGACTTCAACGAGGTGTTCTTCAACGACCTTTTCGTCCCCGACGAAGACGTTGTCGGCGCGCCCAACTCGGGGTGGACGGTCGCGCGGGCGACGCTGGGCAACGAGCGGGTCAGCATCGGCGGCAGCGGGTCGTTCTACGAGGGGTTGGCAACCGCGCTGGTAGAGCTGGCCCAGCAGCACGCAGATCGGTTGGCGGGCGCGGATATCCGGGTCGGGTCCTACCTGGCCAACGAAACCGCGTTGCGGCTTCTCAACCTGCGCCGGGTGGCCCGCAGCGTCGAAGGTGCCGGCCCCGGGCCGGAAGGCAACGTCACCAAACTGAAGCTGGCAGACCACATGGTGGAGGGGGCTGCGATCATGGCGGCCCTGACCGGGCCCGAGGTCGCACTGGTCGACGGACCCGGCGCGGCGCCGGGCCGGCTGATCATGGGTGCACGCGGCATGGCCATTGCCGGCGGCACCTCGGAGGTCACCCGAAACCAGATCGCCGAGCGGATCCTCGGCATGCCGCGCGACCCACTGATCAACTAGCAGGCCGGGCCGGACCGGGGGCTAGCGCCGGTCAGCCGGCGGTCGGCGCGAACAACGGCGCCCCGCCGGCACCCTTCTCGGGCCAAAGATGCACCGGCATCCCGCACGTCACCGAATCCGGCTCGCAGCCAACAATATTGGCGGCCAAGCGCAGCCCGCTTTGTTCGGCGAGTTCGACGATGGCGATCACGTAAGGGACGGGGATCTCCGGGTTATACGGGTGGTGGTTGACCGTGTAGGTGAACACCGTGCCATGTCCGGAGACCGGCCGCGCGACCAGCGTGGCGCCGCACTCCCGGCATTCGCCGGCCGCGGGATGCACCCAGCGCGGGCAATCGTCGCAATGCTCGATGAGCAGCACTGATGTCGACTCGGCTGACACGGGCAATACAGTACACTCTATTGGTTCGGTGTGCGTACGACGGGTTCTCCTCTGGCGGGCGGTGCAGATGACGTATTTCGAAAAAGACGCGATCGTGTCCGGTATCGGCATTTCGCGGATCGGCCGCCGTACCGGCATCCCGGGGCGGGACCTGACCATGGAGGCGGTGCGCGGGGCCATCTCCGACGCCGGATTGGCGCCCGCCGACATCGACGGCATCGCCACGTTGGGTGACACGCCGGCCGCGGAGGTCAACGCCGAATTGCGCATCGAAACGGCGGATTGCGGAGCCGGGTTCGGCACCGGCGGACTGCTCAGCCCGGTGATGTCGGCGTGCCGCGCGGTCAGCGAGCGGCGCGCTCGTCACGTGGTGGTGTACCGGACAATCCAAATGCTCGGTGGCACAGTCCCGGTCAAGCAGGACGAAAATGCGCCGGCCCCGGCGCTTGCCCGGATGTTCGAGACTCCCGAAGGCGAAGCCAAGCCGGCAGTCGGCGCAATGGACGATGTCAACGATCTGGTTGCGGCACAGGCTTATTCCGCTGCGAACTGGCTGGCGCTGAACTGCCGTCGCCATATGGACTTGTACGGAACCACCAAGGAGCAGTTGGGCTGGCTTGCCCTCAACGGGAGGCGCAACGCCGCGCTGAATCCGCTTGCGGTCTACCGCGAGCCGATGACGATGGCCGACTACCTCGGGGCGCGCCTGGTGTCGACGCCGTTCGGACTGCTGGACTGCGACGTGCCCATCGACGGCTCGATCGCGGTGGTGGTATCGAACGCGGAGTACGGCCCCGATTGCCCGCACCGGCCGGTACGGGTGGAGGCGATCGGCGGGTCTAACGGTGCCGGTGGCTGGTTCCACCGCGACGACTACCCGAAGATGGCCATGTCGGATGCGACGGCGCAGATGTGGTCACGCACCGAATTGAAACCCACTGACCTCGCCCTCGCCGAGCTGTACGACGGTTTCACCTATCTCACCATCGCCTGGCTGGAAGCACTGGGGATCTGCGGTGACGGCGAGGCCGGTCCGTTCGTCGAAGGGGGCGCGCGGATCGCCCGCGACGGCGAGCTGCCGCTGAACACCTACGGCGGCCAGCTCTCGGCGGGCCGCATGCACGGCTACTGGGCGCTGCACGAAGGGTGTCTGCAGTTGCGCGGCGACGCGGGGGAGCGGCAGGTGTCGCAACGCCCAGAGGTCGGCGTGGTCTCCGTGGGCGGGGGTCCGGTCGCGGGTTGCATGCTGCTCACGTGTTGAGACAGCTTGTGGGCGTGCAGTATTGAGCTTCACGTAAGCCCCGCGTCGCGCGCGGGCGGGACACGAAAGCTGGCTTCGACGATTGCCGGGGACATCGAGGCGGATATTGTTGGCCGCGGTTGGCCCGTCGGAGAGTCGCTGGGTTCTGAACACGCGCTGCAGCAACGCTATGGGGTGAGTCGATCGGTGCTGCGGGAGGCGGTTCGTCTGGTCGAGCACCATCAAGTGGCCCGGATGCGCCGCGGTCCCAACGGCGGGCTGCTGATCAGTGAACCCGACGCGGGACCCGCGACTCGCGCCGTCGTCATCTATCTCGAGTACCTGGGCACTACGCTCGGCGATCTGCTCAACGCGCGTCTGGTGCTCGAGCCGTTGGCGGCCTCGCTCGCAGCCGAGCGGATCGACGAAGCCGGCATCGAGCGGCTGCGCGGGGTGCTGCGCGCGGAGGAAGAGTGGCGGCCGGGTCTGCCGGCGCCGCAAGACGAATTCCACATCGCGCTGGCGGAGCGGTCGAAAAACCCTGTCCTACAACTATTTATCGACGTGTTGATGAGGCTTACCACGCGGTATGCCCTGCGGTCGCGGACCGACTCGGCTAATGAGGCCATCGAGGCGCTTGACTACATGCACAGCGACCACTCCGAAATCGTTGCCGCCGTCACCGCTGGAGATTCCGCGCGTGCCAAGACGCTGTCCGAGCGACACGTGGAAGCGGTGACCGCCTGGCTGCAGGAGCATCACCCCGGTGACGACGCGGGCCGCAGCGGCGATGCGGACCGCCGCGGCGGCCGGCGACGTAAGCCGGCCGATACGGAATTACCGCGCGGCAAGTTGGCCGAGGTGCTGGCGGCCAGCATCGGCGAGGAGATCGGCTCCGGCGGCTGGCAGATCGGCTCTGTCTTCGGAACCGAGACGGCGTTGCTGCAGCGCTATCGGGTGAGCCGCGCGGTGTTGCGCGAAGCGGTGCGACTGCTCGAATATCACTCGGTCGCGCAGATGCGTCGCGGACCCGGCGGCGGGCTCGTTGTCACAAAGCCCCATGCGCAAGCCAGCATCGACACCATCGCGTTGTACCTGCAATTCCGCGAGCCGAGCCGCGAAGACCTGCGTTGCGTCCGGGACGCCATCGAGATCGACAACGTCGCCAAGGTCGTGAAGCGGCGCACCGAACCCGATGCGGCCGCCTTCCTGCACACCCACCGATCCACCCTCGACGACAACCTGCACGCCGCCGACGATGCGCGCCAAGCAACATCCGAGGAATTTCGGTTCCATATCGGACTGGCGCAACTGGCCGGCAACGCTTTGTTGGACCTGTTCCTGCGGATCATCGTCGAGCTATTCCGCCGGCACTGGTCCAGCACCGGACAGGAGCCGCCGGCGCCGGACGACTTCGCCGCCGTCGAGCACGCCCATCTACGGATCCTCGACGCGATCGCGGTCGGCGACGACAGCTTGGCGCGCTATCGCATCCGTCGTCATCTCGACGCCGCCGCCTCTTGGTGGCTGTGACGCACGCCCCGTCCATCCGAGGCCGGTTTGTGACCGGTTCCCTGCGTAGGGAACGCGACTCCGGGGTATTGGGATGGGTAACTGAGAAACGGAGATAGACAACAGGACGGCCGGTCCGGCAGGGGGTTGGCATTGGTGATGGAAAGCAGGAGCTTCGAAATGAGTACGGGCGCGGAGGACGGGCGACAAGGCTTCGTTCATACCGCGCTCCTCTACTACTCCCAACAGGAGTACGTGGAGGGTGTAGTTCGCTTCGTGCTCGAAGGTTTGGCGATGGACGAGCCGGTACTGGTCGCGGTCCCTGGCGAGTATCTGGCATTGCTGCGCGACGCACTGGGGGGCGAGGGTCCGACCGCCGGACTGCAGATGGTCGACATCGCCGAGGCTGGCCGCAACCCGAGCCGGTTCCTGGCGCTGGAGGGCGCCTTCGTCGAGGAGAACGCCGACCGGCGCGCGCGCATTGTCAGCCAGGTTTTCTGGCCCGGCCGCAGCACGGACGAGTCTTTGGCCTGCATGCAGCATGAGGCGCTGGTCAACCACGCGTTTGCAGGCCGCCAGCTGACCGCGTTGTGTCTCTACGACGCGGAAAGACTGGACGACGACGTGTTGGCAAGCGCCCGTGCGACCCATCCGCTGCTGTGGAAGTCGGGTTCGCTGCAGCCCAGCCCCGACTACGCGCCGGATGACGTGCTGGCGCAGTGCAATCAACCACTGGCCGCTAATCCGGGTGCCGTCACCTACACGGTCCGCAAGTCTGCGGACTTGCGGCCGGCGCGGTCTTTCGCGGTCAACTACGCCGGCTGGGTCGGCCTGTCCCAGGACGGGATCGAAGATTTGCAACTGGTCGCCACGGAGCTGGCCACCAACAGCTTGATGTACACCGACGGCGCATGCCGGCTGGCTTTCTGGCGTGACGACGACCATCTGGTGTGCGAGGCGCGCGATAGCGGGCGGCTCGACGATCCGCTGGTGGGACGCTTGGACCCGGGCCCGGCCGGCCCCGCCAGCCGCGGACTGTATCTGGTCAATGCCATCTCGGATCTGGTGCGCACTCACACTGCGAGCACCGGGACGACGATTCAGGCATTTCTGCGAATGGATGCCGCGCCGGGGCCGATCGGCTAACTGGAAGACGGCCCGCCGGGAACCGAGGTTCCCGGCGGGCCGTCTTTCCCGTCGGTTAGAGGATGCCGCCGAGAATGCCACCCACAATGCCACCGCCGGCGCCGCCGCCGACTAAGGGCGCGCCCGTGCCGCCCGCGGCTGTCGAGCAGCCCGGTAAGAGCAAAACCGCGGCCACCCCCGCGGCGGCTGCAACGGCTTTAACAGTCTTCTTGGTGCTCTTTCCGTTCATGATTTTCCTTTCCTCGCCGGGTATTGGCTTTTCCTTTGTCGTATTAGTTATTAGACATATGCAGAACAACGAATGGGCAAGGACGTGTCACCGAACTACTAGTGAGTGAGCGTGCGAATAGGTGACACGCAGGCAGAAATTGCGGGGATCACGCCGCAGCGAGCAAGTGCTCGTCCCGTTTGGCTAGAGGCAAACGAGGGAGCAGCCCGTGCCACCGGCGGCTGTGGAGCATCCGGTCGGTACTAGCAACATCGCGACCACGCCCGTCGCTGCTGCTACTGCTCGAATGGTCTTCTTGGCATTCTTCGACTTCATCGTCTTGCCTTTCCGAGAGGGGACAAATAGCCGTTGCGGTCAATGACACCTCCCTTCATACACCCCGTGTTAAACACGTGTAAACCAGATTTCGTGACATTTGTCACGACGCGTTTGAACCTGCGTTTTGTCACATCTGCACTGGCGCAATGCAATTGAGTTTTGTCATACCCGCACTGGCACAACGCGTCGCAATTGCGCTGCACGGCAAGGGATCTGAATCGATGAAGTCAACAAAAAGCATCCATTTACAGCCGGGATGTTCGCCGGCGGACGCCCCGCCTTGCTCGGCTAGAGGGTGACCGTCAGCGCTGCGCTGCTGGGGATCCCGTCGATATGGGCAACACTGCGATCAGCCCGGCCGACGGAGCGACGGTGATCAGCTCTCCGCTGCAGCTACCCGTTCCCACGCTGATGACAATCGAGCCGGAACCAACAACACTTCGATCAGCCCGATGGCCACTGTCGCCGCTTCACGTGCCTTCTCGGCAACCGTCGACACCATTGTCGTGCCTTCATCTGAGGGGATGCATAGCCGCTTGCGGCTGAGGCGACGACCGGATAACCGCTATTCAACACATGTAAACCTGTTGGGCTCATGTAGTTCACCCGCCGCGCGGGTGCGAAAGGAATTTGCACTATCGACCTGCGGCGTCTACTGTCGCGCTCGTGCGTCTTCTCAAGAGTGCCGTAGTAGCCAGCACCCGCAGCGGGGTCTGATCCAGACCGACCCCCCGCTGTGGGTCGGAAGCTACTACCGTCGGTCGCTCCTGCTGACCAGAGAAGACCGACACCGTGCCTCTTACCCAGACTCTTTCCGAGCCACTCTCCTTTCCCGAGTTGGACGCCTCGAGCGTCCCGGCGCCAGAGTGCGCGGCTAACGCGTGGTTCGCCGATCACTTTGGCGTCGCATTGCCGCGTGGCCTGCGCGAACAGGCCGCCGCGATGTCCTGGGAGAGCTTCGTTACGACCTACGGTCACACCGCCGGCCCGCTGCGGCTAGGGCATTGGGTGTGCGCTGACCCTGAGCGATCCGCTCGACGGCTCGGACCACAAGTCCGCAACTTCCGGGCGATGATCGTCGTCGGCGATTCCCTCAGTACCTCGACCGCTGCCGCCAGCGGGCCGATCGCCGCACTCACCGCGATGCTGCATGAGCGCGGGATCGCCATCGAGACACTGAAGTTCCACCAGATGGCTTCGCGCGAGGGCACCGCCACCTTCATCTGCGGCAGCGATGGTCTGCGCGCCGAATGGGCACTGGGCCTATCCGAGGATCCGACCCAGTCGGCGCTGCGCGCGCTGATCGCGTGCGCTAATCGGCTAAGCAGCGAAAAAGACGCCGCCTAGCTCGCCGAGATCCGAGTTCAGAGCGGGCGCAACAGAATTGGCATGCCGTCTTTCGGCACCGGCATGCCGCCGTAGTCCCACTCGCACTTGTAGCCCGGGCGGGGCGGCTCGAGCCGATACTTGCGCAGCAGCCGGTGCAGGATCGTCTTGATCTCCAACTGCCCGAACGTCATTCCGATGCACTTGTGTGCGCCCCCGCCGAACGGTGTGAACGCGTAGCGGTGCCGTTTGTGCTCGTTGCGCGGCTCGGTGAACCGTTCCGGGTCGAATTTCAGTGGGTCCGTCCACAATTCAGGCAGCCGGTGATTCATTCCCGGGTACGCGATGACGTTGGTGCCCTTGGGGATGTAGTAGCCCAGCAGGTCGGTATCGCGCACCGTCTGCCGCATCGCCCACTGCACCGGGGTCACCAGCCGGATCGACTCGTTCATCACCAGGTCGAGTGTCTCCAGCTTCTCCAGCGAATCGATGTCGAGCGGGCCGTCGCCAAGGCGGTCGGATTCTTCGCGGCAACGCTGCTGCCACTCCGGGTGGCCGGCCAGGTTGTAGGCCATCGTCGTGACCGTCGACGTCGAGGTGTCGTGCGCGGCCATCATCAAAAAGATCATGTGGTTGACGATGTCCTCGTCGGAGAACTTGTTGCCGTCGTCGTCTGCGGTCAGGCACAGCACGGACAGCAGGTCGGTGCCCGGGTTGGCGCGTTGTTCCTGGACCCGCTCGCGGAAGTAATTCTCCAGCAGTTCGCGCGCCTTGAGGCCCCGCCACCAGGTGAAGGGCGGCACCGGGGTGCGGATGATCGCGTTGCCTGCGCGGGTGGTGATCGCGAACGCGTTATTGACCTTGGTCACCAGGTCGTGGTCGGTGCCCGGCTCGTGGCCCATGAACACCATCGAGGCAATGTCGAGCGTCAGCTCTTTCATCGCCGGGTAGAGCAGGAAGCGCGCGTCGTTGGCCACCCAGTCGTTGGAGATCGTCTTCGAGACCACCTGGTCCATCTGCTCGACGTAACTTGCCAGCCGGGAACGGACAAACGCCTCCTGCATGATGCGCCGGTGGAACATGTGCCCTTCGAAGTCCAGCAGCATCAGGCCGCGGTTGAAGAACGGCCCGATCACCGGAACCCAGCCCTGCTGCGAGTAGTCCTTGTTGCGGTTGGAGTAGACGACCTGGGCGGCGTCCGGGCCCAGCGCTGCGATGCCCGGGAGTACGGGTGAGTCCCCGAAGACCACCGGTCCCTTGGTCTCGTAGAGGAATTTCAGATAGTCGGGTCCACCGCGCAGCATCTCGATGATGTGCCCCACGACCGGCAGCCCCGCGTCGCCGACGGCCGCTTTGAGGCCGCTGTCCGGCGGCGGGTCGGCGAGTTTGTGCTCCGGGAATTGAGTGTTCAACAGCTTGCGTTCGACCATCCCCATGCCGGGAAAATTGTTGATCGACGGCGTAAACCGGCGCCGCGCCTGGTCGAGCAGGTAATGCGGGGTGCTGATGGTGGCGGGCATGAACGCTCCTTTGCGAGACCCGGGCTGGTGACATCCGTCACTTGCCACTATCCTTTGGGACACAGTTGACGGCTGTCAAGTTTGTATTTGGAGCGGTGTGGTGCAAGGTCAGGGGATGAGCAGCCACGCCGAGCCGGGCGAACCGGCGACGCGACGCCGTGGCGACAAGCACCGGCAGGCGATCATGCAAGCGGTGCGTGAATTGCTGCAGGAGCGGCCGTTCGCGGAGCTGTCGGTCAGCACCATCAGTCTTCGCGCCGGGGTGGGCCGGTCCGGTTTCTACTTCTACTTTGATTCCAAGTACGCGGTGCTCGCGCAGATCGTGGCCGAGGCCACCCAAGAGCTCGAAGAACTCACGCAGTTTTTCGCCCCGCGTCAGCCGGACGAGTCGCCGGAGCAATTCGCCAAGCGGATGGTGGGCAGCGCCGCTGCGGTCTACGCGCACACCGACCCGGTGATGGCGGCCTGTAATGCCGCCCGCTACAGCGATATAAAGATTCGGGGCATTCTCGAGCAGCAGTTCGAGGGGGTCGTGCGCGAGATCGTCGCCATCGTCGACGCCGAGATGAAGGCCGGGACCGCGAGCCCGATCAGCGACGACATTCCGACGCTGGTGCGCACGCTGACCGGCACCACTGCATTGATGCTGACCGGCGACCCGGCCTTTATTGGCGGCGCAGACGACGACATCGACCGTCGCGTCCGGCTGCTCGAGCAGTTGTGGCTGAACTCCTTGTGGGGTGGCGCCCGGGCATAACGCGGCCCAGGGCGTTACCGGCGGTATCGTCACCCTCATGGCGCAGAGGGGATCGGCGCGGTACTTCGCGGGAAAGCGCGTTCTTGTGACGGGCGCGGCCAGTGGCATCGGCCGGGCCACTGCGTTGCGACTGGCCGCGCACGGGGCCGAGTTGTTCCTGACGGATCGTGACGCCGACGGACTGGCACAAACCGTGGCCGACGCCCGCGCGCTGGGCGCGCAAGTGCCCGCGCACCGGGTGCTGGATATCGCCGACTACGACGAGGTCGCGGCGTTCGCCGCCGACGTCCACGCCACGCACCCGAGCATGGACGCCGTGATGAACATCGCCGGGGTGTCGGCCTGGGGCACCGTCGATCGGCTGAGCCACGAGCAGTGGACCAAGATGATCGCGATCAACCTGATGGGCCCGATCCACGTCATCGAGACATTCGTGCCGGAGATGGTCGCGGCCGGCCGCGGTGGCCATCTGGTCAATGTGTCGTCGGCGGCCGGGTTGGTCGCGCTGCCGTGGCACGCCGCCTACAGCGCCAGCAAGTACGGCTTACGCGGCCTGTCCGAGGTGCTGCGCTTCGACCTGGCCCGGCACCGCATCGGGGTCTCCGTCGTCGTGCCCGGGGCGGTGAAGACGCGGCTGGTCAAGACCGTCGAAATCGCCGGCGTAGACCGGGAAGACCCCAAGGTCAGCCGGTGGGTCGACCGCTTCAGTGGTCATGCGGTGTCGGCGGAAACGGCTGCCGAGAAGATCTTGGCCGGAGTGGCGAAAAACAGATACCTGATCTACACGTCGCAGGACATTCGGGCACTGTATGCGTTCAAGCGGCTGGCGTGGTGGCCCTACAGCGTGGCGATGCGTCAGGTGAACGTCATCTTCACCCGGGCGCTTCGGCCCAGCCCGGCGCAGCTAGGCCGGCATGACCAATTCGAGTCGCACCCCGAGTAATCGGACCGGACGGTCGAGTTCGAACAGATCCAGGACCCGCAGGGCCGCCGCAACAATGACGCCGGGATCGGTGGTGGGCGCCGGCAGCTTGCGGATTTTGGTCCGTGTGTAGAACGTCGAGGTGCGCACCGTGACCGCTACCCGGGTGACGACACGTGCCGATGCCACGACGTCGTCCAGGGCTCGTCTCGCCAATTCTGTTACAGCCGAGTCCATTTCGGAGCGTTTAGTGAGGTCGCTCGGGAACGTGACGACGTGTCTGCGGGAGCGCGGAACCCAAGGCTCGGCACTGACTTGCGTGTCGCCACCGCCCTTGGCGAGCAGCAGCAGCCACAGGCCGGTGCGCGGTCCGAAGGCCGACGTCAGCAGTTCGGCGTCGCTATTCGCCAGCTCGCGGACGGTGTTAATATCCAGCGCTGCAAGCTTTTTCGCCGTCTTCGGGCCCACACCCCACAGTGCGTCCACCGGACGCTCGGCCATCACGTTCATCCAGTTCGAGTCGGTGAGCACGAAGATGCCGTCCGGCTTCGCGAATCCGGTAGCCACCTTGGCGCGCTGTTTGTTGTCGCTGATGCCGACCGAACATGACAGCCCCGTCTCCGAAAAGACAACGGCGCGAATCTGTTCCGCGACTGCAACGGGATCGGCTGCTGCCACCGCCGCATAGGCTTCGTCCCAGCCCCATACCTCGACGGGGTGTCCCAGATCCCGCAGCAAACCCATCACCTCCTCGGACGCCTCGTCGTAGGCGCCCGGATCCGACGGCAGAAACGTGACTCCCGAGTCTGGGGGGCAGCGCCGAGCGGCGGTACGCAACGGCATGCCCGCGTGCACCCCGAACTCGCGGGCCTCGTACGAGGCGCAGGTGACGACCTTGCGCGGTTCGGTGGGATCACCGCTGCCGCCGACGATGACGGGCAGCCCGGCCAGTTCGGGATGTCGGCGCAGCTCGACCGACGCCAGAAATTGGTCGAGATCGACATGTAGGACCCAGCTCGATGTCGGCGAGGCCATCGGGGTCAGGTCACCGCCCACACAGTTTGCGCGCCAAGCTTTCCCAGGCGTCGCCCAGCGTCTCGAGGGTGTGTCCGCCGTAATTCAGTTGGTGCTCCACATAATTCACGTCGAGCAGGGCCAGCAGTGCGTCGGTCTGGACATCGAGATCGCCGCTGGTGCGGGCCGCCTGCAACAGCACGCGCACATGGGTGTGCTGCACCGCGGCGGCTCCCACGTGGCGGGTCACCGGATCGCCTTTGGCCGCCGAGAGGAGCGCGTGGTGGGTGTGCACGAAGCACAGTCGCTCCCGGCCGAACGCCACCAGTCGATCCATCGGTGGAGCGTCGGGCCCCAGCGGGGGCGGGCCAAACAGGAAGGCCTGCTGACTGGCGCGTTCATCCTCGTCGAGCAGCACCATCATCAGGCCTGCCCGGCTGCCGAAGCGGCGGAACAGCGTGCCTTTTCCGACACCGGCGGCCGCGGCGACGTCGTCCATCGTGACCGCGTCCGGGCCGCGCTTGGCGACCAGGCGGCGGGCTGCCTGCAGCAACAGCTCGCGGTTGCGCGCCGCGTCACCCCGCTCCTGGGGCAGCTCTCGCGACGCCGACACGGGCAACTCGCCCAACCTCTCGACACCGCGCACCACTGCACTTTAACGCGGCCGGAATAAATCGGACTACAGTCCGCTTAAGTCGTGGAAAGATGTAGACCAACAACCGAAGGGAAGCGGAACAGTGGCAGAGATCAAAGTTCTGGCATTAGTGGGCAGCCTGCGCGCGGCATCGATCAATCGTAAGATCGCCGAGTTGGCGGTCGAGGTGGCGCCCGGCGACGTCGCCATCACCGTGTTCGAGGGGCTGGCGGACTTGCCGTTTTACAACGAGGAGATCGACGACGTCACGAACACCGACGCCCCGCCGCTGGCTTCGGTGGACGCGCTGCGCACCGCGGCGGGCGAGGCGGATGCGGCCCTGGTGGTCACCCCGGAGTACAACGGCAGCATTCCGGCCGTCGTCAAGAACGCGATCGACTGGCTGTCTCGACCGTTCGGCAACAACGCGCTGAAGGGCAAGCCGCTGGCGGTCGTCGGGGGATCGTTCGGACAGTACGGCGGAGTGTGGGCACACGACGAGACCCGCAAGTCTTTCGGCATCGCCGGCGCCCGGGTGGTGGAGTCGATCAAACTCTCGGTGCCGTTTGGAACTTTGGCGGGCAAAGCCCCCGCCGAGAACGCCGAACTGGTGGCCAATGTGCGCGACGTGGTCGGCAAGCTTGCGGCCGAGGTCAGCTGATTTGGCGGTATCCAACAAGCTGCCCACTTGGTGACCAGCAGCGTTCCAGCAAGTTAATAGCTAAAGCCGCCAGCTAGCCTGGCGGCTTTGCTAGCGGCGGGTGGGCACGGCGACGGCATCGTTGTTGTCGGTGGCCGATGCTATACCGATAGGCATGGGCGTCCTGGATGCGATTTGTGATCTGCGACACGCCGGTGCGGACACGCGCGCCAGGGCTTACGACCAGGGAATTTCAGAATTGTTATTCGGAACATCTTGTATCTCGAGATCTTGTCAGCCCCTAGGTGTAGTGTTTCGACAGCCGGCAGATCCCAGGTTCACCAAGCCAGCCCGGCCCGGTGAACCACCCGGAATCGGCTGGAAGGTTCGAAGCCAGGCGCTTCGACCTGACAGCCGCAGGACGGGAATCTTGGGGCTTGACGGATCGCTGAACTTAACGCAGATGTAGTGCCCCCAGCAGTTGCCAGTCCGTAACAAAATTTCGACCTTCTTCCCGCAGAGGAGCGGCTCAATGAGCATCACCGTGTACACCAAGCCGGCGTGTGTGCAGTGCAGCGCCACCTACAAGGCTCTCGACAAGCAGGGCCTTGCCTACGAGAAGGTCGACATCAGCCTGGATGTCGAGGCGCGCGATTACGTGATGGCATTGGGCTATCTGCAGGCCCCCGTGGTGGTGGCGGGAAACGATCACTGGTCGGGCTTCCGGCCCGATCGGATCAAGGCCCTTGCCGGGGCGGCGCTGAGCGCCTAGTTCAGTAGATGAGCAAGTAAGGAGGTTGCGGTGCCATGGACATCACGCAGTGCAACCTCGTCTATTTCTCTTCCGTGTCGGAGAACACCCACCGCTTCGTCCAGAAGCTGGGTGCTCCCGCCACGCGGATACCGCTCCATGGCCGCATCGAGGTCGACGAACCGTACGTATTGATATTGCCCACGTACGGCGGCGGCCGGGCCACACCGGACATCAACGACGGTGGCTACGTCCCCAAACAAGTGATCGCGTTCTTGAACAACGAGCACAACAGGTCGTTGATCCGTGGCGTCATCGCCGCGGGCAACAACAACTTCGGCACGGAGTTCGCCTATGCGGGCAATGTGGTGTCCCGCAAATGCGGCGTGCCGTACCTCTACCGGTTTGAACTCATGGGAACCCCAGACGACGTGGAAGCCGTTCGCTCGGGTCTTGCTGACTTCTGGAAGGACCAGACGTGTCACCAACCGTCACAGCTGCAGAGCCTGTAGCCGCCCCGCACGCCCTTCCGGGCGAGACGGACTACCACGCGCTCAACGCGATGCTGAATCTGTACGACAAAGACGGCAAGATCCAGTTCGACAAGGACCGGGAAGCCGCGCATCAGTACTTTCTGCAGCACGTCAACCAGAACACGGTGTTCTTCCACAATCAGGACGAGAAGCTCGACTACCTGATCAAGGAGAACTACTACGAACGCGAGGTGCTCGACGAGTATTCGCGCAACTTCGTCAAGACACTGCTGGACCGGGCTTACGCCAAGAAGTTCCGGTTCCCGACGTTCCTCGGCGCGTTCAAGTACTACACCTCGTACACGCTGAAGACGTTCGACGGGAAGCGTTACCTGGAGCGGTTCGAGGACCGCGTCGTCATGGTGGCGCTGACCCTGGCCTCCGGTGACACCACGCTGGCCGAGAAGCTGGTCGATGAGATCATCGACGGCCGGTTCCAGCCGGCCACCCCGACGTTCCTCAATTCGGGCAAGAAGCAGCGCGGCGAGCCGGTGAGCTGCTTTTTGCTGCGCATCGAGGACAACATGGAGTCCATCGGGCGGTCCATCAACTCCGCTCTGCAGCTGTCCAAGCGCGGCGGTGGAGTTGCGTTGTTGCTGAGCAACATTCGCGAGCACGGTGCGCCCATCAAGAACATCGAGAACCAGAGTTCGGGCGTCATCCCGATCATGAAGCTACTCGAGGACTCGTTCTCCTACGCCAACCAGCTCGGTGCGCGTCAGGGCGCCGGCGCGGTGTACCTGCAGGCGCACCATCCCGACATCTACCGGTTCCTGGACACCAAGCGCGAGAACGCCGACGAGAAGATCCGCATCAAGACCCTGAGCCTGGGGGTGGTGATTCCGGACATCACCTTCGAGCTGGCCAAGAAAAACGAGGACATGTACCTGTTCTCGCCGTACGACGTCGAGCGCGTCTACGGCGTCCCGTTCGCCGACATCTCGATCACCGAGAAGTACTACGAGATGGTCGACGACGCGCGCATCCACAAGACAAAGATCAAGGCCCGCGAGTTCTTTCAGACGCTGGCCGAGCTCCAGTTCGAGTCCGGCTATCCGTACATCATGTACGAGGACACGGTGAACCGGGCCAACCCGATCGAGGGCAAGATCACCCACAGCAACCTGTGCTCGGAGATCCTGCAGGTATCCACGCCGTCGCTGTTCAACGAGGACCTGTCGTACGCCAAAGTGGGCAAGGATATTTCGTGCAACCTCGGTTCGCTGAACATCGCCAAGGCGATGGACTCGCCGGACTTCGCGCAGACCATCGAGGTGTCGATCCGGGCGCTGACCGCGGTGAGCGACCAGACCCACATCTGGTCGGTGCCCTCAATTGAACAGGGCAACAACGACTCTCACGCCATCGGTCTCGGCCAGATGAACCTGCACGGCTACTTGGCCCGGGAGCGGATTCTCTACGGCTCCGAAGAGGGCGTCGACTTCACCAACATGTACTTCTACACCGTGCTGTATCACGCGCTGCGCGCATCGAATCGCATTGCGATCGAACGGGGTAGTGCATTCGGCGGGTTCGAGCGGTCGAAGTACAAGTCGGGGGAGTTCTTCGACAAGTACACCGAGCAGGTGTGGGAGCCGGCCACCGCGCGGGTGCGGGAGTTGTTCGCCGGGGCCGAGATTCGGATTCCGACGCAGGATGACTGGAAGCGGTTGAAGGAGTCGGTGCAGCAGCACGGCATCTACAACCAGAACCTGCAGGCCGTCCCGCCGACCGGGTCGATCTCCTACATCAACCACTCGACCAGCTCGATCCACCCGGTGGCGAGCAAGATCGAGATCCGCAAGGAAGGCAAGATCGGCCGTGTCTACTACCCGGCGCCCTACCTGACCAACGACAACCTGGAGTACTACCAGGACGCGTACGAGATCGGCTACGAGAAGATCATCGACACCTACGCCGCGGCCACGCAGCATGTGGACCAGGGGCTGTCGCTGACGTTGTTCTTCAAGGACACCGCCTCCACCCGCGACGTCAACAAGGCCCAGATCTACGCCTGGCGCAAGGGGATCAAGACGCTGTACTACATCCGGCTGCGGCAGATGGCGCTGGAAGGAACCGAGGTCGAGGGCTGCGTGTCCTGCATGCTGTAGGCACTCGGCAACAAGTCTGTGCAGGTCAGCGCCTACAACGGGGTAAGGTGCTTTAGGTGGTGAGAATTCCTCGACCCCACCCGAGCGTGAAGCCGGGGGCGAAGGTCGACGCGCGCAGCGAGCGCTGGCGAGAACACCGTAAGAAGGTGCGCCGCGAAATCGTCGAGGCGGCGTTCCGCGCTATCGATCGCCTGGGGCCCGAGCTGAGCGTGCGGGAAATCGCCGAGGAGGCCGGCACCGCCAAGCCGAAGATCTACCGGCATTTCCACGACAAGTCCGACCTGTTCCAGGCGATCGGCGAGCAGCTGCGCGACATGCTGTGGGCCGCTATCTTCCCGTCGATCAACCTGGCCACCGACTCGGCCCGCGACATCGTGCGGCACGGTGTCGACGAGTACGTCACCCTCGTCGATCAGCATCCCAACGTGCTGCGCGTGTTCATTTCGGCGCGCTCCGGAGCGACCACCGAGTCCACGGTGCGCACGCTCAACGAGGGCCGTCAGATCACCTTGACCATGGCCGACATGTTCGACCACGAGCTCAAGGACATGAAGCTGGACCACGCGGCCTTCGAACTGGCCGCACACGCGGCGTTCGGAGCGGCCGCGTCAGCCACCGAGTGGTGGCTGGGCCCCGACCCCGACAGCCCACGACGCATGCCACACGAACAGTTCGTCGCCCATCTCACCACCATCATGATGGGGGTCATCGTCGGCACCGCCGAGGCGCTGGGCATCGCGGTGGACCCCGACCAACCGATCCACAGCGCCGTGCGAAGCAATCCTGCCGCCAGCTGAGCAGCGGCGATGTTGACATCGCATCGGGCTTTGATAACACTCGTTGTATCCGATACCGTGGGTACTGGGTATTCGCGTTAGCTGGGCGAGGGTAGGCACGAGGCGCGCCAGCTAACGTCCGAGCTGATAGGCCGATAGAAAGACCGATCCACTGTGACCGATGCATTGATACAAGCCGAGGCAAACCCGGTTCCGGGGCCCGACGCCCCGACGCCGGTGCATACCCGCGCCCTGATCATCGGGACCGGATTCTCCGGTCTCGGCATGGCCATCAAGCTGCAGCAGCAGGGTGTGGACTTCGTCATCCTGGAGAAAGCCGACGACGTCGGCGGCACCTGGCGGGACAACATCTACCCGGGGTGTGCCTGCGACATCCCGTCGCACCTGTACTCGTTCTCCTTCGAGCCCAAGCCGGACTGGAAGAACCCGTTCTCCTATCAGCCCGAGATCTGGGACTACCTCAAGGGAGTGACCGAGAAATACGGGCTGCGCCGCTACGTCGAGTTCAACTCGCTGGTCGACCGGGCCCATTGGGACGACGACGAGCACCGCTGGCATGTGTTCACCACCGACGGGCGCGAATACGTCGTTCAGTTCCTGATCTCGGGCGCGGGGGCACTGCACATCCCGTCGGTCCCCGAAATCGAGGGCCGCGACGAATTCCGCGGCCCCGCGTTCCATTCCGCGGAGTGGGACCACAGCGTCGACCTCACCGGCAAGCGGGTGGCGATGATCGGCACCGGCGCCAGCGCGATCCAGATCGTGCCGGAGATCGTCGGCCAGGTCGCCGAACTCCAGCTCTACCAACGCACTCCGCCGTGGGTTGTGCCGCGCTCCAACCCCGACCTCCCGTCGGCACTGCGCCGGGCCATGGAGACCGTCCCCGGGCTGCGGGCGCTAGTGCGGCTGGCGATCTACTGGGGGCAGGAGGCGCTGGCGGTCGGTATGACCAAGCGGCCGAACCTGCTGAAATTCGTTGAGGCCTACTGCAAGTACAACATCCGTCGTTCGGTGAAGAACCGTGATTTGCGGCGCAAGCTGATTCCGAATTACCGCATCGGCTGCAAGCGGATCCTGAACTCGTCGACGTATTACGGTGCGGTCGCCGACCCGAAGACCGAACTGATCACCGACGGCATCGCCCGGATCACGCCCGACGGGATCGTCACCGTCGACGGCACCGGCCGTGAGACCCAAAGAAAAGCCGACGTCATCGTCTATGGCACCGGCTTCCACGTCACCGACTCCTACACCTACGTCCAGATCAAGGGACGCCACGGTGAGGACCTGGTCGACCGCTGGAACCGGGAGGGCATCGGCGCGCATCGCGGGATCACCGTCGCCGAGATGCCCAACCTGTTCTTCCTGCTGGGACCCAACACCGGACTGGGACACAACTCCGTGGTGTTCATGATCGAGTCCCAGATCCGCTACGTCGCCGATGCGATCAAGACCTGCGACAAATTCGGCGCCCAGGCGCTGGCCCCGACCCGCGCCGCGCAGGACAAGTTCAACGCCGAGCTGCAGGAGATGCTGAAGGACTCGGTGTGGAACAGCGGCGGCTGCAGCAGCTGGTACCTCGACGAGCACGGCAAGAACACGGTCTTGTGGGGCGGCTACACCTGGCAGTACTGGCGGGCGACCCGCTCGGTCAAGCCCGCCGAATACCAGTTCCTCGGTGTGCGCACCGGCGCACGCGGCAAGGGTTCGACGGTCGCGGCCTCCAGCTGAGGGCCTAGGCGCCGAGTGAAGTTGTTGGAGCGCTGTGTCTTTCGCCTGATCCCGAGTCTTTGGCAAAGGACCGAAGATTCAGGCGCACTATGCGGTCCAGGACCCGATCGGAGACAACGCGGCTGATCCGCACGAGGATCGCGGCGTCGCGTCCGATCGTGTAGCGAGTCCGGGGGTTAGGTGCGGTCGCGGCCTTGGCGATCACTTTTGCGGCGTGTTCGGCCGAAACGCCGACCTGGCCAAACGATCGGGCTTGTGCCGAGACGGCCGCGGCGAGATCGCCGTAGCGTGCGAGCTGGGCGTCGGTCATGTTCGCCATCAATCCCTCCGCGGTGGCGATTCCACGCTCGGCCATCTCGGTCTTGACGGCGCCGGGTTCGACGACGACGACCTTGATCCCGACATCGCTGACCTCGCGGCGCAGCGCGTCGCTGACCGCCTCGAGCGCGAAACTTCGAACCGGCATACGCGCCATACGTCGGCAAGACCACCTTCCCGCCGACGGAACTGATGTTCACGATGGTGCCCGAACTCACCAGCAGGGCAGGCAACAGCGCTTGGGTCATCGCGATGTGTCCGAATAGATTGACCTCAAACTGCTTGCGCCACTCGGCTATTGGCAGCGTTTCGACGGGCGCATTGATCGCGATTCCGGCGTTGTTGACCAGTGCACGAAGGGGACGACGCAGCGGATCGCGCGCGACACGGTCGGCGATGGCGGCCACGTTCGATTCCTCGGTGATGTCGAGGATGACTGGTTCTAGCCCCTCAGCCACTAGTGCTTGGGCGTCGGCCGCACGGCGTACGCCGGCGAGTACGTGAAAGCCCTTGCGGGCCAACTCTCGAGCGCTGGCCGCTCCAATGCCCGTCGAGGCGCCGGTCACGGCGATCAGCTCTTCGCGGTCGGAACGATTCGAGGAATTCATGGCGGTCTCCATCCGATGATGAGCGCTTCAGTTGACGCTGTCATCTCAAAATAACAGTTGAGTTGACATTGTCAACTCAAGCTCCGGCTTATGCTCGGCGGGTGACGACACGAGCCGAGAGCGCCGCGGCCACCCGCAGCGCGCTGATCGAGGCCGCCGGGGTGTTGCTCGACCTCGGCGGAGTCGGGGCGGTGACGCTGCGCGAGGTGGGCGCACGCAGTGGCGTGTCGCGCTCGGCGGCGTATCGCCACTTCGCCGACAAGGAATCTCTGCTCGCGGTGCTAGCCACGAACGCGTTGAGCGAATTGGGAGATGTACTAGAGGTTTTGGCCAATAGCACAGACTTGCCCGAGGAGTCGTTACGCTCCGGTCTGCTTTCGCTGATCGACATCGGCCGCACCCGGCCGCACCTGTACCGCCTGATGTTCACCCCGCCGGCGGGGGACCCGACCGAAGCGATCCGGGTCGCCGAACGCGCGCAGGACTTGTTTCTCGAGATCGTGGGCCGCATCACCGGACCGCAGCATGCGAGTCGCTATGGAGCTCTCATTTTGACCAGCGCCCACGGCATCACCGGTTTGGACCTGAGCGGCCACATGGACCTGGACAAGTGGCACACCAACGCCGAGGAACTCGTCGACACGCTCATCTCGGTGTTGCCGAAAGCGAAGTAGTTTCAGGACGGGGGGCGTGCGGTGCTCGTTGCGAGGCGCATGAGACTCGCGAAAGCTTTCGCGGTCGCATCCACGCCGGAATCGTCGTTGGTGGCCACTAGATCCAGCAGCAGCCCGCGGGCGACGGCCAATCCGAGTCGGGCCATCGCGGGATCTGTCGGGCCGTCCGCCGCGGCTTCGACCGCGCTGAGCCAGCCGTCGACGGCGCCGGGAACCATACGCGCGAAAGGCTTCTCGCCCTGCGCGGCGCGGGCGTAGCACTCGAAGAAGAGGCGTTCCAGGTGGCGCAGTTCGGGCCGGCGCAAATCGGACCACATCGCGACGAAACTCTTCGCCGGATCCGTGGGCAGGTCGCCAAGAACGCCCATCTGTCGGCGCTCGACTTCCTCGACGATTGCCACCAGTAGGTCATCGCGGGACCCGAAGTGGTGCAACAGCATTCGGTGGCTGGTGCCGACCGCGGCGGCCACCTCGCGCAGCGATCGGTCGCCGATGCCGCCCGCGGCGAACTCCTCGATCAGGGCATCGAGCAGTTCCCGGCGCCGCTGCAGGTCAGGAGTGCGAGCCATTGGCCCGGCTGAGCTGTTCAGACCGGGCCTTGAGTCCTCGGGCCTCCAGTTCGAGGAAGCGCTTGGTTTTCTTGACCATCAGCCGCCCGACGAGAGCGCCGAGTGCGCCGCTCTGGTCGAGTTGCTGGCGCACCAAGGTGCGACCGCCTGGTTGGGCGATGACATCGTGCCGGGCGGTCACCAGCGAGCCGGGCGCGCGTTGCACCCAGGTCCAGGACGAGCCCGGCTCGATCTCGGTGACGGTCCAAACCAGCTTCGCCATGCCAGGCTGCTTGATCGCGAACCGGCGGCCCACGGCGAGGGCGGACCCGTCCAGGCCGGTCAGGGAGGTCACCGACGCGGTCCACTCGGGCCAGTGCTCGACAGTGCTGAACACATCCCAGACCAGCTGCGGTGGCGCATCGATCTCGATGCTGCCTTCGTTAAACATGTACCAAATGGTACATGTTTGGCCGGGTGGTGAAAAGCGGCCTATCCGACGCGCGTGTTGAGATGTTTGAGGGCCGCTTCGGCCCCGTTCCACCCGGGGATGCCGGTGACTCCCGGACCGGGGTGGGTGCACTGCCCGCAGAGGTAGAGCCCGTCGACGGGTGTGGCGAACTTGTCGGCTCCCTCGACGACGCGACCGGTCCACAGTTGGTTGGGCTGCAGCAGGCCGTGCGAGTAATCGCCGGCGTGTGCGCTGAAGGTGCTGCCGAAGTAGCGGTTGGAGAACACCACCCGATTGGTGACCGAGTCGGCGAATCCGGGCGCGAACTTGTCGAAGATTCCCACGCAGGTGTCGGCGTATTGCTCTTTCCAGCTTCGGTTTTCGTCGGCATCCAGCCCGGTGGGGAAGTAGGGCGTGAAAATCGTTGCGCTGTGCTTGCCTTCGGGTGCCAGCGACGAGTCGACCATGCTGGGGATGTACAGGTAGGTGGGAGGCGCGTCTGGAAGCTGGCCCTTGCGGTATTGCTCCCACGCGTCGCTGATGTATTCCGGCGACGGCGCGTAGGCGACGGTGGGACACCACTGCCCGTTGTCCTGCAGGTAGGGCTGCAGGCGCTCGATCCATTGGGGCGCTTGGTCAATGGTGAGATGCGCCTGGATGTAGCCCAGGTTGAAGTTGATCTCCTTGATTTTGCGGATGTAGTCGGGCGGAAAGTTCTGCACGCCGGTCAGGTTCACGAATGTGGTGTACGGGTCGAGCGACGACAGCACTGCGTCGGCGGAAATGGTTGTGCCATACCGCAACTGGACTCCGGTGGCGCGCCCATCGGTGACCAGGATTTCCTTGACGTGCTGCTTCAGCTGTATCTCGGCGCCCAACGACTCGGCGCGTCGGCACAGTGCCGTGCTCAGTGCGCCGATGCCACCGCGCGGCATGATGTATTCGACGTTGCCGCCGCCGATCAGGTAGTGGTAGAGCGTCGACGCATTCGAGCCCGGGGTCCAGGGGCCACCGTCGAACGCGTCGATCGACATCGCGGCCAACGGGCCCTGGATGCAGCGGCCCTGGTCGGGGGCCAAGAAGCGGCGGACCGTGTCCATCGTGCTGCCGTACCACATCTGGGCGAAGTCGTGGCGGTCCGCGGGCGTGGGCTGGGAGGCGATCACCTCGATGATGTCGAGCGGCGGGCCGAACGCCGAGTCGACGAAATAGGGCGCGAATCGCCCCAGGTGCGCGAACAATCCGCCGAGACCGGCCGCGACGTCGGCGCCGTGATCCTCGAGGAGATGACGCCCCATCCGTTCCAGGTCGTTGTACATCACGAACGGCGTGTCCTGGGCATCGCCGAACGCTGCCCGCACCGCGCCAGGTGGCCAGCGTCAGTCAGCCGGGGGGACCGTATGGCATTGCCTACGACGCCGCGCGCGACCGGTTCTGGGTGGCCTCCTCGGGCACCAACGAAGTCATCGGCTACGACATGAGCGAACCGACGCCGCGCCGGGTGCAACGGTTTGCGACGGTGCAGAATCCCTACACCCTGGGGGTGGATTCGCAGAGCGGTCGGCTGTTCGTGGCCGGCGTCTCCGCTGGTGTCGTGCAGGTGATCGACGTCGCGCCGTGATCGGTGTCGCGACACGCAGACACAAGTTCTTGTGTTCCACGTGCTTGTCGGACCCCAGGGGTAGTGTCTGGAGCCTGACATCCCTCAGGCAAAACGGCGTGTGAAGTGGGGTTCCGGTGACCGACAACATGAAGCTGATTGACCGCGCTTCGGCGATCAACTGGAACCGCGTGCAAGACGACAAGGACGCCGAGGTCTGGGACCGGTTGACCGGTAACTTCTGGCTGCCGGAGAAGGTTCCGGTGTCCAACGACCTGCCGTCGTGGGGGACGCTGACCGCCAACGAGAAGCAGCTCACGATGCGCGTCTTCACCGGGCTGACGTTGCTGGACACCATTCAGGGCACGGTCGGGGCGGTCAGCCTGATCCCCGATGCGCTGACGCCGCACGAACAGGCCGTCTACACCAACATCGCGTTCATGGAGTCGGTGCACGCCAAGAGCTACAGCTCGATCTTCTCCACGCTGTGCTCGACGGCCGAGATCGACGACGCCTTCCGCTGGTCGGAGGAGAACGTCAATCTGCAGCGCAAGGCCGAGATCGTCATGGAGTACTACAAGGGCGACGAGCCGCTCAAGCGCAAGGTGGCCTCCACGCTGCTGGAGAGCTTCCTGTTCTACTCCGGCTTCTACCTGCCCATGTACTGGTCGAGCCGGGCCAAGCTGACCAACACCGCCGACATGATCCGGCTGATCATCCGCGACGAGGCCGTGCACGGTTACTACATCGGCTACAAGTTCCAGAAGGGCTTGGCGCTCGAAGACGAGGCGCGCAAGGCCGAACTCAAGGACTACACCTACGAATTGCTCTTCGAGCTATACGACAACGAGGTCGAGTACACCCAGGATCTCTACGACGAGGTCGGGCTGACCGAAGACGTCAAGAAGTTCTTGCGCTACAACGCAAACAAGGCGTTGATGAACCTGGGCTACGAGGCGCTGTTCCCGCGCGACGAGACCGATGTGAACCCGGCGATCCTGTCGGCGCTATCGCCCAACGCCGACGAGAACCACGACTTCTTCTCCGGCTCCGGCTCGTCGTACGTGATCGGCAAGGCCGTCAACACCGAAGACGCGGACTGGGACTTCTAAACGTCCGAGTTAAAGGGCGCAATTGCCCGACGGGCTTGCAACAGGTGCGGGCTCCGCGGCATCCATCAGCCGATTGACCGCGGTCGAAGCTTGCAGGCTCACGGCTGCGGTGGGGGTGGCGGCTGAGCCGGCGGGCTATCCCAACTCCCCGGCGTGCCGGCGGGTACCTGCACTCCAAGCCAATTGCACGGCATCATCGATCTCCACGCGATGAACGCGCACTGCTGCTCAGGTGTCAATGGACCAGGACCCGCGCACGGCGGCGCTCCCGGCGCACCGCAGATCGGATCAGCGGACGCAGTCGGGGCGCTGGCAAATGTGGCAGTGGCGATTGCTAGTGCGAAGGCCGCGACGAATGCGGCGACAAACCGTCGGGTGCGATCCATGGCTAACTCGAATCTGTCGGCCCCCGCGCAGATCGTAGCGCCGAGATATCGATACG
Source organism: uncultured Actinomycetota bacterium (assembly GCA_963712615.1). GTDB lineage: Bacteria > Actinomycetota > Actinomycetes > Mycobacteriales > Mycobacteriaceae > Mycobacterium. The sequence goes on from CAVQIO010000002.1 coordinate 5,620,172, forward strand.
GGCTAGCCCCGATAATGCGCAATCAAGGAGAATGCGTCCGCGTGGATTCTGGTGAGAACGCGGTGACGTGGTTCGACATGCGTGTGCCCTTGTGAATTCTGCTTTCCTGCAGGCTGATTGACTTCCCCCGGGCGCGACGAGGCCGTGCATGGTTACTGCATCGGCTACAAGTTCCAGAAGGGCCTGGCGCTCCAAGACGAGGCGCGCAAGGCCGAACTCAAGGAACCACGGCCGGTCCTTGCGGTGGGGCTTATTGCGCCCGGTGAACTTCGGCGCCCGCGGCCCTGCGATCAGGGTGCCATCGGGTCGGCTAATCTGCCCGGACAACCGTTGCTGGACATAGGTGTGCAGCCGCGGATTCGTGACCAATTTCGCGGCCTTGGGGCGCTTAGCCGCCATGTCAGCCTTGCACTGCGCAACCGAGGCTCGATAACCGGTCAAGTCCAGGGACGTGGTGTACGAGCTAGTCGTGTGATTCTCCGAGGTTTGGTTCAGGCGGTCAGTGCCGCGGGGGTGTCCTCCTGTTCAGTCGGTGAGTTCTGATCTGCTCGGGATTTGCTGAGGACGTCGAGGCCGAGGTAGCGCCGGGATTCGGCCCGTTCGTCGTGTTGTTCGGCCAGCACGGCACCGACGAGGCGGATCAGCGCGTTGCGGTCGGGGAAGATGCCGACGACGTCGGTGCGGCGGCGGATCTCCTTGTTGAGGCGTTCCTGGGGGTTGTTCGACCAGATCTGGCGCCAGATCTGCTTGGGGAAGTTGGTGAACGCCAGCAGATCCGGTCGGGCCGCCTCTCGGTGATCGGCGACCTTGGGGAGCTGGTCCGATAGTGCGTCGGTGATCCGATCATATTGAGCAGCACCCGATTCCGCATCGGGTTGGTCGAACACCGAATGCAACAGGGTACACACCCACGGCCACGAACTCTTGGGAGTCTTCGCCATCAGGTTGGTCGTGTAGTGGGTTCTGCACCGCTGCCAGGTAGCTCCGGGCAGAGTCGCGCCTAGCGCAGCCACCAGCCCGGCGTGCGCGTCGGAGGTGACCAGCCGTACCCCGGACAGGCCCCGGGCCGTCAGCGACCGCCAGAGCGCCAACCACCCGGCGCCGTCCTCAGCGGTGCTGACGTCGATGCCCAGGATTTCGCGGTATCCCTCGGCGTTGACCCCGACCGCGATCAGGGCGTGCACGTTGACCACCCGCCCGGCTTCGCGGACCTTGAGCACCAGGGCGTCGGCGGCGGCGACGAACGTGTACGGGCCGGCGTCCAGCGGCCGGCTCCGGAACGCCTCGACCGCGACGTCGAGCTCCTTGGCCATCACGCTGACTTGAGACTTCGACAAGCTGGTGATGCCCAACGTCTCGACGAGCTTGTCCATCCGCCGGGTAGACACCCCGAGTAGGTAGCAGGTAGCGACCACGGTGGTCAGGGCCCGTTCGGCGCGTTTGCGGCGTTCCAGCAGCCAGTCCGGGAAGTAGCAACCCTGCCGTAGCTTGGGAATCGCCAGATCCAATGATCCTGTGCGGGTACGAATTGGCGATGCCGGTAGCCGTTTCGCTGATTGATGCGCTCGCTACTGCGTTCACCGTATCCGGCGCCGCACAGGGCGTCGGCCTCCGCACCCATCAGGGTGTGGATGAACGTCGACAACAGTTCGCGCAGCACGTCGGGGTGGGTGGTGGTGAGTCGTTCGGCCAGCACGGCAGGCAGGTCGATATTGTGGGCAGTGGTCATCGCGTTGATTCCTTTGCTCGAGTGACTTTGGTCGGTCTGTCGAAGAATCACGCGATGACCTTCAATCATTCGGCTACGACACGCCGGTACCGCTAATCAGGTCCGACTCGTACACCACCTAGATGGACGCAACCCGATAACCGCGACTCCCATAGCGAACAGCGGCGTTGCGACGCAGCTCGCGCGACACCGTTCCCGGGTCACGCCCGATCAGTCTTGCGATCTCGCGCACACCCCTGCCCTGCGCCCTGAGTAGCGCGATCTCCTCTCGCTCAGTGAACGACAGGTAGCGGCCAATGGGCTTGAACTTCAGGTCAAATGGCGCCATGCCGCCAGCGTTGTGGAACCAGCGTGCTCCAACCGGCTGCGACACCCCGACAGCCAGTGCGGCCTCCTCGGGCAGCAGCCCTTTGGCGATCTGCTCCCAGAAGGCCACCTCGACATGGCGCTGGAACTTCGGATGACCCGGCGACCGGCGCTTCGGCCTGATCGCCCGATCTGCTGCATGCTGACGACGAACCATTCAACACCTCCACGATCACGAAGTGTTGCGACAACCGATTGAATCCGCCCAGAGATCCGCGATCGGTGTGCAGAATGCAGCCAGCCACCTCGCCGCGGCGTGCTACCGCGTTGCTCAACGCGGTAGTCGCCAGCCGGGACTTCATCCGCGAGTCCATGCAGTACCCGACGATACGGTTGGAGGACTCGTCCTTGATCGCGCAGAGGTAGAGCTTGCCTTCACGTGTCGGATGCTCGGTGATGTCGCTAAGCCACAACTGATTCGGTCCTTCGGCGGTGAAGTCGCGTTCGACGAGATCATCGTGCACCGGCGGATCCACTTTGCCGTTCTTGCCACGCCTCTTGCCGAACGCACTCCACAAGCGATGCTCTGAGCAGATCCGCCACCCGGTGCGCTCGGCCATCGGTTCACCGGCCGCGCATGCTTCCTCGACCAGGTAGCGGTAGCCGAACTCTGGATCGTCGCGATGGGCGTCGAACAACGCGTTGGCACGATAGGCCTCGGTGACCTCGGCGCCGGTCACCGAGTTGGCCCGCCAGCGGTAGTAGGGCTGGCGGGCGAGCTTGAGCACCCGGCACGTCACCGCGACGGGAATCCCGTCGGCGGCCAGCTCGTTCACGAGCGGGTAAAGCCTTTTCCCGGCAGGTTGGACTGCGACAGATACGCCGCAGCGCGGCGCAGCACCTCATTCTCCTGCTCGAGCAATTTGATCCGGCGCCGCGCATCACGCAGCTCCCCGGAGTCGGTAGTGCTGGTCCCGGGCTTGGTGCCCTCGTCGACGTCAGCCTGGCGCATCCACTTCGACAACGTCATCGGGTGCACCCCGAAGTCGGCAGCGATCTGCTCGAGATCGTCACACCGCCATCACGGTTGCAAGCAACACGGACGACGTCGTCACGGAACTCTCTGGGGTAGGGCTTGGGCACAGCAACATCCTTCCAGCCGAGCAATGATCAGAACCTGTGGATGAGCCTTGGCGAGGTGGTGTGAAAGTGGGCGCACCTTCCCGAGGATGATCTGAAGTCCAAGGTTCTCTGATCAAGACCGGCGTTGGCGCGCTGGTTGGGAAGGTACGCCCATGCTCACGGTAGTTCACGACGCGGAATGCTCCAACGAGAAGAACGACGGTGTCGGTCGGTCGTTGCTCGATGAGATCGTCCGCGACGGCGCCCGACAGATGCTTGCGGCGGCGTTGCAGGCCGAAGTGGCCGCCTACATCGACGCCCATGCCGGAGAGGTCGACGACAACGGACGGCGCCTGGTGGTCCGCAACGGCTACCACCGGGAGCGTGAGGTGTTGACCGCGTCGGGCGCGGTCACGGTGACCGCGCCGCGCGTCAACGACAAGCGCGTCGATGCCGATACCGCAGAGCGGCAAAGGTTTTCCTCCGCGATCCTGCCAGCGTGGGCGCGCAAGTCACCGCAGATGAGCGAGGTTCTGCCGCTGCTGTATCTGCATGGCCTGTCGACGAGTGACTTCGGTCCGGCGTTGGAGCAGTTCCTGGGCTCGGGTGCGGGTCTCTCGGCCACGACGATCACCCGGCTCACCAGCCAGTGGCAAGACGAAGCCAAGGCCTTCCAAGTCCGTGACCTCTCGGACACGGACTACGTCTACCTGTGGGTCGACGGCATTCACCTCAAGGTCCGTCTCGAGCAGGAGAAGCTCTGTTTGTTGGTGATGATCGGGGTGCGCGCCGATGGTTGCAAGGAGCTCGTCGCCTTGGCCGACGGCTACCGGGAATCGACCGAATCGTGGGCCGATCTGCTACGGAGCTGCCGCCGGCGCGGGATGGCAGCCCCGGTGCTGGCTGTCGGTGACGGTGCGTTGGGGTTCTGGAAGGCGGTCCGCGAGGTCTTCCCGAACACGCGTGAGCAGCGGTGTTGGTTTCACAAGCAGTCCAATGTGCTTGCTGCACTGCCGAAGTCAGCGCACCCAGCTGCGTTGGCGGCGATCAAGGAGATCTACAACGCCGAGGACATCGACAAGGCGCAGATCGCGATCAAGGCCTTCGAGGTCGATTACGGTGCCAAGTATCCCAAGGCGGTCGCCAAGATCGTCGACGACGCCGACGTGCTGCTGGAGTTCTACAAGTACCCGGCCGAGCACTGGATCCACCTGCGCACCACCAACCCCATCGAGTCGACCTTTGCGACCGTGCGGTTGCGAACCAAGGTCACCAAGGGGCCCGGCTCCCGCGCCGCGGGAATTGCGATGGCCTACAAGCTGATCGACGCCGCGCAGGCCCGGTGGCGGGCCGTCAACGCCCCGCACTTGGTCGCCCTGGTCCGTGCCGGCGCGGTGTTCCACAAAGGCAAACTGCTCGAACGCCCCGTCGATATCACACCCGCCGAAACCAGCGAATCAACCGAAACGGAGGTCGCCTGAAACAACCTCATCCACAGGTCTTGACAATATCTCCTTCCAGCCGGCCCCAGCGGCGCAAGCCAACTCAGATGTCACCGATTCGTGCAGCAGACCCTTCTCCAGGAAGCTGGTCAATTTTCAGTTGCCGCGCAGTGGTCAGTATTCAGTTGCCGCCGACAACCACCGACGAACAAATGCAGGCAGTGCCGATCGGTGACCACCTGCAGGCCGACGACATCGGCGCCAACCCGATCGACACCATCACTGCCCGGTCCAACGTGGTGTTCTGGTTCGATACCAGCACCCAATCAGCGGTCAACAAGATGGCAACGCTAAATCTCTACGCTGCTACCGGGCTGTCAGCACATGCAGTGCCGCTCCTGCACGGAACAGTGCTCATCACCGGAATCAATCCCGCCGGAGATCCAATCGGCCTCTCACACCAACAACTGGCCCTGTTACAAGCCGGCCCAGCGCCGAGCTGGTGGGCACGATTGATCTTGCAAATCCGCGCGCAGCACTCCCAACGCCGCCGAGCCGCGCGGACAACCGTTAACCCCACCGCGCGTTGATATTTCAGACAGCGGGTCCCGTCGCGATCCGCGCGCACTAGGCTGATCGGGTCAGGGATTGTCTAGGCAGTCCCGCACGGGAAGCCGTTGACAGATCCCGATCTGTACATTCAGTGGACTGCATCGTCGGTGTCGTCTGGTGGCTCGTAGTTGACGTAGCCGGCCTGGCCGCGCCCGTGCTCGGCGTCGGTGGTGTGCCAAGCGTCAAGACGGGGGACTCCGCGGGATAGTTCGTGGAACGCGCAGGCGTTCCAGCGAGCGGACCGCAGTAATTCAGTGACAGGCCCGGCACTGTCGGGTGAAACGGCGAGCCAAGCGTCACGAACAGGCTCAAGTGCGGAGGCAACTTTCTCCCATCGTTCAGCGATGACGTCGTCGGGCGGCAGTTGCTCAGGCATGGTTTCCTCCGTTGCTCACTGGACACTGATGACGGCCGTGAGGGCGCCCTTGCTGATCCGGTCATCGCTGGTTGCGATCGTGAAGCCGCGGCGGGCTGCTTGAGCGACGATCATCCGATCGAATGGGTCCTTGTGGTTCCAGTTGAGTTGGCCGGCGAGTACGGCGTCTGTGGAGTCGATAGCCAGGTCTGTGGCGTTCATACTCGCCAGCGTCTCATCCCACGCCGACAGGAGCGGGCCACCGTTAAGCCGGCCGATCCGAGTCTTGATCGCCACCTCCCAGGCTGAGGCGGCGGACACGATCAGCTCGTTGGTTTGGTCGGCCAGGATGTATCGTACGGAACGGTCGATCTTGTCGGGCGTTGAGACCAGCCACAGGAGCGCGTTAGTGTCCAGGAGATACGCGGTCATGTGGCCAGTTCCCATGCGGCGAGTTCGTCGGCGGGCAGAGGATCATCAAATGTCTTCGGCACAACCAGTTTTGGAAACTGCCCGAAGGTTCGCGGTCTCGCCTGAGCTGGTGATAACACCGCCACTGGCCGTCCGTGGTTGGTGATTGTGACTGGCTCGCCGGTGTGCTCGACCTCGGCCAGCAGCGCATTTAGCCGGGTCTTCGCTTCTGTACTCGTAATCGTCTTCACGTAGACAATGATATGTCATATAGACTAGCCGGACTAGTCCGACTGGCGTCATCTAGGACGTGTCCGGTCGGCGGACCATTTGTGGAGTCTAGATTCCGGACAATCGATCTGGACTAGACCCGAGTTCGTTGGTGCAGCAGATGATTAGTCGTCTCGCCCGATTTGCCTGGTCATTCGCGGAAGCGCGCGGACCGATGACTCATGCCCTAATTACGGACGAGTCGCACCGAGCCGACCTAGGGGAGTGCCAGGCAGCGCCGACGGGGAGGGGTGATGGCGTCGTCGATCGCCGCCTCGATCGCGTTGTGCGGGTATGTCACCGGCGAATGGTCGTCGAAGTCGTCGGAGCGGGCGCCTTCGGGGGCAAGTGTGGTGACCAGGGTGGGTAAACTTCAGCGCCGCCAGACGGGCCTGAACAGCGGCGGTGCGCCGTTCGGCTTCGTCCCTGTATTCACGGCGCTATTGTTTCGCGAGACCATCCCAGAGATCTGTAATGGCTTCCTTGCCATCATCGCAATTCTAGGAATCGCCGCACGGACGGGGTTTGCCACGTCGGTGATGTGCGGTAGCGGTGATCGGGCCTGAAGTTCCGAGGCCCCCGGAGTTTTCGAAAACCGTTGCAGTGCAGCAAACCACAACTACTTGCTATCTTAGAGTGGTTCGCGATACGTCGGATCACGTTGCGGCACAACGGCGTAACGCATCTAGCGTGGTGCAGGCTAAGTGAGCTTAGTTATCGGCACGCCCGCGCAAGTCTCGCGGTCACTGTCACGTGACGAAATGCCGCCCGAGTAGGCCATAGGCCACCGCCAGCCACCGCGGGCGGTAACGTTCACTACGACTACCGCGACGACGTCGATACAAGGTGGCGATTGCATCTGTGGTGTTCTGCTTGGCCGCATCCTGGACCTGCCTGATCAACGATGTCCGCGCTGTACATGCTGACCGCCAACACCCAACACCGCACGATGAATCGCACTGGATATCCCGGAGACTCCTGATCTTGGAAACGAGGATGCAGGTATGCCGAAGGAACCGTCGCCGGGAAAGACGTCAACCAGCCGTGGGTATAGCCCTGAGGAGAAGGCCGCCGCGGTCCGGATGGTGCGCACCTTGCGGGCGGAGTTGGGTACCGAGCAGGGCACTGTGTCGCGGGTAGCCCGCCAACTCGGCTACGGCGTGGAGTCGGTGCGCTCGTGGGTCCGCCAGGCCGACATCGACGACGGGTACGCGCCCGGGCTGTCGACTGCGGAGTCCGCGCGGGTCAAGGAGCTCGAGCAGGAGAACCGAGAACTGAAGCGCGCCAACGAGATACTGAAGCGAGCGGCGAGTTTCTTTGGGGCGGAGCTCGACCGTCAACACAAGAAATAGTCGACGTCATCGACGATAGCCGCGAGGAGTTCGGGGTCGAGCCCGTCTGCACGGTCCTGCGATCGGCAGGCGTGCAGGCGGCCCCCGGCACCTACTACGAGGTCAAGGCGCGCACCCCGTCGGCGCGGGCCCAGCGTGACGCCTTCCTGTGCCCGGTGTTGCGGACGCTCTGGGAGGACAACTACCGGGTCTAGGGCGTGCGCAAGCTGTGGAAGGCCGCCGGCCGCGCCGGCCATGACGTCGGCCGTGATCAGGTCGGGCGGCTGATGCGTGCCGCGGGCCTGGAAGGGGTGCGTCGCGGCAAACGGGTCCGGACCACCAAGGCGGACCCGACCGCCCCCCGGCATCCAGACTTGGTCAAGCGTGAGTTCACTGCGATCGCACCGAATCAGTTGTGGGTCACCGATCTGACGTTCGTGCCCACGTGGGTCGGGGTGGCCTATGTCTGCTTCATCACCGATGCCTACAGTCGGATGATCGTGGGGTGGCGGGTCGCGTCGCACATGCGCACCACCATGGTTCTCGATGCGTTGGAGATGGCGCGCTGGTCACGCGGGAACACGTTGCCGGGGTTCCAGATGTCACTCCGATGCGGGGTCGCAGTTCACATCCATCCGGTACGGCGAACGGCTCGCCGAGATCGGCGCGGTGCCCTCCATTGGCACGGTCGGGGACAGCTACGACAACGCGCTCGCGGAGACGGTGAACGGTTACTACAAGGCCGAGCTGATCTACGGACCCGCCCGGCCCGGCCCGTGGAAAACCGTCGAGGACGTCGAGCTAGCCACCCTGGGATGGGTGCACTGGCACAACACCGGCCGCCTTCACGGCTACCTCGGCGACCTACCGCCCGCAGAGTTCGAAGCCGCGTTCTACGATGCACAACGGACCGACCAACCCCTGGTAGGAATCCAATAGCCCGAGCCTCCGGCAAAACCAGTGCGATTCAATATCAGCTGGTGAGAGTTGTTGGCTTTTAGTTGGTAGGGGACGCGTCTTGTTGTTGTCCTATGGGTTTTACATCATGGAATGGTCGGGATATTTGGCTTGGTCATGGCGGGGCGGGGGTGAAGGATTGTTGGGGCGATCCATGGTTCGGGGAGGGTGGGTGGGTTCATGAGGTGGTCTTTTCGGTTAATCGGTCGGGTGTGGTCGCCGCCGGTAATGTTGCAGCAGAGGTGATGCCGGTTGTGGGTGGGTGTGGTTGGGTAGCGATGTGTGAGGTAGCTGATCGGCAAACACTCACGGGTCGTGGTGATCCGAATGTTGTTTCGTTGGGAAGTGATGCGGTGTTATCTAACTCGATGGTGTTGGTCCCACTGGTGAGCGATCTTCGCCGTGCGCCAGCGTGGCGCGGTGATGGGTTGGCGCACATACATGCGCAGGCGTTGGGTTGGCGGCGTGGATTCATGAACGAGGAAGCTAGGCAAGAAGTTATCGTTAACGCAGGCTCAGAACGTACTGGGAAGGCGGCGGCGGTTGGCGGGTCGGTTGAGGTCGGCTCGTTGCTGACCCAGCTTGCTGATTATGGGGAGCGGTGGGGAGAGGGTGAGACTGGTCGCATGTTCGCTGAGGGTTGGAATGGTTATCGTGCTCAGCGCGAGGCGGTGTTGGGCGCGATCAACGCCAAGGTGAGGCTAGATGGCTATTCGGGTCAGGTGAATAGTGCGGCGGCGATGTTTGGCCAGTTAGGTGTCAGTTCGCCGTTGTTGGCGGGTAAGGGTTGGGGTGTGGTGGCCGTAGTGCGGTGGTGTGTGGTTGGCCGGGTCCGGTGTTGTTGGGTTTGGGGGTTTGAGGAAGTGGTGGTTGTGGGGGGTGTGGGTGGGGATTGAGATTCCGCCGCAGTGGCGGTGGGTGTCGTATTTGGCGGGTTCGGAGTGGCCTGAGAGTGATGAGACGGCTCTGTTTTCGGTGGGGGAGGTGTGGAAAGAGGCTGGGGGGCAGTTGGATTCGTTGATTGCTGAGGTGCAGGGGGTGCGGTCGAGGGCGTTGGGGGTGGTGTCGGGGGAGATGGGGGATGCGTTGGTTGCGCAGTTGGACATGTTGTTGGCGGGTGAGTATTCGGTGGGCACGTTGGTGGAGGCGGTTGCGGGGTTGGGGGAGTTGGCGCGCCATACCGGTACTCAGGTGCAGTACACCAAGATTCAGGTGATTTCCACGTTGGTGTTTACCGGTTTGGACATTTTGTGGGCGCTGGCTATGGCGTGGGAGACCTTCGGTGCCTCGAAGTTGGTGATTCCGTCTTTGTTGGGTTGGGCGCGAATGGCGGCTGAGGTGTTGGGGCGGGTGTTGTCGGGCCGGATTTTCTTGGAGATGGTTGCGTCGTTGGCCAAGACGGTGGCGGTGAAGGTGTTGACCAGGCGGGGGTTGGTTCAGTTGGGCAAGGCGGGGTTGCACGAGGCTATCGAGGAGACGGTGATCTCGGTGGGTCAGGAGGTGGGGATTCAGAAGTATCAGACTGGGGCGGGCCATCGTGATGGTTTTGATGTTCACCAGTTCGGCAAGGTGGTGGGTGGGGCTGCGGTGGGTGGGCATGTGGGGGGCACGGTTCATGGTCCGCTTACGCATGTGTTGGGGGATTCGGAGACGCTGGCGGGCAAGGCGATCAAGGGGGTGGTTGCCCATTATGGGGTGGGTTTTGTGGGCAATGTTGCGGGTTCGGGGGCGGCGGGGGGTGAGTTTGATTCGGTGTCGTTGTTTGGTGGTCCGGCCGCTGGCGGGGTGCGTGGGGCCATCCATGGGGTGGGTCAGTCCGGGGTGTCGGGATCATCTGCGGGCGGCCCGGCTTCCGGTGAGATTGGGTGGGATGCTGATGAGGCCACCCTCAATGGTGACTTTGATGACCAGGACACTGTTGAGGACACGGTTAAAGATAAGGACAAGTCCATACCCGGTTTGGGGTCTAGTAGTGCCGGTCCCGAGGTGGTCGCCGCCGCCGATGGCGAGGGCGGCGCCCTGCAGGATTGGGGTAGTGATACCCAAACGTTGAGTGGTGTGCCCAGTGGGGACTCCACGGCCTACCGCGTATCCGGCGATGCTCAGGCCGGTGTGGCTGTGGTGACCTCACACCTGCAGGGGCTGTCTGCGGTTGCTCACGGCAGCATGGGGGGCTCGTCGGGGGTTAGTGACATCCGCGGTGATTCAGCCTGGGCGGGCGCTCACACCGTTGACACCGTCCATGGTGTGGGCGGTGTTCACGGTGTCGGGCCGGGCGCGGTGGGGGGTGGGGCTGGTGGTGGTGTTGTGGGCGGTGCGTCAGGGTCTCATGGTGCTGGGGGGGCCTCTCGCGGTGCGGTGGCCTCGGGTGCGGTGGGGGTGTCGGGCCCGCGGCCTGTAGCTGTGGGTTCGGGCAGTGGTGCTGGGGTTGGTGGTGGGGGGGCGCATGGGGCTGGGGTGGATGCTGGCAGTGATAGTGCCCATCGGCCGTTGAGGGGGGTGAATGGGCCGGTAGCGGCGGGCCCCGGGCAGTCCTCCCCGACATCGGCGTCGACATCGGCGTCGGCGGTCAGTGTTCACGGCGGGGATCGTGTCAGCGGCGCCCCGGCCCCTGGATCGGTGGGTTCGCCGTCTGAAATGGGTTCGGTGTCTGCGATGGTCGACTCGTCGGCGGTCAGCGAGGGCCTGCCGGCGCCGCAGCGGGTGGCTGTCTCGGAGGTGTCTGCAGCCGGCGGGGGTTGGAGTGCGCCCGTTGAGGGGGGTGTGCCCGATGCGGGGAGCCCGTCGTTGATGGACTCTGCGGACAACGTGGCTCGGCCTGCGAGTTTTACCCCCGCCGAGTCCTCTGACGCCGCGGTAGCCTCCTGTTGCGCCTGCGCCTGCGCCTGCGCCTGCGCCGTCGTCGCCGTCGCCGCTGTCGTCGTCGTCGTCGTCGTCGTCGTCGTCGTCGTCGTCGTCGCCGTCGTCGCCGTCGTCGCCGTCGCCGTCGCCGTCGTCGCCGTCGCCGCTGTCGTCGTCGTCGTCGTCGTCGTCGTCGTCGTCGTCGCCGTCGCCGTCGCCGTCGTCGCCGTCGCCGTCGCCGCTGTCGTCGTCGCCGCTGTCGTCGCCGTCGTCGTCGTCGTCGTCGCCGCTGTCGGTGTCGGTGTCGCTGGCGGCCTCGTCGGTCGGGCAGGTCGGTGAGTCCGGGGTGGTGGCGGGTGCGGGGATCGTTGAGGGGGCTGTGGCCAAGACGGGTGACTCCGCTCAGGGCGGGCATAACGTTGGGGCGTCGGTGGGGCGGGTGCTTTCGGGTGGGTCGGTGGTGTCGCAGGGTCGGGGTGGGGGTGGGGCCGCTGGGGTGGTGGGTGGTGCTGTTGCTGGTGTGGGTGGGGTGGGGTCCTCGGTGGTGGAGCTCCATGCCGAGGGTGGGGGGTTGTCGGCGGGTAGGGGCAAGCTTGGTGGGGGTGGTGCCCAGGCCCGGGTTGGGGGTGCTGGGGGGGCTGCTGGTGAGCACATTGTTGGCGCTGATCACCGTGGGCCCCGGGCCGATCCAGGGCAGGTGCCTTCGGCGTCTGATGTGCGCGATCTGGGGCGTGAGGACCTCGAGCGTGAGGAGCTCGGCGCGGGTGGGGGAGGGCTTTGGGTGGATGGCGGTGGTGATGGCCCTGGTGGCGGGGGGGTGGGTGATTGGTTTGCTGAGGGCGCGGGTTGGCGTCGAGATGTTGGGGGTTGGTTTATTGCTGGGCGGGGTGGGCGGATCGAGGTGGGGTCTGGTTCTGGTGATGGGTTTGTGGAGCTGCCGGTGGGGGCGCGGGGGGTGTTTGACGCCCAAGGGGTGTTGCAGCATGTTGTCTTGGGTGAGGGCACCAGTTTTGACCGCGGGCTCGATGGGACCTGGTCGCGGCCGCGGGAGAATCCGGGTGAGGTGCAGGTGGTTAAGACGGGCCATGGTGATGTTGTTGGTCCTGATAACGAGAAGGTGATCGACACCAAGACCGGGGACACGATCGCTTACCGCCAGGTCAAGGATGACCATGGTCGCCGCCTGTCGCAGCCCACGGTGTTGCTCCCGGATGGGGTGGGGGGCTGGAAACAAACCTCAGCGCCGGTGGATGTGGTCAGTTATGAGGCGTGGTTGGCGGGGGCCAATCAGGCTCATGACACTGCGCGCACGATGTTCGATATTGCCGGGCGATCTGATGTGAGCATTCCCGAACCCGAGCGGTTGACCCACCTGGGTACCGAGGAATTGAAAGAGTTGCTGGGCGGTACGCCCGATGATATGAGGGCCGCGCTGTATGAGGCGGTGCGGCGCACTAAGGGTGTGAGCTTGCGGTGGACGCAGCTGGCCGCCGGGGGTGCCTTCGAGCGCGGTGATGTGGTGAATATGGCTGCCGGGGAGGGTAAGTCGTATCTGTTTTTGATGAGTAACGCGCTGGAGGCGGCTAAGTTGGCTAAGGCCGGCCAGGGCGGGGCGGTGCATATGCACACCACCCGTGATGTGTTGGCTGAGCAGTTGGAACCCGATTTTCGGGCGGTGATGGAGCCGCTCGGGTATGCGGTGCACCGGCTCAATTCCGATCATCCACCGCCGCCGCCCAAAGAGGGTCAACCCACCGTGTATTTGGGGACGAGTCAAGACGCGGCGTTTACCTTGCTCAAGCACGGGTCGGTCGGCGGGCGCGGCGACGACGGTGCGGGTGGGGGGTCGGGGCCAGGATTTCACGCCGAGATCGATGAGATCGATGAAGCGCTGGTGTATTCCCACGGCCACTACATTTTGTCGGAGGGCACCGGTGCGGACGCGGCGGCGGCGGTGGCTGACCCGATCAAGGGGATGCGCGAGTTTTTGTCTGACAAGTTGGCCAGCGGGGAGCTGACCGAGGCTGATTTTGGGCGCGAACCCGACACGGTCGGTGGGCCCGCGCAGTTGACCCAGGTCGGGGTCGCCAAAGCCACCGCACTGCTGAACCCGCACGGCGAGCTGGCGCCTGCGCAGGTGGAGGGGCAGCTGGGCAAGCTGAACATGGCCGGCGCGGCGCATTGGGAGTATGTCGAAAACGTGCATTACGTGATCGATGACAAGACCGGCAAGCTCTACATCATCGATCAGACCACCCACCAGGTTTTGTATGACCCGCGCACGTCCTCGGAGAGTCGGTGGAACGGGGGATTGGCTCAGGCGCTGGAGGCCAAACACGGGCTGGCGGTGCGTCATGACTCCGACGGCGATAAGAAGGTGACCTCACACGGCTTGTATGAGAAGTATGCGCAGGTTGTGGGTGCCTCGGGGACGGCGAACGGGAAAAACGAGTTGTTCGCTAAGCAGGGGTTGTCGTCGCAGATCGCCGATATTTCGCGGTATTACCGCTCGGGGTTGAGCACCCACGACATTGAGGTCAGCGCGAACCTGAAAGACAAGCTGGCCACGATCGCCGGCGATGTCGCACAGATGCAGGAGCTGGGGGACACTGCGCGCCCGCAGTTGATTTTGGCGCACCGCAACGATCTGGTGGCACAGATCTCCGCGCAGCTGGGGCAGCGCAATGTCGCCCACGTCGCTATCGACGCGAAGTGGTTTTTGCGCCAGGGCGTGGATCGCGATGAGGCGTTTAAGGAGGTGGTGGCCCAGGCCGGTAAGCCGGGTGCGGTGTTGGTGATCAACATGCAGGGCGCACGCGGGGTCGACATCCCCCTCGATGATCATGCTAAGGCGCTGGGCGGTCTGCACGTGGTGGTCACCGGGCATTCCGGGGTGTCTAAAGACATCGACATTCAAGCCGAGAACCGGGCCGCGCGCAGCGGGGACCGCGGCAGTGTGAAGTACTACATTTCCCCCGACGATGACCTGTTCCGGCTCTCGGACAATCCCCAAGTCCAACTGGCCGTGATCCAATACCGCACCGCGCTGCACACCGGTACCGACACCACCCCCGCCCAACAAGGACTGCGCGATGCGGTACCGCTCTCCCAAAACGACGCCGCACTGCGGATGGGAATCCGCCAAGGCCCACCCTCACGCGCCCCACCCACCCACACCGCGCCCACCGACTCCCACCACCCTGGCGATCACCGAGCACCCGACCACCCACCACCACCGGCGGCCACCGGGAGTGGGGCTGGTCGGGACCGGGGCGGTCTGTCTGGGACTGTTTCCCAGGGATCTACCAGCGATATTCGTGCTTCTGAAATAGCCCACGGGTCTCATCGGGGCCCTGGTCACGCGATGCCGCACAGCGACCATGAACCTTTGCCCCATGGCGATGAGTCTGTGGCTACCGGTGGTCGGCCCTCGCGTTCTGGATCCGATCACCGGTTTGTCCAGGGATTTCACGGCGCGGGGCCTGGCATCCACACGCCAGACGAGTTGGCCGACGTCATTGATAGGATCGCCGGGCCAGGCCGTGTCGTGCCGCAAGCGGATGATCCGCGTAACGATCCGCTGGCGTGCACCGTTTTGCTTGGTGAGGCGGTGCGGGCTCTGTACCCTGATCGTCTTGGCGGGTTGCCGGCCACCGGGCGTACCCTCGACGATTCGGTGTTGGGCGGGCGGGCGGTCAGCCGGCTGATCGGTGGCGCTGAGCCTGCGCCGGTCTCTTCGTGGCAGGAGCTGAATCGTCGGCTTGATCAGGCGGCCGGTCGGCAAGGAACTGCCACGGCTTTGGTTCTTGTCCAGCATGCCAATGCCATGGGTCATGCGGTGGGTGCCCATCGCTTCGCTGATGGGCAGGTCGCTTATTTTGATCTGCATGCGGCCCCGGGTCAGCGGGTGTCGGTAGGCAAACCGCCGGGTTTGAGTTTGACTCGGGCCTTAGCGGTGATCCTCGGCGGTGCCGGCCACGAAGTGCCACAGCCGCGGCCGCATAGGTCCTCGACGGCGGACGCGCCCGAGGCGCTGATCGATCCGGTGGGTGATCCCCGTTACGGGCGCGGCGGAATCGAAGCCGAATACCACGGCGGGCATCTGAAGCTTCCCGCTGAGTTGCTTGGTGATACCGAGGGTTGGGAGAAGGACGCGGCCGCACTTCGCCGTCGGGTGTTGGCCACTCACCAAGGCCATGGCTTGAAGGTGGTGGTCGGTTTCAACGAGTCGAGCGACCCGATTCTGCAATTTGTCACCGACCGGCCGATGGCCGTGCTTAAACAGGACGGCAAGGCCGGTTCCGGCCACTCTTTGCAAGCTCTGCAAAAGAAGTTGACTCAGCTTGATGGCATGGCTGCTGGCGCGTCGGGCGCTGGCGGCGCACGGGCGGTCGCGCTGGCTGAGATCCTGCCGGCCTCTGAGGGATGGGCGCTCGAAGACTGGGTGCTCGAATCTCCTGGCGCCGCCGCCGAATACCAGCCAGTCCAGTCCCCTAGCCCGGCGGGTTCGTCGTCTGTGCGCCCCATCCAGGAAGTGCCGCTAGAGGCTGTCGAGAACTTCATGAACCGCATCACCGGACGCATCTATCCCGATAAACGCCGTGATGTCTATCCTGATAAAGAGCGTGATCCGAGAAGTACTCAAAATCTTCAGCTGCATAAGGACGGCCAAAGTTTTGCGGCCGAAGTAACAAAGCTGTTTGGCGACGCAGCACGAAGCGGCCAGGTGGAGTCGGGCGATCAGGCAATTGCTAAAGACTTGAGTGGGCTTACCGGGGCCATGTGGTTGGCTTATGTTCACGTTGCCGCGCTGGCGCAGGCCGCTTTGCACCCCGAGACGAAAGCTGCCCAGGACTTTAGCGCGGTAACCTTGCGGCGGCCGGGCCTGCAGGACGTGCGTAACATGTTATCGCCGCGGGTCCAAGACTTTCTCAACGACAATGCTGAGGCGATCCGTACACAATTTGAAACCCGGTTTCTGGCCACAAGTCCCCACTTCAGCGAAACCTACAACACCCAACTTCTTCTCGCTTCCAAGAAGTACCTGACTGAGGTACCGGCGCCATCCTATGAGGCGCCGGTAAGCCCCCTGCAGGCGGTGCGGTACGCATCCGCGCTGGAATCGCATGAGCGTAGGCAGTTGCGGGTCGGCGCCTACCTCGACATGATGCTGCTCCACCAGCCCGAGGTCACCGTTAGCCAGGAGCAGGCGTTGGGCGTGGCGCCGGGCCATATCGCGCTTGATGATGCTGCAACCAGCACGCCGACACTGGAGCTGGAGCTGCGCAACGACACACAAGAATGGATCCCGTCGAAAGACCTCGCCCGGCGGTACCAGGACTTGGCCACCATCACCCGCAAGGCGGCAGACCCCTGGGGGTCTTTGGCGGTGGTGACCAGTGGACTTAGCCGCGGTTTGGCTGCTGCAGCAGGCAGCATCTCGTCTGCGACAACCAGCGTGTCTGCCAGCCCAGGGGCTACTAGTCTGAAAAATCTTAGACCGAGATTCGGATCAGCAAGGCCGTCGCCGCACTCTGCAGGATCGCCAGCTGAGCCCGTGTCGGGCGTTGGACAAGAGCAGGCCGCGAGTCAGCCCGCGCCGGGCGCTGGTGGGCAGCAACCCCCAAGTGAGCCCGCCTCTATCGCCCCTGGCCGGCTTCGTCGCACAAGACGTGTGCGTGGACCGGAGGTTG
This sequence comes from uncultured Actinomycetota bacterium, assembly GCA_963712615.1. GTDB lineage: Bacteria > Actinomycetota > Actinomycetes > Mycobacteriales > Mycobacteriaceae > Mycobacterium. The sequence goes on from CAVQIO010000002.1 coordinate 5,637,241, forward strand.
ACTCCGAGGATTCTGATGCCGATTACGGGGCCGGCCCGCGGGCATGGAAGCCCGCCCCTGACCTGCTTCGTCGCACAAGACGTGTGCGTGGACCGGAGGTTGACTCCGAGGATTCTGATGCCGATTACGGGGCCAACCCGCGGGCATGGGAGTTAAGCCGTGGTGATCTGACAGAGGAATCCGGTGAACCCGTAGAAGGCCGGGGTGAAATCGAACCCGCTGAGCTGTCGAGTGATGTGGGTCATGGATCTGATTCGCCGCCAGCGGTGTCTTCTGCGGTGGTGGATGTATCGGGGGCTGCGGATGCTGTGGATTCTCGGTTGGTGGCGGCGGTGTCGGGGTTGGGGGCGTGGGATGGGGTGTCGGCTGATTGTGTGGCTCGGGTGGATGGGGTGTTGTCGTATCTGATGGGTGGGCCGGTGACAGCGGGGGTGACGTTGGGGGGGCGGGGGCGGGTTGGGATGGTGGCCTCGGGTGAGGCTGATGTTCGGCCGGTCGATAGGTTGGCGGGGCGGTTGGGTGGCCGGTTTGTTGCAGTGGACGGGGTTGATGGATTTTCCGCCGGGTTGGGTCGGGGTGGGGTTACTGCGGTGTGGGTGGCGCGGCCGGGGGATCCGATGCATGTGGTGTTGGTGGCGCGTGATGTAAATGATGGCGGGTTGGTGTTGGTGGAGACTCAGCCTGATCGCGGCGGGTCGTTTGTTGGTTTCGCTGATCCCTCGGCCGCGGTGACGGCGGCGGGGCGGCTTGAACAGATGGGGGGGCTGCCGGCGGCGTTGCGGGGTCCGTTGCGTGTGCTGGTCGATGATCAGGGGCGTCTGGTTCAGCTTGACCTGCGTCATTCGGGCCGGGTGGAGGTGGTGGTGGGTGAGAGTCCGGTGAATCCGGGAACGGGTCTGGTGCATGCGGTGCTGGATCCGGCGAGGACTGTGAGTCCGGGGATGGCGCCTAAGCGGGGCAAGGCGTCTGCGGTGCCGGTCGCTGCGAGCGTCTCGCCGGTTGTTCACAGTTGGCCTGCGGATGTGCAGACAAAGATCACGCAGTCACTTTCTGGGGCGAGGTTTTCTGATTTAACACCTTTGGAGGGCCTTACCCGAGATCGGTTCCAGCTGGTGACACGTGTTCTTGACGAGAATCCCGATTTTGCTGTCGCTTTCGCCCGGCGCGCCGCTGAGATCGCGGTCATTGTGGAAAAATGGCCGAACGTTTTTGATGGTCTTGTCGCGCAAATATCGCCTCGCGAACTAGCGGCGGTCGACTTGTCCTATTTCGTTAAGCCTGGCGACGCTGCTGGAATTTTCGACCGATTTGAACGCGACCGCGGCGCCCGTGGTGGATTCTTGGACCCCGACGGTTTGGCGGCGTTGCGTGCCCTGGGGCCACGGTGGGAGTCGCTGATCAGCCCTGGCCGGAACTACCTGACGTCCTACTTGAGGTTGGTCATCGCCTCGCTGCCTGGGCTTGGCGAGGCGATCCAGAAAAGCGGCGCCCCCGCCTTGATGGTGCGGGAGCTAGTGCATTCGCCGGGCCTCTTGGAGATGTTCCGAACGATAGCGTCGAACCACGTGGACGAGGGCGGGGTGTGGCGGGTGGGCCCGCGGTGGACCGTGCAGCAGTACGACACGTTATTCGGCAATGGGTGGCTTTTTGAGGAGCTGCGGGCTCATCCGGTGCTGGCGTGGGCGGTGGTGAACCTGTCAGGTGTGCTCGAGGCGGTGGCCGGGGATCGGACCGCGATCGGTCAGTGGGTTGCGGTGCTGGATGGTCATCGCGGTTTGGTTGATGTCTTGCTGGAGAGCCCGGCTTTGAGCGGGCGTCTGGCCGCTGATTTGAGGTTGTTTGAGGTGGCGGCCGGTAATGCGGCGGTCGCCGCGCTGTTATCGGTGGATCCGCGGCGTTTCGATACGGTCTCTGATGAGGAGCTGGTCGCAGCGTTGGGGGCGGCCGCTGATCCCGAGCCACCGCCACCGCCAGTGCCTGTGGCTGCCCTGTCACCTGCGGTGCAGGCCGCCCTGGCAGCCCACCCGGGGTTGCGGCTGGCCGCGCTGGGGGACTGGAATCATTCCGGGGTGCAGCCGCAGTCTGTCACGGCGACATGGAAGGCCCTGACCAACCCCAAGCGCGCTGGCATTGTGGCGGTGCTGGCCGGGCTGGAGCTGCATCCTCATGAGTATCGGCATCTGCTGCTGGGCGCCGACCACGACCTGGGCCCGCGCGCGCTGCTGGAAAAAAACCAGCACACGTGGCGGAACTACTTCGGTGTGGCTGGCGGTGAAGCCGGCCCTGCGGAGGGGGGCTGGGCGGGGCTGCAACGCATCGTTCCCGCCATGCTGCGCAGCAAAGACCTTGCCAAATTGTTGTCGCCGGACAGTTTCGGTGGACGGCCCGGTGCGGCGGGGGGGTTGCTGGTGGACAGGGCCGGGACTAACGAGCAGCTCGGGGAGGCGCTGCAGTGGAGTGCCGGATTGCGCTTCCAATTGTCGATGCACCGCGGCGATGGCGCTACCAGCATGGTCGATACTCCGAAATTCCTTGCACTTCTGGCACGCGACGAGTCGATTATCACCATGTTGCCGCCCGATGATGAAATAATCTATCAAATGCTCCGGCAGAGACCGGAATTTCTGGATGCGTTGACCGCGCACGGCAATCTTTTGATGCGGGTGATAGGAAAACATCCGGGCCTGCGGGATGATGTGCAGATCGGGGACGTGATTTATTCGCTCGACAAGGTCCGCCCCGAGACGCTTGAGTTGTTGGCTAAGAGGCCGAATCTGCGGTTGCGGGCTAATCACTGGCGCCGGTTGTTGGGTGCGCCGGAGTTTTTCGATTATCTCGGTCGTGACCGGGTTTTCGCCGCGGTGCTGGATGCTCATCCAGGGTTGTTGGTCCAGCTCGCGAGTCGTCCGCTACCAAAGCCGGGCTCTTGGGATTCCACCTTTGGTGTTGTGCCCATGGAGGCGGGGCTTGATCTCGACCAGATACCCAAGGCGGTGATCAAGGACCACTGGAAACACCTGCGCGACGTCGTTATTCCCACGTTGGGGGAGCCGGTCTTGCTCGACGACGGTGTCGAGGTGGGGCCGGGGGAGGCCGTGCTGGTGGATTACTTGCAGGCTTCTGATGATAAACGCGCCGGTGAGATCCTCGACGGCATCGCGACCCAGCAGGTGGCGGACGAGCGTCGGGCCGCTGTGGGGCACATACGGGCAACCATTTCCCAGAACAAGGCTATCGCCGGCCTGATACGCGATAAACCAGGGCTGGCGCGGGCGGTGCTGAAAACACCCGATCTGATCGACTTTCTCACCCACAGCACTGAACTTCTAGACCTGCTCAAAGGGCCCGATGCTGGTGTTGTCCTCCAAACCATGAACGACTCGCCTGAGTTGTTTGCCACACTCCAAAACCACGCGCCGCTCTACCGCACCTATATGACCGGCTGCGATCAGCGATACGGTCTCGCTGAGAGATCTGAGCTCAGAAGACGGTTGTCAACCCCGATTTCTGCTTGATGGGGTCGGGACCGGCCAAATGATTGGACGGCTTTTCGCCCACAGCGACACGTACCGTTTCGTCCAACAGAGTCGGGCATGGACTCGTGCGTTGATTCGTGATGGTGTGCCGGCGGTGGAGGCGTTGCTGCCTGCCAAAATCGGTGTGTCCGGGGTGGATGCGGGGTTGGGTTCGCGTGGCCTGGCGGCCCGCTTGTCTGGCCGTGACGAAGTGGTATCGGCGGCGGTGGCCAGCAGTTTGGCGTCGATCAAGTTCTTCGCCCAACCTGTTCTCAACAAGACGGATCCGGTCGATGTTGTGGCGGGGGTGCCTGGTTTGGCGGCGGTGTTGGCTGAACGTGGCTTCGAGTTGGCGCCGTTGCAGTATGAGGCTGTGTTGGCTGCGGTGGAGCGCCATCCTATGCAGGTCGACAACATTTTTGTGTCGCTGGACATGGTGAAGTTGGTGGCCGCGCAGCCCGCTGTGGTGGCCGCGATGGAGCGGGTCGGTGGGCTGGGGTCCCTGTTGGCCGATAATGCGGCGGTTCGGGGGTGGGTGCGTATGCACCCGCAGGTGCTTGAGGCGGTTGCTCGCGGGGGTCAGGAGTTGGTGAGCGCGTTGGGGGCCCAGCCGGCGTTGGTGTCGTTTCTGGCCGCCGATAGTGGGCAGCGGGTGCAGACGATGTCGCAGCACCGGTTTTTGGTGTCGGCGATCCGGGCCAACCGGGCGATCATGTCGGTGCTGACCAGTCGCCGTTCTACCGAGGACGCGGCGAATTTGTGGGCGGTGCTGGCCGGCCATGAGGCGTTGACGACATCGGTGAGGCCTGAGCAGTTAAGAGCACTGGCGGCGCGCCCTGCTTTGGTGCGGTGGTTGTCGGGCCACCGCGTCGAGCTATCTGGTGCGCTGTGGCGTGAGGTGTTGAGCAATGCCCGTCTGTTGCGGTGGTTGGATTCCCGGCGGCAAGGGGCGCAGCTGTTGTTCTTCGATCCCGCGATCCGCGACATGTATAGCGGTGATCCAGATTTGTTTACCGACGCGCTGAGCCGGATACCGTTGGGCGGCTCGGGCGTTGACCACGCCGCGGTTGTTACCGCATTAGAGGCCCAACGCAACGCCCGAGCCGCGGTGTCTACGCCGGCCCGTCCGGCGCGCGGGAGCGCCGCTAAAGGTTCGCAGGCCGCTGGTGAACCCGACAAGCCACACGCGCGCCACCGCGCCCAGCCCGCAGAACCCGACAAGCCACACGCGCGCCACCGCGCCCAGCCAGCGGAGTCGGTGGTGTCTGCGGCTGATAGGTGGTGGGTGACGCAGGCGGGGAGTTCTGAGGAGTTGCGGGAATTGTTGGCGACTCGTGATCGGCTTTCGGTGGTGCGCGCGTTGAGCGAGGAGCCGCATTTGTTGGCGTTGTTTGGCGCTCGCCCCGACATCGTGGCGCAGCTGATCGAAGACCCGGAGCGGATCGACGATTACCGGTTTGGCGTCCATGTCACCAGTGATGCTGAGCTGGCCGACTTCGAGCGGGCGTTCGGCGGCTATGTGTTGCGCCACGACTTGGTGCTCGATGAGCAAGCGCTGAGCGCGGTGCGCGGTCAAGCCCGCATTTCGTGGTCACAGGTGCGCGCGCGACACTACGCCGCGCACGCCGAGCGTGAGCAGCAACGCCACGCCAGACTCGCGGGGCTTAAGGATATTGATCCCCAGACCTGGCAGATGAGTGGGCGCATCCTTTACGGCAACGGGCTGGGCCCAGACGATTTCCCCGCCGGTCGTATGACGGTGCTTCGTACCTTGGCCAGCAATGCCGGCGAGGGTGGCAGAGAGCAGCGTGTTGCCCTGCATGCTGCGCTGCACGCGCATCTGGACGGCGGTGATCAGGGAGTGACGTTCACCTATCTGCTCAATGCGGACGCTCAGGTGGACATCTTTGTCTACGCGGTCAGCTCCGGCCGCAGTGGCAACAAATACCGGTGGGGGGGTGGGGCGTTTCAGGACGGACCGCTACCCATCGGCTGGGTGGAGCACGATGCGGCGTTCCAGCAATCCCACGAGCGGTTGGCCGCCCGTGAACAGATCCCCGCCCCGGCTGGTGGTGCACCAATCTCGGTCACCGCCCAGTTAGACCAACCCCGCGACCCGTTGGGACCGCTGCGCCAGGCGGTCTTGGACTATTACGAGCAGCGGCACAAGACCGACACAACCGCTACGGCCCGATCAGCACCGGCGGGCCGCGCTGGGCAGCACACCAAAAACAAGCCCGTCTCCGGCTCGCCCCCCCACCAGCGACAAGCACTGGACCAGGCGGCATCCAAACTGCACGACCTCGGGCTGGGCGCACTGATCACTCCCACCGATCCCGGTGCGTCGGCGGCATCTTTCACGCGCACTGCGTTGCATGGGTTGCCGGGCGGGGGTGTGGTCGTCGACGGTGATGCCGACGAGCGGGTTGGGGTTGGGTCGGTGGGGGTGGAGCACTTCGTGGGTGCGGGGGTGGTGGTGGGTCGGGGTGGCGATGAGGTGGCGGCACCCAAGGCGGTGGAGTCGACAACTGTGGACAGTGTTCGCGGCTGGATTGGCGATATGGAGTGGGTCAGCGACGGGGCGGTGTTGGAGACCGAGGCCGGGCCGATCAATTGCGGGCCGGCCACCATGGTGGTCTTTGATCGGTTATCCGGCATTGCCGGTGCCGGGCGCGCGCATCCGGCCGAGTGGACGCCCCAGGATCTGGGCGAGGCGACCGGTCTAGAACTCGCCCGCCATAGTAGTGAGGAGATCGCGCAATGGCTCAGTGCCGCCGGGCCCCAAACACACACCGTGGTCGCGGTCCGGTTCAGCAGTGGTGACCAACATAGTTTCAACGCCTATTTCGACGGCGAACATGTTTATGCCCTCGACGGTCAGCGCGGAACCGTCGAAATGTGGCCGCCACAGCTGGATCGTGACGGCAACCGGGTGCAGGCGTGGTTCATGGGAATCCCCCACCACGGTGAGCTGCGCGAGCAGACCGATGTTCCGACGCGGTCTTGGCCGCCGCGGAGTGCGATTCGTGGATTGCCGCAGGCGGATCCGCCGGTGTCGAGCGGTCAGCCGGCGGTCGCCCACGACGACGAAGGGCATACCGCAGGCGGCACTAACCAGGGCACCAGTCTTTCGATGCCTCAACGTGCCGATGAGTCTGCAGGGCAGGCCACTCGTCCTCTTCCTGCGCCTCCTGCTGCCACTCGTCCTCTTCCTGCGCCTCCTGCTGCCACTCGTCCTCTTCCTGCGCCTCCTGCTGCTGCTGCGTTTAGTCCTGTTGGCGAGGGGGGGAAGAGACGGTCTGATGGTCTGCCAGTCGGCGATGGTTGGCCAACCAGCGATGGGGTGAGCCGAGGTGGTCGCGAGGAAATAAAAAAGGGCAAGCAGCGGGCCGTCCCGTCCGAAGCGCCTTCGGCGATTAACGACAATCCTCCCCCAGCACCTTCGGCCATTGAGGACCACCCTCCCGAAGCCGTGAAATGGCTGGTGCAAAACGATCCGGGATGGCGAGCGCTCCACGGTGAGGAGTGGCTTGAGACCCAAAAGGAGGGTCGGGAATGGTGGAACGCGTATGAGGAACTGTGGGCGGCAGAAATCGATGAAGACCCGGATCTGATCCTCGGTTCGCTGGTGCGCGTTGCCCGCCGGCACGCGCACCAGGAGACTGACGGTGACGCGCATACTCGCTGGATCGACGAGCTTGTTATGGAACGGTTGATAGGGGATGAGCGTAGGCAGCTTGACCTTCCTCGGTTTGACACTATTCGATCGTGGGCCGGGGGCGTTGTCGCCGACTACCAGGGCGCGCTGACAGCGGCAGAGCAGGTGGGGGTGGAACAGCCGCCCGCTGCGGCGTCCCATGATCCGGCGCCTCCTCGTCGTCGTCTTCCGGTCCCGCCCGCTCTGTCGATTTCAGCGCGCCCTGATATTTCGGTACCCACCCGAGACGCGCATCTATTGCAACGAGAGGCCGGCGACGACTCCGATGCAAGTCACGAGCAGCTGCCGGTATACACGGCCGTGGTCGAGGAACCTCCGCAATTCACACCGCGCGCGGACTTACCGCAGCGTACTGCTGCTGGTGATGGGGCTGCGAGTTCTCGCGGTGAGGTAGCGCAGTCCGATGCCGTCAACCCACCTACGGACCACCGAGCGAAATTGTCGGGGGGTGCCGCGGTCAGCGGCCACAGCCAGGACCTGGGCGGGCCAGTGCGTGCTGGGTTTGATGCGGTCAATGCTGAGCGTGGATCCGAGCCAGCACCCACGCCGGCCGGGCAGGCTGGGGAGTCCGTCGGTGCGTCTCGCGCGCGCATTGCTGATCTGGCCGTAGCCACGACAGCTAGCATCGCCCGGGCCGATGATGACTCCGATCAGTCGTCCGCGCAGCGAGCGAGCCAGTTGGCGGTGACCGGGACGCGCGGAGCAGCCGTGGCGGGCCCAACCCGTGTGTCAGATGATCCCGTCACTAGCAACCAGCCCTCGTTAGGAGGCGCTAGCGCAAGTGTTGGTGATGGGTTCGTTGCCAGACTCGATGAAGACCGTGCGGCGAGTGTGCGTGCCGCGGTCAAAAAGTCGCGACGAGCCGGGATTGTGGGTCCTGGCGGTGCTCTCGGTGATCTGCTCACGCCGCGGCCCAACTACACGGAGCAAGAGTTGGCAGATCACCTCGCCACCTATGTTCGGACCGGCAGCTTTTCTGCGGATCGGGCGGGTGGGGCCCCCAGGGAGCGTGGCGAGGATGTAAGTCAGCAACTGCTGGTGAGTGGCGAGACGCCTTCGCTGATTGCTCGTGTCCCCTTGCCCGGCACGAGCGCAACTATTGTGCCTAGCAAGCCAATTCACGGCGAGGCCGTGGACGACAGCGCTGGCGCAGCGCCGAGCACGCGGAGCCGTCGACAGTTGCCGGTCCCACCGGCGGCCGGGTCGGCCAATCGGCGTGCGCGTGAAGCATCTGAGGGCGTGGAGGGATCTGATGATGGTCCAACCGCCGAGGTGTTGCGGCTACGGGGCGGTAGTCACGGTTTAGACTTCCGCGCGCAACTGTCCACGCTGTTCAAGGTCCGGGCTGCTGGGTTGCCTTCCAGAGACGTACCGTCTTCTTCGGTGTCTGGCGGGGGGTATGGGGCTGGTCGTTGGGAATCATCAGATTCGGCCCATGGTTTTGGTGCAGATGATGATTTGCATGGTGGGGCGGTCCGTGGTGTCGACGATAGGTCTGGTGGCGGCCCGGCTGCGGCGCCGAATCAGGTATGGCGCATCGGCTTTGACGAGGGGGTCAAGGAACTCGGTGTGGAGCAGCAGAAACAGATCAAGGATTTCGCGGCGGTCATTGTCGATGAGGCGGTTCGGCGCTACGCGGTTGGCGGGCGGGGTCTGGTTGTGCGGGTGGAGGGCGGTGGGAATGGCGGCAGGTTAGCCGGCGCAGCGATGATCGCTGGATGGCGGCGCGCTCGTGCCGCCCGGAATTTCCTGGAGGCGCAGGTTCAGGGACTATTGCGCACACACCAAAAGCCTGCGCACGTAGTGACTGTGCGCGGCCCCGCGTCTCGCGGGCGTGCGCTTGCTCACGACACTTCGGTGACGGGTGATCCTCGGGTTGATGCGGCGGCGCGGCGTGAGGTGATTGTGTGGGTCGAGGAAGCTGGGTCGCGCCAGAGCGGGATCGAGGTTGCTTACCGGGGCGGCTACCTAAGGCTTCCGCCGGGAATGATCACAGAGGGGACTACCGAGTGGTATAGCTCAGCAGACGGACTTGGACAACAGACGCCGTTGGCCATTAACCACCGTCATGGTCTGAAGGTGGTGATCGCATACAGCGGGACCTTCCAAGACGCGGGGAACGGCGCGCGCGCGATAGCAGGTACGGCAGAGAATTGGCTGGAAAGGGTAACGGAGCCGGTTCTGCAGTTTGTTAACCGCCGGCCGATTTCTGATGGCCGCGGCCAAGAGTCTCACACCGCGTCGTCGCTGGCCGTTTTGCAGCACAGACTGAATGCACTTGACCACATAGCCGCCACATCTGGTGGCAGCGCACGGAGTTTTATGCTCGGCGAGATTCTCCCGGCGTCTGAAGGTTGGGTGCTGCTCAATCCGCACGCGACCGCCGTGGTGTACCGGCCAATAAAGATTGATGACACAGCGGCGACGACCTCGGTTCGGCATATCAGGGAAGTGCCGCTGGTGGCTGTCGAGAAGTTCATGAGCGGAATCAGCGGGCGTGATGCCCTTCGGCCCGATACGAGGGACTCACTTCAGCATGGCCGGAATTTCGCGGTCACGGTGGCAAAGATGTTCCAGGACAGCTTGCACAGCGGTCGGTCTGAGTCGAGTCTTCAGCAGGGTGGGCAAGAACGGCGGGATAGCGCGACCGAACTGCGCGAGCTGAACGGGGCCATGTGGTTGACGTACGTACAGGCCGCTGCGTTGGCGAAGACGGTGTTTAGTCCGGCGAACCCCACTGCTAAGCATCTGAGCGCTATCGCGTTGCGGCGGCCGAGCCTGCGCGAGGTGCATGACATGTTGTCCCTGCGGGTGCAGGGTTTTCTGAACGACAGCGCACCTGAGATCCGTCGAGCGTTTGAGGAGGAATTCGGTACCGAGGACACCTCGGCACGCGTGACTCCCACCCGGACCATGAGTGCACCTCTTCCCGCGGACGCGTTACCTAGCTGGGAACAGATCGAGTCTCAATTCGATCAACTCGGCCTTGCAGACATCACGCTCGACGATGAAGGATCCCAGGGCCGCGACATGGCTGCGCCTGTGGGAAACAATTCCAGCACGTTAGCGCCGTTGGATGCGGTGCGGCATGCATCCCCGCTGGAATCGCATGGACGCAGCGCCCTTAGGGTCGGCGACTACCTCGACACGATGCTGCTGCATCAGCCCGGCGGCACGGTCAATCAGCACGAGGCGTTCGGCGTGCACACCCGTCTTGCTGAGTTCGATTCTGAAATAGCCGCCGAATCCGGGTTGTTGGTGTTGGAGCTGCGCGACGCCGACGCCTTCATCAAGCCCGGGGACCTTGGACACAAGTACGCAGAAGTGACGGCCATCGTCGGCAAGGCGGTGGCACAGATATTCCCGGAAAATCCTGCAGCGGGTGGCGACCAGCCTGCGCGGCATCTCGGGCCGGCACGGCAGTCGGGTGAAGTGCCCTGGGCGCACCAGCGGCCACCTTCTGTTTCCTCGATCGATGATTCGATCGAGGAAACAGACGACGATCCCGCGAGACACCGTCGGGTCGCCCGCCCCGGCGGCAGGAGATCTGCCCGGCCCGTCGGCAGGCGACACCAGGACGTCGCCGACACACAGGCCACCCCCACCGGCGAACCGGCGCCGCTGGTCGTGGAATTCCGAAACGACGTGCAACGCAGCGGACCCCACGACGTCGTTGCGCATTATCGACACCACACCACGACCATCGTGGGCACACCCACCACGACGATCGTGGGCACGCCCACCACCACGGGGGGCGTGTTCGGGCGGCTCGGCAAGACATCGACTCCGCCTCAGCCCCAACCCGCCGCGTCGGACGGTGCCCAGGGTGGCTCCGTCGGTGCCCAGCCGGGACACGGCCAGAGCAGTGCTTCGCCCCCGTTTGTGTCACTGGAGTCCACCGCATCCCCCATCGGGGCGCTGTCGAGCACGCCAGCGCCGGGAACGTCCACGGCCGCCGGGCGCTTCGGTGCTGGGGCGCTCGACGGTGTCGGGCAGGGCGCGGTGAGCAGTGTGCTGGGCAGGGTGCGCCAGACCCCAGGTCTGATGGCCGGTCTCGGGGTGTCCGACGATGAGCTGCGTACCTACGTCGAACGGGCGTATCGGGACTTACCCGATAGTGCACGTCGCGGCAATTCCAGGCAGATCGCCGACGCGCTGTTCAACCAGGTTTCCACGGGTCACCCGATAGTGTCCACCCGCGGCGGCAGCCGCCCTTTGGGGCGCGGGCCGGCGGGGCCCGCGTCCAGCCCGGGCGCCGGGCCCTCCACCCGGCAGGGTGGCGGGGGGCCCGGCCTGTTGCCGTTGGCTGACGCGCTGCCCCCGGATGCCGATGGGACCGCTGATCGATTGGCCCCGGCCGGTCGGTCGCAGCTGGCGGGTCCGGGCCGCCCACCCCTGGACCATCAGTTCACGGCGGGGCGTTACGCGTCGCAGGGCACGGCGGCGGGCGACCCGGACCGGCCACTGATCGGGTCGAATCGGGACAAGGGCAAGGGCAGGGCGCGTTCGGACATCGACATGGATGTCGACGACGCTGACAGCGCTGCCGCGCTGCCGGATCGGCAGCACTATCTGGCTGCGGTCAACCGGGTGAGGCAGGGCCAGGAATCGGCATCGGGGGACGTCCGCGTCCAGGACGCGGACTTGATTGCCGAGTTGATCACCACGAATCTGGGGCCGCTGGAGCCCCTCGAGGATGCTGAACGCATCGAGCTGACCGTGCTGCTCGGCGAGTATGCCGCACGGACCGGCGCCGCTGGGCGGTGGGCATCCGAGCGCGGTGTGGTCTCACCGGATCGGCCTGGACCCTCCACCGGTGGCGCCATCCCCAGCGGCGACGGCCACCACCTCGGCAGTGACCAAGAGATCGCCGCAGCATCCCGGCACGCCACGTTCACGCCCTATAAGACAACCAAGTGGGGTCACCTATATGTGCACCTGAACCGCACTCGGTACGTCTTCAACTTGCGCACCACGTTCGCGCACCAGACATGCTTCCTGAAGGTTTCAGGTGATGAGGTGACCATTTCTCGCCGCGACACCGACAACGCCGACGACGTTGTGTGGCAAGTCCCGTTGAAACAGGGCAAAACTTATTACAGCATCGACAAATCTCGTACCCCCAAAGCAGGTATCCCAATTCAAAAGAACGGCGCGGTCATTTTCCGACACAAGGGGCAGAAACTGCAGTTGAACGGTTTGACGAAATATACGGGCCAGCGTGTCACGTTGACGCTCAACGATCGCGTCTTCGACAACCGCGACATCGCGGGGTTGCTCGACGAGGGTGGTGTCGTTGAGGCGTTCGTCTCGGGGCAGAAGGTGGGCACCGCCACGGTGACCCCCGGCAACGCGAGGCATCATGTCGTGTTGACGGCGGCCGGGTCGGGAGGCGACTCGCCGGCGGTGTCGGTGGGTGAGGGTAGTGATGCCGACGGTGCGGGCTCGGCGGGTGCTGCGGTAGGGGTGGGTGGTTGGGCGTATGGGGTGAAGCGGGAGGGGTCTCCGGTGGTGGTGCCGGCGGCTGAGGGGGCGGGGTGGTGGCACGAGCGGGCGGTGGACATGTCGCGGACTCGGTTCGTGATGCAGGTCGGTGAGGTGGGGGATCTCACGGATGAGGCGGTGGTGTGGTCACCGGTCTTCGATGAGGGCAGCGCGGTGGTGGTGCATCACGGTATGGCGCCGTGGGAGGGCGCTGATGATGAGTTCCCGTTGCGCGATGTTCGTGATCCCCACGCCCGGGTGCACGCCGATTACGCCGATGACGAGGGGTTCGTGCATTCCAGCGTGCAGGTGCTCAGTGTGGAGGAGGGTTTTCGGCACGGGTCGTTGCCGACGGTGTTGGGCCCGGGGGTGCCGGTGGCGGCGCTGCGCGAGCAGGTGCGCGCCGAACTTTGGCGGTTGATCGACAACTCACGGCGCGGCGCGGCGCGGCAAACGAAAGCGGCGGCGGTGCAGGCGCGGGAGTTGAGCGGCGCTGAGGTGGCCGATCACGAGCAGGAGTTGGTGGGCCAGTTCGGGTTGTTCGCCACCCAGAGCGCTCGCCGTGGTGTCGATGGCCACATCTTGGGGATCTACATGGGTGCGTTGTTGCGTGGGGAAGACGACGAGGCGCTCGCGCAGGCCGCGCATCGAGGTAACGAGTGGTATTTGATGGACGCTGCCGACGAGCGTGGTGCTGGTGCGGCGGTGTCGACCTATTCTGCTGATGGGGCCCCCAACAGCATGGCCTTTGCCAATACCGCGCTGAGGGCTCCTGTCGCGGGGCAGCGCCGCGCCTATGACCTGTCGCGGATCAACGCGGCGTTTGTGCCGTTCAAGGTGCAGATGATCGACAACCGGGGTCGGCGGCGCACCGAACACGTGTCGGTGATGATCGGGGGCGCCAACCTGACGCCCGGCGCGGCGGTGCTGGTCAGTTACGGCTCGAGGTTCCTGGACCAATTCCAGCCGCCCTCCGCCCGGGAACAACGCGCCCAACGCCGCGCCGCAGAACCCGCACCCAAACGCATCAAAACCGAACCCCATGACACCGACCCTGCCGTGCTGCACAGTGCTGATCAGACGGCGGCGGGTTCGTCGGCGCCGTCGCGGTTGGCTGCATCCTCGGGCCGACACCATGTCGACACCTGGGCGGACTTGAGGGCCACTGATCCCGCCCGCGCCCAATCGATCAGCATCGAGGTATCTAGACAACTCCGAGCCCTCGGCTACCCCACACCCACACCCATCGGCGACGACCAGATCGCCGATTGGTACGACCGCCTCACCAGCGCTGAGCGCGCCGACAACAGCATCAAAGTGGCCTACCGGATCGCCGGGTACATCGCCCACGCCGGACCCCTGGGCCTGCCGGGCGGCGCGCCCGACACGGGCAACGACCTGCCGCCAACGACCAACCGTCAAATGGCCGAACCGGCAGCGCGGAAGCAGGGTTCTGCTGATGAGCCGACCGGAGTTGCTAACCGGAATCGCAACGTTGCGCCGCTGTTGGGCACGGTGGTCGAGCGACTGCCCGTAAGCGCAGCGGAATACGCTGCTGCTGAACGTACCGGCGGGGCAGGTCCTAAATCAGGCCGCCTTACCCTCGCCGTGGTAAGGAACGTAATACGGCTGAAAAGCCGGGTGAATCTCGGATACAAACAGGACCTCGAGCACAGCCTCGAGATGATCACGATTGATCCGGGTGTGAAACTGGAAAAGATTGCACGCCAGACTCGTCGGGTGTATCCGGAGGTGAAAACTTACCTCGACCATCGTGATCAGCCGCCCGAGGGCGGTAGCAGTGCTGCCGCTGGGGACAACGGGTTGTTCGTTACGCATGATCGTCAGACGCCGCACGGGTTCAAGGTGCGGTTTTACAGACCGGACGAATTCCACCCGGATCCCTCAACGGAACCGCGCGAAAAACTGGTTATGACCGCGTTGGACCTGCTGGAGCGGGGCGGCTACACTCTGGGGCCAGACCTACTACAGGTGATGCTGCCGCGCTATCACCGCACCTTGGACGTCCGGCTTGACACCAGTAATCCCGAAGCGACGAGGCTGGCGTTCAGCATTGGGAAGATAAGGGTTGAACGCCCAATCGACTTCCAGGGCGGATTCTCGCTACCGGATTTCGTGACCATCACAACGACAGCGCTCGGCCCGCCGCTTCCTGATAGTGCTCCGTCGCTGCTGCACGATCATGCTCTTGGTGTGGTGCTGCACGAGATGATGCACTGGCTCCATCATTCCAGCCATCCGCGTTCCTCTGTGGACGTACACAGCTCGAGGCTGCGCCCGTTCTACGCGATTCTCGTGCGGGTGGGTGCGGTCAGTGAATACTCCTTGAAGAACCCAAGTGAGTTTGTCGCCGAGTATGGGGTGGGTCGGTTGTTGGGGCGCCGCTATGAGGGGGATAGCGGCAGCGGTGTGCAGGGGATCCTTGACCAGCTCTACGAGAGGTTGGGGGGGCCGGTGCCCGAGCAGCCGCGGCCGGTGCATGCTCCTGAACTGACGCCGGATGAGCTTGCCTCCCTGGGCCGGCGGGTCCGGAAGTTAACCGGAATGGCGGACCTCACCAACGAGGACATCAAGGCCCGGGAGCAGGTATTGGGCAGGTTCGATCGGTTCCGCACCCTGGATCATCGCGCGAGGCTGATATCAGCCGAACTCACCGCGGGCGCCGGTGGGTCGGGCTCGGTGACCCCTGCGGAACCGCGGGAGCAGGCGCCGGTGGTTGGGGTGCCCCAATATGCCTCAGAGCGGAGTGAGGGCCAGGCCCCCGAGCTTTCAACGGTGTCGGCCGGCAGCGATACAGCAGTGCGCGAACTCAGTGACACGGTTGAAAGCCCGCCTCATTTGGCCCCCGGCCGGGGCGAAGACGGTAGCCGGACTGAGTCTTCGTCTGACGATAAGGGCAAGGGGAAACAGCCGGCGGTAGAGGCGGCTGACGACTCGGCCGATGTTGCGTTAACCCCTGCGGTTGGATCCGCGCTCGGTGACGGGTTACCTCATGACGCGTCGGCACATTACCGCGGCGCGGGCGGCCCGTCTGAACTCGGAGAAGCGGTGCCGCCTGAAGGCGCCGGGCCCCCACCACGCGGTGACGAATCGGCGGGTCAGGGTGGGCAGCACCGGGTAGGAGGCCCGGACGGCACGGAAGCCGAGGGATCGCTGGACCATTCGGTCGACGAGTCCGGCCGGGCGCTGTCTTCACACCGACAAGCCGAACCCTCAGAGGGTGACACCGAGCAAGAACCCGCCCCGGATGAGAGCATTAGTGGTGATCCGCTTTTGTCGCATTCTGACCCGGATATCGAAGGCATTGAACAGGATTCGCGGCGCGATGAGATCGGCCGAGCGGTAGCCGAAATGGTGGATCCGGGCGATCACTCGCGCCCACAGGATGAGAGTGATGAGCAGCGGTCGACCGAGCCTGGCGAGTCAGCTGAACATTCGAAGTTGAGTTCCACAAATTTGTTGCCGCGGGCGGAGACAACAATTGAGCAGATCCGACCCTGGCTCAGCCAGATCAACGTCGATGTCCATGGCGGTGAGACTAGGTCCCGAATGTTCAACTGCGGGCAGGCCACGATCGCGGTGTTTGATCGCTTGTCGGGTCGTGCGGGTTTTCAGACCGCCCCCCCCTTCAAGGAGGGGATCTTGAAGGCGCAGTTGGAAGAGGTGACAGGTTTTGCGGCGCATCGCGCGTCGTTGGAGGGCATCGAGGCGGTGTTGCGAGATCAGGGTTCCGGCGCGCACGCGGTGGTCTTTGTTGCGCGACGTGGGCCAAACGGCAAATCGTCAGCGCACGCCTTCAACGCGTTTTTTGACGGCGCAGAGGTATATGCCCTCGATGGGCGGGACAACTCAATCCAGCACTGGCCGCCCAACTTCGATGCGGGTGACTACAAAGCTGCTGAATGGAGCATCTACATACCCTTGAAACTTGTTCCACCACAACATCTCTCGGAACTACACGAGCCGGCGCAGCATGTATCACCGGATGACGTTCCGCTCACCGACCTCGCCCACGGAACACACGAACCTGCCGACAACGCGCCGACCAAAAATGATGAGGACGAGTCAAACAGTCAGCTCGCAGCACAGCCGACCAGCGGCGAGTCGCATAGCGTTGGGGAGTCCGCCCCGAGGCAGTTGGTGCCGGTACCTGGCGACGGATGGTGTTTGTTATATGCGGTTTTGGTGAGCGCTCCGCCGCATTACTGGCCCGATATGGGATCTTCATTTGATGCGCGCACCCAGCATGCGGCCATCCTTGAGCAGCTGACCGGCGGTGCCGCCCACAGTCCCGCTGCGGCCGGCGGTGCGCTCGGTCAGGCCGCACGCGCCTTACATCGAAGCGTGTTGGACTGGGTCAGTCGCGTTGACCCGGCCCAGCTGCCGCTCGATGTTGTCGAATCCTATCGGCGAAGCCAAGAACAGATGGACCAACTCGAGCAGGTCTTGCCCTTCTTGAAGGAAGATGAATTGCTGGCGCGATTAGCGGGCGCCGGCGTGACCGAGGCGCACGAGCGCTGGATGTCCCCACAGGTGTTGCGTCAGCGCTATGTCGAGGCGCGAGTCCGGGAGCTGATGCCGAGGAGTGACGGTTCGACGGGCGCACCGCGAATGTCAGAGCGGGACGCGCGTGCACTCGCCGAATCCGAGGTGAAACTGAAGGAACAGCCAACGGGCTGGGAACTGGACGATAAAGCGCTCGGCACGCCCGCTCAGTTCAGGTATTTGAAAGCCAATAACGAATTGCCGCCCCTGCGCCAGTTGGACATCGACGGATTGCAAACCGCTGTCAGAGAGACCAATGTCCGCCGACCGCTGACAGCCGAAGAGCATCAGCAACTGATGACGGCCGTGCGAAATTGGCAATCGGACACACGCGGTTGGAACACCAGCTACGGCGAGACGTTTCCGGCCCTGGTGGCCCATGCCTTCGACATACGACTACTACACAACGTGCGGACCCCGGGTGTGGGCGACGTGGGACCCGCGGGGAGTGACCGGGTAGTCGGGATTTTCTACAACGGTCACGACCACTACGACGGTGCTGTCCAACGACCCCATGTTGAGCCGCAAACCGGCACGACTTCGCCCCACCCGGACCAGTCGACGGCGTCTGCCGCTCGCGCCGACATCCGCGCGTTGCGGGATGGCCCCAAAGCGCCCAGTATTACTGCCGCACAACGTGCTTCCGTCGACAACCCATCCTCTGTTGTGCGCGACTTGCACCGTTCCACTCACAGCGACAATCCGGTGGAACAGCCCGTTGATAGTTTTGACGTTTTGGTCCGAGCGAGTCGGGACCGGTACACCAAGGCGCTGAATGACTTGAAAGACGTTCTGGCCCAAGGCGAACTGAGCCGCCTCGGCCCTGCTACGGCCGAGGCGGCCGCCGCGAACCGCGACCTTCGCCAGTTGCGGCCAGGACCGGCGGCGGAAAACCACGATGGGAGTGGCCCACCTGATCCACAGATCCCGGAGCGGATCGGCCCCAAAATGCTGATTGGCGGCCTCGACGTGGTGGAAAAGTTCGAGTCAGAAGAGGGAGATGCAGCCTTTAAATTCGCCGAAGCCCTGGTGCGGAGCAAGGGCGGCGACGCGGTGTGGGAAGCCAGTAGACAACGGATCGAAGCGCTGCTCTCCGACAACGCTCTGCGGCCTCGGGCCGCTGGCGTTCTGCGAGGAGGGCGCACGGTCAAGGTTGAGGTCGATTTGGGGAACGGACGTTTCCTCACGATTGAGCTGGAACTAAACGGCGAACGGTCGTACCTGGTGTTCAAGGAACCGGTAACGGGTCCGGGAGAGGACTTCGAACATACTTCGGACAACGCCCAGACCGCGGTTAAAACCAAAGGCAAAATCCGGCGCTATTTCTTCTTTCTGAGCGGAAATTGGACGGGCCGCAAAGCATCCGATTCCGCGACGTTTAACCTCGAGTATGTGGCCGATCGGCATCGGTCCAACGTCTACGCTGACCGTCAGGTCAGTGGCACGTTAACCCTTAGAGAGCCCGCCACCCGATTCCACGGAGGAATTCATGCCACAATCACTTCCCGACTAACTGGGGATTCGGAAACGACTGAGCGCTCCGCTCACAGCATCAACTATCACACTCAGGTGGTCGTTCCCACCCGAGATGTCAACGACCGTGGGGATGGCGATCTCGGCAGCCCATTTGGGGTGGCGACCACCGGGAGGCTGAATGGTTCCGACGTTGTGACGAACCTATGGTTGTTGCAGGACCAAGATGGGACGGCGACTCCGAACCGGGCGAGCACCGATGTGTCCCGGTCAGATGGCGCCAATTCAGGCCGGCAAACGCAACTCTCGACCCGGAATCTACCGGTAGCGACGGTCGAGGATTTTGTCAGAAGCCCGGGTATGGCGGCGGCTTTCAACAAGACCTACGCCGACTCAGCGGACCAGGCGATGAGCGAGGTCCTGGAGAAGCTCGATCCCGCGGACTTGCAGGCTCACTTGCACGGCATGACCAATGGGCAGCCGCGGGAATACCAGCTCACGAATGGTGGTCGCGTCCAGGTCTTTGCCTCGATCGAGCCGATTGACAGGGATCGCGTGGGCCAGATGATGCGTAAGACCGGCACGCTAGTCGGACCGGAGTTTCACTACGGCAGCGAGCTTGATACCTCACAGGCACGCCGCAAGCAGCGGGGCTTGTCTCTGGAGATCCCGACTCCCGGCAGGTTCCGGGGCCAGAACACCTCCGATGAATTTGTCGGTGGTCTGGACGCAGTATTCAGCCGGGGAAAAACAATCCGCAGCGTGACGAATGGCGTCCAGTATCGCTGGCGTAACACCCTTAAGCATCCGACAGCCGGTGAAGCCTGGCGCGGACAGGCTCGCCTGCTGTTCGTAATGCATCCACCGCCCCCCAAGAAACTCGACGTATTTCGACCATCCTCGCTTTGGCGATCCAGGGAAGGCCGGCCGCCCAACGACGATGCCGGGCAGACAGACGCACCCCTTGACAGCATGACTGGGTCCACAACCCGCAACCCGCAACCCGCAACCCGCAACCGCGACACGGAACGTAAAAATTCGGAGACCGAGGAAAAACCCGCGCCTGCAACCCACGATGCCGAGCCCATCAACGCAACGCTGGCAGAAGTGCCCGTGCCACGAAGTCTCCATGAACGGCTCAAAGCGAGTTTTGAACATGAATGGCACAAGAGAATCACCGTGCCGTTAAACCGTAGTGCGAGGGTTAAAGCAAGTTTTAAAGGTGCGCTGTATGAGGGACGCGCCCAGTTCGACGTGCTGGTGGAAAAGCAGGGCCCGCCAGAGAAATACATGAATAGCACGGTGTGGAGGCCACCGCGGGGGATCTGGGGCCCCCGCCCGCCGGTCGAGCGAAACTCGATAACGCAGCGGAAGATATGGAACCCCCGCGCCCTCACCAAGCGCAGCTCGGACGCCAGCCACCATGAACCGCGCGCACCAATGCTTCGCGGTTCGCAGGATGCGCTTTTGACCGGCTTAGGCAGCATGTATCGGGTTACCAACGTGGACTTGCACGGTTTCCAAGGCATGGTCGACGCCATGGGTCGCCAAGCGTATGGCGGCGCAAAGTGGAACCGACTCCGCAAAGACGGCTCGTCGCGCCGCGGCGACGCCGCATCCTGGTACCACCTTAACCGAGTACGCGGCGCACTACCTGCAATGACCCAGCAGCGCGCACTGACGCACAGAGAGACCAAAGCCTCGTTCGTAGCCAACATCCACGAGCTCACCTACCTGAGGGAGTTCTTCCCACTGTCGAGCCCAGGCACCGAACTCACCACGGGTTATGCGAATACAGCTTCTCGCGACAAGCAGAACCATGGACATGGCTCCCTTGGAGAAGACAGCGAAACCTTGCTGGGTGAAGGGATTTTCGGGCTGGATCAAAATATAGAAGCCGGCGACGACCTCCGCGCAGGGCGACGCGAGAGTGTGGTTACTAAGTTCGACCAGCGGATGGCGGAGTATTCGGGCTGGTTGCGCATAGACGGAACCATTGAGGGCTCGAGGCGCTTTGGCACGAAGCGCACTGTGCACGAATCGGGTTTGTTCCCAATCCAAATCGCGATCCCGCACACCGAACTGGCGGCCCGCGCGCAAAACCCCCACGACTTGCCACCCACCTTCAGACGCGACTGGCCCGACGGATACTTTGGGAAACTCGCAGACGCTGGCCCCGTCGAACACAAATCAGACGCTCCGCTCGCCGAACCCATCGAACCCGCGGTACTCGCCGAAGACGAGGGGTCCTGGCTGCCGGGTTCCTTGACGAGGTCTGGCACGGAGAATTCGCTTTCCCCAACCGGGCGTGGCTCACTGAACTCGTCGCCTTTCCGCTTTCGCCCGTTTAGCGCATCGTTCCTCGGACGACGCGCCTTTCCCGGGGGGGAATCGTCTGCCTCGAGTTTGCCTGGGGGGGGGCCTCACGGGCCTAGTTCCGCCGACGCTCCGGTCGAAAGCCCCATTTATGACGAACCGGACAGTATTGCGTTGGCGAGCCCAGACGACGTGACCCACCGTGCCGCGTCACCAGTCGTCGGACTATGGCCGCGCAGGTCATCGTTAGTACCGAATACAGCCCTGAAAACCCTCCAGGAAGACGTCCGGGTCGCCTCATTTGCCGAGCAGGTCGACGATAGGACAGCCCCCGCTGAGAGCAGCACCGACGACGGCACTAGGCCGCCCGACCGCCGCGACGCCACGGGCTTGCCGCCCACCGGACCCACTTCCCCAACTGACACAGAGAGATTGGCTCGTCTTAGGCAAAACCTACCTCCCTTGCTAACGTCTGGCCTCGCTGCGGGTGGGCAGAATTCCAAGCGGCATGGTTCCGCCAAACCCGAAACTCACAGCCCCGACAGCGATGGGGGCGGCAGCGAAGTCGATAGCTCAACCTCTCGAACGGACACCACAAGCCCCGCACACTTGAGCCGGCAGGTGCCCTTGGAGCGTCCCGGGTCCGTCTCGCCGTCTTCCTTAGCTGGGCCTAGACCGGCCACGATCCCGGCAGCGGGTCTTCTCAGACGTATCTTCCAACGGCGAATGTCTGACCCGTCTTCGCAGGAGTTGACCACGCAGCATGATCCCGGTGACTCCCAAACTCACGGCTCGGAGCACGGGAGCCCTGAGACCGCGAGCCCAGTCGCGGGCTCAGGCAGGAATGTCTCGCGTATCGGGGTACCCCCGCCGAGCCCGGCCTCTGTAACGGGCATCACGACCGCCGCAGGCCCAAGCCGACGAGCGACGCTCGATTCGGAAACCTCTCTCCGAGAACAGCAACCATCGTTTGCCATCCAAGGTGAGATGCTCCTCAAGATTGCAGCCCTTCGAGATAAGGAGGCCGACGCGGACCTTAGACCGGACTGGCAGAAAAGCGAAGAGCCGAAGGATTCGCCGAGCCCGCCAAGGCATGCAGCGTTGCCCAGCGGGCACCCCTACGACATGCTGATCGGTCTCGACCCGCTCACTGCCTTGTCGGATGCGATCCACGACGACCTCCGCGGGATGCTCCACTACGCGTCGGAAGACGACGTAGACGGCTTGTCCGATGCTTTCGGCGATCGGGTGCTGTTCCCTCGGGCTACTCACCAGTTTGGCCAGGAATGGTCTCACCAGATCTCGGTGTTGGGCGGCGCCGGCCACATCACTGTCAAGGTCCGGCTGGTGCGCGACGAACAAGCCAAATACGTGGGCCAGTCCGCGAAGTTCGATACCGATGTGACCACAGACCTGCGGGGTGGCTCCGCACATAGTCAACGTGACGTGGTGTCCAGGGTGGTCGGCGGTCGCATAGTGGTGCCCGTCCCGCACGGCACGGTAAGCGGGCAGCTCACCCACAGCCACTCGACGAATCTCCCTTACCGCCTTCGTGACCCGAAAGGCGCCCAAAAGCGCGCAGCCGCTGCGAATTTCGACGTCGCGGAAGAGGTGCACCAGCCAAGCAGAATCAGGATGATCGACCTCCACGACCTTTACCGGCACGCGGTCGTGGCTCACATAAGTTATGAAAAGCATGGTGCCGCCCGCGCTTTAACTGACATTCCGAAAGACCCGCAACCGGTTCGGCTCACCGGTGTCTTCTCCTACCCTGCCCACACAGACATCAGTGCCGACACCGTGCCTGCCGAAGGTCGCCTCCCCGGCGGCGATCAGAGCACGCCGCCGGACCTGCGACTCCGACCCGAGCAGTTGGTCGTCAAGATCCGACCGCATCAGGGGCCGGCTCGGGTGCCCGTCGATGCTGCTGCGACTGCCGGCGGCAGCCGACGTCACTCCACAGAAGACCCCAGCGCTGCCGGTACCACCCATAGCCCGTCGAATGATGGCGCCGGCGGACCGACTCCTAAAGAGGACCTCATTGCCAACCATGTCCTTGGTGCCATGTCCAAGGATGGCATCGAGGTCTTCGGCGACAAATGGCCCAGCGTCCGCAACGAAATCGCCGAGCACCTCCAGGCGAATGCCTTGCAAAGAACGCTCCGCAATTACGCCAACGGCGATGTCACACAAGTTGCGCTAAAGTCGGTGCCGGGGGGCAAGATAGCGCTCCGCGGTCGTATCGACACGATAGCCCCCGTAGAAGATAAAGCCCAAGAGGACGTGTCCACCGGCCATCAGAAAGCCCTAAGCGTCAACAGTTCAAATATCGCAAATAGTCGCTACCGCGGTTACCTGCAAGGCCTGTTCAACATATTGCCCGGCGACGCTGTCAACATCTCGTTGCTGGGTCGTGTGTCGGGCAGCGTAGGCAACGAAACGGCCGAGGTTCATACGCAGACCACCGGCACCGGACTGATCCTGCGCGAGGTAGGTCCCCCTAAAGCCCACGTCGGAACCGCCACTGTCGAGGCAGTCATGACCCGGCCGACCGCCCCCAAGGGTCGTTCCGCGATTACCGCCGCGGCCCAGATCGACTTCATGACTCGCGAGCCGCAGCGGAGCGTTCGCGAGAACATGGGCACGCTCGGCGACCACCCGAAGCTTAGCCACGACACCATCGTCGGGAAGATTACCGGGGGCGATAATTTCCGTACCCGCACAGCGGAGAACCTCCCCAAACAATTGAGTTACTTAACAAAGCGAGAGATCAAACTCCGTCTGAACGAATTCCTCGGCGACTCTCTTATTGGCGGCAATATCGCGAAGATGACCCGCGAAGAAACAAACCTCCTGCAGTATGGAAGCTGGCGTATCACGGGGCGCGCGGACGTTACGGACCTCGTCTCCCCAACGGTCGCGGACAAAGGCGCCAGCGCCAATGTCCAGAACGAAATTGTCCGGGGCCAAAGCCGACGCACTAGCAGTAACCGCGAACTCGGCACGCGGTTCGAGATTGGCCCACGGTGGGGTGGTTCGAACAGCGGCGGCCTCCTCTTCGGCCTGGGCGCCACGCGCCAATGGAATATCGGCAAGACCTTCGGACAATCTTCAAGAGTGACGGCCAACGGGAAGGGCCTCCGGCCGTACGTCGTATACGACGGCACCGTCGGCATCACCTTGACCGTGCATGTCGGCGACACTGCCCACTCTCTGCCCGCATCGGAGGTAATCGCCCCGATCCTGGTCCCTGAGTCGGAGATTCACTCCACCAAAACCGCGAGCCAGCCGTCGCGGGTCACCCCGCCGCGAATCACTGCACCCGGCGCAACAACAACATCGCTGTCTGCGCCAACCGCCGACGCCGCTGCAAGCACCCCCGCCGGTGCGCAGCTGTTGACGCAGGAGTGGGGACAGGACGACTGGGCGGCCAACACAATCGGTGCAGCGGAAACAGCAGCATCGCGAGTGGCTGCCGGTCTGCCAGTCGCCGGCATCGCAGCTACTTCGATCTTGGGGGCGCCGTCGACCGGTCCAACGCCTCAGGCGCCGAGTGCAGGCACATCAGGTCGTGCGCAGCCATCACGGCGACCGCCAGCTGTGCAAGTGGTCCATACCACTGAGGTCCCGCCGAGGTCGAACTTGCTTACACGCCAACGAATGACGCGTGTAATGCGTGCACTAGTGTCAGGTCGTGACGGTCGGCTGCGGCAGAACGATGCCGGCAGGCCCTCGGGGGATTTTCGACCGCCCGCCGACGAGGCTAGTTCAGGTGGCACAGGCGCCGCGGTCCAGTCGGGTGCGCTACCATCGACGTTGGAGCAGCAAATCTGGTGGCTGGACGATCAGTGGGGGGCCGCCACAATCGGCGCAGCGGAAGCAGCAGCAACCCAGGTAGCCGCCCAGCACGACGAGTCGGGACGTCGTTCTTAGTGATAGTGATGTTTGCGAGATACGTTGACGGACTACGAGAGTCGGCTGGAAGGGCAGCGCTGATTCGGTAGGCTCACGGAGGGTAGTTACCAATCTAGTCGACATCGCCGCTTGCCAGACTGCTGCGTAGCCTCGACGCAAAGCGTGCCGCGAATGCGAACGCCGCCTCGCCAGGTGGGCCGGACGGCTCCGCCTCAATCACACGGTCGTCGGCGACCAGGAAAACCGTTTCACCGGAGGTGATCTCACCTTCGGCTACGGGAATGGAGACTCTCCAGCCAGCGTCCATTCGTGTCGCGACAAGACGACTGATCGGATGGTTGGGGCTGTCGATCGCGTTGGCGCGGCAGTATTCGGCGACAGTCTGCTTGGCAGCCTCTGCGTCGATCGGCACATGGGCAGGGACCAGCACACCCGCCGAGTCGAGTTGAGCCAGGGCTTCGGCGATATCGAACTCGACGCGGGTTCGGTGGGGAAGTAATCGGTCTAGATACGACAGCGAGGCAACACGCGCTTCGGCGGCATGCACGAATTCCTGAGCTGCCGAGGCAATCTCGTCCCGATCGGCCAGCCCGGCCGCGGCTAACACATCGACAATCAGATCGGCCGTACTGTTGTCGGTCCACACGTTGGGCACCGCAAGGACGATCTCGTCGACCGCGCTCCACAGCTGAGGCTGCTCAATGATCTCGGCCCTATACCAGTGGTGCCCCTCCCACCAATAGCAGAAGGACAACAGCCCGGCCCGGGCCCGCTCGTCGAGGTACAAATTATGGATCCAGCGCGGTGCGCCCCGGTACAGCTGAGGAAACTCGATCACGCCCTGATACGCCGCCGTGAGAAGCACCGAATCGTCAGCGCCACCGGACAATACCGCACGACCGTCCGGCAAACGAGCGAGCGTGCTCGCACCGCTATCGCTGCGGTACACGCAATACGCGCCATCGGCGCGCGCTCCGTCCGGCGCGTCTGAACCGCGGCATACCGCCGCCAGTGCCGCCAACCGCGACCACAGAGCGGGCAGCGGAGGGACCTCATCATCGGCCTGCCGCGGCACCGTGGCCACGGTGGCCAGGTAGGCTGCGTCGGCTGCCGCTTGAGCCGCAGTGCGCAGCTGCTGACCCTCGTCAACGATGTACGCCATTAACCACAGCGCAACGTCGGCATGCGGGTACTGCTCCAGATCAGCGAGATACGCCTCACCGGATAGCAGATGTTCTGACGGGATCGCTACGTCGCCGTAGTCGAATCCAAGCTGCAACCTGCCGCTGCGATCGACGTCAAGCAGTAGTCTCAGCCACGGGCCTCGCTCGTCCACCGTCAATTCACGATGCGCCCGCGCTCGCTCAACTGCCCCGATCTCGACCGGCAACCACGCGACGCCATCGGGGGTGTCGGCAACCACATCGACGATCTCCTCCCCACCAGCAATGCTGAACACAGCGTGCAGAGCAGAGGAATCAGGCGGTGCATTCTCGGCGAGGATGCGTACGATTTCCTCCACCAACACCAGAGGATCCGCCACCGACGCCGCAGAGCGGCCCACGGTCTCCGCCGGCGCCACTGACTCTGCCGCTGTCCCAGGCGGTTTCAACTTCGGCTCCGAGCTTCCTTGGCTGGGCCGGGTCATTGCTGCACCGCGTCTGGCTTGAATCGCATAAAGCTCGCTGTCGTAGTGCAACCTGTCATACGCGAATGAACCGTAAAGCTCGGACCAGCCGTAGTTCCTCCCATGAACACCTCCGTTGGACGCCAGTGGCAAACCGATCGGCCATTTAGCTATGAATCGCCGACCCGTTGACCAATGGCCGGGAACTCCAAATGTTTTCGGCTCGATTGCGTGCAGGATCTTCCTGACGCACTCACCGTAGTCGTGCGCCGTACGTTTCGACAGTCTTTGGTTTGCGCCAAGGGACCCCATCTAGAACTGCAGCGCGGTATTGCGCTTCCTTAGGTCATGTCACTTGGGTTGGGAGGAAGGCGCTTTCGGCGGTACCAAATCGGATTCCGGTCGCATCCTTTCCGATGAGCGTCAAGAACGCGACCGCGAGTAGCACTGGGACGATCGTGACGGTCAACGCGAACGGGTAGCCGTGCGTCTCCGCCAGGCGTTCCTGGATGGGCAGGTTGAACGCGGCTAGCAGATTGCCGAGCTGGTAGGTCACGCCGGGGTAGAGGCCACGGATGGCATCGGGCGACATCTCGGTCAGGTGCGCGGGGATCACGCCCCAGGCCCCTTGCACGCAAACCTGCATCAAGAACGAGCCGAGGCACAGCATCGCCGCGGTCCGCGAGAAGGCGAACAGCGGGACGATCGGCAGCCCCAGGATCGCACAGAAGACCACCGTGTAGCGGCGGCTGAAGCGTTGCGACTGCGTGCCGAAGAACAGGCCGCCCATGATGGCGCCGATGTTGTAGACCACCACGATCCACTTGACCGTCACGCTGTCCAGGCCCGCTCCGTGGTTGGTCGTCGAGGTCAGGAACGTCGGGTAGACGTCCTGGGTGCCGTGGCTCATCCAGTTGAAGGCCGTCATCAGGGCAACCAGGTAGAAGAACCGGCGGACGACGGCGCCATTGCGCAACACGTCACGGATTTTGGTGTTGGTGAGCTTCATCTGGTCCTGGGCGGCTACCCACACCTCGGACTCGCGCACCCGATAGCGGATGATCAGGCTGATCAGGGCCGGGACGATGGACAGCGCGAACAACCAGCGCCAGGACAATCCCAGCCAGTCCATCACGACCAGCGACCCGATACTGGCCAGCAGATAGCCGAATGCGTAGCCCTCTTGGAGCAGTCCGGAGAAAAAGCCGCGTCGCTCGACGGGAACCTTCTCCATCGCGAGCGCGGCGCCTAGTCCCCATTCACCGCCCATGCCAAGTCCGTAGAGCATCCGCAGAATCATCAGCACGGTGAAGTTGGGCGCGAACGCGCAGAGGAAGCCGACGATGGAGTAAAAGACAACGTCCACCATCAGCGGGGTCCGCCGGCCGACCCGGTCGGCCCACAGCCCGAAAAGCAGTGCGCCCACCGGGCGCATGATCAGGGTGGCGGTCGTGACGAACGCGACCTCCGCCTTACTGATGTGAAAAGTCTTTGCGATGTCGGCATAGACGAACACCACGATGAAGTAATCGAAGGCGTCCATCGTCCAGCCCAACATCGCCGCAATGAACGAGTTCCGTTGATCGCCACTGAGGCGCTGAGTAGCCACGTCCAGCATCGTGTCACGTTAATTTGATAATTCAACTCCAGGTTGTTAAGGGGTCATACACAGCAAACAATATGACGTTAAAGGAACAGACCTCTTCGGCGTAGTGGCCACAACTACGTCGGCGATTTGCTGCTCTTCTGCCGTCTGAAGCGACACGTGACTACCGCGAAGAAAAGCGACGATATGCTCTCGCGGAGTGTGGTTCATCGCGATAGATCCCGATCGGCGCACGCATTCCTGAGCACGGACAGCGCGTGCACATAGTTCGCCCAACGCTGGCGGATCTAAGGTTTCAGCAAAGGAGTAAATACATGGCGAGTGGTCTGACGACTAGGAGCTAAAACCATATAGCTGAGAGGATGTGGGCATCGCCGAATGGTGTCCAGTAGTGAAACCAACTACCCAAGCGGACGAAAAGTGATAACAGTCATTTTCCGCTAATGTGCCGGAGCGTTGCGCTCTCATGTGCTCTTCGGATCCTGGGCCGCCCGCTACAGCGGGCATCCTGGCCCATCGCCTAATGACATCGACCTCCTGGCTATCGGCCAAGCGCGACGCACCGACCTGTTTGACGCAGCCGATCGCGCCCAAAAGCAGATCGGCACCCCGGTCAAGCCACACTCGTCCAATGGCAGCAGCCCAGCGACTAGTTGTACCCGGCGGTCAGGTTGGTGTCAGTCGGCTGATCGGGGGTTCGCCTCCGATTGCTGAGTGGCGTCGTTGATTGTTGTAGTGCTCGAGCCATGGAGCAAGGGCTGTCTGAGGGGGACCCGTTTTGTGGTCCAGGCGCTATGCGGCTTGGGGTTGGTGGGTCGTGGTCCACTGTAGAGCGAACTCGGTTGGGCTGAGGTGGCCGTGGGCGGAGTGGGGTCTGTTGGCGTTGTAGTCGGCTCGCCAGTCTTCGATGATTACGCGGGCTTCCAGTAGCGAGTCGAAGCGCCACGAGTTGAGCAGTTCATCGCGCAGCCGGCCGTTGAACGACTCGATCCAAGCGTTCTGCCACGGCGAGCCGGATCGATGAAAAGTGAACCGGCGCTGTTGAATCGGCACCAATCACTCACGGCATGTGCCACGAACTCGGGACCGTTGTCGAAACGCACGTAATGCGGCGCTCCTCGTTGGTGGGCCAGGCGATCCAAGACCTCGACGACGCCGTCGGCGTTGATGGCGCGATCGACGTCGATCGCGAGGGCTTCACGGGTGAACTCGTCGATCACGTTCAACATCTTCACGGTGCGGCCATCGGCGGTGGTGTCGAACTGAAAGTCCATCGCCCAGATCACGTCCGGAGGAATCGGCGACATCGCCCCCACCGCGACACCGATACCGGTCAAACGCTTCTTCCTGCGGCGCTGCGGGACCCGCAGGCCCTCGTCGCGCCACAGACGGCAGATGCGCTTGTTGTTGACCTCCCATCCGGCCCGGCGAGCCATCTTGGCTGCCCGTCGCCATCCCCAGCGAGGACGGTCAGTAGAGAACCGGCGCAACCATGCACGCAACTCGGCCTCGGCCGTGGTGATCGGTCGCGGCCTCAGCCGCATCGTGGAACGGTGGATGCCCACGACGAGGCAGGCGCGGCGTTGCGACACCCCGAACCGCTCGCGCAGCACCGCGGCTGCGCGGCGTTTGCGGTTCGGGGTCAGAAGTTTCCCGCCGAGATCTCCTTGAGCCGTTTGGCCTCGTTGGCCTTCATGCCGCCGTACTGGGCCAGCCAGCGATGCCACGTCGACTCAGCAATCTCCAGATGCCGGCACACCTCGTTGAGTTCCTGCCCGGCCCCGAGAAGCTTGTTCCCCTCGGCCAGCTTGCGAATAATCTGATCCGGCGTGTGCCGCCGGCGATTGTGCGATGCCATGTCGTTGCTCATTCTTCCTGCCCGAACACCGGGCAACGAAGTCGCATAACGACTGGACCACTACAACGGACTCACCTCACTGCGCTTGCGTGCATCGTTGGTGGTGAAGATCTGCCGGTAGGCCCATTCGACTTGCAGGGTGCGGTTGTATCGCTCGACCTTCCCGTTTTGTCATGGGCAGTTGGGTTTGATGAGTACCTGGCGGGCTCCCAGTTGAGCAGCGATCTCGCGCAGCGAGTAGCGGTAGGCGAAGGCGTTGTCGGTCATGATGCGTTCGATCCGGGTGATGCCACGCGCGGTGAAATAGTCGGCGGCACGTTGCAGAAACGCCACACAGGTGGCGCCTTTTTCGTCGGGCAGAATCTCGGAGTACGCCAGCCGGGAGTAGTCGTCGACGACCGAGTGAACATAGTCGAATCCGACGGGTGCATTCTTTTGGGCCCCCGATTTGCCCATTTGCCGACCGTGCGCCTTCCAGCCGTCACCGTTGCGGATACGACCAATTTTCTTGACGTCCATATGGATTAGCTCACCGGGACGGCTACGTTCGTAGCGCACTGCGGTCATCTTCGAGGTTCGGATCGGTGCACCTGCTGGCCGCGACGAGACGACCTGCGCAACTCGACGACGGCGGCCTCGAGATCGGCCGCTGTGCTGGCGAGTCCCCGTTTCTGAGTCCACCCGTTTCTAGAGTCGGGTTGGTTTGATCCAGATTCAGTTGATGCTGCAGGCCATCGGGGTGTGGGTGCACCTGCAGACCGCAGCGTACTCAGCCGGCGTGCGGTAGCCCAGCGCCGAGTGGCGGTGTCGGTGGTTGTGTTCTTCCTTGAAGTCGCCGATGACCACCCGGGCCTCGAGCAGGGTGTCCCAGTGGTTGCGGTTGAGGCACTCCTTGCGTAGTCGGTTGTTGAACGATTCGATGTGTCCGTTGTTCCACGGCGTTCCCGGGGGGATATACGACATGCCCGTCTTGGCATCGCAGAACTGTTGCAGCGCTCGAGAAATGAACCCCGGACCGTTGTCCATCCGCAACACCTTCGGCGGCCCGCCAGCCGCCACGAATACCTTCTTGAACTCGTCGACCAGTCTGTCGGCGGTGATCGACCGTTCCACGATATCGAGCAGCGAGACCCGGGTGTGTTCGTCGATCATCAAGGCGATCTTGATCGCCTTGCCATCGATGGTCGAGTCGAACTGGAAGTCGATCGCCCACACCACGTTCGCGGCGTCGGCCTCGACCGGCGGGATCGACGACACCCTGGCCCGCTTACGCGGACTGTGCACCCGCACCTGCAGGCCCTCCTCGCGCCACAGTCGATGGATCTTCTTCTTGTTGACCTCACGGCGCTCGTCGTAACGCAACGCCGCCCAGGCACGGCGGAACCCGTGACAGGGATGTTTGGTGGCGTAGGTGCGAAGCCAGGCCCGCATTTCGGTGTCGGGATCAGCGGGGGTCTGCGCCTGAGGAAGGCGGCGGTGAGTGGAGCGGGCTAGCCCAACGGCCTTGCACGCCAACCGTTCCGACATACCCAACGTGGTGGTGAGCATGTCGACGGCGCGGCGCTGTTGTACAACGTCGCCGCCGACACCTCGAGCTCGGCGGCGATCTCCTCGCCGTCTTGCCCTCCGCGGTCAGCTCATCCGCACGGCGCAATTTGCGCACGATGTCCTCCGCGGAATGCCGCTTCCGACCAGCCATACGTTTCATCGTCCCTTCTGGCCCGACATCGGCCCACAGGACTCTAGAACTTGCCGGACTCATTCAGTGGGAACACGCCAGTGCGATGCGGGCAACGGTGCGGACACGAGGAGCGATCGACCAGGCCGGCCAGACCCTCCACCCGAAACCGGCGCACCCATCGATACGCACATTGTCTGGACACACCGAGCTCGGCAGCCACATGCGCCACCGGCGGTAGCGCCTGCAGAATCGGTCTTCCCAGCCGTCGCGCAATGCCGGCGCCACGCTCATCCAGGTGACGATCTCGGCGGGCGGGCTCTCCTTCCACGAGGGGTAGTGGTTGGCGAAGCATTCCCAGCCGCCTTCCAACGCCCAGTAATGGATGACCTCGTTGTAGCGGAAGGTGGTGGTGAAGGAACCCAGCCAGCGCTTACCGGTTGTCAACGGCAAGCGAAGACTGATCAGCTGGCGGCAATCGAAAATTGACCAGCTTGGCTTCATTGGTTGTCGGCCGTGACGGTGGGGACGCGGCCGAGGTCTCGGTCTTTGATGCGGTAGCTGTCTCCTTTGAGGGCGATGACTTCGGCGTGATGCACGAGGCGGTCGATCATGGCGGCGGCAACGACGTCGTCGCCGAACACTTCACCCCAGCGGCCGAATGGTTTGTTCGAGGTGACGATGAGACTGGCGCGTTCGTAGCGACTCGAGACGAGCTGGAAGAACAGGTTCGCGGCTTCGGGCTCGAACGGGATATAGCCCACTTCGTCGACCACGAGCAGCGGGTAGCGGGCCAGGCGGATGAGTTCGGCTTGCAGCGTGCCACTGTGGTGAGTGGTGGCTAGCCGGTCGACCCATTGGCTGGCGGTGGCGAACAGGACGCGGTGGCCGGCCTGGCAGGCGCGGATCGCGATCCCGATCGCCAAGTGCGTCTTGCCGGTTGCAGGCGGGCCGAGGAATACCACGTTGTCTTTGGCGGTGACGAAGTCCAGGGTGTCCAGGTGGGCGATGAGGTCGCGTTTGAGACCGCGGGCGTGATCGAAGTCGAACTCCTCCAAAGATTTCCGTGACGGGAATCGGGCGGCCCTGATGCGTCCTTCGCCGCCGTGGGATTCACGGGCAGACACTTCGCGCTGTAAACAAGCTGCCAGGAATTCCTCGTAGGTCCAGGTCTCGGTGCGGGCGCGTTCGGCGAGCCGCTCGACCGCCTCGCGCAGGGTCGGCGCTTTGAGCGCCCGGGTCAGATACGCCAGTTCCGCGGTCACATCCCGACTGCCGGTCGTGGTTTTGGCCGCCATCACGCCACCGGCCCGTCGAGTCCGAGCACGGCGTCGTAGTCGGCCAGGCAACATTGTTCGACCTCGACATGGGCGGGCGGGAGCACCACATCGAAGTGCTTGCGGCGCAGCAGCTTCGCGGACTCCACATGGTCAGGATCGGAGACCGTCTGATGTTTGGCCCAGATGCGGGCATGGTCGGCTACCAGGTGACCGCCAGACCAGACCCGGACTCGCCCCAGGTCCGCGGTGACCTCGATGCGCCACCCGACTGCAACCGGGTGCACCGAATAGTCGTTGCCGTCGCAGCGCACGTAGTGATCACGCGGCAGCCGGGTCGAGGCCCGCCAGCCCACGCTTGGCCCGACCGGTGGCAGTGCCAGCATCGCCGCCTTATCGGCCTCAATCCGGTCGGCCGGCCGACACCCCAGCACACGGTGCTGGCGGTGATTGGCCCGCACCAACCAGTCGGCCAGCTAGGTGTTGAAATCCGCCGGTGAGCTCAACACCCGACCCGGCAGGAAGGCCCGTTCCAGATAGTCGTGGAAGCGTTCGACCAGACCCTTGGCCTCGGGATCGCCGGGCTTGCAAATCAGCACCTTGGCCGCCAAGGTGCCGCGAAACGCCTGGCACGCCGCGGTGAGTTCAGATCGGCGCGCCCGCCACCGCCCGACCGCGCCTTCACCGTCCCACACCAGCACCCGTGGCGTGGCGCCCAACGCTGAAAGGTGTTGCCACCAGCCGGCATAGAGATCCTCGACGCTGCGGGTCGCAATCAGCACCGCTGAGGCCCACCGCGAATACCCACACACCATCGTCAACACCGGCAGCGCGGTGGCGGTGCGGACCGTACCCGACCGGCACCACCACATCAGGAAACCAGAAGTCGCACTGAGCGATCTCGCCCGCTACATACGTCGTCCGCGACGCCGGATCCGGCGGCAGATATACCGGCCGCAGCTCGCGCACCCGCTCACTGAGCGTTCGGATCGAGTACGACCATTCGATCCGTTCGGCGATCACCGTTGCCGGCATCCGTGGGTAGGCCGCCAACAACTCCCGAATCCTGGGCTCGGCCGCATCGGCCACCGAACCAACAGGAGCACGCTGATACTTCGGCGGACCATCCGAAGCCAACGCCGCCTTCACCGTGTTCCGCGAAATCCCCAACACCCGCGCGATCTCCGAAATCGGCAACCGCTCCGCCCGACGCAACCGCCGGAACTCCGCCCAGTCCTCCACGTTCAGCACTCGCTTCCTCCCTGCCCCATAGCCAAGGTTCTCCAGGAAGCTGGCCAATTTTCAGTTGCCGCGCAGTGATCAGTATTCAGTTGCCACCGACACCCGCTGTAGGCGCAACCATGGCGGCCTGCGCGCCCGCCCGCCTCGTCAGGTAATCGATCTGCTGGTAGATCGCGTAGAGCACGAAGGGCGGCAAGATCATGAAGGGCACGTTCTCGGCGAGGAACTTGAACCAGAAACCGAACGGGCCCTGCTCGATCTCGCCGAACCCGGCCCGCACTTCAGCCGAGAAGTAGACGCCGGTGCCGGCGAGGAGGAACGCGCATCCCGCGAAGGCGAGCCACAGGCAGCGGATACGCGATTCGGTCGGAAGCCCCGGACGGATCAACCGGGTCCATAGGACGAAGAGCGTCGCGCCGGTGATGACGCCGACGACTTCGAGGCCGAAGATCCAGTTGTTGGCGCTGGTGTAGCGGGTGTCGGTTAATCCCCATTGCCACCACAGCCACTTCCAGCCCGGATCGGTGGTGGGCGTCCAGAGGTTGAAGGGATGACCGATCAGGAAGATGGTCTCGTAGCCGAGTTGGCTGCCCGCGGTGTACGGCAGGTAGATCAGCGTCAGTTCGGCCGCGCGCTCCAGTCGAGGGCGATGCTCGCCCCGACCGGTCCAGAAATAGGCCAGCGGTAGCAGGATCACCGGCACGCCGAACGCCAAGTTGGCGATGACGTCGACCGTGAAGGTCGGTGGCAATATCCGCAAGCCCACCCCCGCGACGGCCAGTACGAATGCGATGCCGGTGACCGCGGTGAGAAGGAGGTAGGTCCGCCGTCGATGAGCGGCCCAGGGCTGGGCCAGATTCGGCTCGTTCTCGGACAAAGCCTGCGTCACGACATCCGACGTCATTGCATCTTCCCTATTTTCGTCAATCCAGCTGTGCGCTCGGACCATCCATGATGCTGAGCGCTCGCTCAGCGTACGACACGGTTGGGGCCGCGGGTCGAGTTCTGGCTGAATGCGTTGTGCTGGGGTCGGCCGCAGGTCGTCAGCGCGCCATGCCGTCCCAGTTCGTGAGTATCCAGCCTCCTTGCGGGCTCCCGACGACCACGATGCGGCCGTTGTTCGGTATCGGATGGCTGGTGGGCAGGGAATTGTCCGGGTTTTTGACGTTCATCAGGACGGGTATCAACCCGAAAGGTGCGTTTCCGCAGGTTGCAGGCTGATTGACGTTGCCCCGGCGCGGCGCGGCAGGATATGCAGGATGAGCGGTGAGGCCGGGGTGGGCGCAGCAGACTTCCGTCGCGCATTGGCACTTATTCAGCACGGCGAGCGCGGCGACGAAGCGGGCATGCGCGCCATTGTCGACGATGAAGTCATTCCGGCTGACCGGCTTCCGCAGCTGATCCGCGCCACCGTGTCGATCCTGTGGCAACTGGTGGTTCAGCTGTGCGACCCGGACGAAGTTGCGGAGATCGGCGAAATGCTCACCTCGGCGTCTGCCGCCGACGACGTCGATCTCGACCGCGACAACCGGCTCGTGGCCCAAATTGCCATGGCACAGCATTCGCAAGATTCCGACGTCGAGCATCAGGTGATCCGCGACGCGGCCACGGCGCCTGACGGTCTGGTGCGCGTCGCGCTCACCGCGGCCGGTGTCGTCTCTGCGCTGCTGCCCCAGTTGCGCACGGATGCCGGCCGGCAGCTGCTCAACAACTTGGCGATGCAAGCCCTGCGCGACGAGAACAGCTGATTAGGTGATGCTGCAGAGCCCGCCGGGTGTGCAGTCGATGGTGCACCCCGCGGTCGCAGAGGCGGCGAAGGCGAGAACCAGCGCGACCGCGAGTTTGCTCGTGAGACCAGACATGACCACTCCGTTCTTCCGGGCCGGGCCCGGGCCTTTTCGGCTCGCCCATCGTAAGTCGGTGGAGCACCCCGACGCCGCGGATTCTCGCACCAGATGTTGAGGTTGTGAACGGCATATGAATAGTCGCTATGGTCCGCTCTCACGGTCGTGCCCCTACCGTGAGTCTGAGGGGGTGTCGGAAACTCACTCTCACAAGCACGCGAAATTTCTCAAGTCAGTGATCCGCTGGCTGGACGTGGGCTACCCCCAGGGCGTTCCCGGCCCCGACCAGGTGGCGTTATTCGCCCTGCTGCGCAGCACCCCACTGACTCAGGAGCAGCTCGAAGAGGTGGCTCACAAGATCGCGGTGAACGAGTCGCAGCCAGGAGCTGACGGCGTGGTCAGCCGCGAGGAGATCGCCGAATTCATCACCAAGACAACCCACCGCGATCCCGGTCGGGAGAACATCATCCGGGTGGCCGCGACGCTCGCCGCTGCCGGTTGGCCGCTGGCCGGCATCGACGTCAGCGAGGTGATTCCCGGTGACGAGCACGGCGAGGCTGCCGAAGAGATCGCCCTGCGGCGCGACGTGGCAGCGGGCGTCTCACAAGGTTGAGATGTCGATGACGAAGCGGTAGCGCACGTCGCTGGCGAGCACCCGCTCGTAGGCTTCGTTCACGTAATCCGCTTCGATGACCTCGATTTCGGGGGTCACGCCGTGCTCGGCGCAGAAGTCGAGCATCTCTTGGGTCTCCGCGATGCCGCCGATGTTCGATCCGGACAGGCTGCGCCGCGCCAGAGCCAGCGGGAACGCCCCCACCTCCATGGGGTGCTCGGGGATGCCCAATTCGACGAGCGTGCCATCGACATCGAGCAGGCTCACGTAATCGTTGAGCGGCAAGTTGGCCGAGACGGTGTTGAGGATCAGGTCGAAGCTGCCGCGCAGTGTGCGGAAGGTGTCGCGGTCGGAGGTCGCGTAGTAGTTGCTCGCGCCCAGGCGCAGCCCGTCTTCCATCTTCTTCAGCGACTGCGACAACACGCTCACCTCGGCGCCCAGCGCCGCGCCCAGCTTGACACCCATGTGGCCCAGTCCGCCCAGGCCGATGATTGCCAGCCGGGTGTCTTTGCCGGCCTTCCAGTGGCGCAGCGGCGAGTAGAGCGTGACGCCCGCGCACAGCAACGGCGCCGCCTTGTCCAGCGGCAGCGAGTCGGGGATGCGCAGTACGAAGTTTTCGTTCACGACGATGGCCTGGCTGTAGCCGCCCTGCGTCTCTGTTCCGTCTTGGTCGATGGAGTTGTAGGTGAAGGTCGCGCCCGGTTTGCAGTACTGCTCGAGCCCGGCCTTACAGCTCCCGCACTTACCGCAGGAGTTCACCATGCAGCCCACGCCCGCGTGGTCGCCCAGCTTGTATTTGGTGACCTCCGAGCCGACTTCGGTTACCACACCGGCGATTTCGTGGCCGACGACTACCGGGAAGTTCGGCTGGCCCCACTCCGCTTTGACGGTGTGGATGTCGGAGTGGCAGATCCCCGAGAACTTGATGTCGATCACGACGTCGTGCGGACCCGGGTCACGGCGGGTAATGCTTCTCTTGGTCAGCGGCTCGGTCGCCGACGTGGCGACGTAGGCGGAAACGGTGCTCATAGCAATCCTCTTCAGTTCGGTTGCGCCCCAGAAAAGCTTAGCTAAGGTAATGGTTTCAGGCCAATCGGGCCCACGGCCCCGCAAGCGAGCTTATGGCCACCTAGGCGTATCGGCCCCGGCGCTAATTGATCGCGGCGTTGACCAACCGCAGGTCATCCACGATGCCCCGGGCGGCGATGACACCCTCGCCCGTCTGCCATACCTCGTCGTTGACGACGTAAACCCGGTTGTCGCGGTTCGCGGACAGCTTGCGCCACGGGGCGCTGTCCAGGAACGCCGCGGCGCGGTCCACAGCGGCCCGGTTGGCGCACGACAGGTAGATGACGTCGGCCTCAGCCGCCGAGAAATCCGGCGTCTTCGAAAGGTCGGCGTCGGTGGCGCCGACCTCGATGTACGGCTTGTCGGTGAATCGCTGGGCGGCCGGCCGGTCCACCCCGACCACGTTGAGCACGCTGGCCGGAAAGTTGTTGGCGCCGTAGATCCGCAGGCTGTTGGCGGTCAGCTGGACAATCGACGCCTGGGAGTGAGCGGCGTCGTGGGAAGCCCCGATCTGGGTGGCCCGTTGGGTGAAGCCATTGATCAGCCCGTCGACAGCGCCGCCGCGCGCCGTCGCGGCGCCGACACCACGCAGGTTGTCTTCCCAGGCCGCACCGGGTGCCGCCGTGAAGACCGTCGGGGCGATCGCCGCCAGCTTCGGATACATCCTCGGTGTCAACGCGGCCGAGCCCAGGATCAGATCCGGGTGAGCCGCGGCGATCCCGCGCAGGTCGGGGTTGCTGCGGACGCCGACGCCGGGCAGCCCGTGCACGGCGTTGCCCAGATAGGACGGCTGACCCGACGAGTCGTCCGGCAGCGCCGCGGCGACCACTCGCGATTGCAGGCCGAGCGCGCAGAGGGCGTCGAGCTGATCGCCGGAGAGCACCACGATGCGCTGCGCCTCCGCGGGCACCTGGACCGCGTCCGGAGTGACCCCCGCGGCGTTGTGGGCCTGCCGGGTCGCCGGCCCCGAATCGGCCGGGGCCGCGTCCCGTGCGCACGACTCGTCAGGCTTGCGGTCGTTCCCCAACACCCCGGCTCCCGCGATTTGCGTGGTGGGTGTGACCAGCGACCGGGTCAATGGGCCCGTGGACCCGGTCTGCCCGGACCCGCAACCGCTGCAACTCACGACCGTGGCCGCGGCGATGGCGGCGACGGCCGCGACCGCTCCCTTCGCGGGCCTCAGGATGGGTCGCCTACCGCCGGATTGCACGCGTTCGACGCTAACATCCGGCCAGCTCGGAACCGGTATGCCGGCGCGGCCCGGCGCCGGC
The DNA here is from genome assembly GCA_963712615.1 of uncultured Actinomycetota bacterium. Lineage (GTDB taxonomy): Bacteria > Actinomycetota > Actinomycetes > Mycobacteriales > Mycobacteriaceae > Mycobacterium. Next base: position 5,676,312 of record CAVQIO010000002.1, read on the forward strand.
GATGAGCCAATTACGACAGTTTGTAGGACCAGGCCAGCCAGCGGCCTGATCGGGAGCTAAGATTCGAGGGAACCCTGTCTGGGATGGATGTTTGGAGGAGCTGTTGACAGCCGAAGCGCCCCCGTTGGGAGAACTCGGGGCCGTTCGCCCGTACCCGGCTCGGACTGGTCCCAAAGGGAACCTGATCTACAAACTGATCACGACCACCGATCACAAGCTGATCGGCATCATGTACTGCGTCGCCTGCTTCATCTTCTTCTTCATCGGCGGGCTGCTGGCGCTGTTGATGCGTACCGAGCTGGCCGCGCCGGGTCTGCAGTTCTTGTCGAATGAACAGTTCAATCAGCTGTTCACCATGCACGGCACGATCATGCTGCTGTTCTATGCCACCCCGATCGTGTTCGGTTTCGCCAATCTGGTGCTGCCGCTGCAGATCGGCGCTCCCGACGTGGCGTTCCCGCGCCTGAACGCCTTCTCGTTCTGGCTGTTCCTGTTCGGCGCCACGATGGGTATGGCCGGTTTCATCACGCCGGGCGGCGCCGCCGACTTCGGCTGGACCGCCTACACGCCGTTGACCGACGCCATCCACTCACCCGGGGCCGGCGGCGACCTATGGATCATGGGACTGATCGTCGCGGGTCTGGGCACCATCCTGGGCGCGGTCAACATGATCACCACCGTCGTGTGCATGCGCGCACCCGGGATGACGATGTTCCGGATGCCGATCTTCACCTGGAACATCCTGGTGACCTCGATCCTGGTGCTGATCGCCTTCCCGTTGCTGACCGCGGCGCTGTTCGGGCTGGCCGCCGACCGCCATCTGGGTGCCCACGTCTACGACTCGGCCAACGGCGGAGTTCTGTTGTGGCAGCACCTGTTCTGGTTCTTCGGTCACCCCGAGGTGTACATCATCGCGCTGCCGTTCTTCGGCATCGTCTCGGAGATCTTCCCGGTCTTCTCCCGCAAGCCGATCTTCGGTTACACCACGCTGGTCTACGCGACGCTGTCGATCGCCGCGTTGTCGGTCGCGGTGTGGGCGCACCACATGTTCGCCACCGGAGCCGTTCTGCTGCCCTTCTTTTCGTTCATGACGTACCTGATCGCGGTGCCGACCGGGATCAAGTTCTTCAACTGGATCGGCACAATGTGGAAGGGCCAGTTGACGTTTGAGACGCCGATGCTGTTCTCCGTCGGCTTCCTGATCACCTTCTTGTTGGGCGGTCTGACCGGTGTGCTGCTGGCCAGCCCGCCGCTGGACTTCCACGTCACCGACAGCTACTTCGTGGTCGCCCACTTCCACTACGTGCTGTTCGGCACCATCGTGTTCTCCACCTTCGCCGGAATTTACTTCTGGTTCCCGAAGATGACCGGTCGGCTGCTCGATGAGCGGCTGGGCAAGCTGCACTTCTGGTTGACGTTCATCGGCTTCCACACCACATTCCTGATTCAGCACTGGCTGGGAGACCTGGGCATGCCGCGCCGCTATGCCGACTACCTGCCCACCGACGGCTTCCAGGGCTACAACATCGTCTCGACGGTCGGGGCCTTCATCCTGGGCGCCTCGATGTTCCCGTTCGTGTGGAACGTGTTCAAGAGCTGGCGCTACGGCGAAGTCGTCACCGTCGACGACCCGTGGGGTTACGGCAACTCGCTGGAGTGGGCAACCAGTTGCCCGCCGCCGCGGCACAACTTCACCGAGCTGCCCCGCATCCGCTCGGAGCGTCCCGCGTTCGAGCTGCACTACCCGCACATGGTGGAGCGAATGCGCGCCGAATCGCATGTCGGTCGAAGCCACGGCAAAGAGGGCAGCGACGTGACCAGACTCGAAGACGTGGACGTCCGCAGCTGATGGCCCATCGCGGCGACAATCGCGAGTGAACACACCGCCTAAGGTGTCGGTGCTGATCACCGTCACCGGCGTGGATCAACCGGGTGTGACGTCGGCGCTCTTCGATGCGCTGTCCGGGCACGGAATCGACCTGCTCAACGTCGAGCAGGTGGTGATCCGGGGGCGGCTGACGCTGGGTGTGCTGCTGTGCTGTCCGCCTGAGGTCGCCGAAAGCATCGTGGCGGGCGACGATGTCGAGGACGCCATTCACGCGGTGGGCCTCGAAGTCACCATCGAGCGCAGCGAGGCAGTGCCGATCATCCGGGAGCCCTCGACCCACACCATCTTCGTGCTGGGCCGGCCGATCACCGCCGGGGCGTTCGGCGCGCTCGCCCGGGAAGTCGCGGCACTCGGCGTCAACATCGACCTCATCCGCGGCGTCTCCGACTATCCGGTGACCGGCCTGGAGCTGCGGGTCTCGGTGCCGTCGGGAGCCGACGGCCCACTGCGGACCGCACTGAACAAGGTGGCCTCCAACGAGGGCGTCGACGTGGCGGTCGAGGACTACAGCCTGGAGCGGCGGGCGAAACGGCTCATCGTGTTCGACGTCGACTCGACACTGGTGCAGGGCGAGGTCATCGAGATGCTGGCCGCCAAGGCGGGCGCGGAGGGCGCGGTCGCCGCGATCACCGAGGCCGCGATGCGCGGCGAGCTGGATTTCGCGGAGTCGCTGCACCAGCGCGTGGCGACCCTGGCGGGCCTGCCCGCCACCGTGATCGACGAAGTCGCCGATCAGCTCGAGCTGATGCCCGGCGCCCGGACCACGCTGCGGACCTTGCGGCGCCTGGGTTTTCACTGCGGCGTGGTCTCCGGCGGGTTCCGCCGGATCATCGAACCGCTGGCCGAGGAGCTGATGCTGGACTTCGTCGCCGCCAACGATCTCGAGATCGTCGACGGCAAACTCACCGGTCGGGTCATCGGGCCGATCATCGACCGGCCCGGAAAGGCCAAGGCACTGCGGGACTTCGCGCAGCAGGTGGGGGTGCCGATGGCGCAGACCGTCGCCGTCGGAGATGGCGCCAACGACATCGACATGCTGTCGGCGGCCGGGCTGGGAGTGGCGTTCAACGCCAAGCCGGCCTTGCGTGCGGTCGCCGATGCATCGTTGAGCAGTCCGTACCTGGACACGGTGCTGTTTCTGCTCGGCGTCACCCGCGGCGAGATCGAGGCCGCCGACGCCGTCGACGGCGAAGTGCGCCGCGTCGAAATCCCCCCCGAATAAGCGACCGGGCAGGGCCCGGCGACGCACTGCTGTTGGAGACCCGGCAGCCGTCGCACTCTTGGGGTACGGCACGATAATCGGGTGCCCGAAACTGGCCCCGAAACTGGCTCCGAAAGTGGCACTGCCGCAGCCGACCCCGACCTGCTGATCGAATTCAGAAATGTCTTGCTGCGCCGCGGCGAGCACGCCCTGGTCGGGCCGGTGGATTGGGCGGTCGAACTCGACGAGCGCTGGGTGATCCTCGGCCCCAACGGGGCCGGCAAGACTTCACTGCTGCGGATCGCCGCCGCCGCCGAGCACCCGTCGTCCGGCATTGCCTTCGTGCTCGGTGAGCGGCTGGGGCGGGTCGACGTATCGGAGTTGCGGGCCCGGATCGGGCTTAGTTCATCGGCTCTGGCGCAACGGATACCCAACGACGAGGTGGTGCGCGACCTGGTCGTCTCGGCCGGCTATGCGGTACTGGGCCGCTGGCGGGAGCGCTACGAGGACGTCGACTACCAGCGCGCGGTCGACATCCTGGAGAGCCTGGGCGCCGAGCACCTCGCCGACCGCACCTACGGGACGCTGTCCGAAGGGGAACGCAAACGGGTGCTGATCGCCCGTGCCCTGATGACCGACCCCGAGCTGCTGCTGCTCGACGAACCCGCCGCCGGTCTGGACCTGGGTGGCCGCGAGGAATTGGTGGCCCGGCTGACCGACCTGGCCGCCGACCCTGACGCACCCGCCCTGGTACTGGTCACCCACCACGTCGAGGAAGTGCCGCCCGGCTTCAGCCACTGCATGCTGCTGTCGGAAGGACAGGTGGTCGCCGCGGGATTGCTGTCCGATGTGCTGACCGCCGACAACCTGTCGGCCGCGTTCGGCCAGTCGATCGCCCTGGACCTCATCGACGGGCGGTACTTCGCGCGGCGCGTTCGCACCCGCGCGGCCCACCGGAGGCTCCTATGACCGAACCAGACGAACCCTTGGTCGCCAGGCCGGCCGCGACCGTGATGCTGGTCCGCGACGTCCCCGGCGGCCTGAAGATCTTCCTGATGCGCCGGCACTCGAAGATGGAGTTCGCTCCGGGCACCATGGTGTTCCCCGGCGGCGGTGTCGACGACCGCGACCGCAACGCCGATATCGCGTGGGCCGGCCCGCCGCCGCAGTGGTGGGCGCAGCGGTTCGGCATCGAGACCGACCTGGCCGCGGCGCTGGTGTGCGCCGCCGCCCGTGAAACCTTCGAGGAATCGGGCGTGCTGTTCGCCGGACCCGTCGACGACCCGGACGGCATCGTCGGGGACGCATCCGTGTATGCCGACGCCCGTCGCGCGCTGGCGGAGGGATCGCTGTCGTTCGCGGACTTCCTGCGCAGCGAACACCTGGTGCTGCGCTCCGACCTGCTACGGCCGTGGGCCAACTGGGTCACCCCGGAGGCCGAGCGCACCCGCCGCTACGACACCTTCTTCTTTGTGGCAGCCCTGCCGGAGGGGCAGCGCGCCGACGGCGAGAACACCGAATCAGACCGCTCGGGCTGGGCGCTGCCGCGGGATGCCATCGACGACTTCGAGGCCGGCCGCAACATCCTGCTGCCGCCGACCTGGACTCAGCTGGACTCGCTGGCCGGGCGCACCGTCGCCGACGTGCTGGCCGTCGAACGCCAGATCGCGCCGGTGCAGCCGCTGCTGGAGAAGCGCGGCGACAACTGGGTGTTCGAGTTTTTCGACTCCGACCGCTACCACCAGGCGCGCAAAGCGGGCGGATCCATGGAGTGGCCGCTGTGAGCGAGTTCGTCCACGTCGTGGTCAGCGACGGCTCGCAGGACGCCGGCCTGGCCGTGCTGCTGCTGTCGCGGCCACCCAGCAACACGATGACCCGGCAGGTCTACCGGGAGATCGCGGCCGCGGCCGCCGAGGTGGGGCGGCGCGACGACGTCGCCGCGGTGATCCTGTTCGGCGGACACCAGATCTTCTCCGCCGGCGACGACATGTCCGAGCTGCGGACACTGACCGCAGCCGAGGCGGACACCGCGGCCCGGGTGCGCGCCGAGGCCGTCGATGCCGTCGCGGCCATTCCGAAGCCGACCGTGGCCGCGGTCACCGGATACGCGTTGGGCGCCGGTCTCACGCTGGCGCTGGCCGCCGACTGGCGGATCAGCGGCGACAACGTGAAATTCGGGGCGACCGAAATCCTGGACGGCCTGATCCCCGGTGGCGGCGGCATGACGCGTCTGACCCGCGCGGCGGGGGCGAGCCACGCCAAGGAACTGGTGTTCAGCGGTCGCTTCGTCGACGCCGAGGAGGCCCTGGAGCTGGGCCTGATCGACGAGATGGCGGCCCCGGACGACGTGTATGACGCCGCCGCGGTGTGGGCGCGACGCTTCCTCGACGGCCCACGACACGCGCTGGCCGCCGCCAAGGCCGGCATCGACGCCGTTTTCGATCCGCCGCAGCACGGCAGTTAGGCTGCCCTGCATGACGAGCAGTTCGAAGACCGCCCCTGACGCCGCGCCCAACCCCCATGCCACGGCCGAGCAGGTGGAAGCCGCGAGGAACGACAGCAAACTCGCGCAGGTGCTTTACCACGACTGGGAAGCTGAGAGCTACGACGACAAATGGTCGATCTCCTATGACCAGCGTTGCATCGACTACGCGCGGGGCCGGTTCGACGCCATCGTGCCCGACGAGGTTGTCGCCGAGCTGCCCTATGACCGCGCCCTCGAGCTGGGTTGCGGGACCGGGTTCTTCCTGCTCAACCTGATCCAGGCCGGAGTCGCGCGGCGTGGGTCGGTCACCGACCTCTCGCCCGGCATGGTCAAGGTCGCCACCCGCAACGGCCAATCGCTGGGACTGGACATCGACGGCCGGGTCGCCGACGCCGAGGGCATCCCGTACGACGACAACACCTTCGACTTGGTGGTCGGGCATGCGGTGCTGCATCACATTCCCGACGTGGAACTGTCGCTGCGTGAGGTGGTCCGGGTGCTCAAGCCGGGCGGCCGGTTCGTGTTCGCCGGCGAGCCGACCACCGTCGGCAACGGCTACGCCCGTGGGCTGGCGGACCTGACCTGGAACCTCACCATCCGGGCCGTGAAGCTGCCCGGACTGGGCGGTTGGCGACGGCCGCAGGCTGAAATCGACGAGAACTCCCGGGCCGCGGCCCTGGAGTGGGTGGTCGACCTGCACACCTTCGAGCCCAAAGACCTGGAGCGTATGGCGGCCAACGCCGGCGCCGTGCAGGTTCGCACCGCCAGCGAGGAGTTCACCGCCGCGATGTTCGGCTGGCCGGTGCGCACATTCGAAGCCACCGTGCCACCTGGCCGATTGGGTTGGGGCTGGGCAAGATTCGCGTTCAATGGCTGGAAGACGCTGAGCTGGGTGGACGCCAACATCTGGCGGCACGTGGCGCCGAAGGGCTGGTTCTACAACGTGATGGTCACCGGGGTCAAACCCTCCTGAACCAGTCCTTTCAAGGCCTGCGCTTCACCACCGACGACGTCGGTTACCTGCGGTCGGAATCGGGTGCCGCGGCGCTTGCAGAGGTCGCCGAATTCGCCTTGACCGATGCCACCCGGATCGCCGATATCGCGGCGGCGCGGGCCCGCTACGCCGACCGGACGCCGGTCCTGGTCGAAACCACGCTGCTGCGCAGGCGGGCCATCGCCAAGCTGGGGGCCTTGGGCCCCGTGTCGAATTGGCTGTTCACCGACGAGGCGCTGCAGCAGGCCACCGCGGCGCCGGTGGCGCTACACCGGGCCGAACGGATCGCCAGCGGCCCCGGCGGCCCGGACCTCACAGTGCACGACGCGACCTGTTCCATCGGCACCGAGCTGGCCGCGCTGCGCGACTCGGGCGCTCACGCGGTGGGCAGCGATATCGATCCGGTGCGCCTGGCGATGGCGGCCCACAACCTGTGCCCCGGCGCCGGCCTCTGCCGCGCCGACGCGCTGCACCCGGTTACCCGCGACTCGGTGGTCCTCGTCGACCCGGCACGCCGCCGCGGCGGGCAGCGTCGGTTCAACCCCGCCGACTACCAACCCGGCCTGGGTCAGTTGATCGACTGCTACCGTGGTCGCGATCTGGTCGTAAAGTGTGCTCCCGGAATAGATTTCGATTACCTGCGACGTCTCGGGTTCGATGGCGAAATCGAAGTGACGTCGTATGACGGCTCGGTTCGGGAAGCGTGCCTGTGGTCCGGCCGGCTGGCAGAGCCGGGTGTGCGCCGGCGGGCGAGCGTCCTTGACCGCAACGAACAGCTCACCGACGCCGAGCCCGACGACTGCGGAGTGCGGCCGGCCGGACGCTGGATCGTCGACCCGGACGGTGCGGTGGTCCGGGCTGGGCTGGTGCGCCACTACGGCGTGCGGCACGGGCTGTGGCAACTCGACCCCGACATCGCCTACCTGTCCGGCGACCGGTTGCCGGCGGCGGTGCGCGGCTTCGAAGTGCTCGAGCAGGTTGAGTTCGACGAGCGTCGGCTCCGGCACGCGCTGTCGGCGCTGGATTGCGGGGCGCTGGAGATTCTGGTGCGCGGTGTGCAGGTCGACCCCGACGCATTGCGCCGCCGGCTGCGGCCGCGCGGCAGCCAGTCCTTGTCGGTCGTGATCACCCGCATCGGCACCGGGGCCGCCGCTCGTGCGACGGCGTATGTCTGCCGTCCCTCGCGGTAGCGCCCTGTACGCTGTCGGCGGTCACTTCCGGGGGACCTCGCCATTTGAACACGACGAGGACAATTCGAGTTATGCGTTATCTGATCGCGGCCGTGGCGCTGGCTGCCGCGGGGCTATTGGCCTGGCCGGCAGCCGCCGAGCCGCCATCCTGCGCCAGTTTAGGCGGCACTCTCGAGGCCGGACAGCTGTGCCATCTGCACGCGGCCGGTCCGATGTACACGCTGACCATGACTTTTCCCGCCGACTACCCCGACCAACAGCCGCTGACCGACTACATCACGCAGAACCGCGACGGGTTCATCGCGGTCGCACAGACGTCCGGGCCTCGCGAGCAGCCGTATCAAATAGAGGCGACCACCGAGCAGCACAATGCTGGTCAGGCCCCGCACAACACCCGCAGCGTGGTGCTCAAGTTCTTCCAGGATGTCGGCGGGTCACACACGTCGACCTGGTACAAGGCGTTCAACTACAACCTCGGTACCAAGCAGCCGATCACTTTCGACAATCTCTTCGCCCCGGGTACGTCGCCGCTGGACGCGATCTTCCCGCTGGTCCAGCGCGACCTGGAACACCAGAGCGCGTTGGGTGCCGCGATCTTGCCCTCATCGGGCCGCGACCCGTCGCACTATCAGAACTTCGCCATCACCGATGACCAGCTGATCTTCTACTTCGCTCCGGGGGAGATGCTGCCCGCGTTCGCCGGCCCCAGCCAAGCGCAGGTACCGCGCAACGCCATCCCGCTGCTGGCTCTCTAGCGGCCTCAGGCCGGGGCGAATCCGTAGACCTGGCCGTCGCTGGTGGTGGCCACCACCCGGCGGTCGTTACCCACCGCGATCCCGAGGGGGTATCCGGTGGCCGCGGGAAGCGGATAGCTGTTGACCGTGTGGCCGTTGCCCGGATCGAACACCAGCAACGACATCCCGGGAGCATCATCGCGGGGCGGGCCGCTGACCACCGCGTAGCCGGCACCGGTACCGGCCAGGGCGGGCGACGACAACGGGGTGACGTCATCTCGGCGCCAGACCTGATCGGCATGATCGCCGGAATCCTTGAAAGCCGTCAGTCGGGTGTCGGGTCCGCCGCCGGACACGATCAGGCCCTGCGGGGTGACCGCGGGCGGCGTCTGGGCCAGAAACCCCAGCGGAACCGACCACTTCGGTTTGCCGTCGGCGGCGCCCAGTGCCCACAAACGTTGGTCGCGGCCGTTGACGTAGACGGTCGATCCGTTGGCGGACAGCACCGGGTTGGCGATCACACCGGCGCCGACGGCATCGCTGGTCCACTCGCGGGTCAGCAGGGGAGTCTGGCCGCGGTGGTATTTGAGTCCGACCAGCTCCGCCGCGGGAGCCCCCGGCTGCCAAACGCCAAGCACCGCCATCCCGTTGGCCGTCGAGAAGGCGGGGGCGGCCGCGACCGGGCAGCCCGACCGTGCCGGGGCACAATCACCCAGCCCACGCATCGCGTCCGTCGGGTCGATCCCGTCCACCAGGTCCAGCGGGCTACCGACCACCTCGCCACGGTGCGCGTCGAAAACCAGCACCTGTCCCAGGTGTGTGCTGACCAATATCTGGCCGTCCGCCAAAAACCTTGGGGTGGAAGGCATCCCGATCACCGGTTGGCGCCACCGGGTCCACTGGGTCACTGGGAAAGACAGGAAGGCCCCCGGCTGGCCGACGTAGAGATTGTCGAAGCCGTCGAACAGGGGACCGCCGAAGCCGCCACCCTGGAACAGCCGTACACACCAGCGTTGCCGGCCCTTGTCGTTGTTCTCCCATTCCATCAGCGAACATCCGGCCGGGGTTTGGGCGTTCAGGGCGAGATAGTTGTTCGCGCTCAGCGCGGGTCCTGCCGCCAAGCTCCCCTTGACCGACCGTGTCCATTGCAGTGAGAGCTTGTTGGCGCCGCTGGTCGTCGTGTAGCTGCTGTTGGCCGCGTCGGCGTATTGCGCCGACCACCCTTGCGCGGGTGCGGCTTCGACCCAGGAGTCAGTGTTGCGGCAACCGCTGAGCGCCACCGCAAGCAGGGCCGCCAGCAATACGGATGACCACCGCCGAAGCCCCGTAACGAGTTGTCGGGCAAGCACCTCGGTTTCCCAAATCCTTCCGCGGGGCGTTGGCATGTGCAGCGATCGAGTACACGTGAGGGTAACCCGTGGCGGCTCGCAGGCCGCTGATTGCCCGGGCTAGGATTTCGGGCCATGACATCCATGTGGGGTGCTCCGGTTCATCGCCGGTGGCGTGGATCAAACCTGCGGGACCCACGCCAGGCCAAGTTCCTGACGCTGGCTTCGCTGAGGTGGGTGCTGAGAAACCGTGCCTACACACCGTGGTACCTGGTGCGCTATTGGCGGCTGCTGAAATTCAAGCTGGCCAATCCGCACATCATCACTCGCGGAATGGTGTTCATCGGCAAGGGCGTCGAGATCCACGCGACACCCGAGTTGTCGCAGCTAGAGATCGGCCGCTGGGTGCATATCGGCGACAAGAACACGATCCGCGCGCATGAGGGCTCGCTGCGGTTCGGCGACAAGGTCGTGCTGGGCCGCGACAACGTGATCAACGCCTACCTCGACATCGAGCTCGGCGATTCGGTGCTGATGGCCGACTGGTGCTACGTCTGCGATTTCGACCACCGGATGGATGACATCACGCTGCCCATCAAGGATCAGGGCATCATCAAGTCCCCGATTCGGATCGGTCCGGACACCTGGGTCGGGGTCAAGGTGACGATCTTGCGTGGCACCTCCATCGGGCGGGGTTGCGTGCTCGGCTCGCATGCCGTGGTTCGCGGCGACGTTCCCGACTATTCGATCGCGGTCGGCGCACCGGCCAAGGTGGTCAAGAACCGGCAGCTGTCCTGGGAGAGCTCGGCCGCGCAGCGCGCCGAACTGGCCGCCGCCCTGGCCGATATCGAACGCAAGAAAGCAGCCCGCTGACCTCGCCGGGCACGGGCGCCTGGGGTGCCAAACCGGCGCGTCCCGGGTGGGATGTGCCGCTGTCCATCGTGCTGGTGGTCCTCGCCGTCATCGGCTGGGTCGTGGCCGCCGGGATGGAATTCATGTTCCTGGCCTTCACCGACTACTGTCCCCCCGAGCGATGCAGCGCGGAGCACGCCGCGGCGTCGGTCGTCGTGTCTGTATTGGTGGCGGCCGCCGTGACGCTCATCGGGTCCGTGTGGCCGGTCGTCCGGCTGGCTCGCCGACGGTTGGCCTGGCCGCATGCCGTCGTGACGTTAGCCCTGTCCGGCGTGGCCGAACTGGCGGGTGTCGTGGGTTACTTTGCGGCGGTTGGTCATTGATCGTTCGGGATCAGCGCGTCAGGTTATGACGGCTGGTCGTCGACCACGAAGTGATAGTCGACGGTGCCGGCGTCGACTCCCGTGACGGACACCGTGACCCCGTAGGTCTTACCGTCGGTGACGAGCTTGCAGCGCAGCGTCGCGCCCTGCACGCCCTTCAGGTTGTCGGGGCACGTCACTTTGACAACTGTGAATCGGCTGATAATTACATGCCAAACACCTTCGGGTAGGTGATTTACGAAAAGATTGTTTCGGTTCCCGAAACGGGGGGAGTCGTCCGGCTAGGAACTCATGCCGTGATAGCGGTGCAGCGCTTCGGCCCGCTCGGCGCCGTGGTCGAGGATCGGTTCCGGATATCCTTGCGGCCGTTCACCCTTGCGCAGATGGACGTTGTCCGCGGTATTCAGCTCGGGGACCCAGTGCCGAATGTAATCCCCAGCGGGATCGAACTTTTCGCCTTGGGTGATCGGGTTGAACACCCGGAAGTAGGGTGCGGCGTCGGTGCCGCACCCGGCGCACCACTGCCAGCCGTGCTGGTTGTTGGCCATGTCACCGTCGGTGAGCTGGTCCAGGAACCATTCGGCGCCCCACTGCCACGGCAGATGAAGGTCCTTGACCAGAAACGACGCGACGATCATCCGCACCCGGTTGTGCATGAACCCGGTCTCGCGGAGTTGGCGCATGCCGGCATCGACGATCGGAAAGCCGGTCACGCCGGCCTTCCAGGCCTCGAAGCGACGTTTGGCTTCGGCGTCGGTATCGGTCGAGATGGCGTCGAAGTCGCTGTTCCAATTGCGCCAGGTGCTGGCCGGCCAGTGGTGCAGCACATCGGCGTAGAAGTCGCGAAAAGCCAACTGCCGCAAGTATGTTTGCGCGGAATCCCTGCGCAGATTCATGGCGGCGAGCATCGTTCGGGGGTGGATGGCGCCGAACTTCAGGTGCGCCGACATCCGGCTGGTGCCTTTGAGGTCCGGCCGGTCACGGTCTTGGGCGTAGCGGTCCAGCCCGTCGTCGACAAAAGCCTCCCATTGCGAAAGTGCTGCCGCCTCACCGGCATCGAGACCAAGCGCGATGCCGGGGTCGGGGATCTTGCACTGTTTGACCACGTGGGCCGGATCGAGCCACCGTGCGGAATCGGCACTCGACTGCGCCGGCTTCCGCCATCCGACCGCGCGCCACCTCCGGAGGAACGGTGTGAATACCCGGTAGGGCTCGCCGTCGTCCTTGGTGACTCGGCCTGGCGAGACCAGGTACGGCGACCCCGTCGCCACCAACGGCACCGCGCCCAGCGCCGCGCGCACCCGTTCGTCGCGACGCTTTCCGTACGGCGCGAAATCCTGCGAGATGTGCACCGACGTCGCCTCGATCTTCTTGGCAATGCGGGGAATCTGCTGTTCGGCGAGCCCGCGGGTGATCAGCAGCCGACCGTCCAGGTCGTCACGCAGTTGCCGCAGCGTGTCACCCATAAATTGTAGGCGGCGCGGGCCCGACGACCTCTCGAGTCGTGGGTCGACCACAAAGCAGGCGAGCACGTCGTCGCTGTCGGCCGCGGCGAGTAGCGCGGGATGATCGCGCAGACGCAGGTCGCGGCGAAACCACAACAGCGCGGGCATTATTGGACGCGGCGGTTGAGTCGCCAGATATGGGTGGACAAGACGGTAGCGAAGGCACACCACACCGGGTAGGGCGACAACGCCAAGCCGGCGCGTGGATCTGCCGCGGCGGTCCGGCGGGCCAGGTCGGCGCTGCTGAGCGTGAGTGCCGCGGCGCCGAGCACGGATGCCCCGAGCTTGTGAAAACGGAAGAAGAGCCAACTCCAGCCGGCGTTGAGCAGCAGGTTGACGCTCAATGCCGCGGCATAGCCCCGTGCTTGGTCGTGCTGTCCCGCCGCGCGGAACTTGTCCAGCGTCACCGCGGAGGTGGTCGCGATGTCGGCGTAGAGGGCGGTCCACACCACGGGGAAGGCGGCACCGGGTGGCTGGTACGCGGGTTTGCGCAGCAGCGAGTACCAGGCGGGCACGCGTCGTGGGCTGGCGATGCTTCCGGCGCCTGCGGCCGCGGCAACGGCGAGTGTCGTTGCGGCCAGGGTTGAGCGCTTCATAGCGAACTCCGTTCCTGTGGTATCGAATCGTCTTGCTGCTCACCAGTGTTCGCGCCAGCCGGGTTGGTGGGCCACCAGATGTCCGGACCGATCAAGGCGAACAGCGCGGGGATGACCAGCGTGCGCACCACGAAGGTATCGAGCAGGATGCCCAGGCCGACGATGATGCCGAGCTGGGCCATCACGATCAGCGGCAGCACCCCCAGCACGCAGAACACGGCGGCCAAAACGATTCCCGCGCTGGTGATGACGCCACCGGTGGCCGACACCGCGCGGACCATGCCGTCGCGGGCGCCGTGCCGCCCCGCCTCTTCGCGCGCACGGGTGACCAGAAAGATGGTGTAGTCCACGCCGAGAGCGGCCAGGAACAGGAACGCGAAGAGCGGGGTGCTGTTGTCCAGGGCGGGGAATCCGAAGGCGTGCACGCTGATCCAGCCGCCCAGGCCCAGCGCGGCCAGCGCACCGAGGATGGTTGCGGTCAGCAGAATCGGCGGCGCGGCGACCGAGCGCAGGAGTACATACAGGACGGTCAGAATCACCGCCAGGATCGCCGGGATCAACATCAGCCGGTCGTGCGCGGCGGCGTCACGGACGTCGAGTGCCGCAGCGTCAGGCCCGCCGACGAGCGCGTCAGGGGAGGCGGACTTCGTCGAATGCCGCAGCGCCGCAACGGTTGCGAATGCTCGGTCGGACGACGGCGCGGAGTCGGTCACCGCCGACCACTTCGTCAAGCCGGATGCCGACTGGCCCGCGTCGGTCACCGAGACCACCCCGGGGGTGGACGCGATTGCTGCCCGCACCTGCGACGCCCGGGCGGTGGGGGCGACGACCAGCGTGGGGTTGGCCAGGCCGGCGGGAAAGTGCGCGGCCAGCACGTCGTAGCCGGACACCGAGTCCGCCTGCACCCGGAATTGCTCGGTCTGCGACAAGCCGATTCGGGTTCCCAGCAGCCCGCTGGCCAGGCCCGCCAGCACCGCGATCGCGACGGCCGCGACCACGGCGGGGCGACGGGCCACCCGTTCGGCGACCCGGTGCCAGGCTCCGGAGTCGAGGGTCGCGGCGCCGTCGGGCTGGGGGATCAGCGGCCAGAACAGTCGCCTGCCGCACAACGCGAGCAGCGTCGGCAGCACCACCAAGACCGACACCGCGGCCACGACCAGCCCGCAGGCCGCCAGCGCCCCGAGGCTGCGGGTGCTGGGCGTCGACGCGAAGAGCAGGGTGAGCAACGCCAGCACCACGGTGGCATTGCTGGCGACAATGACCGGCCCGGCCATCCGCACGGCGCGGCGCAACGCGTCACGGTGCTCGGCGTGGCTCCGAAGCTCTTGCCGGTAGCGGGAAATCAGCAGCAGCGCGTAATTGGTGCCCGCCCCGAACACCAACACGCTGGTGATGCCGGAGGTCGCGCCGTCGAAGCTCAACCCGGTCAGCGATGCCACCGCGGTGCCCAACGCCGCCGCGACCCGATCGGCGAATCCGATCACGAGCAGCGGGGCCAGCCACAGCACCGGCGAACGGTAGGTGGCGATCAGCAACAGCGCCACCACCGATGCCGTCACCGCCAGCAAGGTGATGTTGGCGTCGGTGAACGCGTTGGCGATATCGGCGCCGAATGCCGGGCCGCCGGTGACGTGCGCCTGCAGACCCGCGGGCAAGCCGGCGTTGGCCGCGGTGCGAAGTGCGGCGACGCCGTCGGAGAGAACCATTCCGGACAAATCGGCGCGGATGGGCACCACGCCGATCGCCGCCTTGCCGTCCTCCGACACCGTCGGCGGCTGCAGGTTAGCCGCTCCGAAGGGCGCAACGGCGGCCTGCATCCGGTCGCGGGCGGCCCGGGCCGCGGTCACATCGTCGGGGTTCAGCGCGGCGCCGTCAGCGCGGCTGACCACCAGAAGGACGGGAACCCGGTCGCCCCCGGGGAATTGGCGGCCCGCGGCGTCAAGCTTCGCGGAATCCGAGCCGGCCGGCACCGACAGCGGCGCCTGGCCGGCCGCTGCGTTCCCGCCGATCAACACGATGAAACCGACACCCAGCAGGATCGCGGCCAGCCCGAGCCGCCACGACCGCCGGCCCGTCACCGCCGCGGCCAGACCTTCCCACATCACGAAGCCAGCATTGCCATCAATTCACTCAATTAAACATTAAATAACTGAAATGGCCAGTAAATGAAGATATGCTGCGCACCGGTATGGACGCTGACGGGCAACGCTCGGGCCGGGAGGCCTTGGAGTCGCTGATGGCGGCCGATCTGCGCGAGATGTCAACCGAATCCGACCAGATCGGCCAACTGTTCGCGGCGTCTCACGATGTGCGGGCCACCGATTTCCGCGCCCTGCTGCACATCATGGTCGCCGAAACCAGTGGGCGGCCGATGACGTCGGGCGACCTGTCCCAGCGGATGGGCATGTCGGGTGCCGCTATCACCTATCTGGTGGACCGGCTGATCGAGTCCGGCCACATCTGGCGCGACTCGCATCCCGGCGACCGGCGCAAAGTCATCCTGCGCTTTGCCGAACCCGGCCTCGACACGGCCCGGTCGTTCTTCACCCCGCTGGGCGCCCACACCCGCGAGGCAATGCACGACCTGCCCGACGCCGATCTCGCCGCCGCGCACCGAGTCTTTGCCGCACTGGTCACCGCGATGCAACGCTTCCGGGACGAATTGGGCCCTGCCCCATCGTGATTCGCGGTGCCCCGGCCGGTTCACGGCGCGCTGCGCCCGAGCAGGTGACGCAAGGCCCCGTCCAGGTCCGGTTGCCGAAACCGGTGCCCGGCCTGGATGAGCTGCTGGGCAACCACACGCTGGCTGGCGCAGGCCAATTCGCGGGCGCCCTGCGCGCCGAGCAATAGCCGGGGCCCCAGTGGCGGGACGGGTAACACCGCGGGCCGCCGCAGCACGTGAGCCAGGGTGCGGGTGTATTCGGTGTTACGGACCGGTTGCGGGGCAACGGCATTCACCGGGCCGGACAGGGTGGTATCCCAGAGCGCGCGGTGATACACGTCGACCAGGTCGTCAATCCCTATCCAGGACAGCCACTGTCGGCCGTCGCCGAGCCGGCCGCCCAGCCCGGCGCTGAACAGTGGGCGCATCAGCTTCAGCGTGCCGCCGCGCGGCGACTGCACGATGCCGGTACGCACCCGCACCACTCGTACCCCGGCCTGCGCGGCCGGGGCGGTCGCGTTCTCCCAGTCTTCGACGACATCGGCCAGAAACCCGTCGCCGCGCTCACTTTCCTCGGTGAGGGCATCGTCGCCGCGGTCGTATCCGTAATAGCCGACCGCCGACGCCGAGACCAGGGCCGCCGGGCGATCCGCGGTGCGGGCCAGCAGTTCGGCCAACCGGCGGGTTGGACCAATTCGGCTGTCGCGCACTGTCGTCCGATGTTTGTCGGTAAACCGGCCGGCGATCGAAGCGCCGGCCAGGTGAATAACCGCGTCGACCCCGGCCAATAGATCCGGGTCGGGGTCCTCGGGATTCCACTGGCGTTCGTCGCTGCCCTGTGCGGTGCCGCGAACCAGATGGATAACGCGATGGCCGCCGGTACGCAAAAACGCGGACACCGCCGAGCCGACCAGTCCCGACGACCCGGTGACGGCGACGGTTGATGGGGCCAGACCCCGCTCGGCGGCCAGTCGGTGCGCGGCCAAATCGTCGGCCAGCTGACGGTGCCGATAGATGAACATCGGACGCAGCGCCGCACCGGGCACCGGTGTTTGGACGCGGTCGATCACCCGGGTCCGGCGGTCGCCGAGGTCCTCGAATTCGTGGATGTGCCGCCACCGTACGGCGATGCGGGCAGGCAGCGAGGCCAGTCCGGCACTACCGATGGTGTCGACGAAGCGCCGGGGCGGGTCGTAGCCGTCGGCCTGGTGTTCGGCCACCCAGCGCAGGCCACCCGGTAGGGAGAGTTCGGCTCGTCCGTCCTTCAGAGAGCCGGCCTCAGTCACCAGCCGCATCGGCGCCCACGGTGGTGACAGTCGCTCGAAGGCGCCTGGTCGGGCATACCAGGCGAACACGTCGTCGCGCGGCGCGTCGACCACGCTCGAATACTCCAGACCCACGGTTCCAGAGGTACCCAATAACGGCGAGAGCATGCGTCGGGCCGTCCGCGGGGTAATGCGCGAGACTCAGCGGTCGGGCAGGGCGTGCTCGATGATGGGCAGGCGGGGCAGCGGCTGACGCTCGCCGCGCTTGGCCGCCACATACACCTGCGCGGTCTCGCCGGCCACCGTCTGCCAATCGAAATCTGCGGTGAGCCGTTCGCGGGCGGCCCGCGCGCATTGCTGGGCGGCGTCCGGGTCGTCGAGCACGGTGCGCACCGCCGTCGCCAGCCCCGCCACGTCGCGGGGCGCGCACGACACCCCGGTCTGTCCGTTGATCACCGCTTCGCCCAGGCCGCCGATATTGGAGGTCACCAGCGGAGTGCCGGCCGCGGCGGCCTCCAGCGCGACGAGCCCGAACGGCTCGTAATGGCTGGGGAATACCGCGGCGTCGGCCCGGTGCAGCGCTGCCAACAGTTCGTCATGGTGCAGGTGCCCGACGAAGCGAGTTGCCTTGAGTACCCGGTGTTTACGAGCCTGCTCGACGAGCCAGTCCTGCTGGGTCCCATCACCGGCGATGGTCAACGTGGTACCCGGGTTGGTGCGCCTGATCCGCGGCAGCGCGGCGATCAGGTCGTGCACGCCCTTTTCGTACTCCAGGCGCCCGACGTAGAGCAGTTCGGCCGGCCCGGTGCGTGGGCGCCGCGGCGCGAACGGCCAGCGGGCCGCGTCAATACCGTTGCGGATCACGGTGGTTTCGGCCAGGCCGGGACCGAACAGCTCGGTGATCTCGTCACTCATCGACGCCGAACATGCGATCAGCGAATCGGATTCACGCACCAGCCACGATTCGGCCGCGTGCACCTGGCGGCTGATCGCTCCCGAAACCCAACCCGAATGCCTGCCGGCCTCCGTCGCGTGAATCGTGGAAATCATTGGCACGTCATAGAATTGGGCGAGTGCAATGGCGGGGTGGGCGACCAGCCAATCGTGCGCGTGCACCACATCGGGACGCCAGGACCGGTCGGTGCCGTATTTCTGCTCGTGCAGTTTTGGAGGCAGTCCGGCGCGGATCATCGCGTGGCCCATGGCCAGCGTCCAGGCCATCATGTCTGTGCCGAAGGCGAATTCGTGCGGATCCTGCGCGGCCGCGATCACCCGGACGCCCTCGCTGATCTCGTCGGACGACGGATGCGTGCTGGGATCGGTGCCCGACGGACGCCGGGACAGCACGACCACGTCATGGCCGGCAGCGGCCAGCGCAGTCGACAGGTGATGCACGTGGCGGCCGAGCCCGCCGATCACGACCGGCGGGTATTCCCACGACACCATCAGGATCTTCATCGGGGCAGCCTGCGGGCATCCAGGGCGCCGAACAGACCGTCGGCGCGGTTCCACCCGTCGGCCAGCCGCTGCGCGGTGTCGCGGCGGCCCGAGGCCAACGCCCCGGCGATCTCGCGAGCGGCGTGGGCATGCAGGTGAGCGCGGTAGCGGGCGTAGTCGGCGGCCGAGTCCTTGCTGACCATGAACGGCCAGTCGCTGGACACGGTGAGCAGGGTCTCGCGCAGGATCTGGTCGGCAACGCGATCGCGGGGGATGGGCCCGTCCAGCGACAGTGCCTTGTCGACGGTGCTCAGCGCGGTGTCGACGACTTCGTTGTTGAGCCGGACCAGGTCGGCGACCGTGTCGCCGGCCCACACCTGCCAGTCCTTGCCCGAACCCCACGAGCTGGGCGGCAGCGCGACCGACTCGCCGACGAATCCGCCGGCGAGCGCGTCGCTGAGCGTGCCCACGCGCACACCGGCGGCGGGCAACGCCCGCAGCACCCGCGCCAGCCAGGTCGGGCCCTCGTACCACCAGTGGCCGAACAGCTCGGTGTCGAAGGCGGCGACCACATGCGCCGGGCGCCCGATGCGCTCGGACTCGGTGCGCAGCCGGCTGCGGACAACGTCGACGAAGTCGGCGACATGGGCGTCGACGGCGCGGTCGGCGCGCTCGGGGTCATAGGGCGCCTTGTCCTCCGAGGACACGTTGCGGCCGGTGACCCGCGCCGGCTTGAGCCCGGTCAGGTGGTCGTAGGTGTGGAAGTCGCGGTAGGCGGCATGCCCGGGGTAGCCGGATTTCGGTGACCAGACTCGATAGCTGACCTGCAAGTCCCGTCCGAATGCCACCACGTCGCTGTCGCCGACGGGCCGGCCCAGCGCGGTGTCCCCGTGCAGCGACGGGCCGTCGACCATGAAGTGGGTGATCCCCGCGGCGGCGTAGTCGTCTTCCAGGCCGGGGGCGTAGGCGCACTCGGGCGCCCAGATGCCGGCGGGGCGATGAGCCAGCCGCAGCTGCGCGTCGGCCAGGCCTTCCCGCAACGCGAACTCGCGCAGCCGCGGCGCGAGCAGCGGCTGGAACGGGTGGGCCAGCGGGCCGCCGAGCAACTCCACCGTCCCGGCGTCGAGCAGGCTGCGTAGCAGCGGGCTGCCGCCGTGCTGCCAGAGGGTGGCGAAGTCGTCGAGCGCCTGGTCCGCCTCAGCGCATTCGCGAACCCCGAACTCCCGCAAGGCTTCCGGAGTGCACGATAGGTAGCCGGCCGACTTCGATTTGGGAATCGAGCGCACGCTGGCGGCCTCTGCCGCCCGCAGCCGCCAGTTAGCCAGCCAATGATGCATGCCGTCGAGGCAGTACGGGTCGTCGAGCTGGGCATTGACCACCGGGGTGACGCCGAGCGTGAGCAGTCGGTGGCGATCCTCGTCGGCCAGCGTGCGCAGCACCCGCATCAGCGGCAGATAGGCCGCCGCCCAGGATTGGTAGAGCCATTCCTCACCGACCGGCCAGCGGCCATGGTGGGCCAGCCACGGCAGGTGGGTATGCAGCACCAGCGTGAACATGCCGGGTACCGGCGTTGCAGTAGAGGTGCTCACGGCCGCACCGCGATCGCGATCAGATCCAGGCTGTCATCGATGTCCCGGTCGCCGGCGGCCACCAGGTCGAAGTCCTCCGTGGTGACGGCGGCGACATCGGCCGCCAGCTCGCGCGGCCACGGGGCTCCCCCGTCGCTGGCCACCGCCAAGGCGATCTGCGCGTCGATGATCGAACCGCCGTGGCGGGCATCCATCTCTTGCAGACGCGCGCCGTGGAACACACCGCTCACCGACACCTGGGAGAAACCCGCGTCGAGGAGCAGTTCGGTCAACTCGCCGGCGTTCAATTCCCTGGTGTGAAACGGGTTGATCGGGGTGTCACGGCCCGGGGAGAAGGTGACGCGGTTGGGCGTCGACATCATCAACAACCCCGAAGGACGCAGCACCCGGGCGCACTCGGTGACGAATTGGGCCTGGTCCCACAGGTGTTCGATGACCTGGAAATTCACCACGACGTCCATTGACGCATCGGGCAGCGGCAGCTCGGCGAGGTTGGCCTGCATGACTTCTACCCGGGGATAGCGGCTGCGCACGTGGGCCACCGCCGCCTCGTCGTAGTCCACCGCGACGACCCGCCGGGCGCCCTCGGCGATCAAATCGGCTCCGTAACCTTCGCCACATCCGGCCTCGAGCACGTCACGGCCCACACAGTGCGTTGCCAGTCGCTGGTACACCACTTGGTGGCGGCGGAACCAGTAGTTCTCGATGTCCAGGTCAGGGATGGTGCGCTCGCCCGTCAGCGTCAACACCGCTGGGCTGCCTGGTGAGACCGCCGGTGAAGTGCCGTCGGGGATGGTGTGGGGAACGTCTGGGACGAATGCGCTCATTGCATAGGGAGGCTAACGCGAAGTGTCCGATTAGCGAACCGTGGAGCGGGTAGCCCCCGCTGGCGGGGGGAGATAGGCCGCAAGAACGTGCAGTACGACCCGCTATGGTGTGTTGGCAGGCTGCACAAAGTTACCCAGTAGTAACACGATCGTGCGCTGCTTAACGCGTACTGAAAGTCTCGTGGTTGAAGGCTGCGAGACTCCTTCAAGGAGGACGAACCACACTCATGACGAACATTGTGGTCCTGATCAAGCAGGTCCCAGACACCTGGTCGGAGCGCAAGCTGACCGACGGCGATTACACGCTGGACCGCGAGGCCGCCGACGCGGTGCTGGACGAGATCAACGAGCGCGCCGTCGAAGAGGCCCTACAGATCCGGGAGCGGGAAGGCGGCGAGGGCTCGGTGACCGTGCTGACCGCTGGTCCCGAACGCGCTAACGAGGCCATCCGCAAGGCGCTGTCGATGGGGGCCGACAAGGCCGTCCACCTCAAGGACGAGGGCCTGCACGGCTCGGACGTGGTCCAAACCGGATGGGCGCTGGCGCGTGCGCTGGGCACCATCGAGGGCACCGAGCTGGTCATCGCCGGTAACGAGGCCACCGACGGCACCGGCGGTGCGGTCCCGGCCATCATCGCCGAGTACCTGGGCCTGCCGCAGCTGACCCACCTGCGCAAGCTGTCCCTCGAGGGCGACAAGGTCACCGGCGAGCGGGAGACCGACGACGGCCTGTTCACCCTGGAGGCAACCCTGCCGGCGGTGGTCAGCGTCACCGAGAAGATCAACGAGCCGCGCTTCCCGTCTTTCAAGGGCATCATGGCCGCCAAGAAGAAAGAGGTCACGGTGCTGACCTTGGCCGAAATCGGCGTCGAGGGCGAAGAGGTCGGTCTGGCCAACGCCGGGTCCACCGTGCTGGAGTCCACACCGAAGCCGCCCAAGACCGCGGGTGAGAAGGTCACCGACGAGGGTGAGGGCGGCAACGAGATCGCCAAGTACCTGGTCGGCCAGAAAATCATCTAACCCAAATTCCCTTAAGACGAGAAGAGCGAGATAACCCATGGCTGAAGTATTGGTGCTCGTCGAGCACGCTGAAGGCGCGGTGAAGAAGGTCACCGCCGAATTGATCACCGCCGCACGCGCTTTGGGCGAGCCCTCCGCCGTCGTCGTCGGTGCGCCGGGCACGGCCGCGCCGCTGGCCGACGGACTGAAGGAAGCCGGCGCCGCCAAGATCTACGTCGCCGAATCCGACGACATTGACAAGTACCTGGTCACCCCGGTCGTCGACGTGCTGGCCTCGCTGGCCGAATCGGCCTCTCCGGCCGCGATTTTGCTGGCCGCCAACGCGGACGGCAAAGAGATCGGCGGCCGGCTCGCGGCCCGGCTCGGTTCCGGGCTGCTGGTCGACGTGGTCGAGGTCAAGGAGGGCAACAAAGCCATCCACTCCATCTTCGGTGGCGCGTTCACCGTCGAGGCGCAGGCCAACGGCGACACCCCAGTGATCACGGTGCGGGCCGGCGCGGTCGACGCGGAGCCGTCGGCCGGTGCGGGTGAGCAGGTCACCGTCGAGGTGCCGGCTGCCGCCGAGAACGCCACCAAGATCACGTCCCGTGAGCCGGCGGTCGCCGGTGACCGCCCGGAGCTGACCGAGGCCACCATCGTGGTTTCCGGTGGCCGCGGCGTCGGTAGCGCGGAGAACTTCAACGTGGTCGAGGCGCTGGCGGACTCGCTGGGTGCGGCGGTCGGGGCGTCGCGTGCCGCCGTCGACTCCGGCTACTACCCGGGTCAGTTCCAGGTCGGCCAGACCGGTAAGACGGTCTCGCCCCAGCTCTACATCGCGCTGGGCATCTCCGGGGCGATCCAGCACCGGGCGGGCATGCAGACCTCGAAGACCATCGTCGCGGTCAACAAGGACGAAGAGGCACCCATTTTCGAGATCGCCGACTACGGCGTGGTGGGTGACCTGTTCAAGGTTGCTCCTCAGCTGACCGACGCGGTCAAGACCCGCAAGGGCTGATCTTCGCTGCACGCAGAAGCCCCCGCGCGCATGTCGCGTCGGGGGCTTTTTGCTGTCGCGTTCCGGCGCGGCGTGTGACGCAGATCGCATAACCGCCCGCGACGGCGGTTTCCGCGACATTTGGTCATCTCACGTGCACCGACACGTCACAGCGTCGATGCCGATTCGCTCCTCGATTACGCCACGTTGTTGGCATGAGCATTGCTTCTGTCCTGATACCGAGTGAGAAACCGGTCGGAGTCGCGACCAGCCCGCGCTATTCGTTGCTGCTGTCGACCGACGCCAGATTGGTCGAGGCGGCACAGCGGCTCCGCTACGACGTATTCACCAGCACGCCGGGCTTCGCGCTGCCGACGGCCGGTGCGGGGTACCGGGACGTCGATCGCTTCGACGAGTTCTGCGATCACTTGCTGGTCCGCGACGACGACAGCGGCGAGCTGGTGGGCTGCTACCGGATGCTGGCGCCGACGGGTGCCATCGCGGCCGGGGGCCTTTACACCGCGACGGAATTCGATCTTCGCGCGCTCGATCCGCTGCGGCCGTCGCTGGTGGAGATGGGCCGCGCGGTGGTCCGCGACGGCCATCGCAACGGTGGCGTCGTGCTGTTGATGTGGGCGGGGATCCTGGCCTACCTGGACCGCTACGGCTACGACTACGTCACCGGGTGTGTGTCGGTGCCGATCGGCAGCGAATCGGGTGACGTGGCGCCGGGCAGCGAGCTTCGGGGCGTCCGCGACTTCGTCCTGAGCCGTCACGCCGCGCCGCGCGAGTACCAGGTGTACCCACACCGGCCGGTGGTCGTGGACGGCCGGACGCTCGACGAGATTCCGCCGCCGCGGCGGCCCGCGGTTCCGGCACTGATGCGCGGCTACCTGCGGCTGGGCGCCAAAGTGTGCGGCGAGCCCGCCCTGGACCCGGACTTCGGGGTGGGCGACTTCTGCGTTCTGCTGGACAAACGCCAGGCCGATACCCGATATCTGCGAAGACTGCGATCGGTATCGGCGGCATCCGAGATGGCCGGCGAGATGACCGGCGGCGCGCGATGACCGCTCCCGCAGTCACCACCGATCACGCCTGGCTGCCGCACGCGACGTGCGACAGCAGCTGTGTGGGTGCCGGCCCCGCGTCGCCGCGGTGGCTGGTGGTACTGCGGGTAACGCTTCGCGTCGTCGCGGCCCTGCTGTTGGCGCCGGGGGCACCGCTGGCGCTCATCCCACTGCCAGGCCAGATGCGGGTAAAGCGGTTCTACTGCCGCATGGTGCTGCGCTTCTTCAGTGTCCGGATCAGCGTGTCGGGGGCTCCGATCCGGAACCTGCGCGGAGTCCTGGTGGTCAGCCCGCACATGTCCTGGTTGGACGTCTTCGCCATCTGCTCAGTGCTGCCCGGGTCGTTCGTGGCCCGCGCTGACATGTTCGGCACCCTCTCGGTTCGCTTGCTCAACATCATCCCGATCGAGCGGGCCAGTCTGCGGCGGCTGCCTGCGGTGGTGGATACCGTCGCGGATCGGCTGCGTGCGGGCCAGACCGTGGTCGCCTTTCCCGAGGGCACCACCTGGTGCGGGGTGGCCTGCGGTTCGTTCTATCCGGCGATGTTCCAGGCCGCGATCGATGCAGGTCGCCCGGTGCAGCCCCTCCGGTTGACCTACCACCACGTCGACGGCCTCATCTCGACGGCCCCGGCCTTCGTCGGTGACGACACCTTGTGGCGGGCGATGTGCCGGTTGTTGGCCGCGCGCCGCACCCTGGCGCATGTTCATGTGGAATCTCTGCAGCTGCCGGGCACCGATCGCCGCGCCCTGGCCGGCCGCTGCCAGTCGGCGGTGGGCGTGGGGGTAGCGCAGCGCCCAGGTCAAAGCCACGTGCTGGTCGCCTAGGGGTTCTGGCCGGCCCGGTATCCTGGGGCGCGTCATGGTCTACCTCGATCACGCTGCCACCACCCCGATGCATCCTGCCGCCATCGAGGCGATGACGGCGGTGTTCGGCACCCTCGGCAATGCCTCGTCACTGCACACCAGCGGCCGCACGGCGCGGCGCCGCATCGAGGAGTCCCGTGAGCTGATCGCGGACAAGCTGGGCGCGCGCCCGTCGGAGGTGATCTTCACCGCGGGCGGCACCGAGAGCGACAACCTGGCCGTCAAGGGGATCTACCGGGCCCGCCGCGACGCCGACCCGCGTCATCGCCGCATCATCACCAGTGCGGTGGAACACCACGCGGTGCTGGACTCGGTGGACTGGCTCGTCGAGCACGAAGGCGCCCAGGTGACTTGGCTGCCCACCGCCGCGGACGGATCGGTGTCGGCGGCCGCGCTGACCGATGCGCTGCAGAACCACGACGACGTGGCGCTGGTGTCGGTGATGTGGGCCAACAACGAGGTCGGCACCGTGATGCCGATCGCTGAACTCGCGGCCGTCGCCGCGGAGTTCGGCGTGCCGATGCACAGCGACGCCATTCAGGCGGTCGGGCAGGTACCCGTCGATTTCACCGCCAGCGGGCTCTCGGCGATGAGCATTGCGGCGCACAAGTTCGGTGGTCCGCTGGCCGTGGGTGCCCTACTGTTGCGCCGGGACGTGACGTGTGTGCCACTGTTGCACGGCGGTGGTCAGGAACGCGACATCCGTTCCGGCACACCGGATGTCGCCGGTGCGGTCGGAATGGCGACCGCGATTCGGCTCGCGGTGGACGGCCTCGAGGCCAACGGCGCGCGGCTGCGCGCGTTGCGTGATCGTCTGGTCGAGGGCGTGCTGGCCGGGATCGACGACGTTCGTTTCAATGGGTCCCGCGAGTCGCGGCTGCCGGGCAACGCCCACTTCACTTTTCGCGGTTGCGAAGGCGATTCCCTATTGATGCTATTGGATGCCAACGGAATCGAGTGCTCTACCGGATCGGCCTGCACCGCCGGCGTTCCGCAGGCCTCGCACGTGCTGATCGCGATGGGCGACGATGCCGCCACTGCCCGGGGGTCGCTGCGTCTGTCGTTGGGGCACACCAGCGTTGATGCCGACGTTGATGCGGTGCTGGAGGTGCTTCCCGGTGCGGTGGACCGGGCCAGGCGAGCTGCCCTGGCCGCTGCGGGAGCATCCGGGTGAAGGTTTTAGCCGCGATGAGCGGTGGCGTCGATTCGTCGGTCGCCGCCGCTCGCATGGTCGATGCGGGGCATGACGTGGTCGGCGTGCACCTGGCGCTGTCGTCGGCGCCCGGCACGCTGCGTACCGGCTCGCGTGGCTGTTGCTCGAAAGAAGACGCCTCGGACGCGCGCCGAGTCGCCGATGTGCTCGGAATCCCGTTCTATGTTTGGGATTTCGCGGAGAGGTTCGCGGAAGACGTGATTGACGATTTCGTGTCGTCCTACGCGCGCGGCGAGACGCCCAACCCGTGCGTGCGCTGCAATCAGAGCATCAAGTTCTCCGCCCTTTCCACGCGCGCCCTGGCATTGGGTTTCGACACGGTGGCCACCGGACACTATGCCCGGCTGTCGCAAGGGCGGCTGCGCCGTGCCGTCGACCGGGACAAGGACCAGTCCTACGTGCTGGCCGTGCTGACCGCGGAGCAGTTGCGCCACTCCGCGTTTCCGGTCGGCGACACTCCCAAGCCACAGATCCGTGCGGAGGCGGCTCGTCGCGGCCTGGCGGTCGCCGACAAGCCCGACAGCTATGACATCTGCTTCATCCCGTCGGGGGATACCCAGGCATTTCTCGGGGCACGCATCGCCGTTCGGCAGGGCAACGTGGTCGGTGCGGACGGCGCGGTGCTGGCCACCCACGACGGAGTGCACGGTTTCACGGTCGGTCAACGCAAGGGTCTGGGCATCGCCGGTCCCGGACCGGACGGTCGCCCGCGCTACGTGACGGCCATTGACGCCGACACCGCGACGGTGCATGTGGGCAGTGCCGCCGACCTCGAAGCGCATTCGCTGATGGGGCGGGATCCGGTCTTCACCGCGGGAACCGCACCCCAGGGTCCGATCGAGTGCGCGGTACAAGTGCGGGCCCATGGTGAAACCGTTGGTGCGGTGGCCGAATTGACCGGCGACGAGCTTCTCGTGCGGTTGCGCACTGCGCTGCGCGGGGTGGCACGCGGCCAGACGGTGGTGCTGTACCGCCCGGATTCAGATGGCGACGAGGTGCTCGGCAGCGCGACCATCGCCAGTACTTCGCGCTGATCTTTCTCGTCCGGCGGCCGTCGCCGCGTTCCAAGAATTCTCCAAGGGCTGTCGGTGAATATATGTCTCGGCAAGCGGGTGGCCTCAGAGCGGGAAGGGACGAGCGACGATGAGCGAAAACCAGGTCACGGCACGGGCGGTGCCCACCAATGGCCTCGCCATCGCGGCTTTTGTGCTCAGCATCATGGGCATGTATGCCAGCCCGATCTTGAGCAGCATTCTCGCCCTCGTCGGAATCTGGCAGGTCAAACAGCGTGGGCAGCAGGGTTTCGGACTGGCAATCACCGCCCTGGTGGTCTCGGCTGCCGTCACCGCCCTGCATGTCACGATGTGGATCCAATGTGGCCACCCGAATTTCGAGTTGATGACCACGGCGCACTGGTGACGACGATTGCCGTTGCCCCAAAGCACTTCCATGAAGCCGCGCTAGCGCGGCACGTTGGCGGCGATATTCGTCATCACGATGTCGGACACCGATTGCGGGAAGCCGCAGAACGTGACTTCCACCAAGGCCACCGACAGCACCCGGTAGTCGCGGCCGCAGCCGCCGGGCCCCAGGTGCAGCGAGTTGTTATCGGCCTTCACGTCGCCGACGAACACCTGGCCGGCCGAGCCGGCGCAGTCGGTGACGGTCGAGACAAGGGCGGTGAACGCGTGCTGCGCGGTGGCGACATCGCGATAGGCCGCGGCGCCCTCGGAGATCAGCGCGCCGTCGGGCGGGTCCTGAAACGTGGTCTTGTGGAACTCTGCGATATCGGGCCCGAACGTCGCGGTCTCGGCGAAGAGGAAGCGGCATGGCCGCGGTGTGGTGTCGGCCAGAGTGTCGATGTCGACCGGATTGGTGCCGTCCATCGAGGGGATGATCGACAGGTGCTCGCCGGCGCCGGTAATCGACTGCATCCGCGACTGGTCCAGCAGGATCGTGTCGACGTTGACGCCGTTGACACCCCTGGCGCCGCCGGTGAACCCCGGCATTGCCGTACCACCGACTACCCGGGTGCAGGCCGCAGTCAGCACCAGCGCGCTGCAGATCAGCAGCGGCCGCGCGAATCTTGCCCTGCGCCACACCGTTTTGCACCCCTTTAGAGCTTCGAGAGTAGCCGCGTAGGCCAGCGGCAAACACCCCTGGCCGTCGGGGCGCGATGTGGCGTCGAATACGGTTGGCCGGTGAGTGTTTTCGCCGATATCTTTCCGAAGGCCAGCGGCATGGGATCGTGGCCCGGCACCGCGGCGCGGCCGTCGGCGGAAGTTGTCGTCGGTGAATTGGCCGCGGCGCTGGCCCATATCGTCGAGCTGCCCGCCAGGGGAGTGGGCGCCGACATGCTTGGGCGGGCCGGCGCACTACTGATCGACGTGGCGATCGACACCGTGCCGCGCGGTTACCGCATCGCCGATCGTCCCGGCGCGGTGACCCGCAGGGCGGTCAGCTTCCTCGACGAGGATATGGACGCCCTGGAGGAAGCTTGGGAGACGGCCGGTCTACGCGGCAACGGCCGGGTGGTCAAGGTCCAGGCTCCGGGCCCGATCACGCTGGCCGCCGGGCTCGAACTGGCCAACGGGCATCGGGCGATCAGCGATCCCGGCGCGCTGCGCGACCTGACGGCCTCGCTGGCCGAAGGTGTTGCCGCACACCGCGCGGCGTTGTCGCGCCGGCTGGACACGCCGGTGGTGGTGCAGTTCGACGAACCGTCGTTGCCGGCGGCGTTGAGTGGACGGCTGAGCGGGGTCACCGCGCTGAGTCCGGTTGCGGCGCTTGAGGAGTCGGTGGCCAGCGCGCTGCTCGACACCTGCACAGAGACGGTAGGCGCCGAGGTGATGCTGCACAGCTGCGCGCCAGGATTGCCGTGGAACGTGTTGCAGCGAAGCGCTATTAGCGCGGTATCGGTTGATGCCGGAACACTCAAGGCGGCGGACTTGGACGGGATCGCGGGGTTCGTCGAATCGGGTCGCGCCGTGATGCTCGGCGTGGTCGCCGCCACCGCCCCGCAGCGCCCGCCCACCGTGCGAGAGGTGGCCGCCGCGGTGGTCGCGGTGACCGATCGACTCGGATTCGGCCGCTTGGAGCTGCGCGAGCGCATCGGTGTCACCCCGGCGTGCGGGCTGGCGGCGGCGACGCCACAGTGGGCCCGCACCGCGATCGAACTGGCCCGCCAGGCCGCAGACGCGTTCGGCCAGGACCCCGACTCCATCTAGATAGGCAACCAATTGGTTGCTTTTTGCTTCGTTGCGTGATGGGCTGAAAGGCAACCAGGAGGTTGCATATGAACACGGATCGGATCGAGAAACGCGTGCTGTTGCGTGCCCCACTGGACCGGGTATGGCGGGCCATCAGTGATTCCGAGGAGTTCGGGCGCTGGTTCGGCGTCCGATTCGACGGCCCGTTCGTGGCGGGCGCCGCGGTCGGTGCGGCGATCGTCGGAACCACCGTCGACGACGAGGTCGCCCAGCGCCAGGAGGCGCATGCGGGGACGAGGAGCACCTGGCAGATCGTCGCGATCGAACCCAAGCGGCGGTTTGCCTACCGCTGGCATCCATTCGCGATCGACCCCGATGTCGACTACGAAGCCGAGCCGACCACACTCGTCGAGTTCACCCTGACCGAGGCCCCCGACGGCGCGCTGCTCACCATCGTCGAATCCGGGTTCGACGCCATCCCGGCCTCGCGCCGCTCCGCCTCGTTCGAGGCCAACTCCGAAGGCTGGGCCATCCAGGCCGACATGGTGCGCCGGTACTTGGCGGACGCGCGGGTATGAGTGCCCAAACCGTAGTGGCCGCACCGCTTTTCGATGCACTCGGCGATCCCAACCGGCTACGCATCATCGTCCGGCTCTGCGATCTGGGTCCGAGCTCGACATCGCAAGTCACCAGCGTCATTCCGGTCACCCGGCAGGCGGCCACCAAACACCTGCAGCTGCTGGAATCGGCCGGGCTGGTCACCAGCAACCGTCGCGGTCGCGAACGGGTGTGGACGGTGCAGACCGAACCCCTGGCGCGGGCCAGCGATTACCTGACCCAGCTGTCTCGCCGGTGGGACGCGGCGACGGACCGGTTGCGGGCCTTCGTGGAACGAGGGGACTGAAGTCTCGTGATCAGTGTCGGGCGCCTTCGATAGCCTGCCAAGGTGAGTTCGCCAGAAGCTGACCCCGTCGGGCCCGAGGCTCGCCGTCTTTGGCGTGAATTGGCCGACGAGGTACGCGAACACCAGTTCCGCTACTACGTGCGCGACTCGCCGACCATCTCCGACGCGGATTTCGACGTGCTGCTGCGCCGGCTTGCCGCGCTCGAGGAGCAGCATCCCGAGCTGCGCACACCCGATTCGCCGACTCGGCTGGTCGGCGGTGCGGGCTTCGCCACCGATTTCACCTCGGCCGAGCACCTGGAACGGATGCTGTCCCTGGACAACGTGTTCAGCACCGAGGAATTCGAGGGGTGGGCCGCACGCATCCACGCCGAGGTCGGCAGCAACGTGCCCTATCTGTGTGAGCTCAAGATCGACGGAGTCGCGCTGGCCTTGGTCTACCGCGAAGGCCGGCTGGTCCGGGCGGCCACCCGGGGCGACGGGCGCACCGGCGAGGACGTCACCCTGAACGCGCGCACCATCGACGATGTCCCGGAAAGGCTGACGGCCAGCGACAGCTATCCGATACCCGATGTCCTCGAGGTGCGCGGTGAGGTGTTCTTCCGGCTCGCCGACTTCGAAGCGCTCAACGCCGCGCTGGTCGAAGACGGCAAGACGCCGTTCGCCAACCCGCGCAACAGCGCTGCCGGGTCACTTCGGCAGAAAGATCCCGCGGTTACCGCTCGCCGCAAGCTCCGGATGATCTGCCACGGGGTGGGACACACCGAAGGATTTCGGCCGGCCAGCCTGCACGACGCGTACCTCGCGCTGGGCTCCTGGGGCCTGCCTGTCTCCACACGCACCACCCGGGTGGACAGTGCCCCCGGTGCGCTGGAGCGGATCGCCTACTGGGGCGAGCACCGCCACGACGTCGATCACGAAATCGACGGTGTCGTCGTCAAAATCGACGACGTCACACTGCAGCGCCGGCTGGGGTCAACCTCGCGCGCACCGCGCTGGGCGATCGCGTACAAGTACCCGCCGCAAGAAGTGCAGACCAAACTGCTCGACATCCGGGTCAACGTCGGCCGGACCGGACGGGTGACGCCGTACGCGGTCTTGACGCCGGTCAAGGTCGCCGGCTCGACGGTCGGGATGGCCACCCTGCACAACGCCGCCGAGGTCAAGCGCAAAGGCGTGCTGATCGGCGACACCGTGGTGATCCGCAAGGCCGGCGACGTGATTCCCGAAGTGCTCGGCCCGGTCGCCGATCTGCGGGACGACACCGAACACGCATTCGTCATGCCCACCCACTGTCCCGAGTGCGCCACCCTGCTGGCTCCGGCCAAGGAGGGCGACGCCGACATCCGCTGCCCCAACTCCCGCGCCTGCCCAGCGCAGTTGCGGGAGAGGGTGTTTCACGTCGCCGGTCGCGGCGCCTTCGACATCGAAGGCCTGGGCTACGAGGCCGCCACCGCGCTGCTGGCGGCCGCGGTGATCACCGACGAGGGGGACCTGTTCACCCTCACCGAGGACGACCTGCTGCGCACCGAGCTGTTCACCACCAAGGCCGGCAAGCTGTCGGCCAACGGCAAGCGGCTGCTGGCCAACCTGGACAAGGCCAAGGCCCAGCCGCTGTGGCGGGTGCTGGTGGCGCTGTCGATCCGGCATGTCGGACCGACCGCCGCCCGCGCCCTGGCGACCGAGTTCGGCAGCCTCGACGCGATCACGTCGGCATCGACCGAGCAGCTGGCCGCGGTCGAGGGTGTCGGGCCGACGATCGCCGCCGCGGTCACCGAGTGGTTCACCGTCGACTGGCATCGCGCGATCGTCGACAAGTGGCACGCGGCCGGCGTGCGGATGGCCGACGAGCGGGACGCCAGCGTGCCGCGCACCCTTTCCGGGCTGAGCATCGTGGTTACGGGTTCGCTGACCGGGTTTTCCCGGGACGACGCCAAGGAGGCAATCGTGGCGCGTGGCGGCAAGGCCGCCGGCTCGGTGTCGAAGAACACCGCGTACGTTGTCGCCGGCGACTCGCCGGGCTCGAAGTACGACAAAGCCGTGGAACTGGGCGTGCCGATCCTGGACGAAGACGGGTTTCGCCGGCTGCTCGACGAGGGCCCGGCCACCGACACCAAAGCCGATTAACTGGGCAGTGCTGGTCCGTACTGCCCTAGCGGATCTATGGTGGGCGCTATGACCCAGACGGCCGATCCGTGCACGGAGCCATCGCCGTGGTCTCCGCGCGAGGCCGAATTGCTGGCTGTCACCCTGCGGTTGTTGCAGGAGCACGGCTACGACCAGTTGACGATCGACGCGGTCGCCAGTGCCGCGCACGCCAGCAAGGCCACGGTGTACCGGCGTTGGCCCTCGAAAGCCGAATTGGTGCTGGCCGCCTTCATCGAGGGGGTCCGCCAGGTCGCGGTCGCGCCGAATACCGGCACCCTGCGCGGCGATTTGATCGGTCTGGGAGAAGTCTGCGGCGAGCACGGACGCGAACACGCCAGCACCATCCGCGCGGTGATGGTCGAGGTGTCGCGCCACCCGGCGCTCAACGATGCGCTGCAGGAGCAATTCCTCAAGCAACGCAAGGCCATGGTTCACCACGTGCTGCAACAGGCCATCGATCGTGGCGAGATCAGCCGAGATGCCGTCACCGATGAGCTCTGGGATCTGTTGCCCGGCTACCTGATCTTCCGGTCCATCATCCCGGACCGCCCGCCCACTCGTCACACTGTGCAAGCCCTTGTCGACGGGTTCCTCATCCCCGGCCTCACCCGATTCAGCAAGTAAGAGCCAGCCGTCATGCGCCGAAAGATGTGTACGGGCGCGCCTCTTGTTGAGTACGGTCCAGTACCGTACTGTGATATCCGTTGTTCACGCTTCCGCGAGACAACCGCCGTAGTCATAGAGTGATCGAGAACGCCGACCATCGAAAGGCCGACGGGTGAAGGCGATTTCAATGTCCACCGTGCTCAGGCAGGGGTGGATGGTCTTGGTCGCGGTGCTCGTCGTCGTGGTCGCGGCTTTCGGGATCTATCGCCTGCACGGAATCTTCGGCTCGCACGACAACACCTCGGCCAACAGCGGCCTGGCCAACGAGATCGTCCCGTTCAACCCCAAGTCGGTAGTGCTCGAGGTCTTCGGGGCACCGGGCGCGGTGGCAACGATCAACTACCTGGATGTCAACGCCCAGCCGCAGCAAGTCAAAGACGCGCCGCTGCCCTGGTCGTTCACGATCACCACGACGGAGCCGGCGGTCGTCGCCAACGTCGTGGCGCAAGGCAACGGGGACACCCTCGGTTGCCGCATCACCATCAACGGCGAAGTCAAAGACCAACGCACGGTCAACAAAGCTGACTCCTACACCTTCTGTCTGGATAAGTCGGGATGAGCAACCAAAGCAACGATCAGGAGACGCGGCCCTTCGTGCCGCGCACCATCCGCCGGCTCGCGCTGCCGATCCTGCTGTTCTGGGTGGCGCTGGCCGCTCTGACGAACATCGCGGTGCCCCAGCTCGAGGAGGTGGGGAAAACTCACAATGTGGCGCTGAACTCGCCGGATGCCCCGTCGCTCAAGGCGATCAAGCGCATCGGCCAAGCGTTCCATGAGTTCGATACCGACAGCACGGCCATGATCGTGCTGGAAGGCGACAAGCCGCTCGGGGCGGATGCCCACCGGTTTTACGACGAGATGATCCGCAAGCTCGAGCAGGACAAAAAGCACGTCCAACATGTCCAGGACTACTGGGGCGACACGCTCACCGCGGCGGGATCGCAGAGCAGTGACGGCAAGGCCGCTTACGTTCAGGTGAACCTCGCCGGCAATCAGGGCTCGGCTATGGCTAACGAGGGTGTGGGCGCCATCCGCGACATCATCGAGCACATGAAGCCGCCACCGGGCGTCAAGACGTATGTGACCGGTGCGGCGCCACTGATCTCCGATCAGTTCGATGTCGGCAGCAAGGGGACCGCGAAGGTCACGGCGATCACCATCGGGATGATCGCGTTGATGTTGTTCTTCGTCTACCGCTCGGTGCTCACCACACTGCTGGTGCTGGCCACGGTCCTGATCGAAATGTCCGCCGCCCGGGGTCTTGTCGCGTTTCTGGGTAACGCCGGAGTCATCGGGCTGTCGACGTATGCGACGAATATCCTGACTCTGTTGGTGATCGCCGCCGGAACGGACTACGCGATATTTTTCGCGGGCCGCTACCAGGAAGCGCGCGAGACCGGTGAGGACCGCGAAAAGGCTTTCTACACCATGTATCACGGCACCACCCACATCGTGTTGGGCTCCGGGCTCACCGTAGCCGGCGCGGTGGCCTGTCTGAGTTTCACCCGGTTGCCCTACTTCCAAAGTCTCGGTATCCCAGCAGCTTTAGGTGTTCTGGTGGCGTTGTTCGCCGCGCTGACCCTGGGCCCCGCGATCCTCACACTGGGTGCCAAGGCGGGCATCTTCGATCCCAAGCGGGCGATGAGAACCCGTGGCTGGCGGCGGATCGGCACCGCGATCGTCCGTTGGCCCGGCGCCGTTCTCGCGGCCGCATGCGCGCTGGCCCTGGTGGGCCTGATCGCCTTGCCCGGGTACAAGACCAGGTACGACACTCGTCCCTACATGCCCGAAAGCGCGCCGGCCAACATCGGTTACACGGCCGCCGAGAAGCACTTCTCGCGGGCCCGGCTGGAGCCCGAGTTGCTGATGGTCGAAACGGATCACGACATGCGAAACCCGGAAAGCATGCTCATCCTGGACAAGGTGGCCAAGGCGGTTTTTCACGTCCCCGGGGTCGCGCAGGTGCAGACCATTACCAGGCCGTTGGGGACCCCCCTCGTCCACAGCTCGCTCGCGTTCGTGGTCAGCAATCAGAGCGCGGGGCAGCAGCAAAACCTGACCTACCAACGAGATCGGGCCGACGACGCCCTCAAACAAGCCAACGAACTGTCAAAGACGATCAACATTTTGAAGCAGCAGTACGTCTTGCAGCAGCAACTCGCCGACGCCACCCACAGCGAGACCCACAGCTTTCACGACACGATCAACACGATCAACGACCTGCGCGACAAGCTGGCCAATCTCGACGATTTCCTGCGACCGATTCGCAGCTATTTCTATTGGGAAAAACACTGCTACGACATCCCCGCCTGCGCCGCATTCCGGTCCACTTTCGAGGCTCTCGACGCGACCGACCAGCTCAGTGAAAAGTTCGAAGACCTCACCGCGACGCTGGATAAACTCGATGCGCTGCAACCGAAGCTGGTGGGGTTGATACCGCCCCAGATCCAGAGCCAGGAGACCAATCGCGATCTGACCATGGCGAATTACGCGACGCTGTCCGGCATTTACGCGCAGACCGCGGCCGCGATCGACAACGCGACGGCGCTGGGGCGAGCATTCGACGCGGCCAAGAACGACGACACCTTCTATCTGCCGCCGGAGGTTTTCAGCAACCCCGACTTCATGCGCGGGCTGAAGTTGTTCCTCTCGCCGGACGGCAAGGCCGCGCGCATGATCGTGACGCATGAAGGCGATCCCGCGACGACCCAAGGCATTTCGCACATCGATCCGATTGCGAAGGCCGCGCACGAGGCCTTGAAAGGTACGCCGATGGCCGACGCGGGGATCTACCTTGGCGGGACGGCGGCGACGTACAAGGACATCCAGGACGGCGCCAAGTACGACCTGTTGATTGTGGCATTCGCCGCGCTGAGCCTCATCCTGCTGATCATGATGATCATCACGCGCAGCCTGATCGCCGCGGTTGTCATCGTGGGCACGGTAGCCCTTTCGCTGGGCGCCTCGTTCGGGCTGTCAGTTCTGGTGTGGCAGTACATGTTCGGCATTCAGTTGTACTGGGTCGTGCTGGCGCTGGCCGTGATCCTGCTGCTGGCGGTCGGGTCGGACTACAACCTGCTGTTGATTTCCCGATTCAAGGAAGAAATCCATGCCGGCCTCAATACCGGCATCATCCGGGCGATGGCCGGTTCCGGCTCAGTGGTCACCTCGGCCGGCATCGTTTTCGCCGTCACGATGTGTGCCTTCGTTTTCAGCGGTTTCCTGGTGCTCGGTCAGATCGGGACCACGATCGGCCTTGGCTTGTTGTTCGACACGCTGATCGTGCGCTCATTCATGACGCCTTCGATCGCACGTCTTCTCGGCCGCTGGTTCTGGTGGCCTCAACTGGTGCGCCCGCGCCCGGCCAGCACCATGCTGCGGCCCTATGGTTCGCGTCCGGCGGTTCGTCAACTGCTGCTGTGGGAAGACGACGACGCGGTGCTGGCCGGATCGAAGTCGCAGTCGCACTGATCCCGGCGGGTCAGCGCAGCATGGTGGCCACGATCCCGGCCAAGTAGCCCAGGCGGGCCACCTCCGAAGGCCGGAACTCCGGGCCGGGACGGCCCAGCACCACCGCCGTGTGCGGGTCGCCCAACGGGGCGGCGACCATCGTGATGTCCATGTCGCGCCAGGCCTGCGGCACCCACTCGGCGGTGCCGTCGAGTGCCGCGGCCTCCTCGAGCGGCAGCCACGGAGCCGACACCGCGCGAGTTTCCGGCGCACCCGGGCTGGCGGCGAGGCGCTGCAGCTCCTCGTCGGAGCCGTGCAACACCGTGCACCAGCTCACCCGCAGCACCCGGGGCGCCTCGTCGGCCAGCACCTGCAGCCGCGAATCCTTGCCGCGGACCGCGGCGATGTGGTCGAGAAGTTCCAGCTCGCGGTGGGCTTCCAGCAGGCCGGTGTGTGGACGGACGCTGTCCACCCGCACACCTTTCAGTGACTCGGCCGCGGTGATCAGCGTGTCGGGCATCGCCCCCACGGGCAGTTCGATGACCAGGTCATCGGTCGCATAACCCGCGCTGCGCTCCACCACGTCGAGCGACAGGATGTCGGCGCCCACCGAACCGAGCGCGACCGCCAGCGCGCCCAGGCTTCCTGGGCGGTCGACGAGCTCGATGCGCAACAGATACGACGGCACGCGCCCACTTTTGCACAGTGCCGCGCGTACGGCATTTCCGCAGGGCGGGGTCGCCGACGAGGGTGAATCCGGCTTCACAGTGGGCGACGAGCGTGCAGCCGGCTGCACGTTGGCGCCCGGAGCCCGGTTAGGCTTTTCGCTCGTGTCCCAGATCTCCCGCGACGAGGTAGCGCACCTGGCCAAGCTGGCCCGGCTGGCGTTGACCGATACCGAGCTGGACAGCTTCGCCGGCCAACTCGACGCCATCCTGACCCACGTCAGCCAGATCCAGGCGGTCGACGTCACCGGGGTCGAAGCGACGGACAACCCGCTCAGTGACGTCTTGAAAGACGTCACTGGCACCCGCCCGGACGAGACGAAGCCCTGTCTGACGCAGCAGCAGGCGCTGGCCGCGGCGCCCGAAGCCGTCGACGGCCGCTTCGCCGTCCCGCAGATCCTCGGGGACAGCGAGTGAACGAGATCATCCGGTCCGACGCCGCGACGCTGGCCGCCAAGGTTGCCGCCAAGGAGCTGTCGTCGGTCGAGATCACCCAGGCGTGCCTGGACCAGATCGCGGCGACCGACGACCGCTACGGCGCGTTTCTGCACGTCGCGGCCGACGAGGCGCTGTCGGCGGCGGCTGCCGTCGACGCGGCGGTGGCGGCCGGCGAGCAGCTGCCCTCGGCCCTGGCCGGCGTTCCGCTGGCGCTCAAAGACGTGTTCACGACCATCGACATGCCCACCACCTGCGGATCCAAGATCCTCGAGGGCTGGCGTCCGCCGTACGACGCCACCGTCACCGCGCGGCTGCGTGCCGCCGGCATCCCGATCCTGGGCAAGACCAACATGGACGAGTTCGCGATGGGTTCCTCGACCGAGAACTCTGCCTACGGCCCCACCCGTAACCCCTGGGACCTCGAGCGGGTGCCGGGCGGCTCCGGCGGCGGCAGCGCGGCGGCACTAGCCGCGTTCCAGGCCCCGCTGGCCATCGGAACCGACACCGGGGGTTCTATCCGTCAGCCGGCCGCGCTGACCGCGACGGTCGGGGTCAAGCCCACCTACGGCACGGTGTCCCGCTACGGGCTGGTGGCTTGCGCGTCGTCGCTGGATCAGGGCGGTCCGTGCGCGCGCACCGTGCTGGACACTGCGCTACTTCATCAGGTGATCGCCGGGCACGACGTGTTCGACTCCACCTCCATCGAGGCCGCGGTGCCCGATGTGGTCGGCGCCGCCAGGGCCGGCGCGCAAGGCGACCTGAACGGCGTGCGGGTCGGCGTGGTCCGGCAACTGCGCGGCGAGGGCTACCAGCCCGGAGTGCTGGCGTCGTTCGAGGCCGCGGTCAAGCAGCTGACCGCGCTGGGCGCCGAGGTGAGCGAAGTCGATTGCCCGCACTTCGAATACGCGCTGCCCGCTTATTACCTGATCCTGCCGTCGGAGGTGTCCAGCAACCTGGCCCGCTTCGACGCGATGCGCTACGGGCTGCGGGTCGGCGACGACGGCACCCACAGCGCCGAGGAAGTGATGGCCCTGACACGGGCCGCCGGATTCGGGCCAGAGGTCAAGCGCCGCATCATGATTGGTACCTACGCGCTCTCGGCGGGCTACTACGACGCCTACTACAACCAGGCGCAGAAAGTGCGCACGCTGATCGCCCGCGATCTCGACGAGGCCTACCGCTTCGTCGATGTCCTGATCTCGCCGGCGACTCCCACCACGGCATTCGGCCTCGGCGAAAAGATCGACGATCCGCTGGCCATGTACCTGTTCGACTTGTGCACGCTGCCGCTGAACCTGGCCGGCCATTGCGGGATGTCGGTGCCATCGGGGTTGTCACCCGACGACCAGCTGCCGGTGGGCTTGCAGATCATGGCGCCCGCGCGGGCCGACGACCGGCTTTATCGGGTCGGTGCCGCCTATGAGGCCGCGCGCGGCCCGTTGCCGGCGCCGCCGACCGTTTAGCGGGCCCAATTTGCCCCCCGGGCGGCCGGCACGGGCAAGATAAAGGGATGCGGATCGGAATTCTCACCGGAGGCGGCGACTGTCCGGGGCTCAACGCCGTCATTCGGGCTGTGGTGCGCACCTGCGACGCCCGGTACGGGTCGTCGGTGGTCGGCTTTCAGGACGGGTGGCGCGGGTTGCTGGAGAACCGGCGCATACAGCTGCAGAACGACGATCGCAACGACCGGCTGCTGGTCAAGGGCGGAACGGTGCTGGGCACTGCCCGCGTGCATCCCGACAAGTTGCGGGCCGGGCTGGACCAGATCAAACAGACCCTGGACGACAACGGCATCGATGTGCTGATCCCGATCGGCGGCGAAGGCACGCTGACGGCGGCCAGCTGGCTGTCGGAGGAGAACGTTCCGGTGGTCGGG
This sequence comes from uncultured Actinomycetota bacterium, assembly GCA_963712615.1. Classification (GTDB taxonomy): domain Bacteria; phylum Actinomycetota; class Actinomycetes; order Mycobacteriales; family Mycobacteriaceae; genus Mycobacterium. Next base: position 5,715,802 of record CAVQIO010000002.1, read on the forward strand.
GTGCCCAAGACGATCGACAACGACATCGACTGCACCGACGTGACTTTCGGTCACGACACCGCGCTGACCGTGGCCACCGACGCCATCGACCGGCTGCACAGCACCGCCGAGTCCCACCAGCGGGTGATGCTGGTCGAGGTGATGGGCCGCCATGCCGGCTGGATCGCACTCAACGCCGGGCTGGCTTCCGGGGCACACATGACGCTGATCCCCGAGCAGCCCTTCGATATCGAGGACGTGTGCCGGCTCGTCAAACGCCGCTTCCAGCGAGGGGACTCGCACTTCATCTGCGTGGTGGCCGAGGGAGCCAAGCCGATCCCCGGCTCGATCGCGTTGCGTGAGGGCGGGATTGACGAATTCGGTCACGAACGCTTCACCGGCGTGGCCCAGCAGTTGGGTATCGCGGTGGAGAGGCGGATCAACAAGGAAGTTCGCGTTACCGTGCTGGGCCACGTCCAGCGGGGCGGCATCCCGACGGCCTACGACCGAGTGTTGGCCACCCGGTTCGGGGTCAACGCCGCCGATGCCGCACACGCCGGACAATACGGCCAGATGGTGTCGCTGCGCGGACAGGACATCGGCCGGGTGCCGCTGGCCGACGCGACCCGACACCTCAAGCTGGTGCCCGACGACCGCTACGACGAGGGCGCCGCCTTCTTCGGTTAGAGCCGCTTTCGGTCAGAGCGGCCGGTGGGCCTGGGCGTTGAGCTGACAACTGGCGCGGGCACGCAAGTGGGTAGTAGTTGACCGTCCACGTCACGGAGGCCAGATGCCAGACACGGCAATCGAATTCGGGGTCGATCGTGAGTTCAACGTGGATAAAGCACTCGTTGCCCGCGTCGCCGCGAATCAGGCCAGGCTGACCGCTGCGCTCAAGCCGCGGTATGACTTCATCGTGTGTTGGTTCGGGTTCGTCGGGTTCGGTTGTCGCGCGCAGGTTGGCCGTGAATCCGGACGTCGACGTCTTGCTTGTTGAGGCCGGTGGCGACGACAACGTCGCCGAAGTCGTTGCCCCGGGCCAATGGACGGCCAATCTCGGCTCCCAACGCGACTGGGGCTTCCGCGGCGAACCGAACCCCCACATCAATAGCCGCTCGATCGTGTACTCGATGGGCAACATGCTGGGGGGCAGCTCGAGCATCAACGTGATGGCCTGGATCCGAGCCCACCGCGACGACTGGAACCATTTCGCCACCGAAGCGGGCGATCCGGCGTGGAACTACGAGTCGTTCCTTGACATCTACCGCGACATCGAAGACTGGCATGGCACCGCGGATCCGGCGTACCGCGGAAGCGGCGGCCCGGTTTTCGTCCATCCTCCACCGGATCCACATCCGCTTGCACTGGCGACGTTGGACGCGGCCTCGGCTACCGGCATCCCGGTTTACCCGTCCGCTAATGGCTGCATGATGGAGGGCACCACGGGTGCAGCGCTCGGAGATCTCCGGATACGAAATAGGCAGCGGGAGTCGGTATTTCGTTCATACGCCTTCCCATTCATGGATCGGCCCAACCTCACCATTCTTACCCACGCGCTCGTGCAGCGGATCGTTGTCGAAGGCGGCAAGGCCGTCGGCGTGGAAATTCGTCATCGCGGAGCGAGGCGCCGCATCGATGCCGACGCAGAGGTGGTCTTGTCACTGGGCGCGACAACACACCCAAGGTGCTGATGCTGTCCGGCATAGGAGATCAAGACGAACTGAGCCGAGTCGGGATACCCACCCGTCAACACCTGCACGGGGTGGGTCGCAACCTGCAGGATCACGTTGCCTTCGACTGCATGTGGGAATACCGCGACTCGCAGCCACCGCGGAACAACGCGTGCGAAGTCGTCCTGCTTGGCGAGACTGAGTCCGGGCTGACCCACCCTGACGTCTTCGCTTGGCAAGTGGAAGTGCCCTACGCGACCGACGAGACCGCGGCCCGCTTCGAGCTTCCCGCCGCGGGCTGGGGTTTCCATGCCGCCCCTTACCCACCCGAAGAGCCGGGGCCGGATGTTGCTCGGCGGCCCCGACCCCACTGATCCGGTGCGCATCGAGGCCAACACTTTGGCCGATCCCGATGACGTCCAAAAAGCGATCGCCTGCGTGCAGTGGTGCCGCGAAATCGCCAACAGCGCCCCGCTACGGCCGTATGTGAAACGCGAAGTCATCCCGGCAACCTCAAGGGAGCAGAACTGGAAGGGTTCGTCCGAGACGCGGCAACCACGTTCTTTCACCAGGTCGGTACCGCCAAGATGGGCAGCGATTCGATGTCGGTTGTGGGCGGTGACCTCAAGGTGCACGGCATCGAGAACCTGCGGGTGGCCGACGGCTCGATCATGCCGCAGATCACCGCTACTAACACGATGGCGCCGTGCGTGGTCATCGGGGAACGTGCCGCACAGATCCTGAAGAAAACCCACCGGCTCTAGCTGTCCTGATCGCCGGCCGATTGTGCCCGGCCCTGCGGTCCGCGCGACCGCCATTAGGATCTCTTGCATGACTGTTACTTCCGGGGCGGCGAGGGCTGGAGCGGCTGAGCTGCTGGATTACGACGAGGTCATCGCGCGTTTTGATCCGGTCCTCGGCCTGGAAGTGCACGTGGAGCTGTCCACCGTGACCAAGATGTTCTGCGGCTGCGTCACCGCATTCGGTGCCGAGCCCAACACCCAGGTGTGCCCGATATGCCTGGGGTTGCCCGGTTCATTGCCGGTGCTCAACCGGGCCGCGGTCGAGTCGGCAATCCGCATCGGGCTGGCGCTGAATTGCGAGATCGTGCCGTGGTGCCGCTTCGCCCGGAAGAACTACTTCTACCCGGACCAGCCGAAGAACTACCAGATTTCGCAGTATGACGAGCCGATCGCCATCAACGGCTACCTGGACGCACCGCTAGAAGACGGCACCACCTGGCGGGTCGAGATCGAACGAGCCCACATGGAAGAAGACACCGGCAAGCTCACTCACCTGGGCAGCGAGACCGGCCGCATCGAAGGTGCCACCGGTTCGCTGATCGACTATAACCGCGCCGGGGTGCCATTGATCGAAATCGTCACCAAGCCCATCGAGGGAGCCGGAGCGCGGGCACCGCAGATCGCCCGGGCTTACGTGACGGCGTTGCGAGACCTGTTGCGCGCGTTAGAAGTATCCGACGTCCGGATGGACCAGGGCTCGATGCGGTGTGACTCCAATGTGTCGCTGAAGCCGACCGGTGCGACGGTGTTCGGCACCCGGACCGAGACCAAGAACGTCAACTCGCTGAAGAGCGTCGAGGTCGCGGTGCGTTACGAAATGCAGCGCCAGGCCGCCGTCCTGCTGTCCGGCGGCCGAATCATCCAGGAAACCAGGCACTTTCACGAGGCGGGATACACCAGCCCGGGCCGCGTCAAAGAGACAGCAGAAGATTACCGCTATTTCCCCGAGCCCGACCTGGAACCGGTTGCGCCCAGTCGCGAGCTGGTCGAGCAATTGCGCCAGACGATCCCCGAGCTTCCTTGGTTGAGCCGCAAGCGGATTCAGGACGAGTGGGGTGTTTCCGACGAGGTGATGCGCGATCTCGTCAACGCCGGCGCGATCGAATTGGTCACCGCGACCATCAAGCACGGCGCCTCGAGCACCCAAGCGCGCTCCTGGTGGGGAAACTTCCTGATGCAGAAGGCCAACGAGGCCGGCGTGCAACTGGATGAGCTGGCCATCAGCCCCGCCCAGGTCGCCGCGGTGGCGGCGTTGGTCGACGACGGCACGCTGTCCACCAAGCTGGCCCGCCAGGTGGTGGAGGGTGTGCTGGCCGGAGAGGGCGAACCCGGGCAGGTGATGACCGCCCGTGGTTTGGCGCTGGTGCGCGACGACTCGGTCACCCAGGCCGCTGTCGACGAGGCCCTGGCCGCCAATCCCGATGTGGCGGAAAAGATTCGCGGCGGCAAGGTGGCCGCGGCCGGCGCTATCGTGGGCGCGGTGATGAAGGCCACCCGCGGGCAGGCAGATGCGGCCCGGGTACGCGAGTTGGTGCTGGCCGCCTGCGGGCAGGCCTAGCGCCGATCATCCGGCCACACCAGGCCGGCAGTCCGGCCGGCTAGGCCTTGTCGTCGTTGTTGCGCGGGAAGCCGCCACCCTGCGGGAACAGCGGGAACACCACGTCGTCGAGCTTTTCGGCGTCACCGGCGGTCTTGTTGATGGTGGCGCCCCAGATGTTTCCGTCCGGCGACATCCGCAGGGCCCACGCGTGGGCGTGCGTGTCCTTGCGGACAACGTCCGGTTCACCGGTGACCGCACCCGTTTTCGGCGCGAGCCGCACCGCCACGGTCGATTTGGTGTTCACCAGGTTGACCATCACCGTCCCGTCCATCGACGCGCATCCGGCCACGCCCGGCTTGTCCGGCCAGGTCCACACCGTGGTTACCTCCGAGCTCTTGGTGATGCGCTGCAACCGATCCGCGGTGGGGGTGCGGTCGGCGACATACAGCGACCCGTCAACGGGATCGACGCACAGGCCGCCGCCCGAGCCGACACCGGACAGCGCGGTCGTCGGCGGCGCCTGGCCGACGGTGGTCGGCTGCTCGATGCGCAGCACCTTGCCCGCCAACGATTTCGGATCGGCGGCCATGGCCGGATTACCCGCATCGCCGGTCAGCACCAGCAGTGTGGTGGGGCTGGTGAAGAGCAACGCTCCGGTGTTCCCGGTGGCGCCCTTGGGAATCCCGGTCAGAATGTCCTTCGGGATGTCCCCGTCGGCCACCCGGATGACCCGGTTATCGGTGGGCGTGCTGATGTAGGCATACATCAGGCGGTCCTGCGAATAGGTGGGCGACAGCACGATATCCATCAAGCCGCCATCCCCGGACGGATCGACCGGGATGACGGTCTTCACCTTCGGCTCGGCGCTCACGGAGATCTCTTTGACGGCCCCGGTGGTGCGCTCGGCGACCAACGCGGTTTTGCTGTCGGGCCCCATGATCAGGCCACTGGTGCTCTCCAGGCAGCCCTGCATCACCCCGGGGGCCGGGCACTGCTTGGGGAATGGCGTGGGCGGCAGCGGCGGCGGCGGCGGCGTCGAGCTCGGCTGGGGCTTGAGTTCGGGGTTGGTGGTGAAGGGCGCGGATGCGGCGTCGTTGAACCGCGCGCAGCCCGTCGCCACCAGCATTACCGCGCACAGCGCAGCGAGCCCGCACCGAACCGGCCGCCCCAAATGCATGACCGACAGGCTACGGATAGTGCGGGCACCGGCGCCACACGCGTGCCTGTGTGCGCGTCGGTGAAGCCGCTCGCGCGGGCCCACGGATGGCCCCGGATTTTCACCGTCCGGAATGAGCCGGACCCTATTTGAGGCCGATCTGGGCATGTTTCGCGGTCCACGCGTCAATTACCTGGCGAAAGCGCCGCTCAAATCCCCAATTCAGACCTAAATGCCCTTACCCTGACACGCGTGACCGGTCAATCTAATGACGCACCTTGGCAGCGGCCCGGCGAAGTTCCGGAGCCTGCCCAGGGACGCCCCGCCGCAGCGCGCTTGGTCGACCCCGAAGATGACCTGACACCCGTCGGGTATCCGGGCGACTTCGGAACCACCACCGTGATCCCTTACCAAGACCCGAATCAGACCGCCGGCCCGTCCGGGCCGTCCTACCACGTCCTCGACCAGCCGGAGCCGCTGCCGTACGTGCAGCCGCAGCCGCAGCCGCAGCCGCAGCCGCACTCGGCACCGCGGCATTTAGCGGCCGAACCCGCCGAGATCGATGCGAGCGAGGACTACGAACGGCAAACCGCCATCGGCCGGCGCGGCACCCAGAATCTCGGTTTGCTGGTGTTGCGGGTCGGACTCGGGGTGATCCTCGGTGCGCACGGGCTGCAGAAGCTAACCGGCTGGTGGGGCGGCCAGGGGTTGAGCAGCTTCAAGAACTCGCTGTCCGACGTCGGCTACCAACACGCCGACATCCTGTCCTACGTGAGCGCGGGCGGTGAGATCGCCTCGGGCGTGCTCTTGGTCCTGGGATTGTTCACCCCGGTGGCCGCGGCGGGCGCCCTGGCATTCCTGATCAACGGTCTGCTGGCCACCGTCTCGGGACGGCCGCATACCTTCGCGTTTTTCCTGCCGCAGGGGCACGAATACCAGATCATGCTGATCGTCATGGCCGTCGCGGTCGTCCTGTCCGGGCCTGGTCGCTACGGCCTGGACGCCAACAGGGGATGGGCCCACCGGCCTTTCATCGGGTCGTTCGTGGCTCTGCTCGCCGGCATCGCCGCCGGTATCGCCGTGTGGGTGCTGCTCAACGGGGTTAACCCGATCGCCTGAATTGTCCCGCTAGGCGGTCAGCGGTAGGGGTTGGGCACTCGCCCGGAACTGGCCGCCGCCAGCTGTGGCAGCGTCGCGAAGGTGACCGCCGGCAAGCGCAGCTGTGCACCGCTTGTCAGCTTGGCGCGTGCCCAGGAGCCCCGGTGGAAGCCCAGCCCGTCGATCTCATCCCAACCCACCGTCTGGCTCCGCAGCAGGTTGCGCACCGTCACCCCCCGGCCGTCGGCCACCGTGCGCAGCCGGATGATCAACGCCGACAACAGCACCGGGATGACTAGCAACGGGGCCGACGGCGGCCAGGCCAGCACCGGGATCAGCAACCCGAGGGTAAAAAATCCGACGGCGAGGTGCGCCATCGGTGAGATCTTGATCACTACGGGCGGCGCGGGTGTCGGGGCAGCAGAGCCAGAAGCCACCCGAACATCATTTCACCCTCGCGTTGCGTTGCCGATTTCGCGCCGACGCCGGTTGCCCACCCGGGCGGCGACGATTGGTCCCCGCCGCACCGGATTTGACGGTTGAGCAGTGCGAAGACTACCGTCGAAGGCTATGGATACGGCCGGAAAGCCCGGAATGCTCGTAGTAATTAGTCGGCGCGTTGGAGCCTGACTAATTCCTTCAGCATGTGAAGCGATTCGGCACCAACGCGCAACCCTCGATCAGCGGGAGCTGACGGGGGTTTTTTCTTGTGTATCAACCAAACTTCCACAGCCAAAATCAGGACGAAGAAGATAAGGACCAGCGTGAGCGCACCCACCAGGCAACAGACACCCGGGTCGCCCGAGGGCGGCGACTGGGCGCCAGACGTCGCGGAAGCCGCCGCAAAAGTTCCGGCTAGCCAAGCGAAACGGATTGCACCGCACCAACTCACCGGTGCTCAGTCGGTAATCCGGTCGTTGGAGGAACTCGACGTCGAGATCATTTTCGGGATCCCGGGCGGCGCGGTGCTGCCGGTCTACGACCCGCTATTCGACTCGAAAAAGCTGCGGCACGTGCTGGTTCGCCACGAGCAGGGCGCCGGCCACGCGGCCAGTGGTTATGCGCACGCCATCGGCAAGGTCGGAGTCATGATGGCTACCTCGGGTCCCGGCGCCACCAATCTGGTGACCCCGTTGGCCGATGCGCAGATGGACTCGATACCGGTGGTCGCCGTCACCGGGCAGGTTGGGCGCGCGCTGATCGGGACCGATGCCTTCCAGGAGGCCGACATCTCGGGCATCACGATGCCGATCACCAAGCACAACTTCCTGGTCCGCTCCGGTGACGACATCCCCCGCGTGCTGGCCGAGGCGTTCCACATCGCATCCTCGGGACGCCCCGGCGCGGTGCTCGTCGACATCCCGAAGGACGTCCTGCAGGCCCAGTGCACGTTCAGCTGGCCGCCGCGGATGGATCTTCCCGGTTACAAGCCGAACACCAAACCGCACAACCGGCAGATCCGTGAGGCCGCCAAGCTGATCGCGCGGGCACACAAACCGGTTCTTTACGTCGGCGGCGGCGTCATCCGTGGCGAGGCGACCGAGCAGCTGCGGGATTTGGCAGAGCTGACCGGGATCCCGGTGGTCACCACGCTGATGGCGCGGGGTGCCTTCCCGGACAGCCACCATCAGAACCTGGGCATGCCGGGCATGCACGGCACCGTCGCCGCGGTGGCGGCACTGCAACGCAGTGATCTGCTGATCGCGCTGGGCACCCGCTTCGACGACCGGGTGACCGGACAGCTCGACTCCTTTGCGCCCGAGGCCAAGGTCATCCACGCCGATATCGACCCGGCCGAAATCGGCAAGAACCGGGTCGCCGACGTGCCGATCGTCGGCGACGTCAAAGCCGTCATCACCGACCTCATCGCCATGCTGCGCCAGTACGAGACGCCGGGCAAGATCGACATGACCGAGTGGTGGGCCTATTTGGAGGACGTCCGCAAGACGTACCCGCTGAGCTACGACCCGCAGAGCGACGGCAGCCTGGGGCCGGAATACGTGATCGAGAAGCTGGGCGAGATCGCCGGCCCGGACGCCATCTACGTGGCCGGCGTTGGCCAACACCAGATGTGGGCCGCACAATTCATCAAGTACGAGAAGCCGCGTACCTGGCTCAACTCCGGCGGTCTGGGCACCATGGGGTTCGCCATCCCGGCGGCCATGGGCGCCAAGGTCGCTCGCCCCGAGGCCGAGGTCTGGGCGATCGACGGCGATGGGTGCTTCCAGATGACCAACCAGGAGCTGGCCACCTGCGCGATCGAGGGCGTACCGATCAAGGTGGCGCTGATCAACAACGGCAACCTGGGCATGGTGCGACAGTGGCAGAGCCTGTTCTATCAGGAGCGCTACTCGCAGACCGACCTGGCCACGCACTCACGCCGCATCCCGGACTTCGTGAAGCTGGCCGAGGCGTTGGGTTGTGTCGGGTTGCGCTGCGAGCGTGAAGAAGACGTGGTCGACGTGATCAACCAGGCGCGCGCGATCAACGACTGCCCGGTCGTCATCGACTTCATCGTCGGCGCCGACGCGCAGGTTTGGCCGATGGTGGCCGCCGGGACGAGCAATGACGAGATTCAGGCCGCCCGCGGAATTCGGCCGCTGTTCGACGACGAAACCGAAGGGCACGCCTGATGCGCGCCGGCGACGATGCAGTGGGGGCGCCCCCAGCCGCGGCGCGGCGAGGGGGACGTAACGATGAGGAGGAGCGGCGCTGATGTATGCCAAGACGCACACGCTGTCGGTGCTGGTCGAAGACAAGCCGGGTGTGCTCGCGCGCATCGCGGCGCTGTTCTCGCGGCGTGGTTTCAATATCGAGTCGCTGGCGGTGGGCGCCACCGAGCAGAAGGACATGTCGCGGATGACAATCGTCGTTTCCGCTGAGGAAACTCCGCTCGAGCAGGTCACCAAGCAGCTCAACAAGCTGATCAATGTCATCAAAATTGTCGAGCAGGACGAGGACAACTCGGTGGCTCGCGAGTTGGCGTTGATCAAGGTGCGAGCCGATGCCGGCACCCGCAGTCAGGTGATCGAAGCGGTGAACCTGTTCCGCGCCAAAGTGATTGATGTGTCAGCGGAATCGCTGACGATCGAGGCCACCGGTGACCGCGGTAAGCTTGAGGCGCTGCTGCGGGTACTGGAACCTTTCGGTGTCCGCGAAATCGTCCAATCGGGACTGGTGTCGTTGTCCCGCGGGCCGCGCAGCATCGGCACCGCCAAATAGCGTCGCACATCCGAAAGTCCAACGAGAAGGAGAGATTCACCGTGCCAGAGGCATTAGAGATGTTCTACGACGACGACGCAGATCTGTCGATCATCCAGGGCCGCAAGGTCGGCGTCATCGGATACGGGAGCCAGGGGCACGCGCACTCGCTGAGCCTGCGCGACTCCGGTGTGCAGGTGCGCGTCGGGCTCAAGGAGGGCTCGAAGTCGCGGCCCAAGGTTTCTGAGCAGGGTCTGGACGTCGACACCCCGGCCGAGGTCGCCAAGTGGGCCGACGTGATCATGCTGCTGGCCCCGGACACTGCCCAGGCCGAGATCTTCGCCAACGACATCGAGCCGAACCTGAAGGATGGCGACGCGCTGTTCTTCGGCCACGGCCTCAACATCCACTTCGACCTGATCAAGCCGCCCGGCAACGTCACCATCGCGATGGTCGCGCCGAAGGGGCCCGGGCACCTGGTGCGCCGGCAGTTCGTCGACGGCAAGGGTGTGCCCGCTCTGATCGCCGTCGACCAGGACCCGACCGGCAAGGGCGAGGCGCTGGCACTGTCCTACGCCAAGGCCATCGGCGGTACCCGGGCCGGCGTCATCAAGACCACCTTCAAGGACGAGACCGAGACCGACCTGTTCGGTGAGCAGGCCGTGTTGTGTGGTGGCACAGAGGAATTGGTGAAGACCGGTTTCGATGTGATGGTCGAGGCGGGTTATCCGCCGGAGATGGCGTACTTCGAGGTGCTGCACGAGCTCAAGCTGATCGTCGACCTGATGTACGAGGGCGGCATCGCCCGGATGAACTACTCGGTGTCCGACACCGCGGAGTTCGGCGGATACCTGTCCGGCCCGCGCGTCATCGATGCGGGCACCAAGGACCGGATGCGCGAGATCCTGCGCGACATCCAGAACGGCGACTTCACCAAGAAACTCGTCGCCAACGTCGAGGGCGGCAACAAGCAGCTCGAGCAACTGCGCAAGGAGAACGCCGAGCACCCCATCGAGGTCACCGGCAAGAAGCTGCGTGACCTGATGAGCTGGGTGGACCGCCCGATCACCGAGACGGCGTAACTCTCGAACCCCCCGCCGCCGCCGCGAAACTGAAACTACGGCGACGCTTCTCGGGGCGGATTCATACGGTCGGTGCAGCATCCGTGATTTTGGAGGTTGCCATGCCGGGTGGATATCTGTTTTCGAGGGCAGTGCGGCGGGAGTTTTTGGACCTGGTGTGTCAGGGCATCCCGGTGATCCAGGCCGAGCGTGTGGTGGGCGTGTCGCTGAACACCGGGTCATGCTGGTGGCGTGAATCTGGGGCAATGAAGCTAAGAGTCAATGCTTGGGGGTGCGGGGGGGTTTAGCAAACCCGGGAAAGGTGTCGACGTCAGGCGGCAAGGGGCATCGACTGAGCCTGGATGAGCGCATCTCGATCATGCGGGGCTTGGACGGCAAGCTCAGTTATGCCGAGATCGGCCGGCTCATCGGGCGTGACCGGTCAGTGATTTGGCGCGAGCATCAGCGTCACCGCAATCCCGGCGGGGACTATCACGCCCGGATGGCCCATGCCCGTGCGGCCCAGAAGGCTTGTCGGCCTCAGGACTTCAAGCTCAAGGACAACCCGCTGTGCGCGCTCATCGAAGGATGGATGGATGATGGGCGGAGTCCCAAGCTGATCGCCGATATGTTGGCCCGCGATTACCCCGATGACAGGCAGGTCCGGGTGAGCCACGAAACCATCTACCAAAGTTTGTATATCCAGACCCGCGGCAGTCTTCGCGCTGACCTGCACAAATGCCTGTCCACGAGGCGGGCGGCGCGCAAACCCCGGGGCCGCTACGTCAGCCGCGGTGTCTATAACGGCGACGAATTCAGCATTAGCGATCGTCCCGCCGAAGCTGCTGACCGTGCCGTTCCCGGTCACTGGGAAGGTGATCTGATCCTGGGCCCCGGCGGCACCAGCGCGATCGGCACCCTGGTAGAACGCAGCACCCGCTTGACGATCCTGCTGCACCTGCCCACAAACCACAGCGCCCAAGCCGTAGCCACCGCGATGATCGAGGCAATGAGCGAGCTGCCCGAACACCTACGGCGTTCCATCACGTGGGATCGCGGTAGCGAAATGGCCCACTGGCGCGATATCCAGCTGCAGCTAGGGGCCCCCGTCTACTTCTGCAACCCACACTCGCCCTGCCAGCGCGGCAGCACGAAAACACCAACCGGCTCTTAGGGTTCTGGTTCGAAAAAGGCAGCGACCTATCCGTCCACACCAAAGCCGACCTCAAACGCATCCAAGACACCCTCAACCGCCGGCCCCGACCAACCCTCAACCTCAATACCCCCGCCCAACAACTCGCCGAACTCCTCGAACAAGCCACCTGACCCGATGTTGCACCGACCGATTGACAATCCCCGGCGTGTCGTGTGCGTAGGTTAAGTGTCGCGGCACGGGCTACGACGTCAGCTGGTCGGCGAAGGTCACCACCCGGCGCGCCAGGTGCTCGAGGGCGTCCGACGTGGCTTGGTCGAATTCGTTGATGTTGTCGTGCGTGGTGACCAGGCTCGCCCCATACGGGTTGCCGTCGACGAACTTGCTCGGATCGGTGTATCCCGGTGCCACGATGATGCCGCCGAAGTGGATCAGCGTCAGGTAGAGCGAGACCAGCGTGGTCTCCTGGCCGCCGTGCCGGGTGTTGGACGACGTGAAGCCCGCGTACACCTTGTCGGCCAGCTTGCCCGCGGCCCACAGCCCGCCCAGCGAGTCCAGGAAGGTGCGCAACTGCGCTGCCGGCGAGCCGAACCGGGTGGGTGAGCCGAAGATCACGGCGTCGGCCCATTCGATGTCGTCACTGGTGGCGACCGGAAGGTCCTTGGTTGCGTTGTAGTTCGCCGTCCAGGCCGGGTTGTGCGCGAAGGATTCCGGGTCGTGCGTTTCGGCGACATGGCGCACCCGGACCTCGGCGCCGGCGGCCTCGGCCGCCGCGGCGACGTGGTTGGCCATCGTGGTGCCGTGCCCGGTGGCCGAGTAGTAGATGATCGCGAGTTTGGTCATGCGGTCAGCTTAGGCCCCAGCGCGGGCAGGTCGGCGATGCCGAATTCACGACGCAACAGGCTGCGCGCGGCGTAATAACCGGCCATGCCGTGCACGCCGCCGCCGGGTGGGGTAGCTGCCGAACACAGGTACACCTTGGGAATCGGTATACGCCACGGGTCGAGCCGCGGTGTGGGCCCGGCGATCGCGCGCCATGCGGAGTTTCCGCCCATCCCGATATCACCGCCGACGTAGTTGGCGTTGTGGTCGGTCATGTGTGCGGCGGGCACCGCGCGGGCGGCGACCACGACGTCGCGAAAGCCGGGTGCGAACCGCTCGACGGTCGCGGTGACGGCCTCGGTCGCATCGAGGTCAGAACCGGACGGGACGTGGGCATACGTCCAGAACGGGCGGCGACCCGCGACGTCGATGCGGCCGGAATCGACGATGTGCGGTGCGGCGGCCAGCACCATCGGCCACTGTGCGTGGCGTCCGGCCGCGATCTTTTTCTCGGCCAGCGCCATCTGCGCCCGGGTGCCGCCGAGATGCAGGGTGGGGGCGCGGCGCAGCCGCGGGTCCGACCATGGAATCTCGTCGCTGAGCACGAAATCGACCTTGGCGACGCCGGGCCCGAATCGATAGCGGCGCAATGCTTTAGCGTACCGATCCGGCAGGGCGTCACCGTATATCCGCAGCAGCGCGGTGGGTGCGGTGTCGAACACGACGACCGAGCCCGGCGGGGGAGAAGTGACTTCGACGCCGGCGGTCACCTCGCCCCCGTGGGCACGCAGGTCGGCGATCAGCGCGTCGGTGATCGCCTGGCTGCCACCCACCGGAATCGGCCAGCCGACCGAATGAGCCAGCGTCGCCAGCATCAACCCGGCACCGGCCGCCGTCAAGGACGGCATCCGCGAAAGCACATGGGCGGCAACGCCGGTGAACAACGCGCGGGCATCGTCTCCGGCCAACGCTCCCCACGCGGGGGTGCCCTGACTCAGCATCCGCAGCCCCAGGTGTAGCGCGGACGGCAACGAGCTGGGCACCGAACGCTTGTCGCCGAGCAGCAATTCCACGACGGCATGCCAGTCCGCCACCAGCGGGCCCAGTAGCCGCCGCCAGGAGGCGCCATCGGCCAATTCCGCGCAGGTGAGCTCGAGGTCGCGGTAAGCGATCGCCGCGGGCCGGCCCGGCAGCGGGTTGCCGTAGGCGATCTCTGGCACCCCCAACTGCACGCCGCGCGCCGGCAGGTCGAACTCCGCGAAAAACGGTGACGCCAGCGCCAGCGGGTGCACCGCCGAGCAGATATCGTGTTCGACTCCCGAGAATTCTGGGTCGGCCGCGGTGCGGGCACCGCCGCCCAAAGTGGGCTGGGCCTCGACGACCTGCACTTTGAGTCCCGCGCGGGCGCATATGACGGCCGCGCAGAGCCCGTTGGGTCCGCTGCCGACGACGGTGACGTCCATCGGCCAATTACAGCGGAGAGGCCGGCCTATAACCTGGTCGGGTGAACTTGCCTGTTGTGTTAATCGCCGACAAACTCGCTCAATCAACCGTCGCTGCCCTGGGGGACCAGGTCGAGGTGCGCTGGGTAGACGGTCCAGACCGGGAGAAGCTGCTGGCAGCGGTGCCCGAGGCCGACGCGCTGCTGGTGCGTTCGGCGACCACCGTCGACGCCGAGGTACTGGCCGCCGCCCCCAAACTCAAGATCGTCGCCCGCGCCGGAGTCGGGCTGGACAACGTCGACGTGGACGCTGCCACCGAGCGCGGGGTACTGGTGGTCAACGCCCCGACGTCGAACATCCACAGCGCCGCCGAGCACGCATTGGCGCTGCTGCTGTCCGCGTCCCGGCAGATCCCGGCGGCCGACGCCACGTTGCGCGACCACACCTGGAAGCGGTCGAAGTTCTCGGGCACCGAGATCTTCGGTAAGACGGTCGGCATCGTCGGTCTGGGCCGCATCGGCCAGCTGGTCGCCGCACGGATCGAGGCGTTCGGCACCCACGTCATCGCCTATGACCCGTACGTGTCGCCGGCCCGCGCCGCGCAGCTCGGCATCGAACTGCTGCCGCTGGATGAACTGCTGGCCCGGGCCGACTTCATCTCGGTGCACCTGCCGAAGACGCCCGAGACGGCCGGCCTGATCGACAAGGAGGCGCTGGCCAAGACCAAGCCGGGCGTCATCATCGTCAACGCCGCCCGCGGCGGCCTAGTGAACGAGGCGGCCCTGGCCGACGCTGTCAGCAGCGGACATGTGCGGGCGGCCGGTCTCGACGTGTACTCCTCCGAACCATGCACCGACAGCCCGCTTTTCGAGCTGCCGCAGGTGGTGGTGACGCCGCACCTGGGGGCGTCCACCGAGGAGGCGCAGGATCGGGCCGGCACCGACGTGGCCGAGAGCGTGCGGCTGGCGCTGGCGGGAGAGTTCGTGCCCGACGCGGTCAACGTCGGCGGGGGCGTGGTCAACGAGGAGGTGGCGCCGTGGCTGGATCTGGCGCGCAAGCTCGGGGTGCTGGCCGCCGCGCTGTCCGACGGCGCGCCGACCTCGTTGTCGGTGCAGGTCCGCGGCGAGCTGGCTTCCGAAGAGGTTGAGGTGCTCAAGCTTTCGGCCCTGCGCGGTCTGTTCTCGGCCGTCATCGAGGATCCGGTCACCTTCGTCAACGCGCCGGCGCTGGCCGCCGAGCGCGGCGTGACCGCCGAAATCAGTACGGCGTCGGAAAGTCCCAACCACCGCAGCCTGCTCGACGTGCGGGTGGCCGGCCACGACGGCTCGCGCGTCAACGTCGCCGGAACCCTGTCGGGTCCGCAGTTGGTCGAGAAGATCGTGCAGATCAACGGCCGCAACTTCGACCTGCGCGCCACGGGCACCAACCTGGTGATCAACTACGCCGACCAGCCCGGCGCGCTGGGCAAGATCGGCACCGTGCTGGGCGCGGCCGGGGTGAACATCCAGGCCGCACAACTCTCCGAAGACGCCGCGGGTCCGAGCGCGACGATTCTGCTGCGGCTCGACCAAGACGTGCCCGAAGCCGTGCGCTCGGAGATCGCGAAGGCGGTCGGCGCCAACAAGCTGGAAGTGGTTGACCTGTCATGAAACTCGCGGTCATCGGCGGCGACGGCATCGGGCCGGAAGTAATCGCCGAGGCGGTCAAAGTCCTCGATGCGGTACTGCCCGGCGTGCAGAAGACCGAATACGATCTGGGCGCGCGGCGTTTCCGCGCCACCGGCGACCTGCTGCCGGACTCGGTGTTGGCCGAACTGCGCGGGCAGGACGCCATCCTGCTCGGGGCGATCGGCGATCCGTCGGTGCCCAGCGGCGTGCTGGAGCGAGGTCTGTTGCTGCGCCTGCGTTTTGAGCTTGATCATCACGTCAATTTGCGGCCGGCCCGGCTGTACAAAGGGGTGAGCAGTCCGCTTGCGGGAAACCCCGACATCGATTTCGTGGTGGTGCGGGAGGGGACCGAAGGTCCCTACACCGGCAATGGTGGCGCGATCCGGGTAGGGACTCCGCACGAGGTGGCCACCGAGGTCAGCGTCAACACCGCGTTCGGGGTGCGCCGCGTGGTGGCCGACGCGTTCGAGCGGGCCCGGCAGCGACGCAAGCACCTGACGCTGCTGCACAAGACCAATGTGCTGAACTTCGCGGGCAGGCTGTGGTCGCGGATCGTGGCCGAGGTCGGCGCGGAATATCCCGATGTCGAGGTCGCCTATCAACACGCCGACTCGGCGACCATCTTCATGGTCACCGACCCGGGCCGCTTCGACGTGATCGTCACCGACAACCTGTTCGGCGACATCGTCACCGACCTGGCTGCGGCGGTGTGCGGCGGAATTGGCTTGGCCGCCAGTGGAAATATCGATGCCACCCGGACCAATCCGTCAATGTTCGAGCCGGTGCATGGCAGCGCGCCCGATATTGCCGGCCAGGGCATCGCCGACCCGACCGCGGCCATCATTTCGGTCGGGTTGCTGCTGGCCCATGTTGGTGAGGCGCAGGCCGCTAGCCGGGTCGACCGGGCTGTCGAGACGTATCTGGCGTCGCGCGGGGACGAACGGCTCTCCACCAGCGAAGTCGGCGAACGGATTGCAGCCGGGCTGTAGCTTCCAAGCCGGGCGGTAGCAGCTTGGCCGGCACCAACGGTATTGCCAGCAAGGGGAACAGCCCGCACAACGCCCAGGCCGTCGGATACCTTGCCGCGCTGATCAACGCACCGAAGAGCGGCGGACCGGCGGCCGCCATCAGTCGCTGGGTGGTGTTCTGGATGCCCAACGCACGCCCGCTCCAGAACGGCCCGGCGAACTCGGTGATCGCCGTTGCTTCCAACCCATTGTCGAGCACCGCGAGCACCGAGACGATGACCATCAGCACCACTTCGTAACGCGAACCCCGGTGGTCGGCGTAGGCCAGGACGAACAGCGTCAAAGCGGCGGCGGCAGCGATGATCGCGACAGGCCGCATGCGCGAGCCGATCCGATCTGAGAAGCGCCCGACCAAGATACGGCCCAACGCACCCAGCAGCTGCGAGATCGTCATCGCCGCGCCAGCGCACGCGATCGACCAGCCGTCGTTTCTGATCAGCCAAACCAGCATGAACGTCACGGTCACCGTCTGCGGCATCATCATCAGCGCGGACACCGCGTGAATTCGCCACAACACCCAAGACCTGCGATAGGGGCTTGCCAGTTCCTCGTCGGCGGCCGTCTCCAACGATTTTCGTGGCGAGTCGACGACACCGATCAAGCTCAGCAGGGCGGCCCCGGTGCACGCCACGGCAGGAAACAACAGCCCCGCGTGCGGGCTGCGCTCGGCCAGCTCGGGTATTACCAAGGCGCCCAAGGCGATACCCAGCGGTTGGGCGGTCTGGCGAATTCCCATCGCCAGGCCTCGCTGGTGCGGCGGGAACCAGCCCGAGACCAGCCGGCCGCCGGCGCTGTTACAACCCGCGGCGGCCATGCCGCCGAGCAACAGAAACACGCCGACCCAGATCAGCGAATGTGCCGATGCCGCGGCGTAGGCCGCCACCGCGGTGAGCGCCGAGCCCGCGGTCAGCACGATCCGCTCGCCGACCCGGTCCAGCACATAGCCCCATCCGACCAGCGTGACGACCATGCCCCAGCTGGGCATCGACGCCAACAGGCTGGCTTCGGTCAACGGGGTTTTGCGCTCTGCTTCCAGCGCCGGGATCAGGAAGGCGACGCCGTTGATAAAGAGGAAGGAAGTGGACGTCACAACCAACGAGATCAGCATGATCGACCAGCGTGCACCCGCGCCGAGTTGGCCCGCAGTTCCCACGTCCGTGGTCATTCCCCATGCTAACTGCGGTTAGCGCATCAGGATTCGGTCGCGGCGGCTCGTTCGGGCAGGATGTCAGCCGTTGCCCGCGGGGGCGGACCGACCGGCACCAGCGGTAGCGCCGCCAGCGGGAACAACGCGCAGATTGCGAACGCGACCGGAAAGCCGGCGGCGCTGATCAATCCGCCGAATACCGGCGGACCGAGCGCAACCATCAGCCGTTCCAGCGCGTTCTGCGCGCTCAGCGCGCGTCCGCTCCAAAACGGCCCGGCCAATTCGGGGATCGTGGTGAACGGCAAGCCGCTGTCGCCGGTGAGCGCGGCGGCAATCACCATGACCGGTACCGCAAGTGGCCAATCCAGGTGATCGGTGATCGGTGATCGGTGAGCGCGAGCACCAGCATGACGATGGCGGTGGCGGCGCCCAGTACCCGGAGCGGCCGCATCCGCGAACCTACGTGATCTGCCCACCGGCCGGCCGCGATACGGCCTAGCGCGCCGAGCAGCTGCGAGCCACCCACCAGCGCACCGGCCCACGCTGCGGACAAGCCGCGGTCGCGCATGCACCAGACGAGCATGAACGTCAGGATCACGGGCTGGGGCACCATCAGCAGTGCCGAGGCGGCATGAATTCGCCACAGCGTGGTCGTGCCGCGGTACGGATTGGCCAGCTCCTCATCGCTGGCATCCGCCCGTAGCGGGTGCGGTGCGTCTTTGACCCCCAGGGCGCTTATGACCGCCGCCACCGCGCACAGTCCGGCGGGAAAGAGCAGCGCCGTCGAGAAGCTCTGTTTGGCTAGTTCAGGAATCACCAACGCCGCCAACGCAATTCCCAATGGTTGGGCAGTCTGGCGGATTCCCATCGCCAGGGCTCGCTGGTGCGGGGGAAACCAGCCGGTTACCAGCCGGCCGCACGCGGTGACACTGCTGGCCGCGGCCATGCCGCCGAGCACCAGAAATACCCCCATCACCACCATCGCGTGCGCCGATGCGGCGGCGAAACCGGCCGCCGCGGTCAGGGCCAGGCCCATGGTGAGCACGATGCGCTCGCCGACTCGGTCCAGCAGGTAGCCCCACACCGGCAGGGTCAAGACCATGCCGAAACTGGGCAGCGATGCCAGCAGACCACCCTCGGCCAGGCTGGTGTCGTGTCGCGCGTGCAGCATCGGGATCAGGAAGGCGACGCCGTTGATGAAGACGTTGGCGCACAGCGTCGCACCCAAGGAGACCCCAAGCATCACCCATCGTCTGAGGGCGCTGATCGACTGCTCCGGCACGTATTCCTATTCCTAGGTCTGCGGACTCCTTTCGCCTGGTCACGAAACCTGCCCTCTAGTAGTTCGGAGCGTCCCGGTCACGGACGTGTCGGCGCGACAGATTTTTGACTCTCGCCCGGTCGCCGCATCGTCGCCCGGCTGCCGCCGCGCTCGCGACCGTCACTAGGCCGGATAGTGACGGCCCGCGTCGCCCGGCTGCCGCCGCGCTCGCGACCGTCACTAGGCCGGATAGTGACGGCCCGCGTCGCCCGGCTGCCGCCGCGCTCGCGACCGTCACTAGGCTCAGGCGAATGCGCCTTGGTCGAATCGCTAGCCCGGATGGTGTCTCCTTCGTCAGCATCGAGGGCCCGCTGGAAGATCCCAGCGCGATGACTGCCCGTGAGATCGCTGAGCATCCGTTCGGCACGCCGACGTTTACCGGTCGCTCGTGGCCGGTCGCCGACGTCCGGCTGTTGGCCCCGATGCTGGCGGGCAAGGTGGTCTGCATCGGAAAGAACTACGCCGATCACATCGCCGAGATGCAAAGCTTCGCAACGGGCCCGGCCGTCGCCGATCCCATCATCTTCCTCAAGCCCAACACCGCCATCATCGGGCCGAACGTACCGATCCGCTTGCCCGCCAATGCATCACCGGTGCACTTCGAAGGGGAGCTGGCGGTGGTGATCGGCCGTCCGTGCAAGGATGTTTCCGCCGCGCAGGCCGCTGACAACATTCTCGGATACACGATCGCCAACGACGTGTCGGCACGCGATCAGCAAAAGGCCGACGGCCAATGGGCTCGCGCAAAGGGGCACGACACCTTCTGCCCGGTCGGGCCGTGGGTCGTCACCGACGTCGACCCGGCCGACCTGGCGCTGCGCACCGTAGTCAACGGCGATGTCAAACAAGACAGCCGCACCTCGCTGATGATCCACGATGTCGGCGCGGTCGTGGAATGGATCTCAGCGGTGATGACCTTGTTGCCGGGCGATCTCATCCTCACCGGAACACCGGCAGGCGTTGGTCCCATCGAGGATGGTGACATGGTTTCCATCACCATCGACGGCATCGGCACCCTGACCAATCCCGTGGTCCGAAAAGGAAAGTCGTGACTGCATCGGGCGCCGTTCGGGTCCGGTTCTGTCCATCGCCCACCGGCACCCCGCACGTCGGGATGGTTCGCACCGCCTTATTCAACTGGGCGTACGCGCGGCACACCGGCGGCGCCTTCGTCTTTCGCATTGAGGACACCGATGCCGAGCGTGACAGCGAGGAAAGCTATCTCGCTCTGCTCGACGCACTGCGCTGGCTTGGCCTGGATTGGGATGAGGGGCCCGAGGTCGGCGGGCCCTATGGCCCGTACCGGCAGTCGCAGCGCAGCGACATTTATCGCGAGGTAGTGGCCAAGCTCGTCGAAGCGGGCGAGGCCTATTACGCCTTTTCCACGCCGGAAGAGGTTGAGGCGCGCCACATTGCCGTGGGCCGCAACCCCAAGCTCGGCTATGACAATTTCGACCGGCAGCTGACCGATTCCCAGCGCGCGGCATTTCTCGCCGAAGGCCGCAAACCGGTGGTGCGGCTGCGGATGCCCGACGAAGATCTCGCTTGGGATGACCTGGTGCGCGGGACCACTACCTTCGCGGCGGGCTCGGTGCCCGATTTCGCGTTAACCCGCGCAACCGGAGATCCGTTATACACCTTGGTCAACCCGTGTGACGACGCGCTGATGAAGATCACCCATGTGCTGCGCGGTGAGGACCTGCTGCCGTCGACGCCACGTCAGCTCGCGTTGTACCAGGCGCTGATCCGGATCGGGGTCGCCGAACGCGTTCCGGAATTCGCGCACCTCCCAACGGTATTGGGGGAAGGGACGAAAAAGCTGTCCAAACGCGACCCGCAGTCCAATTTGTTCGCCCACCGCGACCGGGGCTTCATCCCCGAAGGACTGCTGAATTACCTTGCGCTGCTGGGCTGGGCGATCGCCGACGATCACGACCTGTTCCGCCTCGATCAAATGGTGGCCGTGTTCGACGTCGTCGACGTCAACTCCAACCCGGCCCGATTCGATCAGAAGAAGGCCGACGCGATCAACGCCGAACACATCCGGATGCTCGAGGTGGCCGACTTCACCGGCAGGCTGGGCGACTACTTCGACGTTCACGGCCATCGCCTTTCGCTTGACGAGGCGGGATTCGGCACCGCCGCCGAGCTGGTGCAGACGCGCATCGTGGTGCTCGGTGACGCGTGGGAGCTGCTGAAGTTCCTCAACGACGACGAATACGCGATCGACCCCAAGGCCGCCGCCAAGGAGCTCGGTCCGGACGGGGCGGCGGTGCTGGATGCCGCGCTGACCGCACTGGACGGCGTGACGGACTGGACCGTGGCCTCGATCGAGGACGCGCTGAAATCCGCGCTGATCGACGGGCTGGCGCTCAAACCACGCAAGGCGTTCGGCCCGATCCGGGTGGCCGCGACCGGGACGACGGTCAGCCCGCCGTTGTTCGAGTCGCTGGAGCTGCTCGGCCGCGACCGCAGCGTGGGGCGGCTGCGATCTGCCCGCGATCAGGTCGCCGCGCAGTAGGCATGCGGATTGCCGGCTGAGTCTTTGGTAGTCTGCTCGTCGGCCGACAATGGCTGGCAGTCGCAGTCGTAGGATGCTCGTATCGGTCGACAGAATGCGCTCTGACCAGCGGTTTTAGGCAGCCAATGGGGTATGGTGTAATTGGCAACACAGCGGTTTCTGGTACCGCCATTCTAGGTTCGAGTCCTGGTACCCCAGCAAGATCTGTCCGGCTGCAAGCGATTAGGCGGCCCCCGGCGGGTGAGCTATGCTGGCAGCTCGGATCGGTTCTGGCCCCGTCGTCTAGCGGCCTAGGACGCCGCCCTCTCACGGCGGTAGCGTGGGTTCGAATCCCATCGGGGCTACAAACTGCTACGGCAGTTACTGGCCGGTCCCCAGCACTGCTGGCGCGGTGGAGCCACCCACCGGCATTGCCGGCAAGCCAAGTTTGCGGTGATCCCACGAGCGCGCGCGCCGGGCGACGATGCGCACACAGACCCGCTTATTCATCATCTGCTCGACGAAGGGCAACATGTCGTCGGTGTAGGGACCGGTGTAGCGCTCCCACACACTGACCCCGACCCGGTGCGAGACGTCCGGATCGTCGACGATCTCCGCGACGCCTTCGAAGGAAACCCCGCGCAGCGTGCCATAGGTGTCGCCGCCCTCGATGAGAAAGCTCACCCGCGGGTCCCGTGTCAGGTTGACCGCTTTCTGAGACTTGGCTTTCGTCTCTAGCCAGATTTCGCCGTCGACGACGGCGTACCACATGGCGGTCAAGTGCGGCTGGCCGTCGGGACCAACGGTAGCCAGCGTCCCGGTACGACTGTTGACGACAAAATCGGCGATTTCCTCGTCGGACATGACGATGCTCGCACGCTGATTGGTTCCCATGGCGTCAGTCTGTCAGGCCCGCTGCCGTGAACTGTGCACTGGTGGCTTTGCGTGTGCGCTGGTGGGCGGGGGTTGTCCGATTCTGGCGCCCTGTACGCACACTCAGGGCCGAGAACGCACACCCGAGACGCACGGCAAGGCTTACAAACGGCGAGCCATCGCGTCGGCGGCCGACAGAAGGTCGGCGGCCCACCGCGCTCCCGGGCGCCGGCCGATCCGGTCGATCGGTCCCGACACCGAGATGGCGGCGACGACCACGCCGCGGCCATCGCGCACCGGGGCCGAGACGCTCGCGACCCCTGGCTCACGCTCGGCAACGCTTTGCGCCCAACCGCGACGGCGTACTTCAGCCAGCGTCCGGTCGGTGAACTTCGCCGTCGGCAGCACGGCTTTTTGGGTCGCGACATCGCTGTGGGCCAGCAGAACTTTGGCCCCCGAACCTGCCGTCATCGGCAGCCGCGCCCCGACCGGAACCGTATCGCGAAGGCCCGCAGACGGTTCCAGAGCCGCCACACAGACCCGGGAAGTGCCCTCGCGGCGGTAGAGCTGCACGCTTTCACCAGTGGTCTCTCGCAAGTGGGGGAGCACCGCGGCGCCGGCCGCCAGCAACGGATCTTTGACCTGCGCCGCGAGTTCGGTCAGCGCGGGACCGAGCCGCCAACGCCCTTCATCGTCGCGTGCCAGCAGGCGATGGACTTCCAGTGCGGCCGCCAGTCGGTACGTGGTGGCCCTGGGAAAGCCGGTTCGTTCGCACAGTTCGGCTAACCCGCACGGAGATTCCGCGATCGTGTGCAGCATATCCACGGCTTTATCCAGGACGCCGATGCCGCTATGCTGTCTCATAGAGAGATACTAGCGTCTCGCATTATGAGATCACAGCCCAGATGATCGCGAGCCGCGGACGAGGCGAATCGAGGCGAGTTCACGATGGGAAGCGAAATTCAGGAACCGGGCGCCGGAAAACCGCGCACCCTGGCCGAAAAGGTTTGGGACGACCACGTTGTGGTATCCGGCTCAGCCGGCGAGGGGACCGGCGCGCCCGACTTGATCTACATCGACCTGCATTTGGTGCACGAGGTCACCAGTCCGCAGGCATTCGACGGCCTGCGGCTGGCCGACCGCCCGTTGCGCCGGACCGATCTGACGCTGGCCACCGAGGACCACAACGTGCCCACCCTCGACATCGACAAGCCGATCGCCGACCTGGTGTCGCGCACTCAGGTCGACACGTTGCGGCGAAACTGCGCCGAACACGGGGTCCGGCTCTATCCGATGGGCGATATCGACCAGGGCATCGTGCACGTCGTCGGACCGCAATTGGGGCTGACCCAGCCGGGAATGACGATTGTCTGTGGAGATAGTCACACCTCCACCCACGGAGCATTCGGTGCACTGGCATTGGGCATCGGTACCTCCGAAGTCGAGCATGTGCTGGCCACCCAGACATTGCCGTTGCGTCCCTTCAGGACAATGGCGGTCAACGTCGACGGGCAATTGCCGCCCGGAGTGACGGCCAAGGACATCATTCTCGCGCTGATCGCCAAGATCGGCACGGGCGGCGGGCAAGGCTATGTCATCGAATATCGGGGCAGCGCGATCGAATCGCTGTCCATGGAAGGCCGGATGACGGTCTGCAACATGAGTATCGAAGCCGGCGCCCGAGCCGGAATGGTGGCGCCGGACCAGACCACTTACGAATTCTTGCGCGGGCGGCCACACGCACCGACCGGCGCGCAGTGGGACGCCGCGCTGCAGTACTGGCAACAACTGCGCACCGATGACGGCGCCGTCTTCGACACCGAGGTCTATCTCGATGCGGAGTCGTTGACGCCATTCGTCACCTGGGGAACGAACCCCGGTCAGGGCGTGCCATTGGGTGCTGCGGTGCCGGATCCCGATTTGATGACCGACGACGGCGACCGGCAGTCCGCGGAGAAAGCATTGGCATATATGGACCTTCGGCCGGGTATGCCGATGCGTGAGATTGCCGTCGACACGGTATTCGTCGGGTCTTGTACCAACGGTCGTATCGAAGATCTGAGGGTGGTGGCCGAGGTGTTGCGCGGCCGCAAAGTGGCCCAGGGTGTGCGAATGCTGGTGGTACCGGGCTCGATGCGGGTGCGCGCGCAGGCCGAAGCCGAAGGGCTCAGTGAGGTATTCACCGCCGCCGGCGCTGAATGGCGGCAGGCCGGCTGCTCGATGTGCCTGGGGATGAACCCCGATCAGCTTGCGCCCGGTGAGCGCTGCGCGGCGACGTCCAACCGCAACTTCGAAGGGCGGCAGGGCAAAGGGGGCCGCACACATTTGGTATCACCGGCGGTCGCCGCGGCAACCGCGGTGCGCGGCACCCTGTCCGCTCCGGCCGACTTGAACTCAATCTGAACTGAAACGAAATCGAGGACGAAGATGGAAGCCTTTCAGACCCACACCGGGATTGGCGTGCCGCTGCGGCGCTCCAATGTCGACACCGATCAGATCATTCCTGCGGTGTATTTGAAGCGCGTCACCCGAACCGGATTCGAGGACGGCTTGTTCGCGACGTGGCGGTCGGATCCGTCATTCGTGCTCAACCTCAGTCCCTTTGACCGAGGCTCGGTCTTGGTCGCCGGACCCGACTTCGGGACCGGATCGTCGCGCGAGCATGCGGTGTGGGCGCTGATGGACTACGGATTCCGAGTAGTCATCTCGTCTCGATTCGGCGACATTTTTCGGAGCAACGCGGGCAAGGCGGGGCTGCTGGCGGCCGAAGTCAGCCAAGAAGGCGTCGAACTTCTTTGGAAGCTCATCGAGCAGAGTCCGGGGCTGGAAATCACTGCCAATCTTCAAGATCGAAATGTCACTGCGGGAACGACGGTGCTGCCGTTCAAGATTGACGATCACACCGCTTGGCGACTACTCGAAGGACTCGACGATATAGCGATTACGCTGCGGAAACTCGATGAGATCGAATCTTTTGAGGCCGGTCGGCCGGACTGGAAACCGCGCACTCTGCCCACCCCATGAACGGTCGATCGGGATGAACTTTCGCCCCGATCACCTTAGATAGCAAGGCTTATTTTCGGGCCGCGTCACCGACCAAGGGCGGCAACCGGATTCCGGAATTTCCTGTCGCTTGGCCGTGAAATTGCGCGTGGCGCTTGGAAATTTGCTAGGTGAGGGTTTACCGTGTTCGCTAGTCGGTTCCCAAAATGGGACCACTGGCTTCGGAGGGTTTTGAATGAACAAAGCAGAGCTCATAGATGTGCTCACACAGAAATTGGGCTCGGACCGTCGGCAGGCGACCGCCGCCGTCGAGAACGTTGTCGACACCATTGTGCGTGCGGTGCACAAGGGCGACAGCGTGACCATCACCGGGTTCGGTGTGTTCGAACAACGGCGCCGCGCAGCGCGTGTCGCTCGTAACCCGCGTACCGGTGAGACGGTGAAGGTAAAGCCGACGTCCGTCCCCGCGTTCCGCCCGGGCGCCCAATTCAAAGCGGTTGTCGCTGGCGCACAGCGTCTCCCGTCGGAAGGACCTGCCGTGAAACGTGGTGTTGTAGCAGGCGCAGCCAAGAAGGTCGCCAAGAAGGCGCCGGCTAAGAAGGCTGCCGTTAAGAAGGCGCCCGCCAAGAAGGTCGCCGCGAAGAAGGCGCCCGCCAAGAAGGCTGCCGTCAAGAAGGCGCCCGCCAGGAAAGTCGCCGTGAAGAAGGCCGCCACCAAGGCGCCCGTGCGTAAGGCTGTGACCAAGAAGGCGCCGGCCAAGAAGGCCGCGACTAAGGCGCCCGTGCGTAAGGCCGCAACCAAGGCTCCGGCCAAGAAGACTGCGGTCAAGAAGGCGCCGGCCAAGAAGGCCGCCACCAAGCGCGGCCGCAAATAAGTCAGTAACCGAGTTCACACGCGAATACCCTTTGGGCGGCAAGGCTGCGCCCGAAGGGTATTTCGCGTGTCAGGCCCGCACGTTGGCGGCCAGTGCGCCGCCGACGTGGTCGGCCGCCACAATGCGGTCTTTGGACAGCGACAGCACCCAGGTACTGCCCTTGTGGTTGCGAGATTTGTCGGGGCGGGCGCCGTCGCGTTCGCACCACCACTCGATCAGGTCCGGAATCACCTTGCCCTGCGAACAGATCACCGGTGTGCCGCCCTCGGCGGCGATCGCCAGCATCCGGTGCCGGGCGCGTTTGGGGTTCTTGGCGTAAGACTCCTCGGTGAGGGCGGACTCGGTCTCGATAGGTACACCCAGTTCCTCGGCGAGCGGTTCCACCGTCTGGTAGCAGCGCACCCGATCGGCGGCGTACACGTCGGTGGCGCCGAACGCCATCAGCTGCGCGACTAGTGCCTCCGCCTGCGCGCGTCCTCGTTTGTCCAACGGTCGCTTGGTGTCATCCCCGGAGAAGCGGGACTTCCGGCCAGCGGCGCCGTGCCGGACCACCAAAACGCTGCGCGTATCGGCTGGCTGTTTTGTGAAGCGCTGCAATACATTTCGGTCTTGGGCGTAGTCGAGTTTCTTCATCGCATTGGCGACGGGCAACCAGATCAACTCGTCGACCTCTTTGCCCGGCACGAATTCGCCACCGGTGCCGCGAGCCGCCCAGTAGTACACCTTTTTGACGCCCTGGTCGATCGGATAGCTCACCTTGTTGAGCCGTCTGCCAAGGATGGCGTGCTGTCCGGTCTCCTCCAGCACCTCACGTACGGCGGCCACGGGTGCGGTCTCGCCCGGGTCCACTTTGCCCTTGGGCAGCGACCAGTCGTTGTAGGGGGGGCGGTGGATGACCGCGATCTCGAGCTCCGGGTTGGCTGCATCCGCACCGCAGTGTCGCCACAACACCGCGCCCGCGGCGTAGACGATCCGTTTCCCGGAGCGCCGATTGCTTGACGAGTTCTGGTCCGACACCACACTCCTGCAAGTCAATTCAGCCAGCACGGCGCCGGTCTTGGATGTGGCCTGGAAAATTACCACACGGCGTTAGGCGCTGCGGTGGCGCTCCATCAATGATTCCTGGTGGTCGCGCACGGAGTGACCTTCCCGTGGCGACGCGATCCACTGCCCGCCGGACTCGAGTTCCCAGCACCGCGTGGACGGGTCCAGCGCGGACTCGAACAGGTCGTTCAGATATGCGGTCAGCTTCGGATCCTTGGCCTGAACCAGCGCTTCGACGCGGCGGTCGAGGTTGCGGTGCATCATGTCGGCGCTGCCGATCCAGAACTCGTTGAGGCGACTGAAATGCATGATCCGCGAGTGCTCCAGGAATCGGCCCAGGATCGAACGGACCGAAATGTTTTCCGAGAAGCCTTCGGTGCCCGGGCGCAGCGCGCAGATGCCGCGCACCACCACCTCGACCTGCACGCCGGACCGCGATGCGCGATACAGCGCATCGATGACCTGCTCGTCGACGAGGGCGTTCATCTTCATCCGAATCCGTCCACCGCCATGTTCCCGGTGCGCCTCGATCTCGCGCTCGACGCGTTCGACGATTCCGGTGCGAATGCTGTGCGGGGCAACCAAGAGGTTGCGGTAGGAGACCTTGCGCGAATAGCCGGTCAGCGAATTGAACAAGTCCGTCAGGTCGGCTCCGATCTCGGCGGAAGCGGTGAGCAGACCGACGTCCTCGTACAGTCGCGCCGTTTTCCCGTTGTAGTTGCCGGTCCCGATGTGGCAGTAGCGCCGGATCAGCGAACCTTCGCGGCGCACCACCAGGCAGGTCTTGCAGTGCGTCTTGAGTCCGACGTACCCGTAGACGACGTGCACACCCGCTTGCTCAAGGGTGCGCGCAAAGCGGATGTTGGCCTGCTCGTCGAAGCGTGCCTTGATCTCCACCATTGCCACGACTTGTTTTCCGGCCTCGGCAGCGGAGATGAGTGCCCGAACGATCGGCGAGTCCCCGGAGGTGCGGTACAGCGTCTGCTTGATCGCCAGCACGTTGGGATCGGCGGCAGCCTGCTCGATGAATCGTTGCACGCTCGTGGAGAACGATTCATACGGATGGTGAAGCAGCACATCGCCTTCGCGCAGCGTCGCGAAGATGCTCTTGGGTGTTTCCCGGTCGGCGAAAGCGGGACTGGTGGCCGGAACCCAGGTGCGGTCTTTCAGGGCCGGCCGGTCGATCCCGTAGATCTGCCACAACGACGACAGGTCGAGAAGCCCGGGGACTTCAACGACGTCACCGGGATTCACGTCGAGTTCCCGCAGCAGCAGCTCCAACATGCTCTCGGTCATGTCGTCGGCGATTTCGAGTCGCACCGGCGAACCGAACCGCCGGCGCGCCAATTCCCGTTCCATCGCCTGCAGCAGGTCTTCGTCGCGGTCCTCTTCGACCTCGTAATCGGCGTTACGAGTAATGCGGAAGGCGTGATGCTCGACGATTTCCATGCCGGGGAAAAGCACTGGGAGGAAGGCAGCGATCAGCTCTTCCATGGGCAGGTAGCGGATTACCACTGGCCCGTCGTTACCGTCCGCATCACCGCGGCTGTCGAGCTCGACGAAGCGGTCCACGTTGTCGGGCACCTTGACTCGAGCGAAGTGCTGACCGCCGTCGTCCTTGACCGTGACAGCCAGGTTCAGGCTCAGCCCGCTCACAAACGGGAACGGGTGTGCCGGGTCGACGGCGAGCGGGGTCAGGACCGGGAAGACCTGCTCGGTGAAATAGGTCGACAGTCGCTCGCGTTCGGCCTGATCCAGGTCGGCCCACGTGACGATGTAGATGCCTTCGGCCGCGAGCGCCGGTCGCACCGAATCGAGAAACTCCCGGGCGTGCCGGGTCGCGATCTGCTGCGTCTGCTCGCCGATGCGGGCCAGTTGCTCACGCGGCGTCAGGCCATCGGCCGAGCGGACCGACAGGCCCATCTCGTCGCGGCGCTTGAGGCCGGCCACCCGGACCATGTAGAACTCGTCGAGATTGGACGCGAAAATCGCCAGAAACTTGGCTCGTTCCAACAACGGCAGTGAGGTGTCGGCGGCCAGTGCCAGCACGCGCGCGTTGAAGTCCAGCCAGCTCAATTCGCGGTTGAGGTAACGGTCCTCCGGCAGCGCGTCGTCGATCGCGGCAGGGGTCGCGGCCGGGGGCGCTCCCAGGGCGCTGTCGCCTGGTTGCCACACAGTTTCGTCAAGCCGTGCTTCAGCTTCGATTTCGGTCACCGTGGAATCATCGCTTATCACCGGCTGGTGCTGCTAGCGCATGGTTGAGATCGATCCGCCGTTGGCGCGGCGTTCATCCCCCAGACAGGTCTGCCGTGCGGCTTTTGCTCAATGCGGCGTGATGGCGCGGGCGGTTGCCGATCCGACGCCGAGTCGGCGGGCGGCCGCCAAGTCGGCGGGAGTATCGACGTCGCAGCGCAGGCCGGGCCACGCGCCGGTCAGCTCAATCGCACCCGAACGACGATGCCGCGCGGCCGAATCCGTCCCGAACAGTGGATCCAACGCAGTCCCGAACGCGCATAGCGCGGCGGTACCGGTTGCCAGCCGGTCGGCAACGAAGCTGCGCCGATGGTGGCGTGCGGCAGCGATCGCTTCGGCTAGCTCTTGGGTTTGCAATGCGGGCAGATCGCCTTGCAGCGCAACCACATTGGCGAAAGACTGGGCCACAGAGCGCTCGGCCGTGGCAATGGCGTGATTCAGCGGATCGTCGTGGCCTTCGGGTGTCGGGTCGGTGAGCACATGTGCTCCGAGCCCCACCGCCGCGGCCGCCGCGTCGTCGTCTGGCGTGATGACGGTGATCGAGCCCACCGATGCGACCCCCGCCGCGGCCGTGACGGTGTCCACCAACATGGCCAGCACAACGGTCTCCCGGGTCCGCGCCGAGAACACCGGAGCCAGCCTGGTCTTGGCGGCGGTCAACCGCTTGAGGGCGATGATCAACGCGATATCGCCGGTGCCGTCGGCCTGTGTGCCGCTCATGACGTCAATCCTGCCAGCGCCGCAATTGTCGCCGGTCGCGAGCCGGGGTACCGGCCCCCTTGCGGGGAACATGTGACGGCCCTCCATCCCTGTTCTAGGGTGTAGCGGCTGCAGATGCCGCGACGATGACAGATCGGGATGGGAAATGGCCAGCACAGCGGGCGCCGTTGCGGTGATGGGCGCCGGAGCATGGGGTACGGCGCTGTCCAAGGTGCTCGCGGAGGTCCGCGAAACGACCGGAGCGCCCGAAGCAGAGATCAGGCTCTGGGCCCGCCGGTCCGATGTCGCCGAGCAGATCAACGCCACCCGATACAACCCGGCCTATCTGCCCGGCACCCCGCTGCCGCCGGGCATCCGGGCCACCCCCGATGCGGGTGAGGCGCTGCGCGGTGCGACGACGGTGCTGCTGGGCGTCCCGGCCCAGCACCTGCGGAGCAACCTCGAGCAGTGGGCGCCCCTGATTGCCGACGGTGCGACGCTGGTCAGTCTTGCCAAAGGCATCGAGCTGAACACCTTGATGCGGATGAGCCAGGTCATCGTTTCGGTGACCGGCCTCGACTCGGATCAGATCGCCGTGATTTCCGGGCCGAACCTGGCCAGCGAGATCGCCGAATGTCAGCCCGCCGCCACCGTCGTGGCGTGCAGCGACTCCGGCCGCGCGGTCGCTTTGCAGCGCATGCTGAACACCGGGTACTTCCGCCCGTACACCAACAGCGACGTGGTCGGCACCGAGATCGGCGGGGCCTGCAAGAACGTCATCGCGCTGGCGTGCGGGATGGCGGTCGGCGTCGGTCTGGGCGAAAACACCGCCGCGGCGATCATCACCCGCGGCCTGGCGGAGATCATGCGGCTGGGCATCGCGCTCGGTGCCAAGGGTGCGACGCTGGCCGGCCTGGCAGGGGTGGGTGACCTGGTGGCCACCTGCACGTCGCCGCATTCGCGCAACCGCTCGATGGGTGAGCGCCTGGGGCGCGGCGCAACGATGGAGTCGGCGCTCGAGGGAAAGGACGGCCACGTCGTCGAGGGCGTGACGTCGTGCGAATCCGTGCTCGCGCTGGCGTCCAGCTACGACGTCGAGATGCCGCTCACCGAAGCGGTGCACCGTGTTTGCCACAAAGGGCTCTCGGTCGACGAGGCGATGGCCCTGCTGCTGGGTCGCAGCACCAAACCGGAATAAGTCGTGTCCGGGGTACGGCAGAAAACCCAGCTAGAGACCGGCGCTCCGACCTGCCGTCGTCCCACCCGGTAACCTCTCCAGGTTGTGAACGCCAGCGATGGGTTGAGCCGGCCTCCCGTGTCACGGGGTAGCCGGGTGCGCATCGCTGTCGTCTTCGGTGGACGCAGCAACGAGCACGCCATCTCGTGTGTGTCCGCGGGCAGCATCCTGCGCAACCTCGACCCGCAGCGATTCGACGTGGTCGCGATCGGCATCACCCCCGAAGGTTCGTGGATGCTCACCGACGGAGATCCGGACGCTTTGGCGATCACCAACCGGCAATTGCCCGGGGTGACCATCGAGTCGGGCACCGAGCTGACGCTGCCGGCCGATCCGCAGCGCGGCGGCCAGTTGGTGTCATTGCCGCCCGGTGCCGGCGAGGTCCTGGGTTCGGTCGACGTGGTGTTTCCGGTGCTGCACGGCCCCTACGGCGAGGACGGCACGATCCAGGGGCTGCTCGAACTCGCCGGCGTTCCTTACGTCGGCGCAGGTGTGCTGTCCAGCGCCGTCGGAATGGACAAGGAATTCACCAAGAAACTGCTTGTCGCCGAGGGACTTCCGGTCGGCGCGTACGCGGTGCTGCGCCCGTCGCAGCAGACGCTGCCTCGCAGGGAGTGCGAGCGGCTGGGCGTGCCGGTGTTCGTCAAACCGGCACGCGGTGGGTCGTCGATCGGTGTCACCCGGGTAGCGAGTTGGGATGAGCTGCCCGCCGCGGTGGCCGATGCCCGCCGGCACGATCCGAAGGTGATCGTCGAGGCCGCGATCAACGGTCGCGAGCTGGAATGCGGCGTGCTCGAAATGCCGGACGGCGCAATAGAAGCCAGCACGGTGGGGGAGATCCGGGTGGCGGGGGTGCGCGGAAACGAAGACGGCTTCTACGACTTCGCGACCAAATACCTCGACGACGCAGCCGAATTGGATGTGCCGGCCAAGATCGATGACGACATCGCCGACGACGTGCGCCAATTGGCGATCCGGGCGTTCGGCGCTATTGACTGCCAGGGCCTGGCGCGGGTGGATTTCTTCCTCACCGACGACGGGCCGGTGATCAACGAAGTCAACACGATGCCGGGGTTCACCACGATCTCGATGTACCCGAGGATGTGGGCGGCCAGCGGCGTCGACTATCCCAGTCTGCTGGCAACGATGGTGGAAACGGCCTTGGCCCGGGGCGTCGGTCTGCGCTAACGCTGCGCAGGCCGCGCCGGATCGATGGGCACCGCCGCGATGGTGTGGTCGATCACCTCGGAGAGCTGCTGGATCGGTGTCGGCCCCGATCCCGACGGCAGGGTCAGCGCGAGATACACCGGCCGGTCCACCGTGTACCAGGTGGATCTGCCTGCGTCACTGGCGGATTGCTGTTCGCCCGCCACCTCAAACCACTGCACCCGGTCTACGACCTGGATCGCGGATCCCACCACGAATCCCAACGGCCGGTCCAGCCCGCAGCGCATCACCACCGGCTCGCTGTCGGGTCCGGCGCGCCAGGCGGTCGCGCCCTCGGGCGCCGGTTGGGCCAGGGGTGCGCGCTGATAGTCCCCGAGGCGCTGCGGCAACGCCGCCAACAGTGCGCGGCAGGCGGAATTAGCGGCCTGCGGTGCCGGTACGGCGGGGACGGCGACCGGCCGTGGCGGCGCTTGGCGGGTTGCCGCGATGACGAGGACGATGCCGATCGCCACGACCGCCACGGCAACCGCGGCGATCAGTAGGGCCCGTGGCGGTCCGCCAAGATCCTCGGTGTCCGAACTCGTCATCACCGCCCGGCTGTCGATGGCAGAGCACCGATCACCCGGGCACCTCCCATCTCATACACTGGCGCGGTCCGCTGGAGCGGGCAGGGACCAAATTTACCGCAGGTCGGACCACGGTACGAGGGCCGCACACGGCCGGGCCGCGCCGGAGGAGGTGGCATGCGCGAGGACGCATCCGCCCAGTCGCCCACTCTGGGGCAACTGGGCGAGTTCGCCGTCATCGATCGGTTGGTGCGCGGCCGCATTCAGCCCGGTGCCGTGCTGCTCGGACCCGGCGACGACGCGGCGGTGGTGTCTGCCGGCGACGGCCGCACCCTGGTGTCCACCGACATGCTGGTGGCCGGACGGCACTTCCGGCTGGACTGGTCGACACCCCGCGACGTCGGCCGCAAGGCGATCGCTCAAAACGCCGCGGACATCGAGGCGATGGGCGGCCGGGCCACGGCATTCGTGGTCGGCTTCGGTGCACCCGCTGATACGCCGACGGCGGACGCGGACGCAGTGATGGACGGAATGTGGGACGAGGCAGCGCGAGTCGGCGCCGGCATCGTCGGCGGAGATCTGGTCAGCTCCCCGGTCTGGGTGTTGTCGGTGGCGGTGCTGGGCGACTTGAACGGTCGGGCGCCGGTGTTGCGCTCCGGAGCGAAACCCGGCGCGGTGCTGGCCGTCGCCGGTGAATTGGGCCGCTCGGCTGCCGGATATTCGTTGTGGCACCAGGGTATCGGCGGGTTCGACGAGCTGCGCGCGCGCCATCTGGTGCCCGAGCCGCCGTATGGTCAGGGCGCGGCGGCCGCGGATGCGGGTGCGCTGGCGATGATCGACGTCTCCGATGGCCTGGCCGCCGACCTCCGGCACGTCGCCGACGCGTCGGGTGTGGGTATCGAGCTGTCCACCGCGGCGCTGGCCCCCGATCACGACGCGCTGAGCACGGCCGCGGCCGCGGTGGGCGAGGATCCGTGGTCGTGGGTGCTGGGCGGCGGCGAAGACCACGCCCTGGTGGCCTGCTTCGCCGGCGCCGCGCCATCCGGGTGGCGCGTCATCGGGCGGGTGCTCGACGGGCCATCCCGGGTGCTCGTCGACGGCGCCGAGTGGCAGGGATACGCGGGCTGGCAGTCGTTCGAGGGTTAGGGTTGCGCGGTGACCGCACGTCCGTTGAGTGAACTCGTCGAGCCGGGATGGGCGCAAGCGCTGGAGCCGGTGGCCGACCAGGTGACCCAGCTGGGGCAGTTTCTGCGAGCTGAGGTCGCGGCCGGTCGCGGATACCTCCCCGCTGGCCCGAACGTGTTGCGCGCCTTCACCTCTCCACTCGATCAGGTGCGGGTGCTGATTGTCGGGCAGGACCCCTATCCGACGCCGGGGCATGCGGTGGGCCTGAGCTTCTCGGTGGCTCCCGATGTGCGTCCGCTGCCCCGCAGTCTGTCCAACATCTTTGACGAATACTGCGCCGACCTGGGTTACCCGCGGCCCTCGTGTGGCGATCTGACGCCCTGGACGCAGCGCGGCGTGCTGCTGTTGAACAGGGTCCTCACGGTTCGTCCGAGCAACCCGGCGTCGCATCGCGGCAAGGGTTGGGAGGCGGTCACCGAGTGCGCCATCCGCGCCCTGGTCGCGCGATCACAGCCGATGGTGGCGATCCTGTGGGGCCGCGACGCGTCGACGCTCAAACCGGTGCTGGCGGAAGGCAACTGCGTGGCAATCGAGTCGCCGCACCCCTCGCCGCTGTCCGCGTCGCGCGGCTTCTTCGGCTCGCGCCCGTTCAGCCGCGCCAACGAGCTACTCGCCGGGATGGCAGCCGACCCGATCGACTGGCGGCTGCCCTGACCGCAGCCGGCTGGCTGTCACGACTCGGGGAAGTTCACGTCCTTCGTGACGGCTTTCCACTCTTCGATCGACGACGACACCGCGGAGATCTTGTCGCGCATTGCCTTCAGTACGTCACGGCCCAGCAGCAGCCGAAGCGGTGGCTCGTCGAGCGTGGTCACCATCAGCACCGCCTCGGCGACCTTCTTCGGGTCGCCCGGCAGATGATCGGCGAACTGCTTGATCAGGTCCTTGCGTGCTGCTACGTCGGCGTAGGCGGCTATCGGGCTGCCCGATTCCTTCATTGACCGCGTTGCCCAATCGGTACGGAAGGCACCCGGCTGAATGCCGGTCACCTTGATGCCCAGTGGCCGTACCTCGGTGGCCAGCGCTTCGGTCACCGCCTCGAGCGCGAACTTCGTCGACGAGTAGTAGGCGTTGGGTGGGTTGGCCACCAGCCCGGTCATCGACGAAATGTTGATGATGTGGCCGGTACCGCGGGCGCGCATGGCAGGCAGCACCGCCTTGATCATGTCGACAGCTCCGAAATAGTTGACGTCGAACAACTTTCGAACCTCGGCATCCTCGCCCTCTTCGACCGAGGACAGGTAACCGTGACCCGCGTTGTTGACCAGGACGTCGATGCCACCGAACGCTTCGTCGGCCGCCGACACCGCCGCCGCGATCTGGGCGGCGTCGGTCACGTCGAGTGCGACGGCAAGGGCCCGCTCGCCGTATTCGTCGGCGAGATCGCGCACCGCGTCCGCGCGCCGCGCGGTCACCACGACGTTGTGGCCGGCGTCCAAAGCGGCGCGCGCGATCTCGCGGCCAAAGCCCGTGGAACAACCGGTGATCAGCCAGCGCGCCATCGTTAGATCGTCCCTTCCGGTAGGCGGCGCAGATAGGCCGCGCGCCGCTCGGCCAGTTCAGTCGCGCGCTGCTCGGCGCTCACCCGTGGCAAGTGCGGCACCTCGACATCGAGCTGGTCCAGCTTGACCACCCGGCCGCGTGCCCCGAGGTCTTCGCGGGGACCGGTCTCGCCGAACTCCGCCATGCGCAGGGTCAGGATGGCTTCGCGCAAGCCGTCGGAGTCGATCCAGTTCGCCACGCCGGGATCGACGGGCGAGATCACGTAGCTGTAGGTGCCATCTTCGTTGGCGACCGACTGTGCCTTGTTGAGGCTGCCGGTGCGGTCGACGAGTTCGAGTGTGGTGCCCCAGATATTGCTCAGCGGCACGGTGAAGTATTCGGCGCCACCGTCACTGAGATCGACCACGAACGCCTCGTCGGGTTCGAGTTCGAAACGGCCCATCACATAGACCTGGTTGCGCATCGCGCCGACCTTGTCGGCCGACCAAGCCAGGTTGAAATGGTTGGCCGGCATCTTGTACACGCCATGGCTGAGCTTGCCGGTGAAGTTGGCGAAATAATCCATCATCGCCGCGGTTGCCCCGGCCTGCTCGTCGAGCGTACGAGCCGGGCTTGAAGTCGAAGCCGATGGACTACCAAGACGTTGCACCTCAATATGATTGGGGTCATCATGGCCCCAATCCAGCAGCACATCGCGGATGTAGAACTCGTGGGCCTGCGCAGAGGTCTGCACGTGGTTTGCCCGCCCGTTGGCGGGGTCGGCGTCGACGGTGATGGTGTAGCTGCCGTCGGAGTCGACCGCCATGGTGCGGCCGTTGAGCACATTGACGGTACCCATGTTCGCATCCCACAGCGTGAAGTAGTTCTCGGTCATGCGGTGCTCGCCGACCCGACCGTGGATCTCGTAGCGCTCCTCGCCCGAGATCGGGATCACGCGGTACACGCTGTCGGGATTGTCAATGCCCCAGCGCGATCCGGGAATGCGACGACCGTCCACCGGGTGCGCCAGTCGGGTGATGCAGCTGACCTTGGGCCGCAGTTTGTCCTGATTGGACGACCACACCGCCGCCGAGAACATCACCTCGGCGAACGCATCGTCGAATCGCTCGCGCATCGCGTCGGATGCCTTGGCCCGGCCTAGCCAGGTCTGCGCCACGGTCCGGTAAGCGGCCTTGACGGTGGGATGCTCGACCAGATCGAGGGCAGCCAGCTCCTGTTCGTGCTGGGATGCCGTCGCGACGGGGTCATCAGGCATGCGTTGTTCCTCCGATTTGCTGTCCAAAACGCTTGTTGTACAACGTGAATCGTTCGTCGACCTGCTCGGGAGACAGGCCGTAGCTTTCCAGGCCGTAGGGCGGGCGTGCCGCCTCGCGGGGACGCTGCCCCAACCAGCGCCGCATCGCGTCCTCGGCGGCATCGGTGAGTGGCAGGCCGACGCCGTCGTAGACGCGGGCCACCTGCCCGATCGGGTCGGCTACCGCATCGTCGAATCCGATGTCGGTGACGACGGCGGCCTCGTCCTGCCACCCGTCGCGAATCGACATGGCCCGGTCATTGGTCCCGCCCATCCGCGCCAGCCACTGGGCGCCGACCCGGTGCGGATCGACGTTGTCGGCGTGCATCGCGTGCAGGGTGGCGTTCAGGCTGGCCCCCGAAGCGATCGTGGTGCGCGGGTCGCGATGCATGTGGACGATGTGCAGGTCGGGAAACCGCGCGCGCAGCACGTCCAGATAGCCCAGGTGCGCCGGGGATTTCAACACCCAGCGTTGTGCTTGCAGGCCGCCCTCCGGACAGCGTTGCCGCTTCTGCCACTGGATGAATTGCAGCATCCGGTGCAAGTAGTCGTAAGCGGGGGAGAAGTCCTGCTCGTCAAGCCAGGACCGGTAATACGGAAGGTGGGCACCGGATTCGGGGACATGGGACAAAAATGCGTCCGCCAGGAAGACGATCTCCTCCTCGGCTTCGGCTGCGTACATCGGGTGGATGGCAAACAGATCCGGCGCCAGTTCGCGCGATTTCGCTTCTCGCGCTTCGCTGATGGCAATGCGCGGATCGGCGACATCGGGGCCGGTGAACCGATAGTCGAGCCGGGGCGCGACCTCGACCACCTCCCAGCCGTAGGCGCACACGAAGCGCGGGTCGGCGGCCAGCAGTCGCTGCAGCAGGGTGGTGCCGCTGCGCATCATTCCGACGACGACGATCGGGGCGGCGACCCGCTCCTGCAGGATCTCCGGATGGCGGCGGACCCACTCCTGGGAACGAAGCCGCATGCGCAGGCTGTGCACGATGCCCGAGCGCAGAATGTGCACGCCGATGGCATTCAGGTCGGCGCGCGCATAGTCGTCGAGCAACACCCGCAGCGAACCCTCGAATTCGCCGGGGCCCCAATCGGTCAGCGTCTCCTTGCGCTGCGCGTCGGCCAGCACGGCGGCTGCGTCAAAAGCGCCGTCGAAGGCGCTCGAGGCTTGCACGCGCTCAGAACTTCAGATGCTGGCTGACGTCGCCGACCTGGTCGACGAACATGATGCGGCTGTCGAACCGCCAGACGCCGTCCAGGCGGTGAAACGTGTCCTTGTAATGCCCGGTGACGATCACCTGCAGCGGAAGGTCGGGGGTGGCCTGCGTGACGCAGTAGTAGGACTTGCTTCGCGCGGTCCCCGCGGTCTCGTCGACGTGCAGCTGCACATTGGTGGTGTTGTGTTTGGTCTTCGGGGTGCCGTCGTCCTCGTAGATGCGCGTGGCCATCTCGTACATCTGCCGCACCCGGGCGGACCCGGCGAACACCGTCTCCGGCGGACCGTCCTCCATACCGCAGATGCGGCCATGCTCAAAAAGACCGGCCACGCCGTCCAGGTCACCACCGTCGAGGAGCTCGGCGTAGGTGTAGATCAGGTTGGTGATTTCTTGTGCGCTCTCACTCATGCCAAACAAACTCCTGTGCCGTTTTGCAGACCATGTTGGCAGAACTGACCCAACTTACATAGAACCGACCATTACTCTTAGTCGCCGTGACAGTACCTTGGACGCCGAGCCGGCTCGACAACTTGACCGGCAAACGAGTCATCGTGACGGGGGCCACCAACGGTGTCGG
Source organism: uncultured Actinomycetota bacterium (assembly GCA_963712615.1). Classification (GTDB taxonomy): domain Bacteria; phylum Actinomycetota; class Actinomycetes; order Mycobacteriales; family Mycobacteriaceae; genus Mycobacterium. The sequence continues at coordinate 5,754,885 of CAVQIO010000002.1, forward strand.
GCTGGGCACCGCGCAAGCGCTGGCCAAAGCCGGCGCCGACGTGATCCTGGCCGTGCGCAACACCGACCTGGGTAAGCAACGCGCCGCCGCGATCGGCGGCTCGACATCGGTGGTCAAGCTCGATCTCGCGGACCTGTCGTCGGTGCGTGCCTTTCCCGATCAGGTCGACGGGGAATTCGACATCCTGATCAACAACGCGGGCACGCTCACCGACCGACGGACCGACACCGTCGACGGCTTCGAGAAGACGCTGGGCACCAACCTGCTCGGACCGTTCGCGTTGACCAATCTGCTGCTGCCGCGGGTGCGTTCGCAGATCATCAACGTCGGCTCCGACGCGCACAAATCCGCCACCCTGCGGCTCGACGACATGCACCTGCGCCACAGCAAGTGGACCAGGCTGGGCTCCTATGCGGCCTCGAAGCTCGGGGTCATGTTGTGGGGGCTCGAGCTGGACCGCAGGCTGCGCGCCGCCGGGTCCGCGATCGTCACCCAACTCACCCACCCGGGGTGGGTAGCCTCGAACCTGTCGAATCTCTCGGACTCGCCGCTGCTGTCGCTGGCGCATAGAGCCCACCAGGTCGTGGCCGACCGGCTCGCCAACGACATCGACGAAAAAGCGGCGCCCACCCTGTACTGCATCAGCGAACCGGTGCCGCCGGGCAGCTTCGTCGGCGTCAGTGGCAGGCTCGGCTTGCGCGGCGAGCCGGCGCTGATCGGCCGCACACCGCTCGCGTCCGACTACGGCGCGGCCGCGCGGCTAGTGGCTTTCGCCGAAGAACAGACCGGCACAAGCTGGAGGTATAGCCATGGGTGAACTCGACAATTCGGTCGCCGTCATCACCGGCGCGGCGCGCGGCCAGGGCCGCAGCCACGCCGTGGCGCTCGCCGAACAGGGCGCCGGCATCATCGCGGTAGACCTGTGCGCCGACATCGACGCGATTCCCTACCCGCTGGGGACCAAATCCGATCTCGAGGAGACCGCACGGCTGGTCCAAGCCGCGGGCCGCAAGGTGCTGCCGGTCGTCGCCGACGTCCGCGACCTGTCACAGCTGGAGGCCGCGGTGCAGGACGGGATCGATGATCTCGGAGAGGTTGACATCGTCATCGCCAATGCCGGGGTGGTGGCGATCGGCGACCCAGAAACCCGCTCCGAACCGGTGTTCAACTCGATCGTCGACACCAATCTCAAGGGGGTCTGGCACACGCTGCTGGCGACCGTGCCGTCGATCATCCGCAACGGCCGGGGCGGGTCGATCGTCCTGGTCAGCTCGTCGCAGGGGCTGACCGGCCGGGGAGGCGACGGCAGCGCCGCGATGTTCGCCTACGCCGCGTCAAAGCACGGCGTGGTCGGATTGATGCGCTCGGCAGCCAATGCCTACGCGCCACACAAGATCCGGGTCAACTCGGTACATCCGAGCGGCGTCTCGACCCCGATGATCCTCAACGACTTCGTGGTGAACCGGATGCTGGAGAATCCGAACCCGGCGGTCGCACAGATGCTGTTGCCCGGCGTTCCGCTGGTGGAGGCGCAGGACGTCACCGAGGCGGTGCTGTGGCTGGTCGGTCCCCGGGCGCGCTACGTGACGGGCGTGTCGATACCCGTGGACGCCGGCCACGTCGTGATGTAGGGGCGGCCACTAGCCCCGGACTAGCCCCGGAGGACCTTGCCGGCTTTGATGCAGGACGCGCAGGCGTTGACGCGCTTCTTGTTGCCGCCGGGACGAGTCACGACGTGCACAGTCTGAACGTTCGGGTCCCAGCGCCGGCTGGTGCGCCGGTGGGAGTGCGACACCGACTTGCCAAAGCCGGGGCCTTTCCCGCAGATATCGCACACAGCGGCCATCGTTCAAGCTCCTCAAATGTTCGGGGGTCCGGCACGTGGCCGGGACGGCCCAGGTTAACCCGGGCCAGCCCAGGATACCGACTGTGGTGGGCAACCACCAAAACGATCAACAATGACTCTTTGCTTGGATCTGATGCTGTCGTCCGGGCTGACTAGGCTCAATATGCCGGCCGGCTGCCGGCCGGCGCTGACCTGGATGAGCCTGCGAGGAGGTGGGTCACAGTGGGCGATTCGGATTGTCTGCTCGACGCGCCGGCCCTGCGGGATTGGGCGCACACCGCCGTCAGCGACTTGATCACTCACATCGACGAGATCAACCGCCTCAACGTTTTCCCGGTCGCCGACTCCGATACCGGTGCGAACATGCTGTTCACGATGCGTTCTGCGCTGGCCGAGGCCAACGTCGGGATCGGCGCCGACGGCGGCCCGAGATGCGTGGCCCGGGTCGCCTCCGCCCTGTCGGTCGGTGCGCTCAACGGCGCCCGCGGCAACTCCGGGGTGATCCTGTCGCAGATCCTGCGCGGCATCGCCGACGTCACCGCGACCGCGGCCGCGGACTGTGGCGGTGAGCTACCGCACCTGGACGCGGTGCTGCTCGGAGCCGCGTTGCAGCGCGGCGTCGAGCTGGTGATCACCTCGATGGGCGGGCAGGAAGTCTCGGGGACCATCGTCTCGGTACTGCGGGCCGCCGCCGACGCCGCCGACGAGTGCGCGACCGACGGGCTGGCCGCGGCGATCACCGCGGCCGGCGACGCGGCGGTCGTCGCGCTGGAAAAGACCCCCGAGCAGCTGGACGTGCTTGCTGACGCCGGTGCCGTGGACGCCGGCGGGCGGGGCTTGCTGGTCCTGCTGGATGCGCTGGGTTCGACGGTCAGCGGACAAGCGCCCGCCCGCACGGTCTATGAGCTCTCGCCGCGCGCGCAGCCGGCGGCGGCACCCGAACGGCCCGCGCCACAGTTCGAGGTGATGTACGGGCTGGATGGCTGCGACGCCGCGGCCGCGGAGCTGCTGCGGCAGCGCCTCGAGGACCTGGGCGAATCGGTGGCCATCGCCGCCGCGCGCTCCGACAGCTACTCCGTGCACGTGCACACCGACGACGCCGGCGCCGCGGTGGAAGCGGGACTCAGTGCCGGACGGCTGAGCCGGATCGTGATCTCGGCGCTGAGCTCCGGGGTGGTCGGGCTGCCCGCGGGCAGCTGGACGACCGAACGGGCCGTGCTGGCCGTCGTCGACGGTGACGGCGCCGCCGAGTTGTTCGCCGGCGAGGGCGCCCACGTGCTGCTGCCCGCCGGGGAGGCGGGCGACCCGGCCACCCGTATCAGCGCTCACCAGCTGATCCGTGCCGTGGTCGACACCGGTGCCGCGCAGGTGATGCTGCTGCCCAATGGCTATGTGGCCGCCGAAGAGTTGGTCGCCGGCTGCACCGCGGCCATCGGCTGGGGTATCGACGTGGTACCGATACCGACGGGGTCGATGGTGCAGGGGCTGGCCGCGCTGGCCGTGCATGAAACGGGCCGGCAGACGGTCGACGACGGCTACACCATGGCCCGCGCCGCCGGTACTGCCCGCTACGGTTCGGTCCGGATTGCCACCGAAAGCGCGCTGACCTGGGCCGGCCATTGTCAGCCGGGGGATGGCCTGGGCATCGCGGGCGATGAGGTGGTCATCGTGGCCGCCGACACGCCCGGGGCCGCGGTCGGACTGCTCGATCTTTTGCTGGCGTCGGGCGGTGATCTGGTGACGGTGCTGTTCGGCGCCGGTATCGGCGCAGACGCGGCCCCGGTGAGCGACATCCTGCAGGAGCACGTGCACGACCACCACCCGGGCACCGAGCTGGTGACCTACTGCACCGGCCATCGCGGCGACGCCCTGCTGATCGGGGTCGAGTAATCGTGGTTTCGCTGAGTGACCGGCTGGACCGCGTGTTGGGCGCCAAGGCCGCGGATGCTCTCGACGAGGTGTTCGGCATCCAGAACGTCGACGACCTGCTGCGCCACTACCCGCGCAGTTACACCGAGACCGCCGCGCGGTGGAATGCCGAGGACGAGCGGCCCGAAGAGGGTCAGCACATCACCCTCGTCGACACCATCACCGATACGCACTCGTTCCCGATGAAGAAGAACCCGAGGCGCAAATGCCTGCGCATCACATTGGGCGCCGGCCGCAGCAAGGTGACCGCGACGTTCTTCAACGCGGACTACCTCAGCAAGGAGCTCACCAAGGACACGCGGGTGATGCTCTCCGGGGAAGTCGGATACTTCAAAAACGTCATGCAGCTGACGCACCCGGACTTTCTCATCCTCGACTCGCCGGGTGGACGCAACCGCGGCAGTAAGTCGCTGAAAACCATCGCCGACACGTCTGCGGCCGTCAGTGGCGAAGAGCTGACGACGGCATTCGATCGCCGCTTCTTCCCGATCTATCCCGCCAGCACCAAGCTGCAGAGCTGGGACATCTTTGCCTGCGTGCGCCAGGTGCTCGACGTGCTCGACCCGGTCGACGATCCGCTGCCCGACGAGCTTCTCGCCGAACACGATCTGGTGTCCGAAGATGAGGCGCTGCGCGCGATTCATCTCGCCGAGGACGAGGCGGATCGCCGTCGTGCCCGCGAGCGACTGACCTTCGACGAAGCCGTCGGCCTGCAGTGGGCGCTGGTTTTGCGCCGGCACGGTGAGCTGTCGCAGTCGGGCCCACCGGCACCACCGCAACCCGACGGCCTGGCCGCAGAACTGCTGCGACGCATGCCTTTCGAGCTGACTGCGGGACAGCGTGAAACGCTCGACGTGCTGTCCGGCGGGCTCGCCGCGAATCGCCCGATGAACCGGCTGCTGCAAGGTGAGGTCGGCTCCGGCAAGACGATCGTCGCGGTGCTGGCCATGCTGCAGATGGTCGATGCGGGCTATCAGTGCGCGCTGCTGGCTCCAACGGAAGTCCTTGCCGCACAACATCTACGCTCGATCCGCGAGGTGTTCGGTCCGTTGGCGATGGGCGGCCAGCTGGGCGGGGCCGACAACGCCACCCGGGCGGCGCTGCTGACCGGATCGATGTCGGCGGCGCAGAAGAAGCAGGTCCGCGCCGAGATCGTCGGCGGTCAGGTCGGTATCGTCATCGGCACGCACGCCCTGCTGCAGGACTCGGTGGAATTTGCCAACCTGGGCATGGTCGTGGTCGACGAGCAGCACCGATTCGGTGTCGAGCAACGAGACCAGTTGCGCGCCAAGGCCCCTGAAGGCATCACCCCACACCTGCTGGTGATGACGGCGACGCCGATACCGCGCACCGTCGCGCTGACCGTCTACGGAGACCTGGAGACCTCGACGCTGCGGGAGCTGCCGCGCGGACGTCAGCCGATCACCAGCAATGTCATCTTCGTCAAGGACAAACCCGCGTGGCTGGACCGCGCCTGGGAGCGCATCGTCGAAGAGGTCGCGGCCGGCCGGCAAGCCTACGTGGTGGCGCCGCGCATCGATGAGGCCGACGAATCGCAGAAGGGCCTGCAGGACGCACGCCCGACGGAGACCGCCGAGGGTCTTTTCGCCCGGTTGCGCTCCGGTGAGCTGGCGAATTTACGGCTGGGGCTGATGCACGGACGGTTGCCCGCCGACGACAAGGACGCCGCGATGGCCGCTTTTCGCAGCGGCGAGATCGATGTGCTGGTGTGCACCACCGTCATTGAGGTCGGGGTGGATGTGCCCAACGCCACCGTCATGCTGGTGATGGACGCCGACCGGTTCGGAATCAGTCAGTTGCATCAGCTGCGTGGCCGCATCGGCCGCGGCCAGCATCCGAGCCTGTGCCTGCTGGCCAGCTGGAGCTCGCCGGGATCGCCGGCCGGCCGGCGGCTGCGTGCCGTCGCCGGGACGCTGGACGGTTTCGCCCTTTCCGCGCTCGATCTCAAAGAGCGCCGGGAAGGAGATGTGTTGGGCCGCAACCAGTCCGGTAGGGCCATCACCCTGCGGCTGCTGTCGCTGGCCGAGCACCTGGTGTTCATCGAAGCCGCTCGGGACTTCTGCACCCACGCGTATCAGGACCCCGGCCAACACCCCGGATTGGCATCGCTGGCAGCGCAATTCATCAATACCGACCGCATCGAATACCTGGACAAGTCATGACCGCCCGTGACGATGCAGCGGGGGCACCCCCAGCTGCGTAGCGGCGAGGGGGACGAAAGCGATGAGGAGGAAACGGCGTATATGAATCGCAAGCTGCTGCTGTGGATGTCGGTGGCCGCGGTACTTGCGGTGCTGGTCGCTCATCAGACGCTGGGGTCGACATCGGCCAAACACGCGGAAGTCGTCGCGCGTGCCGACGTGCCCACCGTGGCGCCGGGAGCCGATGCGCTGGCCGGCATCGCCGTGGCACCGCTTCGGGTGCACCACTACGACTACCGCAGAACGGCCTTCGGCGGCGCCTGGGACGACGACAACGGCGCCCCGGGCGGGCACAACGGCTGTGACACCCGCGACGACATTCTCGACCGCGATCTGCTCGACAAGACCTACGTGTCGATCAAGCGGTGTCCCAACGCGGTGGCCACCGGCACGCTGCACGACCCGTACACCAACACCACGATCGCCTTCCAGCGCGGCGCCAAGGTCGGCGAAGCGGTGCAGATCGACCACATCGTCCCGCTGGCCTACGCCTGGGACATGGGCGCCTTCGGCTGGCCGGATCCCGAGCGGCTGCGTTTCGCCAACGATCCGGCCAACTTGCTGGCCGTGCAGGGCCAAGCCAATCAGGACAAGGGCGACTTGCCGCCGGGTCAGTGGATGCCACCGAACAAGGCCTTCGCCTGTCAGTACGCGATGCAGTTCATTGCGGTGCTGCGGGGTTATCAGCTACCGGTGGATCAGGCTTCGGTGGGTGTGTTGCGTCAGGCCGCGGCGACCTGCCCTAGGAGTTGAAAGGGCCGTTCGTTTAGCCTGGCGGGCTGTTGCGGGTATCGCGAACGAATTTCCTGCCGCCCCAACCGGTTTGAGCTTCGATCCGGTGCTGGCGATGACCGGCGGCGGTGACCAAGCTAGTTGGTTGTCGGTGGTGGTTGCGGCTGGAAGGGCTCGTACCACCACCAGTCGGCGCGCTCGCCAGTGGGCCCGCGACACGGTGAGACAGCGGGCGGGGGGAGGTGTGGCGGACGCGCGAGTGATCTTGCGTTGAGCCGTCGACCGGAGCTGTCGGTGACGACGAGATCGTCTGCCGGTCCGGTGATGGTGATGACGCCCCGGTGGTGCAACCAATGGTGGTACGGGCATACCAACACCAGGTTGAACAACTCGGTCAGACCGCCGTCCTCCCAGTGCCGGATGTGATGTGCGTGCAAACCGCGGGTGGCACCACAACCGGGAACCGCGCACGTGGGGTGGCGGTGCTCGAGCGCGCGGCGAAGCCGCCGGTTGATCTGGCGGGTCGCTCGCCCGGCGCCAATGACCTCGCCGTCACGTTCGAACCAGACTTCACAGGTCGCATCACAGGTCAGGTATCGGCGTTCGGCGTTGGTGAGCAGCGGACCCAGATGCAGCGCCGCGGCGCGCTGCTCCACGTCGACGTGCACCACCACTGTGGTGTGCTGCCCGTGTGGCCGGCGGGCCGCCTCGGTGTCCCATCCGGCCTCCACCAGGCGCATGAACGCCTCGACAGTGCCCGGCAATGGCGGCGTGATATCTGATGTCCGCTCGCGGTCCTCGCGATCGAGTTTCCACTCGGCGAACAGCGCCTCGCCATGAGACGCCAGTGCCGCGTCGAACTTCGCCGCATCCGGATGCGGAAGTTTGATCCGCCAACAGGTGAGCTCCTCGTCGGAGGTCTTGGTGATCGAGGCCTGCGGTTGAGGCCGGGGCTCGGGTTCGGGTCGCGGTTCCAGCTTGACGGCGGTACGCAGCTGGTTGACCGTCGCGACCGCCGCGAGCTTCGCGTAATGCTCATCGGATCCCTGGCCCGCCCGCGCCGCGATCACCCCGACCTGATCCAGCGACAGCCGGCCTTCCCGCATGCCCTGCGCACAGCGAGGAAATTCCTCCAGCCGGCGCGCCACGGTGGCGATCGTGTGAGCGCTTCCCGATGACGATCCCGTCTTCCAGGCCACCAACGCCGCCACCGAGCGCGCACCCGTAGCGCCGCACAACTCGTCGCGATCCAACTCGGCGACGATCTCCACAATGCGCCCATCAATCGCGTTGCGTTGACCGGTCAACTCCGCCAACTCCTCGAATAACACCTCAAGACGCTGGGCAGGGCTCACCGCCGCGACAGGCGCTGCGGTCAAGGACATAACGTCATCATTGCAGCCGGGTACGACAATTCCCGGCCGGCCGAACCGCGCCGGAAAGTGGCCGTCACCAACACAATCGAGACGACGGTGTGCGCTGGCTCGTAGGATCCCGTGCCCGCGCCGACGTTCGCGACTGACGTCATTCCGAGCAACGCCTCGTCGATAACGGCGGCGACCCGGGGGGTCGGCATGACGAGTGCGCGAATAGGAGCGCCCGGTCCGGTCGTACCGCACCGCACCGCGCCGTCGCCGTCCCCGCGACCCGGCACTAGCAGTCGGCCGGTTACGAGCCGTCGTAGGTGTCCGGGTCCGGGCGCAGCCGGGTGCCGTCGTTGAGCGCGGTGATCGCGTCCGCATGCTCGGCGGCCAACTCGAAGTCGAAGACGTCCAAGTTGCTGGCGATGTGCTCGGCCGTGGCCGACCGGAAGATGACCGCGTTGCCCAGTTGCAGGTTCCACCGTAGCAACACCTGAGCGGGTGTCTTGCCGTATTCGCCCGCGACCGAGGTCACGGTCGGGTTGTCCATCAACCTGCCCAGGGCCAGCGGCGTGTAGGACTGCGTCACGACGTTGTGCTGCGCGTTCGACTTGCGCATCTCGTCCTGGTTGAGCAGTGGGTGCAACTCGATCTGGTTGACCGCCGGCGTGGTGACGGTCAGGTCGATGACCATCGACAGATATTCCTCGGTGAAGTTGGAGACGCCGATCGAGCGCGCGTGTCCGAGGCTGCGGGCCTGGAGCAGCCCGCCGAAGGAGTCGACATACTTGCCCAGCGCCGGGGCCGGCCAGTGAATGAGGTAGAGGTCGACGTAATCCAGGCCTAGTCGCTCCAAGCTGGCGACGCAGGCATCCACGGAGCCTGTGAATCCCTGATCGGCGGTGGCCAGCTTGGTGGTGACGAACAGCTCCGCGCGGGGAATCCCGGAGGCGGCAATAGCGCGTCCGACGGCGGCTTCGTTGCCGTAAGCCGCGGCGGTATCGATGAGCCGGCAGCCGATTTCCAGCGCTGCCGATACGGCGCGTTCGGTCTCGTCATCCGACAAATCCGCGACGCCAAGACCAAGTACCGGCATCGTGTTTTCGTCATTGAGAGCTATCGAGGGTGCGGCGGCGCCCGAGTCGCCAGTCACGTCAGTCACCTACCTGTGAAAACGAAAGTTCGTGGATCAGGACCAAGCCGCGTTCCGTCGTCGAGCGAGGAGATCGCCGCCATTTGATTGGCGCTGAGTTCGAAATCGAACACGTCGAAGTTACTCGCAATCCGTGCAGGATTCACCGACTTGGGGATCACGATATTACCGAGTTGGATATGCCACCTAATCAACACCTGGGCGGGTGTCCGCCCACTTTCGTCGGCGACGGCCGTAACTGTCGGATGTATCAGCAGCGCGCCCTGCCCCAGCGGGGCCCACGCTTCGGTCGCGATGCCGCGCTGGGCATGCACTTTTCGCAATTCCGTCTGGGGGAAGCGGGGATGCAGCTCGATCTGATTGACCGCGGGAACAATGCCGGTGGCATCGATCAGAACCATCAGGTGCTCGGGCTCGAAATTGCTGACGCCGATGGACCGGATCCGGCCCTGATCACGCAGGTGAGCGAAGGCTTTGAAGGTGTCGACAAACTTTCCTAGCGCCGGCATCGGCCAGTGGATCAGGTAGAGATCTAGATAGTCGAGGCCAAGCCGGTCCATGCTGGCGTCGAAGGCCGCCAGTGTGCTGTCGTAGCCCTGCTCCGGGTTCCACAGTTTGGTCACCACGTAAAGTTGGTCGCGCGGCACGTCGGAATCGGCCAACGCGCGCCCGGTCTCCCGTTCATTGGGGTAGGCGGCGGTGTCGATATGCCGGTACCCGACGCGCAGCCCAGTACTCACCGCTTGCGCGGTCTCCGCCCCAGGGACCTGGAAGACTCCGAGCCCGACGGCGGGGATCGTATGACCGTCATTGAGCGTGACTACGTTTTGTTCTAGGGGGCCAACCATGACACAGAGTCTGCCAGCCGCACCGGACCTGCATCTCGAAGCCAAACGCGCATCGACTCGCTGGACCGATCGCGTGCAGGACCGTGTGACCAACGTCGGCCTCAAAGTCATCCCGTGGATCCCGACGCCGGCCAAGCGGGTGATGTTCCGCGGTCGGGCGATCATCATCGACGGCAACACCCTTGATCCCACCATGCAGCTGATGCTGGCTGGCCTGCACCTTGGCGGCATCGAAGGGTTGGTCATCAACAGCGACCCGGTGGTATCGCGCGCCCAGATGCGTCAGTCGCTGCTGGCAATGCCCGGCCCCCAGATCCACGTCACGGTCGAGGACCTGAGGATCCCCGGACCCGCCGGCGAGATCGCGGCGCGGCATTATCACCCGGCCAGTGGCGAGGCCACCGACTTGCTGGTCTTCTACCACGGCGGGGGCTGGACGCTCGGTGACCTGGACACCGTCGACGCGCTGTGCCGACTGACCTCCCGTGACGCCGGGGTCCATGTGTTGTCGATCGACTACCGGCTGGCGCCCGAGCATCCGGCGCCCGCCGCCATCGACGACGCCTATGCGGCGTTCAAGTGGGCCTGTGAGCACGCCGGCGAACTCGGCGCGACCCCTGGGCGTGTCGCGGTCGGGGGGGACAGCGCGGGCGGCAACCTCGCCGCGGTCGTGTGCCAGCTGACACGCGACGACGGTGGCCCGGCGCCGCTACTGCAGTGGCTGCTCTACCCGCGGACCGACTTCACGGCGCAGACCCGGTCGCTGAGCCTGTTCGCCCGTGGTTTCGTGCTGACCAAGTGGGATCTCGACTGGTTCGCCGCCCAGTATCTGGGCGGCACCGGCATCGACCCCGCGGATCCGCGGGTATCGCCATTGCTGGCCGACTCGCTGTCCGGGCTGGCGCCCGCGCTGATCGCCGTGGCGGGATTCGACCCCATGCGCGACGAAGGTCAGCGTTACGCGATGGCGCTGCGGGCCGCCGGCACCGCGGTGGATCTGCGGTGCTTAGGTTCGCTCCCGCACGCTTTCGGCAGTGTGTTTCAGCTCGGCGGCGACAGCGCGGCCGCAACCAGCGATCTGATTTCGGCCCTGCGCGCGCACCTGAGCCGGGCCTGATTTGCCCGGGGGCTGTCGCCGGTAATCTAGAAGCGCCGTCTGAAACCTACGGACACGCCCGCAAGCCGACTCAAGCACAGTAAGGATCAGGGAACCTGTGGCCGACAAATCGAAACGTCCCCCCCGATTCGACCTCAAGTCCGCAGACGGCAAGTCCGGCCGGCTCATCCAAATCGGCGGTACCGCGTTCGTCATCGTCTTCGCGGTAGCGCTGGTGTTCTACATCGTGACGTCACATCACGACAAGAAGGGCGGCGTCGCCGGCCAAGGCGACACGGTGCGCGTGACGTCGAGCAAGCTGGTCACCCAGCCCGGAACCAGCAACCCCAAAGCCGTCGTCACGTTCTACGAGGATTTCTTGTGCCCGGCCTGCGGTAACTTCGAGCGCACCTTCGGCCCGACGGTGTCCAGGCTGATCGACGCCGGCGCCGTCGCGGCCGATTACTCGATGGTGGCCATTCTCGACAGCTCCAAGAGTCAGAACTATTCCTCACGAGCGGGGGCGGCGGCCTTGTGCGTCGCCGACGAGTCCACGGAGGCGTTCCGCCGTTTCCATACCGCGCTGTTCACCACCGCCTTGCAGCCCGATGAACGCGGCACCAGGTTCCCCGACAACGCGAAATTGATCGAAATCGCCCGTCAGGCCGGCGTCGTCGGCAAGGTGCCGGACTGCATCAACAGCGGGAAGTACCTCTCCAAGGTCAGCGAGGAAGCGGCGACCGCGAATGTCACCGCCACCCCGACGATCAAGATCAACGGTGAGAACTACGACCCGTCGACACCCGACGCGCTGGTCGCCAAGATCAAGAGCATCGTGGGTGACGTGCCGGGCATCGACACAGCTGTTGCGCCGCCCGCGGCTTCGTGAGGCCTCGCGGTGTCGGTTGAGCCCGCCGAGCGATCCGGCGACCTGACGCCGGCTCCGACGCGTCACGTGCGGGCGGCCGCGCTCAGCGCGTGGTGGGTGCTGATCGCCGGGGCGGTCGGCCTGCTCTCCTCCATGACCCTGACGGTGGAGAAGATCGATATCCTGCTCAACCCGTCATATGTGCCGTCGTGCAACCTCAATCCGATCATCTCGTGCGGCTCGGTGATGGTCACATCGCAGGCGTCGGTACTTGGCTTCCCCAACCCGCTGCTGGGTATTATGGCCTTTACTGTGGTGGTCGTGGCCGGTGTGCTGGCAGTAGCGACAGTCCCATTGCCTCAATGGTTTTGGATCGCGACGGCGATCGGGCTACTGGTTGGTGCGGTGTTCGTACACTGGCTGATCTTTCAGAGCCTGTACCGGATCGGGGCACTGTGCCCCTACTGCATGGTGGTCTGGGTGGTCACCATCACGCTGCTGGTCGTGGTCTCGTCGATTGTGATTCGCCCTACACTGGCCGACTCGAACGCGCTGGTGCAGATGCTTTTTCAATGGCGATGGTCGATTACCGCGTTGTGGTTCACCGCGGTGCTTCTGCTGATCATGGTGCGGTTCTGGGACTATTGGTCGACCCTGCGGTGAGGAGTTAAAAGGTGATCTCCAAGGTGTTGGTGGCCAATCGCGGCGAGATCGCGATTCGCGCGTTCCGCGCGGCCTACGAACTTGGCGTCGGCACGGTAGCCGTCTACGCCTACGAGGACCGCAATTCGCAACATCGGCTCAAGGCCGACGAGTCGTATCAGATCGGCGATGTCGGTCATCCCGTGCGGGCTTACCTGTCCGTCGACGAGATCGTCGATACGGCGCTGCGGGCCGGCGCGGACGCGGTCTATCCCGGGTACGGCTTCTTGTCGGAGAACCCGGACTTGGCCGCGGCCTGTGCGGCCGCCGGCATCACGTTCGTCGGGCCCAACGCCGGAATCCTTGAGCTGACCGGAAATAAGGCGCGGGCGATCGCCGCCGCGCGGGAAGCCGGGCTGCCCGTACTCACTTCCTCGGCACCGTCGGCATCGGTCGACGAACTGGTATCGGCGGCGGCGGACATGCGGTTTCCGTTGTTCGTCAAGGCCGTTGCCGGTGGCGGGGGGCGAGGCATGCGTCGCGTCACCGACATCGCCGCGCTGCCCGAAGCGATCGAAGCCGCCAGCCGTGAGGCTGAGTCGGCCTTCGGCGATTCGACCGTCTATCTCGAGCAGGCTGTCATCAAACCGCGCCACATCGAGGTGCAGATCCTGGCCGACAACGCCGGCAACGTGATCCACCTGCACGAGCGCGACTGCAGCGTGCAGCGTCGCCACCAGAAGGTCGTCGAACTGGCGCCCGCGCCAAATCTGCCCACCGAGCTGCGCGACAAGATTTGCGCCGACGCCGTCGCGTTCGCCCGGCATATCGGCTACACCTGTGCGGGCACCGTCGAGTTTCTGTTGGACGAGAACGGTCAGTACGTCTTCATCGAGATGAATCCACGGATTCAGGTGGAGCACACCGTGACCGAGGAGATCACCGACGTCGATCTGGTGTCCAGCCAGTTGCGCATCGCGTCCGGGGAGACCCTCGACGACCTGGGCCTGCGCCAGGAGAACATCGTGCCGCACGGCGCCGCGCTGCAGTGCCGGATCACGACCGAAGATCCGGCCAACGGGTTCCGACCCGACACCGGCCGGATCAGCACGTACCGCAGCCCCGGGGGGGCGGGTATCCGCCTGGATGGCAGCACCAACCTCGGCGCGGAGATCAGCGCCCACTTCGATTCGATGCTGGTCAAGTTGACCTGCCGCGGCCACGACTTCCACACCGCGGTGGCCCGGGCCCGTCGGGCGATCGCGGAGTTCCGGATTCGCGGGGTATCGACGAATATTCCGTTCCTGCAAGCGGTCCTGGATGACCCGGACTTCCAAGCCGGCCGGGTCACCACGTCTTTCATCGACGAGCGGCCGCAGCTGCTGACCGCACGCGCCTCGGCCGATCGCGGTACCAAGATCCTTACCTACCTGGCCGACGTCACGGTCAACCATCCGCACGGGACGCATCCGTCGACGGTGTATCCGCACGATAAGTTGCCCTTTATCGATCCGACCGATCTCGAGGTGGAGCCGCCGGCCGGGTCCAAGCAGCGACTGGTTGAGTTGGGGCCCGAGGGTTTCGCGCGCTGGCTGCGGGAGTCGCCCGCGGTGGGCGTCACCGATACGACGTTCCGCGATGCGCACCAGTCGCTGCTGGCGACACGGGTACGTACTAGCGGGCTGATGATGGTGGCGCCCTACCTGGCCCGAACGATGCCGCAGCTGCTGTCGGTGGAGTGCTGGGGCGGTGCGACTTATGATGTGGCGCTGCGCTTCCTCAAGGAGGACCCCTGGGAGCGGCTGGCCACGCTGCGCGAGGCGCTGCCCAACATCTGCCTACAGATGTTGTTGCGGGGTCGCAACACCGTGGGCTACACCCCGTATCCGGAACTGGTCACGTCGGCCTTCGTCGAGGAGGCGGCCGCGACCGGTATCGACATCTTCCGCATCTTCGATGCGCTCAACAACCTGGACTCGATGCGCCCGGCGATCGATGCTGTGCGCGAAACAGGTTCGGCGATAGCCGAAGTCGCGATGTGCTACACCGGAGACCTGTCCGACCCGGGCGAGCGGCTTTACACGCTGGACTACTACCTCAACCTGGCCGAGCGGATCGTGGACGCCGGCGCGCACGTGCTGGCCATCAAGGACATGGCCGGACTGCTGCGCCCCCAGGCCGCAGACAAACTGGTCCGCGCATTGCGCAGTCGCTTCGACCTGCCGATCCACGTGCACACCCACGACACCCCGGGTGGCCAGTTGGCCAGCTATATGGCCGCCTGGCAGGCGGGAGCCGATGCCGTCGACGGAGCCGCCGCGCCGATGGCGGGCACCACGAGCCAACCCGCGCTGAGTTCGATCGTCGCCGCCGCCGCGCACACTGAACACGACACCGGGCTGTCGCTGCAGGCGGTCTGCGCGCTGGAGCCGTATTGGGAAGCGCTGCGAAAGGTCTACGCGCCCTTCGAATCCGGGCTGCCCGGCCCGACGGGGCGGGTCTATCACCACGAAATCCCGGGCGGCCAATTGTCGAACCTGCGGCAGCAGGCGATCGCACTGGGGTTGGGAGATCGATTCGAAGAGGTCGAAGAGGTCTACGCCGGTGCCGACCGCGTGCTGGGTAGGCTGATCAAGGTCACCCCGTCATCGAAGGTTGTCGGCGACCTGGCGCTGGCCCTGGTCGGTGCCGGGTCCAGTGCTGACGAATTCGCCTCGGACCCAGCGCGATTCGACATCCCGGAATCGGTGCTCGGATTCCTGCGTGGCGAGCTGGGCGATCCGGCCGGGGGCTGGCCGGAGCCGCTGCGCAGTGCCGCGCTGGCCGGCCGGGCGGCCGCCAAGCCCGTCGAGCAGCTCACCGCGGAAGACGAGGCAGTCCTCGCGCTGAGCGGCACCAAACGGCAAGCCGCCCTCAACCGGCTGCTATTCCCCGGTCCGACAAAGGGATTCGAGGAGCACCGGGACACCTACGGCGACACGTCGCACCTGTCGGCCAACCAGTTCTTCTACGGCCTGCGGCAGGGCCATGAGCACCAGGTGACGCTGGAGCGCGGGGTCGATCTGCTGATCGGGCTCGAAGCGATCTCCGAGCCCGACGAGCGCGGCATGCGCACGGTGATGTGCATCATGAACGGCCAGTTGCGTCCGGTGCTGGTGCGTGACCGCAGCATTGCCAGCACGATTCCCACCGCCGAGAAGGCCGAACGAAGCAACGCCGACCACATCGCGGCGCCCTTCGCCGGCGTCGTCGCGGTTTCGGTGGCCGAGGGCGATCGGGTGAGCGCCGGCCAGACCATCGCCACGATCGAGGCGATGAAAATGGAAGCTCCGATCACGGCTCCGAAAGACGCCACCGTGGCGCGGGTGGCGGTGTCGAGCACCGCGCAGGTCGAGGGCGGAGATCTGCTGGTGGTGTTGAGCTGACCCGCATTATCGGCGGCGTCGCCGGAGGGCGACGCATCGCGGTGCCGCCGCGGGGAACCCGGCCGACCACCGATCGGGTGCGCGAGTCGCTTTTCAACATCGTCACCGCGCGGCTGGATCTGACCGGCCTGGCGGTGCTGGACCTCTACGCAGGCTCGGGCGCGCTGGGCCTGGAGGCGCTCTCCCGTGGCGCGGTGTCGGCGCTGCTGGTCGAGTCCGACCAGCGCACCGCGGCTGTCATCGCCCGCAACATCGAGGCCCTGGGTCTGCCCGGTGCGACGCTGCGCCGGGGTGCGGTGACGGCGGTGCTGGCGGGCGGGGCCGCGTCCCCGGTGGATCTGGTGCTGGCCGATCCGCCCTATGACATCGAGACCGCCGACGTCCAGGCCGTCTTGGCCGCGCTGAGCGCCCACGGCTGGGTGCGCGAGGGCACAGTTGCGGTCGTCGAGCGTGCCGTTTCCAGCCCGACACTGACCTGGCCGGACGGCTGGATCCCATGGCCGCAGCGGGTGTACGGCGACACCCGTTTAGAGCTGGCCGAATTTGGCTGAGGCGCCCTGCTAGCGTCATCGCTTATGAGCGGCGCCGTATGCCCGGGCTCCTTTGACCCGGTGACGTTGGGCCACATTGACGTCTTCGAACGCGCCTCGGCCCAGTTCGACGAGGTGATCGTCGCGATCCTGACCAACCCCGCCAAGAAGGGGATGTCCGACATCGACGAGCGCATCGCGATGATCGAAGAGGCGACGACTCATCTGCCGAATCTGAGCGTCGAGGTCGGGCAAGGCCTGGTGGTGGACTTCGTCACGTCGCGCGGGATGACCGCGATCGTCAAGGGCCTGCGCACCGGCACCGATTTCGAATACGAGTTGCAGATGGCGCAGATGAACAAGCACGTCGCCAATGTGGACACCTTTTTCGTGGCCACCGCGCCGCAGTACTCGTTCGTGTCATCGTCGTTGGCCAAAGAGGTCGCGATGCTGGGCGGTGACGTCACAGCGCTGTTGCCGGAATCGGTGAACCGCCGACTGCGGGAGAGACGTTCCCGTGAACAGTGACCCTGCTCCGACGGCGGTCACGGCGCTGCTGACCCGATGAGTCAGGCCGAGCGCGAGTTCGACATCGTCGTCTACGGCGTCACGGGTTACTCCGGCAAGTTGACGGCGCAATACCTGGCGCGGGTGGCGAGCGGGGCCCGCATCGCGCTGGCCGGGCGCTCACCCCAACGGCTACTGGCCGTGCGCGAAACGCTGGGCCGCAGCGCACAGGATTGGCCGCTGATCGTCGCCGATGCTTCGGATCCGGCGGCGGTGCAGGCGATGGCGGCACGCACCCGGGTGGTCGTGACGACGGTGGGCCCGTACACCACCTACGGGTTGCCGGTGCTGGCGGCCTGTGCCAAAGCCGGGACGGACTACGCCGACTTGACCGGTGAGGTGATGTTCGTCCGCACCAGCATCGACCGGTACCACAAGCAGGCCGTCGACAGCGGTGCCCGGATCGTCGTCTCGTGCGGATTCGCTTCGCTCCCTTCGGATTTGAATGTCTATCAGCTCTACCGCCGGGCGCTCGACGACGGCGCAGGTGAGCTGTGCGACACCACCCTGGTGTTTCGTTCCTTCTTCCAGGGCGGGGGATCGGGGGGCACCGTCGCCTCGGAATTCGAATCGATGCGTGCCGCGTCGAGTGACCCCGAGGCGCGCCGGCTGATGGACGACCCGTACACGCTGACCACCGACCGAGGCGCCGAACCCGATCTCGGTCGGCAGCCGGACTTTCTGTGCCGCCGGGGCAGCCGGATCGCGCCCGAGCTTGCCGGCTCCTGGGTGGGCGGTTTGGTGTGGGCGCCGCACAACACCCGAGTGGTGCGGCGCAGCAATGCATTACAGAACTGGCCGTACGGCAGGCGGTTTCGTTACGCGGAGACGATGAGTATGGGGAAGTCCTTCGCGGCACCGGTCGCCGCTGGCGCGGTGACCGGAACGTTGGCCAGTGCGTTCGCCTTGGGCACCAGGTACTTTCGCCGATTGCCGAAACGATGGCTGCAGCCGTTGGCGAAGCCGGGCACTGGGCCGGGTGAGGCGATGCGGGAACGCGGCCACTATACGGTCCAGACCTACACCACCACGACGTCTGGTGCCCGGTATCTGGGGACCTTCGCCCAGCAGGCCGACGCCTACAGCGGTACCGGGGTTCTGCTCGCCCAGTGTGCTCTGGCGCTGGCCTTCGATCGCGATCGACTCTCCGACCTGCGCGGAGTGCTCACTCCCGCTGCGGCAATGGGTGACGCGTTACTGGCACGGCTGCCGGCCGTCGGGGTGTCTATGAATACGGTCCGGCTCAGCTGAGCCGGACCGTATTCATCGAGGCGCGGGCTGTGCGACCAACCGATCCGCGAGCTCACCGGCGAAGTGCCGGGTCTGCTCCAGCTGGTATTGCTGGACGTTGGTCGCCGGGATGGGCACGCCAAAGTACCGATCGCGGTATTGGCCCGACCGCAGGTAGCTGACCATCGAGAGCCCGGAGGCGAACTGTCCGCCGAGGTATTCGAAGTGGACTCCGCCCAGGTACCGGCCTCCGCGCTTTTCCCCGAGCTTGCGCACCAACCGGAAATTGCCGCGCCAGTAGCGACGGCATACACAGAACCCGGCGAAAGGGGTACCGGTGAGAAGCTCGCCCGCCTCCTCGGACCGCAGAAAGGTGCGCATCGGCATGTTCATGGTGAACCACCACGTCGAGGAACCGATGCAGACCAGGTCGTAGTTGTTGCTTCGCACCTCATCCGGGGTGCGGATTTCCCCGGCGGCGCGGCGGGCCTGGGCAGGAAGCATGCTGAGCAGATCGAGCATCGCGTGGCGTAGGGGAACGCGGGAGAACCGCTCGGCGAAGCGTCGATCGGTGAACTCGATCTGGGCCTTGTGTACCTGGAAGCCGCGCTCGCGGAACACCTCGCCCGCAGCCTCCAGGACCCGCAGGGCCTGCCCGGTGAACGTGTAGTAAAGCAGCAAGACCCGAGGACGGCTGTCGCCAGCTTCGTCGGTAGTCATCGCGCTAACGTAACAAACATTGTTCGTTGGCATGGGATTTCATTCCGTGACGCAATACGCTGATCAGCCTTCGATATCACGAGGTGTCGAATCCCGTTGGCGCGCAACTTCATCAGCGTCCAGGCGGCCTCGGGTCCGACTTCGTCGCGCGGACTGATCAGCCTCCGGCGCGCCGTCGACCTCCAGCAGTCGCCGGGTCTTGGCCTGGCATCGCAGATTGTCAACCCAGTTCGTCGGACGCCGCTGCCCCTCGTGAAGGTCAGTTTCGACAAGCATTACGCGAGGCGGTACAGTATCTTATTGAAAACGGTTACCAATAAGGGGACTGATGAAGATGCCTAGCCGGGGCGTCGAGGGGGGAGCCATGCTGGATTTTGCGGTGTTACCGCCGGAAGTCAACTCGGTCAGGATGTATTCCGGCCCCGGATCGGGGCCGCTGCTGGCCGCCGCCGCCGCTTGGAACACACTGGCTGCCGAAATGCGTTCCGCGGTAACTGCTTACGACTCAGTGGTTAAGCAGTTGCTCAGCACGGGCTGGTTCGGTCCATCGTCGACGTCGATGTTGGCCGCCGCCCAGCCCTATCTGACGTGGCTGAATACCACTGCTGCTGCGGCCGAGCAGGCCGGTGTGCAGGCGAATGCGGCCGCGACGGCTTTTGAGGCCGCGTATGCGATGACGGTGCCCCCGCCGGTCGTGGCGGCCAATCGCGTGTTGCTGGCGAGTCTGGTGGCCGCCAATATTTTCGGGCAGAACACGCCGGCGATCGCGGCTACTGATGCTGAATACGCCGAAATGTGGGCCCAGGATGCCGCTGCGATGAGCGGCTATGCCACCGCTTCGGATTCGGCGGCACAGATGACGCCGTTTACTTCGCCGCGGACGAACACCACCCCCGACGGGGTGGCCGGACAAAATGAGGCGGTTAATCAGGCCACCAACTCGGCGGCCGGGAATACGCAATCGTTGTTGTCGAGTAACGACTTCTCCGCCCTGGACGTGGATCCCGCTGCCGCACCCCAGGGACCGATCGGTGGCTACCTGACGGGGCTGTTGGACGGGTCGAACAACACCGCGTTGGGTAGCTTCTTGGGAAGCAACTTCTTCAGCAACGACGTCCTCAACGGAATAATCGCGGGCGGCCCGTTTAACCCGCAGTCCATTATTGGTACGGCGGTGGGCGCGATGGGGACGCGCGCGACGACATTGTCGGGTCTGGGCGATTTCGCCATGAACGCCGAAGGCGGCGGGATGGCGGCCCTGGCATCCAATACCGTCCCGTCAGCGGGCCTGGGCGGGGCATCGGCTGGGATTGGCAACGCGCATCTGGTGGGGTCGATGTCGGTGCCCCAGAGTTGGGCGTCGGCGGCCAATATCACCCCGGGTCAAGCGGCGGCCCCGGTGAGTGGTCTGAGTGATATCGGGACATCGGGGGCGCCGGCGGCGGGCGGGCCGGGCGGTGTGGCGGGTCCGTTGGGCGGTAACGGGCGCAGGCTGCGTCGCGCGATCCCTCGGTATGGGTTTCGTCCGGTGGTCATGCCGCGTCCACCGGCGGCCGGGTAGGAGACGTCAGGAGAAGATGTCATGTTGAATTTTGGGGCGTTGCCGCCGGAAGTGAACTCGGCCAAGATGTATGCCGGTGCTGGGTCCGGGCCGTTGTTGGCGGCCGCGGCCGCGTGGAATGCGATGGCTGCTGAAATGCGTTCGGCGGCAATGAATTATGAATCGGTGATCAGGTCGTTGGTCAGCGAGGGGTGGCTGGGTCCGTCGTCGGCGAAGATGGCGGCGGCGGTCACACCGTATCTGGAGTGGCTCAACACCACCGCGATCCAAGCCGAGCAGGCCGGTGCGCAGGCCAGCACGGCGGCGGCGGCGTATGAGGCGGCGTTTGCCGCGACGGTGCCTCCGCCGGTTGTCGCGGCCAACCGTGCTTTGTTGGCGAACCTGGTGGCCAGCAACGTCTTCGGTCAAAATACCGGGGCGATCGCGGCCACCGACGCCCAATACGGCGAGATGTGGGCAGCAGATACTGGCGCGATGACCAGTTACACCACCGCCTCGCGCGCAGCCAGCCAGATGACCCCGTTCAGCGCACCGCAAGCCGACACCACCCCAGACGGAACGGCCCAGCAGGCCGACGCCATCGCTGACGCCGCCGCCCCGCAGGCGACCAGTATCTGGGATTGGCTGGGTCTGTCGCCCAATTCGAATACCTCTACCACCGGGCTTGCCGGAGTGATGAACTTCTTCAGCAATTCCAACCCGAATCTGACGGGGGCGTTTCTCAACAACGCCTCCGTGTCCGGCATCTCGAACGGGTTCACCACCAACGGGATTCTGAACCCGACGACGTTCGTCGATTCGCAGATGGCGCTCAACTCCCTGAGCGCGGTAGGCGCAAGCACCGAGGGGCTGGAGGATCTGGCCGCCGGGCTGGGGAGTGGCGCGTCGTTCGCATCCGTGACCACGGCCCTGCCCGGTGCGGCGGCGACGGCGGCAGTGGGACAGGCCAGCCTGGTCGGGGCCTTATCGGTGCCGCCGGCCTGGGCCGGCACCGGGGCAACGGTCAGCACGGTTGCGGCCACGACTCAGGTCGGGGCCGGGGCCTATCACAGCTTTGGTGCCGCTACCCCGATGGTGATGGAAGGGGCCGGGGCAGTGGGCATGCCGGGGGTGCCGTTGGCGGGCATGCCGGGGGCGCACGAGGATGAGTTCGCCGAACCTATCTACGGATTCCGGCCTCGGGTCATCGGACGCCCACCGGCCGCCGGGTAACCACAGATGAAAGTCCTACCGCTGCTGGCCAGCGTCGTCGCCCTGGTTGGCTTGGCCGCACCGGCTCACGCCGACTCCGGTGACGATGCGTTCCTGGCCGCGCTGACCCAGGCCGGGATCAGCTATCAGAATCCGGACAAAGCCATCAAAGCGGGCCAAAAGGTGTGCGACTTAGCCAACTCGGGGACCTCCCAGCTCGACATCGTCCGAGACATCCGCGATCTCAACCCCTCATTCACGATGACCAGTGCCGCCAAATTCGCCAACGCCGCCGCCAGCGTTTACTGCCCCGAACGACTCTCCGTCGACAGCGGCGGCACCGCCCCCGCACCCGCGAGCAGCTGACCGCGAGCCAGTGGATGCGAACCCCGCAATCGCATGCTAGCTTTCGGCTTTGAAAGTTAATGAAAACCATTGTCAATAAGGACGCGGGTGTGAGTTGATGACAGGTCAACCTGGTCAGCGCAGGTTAGCGACGCTGGTAGCGGTGAATATGGTCGCGCTGCTGCTAGGCACGGTTGCGTGTAGCAGCCACAACGTGCCGCAATCTGGACCCAGCACCGGCAGCGCCGGGGCCGGCCCGAGGCTTGTGGTCGTCGCCACGACCAATGCGTGGGGCAGCATCGCCGCACAGATCGGCGGTGACCGGGTTCAGGAGACCAGCATCATCACCAACCCCAACCCCAACACCGACCCGCACAGCTATGAGCCGTCGGCTGCGGATGCACGCATGGTCTCCGACGCGACGGTGGTTGTCGAAAACGGCATCGGCTACGACGCGTGGGCCGACAAAATGCTTGCGTCTGACCCGAGTTCGAAGCGCACCGTGGTCAACGTCGGAGACACCGTCGGAGTCGCCGCTGGCGGAAACCCCCATCAGTGGTATTCGCCTGACTCGGTCACCAAGGTTGCCGAAGCGATCACCGCCGCTTACAAGAAGGCAGACCCGAACGACTCGGGGTATTTCGATCAGAAGAACCAGCAGTTTCGCAACCAGGGCCTCTCCAACTACCGCAGCTTGATCGCCAGCATCAAAGCGAAATACGCTGCGATTCCGGTCGGCGCCAGCGAGTCGATCTTTTCTCCCCTCTCGAATGCGTTGGGGCTGAACCTGATTACGCCACCGGAGTTCCTCAAGGCAATCAGCGAAGGCACCGACCCCGCGCCGGCGGACAAGGCGACCATTGACCACCAGATCGCTGCCAAGGAGCTCAAGGTGTACGTGTTGAACACCCAAAACAACACCCAGTTCTGGCTGTCTGCGATCTTGGCCACTGCCGCGATCTGGATCGGCGTCACCATGGCCTACGCCCTTCCCGCGGTACCGGCCACCTTCACCATCATGAGCACCGCCGCCATGATCTACCTGATCGCCGCCGTGATCGGCGCCCGAGACCGCCAGCCACGGAATACACCGGCGGCCCAGTAACGTCCGAAATCCCAGGAGCGCAACGATGCCGGCGCGGCTGCTACACCGGACCCGAACCACCGCCCAGCAACGGGCGGTGCTCGACCTGCTGCAGGGCGGCGACCACTTCCGTGGTGCCCAACAACTCCACCACGATCTCCGTCAACGCAACGGCGTCCAGATCGGGCTGGTGACCGTGTACCGGATCCTGCACGCGTTCGCCGATATGAAGATCCTCGAAACCCAGCGCGCCCAAGATGGTGAGATGCTTTATCGGCTGTGCACCACAACCGAGCATCGCCACTACCTGCTGTGCCGACGGTGCGGGCGTGCGATCGGGTTTACCGCCGACGAAATTGAAGTTTTTACAAGCCAACTCGCCCAGCAACACCGCTTCACCGAAGTCGCCCACCAGATCGATTTCTACGGAACCTGCTCGCTATGCACCGAAAGCTGAATGGCGCCCCACGGCTGGGTTCGACGTCGGCTAATGGTGGTGCTGACCGGGGTCCGGGTCGGGGGAGCCGCCCATCATGCGCAGCATCGGCATTCCGCCCGAGGTGGTGAACCGGGCAACCAGCAGTGCCGCAACCGTCAGGAAGACGATGTTGAGCCACGTGGTGTAGTTCCATGAGATCCCCGCTTGCATGACCGTTGCGTTACGCTCGTGGGGAATGAGATTTGCTGTGCCGAAGATCAATTCGATCAAATACCCGGCTGCCACCATGGCGAGGTAGAAGGTACCGAGGATCGTCAGCATCATCTTGGTGCCGTAGTACTTGCGGTAGATTTTCAAGATCGGCAGGATGATCAGGTCGGCGAAAATGAAGGCGATAACGCCGCCGAAGCTGATACCACCGTTCCAAAGCACCGCGGCCAGCGGCACATTGCCGATTGAGCAGACGAACGACACGATGGCCACGATCGGGCCGACGATCGGCCCCCACACCGGCGCCACGCCGGGATGGTTGGCCAAAAAGAAGCTTTGCCAGAAGGTTTTGGGGACCCATGCCGCGATAGCGCCCGCGATCAACAAGCCCAGGACGAGGTCACGCAGGATCGCCAGCCACTCCATGACGAACACATGCGAAACCGAGGTAAAGCCCTCCGGGGAGAACACCCGCTGCCAGAATGACCCGTCCCGCTGGATCGACATGTCCATGGCGGCATGGCCTTCCATCGACCCTGCGATCCCGCGCTCGGCTTGCTCGCGGGCGGCGTCGACGAGGCGCGAGCGCACGAACAACCGGAATAGGACCGCCAACACCACGATCATGATGGGACCGCCGACGAACTCCGCGGCGGTGAACTGCCAGCCCATCAGCAGAGCCAGGATGATCCCCAACTCCACCACGAGATTGGTGGAGCCGATCTCGAACGCCATCGCCGCGGTGAAGTTGGCGCCCTTGCGGAATAGCGACCGGGCCAACGCCACCGCGGCATACGAGCACGACGACGAGGCCGCACCCAGCCCGGCTGCCACCGCCAGAGTGCGCGGCCGGTCGTCGCCCATCAGGCTCACGATCGTTGAACGTCGTACCACCGCCTGCACCACCGCCGACAGGATGAAACCCAGGATCAACGCCCAGGTGATCTCCCACGTCATCGACCCCGCCAACGCCAAGGCATGACCGAGGGCCGCTAGCGCTCTGCCTGTCATCGGGCCTCCGCGGTGGTTCGTATTCCGGCGATTCGCACTGATAGGTCCGGGCGGCGCCCGCGTTCCAAATATACCCCTAAGGGGTATATTGTCAAGCGATTTGTGCCCGCTTCAACCGGCCCGCGCCGGCGGCAAAGTACCAGGTCAGGCGCCTCGAGCTGGCCGCAGGCCGGGAAATTCCCGCCATTCGCGCGCCGCGCTTGGGCCGGGCGTCTAAGCTTGGGCGGTTCGTATATTTCCGTGTCGATACCCGGATTGGTGGTTTTGCGAGCGCTGCTACGGGGGTTCCGTTGCGCGTATCGACATTCTGGTGGTGCTTGGGGAGGCATCGCCGGATGAACTGAGACGAGGTAAGAACGGCGATGCAGTCGCGTGTCACCCCCATTGCGGTCATCGGGATGGGCTGCCGGCTCCCCGGCGGTATCGACTCACCTGACGCGTTTTGGCAAGCGCTGCTTCGTGGCGACGACTTGGTCACCGAGATCCCGGCTGACAGGTGGGATGTCGAGGACCACTACGACCCCGAGCGTGGTGTCCAGGATCGGTCGGTCTCGCGGTGGGGCGGCTTCATCGACGACGTCGGCGGTTTCGACGCCGCGTTCTTCGGCTTCGGGGAGCCTGAGGCGACCGCCATCGACCCGCAGCACCGGTTGCTACTGGAGACGTCCTGGGAAGCGATCGAGCATGCCGGAATCGTGCCCGCGTCATTGAGCGGCTCTCGTACCGGAGTGTTCGTGGGGCTGTGCCAGCAGGACTACACCCTGATGACCGGCGACGCCGGCGTGCTGGGGGATGCCTACGGCTACACCTGCACTCCGTTCAGCATGGCTTCGGGGCGAATCGCCTACGGGCTGGGGCTGCTGGGCCCCGCCATCACAATGGACACCTCGTGCTCGTCGGGTCTGCTCGCCGTGCACATGGCCTGCCAGAGCCTGGATAACGGCGAGAGCGATCTTGCCTTGGCCGGCGGCGCGATGCTGGTGCTGGACCCGCGGGTGTCAACCTCGGCGTCGGGGCAGGGCATGCTCTCGCCGACGGGCCGCTGCCATACGTTCGATGCCGCTGCTGACGGTTTCGTCCGTTCCGATGGCTGTGCGGTGGTCATGCTCAAGCGGCTGTCCGACGCGCAGCGCGACGGCGACCGGATTCTGGCGATCGTGCGCGGCACGGCGGCCAACCAGGACGGTCGTTCCGAGACGATCACCACACCGTCGTCGGATGCTCAAGCAGCGGTGTACCGGGCGGCGCTGGATTCCGCCGGAGTGGACCCGACGACGGTCGGCATGGTGGAAGCCCACGGTACCGGAACCCCGAAGGGCGACCCGCTCGAATTCACGAGCCTCGCTGAGGTTTACGGTGCCGCGGGCAACCGCGTCGCACTGGGATCTGCCAAGGCCAATGTGGGCCACACCGAGGCGGCCGCGGGTGCGGTCGGATTGGTCAAGGCCGTGCTCGCAGTGCGGCACGGTGTGGTGCCGCCAATGGCGAACTTCACCCGGTTGCCCGACGAGCTCAAGCAGATCGAAACCGGATTGTTTGTGCCACAAGAGGTTACGCCGTGGCCGGACAAAGGCGACGGGCAGGGTTACGTCCCAAGACGGGCCGGGGTGACGTCGTTCGGAATGTCGGGCACCAACGTGCACGCCGTTCTCGAGCAGGCGCCCGAGCCGCAACTCGGCACGGCGGAAAGCTCCGTGGCCGGCCCGCTGTTGTTCGGGTTGTCGTCGACGTCCGCCGGCGAGCTGCGCCGGACCGCGCGACGGCTGAGCGACTGGCTGGACGCCAACAAAGCGGGTCTGGACGCCTCGGACCTGGCCTACACCTTGGCGCGACGGCGTGGGCACCGCACCGTACGCACCGCGGTGCTCGCCGACGACCTCGACGAGCTGAGCACCGGACTGCGTGAAATCGCGGACGGTGAAACCCCTTACGTGCCTGCGGCGGGTCACGACGATCGCGGGCCGGTGTGGATCTTCTCCGGCCAGGGTTCGCAGTGGGCCGCGATGGGCGCGGAGCTGCTGGCCAAGGAGCCGGCGTTCGCCGCGACCGTCGCCCAAGCCGAGCCGCTGATCGCGGCGGAATCCGGGTTTTCGGTTACCGAGGCGATGTCGGCGCCGGAGACGGTGACCGGTATCGGGCGAATACAACCGACGCTGTTCACCTTCCAGGTGGCAATGGCCACCGCCATGCGCGCGTACGGTGTGCAGCCCGGCGCGGTCATCGGGCACTCGATGGGCGAGATCGCGGCGGCCGTTGTCGCCGGGGCACTTTCGCTTCAGGACGGGGTCAAGGTGATCTGCCGTCGCTCCGCGTTGATGTCGCGGGTCGCGGGCGCGGGAGCGATGGCCTCGGTGGAGCTCCCCGCCCAGCAGGTGCGGGACGAATTGGCTGCCCGCGGCATCGGCGATGTCGTGGTGTCGGTGATCGCCTCGCCGAACTCCACCGTGATCGGCGGAGCCGCCCAACCGGTTCGCGACCTGGTCGCCGAATGGGAAGCGCGCGAGGTGATGGCCCGTGAGGTTGCCGTGGATGTCGCATCGCACACCTCTGCGGTCGACCCGATCCTGGCTGACTTGGCCGACCAACTCGCAGACCTCACCCCGACGGCGCCGAACGTGCCGTATTACTCCGCGACACTGGATGATCCGCGTACCCGGCCGGACTTCGATGCCGGCTATTGGGTGAACAACCTGCGGCAGTCGGTGAAATTCGCGGCCGCGGTGCAGGCCGCCCTGGACGATGGTCACCGGGTGTTCGGCGAGCCCTCGCCGCACCCACTGCTGACCCGCGCGGTCGAACACACCGCCGCGGCCGCCGACATCACCGCGGCCGCCCTGGCCGGCATGCGGCGCGAGCAGCCGATGCCCCACGGCTTGCTCGACTTCCTGGCCGATCTCTACAGCGCTGGTGCCGCAATTGATTTCGCCGTGCTGTACCCGGGCGGGCGTCTGGTGGACGCCCCACTGCCGACCTGGACCCGGCAACGGCTGCTCGTCGAATCCCACGGCTCGGAGGCGCGCGGCCAGTCCGCGATCGCGGTGCACCCGCTGCTGGGTGCGCACGTCCGGTTGCCGGAAGAACCGGAACGCCATGCCTGGCAAGGCGAGATCGGCATCGCGGCGTTGCCGTGGCTGGCCGATCACCAGGTGAACGGCGTTGCGGTCTTCCCCGGCGCCGGCTTCTGCGAGATGGCGCTGGCGTCGGCCGCCGAGATGCTCGGACCCGGCGCCGAGGTGCGTGATGTGCGGTTCGAGCAGATGCTGCTGATGGACGACGAAACCCCGGTCAGCGCAGTGGCTTCGATGAAGGACGCCGGCGTCGCCGAGTTCGTGGTGGAAACCGATCGCGACGGTGAACGCACCCGGCGGGCGACCGCGGTGCTGCGTGCCGCCTCCGCGAAAGACCCCGACGAAGCACCACAGCGGCGCGATATTGCCGCCCTGCTGGCCACTCATCCGCAACGGACGGACGGCGCCGCGGTGCGACGCCTGTTCGCCGAACGTGGCGTCGATTACGGCCCGGCTTTTACCGGGCTGATGTCCGCGCACAACGCGGAAGGCAAGAGTCGCAGCGTCGTTGTCGAGGTCGAGCTGCCCAGGGTGGTCCGGACGCAGCAGGGGAGTTACGGCGTTCATCCCGCGCTGCTGGACGCCTGCTTCCAGGCGGTGCTGGCGCACCCGGCCATCAAGGATGCCTCGCAAGTCGGTCTGCTGCTGCCGTTGAGTGTGGGCCGGCTGCGCCGCTATGCTCCGGTGCGCGGTACTCGCTACTGCCATCTGCGCATCGTCTCGGCGAGTGAATCGGCCCTCGAGGTTGATCTGGATCTGCTGGACGAGACCGGTGCGGTCCTGCTGGCCTGCCACGGCCTGCGGATGGCGGCCAGTGGCGGCGGCACCGACCACCTGATGGCAGAGCGACTGCTGACCGTCGAGTGGCAGCAGCAGACGCTGCCGGCGGCGCCCGACTCGACGGTGGGCAGTTGGCTGTTGATCAACACCGCCGAGACCGACCTGCTGGAGTCGAGGCTCACGGACGCACTGAAATCCCTTGGCGCGCAATCCACAACCCTGAGCTGGCCGGAGCATGCGGACCACGTGGTCAACACCGCACAGCTGGCCGCCGCGGTACGTGGCGGCCTCGAGGGCGTGGTGATTGTGTGCCCGCCGCCGGTCGGCCGGCCCGACGAGCAGGGTCTGCTGCAAGGCCGTGAGCAAGTACGTCACGTGGTCCGGATGATCCGCGAGTTGCCCGAACTGTCGGCCGAACCGCCGCGGCTGTTCGTCCTCACCCGACAGGCTCAGATCGTGGTCAAAGACGACGATCCCAACCTGGTGCAGGCCGGGTTGCGTGGCCTGCTGCGGGTGGTCGGCGCGGAGAACCCGCAGCTGCAAACCACCCAGATCGATCTGCAGGACGACAGCGACGTCGAACAGGTGGCCCAGGAGTTGCTGTCCGGTTCGCCCGAGGACGAGACCGCGTGGCGCGGTGGCCAGTGGTACACGGCGCGGCTGCGCTGCACACCGCTAGGCGCCGATGAACGTCGGAGGACGACGGTCAACCACGAAACCGACCAGATGCGCGCGGTGGTCCGCCACCCCGGCGACCTGCAGACGATGGAGTTCGTCGCTTTCGACCGCAAGATACCGGAGCCGGGCCAGGTTGAGATCGCCGTCGACGCGTCCAGCGTCAACTTCGCTGAAGTCCTTGCGGCCCTTGGCCGTTACCCCGATCTGGAGGGTGAGCCACACCAGTTGGGCTTCGACCTGGGCGGTGTGGTGGCCCGGGTCGGCGACGGTGTCACCGACGTGCAGGTCGGCGACCGGGTGGGTGGTTTCTCCGGATTCGCGAACGGCAGCTGGGGCACGTTTGTCACCTGCGATGCCCGGCTCGTCACCGCGCTGCCCTCGACCGTCACCACGGTCCAGGCGGCCGCCGCGGCAACCGCGTACGGCACCGCGTGGTACGGGCTGTACGAACTGGCCAGACTCTCGGCCGAAGACAAGGTGCTGATCCACTCCGGTACCGGCGGCGTCGGCCAGGCCGCGATCGCGATCGCGAAGATGGTGGGCGCCGAGATCTTCGCCACCGCGGGCAGCCCAGAGCGGCGAGAGCTGTTGCGCAACATGGGCATCGAGCATATCTATGATTCGCGCAGCACCGAGTTCGCGGAGGAGATCCGTCGCGACACCGACGGCTATGGCGTCGACATCGTGCTCAACTCGCTGACCGGAGCAGCACAGCATGCCGGATTCGACCTGCTGGCCTACGGTGGGCGGTTCGTCGAGATCGGTAAGCGCGACATCTACGCCGATGCCCGGCTGGGTCTGTTCCCCTTCCGCCGCAACCTCACCTTCTATGCCGTCGACCTGGCACTGCTGACGCACACCCATCCGGGGCGGATGCAGGCGCTGCTTCGCACGCTGTACCAGCGGATCGCCGACGGCGACCTGCCGGCGCCGGCCTACACCGAATACCCGCTGTCGCAGGCGGCTACGGCGATCCGGGTGATGAGCGGTGCCGAGCACACCGGCAAGTTGGTACTCACCGTGCTGCGCACCGGGCAGACCCCTGCGGTGCTGCCGCCGGAGCAGGCACCGGTCTTCCGTAAGGACGGCGCCTACATCGTTACCGGCGGTCTTGGCGGCCTGGGACTGTTCCTGGCCGGCCAGATGGCCAAGGCGGACTGCGGGCGGATCGTGCTGACCGCGCGTTCCGCCCCAACACCCAAGGCGCGTCAGGCAATTGAGCGGCTACGTGGGAACGGGACCGACGTCGTCGTGGAGAGCGGCAATATCGCCGAAGCCGACACCGCCGCCCAGGTGGTGGCCGCGGCCACCGCGACCGGACTTGTCCTGCGCGGGGTGCTGCATGCGGCCGCGGTGGTGGAGGACGCCGTGCTGGCCAACATCACCGACGAACTCATCGATAAGGACTGGGCACCAAAGGTGAACGGCGTGTGGAACTTGCATCACGCGACGGCCGGTCAGCCGCTGGACTGGTTCTGCTCGTTCTCGTCGGTGGCCGCGCTGTTCGGCTCGGCCGGTCAGGGCGCCTACGCCGCGGCGTCGAGTTGGCTGGACGCGTTCACCCACTGGCGGCGCAGTCAGGGACTGCCGGCGAACACGGTCGCGTGGGGAGCGTGGGGCGAGATCGGCCGCGCTACCTTCCTGGCGGCCGGTGGTCGCACCACGATGATCGCGCCGGACGAGGGAGCGCAGGCGTTCGAAACGTTGTTGCGTTACGACCGCGGCTACACCGGCTATGTACCGACCACGGGTGCGCCGTGGCTGGCCGCGCTGGTTGCCCGCAGCCCGTTCGCCGAAGCGTTCCAGGACACCGGGGACCACCGTGGAGCCGAAAGTTCGGCGCTGCGTGCCGAATTGCGGACGCTGGCGCGCGACGAATGGCCGGCCCGGCTGCGCCGCCTGATCGCGGATCAGACCGGCTTGATCCTGCGCCGCGCGATCGACCCCGACCGTCCGTTCGCCGAGCACGGGCTGGACTCGCTGGGGAACCTTGAACTGCGAACCCGCATCGAAGCCGAGACCGGAATCCGGGTCACCCCCAAGACCATCGCCACCTACAACTCGGCGCGGACTTTGGGGCTACACGTGGCGGAGGCACTCGCGGTAGAAGAGGGTCAGGCGGCCCCATCGTAAGGCATCCTGAGCAGCCCGGTCGTGGTTACTCCACGACCCAGCTGTCCTCCTCGCTCAGCAGTGAGCAGAGCAGGGAATGTATTGCCTCCAAAGGCTTTTCCCGCCCCGGTAGGTGCGCGTGGTGCTCGATGAACAACCGTCCCGCGAAGCTTCCGCAGCTGTAGAGGTCGACGGGTGCGCGGGTGGGAAACCAGAGTTCGCTCGCAAAGTCGTCGAGGTCCATGTCTTCAGGCGTGCGCAGCGGTGGGATGGTGCCGGTGTCGGTGACCAGCACCACCGGAGGCAGTCCCGCCGGGGTGCCCTGGTACTGCAGGTTGAAATGCAGCGCGGATTGCTGAATCACGCCGTCGGACAAGTCGGTCCGGAACGAATCCACGATGCCGCGGGCCAGATCGACAAGGTCGGTATCAGGCCTGATCTCCGCGAGATAGGTCGCCACCCCCAGCGGCAGTGTGCTGCCGGTGAGACTCACCGGGGGTGACAGCAGATAGCGCAGATCAACCGGATAGATATAGGGAATCGGAATGTGTGGGGTTTTGCGCAGTTCCCACTCGGCCAGCAGGATGGCGGCGGCGACCACGGAGTTGAGGCTGAGCGCATTGGCGAGCCCGAACTCCACCAGTTCGGCGGTCTCCTCTTCGGTGAACCGGATTCGGGCGATCGGAATCGGTTGGATTGAATCCGGATCCGCCATTTCGGGTGGCTTCTCCTGGGCCGGCAGGTCATAGGCGAACAGTGCCTTGAACAGCTTTTCGAGCCCGGACCGCTGCTGCTTGGCGACGCCACGCTGTTCGAGCAAGAGCTCCAGCGCTTCGGGGGCGGGCTGCGGTGTTATCGGGGCGGGGGCGCCGGTGGTGACCACATCGGTGTAGAGCGAGAAGAGTTCTTCGAGCAGACCGAACGCGTGGTGGGCGTCGGCCAGGCTGTGGTGGGTGTACAGCGTGACCTCGGTGCGTCCGCCGCTGCGCTTCAACCGCAGATTCAGCAGGGTTTGATTCTGGTCCAGGTGCATGCCCGCAGTCTTCGGCGCGGCTTCCGAATCGGAATCTTCGTCGACCACCCAGATCCCCGGGTGCATCAGGTCTTCGGCAACGATCTCGTAGCGCCCATCGTCGGCCTTCTCGAGGTGGCCGGTGAAAACCGGGTGGGATTCCAGCAGCGCGTCGAAGGCGTCCGACATCGCGTCGAGGTCGACGGGACCGTTGACGCGCGCGGTGAACGCGAAATAGGTCTCGTTGACCGCGAAGACTTCTTCGCTGCGCGTCAACTTTCGGATCACGGATCCGGGAAACACCGTCATACCCCCCTGTTCACGATGTGCTGGCCCGCCGATAGCCCCTCAGTGCCGGTACGACGCATACGGCGGTGATGCCGCCGGCCCACAGCAGGGTGGCGATCATCGGCGATCGCACCGGGCCGCCCATGGATAATCCGCGCATCGCTTCGATCGCGTAGCTCATTGGCTGGTGCGCGACGACCGGCTGTATCCACTTGGGGAATTGGTCCACCGGCAAGAAACCGGTGGAGAACACGACCAAGAGGATGTGCACGAGCGTGACTGTTTCGAGGAGGAAGTTGTTGGCCGCGTACAGCGCCACGACGGTGATCAGGGTGGTGCAGGCCAGTCCGAATATCAGCGGGACGACGAACCAGGTCAGGCTCGCGAGCAGGCCTTGGTGAAAGCGGAATCCCAGAATCATGCCCACGGCCAGCACGACGAGCGTGGTGATCATGATCCGAACCACTTCGGCGACGATCCGCGAGAGCACACCCGACGCGCGATGCACGGGCACCACCCAGAGCCGGCGTAGCAAGCCATTGGAGCGCTCGCCGATCAGGCCGATCGCCCCGACCGCGGCACCGTTGATCGTGGCGGCGAGCGCGTTCAGCGGGACGGTGCCGTACAACGCGCTGTGCCCGGTGACCTGTGAAATGACGTTGCCCAGAATGATGTTCAAGGTCAGCAGGAAAAGGATGGGCAATACCAGCGCCTCGATCACCGTTGTGAGGTCGCGTGCCCACCCCAGCAGGATCCGCCGGGTCAGGACCCGGGTTTGCGATACCAGTGCCCGCAACGAATTCTCGTAGTACCGCCCATGGTGTGGCCCGAGCTTGGTGGCTTGCTCGTGTGCCAACGTCATTTTGACCGCCTGGACAACACGACTGCCGACGTCGGTATCAGCAACACGGTCAGACCGGCCAGCCACGCCAACGTCGGGGCCAGCACCGACCAGGTCACCGGCGTGCCGTACGGGGCGGCGTCACCGGCCAAAGCGCGCAGCGCGGTCACGAACTGCGACACCGGCTGGTTGCGTACGATGGGCTGGATCCAGTGCGGAAACTGTTGCGCCGGTTGGACTCCGGTCGACAGCAGCCCGAAGATCAACGGCGGCAGGATCAGCAACGGGGTCATCGCCGCCGGGTTGCGGCTACCGGTGCCGACCAGGTCCGCGCCGAAGGACAAAATCGACCCGATCGCGATTACCAGCAGCACAAAGGCGGCGGTGTACACCGCGGACTGGTGGAACCGGAATCCGATCACGTAGCCGCAGACCACCGCCACCGCCACCGAAATCGTGCACCGGTATACCGCTGCCGAGATGCGGGCACCCACCGGCGCGAACGGAGTCATCGGCATGGACCTGAATCGCCGATTGATGCCCTGAACCGAATCCGTCGCCGCCCGAAACGCCGTCGACATCGCGGCGAATGTGATGGCCTGCAAGGCGATCAACGGCATCACGTATTGCGCGTAGCTGCTGCACAGGGTTTTGGTGGCGGTGCCCATGACCTGGTGCAACGGGATGTAGAAGCCGGCCGTGAAAACCACCGAGGAGGCGATCGTCACGACGAGCTCGCCGTTGCGCAGGGTCGGCGCGATGAAGCGTTTGGTGAGTACCCACCATTGTGCGAGCGGTGACGGGCGGCGCTCGGTGGTGGTTGCCGCGGTCACCCGGCGGCCTGGGTCGCAACGGGAGTGCGCGGGCGGGGGGATTCGTCGGTCAGCGCGAGGAATACGTCGTCGAGTGACGGACGCCGCAGGGCGACGTCGGCGAGGTGGATGTTGGCCGCGGCCAGCCGGCCGACGGCCTCGATCAGCGTCTTGGCGCCGTCGGGCGCGGGTATGGCGATCCGATCAGATTCGGGTGTGAGCGCGGCCTTGATCTTCTCGGGCACCAGCGAGCCGAGTGTGTCAGCGATCGCGCGCAGATCCTTGAGATTGCGCGGCACGATTTCGCAGTAACTGCCGCCCGTGCGTTCCTTGAGCTGATCGGCCGTTCCCTCCGCGATGACCCGCCCGTGATCGATCACGACGATCCGGTCGGTCAGAGCGTCGGCCTCCTCGAGGTACTGCGTAGTCAGCAGCGTGGCGATGCCAAGACCTTTGAACTTGCTGACCAGGTCCCAAATGCTTTGCCTGCTACGCGGATCCAGCCCCGTGGTGGGCTCGTCCAGGAACACCACCTGAGGCCGGACGACCAAACCGCAGGCGATATCGATGCGTCGGCGCATCCCGCCGGAGTAGGTTTTCACCCTTCGATCGGCGGCGTATGCCAGGTCGAATTCCTCGATCAACTCCTTGGCGCGGGTGTGGGCCGCCGACTTGCTCAATCCGAACAGCCGGCCGAACATCACCAGGTTTTCGCTCCCGGTGAGCATGTCGTCGATCGCGACTTGCTGACCGGTGAGCATGATC
Organism: uncultured Actinomycetota bacterium; assembly: GCA_963712615.1. GTDB lineage: Bacteria > Actinomycetota > Actinomycetes > Mycobacteriales > Mycobacteriaceae > Mycobacterium. The sequence goes on from CAVQIO010000002.1 coordinate 5,790,251, forward strand.
GACCGGCGCACACCGGCCGGTTCGGAAACGGTGTCATACCCCGCGACCACCGCACGGCCGCTGTCCGGCCGGCTCAGTGTCGAGAGGATATCCACCAGCGTGGTCTTGCCCGCCCCGTTCGGTCCGAGCAGGCCGAGTACCTCACCGCGACCGACTTCAAAGCTGACCTCTTGCAAGGCCACAAACTCGCCGAAGGTCTTGCGAACCTTGTCGACAATGACGGCCTTGTCAAAGTTCTTATGCGCGTTAGCCACGCAGTTTCACCTCAACCCGCGTCAAGAGCCGACAAGTCCACCAGGGCCAGCTCTACGGGCTCCGAACCCATGTCACCGTCATCGGGGACGGCGGTGATCGCGTCGGCGATCAGCTCCCGCAGCGCGATCGGAAAACGCTGGGCGAGCGCTTCGGCCTGCGTGCTCTGCACCCGGCGAGTGTCGTACCACCAATCGAGATGCATTGCCCCGGAGTGGCGGTACACCCGGAACTCGATGGCGTGACCGAGGCCGGGCAGCGTGTCGCGCACCGGCCCGAGTATCGAAGCCGAGTCGGAGTCGAATTGCACCGCCGCATCGATGGGCGGCAACTGGGGGATCGCGCCGGCGTATCGGAAGTGGACGTCAGCGGAGCCCGCGGCCGACAGCAGCCGCGCGGTGGGCGCATAAAGGTGTCGCAGCAGCCCGTATCCGATGCCGTAGTGCGGAACGGCTTTGAGGGTGTCGCGGACGGTTTCCAGCAGTTCGGTGGCCGGGGTGTCGTCGCTGGTGGCACACCGCAGCGGGATCGGGTAGATCGTGGTGAATTGCCCGATGGTTCGGCGCAGATCGACATCCGGTCGCAGCACCGAGCGCCCCGGCCCCTCCAGGTCGACGGCGGCCACACCGGTGCCGATCGTTCCGGCGATGGTGCGACTCAGCGTTGCGAGCAGGATCTCCTCGACCGACCACCCGAGCGCACGGCGCGCGTCGTCGACCTCGGAGGTCTGTTCGACGGTCAGCGCCGACGACACCTTCGTCAGGTCGTCGCCGTGCGGCGGTTCGGTGACCTCCGCGCCTGCCGGGCGCAGCGTCGCCTTGTTCGAGCCCTCCAGCCAGAAGTCGCGGGTGTCGAGAACCGCCGGGTGCGTCGCGAGAGCCGCAGAACGCAGCGACCAGTCCCGCCACGAGGTGGTCGTCGGCGGCAGCGAGATCTCCTGGCCCGCAAGGCGTTGCGTGAATGCCGTCAAGATGTCGGCGATCAGGATTTCGCGCGACGTGGTGTCGGCAACGATCTCGTGCAGCGAGAGCGCCAGGTAGCCGCCACCGTGGGGATCTGAGACGTAGACGGCGGTCAACGGCGCCACCAGGTCGCCCTGGGCCGTCAGCTCGGCAGCGATGCCGAGCACCGCCGCCCGCTGGGCCGCGGGCTGCGATCCCACGCTCTCGGGAAGCGAACGCACGGAGAGCGCCTCGAATTCGGCGGGCGCCGCGATGTGTTGCTCCCAGGTTCCCGCGCGGTCGACAAGCTGGAGGCGCAACGCGTCATGGTGGTTGGCCAGCGCGGTGAGCACGGACCGGACGTCGTCGACGCTGACTCCCGCATCGAGGCGAAGAATCAGCGGCACCCGCCAGCGGCCCGCCTCGTGCACACCGTGTTCGAGGAAGGACGCGACGTTCGGCGGAACGGCCGGATGTGACGTGGCCTCAGTCGGTTTCGCCAGGCCGCCCGACGCATACTTCGCGTCGACGTGGGCCGCCAGGGTTACCAGTGTCGGGTTTCCGTAGAGGTCCTGTGGGCTGACGTCCAGACCCGCGTTGCTGGCGTTGGTCGCGATACCGATCGCGATCAGGGAATCACCGCCGAGGTCGAAGAAGTTGTCGGTGCGCCCGATGGAACCCAGGCCCAGGCACTGCATCCAGATCTGCCGCAGCACCGCCTCGGTTTGCGACTGCCCGTTGACCGAGACATCGGGGTGGACGGCCGCGCCGTTGGTGGACGCAGCCGGCACCAGGTGTTCGTCGGCGACCCGCTCGGCCCGGCTGACCGGCTTGGGGTCAACCCAATGCCGTTCGTGGGCGAAGGGATAACCGGGCACGAAGACGATGTGCTGCTTGGGTCCGGTCGCGGGTGTCCAGTCGACCGGCAGACCCGCCGACCACAATTGGCCGAGACCGAGCAGCAAGGTGTCCCGGTCATCGACGTTCTGAATCGGGTGCCGCATCAGCCGAACCGCGCGGTGCCCGCCCGACCACTTCGGGTGCCGCATCGCCGAACCCGTCAGGCTGCCGCCGGGGCCCACCTCCACAAGGATCCGGTCCGGATCGCTCAGCAGCACATCGAGTTCATCGGCGAAGCGGATCGTGGAGCTGATTTGGCGCGCCCAGCTGGCCGGATCGGTGATCTGTTCATCCGTCATCCAGGTTCCGGTGAGGTTGCTGAGCAGAGGTGTGTTCGGCCGGCTGAGCGTGACGCCGGACAGGAACTGACCGAACTCTGCCGCCATGGCATCCATTGCGCTGGAATGGAATGCGTGGGTGGCGCGCACCCGGCGCGCGGTGATGCCGGCCTCGCGGAGCCGTTGGGTGAACGCGCGGATCGCGTCGTTCGGGCCTGCGACGACGCAGTTGCCCGGGTCGTTGACCGCGGACAGCTCGACGCCGGCGGTGAGGTACTCGGCGATGTCGTCGGGGCCCAGCGCCACGGCCACCATGGAGCCCGCCGGGGACTCATGCATCAGGCGGGCACGCAGGGCCACCAGCTTGATCGCCGTCTCGAGGTCGAACACGCCGGCCAGGGTGGCCGCGATGTATTCGCCGGTGCTGTAGCCGATGTAGGCTCCGGCGCGCAGGCCATAGGTTTCGACGAGCCGCGCCAGCGCATATTCGACCGTGAACAGTGTGGGCTGGGAACGGTCAATACGCTCCAAATCCGTTGTGGCATCGCCGAATATCTCCGCGTGCAGGTCGATACCCATCTCGTTGCGGAATCCCGCGACGCAGGCGTCGAAGTGTTCGGCAAAGACGGGCTCGGTGTCGTACAAACCCCGGGCCATCCCGACGTGCTGGGCGCCTTGCCCCGGGAACATGAAAACGACGTGCTCTGACTTCGATTCGTCGTTGTCGCCGACGGATTCCCCGACGAAGACGTTGTCGTGCTCGGCTGCCCGCAACACCGTGGCCGCGTGCTCGCGGTCGTGAACCACGGCCGCCATCGTGACGCCGTGCTTGCGGCGCCCGGCGAGGGTAAACGCGACATCGGACAGATCGGGGCCGTCCGCGGCGGTCAGCGCGGCGGCCAGGTTGCTCCGCGATTCCTCGAGTGCCGCGGCGTTTCGTGCCGAGAGCAGCAGCACCTGGGGACCGGTCGTCGCTGATTGCACCGGCGCCGGCGGTGCCTCTTCCAAGACGATGTGCGCGTTGGTGCCGCCCACCCCGAACGAGCTGATCCCGGCCCGGCGCACGCCGTCGGATTCCCAGGGGCCATACGCGCTTTGCACGATGAACGGCGTCTCCTCGAGACGCAATTCCGGGTTCGGGCTGGTGTAGTGCAGGGTCGCGGGAATCGCTTTGTTTTTCAGGCACAGAATCGTTTTGATCAGACCAACGACACCTGCGGCTACCTCGAGGTGGCCGATGTTCGACTTGACCGACCCCAGAACACACGGTCCGGGCCGGGGCGTCTGGGACACGGCGAACGCGTTTTTCAACCCCTGGACTTCGATGGGATCACCCAGCGGCGTGCCGGTCCCGTGCGTCTCGACATAGCTCACCGTCGAGGCGTCGATGCCCGCCACCGCGTGAGCTTCCGCGATGACATCGGCCTGAGCGGCCGGATTCGGTGCCGTGTAGCCCATTTTCATGGATCCGTCGTTGTTGATCGCCGATCCGCGGATCACGGCGTGAATGCGGTCCCCGGCATCGAGGGCGGCCTGTAACGGTTTGAGGGCGATCATCGCGACACCGCTGCCGAACACCGTGCCGTCCGCGCGCACGTCGAAGGGCCGGCAGTGGCCGACCGCCGACATCATCGATCCCGGCGAGGTCCAGTAACCGACATGATGCGGGACCGAGAGCGACACCCCGCCGGCCAGCGCCATGTCGCATTCCCCGGACAGCAGGCTCTGGCAGGCCAGGTGGATCGCGACCAACGACGAGGAGCACGCTGTTTGCACCGTGATGCTCGGGCCGCGGAGGTTGAACTGGTGAGATACCCGCGTCGCCAGGAAATCCTTGTCGTTCTGCAGGAACAGGTTGAACTGCTCGAAATTGAGTCCCGTTCCCATGAACACGTTGTGGCCGTGGTGCGACGACAGGTTGTGCAGCAGGTAGCCGCTGGGGGAGCAGGTTCCGTAGACGCCGACCGAGCCGTCGAACAGCGCGGGGTCACAGCCGGAGTCTTCGAGGGCATGCCATGCGCACTGCAGGAACAACCGGTGTTGGGGGTCCAGCATCCGAGCGAACTGCGGAGGGAACCCGAAGAATTCGGCGTCGAACTCGTCGATGCCGTCGACGATCGGCGCGCGCCGCACATACGCCGGGTTCGCCAGCACCTCGTCGCCGACCCCGGCGGCCCGCAGCTCGTCCTCGGAAAGGGTGGTGATCGACTCTTCGCCGCGCCGAAGGTTGTCCCAGAACGCCGACACACTGTTGGCGCCCGGGAATCTGCCGGCCATGCCGATCACCGCAATTGCGTTGTCCGGCGCAGACTCTGAGTAAGTCTCTTCGTACGTACTCATGCTTACTGTCCTCGCTTTCGCCGCATCGCGGCTCCCTGACGCGCCGCAGCGCGCTGTTGTGCTCGGTCGCGAACCGCGTTACCTCGATCGAGGTTTTGTTCAGGCTCGGCAAGGCCGAGCTGGCGAATCACATCGACCGTGAGGTCTTGCAGCGACGCACCTTGCAGGATCATCGCCACCGGTGGCTCGATGCCGAAATCCGCACGCGTGGTGTTACGGATCCGCACTGCCATCAAAGAATCCATCCCCAGTTCGGTCAACGGCATGCCGGCGTCGACAGCAGCGGCATCGGAGTAGCCCATCACCCCTGCGATACGTCCGCACAGCCGCTCTCGGACCACTTCCCGGGCCTCGGCCGGGTCGAGCTCCCGTAGCGCGTCGGGCCCGGCCCAGTCGCCGCCGTCGCCCGTGGCGTCGAGTTCTTCGACCACGCTGGTGAAATAGCCGAGATTGCGGATCTCGGGGAACGCCATCATCGCCCGGTCCGGACGCAGCCGCGTGACGCCGGTGCGGCACCGGTCGGTGGCCAGCAGCGCGTCCATGGCCGCGACGCCCTCGGCCGGACTGATGGGGTCGAGCGGACTGCCGACCAGCGACTGCGCCACACCCACTTCCGACCACGGCCCCCAATTGATCACCGCCGCCGGCATTCCGGCTGCCTGACGCCACGTCACCAGCGCATCGAGCCATGCGCTCGCGCACGCGTAGGCGCCCTGCCCGGCCGAGCCGAGCAGTGAGGCGGTGGTGGAGAATCCGACCCACCAGTGCAGCTCACGACCGACGCTTGCCTCGTGCATCCGTAGCGCGCCGGCGGCCTTGGGCGCCCACACCCGCTCCAAGCTCTCCTTGGTCATCGACACCACCAGGCTGTCGTCGATCACCGCGGCGCCGTGCACGATGCCGCGCAATCGGCGATTCTGGTCCTCGGCGGCCGCGACAAGGCGTTTCGCTACGCCCGCGGATGCGATGTCGCCGCATACCACGGCGACCTCAGCGCGGCTTTCCAATTCGGCCAGGACCTTGCGCTGCTCGTCGGAGGGCTCGCTGCGTCCGTTGAGGACGACTCGGCCCGCGCCGCTGTCGACCAGCCAGCGGGCGAAAACCAGGCCGAGGCCGCCGAGGCCACCGGTGACGATGTAGGACGCTCCGGACTCGACGACCGCGTCGCGCACCGGCTCGCCGAGGGTCGCGCGGCACAGCCGCTCGACGTATCGGTGCTCGCCACGCCAGGCGACGATGTCGTCGAAATTCGGGCCGGAGCCCGCTGCCAGCTCGGCGGTCAACGCGGACACCGGATTCCGGGTGATATCGAGGTCGACGAGCGTGGTGCGCAGGTCGGGGTGTTCGTAGGCCAGCACGCGGACCAAGCCCCTCAGCGCGCCGATCGCCGGGCGACCCGGCTCGTCGTGAACTGCCAGACCGCCCGGGGTGACCAGCCACAGCCGCGGTGATCGGCCATGCCAGCCGCCGAGGATCGCACGAACCACCGTCGAGATCGCCCACACCGAATCACGCGCCCGGTTCAGCCGCCCGTCGGTGATGCTCGAAGCGTCCGGGCCGTCGTCGATGAAGGCGATCACACCGACTGGCGGGTGCTCGGGATCGCCTGCCGTTTCCGCGAATGCGGCGAGCATGGCGGATTCATCGCCGAGGTCGGCGGTGATCACCCGGCGCGCCGGTGACCGCCACTGCTCGATGAATTCCTGGGCCTTCGAGCCGGCGTCGCGCAGTACGAGCCAACTGCCTGCGGCCTCGGCGGCGACGGCGCCCGCGTCGGAGATGGGCGTTTCCGCCCATGTGGTTTCGAAGATCTTCTGCGCCAACGGCAATGGTGCGCTGCGGCGTTCGACACGCCGCAGGTAGATGTCGATGATTTCGGCGGTCACGGTTCCGGCGTCGTCGGTCAAGACGATCTTGCCGAGCTTGCCGGCACCGCCCTCGTCGAGGTTCACCAGCCGGGCGTGGCAACGGGCGTGCCGGCCGGGATTGCCGTACACCCGCAGTGACTCGAACGACACTGGTAGATAACTGACTTCGGCCGAGTCGGTGGATCCGCCGGCGTCATTGTCCGGTACCGCCGCCGCCAGACTCTGCAGGGCGGCATCCAGCATGACGGGATGGATGCGGTAACCCGGATGCCTGGGCGCCCCGTCGGGAAGGGTGATCTCGCTTTCCGCCGACCCATCTGGCTGCCGGTGAATCTGGGTCAGGGCCGCGAAGGCGGGACCGTGATTCTGGCCGGTCAACCGCAGCACGGCGTACAGATCGGCCGGCGATAGCGCCGTCTCGCCGTGGCGGGTGCCGGGTGTCTGCCGATCGGGGGCGACATCCGGCGGCGACACCGAGGCTCTCGAGGTCGCATGACGGGACCAGCCGGCGGGGGTGCGGGAATAGATCTCGATGCGGGTCTTGTCGTCGGCTCCACGGGTCAGCTGCGTCGTCACCTGCGTGTGGCCGTCGAGGGTAAGCATCTGCTCGACCTCGAGCTGGTTGATCGCCAGCGCATCGACCGGCAGGCCGAACGCCTCGCTCGCTGCGGCCAAAGCGATTTCGGCGAACCCGGCGGCCGGCATGATGGCTTGCCCGAAGACCTTGTGGTCGGCCAGCCAGGGGCATACGTCGGTGCCGACATCCGCTTTCCACACATGGTCTTGACTCGAGGGAACTTCGACGTGCATGCCGAGCAGCGGGTGCGTGTCCACCGCGTCCGACATCGCCGAGCGATCCGCAACCCAGAAACGCGTGTGCTGCCAGGGGGTCACCGGGATGTCGGCCATACGACGGTTGGTGTTGAGCGGGGGAGTCTTGCCGGCCGCCGCGAGTTGGGTGTGGAAGGTGATGGTGTCGTCGGTGTCACGCTGCAAGGTGCCGATGGCCGTCAGCTGGGCCCGGTTCTCCAAGTCGCCGAGTGTGTCGTCAATGGCATAGGTGAGCACCGGGTGCGGGCTGACCTCGATGAAGGTGTGGTAGCGGGCGGCCGCGGTGGAGATGGCTTGGTGAAAGCGCACCGGGTTGCGCAGGTTGGCCGCCCAGTAGTCGGCGTCCAGCACCGGCTGGGGCGCCTCGCTGGTGGTGCTGATCATCGGAATCGTCATCGGTTGCGGTTCGAGATCGGTGAGCGCGGAACGCAATTGCGGCAGTACCGGGTCGATGATCGGGTGGTGGGAGGCCACGTCGACGTCGATGCGCCGGGCCAGCAGATTCCGGGCGGCCACCGCCGCGATCACCGCGTCCACCGATTCGGGCGGGCCGGCGATCACCGACTGGCGCGGCGAGGCATGAACGGCAAGCGTCACCTGCGGGTAGTCGGCGATCAGCGCCGCAGCCGTGTCGGCGTCGAGTTCCAGCAGCGCCATCGCGCCCTGGCCGGCCAGCTGGGCCATCAAACGCGAGCGGGTGGCGATCACCCGCAACCCATCGGCGGGCGTCAGCGCCCCCGCGACCACGGCGGCCGACACTTCACCCATCGAGTGGCCGATCACGGCGTCGGGCGTCACCCCGTAGGAGCGCCACAGCCCGGTCAGCGCCAGCTGGATGCCCACCAGCACCGGCTGAATGCGGTCGATGCCGACTATCTCGCCGCCCTCGGTGAGGGTCTGGCGCAGCGAAAAGCCGCTCTGAGCAAGGAAATCGGGCTCGAGCTCGTCGATGGCCGTGGCGAACGCCGGCTCGTCGAGCAGTAGCTGCCTACCCATGCCGACCCATTGCGAGCCCTGACCGGAATAGACGAACACCGTGCCTGGCCCGGTGAAGCCGTCCCGGCACTGCAGCACGCCGGGTTCGGGTCGCCCGTCGGCCAGCGCCCGCAGCCCCGCCACCGCGTCCGCGCGTTCGCGCGCGACCACGACGGCGGCCTTGGCGTAGCGGGTTCGATGATGGTTGAGCGTCTGCGCGACATCCGCCAACGGCGTCGTTGCGCCGGGTCCTTCCATCCAGTCGGCCAGCCGCGACGCCAGCGCAGCCGCCCGCAGCGGCGTCTTACCCGACACCAGCAACGTGGACACCGGCGGACCGGATCCGTTCGCCGGGGCCGATTCTGGGGCCTGCTCTGGACGCTGTTCGATAACCACGTGAGCATTCGTCCCGCTCAGGCCGAATGACGATACGGCCGCCCTGCGCACACCGGCGGGCCACGCCGTGGCCTCGGTCGGGACGAACAGCCGGGTCGACGAGGGGTCGATCGCCGGATTCCACCGGGAGAAATGCAAATTGGGCGGAATGTGCCCGCGTGACACCGCCAGTGTCGCCTTGATGAACCCGGTGATCCCGGCCGCGGCCTCCAGATGACCGATGTTCGTCTTCACCGACCCCAGCGCGCACGTGCCGTCACCGCGGCCGTAGGTGGCCGCCAACGCCTCGAATTCGATTGGATCCCCCAACACCGTTCCGGTGCCATGGGTTTCGATGTAGTTCACGCTGTCCGCGGTCGCGTCCGCCTGGCGCAGCGCGGTGGTGATCACGTCACGCTGTGCTGCCGCGTTCGGGGCGGTCATGCCGTTGGATCGGCCGTCCTGGTTGATCGCCGAACCACGGACCACCGCCAGCACGCGATCACCGTCGCGGGTGGCGTCGGCCAGCCGCTTGAGCACCACCACGCCACAGCCCTCGCTGCGCACGAACCCATCGGCCAGCGCGTCAAAAGTCTTGCACCGGCCGGTCGGCGACAGGGCCGACCACTTGGACAGCGCGATGCTGGTGAACGGTGACAGCATCAGTTGAACCCCACCCGCCAGCGCCACGTCGCTTTCGCGCAGTCGCAGGCTCTGGCAGGCCAGGTGCAGCGCCACCAACGACGACGAGCACGCGGTATCCACGGCCACCGCGGGGCCGCGGAGCCCCAGCAGATACGAAATCCGCCCCACCGCGGCACTGTGCGGGTTCCCGGTGCTCATGTACGCGTCGATTTCGGCGCGGCGCTCGAGGTTGACGATCGTGTAGTCCCACGCCGACAACCCCATCATCGCCGCGGTTCGGGTGCCGCTCAGCGAATCCGGAGGCAGCCCGGCATGTTCGAGTGCTTCCCAGGCGACTTCGAGCAGTATGCGCTGCTGCGGGTCCATCGCCTCGGCCTCGCGCGGGGTGATGCCGAAGAAGTCGGCGTCGAACCCGGCGACGTCGTCGACAAAGCCCCCCCATTTCGTCGTCATCCGGCCCGGTGCCTGCGGATCGGGGTCGTAGAACGCATCCGCGTCCCACCGATCCGCCGGCACTACGTCGACGGCGTCGCGCCCGTCCATCAGTAGCTGCCAAAAGCTGTCCGGCCCAGTCACACTGCCCGGCAACCGGCAGCCGATCCCCACCACCGCCACCGGTTCGGCAACATCGGTCGGAAACGCCGTCCCCGCGCGAACAAGTTCGCGTGCGAGAACCTCGCGCGCCTTCGGTGACATCTGCGCCGCGCGCTCGGCAAGACTGGTCATTTACTCACTGCCCCCGGTTGCCGTCTCCAGCTCGCTGGCCGCAACGAGGTCGGACAGCAATTCCATTTCTTCATCCGACAGCTCGGATTCGGCCTCCGGCGCCGGTTCGGCGCCGGCCATGGCGTCGTAGCCGAGTCGTTCGCACAGCGCGCCGGCGAGATCGGTGATGGTCGGGTAGGCCCACACCAAAGCCGCCGGCAACATCGTGCCCAGGCTGGCTTCGAGCCTGTTGCGCAACTCGAGAGCCATCAGCGAGTCGAGGCCAAGCGACTCCATCGGCCGATCGGGGTCGATCGGGTCGGTCGAGCGCAGCACCGCCCGGATTTCGCCGGCGATCGCGGTGGCCAGGCGCCCCGGGCGCTCGGTGGCGTCGCAGGCATCCAATTCCGCACGGATCGCGCCGCCGCCGCGCCGCTCGCCCGTGGACAGGTCTTGCAACTTCGCGAACAACGAGGAACCAGCAGCGGCGGGGAAGGCCTGGAACCACTGCCGCGCGTCGAGGCTGAACACCCCGGTGCGGGCCCGGTCGGCGGCCAGCGCCAGTTGCATGGCTGCCAGCCCCTGCTCGACGGTGATCATCGCGACACCGAGGTCGGCGAAGAACTGGGCGCGACCAACCTCGGCCCAAGGGCCCCAGTTGATCCCGACGGCCGGAAGTCCGAGCGAGCGCCGGTAGGCGACCAGGCCGTCGACCCAGGAGTTCGCCGCGGCGTAGGTGCCCTGACCGGGCGCGCCCAGCAGTGAGGCCACCGAGGAGAACGTCAGCCACCAATCGACATCCAGCGCGGCGGTGGCCTGATGCAGGCGCCAGCTGCCGGCGACTTTCGGCGTGAACACCCGCCGTGCTGCCGAATCAGAGATGTTCAGCACGATCTCGTCATCGAGAACCATTGCGCTGTGCAGGACCCCAGCTACGCGGAGGCCGGCGTCTTGGACCGCCGCCACGAGACGGCCGGCCGTGTCGGGGTCGGCGATGTCGCCGGTGACCACCTCGATGCGGCTTCCCGCGGCGGTCAGGTCCGCGATTGCCGACCGCGTCTCGTCGCTGGGGCTCGAACGCCCGTTGAGCACAACCATTCCCGCGCCATGGGCGACCAGCCACTGCGCGACGACGAAACCGAGGCCGCCCATGCCGCCGACGATCAGGTAGCCGCCGTCGGAGCTGATCAGCGGTTGCGGCGGCGGTGACGCGATCGCTTCGATGTCGCCGCCGGCCGGTATCGACACGACGATCTTGCCGGTGTGCCGGCCGGAGGCCATCAGCCGGAACGCGTCGGCCGCCTCGGCAAGGCTGAACTCGGTGACCGGGAGTACCCGTAGTTTGCCGTCCGCCACGTGCTCGAGGATGTGCGCGAGCATTTCGCGGTACCGTGCCGGTTGCAGTTTCAGATTCAAGTCGAGATCGACCACGGCGAAGGACGCGCTTTTCGCCAGTGCGGCCAATCCCAGGCTGGCGTCGGCGTAAACGTCCTTCTTGCCCAGCTCGATGAACCGGCCGCCGGGAGCAAGTATCTGCACGCCGCGTTGAATCGCTTCGCCCGGAAGCGAATTGAGAAGGACATCCACACCGTAACCGTCGGTAATGTCGAGTATCTCGTCGGCGAATTCCACGTTCCTGGAGTTGCCGACATATTCGACGCCGAGTCCGGACAGCATTTCGCGCTTGGCATCCGAGCCGGCCGTCGTGTAGATCCGGGCTCCGATCATCTTCGCGATCGAAACCGCGGCCAGTCCGACACCGCCGGTGGCGGAGTGGATCAGCACGCGCTCGCCGGCTGCCAACCGCCCGACCTCGCACAAAGAGTGCCAGGCGGTCAGATACGCGATGCCGAATGCGGCCGCTTCGCCGTCCGGCAGTGCCTCGGGGACCGGGGCCACCAGGTCGGCCAGGGTCGTCATGTAACAGCCGAATGTGCCGGGGCCGAACGCGATGACGCGCTGCCCGACCACGACCGAATCGACGTCCGGGCCGACGGCCGTCACGAAACCGACACACTCCCCGCCGATCACCGGCGGGGCGCCGTCGAGTCCGGGATACACGCCCATCGCCTTGAGCACGTCGCTGAAGTTGAGACCCGCGGCGACGACCCGAACCTCCACCTGGCCGGCGGCAGGTGTAATCCGCTTCACAGCATGCAGTTTCAGCTCGTCGAGGCGGCCGGGCTGGTCGATCTGCAGCCGCACGGCGCCCTCGTCGTCCAGGCTCACCACGGTCCGGCGGGCTTCGACGGTAAGTTCACCGGTCGCCCCGAGGGGCGCGGGCACCAGCCGGCTGACCTGGCGTTGCTGGTCGCGCAGCGCGATTTCGTCGTGGTCCGAACCGGCCAGCAGTTCCTCGGTCAGGGCGGCCAGCGTGCCGGAACCGTCGGCGTCGATGTCGACGATCGTGGTCTTCAGTTCCGGATGCTCGAATGTCAGCACCCGTGCGATTCCCCGAAGCTGGGCCTGCGCCAACGTGACTCGATCGCCGGGTTCGAGCGCCTGGGCGCCGCGGGTGACGATCCACAGCCGGGGGCTGTTCCTGGCTCCCATCCGCGTCACCGTCTTGGCGACGTCGGCGATCAGTAGTGTGCGGGCCTGGGCCAGCTCCAGCTGTTCCTCGTCGTCGCGCGCCTCGTCGACGCTGCGCGGCGGGCAGAGCACAACGATGCTGTCCCACTGCGTTCGGGTGATCGCCGCGCGCAGGTTCGCGGTGTCGGCGGGGGACACCAGCTCGATCTCGGCGATGCCGTCGCGCAGCGACGACCGCAGCGCGGGCAGCAGCGGGTCGTCGGCGGTGGCATCACCGATCAACAACAGGCCATCCAGGGTGCCGGCGGCTTTGTCCAGCGGTACGGGTTCCCACTGCACCGCGAACAGCTGGCTGCTGAGTTCGGTTGCGCCGCCGCCCGACCCGAGCACCGCCATCTCGACTTCGTCGATGACGAGCAGCGGGCGACCGTCCGGATCGGTCAGTGTGACGTGACCAACGAGCCGGTCCGGGCTGTCGGTGGCGGCAAGGGAGCCTATCGAGCAGACACCGCCGGTGATGTCGCCGTAGATGTGCACACCCGCGAAACGTATTGGCAGTACCAGGGTCTGGCGGGCGGACTGGCCTCCGGCCAGGTCGGTCGCCACCCGGGTGGCGCCGAGGGCCTGCACGGCGATATCCATCATCACCGGGTGCAGGCCAAAGTTGCGGGAACCGCTTTTGGCCGACGCGGGTAACCGCACGTCTGCGCGGGCGTCGCCGGATTCCGCGACGGCGAGCCCCACGATTCCGCGGAACGCCGGCCCGTGTTGTTGTCCCGCGCCGCGCAGCCGCTGATAGAGGTCGTCGGGGTTGAGCTCGTCCGTCGTCTCGTCGTCCGCCGGTCGCGGTGCCGGGTGCTCCGAGGTGGTCTCGCGGGTAACCGTCGCGGTGGCGTGTTTAACCCACCCCGAAGTGGTGTTCTGCGTGCGCATTTCAATCCGGCACGTCTGCTCGTCACCGGTGAGCGTGGTGACGAGAACGGTGTCGTCGGTGACGTGCAGCATCTGGTGCAGGCTGAGCTCGCGAATCATCCAGCCCGGTGCGCTTTCCGCGCTCTGGAAGGCGTCCGTCGCGGCGGCCAGCGCCACCTCGGCGTAGGCCGATCCCGGCAGCACGCAGAGGTCGTCGATCACGTGGTCGCCGAGCCACAGCAGATCCGGGCGGAGTTCGCATTCCCAGATCCGGGTGCCGGTGGTGGGGTCGGTGACGCCGATGCCGAGCAGCGGGTGGGTGTCTGCCGTGTGGTGGGCGGCGACGGTGGGGGCGATCCAGTGCCGGGTGTGCTGCCACGGCGTGGTGGGCAGCACGGTGTGCGGTGCGCACACGTACGTGGTCTGCGGCGGGTGGGTGGTGTTGAGGTTGGTGTGGAAGGTCAGGGTGTCGTGCGCGTCGCGTTGCAGGCTGCCGAGGCTCAAGTAACCGGCTCCGCCGTTGGCCTCCGGTTCGCGCGCGGCCAGCGTTTCGTTGATGGCATGGGTCAACAACGGGTGCCCGCTGATCTCGATGAAGGTGTGCTGATCTGCCGCGGCCGTAGCGATGGCCTGCTGGAAGCGCACCGGGTTGCGCATGTTGGTGGCCCAGTGTTCGGCGTCGAATGCCGCTGAGGTCCCCAAGTTTTCGTAAGTGGTCGAGATGATCGGAATGGTCGGTGGCCGCGGGGTGAGACCGGCCAATTCCGACCGCATCGCGGGCTGCAGGGCGTCCATGGCCGGATTGTGCGGGGCCACTTCGATATTGACTTTGCCGGCGAATTGGCCCATCGCGCGCACCTGCGCGATCAGCTCATCGATCTGCTCGGTGGGTCCCGAGATGACCGTCTGGCGTGGTGAGGCGTAGATCCCGACCGTGACCTGCGGGTGATCGGCGATCAGCGCCTCGGTGGCGTCGGCGTCGAGTTCGAGTGTTGCCATGGTGCCCTGCCCGGACAGCGGCGCCATCAGCCGGGACCGGGTCGCGGTCACCCGCAACCCCTCGGCGGGGGTGATCGCGCCCGCAACCACCGCGGCGGCCACTTCACCCACCGAATGCCCGATCACGAGATCCGGGGTCACCCCGTAGGACCGCCACAGCGCGGTCAGCGCGAGCTGCATGCCGATCACGCCGAGCTGGATTTGTTCGATGCCCTCCAGCGGCTTGCCCGTGGCGATCACCTCGTGCAGCGAAAACCCCGCCTCGGCAACGAATGTCGGCTCCAGCTCGGCGACCGCCGCGGCGAAGGACGGCTCGTCGGTCAGCAGCTGGCGGCCCATGCCGGGCCACTGCGATCCGCGGCCCGAGTAGACGAACACCGTGCCCGGCCCGACCGAGGACTCGGGGCAGTCCACCACGCCGGGGGCGGGATCGCCGGTGGCCAGCGCGCGCAACCCCGCGACGGCCTGGGCGCGATCGGCCGCGGCCACCGTGGCGAACTTGATCTGCCGCGCGCGGTGATGGTCAAGGGTGTGCGCCACGTCGGCCAGCGCCACGTCGGCGCCGGCGCCTTCCATCCAGTCGGCCAGCACGGACGCCGTCGCCGCCACCCGCTGCTTCGTTTTGCCCGACACCAACAGTGTCGACACCGCCGGGTCAGATCCACGCTGGCGCACCGGAACCGGATCGGTGGCCTGCTCGATCACGATATGGGCATTCGTTCCACTGACACCGAACGAGGACACCCCGGCCCGGCGCGGTTGCCCGGTGGCCGGCCATTCCAGGTCCTCGGTGGCGATCGTCAGCCGCGACACGCCTTTACTGGCATGCGGGGTGAGCTCGGTGAAGTTCAGGTTCCGTGGAATGCGGCCGTGTCCGACGGCCAGCACGGTCTTCATGAATCCGGCGATGCCGGCCGCTGCTTCCAGGTGACCGAGATTGGTCTTGACCGCCCCCAGCACCAGCGGCGCGCGGTCGGCACGATCGGCGAAAACCTTGCTCAGTGAATCGAGTTCGATCGGGTCGCCGAGCGGAGTGCCGGTGCCGTGCGCCTCGATGTAGTCGATGTCGGCCGGCGTCAACTTGGCCGACGTCAGCGCCTGGCGAAGCAGTGCCTGCTGCGCGGGGCCGTTGGGGACGGTCACCCCGCTGCTGGCGCCGTCCTGGTTGACCGCCGAACCGCGCACCACGGCGAGGATGCGGTTGCCGTCCCGTTGCGCGTCGGAGAGCCGCTTGAGCACCACCACACCGGCGCCTTCGCTGCGGACATACCCGTCGGCGCTCGCGTCGAAGGTCTTGCACTGGCCTTCCGGCGACAGCATGCCCCACCGTGAGCAGGCGATGCTGGTTCCCGGGGTGAGCAGCAGGTTGGTCCCGCCGACCAGCGCCGCGTCGCTTTCGCGCCAGCGCAGGCTCTGGCAGGCCAGGTGGATGGCCACCAGCGACGACGAGCACGCGGTGTCCAAAACCACCGCGGGACCGCGAGCTCCGAGCAGGTAGGCCATCCGCCCGGCGGCGAAATTCGCCGAGTTTCCGGTGAGTAGGTAGGCGTCGAGGTCCTCGGGCCGCACCGTGCTGGACATCTTGAGCATGTAGTCGTAGGCGGTGACGCCGATGAAAACCGACGTTTGGGTGCCGCGAATGGTGTGCGGTGGGATCCCGGCGTTTTCCAGGGCTTCGAAGGCGACTTCGAGGAACAACCGCTGCTGCGGGTCCATCGCGGCCGCCTCGCGCGGGGTGATGGAAAAGAACTCCGCATCGAACTCGTCGGGTTCCCAGTCGGAAAGGAAGCCGCCTTCGCGGTTGCAGATCGTGCCGGGAACGGTGTGATCCTCGGTGAACAGAGCGTCGGCGTCCCATCGCTGCGGCGGAACCCGCACAATGCCGCTTCGCCCGTCGCGCAACAAGTCCCAGAACTGCTCCGGACTGTCCACCCCACCCGGGAATCGGCAACCCATCCCTATAACCGCGATCGGCTCGGTGCCCGCCTTCTCTGCGATCTCGAGACGAGCGGACAGATCGTCGATCTTATGCAGCGCTTCGGCGATGATCGCCCGGCGATCTGGTGTCGGGGTGGTCATTACGTCCCTCTTAGTCTTTCCGAAAGTTGCTCTAACAACTCAGCTTCGCTGAATTCGTCGTAGGCATCCGGGTCCGGCTGCTCATCGGCTTCGGTGAGCTCGGGCAGCACCGTGGCCAGATAGTCGGTGAGGGCGTACACGGTCGGGTAGTCGAAAACCACGGATGCCGGCAGGAATTCACCGAGGGTGTCGGACAGTGACCGCTGCAGAGTCACGCTCATCAGCGAGTCCATCCCGAGTTGGAAGAAGCCGGTGGAGGGATCCAGTGACTCCGCCGGAGGCAGTCCCATCACGTTGGCCGCCAGCCGCGCGACCTGGCCGAGCACCATGTCGTGGCGACGTTCGGGCGCGCGCTTACCCAGCGCGAGGCGGAATTCGCTTTCCGGCATTGCCGTCTCACCCGGGATCGGCAGTAGGTCGTCGACGATGCGCAGCGATCCGCGGGTCCGGTAGGCCTCTGCCAGCAGCGGCCAATCCGCGTCGACGACAACGGAATGCACGCCGGCGGCCGGGCTCATCGCCTGTGCCAGCGCGCCGATGGCGATGTCGTCGTCCATCGGCAGCAACCCGGAGCCCATGCTGACCTGGCTGAAATCGTGTTCGGCGTCGGCCAGCGATTTCCACAATCCCCAGTTGACGGTGGTGGCCGATAGCCCCATCACGCGGCGGGCGTAGGCCAGCGCGTCCAGGAAGCCGCTGGTGGCGGTGTAGTGGGCCAGCCAGCGTGACCCGGTCAGGCCCGAGATGGAGGAGAACAGCACGAAGTGGCGTACCGGCTTTTCCAGTGACAGCCGGTGCAGCACCGCGGCGGCGTCCAGCTTGGGCGCGAACATCGCCGTGACGTCGTCGTTGGTCATCTCGCTGAGCAGGACCGGCTGGCCGGCGAAGGCCGCCAGATAGATGCCCTCCAGCGGCGGCAAGTCGGCGCCGAACCGGTCGAACAGTGCGCTCATCTCGGTCTCGTCGGTGGCATCTGCTGCGACAGTGGTCAGAGTGATTCCCTGCACGGCAAGACTTTCGGCCAGATCGTGCAGTCGCCGGCCGGGATGACGAGACACCGCGACGATGGTCTTTGCGCCCATCTGTGCGAGCTGCCGGATCAGGTGGGGCCCGATGTTGCCGGTCGCCCCAATGACGAGCTGGCAGGCGCCGGCGTCCAGCGTCACCGCTTCGGTTGGTAGCACCCGCCTGCGCAGCCGCGGCACGTGCCGCAGTCCGGAGCGATAGACGACCTGGTCTTCGCGATCGGTGACGCCGGCCTCGTCGAGCACCTGCCGGGCTAACAACTGAACCGGTACCGAGCCGTCGAAATCGATTATCCCGCCCCAGATTTCGGGGTGCTCGAGTGCGAGTGTGCGTCCCAGGCCCCATAGCGCCCCGTGGCTGGGGTTGGCGTGATCGCCTTCGGCCAGCGGTTGGGCGTTGCGGGTAACCATGAACAACTTGGCCGGCGAGGTGCCGGCAGCCATCGCCGAGGCAAGCCGGCGGACCTGATGGAAAAGCCGGTAGGCCGTGCCGACATCGAGTGGATCAGCCGGAACCGGCGGTGCGTAGAGCACGTGGTCGACGTCGCCGAGCGCCCTGCCGAACGCGGCCGGGTCGGCGTCGCCGGCCCGCACGTCCGCGAGGCAGCCCAGTTCGGCGGCCAGGGCGGCATCGCCGACCACCAGCCAGCGGCCGGCGACCGCGTTCTCGGCATCGGGAAGAGGCGTTGCTTCCCACTCAACCCGAAGCGACCAGTCGTCGAGCGGACCGCCTTGTGACGGATGCGTGTGCTGCACAATGCCGTTGCGCTCCGGTGTCGACGTCCGGGTTTCGGCGGCGGTGAACCAGTGGTGGGTGTGGTGCCACGGGGTGGTGGGGATCTGTGGGTGTGGTTCGGGCGGATGCGGGGTCTGCGGTGGGGTGGCGCCGTCGGTGAGATAGAGGTTGGTGCGGAAGGTGACGGTGTCATCGGTGTCGCGCTGCAACGTCCCGATACTCGTGAATCTCTGCTCGCGGTGTGCGTCTTCCAGCGTGTCGGTGATGGCTTGGGTCAGGAGTGGGTGGGCGCTGATTTCGATGTAGGTGTGGTTGGGCCCGCCGGCTGGGCTGCCGGCGTGCGCGATGGCTTGTTGGAAGCGGACCGGGTTGCGCATGTTGGTGGCCCAGTGTTCGGCGTCGAATGCCGCTGGGGCTTGCAGGTTTTCGTAGGTGGTGGAGATGATCGGGATCGAGGGTGGCCGTGGGGTCAGGTTGGCCAGCTCGGCGCGCATGGCGGGTTGCAGGGCGTCCATGGCCGGGTTGTGGGGGGCCACTTCGATATTGACTCGGCTGGCGAACCGGTTTTGGCCGCGCACCTTGTCGATGAGGGCTTCGATCTGGTCGGTGGGCCCCGAGATCACGGTTTGGCGCGGCGAGTTGTAGATGCCCAGCGTGACCTGCGGGTGATCGGCGATCAACGCCTCGGTGGCGGCCACATCAAGTTCGAGCAGGGCCATGCCGCCCTGCCCTGACAGCGGGGCCATCAGCCGCGAGCGGGTCGCGGTGACCCGCAATCCCTCGGCCGGGGTCAGCGCACCGGCGACCACCGCGGCCGCGACCTCGCCCATGGAGTGCCCGATGACCAGATCCGGGGTCACGCCGTAGGAGCGCCACAGTTCGGTCAGCCCCAGTTGCATGCCGATCAGGCCGAGCTGGATTTGTTCAATGCCCTCGAGGTGTTTGCCGCCGGCGATCACCTCGTGCAGCGAAAACCCGGCCTCGGCAACGAAAGTGGGTTCGAGTTCGGCGATCGCGGCGGCAAAGGCGGGTTCATCGACGAGTAGTCGTTGGCCCATGCCGGCCCACTGCGAGCCGCGACCGGAGTAGACGAACACCGTGCCCGGCCCGCCGGCACCCTCATACGGGCTCACCACACCGGGGGCGTGCTGGCCGGCGGCCAGGGCGCGAAGACCTTCCACCGCAGCCGCACGATCACGAGCCACCACGGTGGCGAACTTGGATTGCCGGGCCCGGTGATGGTTGACGGTGTGAGCCACCTCGGCCAACGCCACCTGCGCGCCAGCCCCCTGCATCCAATCGGCCAACACCGACGCCGTCACCGCCACCCGCGCCGCCGTCTTACCCGACACCACCAACGTCGACACCCCCGCATCCGGGGCATCGCCGGTGACCGGCGCCAGTTCCGGGCCCTGCTCGACGATCGCGTGGGCATTCGTGCCGCCCAGGCCGAAAGAGGACACCGCCGCGCGGCGCGGACCCGAATCCGCGGGCCATGCGATGTTCTCGACCGGAACGAAAAGACGGGTCGGCGCCGCATCGATCGCCGGATTCCATTGCGAGAAGTGCAGATTCGGTGGGATGTGGCCGCGCTGCACCGCCAGCACCGCCTTGATGAACCCGGCTACTCCGGACGCCGCCTCGAGGTGACCGATGTTGGTCTTCACCGCTCCCAGCGCGCACGAGCCCTCGCCGCGGCCATAGGTGGCGGCCAGCGCCTCGAACTCGATCGGGTCACCGAGAGCCGTTCCGGTTCCGTGGCTTTCGACGTAGTGCACGCTTTCCGGCGCGACATCGGCCGACCGCAACGCATCGGCGATCACATCGCACTGGGCCGCGGTGTTGGGTGCGGTAATGCCATTGGAGCGGCCGTCCTGGTTGACCGCCGAACCGCGCACCACCGCCAGCACCTGATCGCCGTCACGCACCGCGTCGGTCAACCGCT
This sequence comes from uncultured Actinomycetota bacterium, assembly GCA_963712615.1. Taxonomy (GTDB): domain Bacteria; phylum Actinomycetota; class Actinomycetes; order Mycobacteriales; family Mycobacteriaceae; genus Mycobacterium. The sequence goes on from CAVQIO010000002.1 coordinate 5,810,589, forward strand.
TGAGCACCACCACGCCGGCGCCCTCACCACGCACAAAGCCATCCGCCGCCGCATCGAAGGTGGCGCACCGGCCATGGGGAGAGAGCAGTCCCCACGCCGAGATGGCGATTTGGGTCTCCGGGCGCAGCGTCACGCTGACCCCACCGGCCAGCGCCAAGTCGGTCTCGCGTGCCCGCAAGCTCTGACAGGCCAGGTGGATCGCCGACAAGGACGACGAGCACGCCGTGTCGACGGCCGCGGCCGGACCGCGCAGTCCCAGCAGGTAGGAGATCCGCCCCGCGGTGATGCTGTGCGAGCTGCCGGTCCCGGTGTAGGCGTCGACGCGTTCCGGGCTGCTGGCCACCATGGACTGGTACTCGTTGAAGTAAACGCCCATCAGCACGCCGGTTCGGGAACCGCTGAGGGAATCCGTTGGGATGCCGGCATGTTCGAGGGCTTCCCAGGTGACCTCGAGCAGCATCCGCTGCTGCGGGTCCATCGACGCGGCTTCGCGCGGGGTGATCCCGAAAAACTCGGCGTCGAATCCCGCGATGTCGGGCACGAAGCCGCCCCACTTCGTCGTCATATGCCCGGGTGTCAGCGGGTCGGCGTCGTAGAAGGCCTCGGCGTCCCACCGGTCCGCGGGAATCCCGGAGATCGCGTTTCGGCCTTCGACCATGAGGTCCCAGAAGCTCTCCGGGCCCGTCACGTTTCCCGGAAAGCGGCATCCGATTCCCACCACCGCGACCGGTTCGGCCGTGGTGGTGCGCGCGGCCCGGGCGAATTCTTCGGACAAGGCCGTGCGCTGTTCCGCCGTCATACCAAGGATGCGGCTGAAAACACTTCGCATTACGCGGGCTCCTCGGCGGCTACAGGAGACGACTCGATGCGGTCGAACAAACTGTCCAATGTGCTTCCTGCTGAAGCGGACAGCTCCGCGATCTCATCATTTCCTGAATCCGCCTGCGGTGCCACTGCTTTCGCAAGGTAGTCCGCTAGGGCCGCGACGCTGGGATGGTTGAACAGCATGGTCGCCGACAATTCGATACCCGCCAAGACCTCGGCCTCGCGTCGAATCGCCATCGCCATCAGCGAGTTGAGGCCCAGTTCGGCCAGCGGCCGATCGGCTTCGAGGTCCGATTCGGGGATCCGCAGTTCGCGGGCGACGATGGTGCGCAGGCCGATCTCCAACTCGGTGCGAATCTGCGCCCGCGAGAGATGCGACCAGTCCCGTGCCGGAACCAGGGAGTCGGACGCCGCAGAGTCCGCCAGTAGGTCGTCGACGATGCGCAGCGATCCGCGGGTCCGGTAGGCCTCTGCCAGCAGCGGCCAATCCGCGTCGACGACAACGGAATGCACGCCGGCGGCCGGGCTCATCACGATCGGCAGCGCACCGATGGCGATGTCGTCTTGCATCGGCAGCAGGCCGGAGCCCATGCTGACCTGGCTGAAATCGTGTTCGGCGTCGGCCAGCGATTTCCACAATCCCCAGTTGACGGTGGTGGCCGACAGGCCCATCACGCGGCGGGCGTAGGCCAGCGCGTCGAGGAAGCCGCTGGTGGCGGTGTAGTGGGCCAGCCAGCGTGACCCGGTCAGGCCCGAGATGGAGGAGAACAGCACGAAGTGGCGTACCGGCGTTTTCAGCGACTGCCGGTGCAGCACCGCGGCGGCGTCCAGTTTCGGCGCGAACATCGCCGTGATGTCGTCGTTGGTCATCTCGCTGAGCAGGACCGGGGCGCCGGCGAAGGCTGCTAGATAGATGCCCTCCAGTGGCGGCAAGTCGGCGCCGAACCGGTCGAACAGTGCGCTCATCTCGGTCTCGTCGGTGGCATCTGCTGCGACAGTGGTCAGAGTGATTCCCTGCACGGCAAGGCTTTCGGCCAGTTCGTGCAGTCGCTGGCCGGGATGACGAGACACGGCGACGATGGTCTTTGCGCCCATCTGTGCGAGCTGCCGGATCAGGTGTGGCCCGATATTGCCGGTCGCGCCGACGACGAGCTGAGAGGTATTGGCGTCCAGCGTCACCGGCGCCTGTGACGGCACCTCACGCCGTTGCAGCCGGGGCACGTGCCGCACACCCCGCCGATAGACGACCTGGTCTTCACCGTCGTCGCCGTTGACCTCACCCAGCACCTGGGGCGCCGCCAGTTCTGCGGGCACCGAGCCGTCCAAATCAACGATCCCGCCCCAGATTTCGGGGTGCTCGAGTGCGAGTGTGCGTCCCAGGCCCCATAGCGCCCCGTGGCTGGGGTTGGCGTGATCGCCTTCGGCCAGCGGTTGGGCGTTGCGGGTCACGATGAACAACTTGGCCGGTGAGGTGCCGGCAGCCATCGCGGCGACCAGGCGGCGTGCCTGATGGAACAGAAGGTAGGCCGTGCCGGCGTCGACGGACTTGCCGACCGGCGGCGCATAGACCACATGATCGACACCGCGCAGCGCCGCGCCCAACGCGGCCTCGTCATCGAGCACCGAGGACTGGGCAACGTCGACATGGGATTGTGGCCCGGCGATCCGGGCCAGTTCGTCGCCCAGGTCGGCGTCGGACAGCACCAGCCACCGGCGGGCGCCGGCAACCTCGGCATTCGGCTCCGCAGCTGTTAAGGGCTTCGCCGGCCACGCCATCTGGTAGCACCAGGAGTCGAGTGCACCGTCCAGATACTCCGACCGTGCCGCAGCACCGGCTGGTAAACCATTGCTGCGCGGTGCTTTTGGCGCCGGGGCCGTCACCGTCGCGCGGGGGAGCCAGTGTCGGGTGTGGTGCCACGGGGTGGTGGGGATCTGTGGGTGTGGTTCGGGCGGATGCGGAGGCTGCGGCGGGTGGGTGGTGCGCACCCTGTTGAGGTTGGTACGGAAGGTGATGGTGTCGTCGCTGTCGCGCTGCAGCGTCCCGACGCACGCGTACTTACTTCCGTGCTGGGCATTGTGCAGGGTTTCCAGGACCGCTTGGGTCAGGAGTGGGTGGGCGCTGATTTCGATGTAGGTGTGGTTGGGCCCGCCGGCTGGGCTGCCGGCGTGCGCGATGGCTTGTTGGAAGCGGACCGGGTTGCGCATGTTGGTGGCCCAGTGTTCGGCGTCGAATGCCGCTGGGGCTTGCAGGTTTTCGTAGGTGGTGGAGATGATCGGGATCGAGGGTGGCCGTGGGGTCAGGTTGGCCAGCTCGGCGCGCATGGCGGGTTGCAGGGCGTCCATGGCCGGGTTGTGGGGGGCCACTTCGATATTGACTCGGCTGGCGAACCGGTTTTGGCCGCGCACCTTGTCGATGAGGGCTTCGATCTGGTCGGTGGGCCCCGAGATCACGGTTTGGCGCGGCGAGTTGTAGATGCCCAGCGTGACCTGCGGGTGATCGGCGATCAACGCCTCGGTGGCGGCCACATCAAGTTCGAGCAGGGCCATGCCGCCCTGCCCTGACAGCGGGGCCATCAGCCGCGAGCGGGTCGCGGTGACCCGCAATCCCTCGGCCGGGGTCAGCGCACCGGCGACCACCGCGGCCGCGACCTCGCCCATGGAGTGCCCGATGACCAGATCCGGGGTCACGCCGTAGGAGCGCCACAGTTCGGTCAGCCCCAGTTGCATGCCGATCAGGCCGAGCTGGATTTGTTCAATGCCCTCGAGGTGTTTGCCGCCGGCGATCACCTCGTGCAGCGAAAACCCGGCCTCGGCAACGAAAGTGGGTTCGAGTTCGGCGATCGCGGCGGCAAAGGCGGGTTCATCGACGAGTAGTCGTTGGCCCATGCCGGCCCACTGCGAGCCGCGACCGGAGTAGACGAACACCGTGCCCGGCCCGCCGGCACCCTCATACGGGCTCACCACACCGGGGGCGTGCTGGCCGGCGGCCAGGGCGCGAAGACCTTCCACCGCAGCCGCACGATCACGAGCCACCACGGTGGCGAACTTGGATTGCCGGGCCCGGTGATGGTTGACGGTGTGAGCCACCTCGGCCAACGCCACCTGCGCGCCAGCCCCCTGCATCCAATCGGCCAACACCGACGCCGTCACCGCCACCCGCGCCGCCGTCTTACCCGACACCACCAACGTCGACACCCCCGCATCCGGCTCGGGTCGACGTGGGGGCGTGACCTCTTGCCCCTGCTCGATCACGATGTGAGCGTTGGTGCCGCCGAAACCGAACGACGACACGCCGGCCCGGCGTGGTCGTCCCGTGTCGGGCCAGATAGTCTGCGTGTCAACAACTTTCATTCGCAGATTGTCGAAGGGAATGTGCGGGTTGGGGCTTTCGAAGCGCTGATTGGGCGGGATTTCGCCGCGCTCCACCGCCATCACGGCCTTGATGAAGCCCGCGATCCCGGCCGCCGCTTCGGTATGACCCAGGTTTGTCTTCAGGGCGCCGATCAGCAGCGGAGAATCTTCGGGACGACCACGGCCCAGGACCGTGCCCAGGGCGCGCGCTTCGATCGGGTCGCCCAACAACGTTCCGGTGCCGTGCGTTTCGACATAGTCGACCATGCCGGGCTGCATTCCGGCGTTGGTGTAGGCGGCACGCAGCACCGCCATCTGGGCAGCGGGATTGGGGGCCATCAATCCGTTGGAGCGGCCGTCTTGGTTGACCGCCGAGCCGCAGATCACCGCCAGCACCCGATCGCCGTCGCGCTGCGCGTCGGTCAGCCGCTTGAGGACCACCACGCCGGCGCCCTCACCACGCACAAAGCCATCCGCCGCCGCATCGAACGCGCGGCACCTACCCGTGGGCGATAGCGCACCGACTTGGTCGAAACCGCGAAACACCGCGGGGGACAACAGCAAATTGACACCGGCGGCGATGGCCAGATGGGAATCCTGGGTTCGCAGGCTCTGGCACGCCAGGTGAATGGCCACCAACGACGACGAGCATGCGGTGTCGATCGCGACCGATGGGCCGCGCAGGTCGAGGAAGTAGGACAGACGGTTGGCGATGATGCTCATCGCGCCGCCGGTGTTGTTCCAGCCGTCGACCTGGCAGAGATCGTTGGCTGCGATGACGCCGTATTCACTCAGGCATGCGCCAGCGAATACTCCCGTCTGCGAACGGCGCAGCGAGCTCGGCGGTATGCCGGCGTGCTCCAACGCTTCCCAGGCCACCTCCAGCAACAGGCGCTGTTGGGGGTCCATCTTGTCGGCTTCGCTGGGGGAGATCTCGAAGAATTCGGCGTCGAAGGCGTCGAGGTCGGGCAGGAATGAGCCCCACCGCGTCGTGCGAGCCAACGTTGCCGCTACCTCGGGCGAACCGTTGTCGAACGGTTGCCACCGTTCGGGCGGCACTTCCCCGATCGTGCAACCGCGCTCAACCACAAACTGCCACAATGCTTCTGGGCCCGATATCCCTCCGGGGAAGCGGCACCCCAATCCGACGACGGCGATCGGCTCGTCAAGCGAGTTACGAACCGGGCGGGTGGGTCCCGCGTCGGATTCGGGGTCGCCTTCGGGCGCGGTGAGGTGGGCGGCCAAAGCGTTGATCGTCGGGTGCTCCCAGAATTCGATCGGGGACACGGTCTTTCCCAACAGCTCTGACAATTCACCCGACAGCACGACCGACTCGCGAGAGCTCACGCCAAGGTCGGCCAGCGACAGATCAGGGTCGACCTCGTCCGGCGTGCAGCCGATGTTGGTCACCAGGTAGTCGACCAGCCAGTGGCGCAGGTCGGCTTCACCGCCGATGCCCGACGATGTCATACGGTCACGTCCAGCCTGGTGAATCCCTCAGTTTGATAACGCTCGACACAGGCTGAGCGCCGGACCTTCCCGCTCGTGGTGATCGGTATCGAACCGGGTGACACCAGCACAAGGTCGGCGACTCGCAGACTGTGCGACTTCGAAATCGCCGAGGTGACTTTGCGCTTCACCGAACGAAGCCGCACCAGTCTCTCCTCCGCGGAGGCTGCTTTGTTCTTGAGTTCGATGATGGCCACCAGTTGCTCGGTGATGTCGTCGGGCACCGATATCGCCGCGACCCGGCCGCCGGTGATTTCCTGGATCGTGGCCTCGATGTCGTCGGGGTAGTGGTTGCGCCCGTCGACGATGAGCAGATCTTTGATGCGACCCATGATGAACAGCTCGCCGTCGGAGATCACGCCCAGATCGCCGGTACGCAGCCACGGCCCCTCGGCGGCTCCCTTTGCGGGATCAACCAGCTTGGCGTTGAAAACGCGCTCGGTTTGTTCCGGCTTGCGCCAATATCCCATCGTCACGTGGTCGCCCCGCACCCAAATCTCGCCCACGGTCCCCTCGGAGCTCTCCACCATGGTCTCCGGGTGGACGATTCGCACGGACGTGGGGTCGGGGCGCCGTAGCCGATGAGTTCGGTTCCGAGAGTCCCGTCGGTTCCGCAGGGCATGGCTTGACGGGCAGTCAGGTGCTCATAGTCGAAACGGACCGTCTTGAGCGCGGTGCCGGGTTCGGGAGCGGCCACATAAAGCGTTGCTTCCGCGAGCCCGTAAGACGGACGGATTGCCGTGGCGCTCAGATTGTGGGGAGCGAACCGCTCGGTGAAACGCTTCACCGTCGCGACATGGATTCGTTCGCTGCCACTGACGATTCGTTGCACGTTGCCGAGGTCAAGTCCGGCCATGTCGTCGTCGGATGTTCTGCGCACGGACAATTCGAAGGCGAAGTTGGGTGCGGCGGAGAGGCACGGACCGTTGGTGGCGAGCATGTGGATCCAACGTGCCGGGCGGACCAAAAATGACATCGGGCTCATCAACACCGCGCTCCGCTGGGCCACCAATGGCGCAAAAAGTCCCAGAATCAGCCCCATGTCGTGGTACAGCGGCAGCCAGGACGTCAGGGTCAGGTCGGCCGGAATCTGAGCGGGATCCCCAAAGTAGGCATACATGCTCTGTGTCACGTTCGCGATGACGTTCTTGTTCGACACGATGACACCGGCCGGCGTGCGCGTCGAGCCGGACGTGTATTGCAAATATGCGGCGCCGGAAGAGTGGTGCTGGCTGGGCGAGAGTTCGCGGGGAGAATCCAAATCCAGCAGATCAATCTCGATGACGAATGGGGCGGGTTGCCCGTCGTATCCCGTTGCGTATTTCGTGACGTCGCCGACCACGGCAGAGGTGGTGAGAATGGCGACCGGGTTGGAATCCTGCAGTACCGAGGAAATCCGGTCGTCGTGCACACCGTATTGCGGCGTCGAGAGCGGAATGGCGATGAAGCCGGCTTCGAGCGCGCCGAAGAAAGCGACAATATATTCCAGTCCCTGCGGCGCAAGAATCGCCACGCGGTCACCGGGTGAGCCGCACAGTGCGAGTTCTTCGGCAAGAATGCGTGCGCGCCGCGACATTTGCGACCATGTGAGGGTCTCAGCAAACCCAGTCGGGTCCTGCTCGTAGTCGATGTAGGTGAACGCCGTCGCGTCAGGCTGTTCATCAGCCCGCCCCTGCAGCAAAGCAGGTATAGACGCATTACTTACCGGCATTTCGTTACCTTCCCAACTCGCTGTCGGCGTCACTAAAGTGCACGCACCCTGTGTGTAGCTTTCGAGCGGCTTTGTGGCTCCAGATGGAGCCCCCCTAGCACACAGCAGCTGCTGGCGGAAACGTCGGCGCGTTAAGACTGGATGGGCGGGGTCCCCGGTTTCCCTCCCCGGCCACGAGTCTCCTTAAGCAAGGTAAGCAATCTAACACGGGGAAGTGTTCGGTTTTTGAAAAATCCACAGCTTTCTACACAGGATACGGCGTGGGTTGTTGACACTGTGGAGCATTTTTACTGAGAACGTCGTTGCTGCAGGTCATGGCGCTGTGCCCGGCGAGTGCTTGGTGGTGTTGGTGGTGCTGGAGTGGTATGTGGGCAGTTTGTTGTGACCAAGATCGCCTATCCAACGGGTGGCGCGGCTGGTTGGTTTTGGGACCAGCGCACCGTTTTGAGCGCCACCCAGGCGCCCGGTGTCAAGGCCCCTGGTGATGCCATGGCGCGACTGGGGCGGGCCGGCGGCGGTAGTGGGCTGGGACGGCTTCCCGGGCGGGGCGGTCGGCCTGTGTGTCCGGTCAGCGGGTGGGCATCGGCGGCCCGGTGGCTGCGCACATTCGCCCGGCACCCCCCGCCAGCCCGCTTAGCTAACTCCCGTTGCCCCGATCGAGAATTTTTCCTCAATGTTTTTCACCAGTTCCGGCAAATGATTATTGAGGTAAAAATGATCTCCAGCAAATATCTGGAGGGAGAATTCATTCGTGGTGCGATCGGACCAGGCCGCCATGTTCTCCTCGGCCACAATGATGTCGTTATCCGCGACGAAGGCGTGGATCGGGCACGACACCGTCACCTCAGGCGCGCGGGTGTAAGCGGCAATCGCCCTAACGCTTTGCAAGGTCGGCAGAATCGTCGCGGCGAATTCGTCATTCGCCAGCATTTCGGGGTTCGTGTCGGTGACCTGCGCGACGACGTTCAAAATGTCGTGATCCGAACCCTGGAGTTCCTTGTAGCGGATGTGGCCGGGTGCCGCGCACGACGACACGAAAAGAGCGGCGATCGGATGCCCGGCCGATTGGAAGCGCAGCGCCACTTCGAAGGCCAGCAACCCGCCCATGCTGTGGCCGAAGAAGGCCACCGGACGGTCGGTGGGGGCGGTGGGTCCCATCATGGTGAAGATCTCGTCCGCGAACTCGGGGATGCTCGGAAGCTGTGTGAGGCCCCGATCGCGCCGCCCGGGGTACTGGACGGCAACGCGTTGGATGCCCGCGGAGAACGCCTTCGCAAACGGCACGTAGAAGGTCGCGGATCCTCCGGCGTGCGGAAATATGTAGAGCGTTGATGCGGCCGGCTTCGCGTTGGCGCTGACTCGGTCCGTGGGCGCATTCACTGATTCAGCCTAACTTGATGCTGCTAGCTGGCCTGCTGGTTCCCGCGATGACGACAAGCGCCCTGCGCGGGCGCAAGCGCGGAAGTCCTGGAAGAATCTACTTTTGTGGGCCGACTGCCTGCCAGTGCCGTGCGCCCGGCCGGCAAATTGCCTCGCCGGGCGCTTCAGGTCAATGCCGACACACCGGCCTTGCCACCGCCGTCACAGAGGTAACACCAGGCACACTGGTAACAACAGGTTTTTGCTAAGACGCCAGGAGGGCATGGCCGTGTACCGAGTCTTTGAAGCGCTGGATGAATTAGGCGCCATTGTCGAAGAAGCCCGCGGCGTGCCGATGACGGCTGGCTGTGTGGTGCCTCGCGGTGACGTGCTGGAGCTGATCGACGACATCAAAGATGCGATCCCCGGCGAACTGGACGACGCCCAGGACGTGCTCGACGCCCGTGACTCGATGCTGCAGGACGCCAAGTCGCACGCCGAATCCATGGTGTCCTCGGCAACCACCGAGTCGGAGTCGATGCTCAACCACTCCCGCGCGGAGGCCGACCGGCTGCTCTCCGACGCCAAGGCGCAGGCCGACCGGATGGTGAACGAGGCGCGTCAGCACAGCGAGCGGATGGTGGGCGAGGCCCGCGAGGAATCGATCCGCATCGCCACCGCGGCCAAACGCGAGTACGAGGCCAGCGTGTCCCGTGCCCAGGCCGAAGCCGACCGGCTCATCGAAAACGGCAACATCTCCTACGAGAAGGCCGTGCAAGAGGGCATCAAGGAGCAGCAGCGCCTGGTCTCGCAGAACGAGGTCGTGCAAGCGGCGAATGCGGAATCCACCCGTCTCATCGACACCGCACACGCCGAGGCCGACCGGCTGCGGGGTGAGTGCGACATCTACGTCGACAACAAGCTCGCCGAGTTCGAGGAGTTCCTCAACGGCACGCTTCGTTCGGTGGGCCGTGGTCGCCACCAGCTCCGGACGGCCGCCGGAACGCACGACTACGCGACCCGGTAGCCCCTAGCGCACGCGGGCGGCGTCGTAAGCTTTTTGCTATGGCGCGCAAACACACCACCACTGCGCAGCAGCATTCGGTCTCGCCGCTGGCGATCGACGTCGCGCGGCTCGGCCGACGCCCGGGTTCGATGGTCACCTTGCGTAACACCGTGCCCAGCCCGCTGCGCATCGGACTGGACATGATCGCGATCCAGCAGGGCGCTCTGCTGGAAATGGATCTGCGGGTCGAATCGGTGTCGGAGGGCGTGCTGGTCACCGGCACGTTGTCCGGGCCCACCGTCGGCGAGTGCGCCCGGTGCCTGACCGAGGTCAACGGGCACGTGCAGGTCGGCTTGACCGAGCTCTTCGCCTACCCGGCCAGCACCACCGAGGCGACCACCGAGGAAGACGAGGTGGGCCGGGTTGTCGACGACCGCATCGACCTCCAGCAGTTCGTCATCGACGCCGTCGGGCTCGAGCTCCCGTTTGTCCCGGTATGCCGACCCGATTGCCCGGGGTTGTGCCCGGAATGCGGGGTGCTGCTGGCCAACGACCCCGCCCACCACCACGACAGCATCGATCCGCGGTGGGCCAAGCTGGTGGACATGCTGTCCGACGATTCCGGCGACCCGGATTCCGCTCGGGGTGACCAGTGACCTCGCGGGAACTTCTGCTCGAGGCGCTCGGGGTCGACCTGCCCGAGGAGCTGCTCTCGTTGGCGGTGACCCACCGCAGCTACGCCTACGAGCACGGCGGGCTACCGACCAACGAGCGGCTGGAATTCCTCGGCGACGCCGTCCTGGGCCTGATCGTCACCGACGAGCTCTACCACCGTCATCCCGACCGTTCCGAGGGTGACCTGGCCAAACTGCGTGCCAGTGTCGTCAACACCCAGGCGCTGGCCGAGGTTGGGCGAAGACTGTGTGAAGGGGGACTGGGCGCTCACCTCCTGCTGGGGCGCGGCGAATCGAACACCGGTGGGGCCGACAAGTCGAGCATCCTGGCCGACGGCATGGAATCGCTGCTGGGTGCGATCTACCTGCACCACGGAATCGAGGTGTCGCGTGAGGCGATCCTGCGGCTGTTCGGTCCGCTGCTGGACGCCGCGCCGACGCTGGGCGCGGGGCTGGACTGGAAGACCAGCCTGCAGGAGCTGACCGCGGCCCGCGGCTTGGGCGCACCGTCCTACCTGGTCACCTCCACCGGCCCGGACCACGACAAGGAATTCACCGCGGTCGTCGTCGTGATGGAGACCGAATACGGATCGGGTGTCGGCCGCTCCAAGAAGGAAGCCGAGCAGAAGGCGGCCGCCGCGACCTGGAAAACGCTGGAAGCGCTGGACACCGCGGGAAAAACGCCCACTTGACTTGATGGTGACGACCCGCTGCGCCCGGCTTCGCCGCGCTTGCGATCATCACTTGACTTGATGGTGACGACCCGCTGCGCCCGGCTTCGCCGCGCTTGCGATCATCACTTGACTTGATGGTGACGACCCGCTGCGCCCGGCTTCGCCGCGCTTGCGATCATCACTAGATGCCCGAGCTGCCCGAAGTCGAGGTGGTGCGCCGCGGCTTGCAGGCCCACGTTGTGGGCAAGACGATCACCGCGGTTCGGGTGCACCACCCCCGCGCGGTGCGCCGCCATGAGGCCGGTGCCGCCGACCTCACGGCCCGGCTGCTGGACGTGCGGATCGACGGAACCGATCGGCGCGGCAAATACCTGTGGCTGCTGCTGGACGACGGGTCCGGGGAGCCCAAGCCCGATACCGCGCTGGTCGTTCACCTCGGCATGAGCGGGCAGATGCTGCTGGGCGCGGTGCCGCGGGCCGACCACGTCCGGATCTCCGCGCTGCTCGACGACGGGACCTTGCTCAGCTTCGCCGACCAGCGGACCTTCGGGGGCTGGATGCTTGCCGACCTGACAGAGGTCGACGGCAGCGTGGTTCCCGAGCGGGTGGCTCACCTCGCGCGTGACCCTCTGGACCCCCGCTTCGATGCCGATGCGGTGGTAAAAGTGTTGCGGCGGAAGCATTCCGAGATCAAGCGTCAACTCCTGGACCAGACCGTCGTCTCCGGGATCGGCAACATCTACGCCGATGAGGCGTTGTGGCGGGCCAAGGTTCACGGCGCCCGGGTGGCCGCCACGCTGAGCCGCCGTCAGTTGGTCGCCGTGCTGGACGCGGCCGCAGAGGTGATGCGCGAGGCGCTCGTCCAGGGCGGGACCTCGTTCGATTCGCTGTACGTCAACGTCAACGGCGAGTCCGGCTACTTCGACCGATCCCTTGATGCGTATGGGCGCGAAGGCGAAAGCTGCCGGCGGTGCGGCGCGGTCATCCGCCGTGAGCGGTTTATGAACCGTTCGTCGTTCTACTGTCCGCGGTGTCAGCCGCGTCCGCGCAGTTAACATTTCTCGCCAGAAGCTGAGGCTAACCTCAGCATCGTGAGGTTAGCCTTACCAGGATGATGAACCTCACGCGTCGGCGGAAATCGGCGCGGAACGCGGATCGTTTTTCGGGTTCGCCAACCGTGCTGGCCCAGCTGTCGCCGGGCCAGCAGGCAACCATCGTGGGCGTGGCGCCGGCGGCATCGTCGGTGGTGGCGGGCCGACTACGGCAGTTGGGATTTCGGCCGGCCTCCGATGTCGAGGTCATCCGCCGGGCCCCGATGGGCGACCCGACCATCTATCGGGTTCAGGACACCGAACTGTGCCTGCGCCGGCGCGAGGCGCGTCTGATCGAGGTCACCCCGGGCAGCGACGCATGATGTCCTGCCACGAGGAAGGCGGCGCGGGGGTCGCCGTCGCAGGTATGGCACGCATCGCTCTGGTGGGCAGTCCCAACGCGGGCAAGACTTCGGTGTTCAACCAATTGACCGGACTGCGCGCCAAGACCGGTAACTATCCGGTTGTCACGGTCGGACGCAGCGTCGGCATCACGAAGGTGGACGGCGTCGAGGTTGCCATCGAGGATTTGCCGGGCACCTACAGCCTCAACCCGATCAGTCCGGACGAGCAGGTGGTTGCCGATCTGCTGGACGGCGAGGTCTACGGCGACGGCTGTCCCGATGCGATCGTCATCGTCGCCGACGCCACCACGCTGCACCGCTCGATCATTCTGGTGGCCCAGGTGCTGCGGCGGGACCTTCCGTGCCTGCTGGTGCTGAGCATGACCGACGAGTTGACCGCGCGGGGCGGCGGCATCTCCGTCGACGCCTTGTCGACGGCGCTGGGCGTGCCGGTCGTCCCGGTCGTCGCCAACCGCGGCGTGGGCATCGACACCCTGCGCGCCCAACTGACGTCCTTCGCTCGCTGGCTTCGGCCCCCGATCCTGCCCCCGGGTGACAACGACGCCATCGATGCGTGGGGTAGGTCGGTGCTGGATGCGGCCGATTACGTTGCGCCGAAACCGGATCGGCGCACGCGGGGGATCGACGCGGTCGTGCTGCACCCGCTGTGGGGGACCGCCATCTTCTTCGCGGTGATGTTCTGCTTCTTTCAGGTCGTCTTCACCATCGCCGCGCCACTGCAGGATCAGGTGGGCGATTGGCTCACCTGGCTCGGCGGCCTGGTCAGCAACCACGTCGGCAACTACGTCGCGCGCGGGCTACTCGGCCAGGGGCTGATCGGTGGCGTCGGGACGGTGCTTCAATTCATCCCGCAGATCGTGTTGCTGTTCCTGCTGATCGCGCTGCTGGAGAACGTCGGCTACATGGCGCGCGCAGCATTCTTGATGGACCGGGTGATGGCGGCGACGGGATTGGAAGGCCGCGCCTTCGTCGCGATGCTGTCGTCGTTCGCCTGCGCGATCCCGGGGATCATTGCCACCCGGACGTTGCCGTCGTCGCGCGACCGGATCGCCACCATCATCACGGCGCCGCTGATGACCTGCTCGGCCCGGCTTCCGGTGTTCACCCTGCTGGTCGGCATCCTGGTGTCGCCGAAGACCCAATGGGGCGGCCTGAGCGCGCAGGGTGTCGCGATGTTCGCGCTGTATGTGTGCGGCGGCACCTCGGCGCTGATCGCCGCGGCGTTGTTCAAATCGACGATCCTGCGCAGCGATGTGCTGCCGTTCACGATGGAGCTTCCGCCGTACCGCTTCCCGTCGGCAAAAAACGTGCTGATCACGATGTGGGATTCGGCCAAGATGTTCTTGCGCAAGGCCGGAACGATCATCCTGGGCACATCGATCGTGCTGTGGGTGCTGCTCAATCTGCCGCCGCGCGAGGCCGAGACCGCACACATGTCGCCGACCGAGGCCACCGCCTACGTGATGGACCACAGCTGGGCCGCCGATGTCGGGAAGGCGATCGGGCCGGTGTTCAAGCCACTCGGATTCGACTGGCATGTCAACATCGCCTTGCTGGGTTCCATGTCGGCGCGCGAAGTGTTCGTGTCCACTCTGGGCCAGGTGGCGGCGGCAGAGAGCCCCGATGATCCGCACGAAGCGCTGGTCTCCCTGACGGACGACAACGGCCACAAGGTGTTCACCGCGCCGACCGTCATCGCGCTGATGGCGTACTTCATCTACGCGCTGCAATGCATGTCCACCGTCGCGGTGATGCGCCGCGAAACCAACTCGTGGCGCTGGCCAGCGTTCGCGTGGTCCTACATGTTCGTGCTGGCCTGGGTAATGGCATTTGCCGCCCGGTCGGTAGCGATCGCCCTGGGCGCATGATTCCGATCCACGCCACGGCCACAGAAAATCCGCGGCAGCTGCGCTGGGTGGTCGCACCGGATCGGCTGCCACCGCGCGGCAGCGTCCGCACCGCCCCGGGCAGGCTGGGCGCCTTGCTGGACGCCGGAGTGATCGACGGGCTTGCGGTGGGCGCCACCGGCATTCTGATCACGATCGGTGCGGCTAACAGCTGGCGTGAGTTGGGTGACGATATTCGCGAGGCGCTCAGTGCGGCACTTGGCGACCCGGCCGGCTGGGCGGTCGACGCGCCGCCCGCTCCGGAGTTGGAAGCCGTTGTCGCGGAGCTTCTTTCCGGGTCGGTCGGCGCGCTCGCCAGCTCGCACGGCGGGTCGATCGAGCTGGTTTCGGTGGTTGGGGACACCGTGACCGTTCGGATGTTGGGCGCCTGCCACGGATGCCCGGGTGCGGCGTCCACGCTGCGCGACGTCCTGGAGCGCGAACTACGTGACAGTGTTGGCGAGCAGGCTGTGGTCTTGTGCGAAAACGACTCGGCAGCGATATCTTTCGGCAAGAAGCTGCTGTCGTTGGTGGTTCGCTGAGAGCGCAGTCGGTGTCCCCGGTAGAAATGAGCCATGACGGAACTGTGGGTCGAACGCACCGGATCACGCCGCTACACCGGCCATAGCTCGCGCGGGGCGCAGGTTCTGGTCGGCTCCGAGGACGTCGAAGGTGTGTTCACCCCCGGCGAACTGCTGAAAATCGCGCTCGCCGCGTGCAGCGGGATGTCGAGCGATCACCCGCTGGCCCGTCGGCTCGGCGACGACTACCAGGCGGTGGTCCGGGTTTCCGGCGAGGCCGACCGCGACGACGAGGTCTATCCGCTGCTCTCCGAAACCCTCGAACTGGACCTGTCGGGCCTGTCCGGGGAGGACAAGGAACGGCTGCTGGTCGTGGTGGAGCGGGCGATCGATCTGGTCTGCACCGTGGGGCGCACGCTGAAATCCGGCACGGAGGTCACCTTCAAGGTTGACGATGTCGGGTCCTGACGTCCGGCTCACCGCCCGCGTGGACGGCATGGTTCAGGGCGTGGGCTTTCGTTGGTGGACCCGGTGCCGGGCGCTGGAGCTCGGCCTTACCGGCTACGCGGCCAACCAGGCCGACGGTCGCGTCCTGGTTGTCGCCGACGGCCCACGGGAAGCGGGCGAGAAATTACTAGATCTGCTGGAGGGCGGCACCTCGTGGCCCGCCCGGCCGGGCCGCGTCGACCAGGTTGTCGCCGAGTGGTCGCAGCCGCAAGAGCGGTTCGACGGGTTCGTCGAACGCTGATCCAGCCGCGCCGAGTCGCAGCAGTCACAGCGGCACCGCCGGACCTTTCGTGGGCAGTAGCGCCTCCTTCTCAGTGACTGAAGTGGCCACTGTTACCAGTGCGTCAGGCTGTGAGCGACAGGCGAATTTCGGACGAGCCGACACCCCTCGGTGACGGTGGCACGGGCAATTTGGGCGGTAGTCTGGCTCGCCGTGTACCTGAAGAGTCTGACGCTAAAGGGCTTCAAGTCCTTTGCTTCGCCGACGACTCTGCGCTTCGAGCCGGGCATCACCGCCGTCGTCGGGCCCAACGGTTCCGGCAAATCCAACGTGGTCGATGCCCTGGCCTGGGTGATGGGGGAGCAGGGCGCAAAGACGCTGCGCGGCGGAAAGATGGAAGACGTCATCTTCGCCGGCACCTCGTCGCGCGCCCCGCTGGGCCGCGCCGAAGTCACCGTCACCATCGACAACGCCGACAACGCGCTGCCGATCGAGTATTCAGAGGTCTCGATCACGCGGCGGATGTTCCGCGACGGCGCCAGTGAGTACGAAATCAACGGCAGCAGTTGCCGTTTGATGGACGTCCAGGAGTTGCTGAGCGACTCCGGCATCGGCCGCGAGATGCATGTGATCGTGGGACAGGGCAAGCTCGACGAGATCTTGCAGTCACGGCCCGAGGATCGCCGCGCGTTCATCGAAGAAGCCGCGGGCGTGCTCAAGCACCGCAAGCGCAAAGAAAAAGCCCTGCGCAAGCTCGACGCGATGCAGGCCAACCTGGCTCGGCTCACCGACCTGACCACCGAACTGCGGCGCCAGCTCAAACCGTTGGGCCGCCAAGCCGAGGTGGCCCGTCGCGCCCAGACCATCCAGGCCGACCTGCGCGACGCGCGACTGCGGCTGGCCGCCGACGACCTGGTCAACCGGCAGGTGCAGCGGGACGCGATCTTGGAGGCCGAGGCCACCATGCGCCGCGACCACGACGAGGCCGCCAGCCGCCTGGCCGTGGCTTCCGAGGAGCTGACTTCCCACGAGACGGCACTGGCCGAGCTCTCGGTGCGGGCCGAGTCGGTCCAGCACACCTGGTTCGGGCTGTCGGCGCTGGCCGAACGGGTGGGCGCCACGGTGCGCATCGCCAGCGAACGCGCACAGCACCTGGATCTCGAGCCGGTGGCACCGAGCGACACCGACCCGGATGCGCTGGATGCCGAGGCCGAACGGGTCGCGGCCGCCGAGCGGCAGCTGGTTGCGGAGCTGGATGCCACCCGGACCCGGCTGGACGCCGCCCGCGTCGAATTGACCGAGCGTGAACGCGAGGCCGCCGAGGCCGACCGGGCCCATATGGCCGCCGTTCGCGCCGAGGCGGACCGTCGCGAGGGCCTGGCCAGGCTGGCCGGTCAGGTCGAGACCATGCGGGCCCGGGTCGAATCGATCGACGACAGCGTCGCCCGGCTGTCCGAGCGCATTGAACAGGGCGCGGCCCGCGTGCAGCACACGCGCGCAGAGTTCGAAACCGTGCAGGCCCGCGTCGGCGAACTGGATCAGGGTGAGGTCGGCCTGGACGAACACCACGACCAGACGGTCGCCGCGCTGCGACTGGCCGACGAGCGCGTCGCCGAGCTGCAGGCCGGCGAGCGGGAGGCCGAGCGCCGGGTGGCTTCGCTGCGGGCCCGCATCGATGCGCTCTCGGTAGGTCTCGAGCGCAAAGACGGCGCGGCGTGGCTCACCCAAAACCACAGTGGTGCAGGGCTTTTCGGGCCAATCGCGAAGTTGGTCAAGGTTCGTTCGGGGTACGAGGCGGCGCTGGCCGCGGTGCTCGGATCGGCGGCCGACGCGCTGGCCGCCGAAAGCTTCGGCGCGGCCCGGTCGGCGGTTGCCGCGCTCAAGCGGGCCGACGGAGGCCGTGCGGCCCTGGTCCTGGGGGACTGGCCTGTCGATTCACCCCCGACGGCGCCGCCGCTGCCGGTCGGTGCCCTCTGGGCGCTCGACCTGGTCGAGGCCCCGCAGCGGCTGCGCGGCGCGCTGGTCGCGATGCTGTCCGGCGTCGCGGTGGTCGACGACCTGGGCGCGGCGCTGGATCTGGTGGCGGGCCGCCCGCAGCTGCGCGCGGTCACGCTCGACGGTGACCTGGTCGGCCGCGGCTGGGTGAGCGGCGGTTCGGACCGCAAGCCCTCGACGCTGGAGCTCACCTCGGAGATCGACAAGGCCGGCAATGAGCTGACCGCCGCCGAGTCGCAGGTAGCCCAACTCGGCGCCGCCTTGTCCGGCGCACTGACCGAGCAGCGTGGGCGTCAGGACTCCGCTGAGCAGGCGCTGGCCGCGCTTAACGAATCCGACACCGCGATCTCGGCGATGTACGAGCAGCTGGGCCGGCTCGGCCAGGACGCCCGGACCGCCGAGGAAGAGTGGAACCGGCTGCTGCACCAGCGCGAGGAGCTGGAGGTGGGGCGCGCCCAGACGCTTGAAGAGGTCACCGGACTCGAAACCCGGCTGCGCAATGCCCAGGAAAGCCAATTCACGCCCGAGGAAGACCCCGTCGACCGCCAGCGGATCGCGTCGGCGGCAGACACCGCCCGGGGTGTCGAAGTGGAGGCCCGGCTGGCGGTGCGCACTGCCGAGGAACGAGCCAACGCCGTGCGCGGCCGGGCGGATTCGCTGCGGCGTGCGGCCGCCGCGGAGCGCGAGGCGCGGGTGCGGGCCCAGCAGGCCCACGCCGCGCGACTGCGTGCGGCCGCGGTGGCGGCGGCGGTGGCCGACACGGGGCGGCTGCTGGCGACGCGGCTGAACCAGGTCGTCGACGCGGCGTCGCACATCCGCGACGCAATGGTCGGCGAACGGGAAGCACGGTCAACGGCGATGGCGGCGGTGCGCAGCGAGGTGCACACGCTGGGCACCCGGGTGGCCACCCTGACCGATTCGCTGCACCGCGACGAGGTGGCCAACGCCCAGGCGGCGATGCGCATCGAGCAGCTCGAACAGACGGCGCTGGAGCAGTTCGGGATGGGTCCCGCGGATTTGGTCGCCGAGTACGGCCCGCAGGTCGCGCTGCCGCCGACCGAGCTCGAGATGGCGGAGTTCGAGCAGGCCCGGGAGCGCGGCGAGCAGGTGGTCGCACCCGCCCCGATGCCCTACGACCGGCCCACCCAGGAGCGGCGGGCCAAACGGGCCGAGCGTGAGCTGGCCGAACTGGGCAGGGTCAATCCGCTGGCGCTCGAGGAGTTTGCCGCGCTGGAGGAACGCTATAACTTCCTGTCCACCCAGCTCGAGGACGTCAAGGCGGCCCGCAAGGATCTGCTCGACGTTGTCGCCGACGTCGATGCCCGCATCCTGCAGGTGTTCAGCGACGCCTTTGTCGACGTGGAACGCGAATTCCGGGAAGTCTTCACGGTGCTGTTCCCCGGCGGCGAAGGCCGGCTGCGGCTGACCAACCCCGATGACATGCTCACCACCGGCATCGAGGTGGAGGCCCGTCCGCCCGGCAAGAAGATCACCCGGTTGTCGTTGCTGTCCGGTGGTGAGAAGGCGCTGACGGCGGTGGCGATGCTGGTGGCGATCTTCCGTGCCCGCCCGTCGCCGTTCTACATCATGGACGAGGTCGAGGCCGCGCTCGACGACACGAACCTGCGCCGGCTGATCTCGCTGTTCGAGCTGCTGCGCGAGCGCTCGCAGCTGCTCATCATCACCCACCAGAAGCCGACGATGGAGGTCGCCGACTCGTTGTACGGCGTGACCATGCAGGGCGACGGCGTCACCGCGGTGATCTCGCAGCGGATGCGCGGACAACAGGTGCAGCAGCTCGTCTCTACTTCTTCTTAGCGCCCCGCCCCGAGCGGGGGCGGCGGCTGCCGCTGTGCGTTCCGAGGTGTGGCCCTGAAACAATGTCAGCGTGTCACAAGGTCTTTGGATCGCCATCGCTGTCGTTGCCGCCCTGATTGCCATCGCTGCGCTGGTCCTGGGCCTGTCCCGGTACCGCCGCCGGCGGATCAGCCTGACCCGGCCCGAACCGGGCGTGCTTGACCGTTCGGGGGGCTACACCGCGTCGTCGGGCATCACCTTCAGCCAGGGCGCACCGACGCAAGATCGGATCGACACCGGCGGGTTGCCCGCTGTCGGGGACGACGCGACCATCCCTCGCGACGCGCCGCGGCGCACCATCTCCGAGGTACACCTGCCCGAGGCCGAACCCGAGACCGTCACGCCGCCGCCGGCGCCGCCTGCCACCCAAGCCCCCGCGGCACCGGAGGCCCTCACGGCACCGGAGGCTCCGGCGGCACCGGAAGCCCCGGCGGTCGCCGAGATCGAGGAGATCGCGCCAACCGAGGGCCGGCTGGAACGGCTGCGCGGCCGGCTGGCCCGATCGCAGAACGCGCTCGGACGCAGCATGCTGGGACTGATCGGCGGCGGCGACCTCGACGAAGATTCCTGGCAGGAGGTCGAGGACACCCTGCTGGTCGCCGACCTGGGCCCGGTCGTCACCGAGTCGGTGGTCGCGCAGCTGCGCAGTCACCTGGCCAGCAGCAATGTGCGCACCGAGGCCGACGCGCGAGCGGTGCTGCGCGAGGTGCTGATCAGAGAACTCAGACCCGACATGGATCGGTCGATCCGCGCGCTGCCGCATGACGACCACCCATCGGTGCTGCTCGTCGTCGGTGTCAACGGCACCGGAAAAACCACGACCGTCGGCAAGCTGGCCCGGGTACTGGTGGCCGACGGCCGGCGCGTCGTGCTGGGCGCGGCCGACACGTTCCGGGCCGCGGCCGCCGATCAGCTGCAGATGTGGGCGTCCCGGGTGGGCGCGGAGGTGGTGCGCGGAGCCGAAGGCGCGGACCCGGCGTCGGTGGCCTACGACGCCGTCGACAAGGGCATCGAAGTGGGCGCCGACGTCGTGCTGATCGACACCGCGGGGCGGTTGCACACCAAGGTGGGCCTGATGGACGAACTCGACAAGGTTAAACGCGTGGTGACCCGCCGCGCCGCCGTTGACGAAGTGTTGCTGGTCCTCGATGCCACGATCGGGCAAAACGGCCTGGCTCAGGCGAAGGTGTTCGCCGACTTCGTCGACATCACCGGCGCGGTGCTGACCAAGCTGGACGGAACGGCTAAGGGCGGCATCGTTTTCCGGGTGCAGCAAGAACTCGGCGTGCCGGTGAAGTTGGTCGGCCTCGGCGAAGGCCCCGACGATTTGGCGCCGTTCGAGACCGCCGCGTTCGTGGACGCTCTGCTCGGCTGAATCGCTTACACGGCGGCCGTTTCGTTAATGACGCCGAAACACGGCGGCCCCATCTCGGAAACAACCATTGCGCAAGGTTCTGGATCAGGTCATCAGGCACATGTCTGATGACTTGTTCAGGGCCGACCGGAGGTGATAGCGAGTGAGTTTCCCAGTAATGGGCCAGCCCAATACCGGCGATACCGCCTGGATGCTGGCGAGTTCCGCGCTGGTGTTGTTGATGACGCCAGGCTTGGCATTCTTTTATGGCGGTATGGTGCGCGCCCGAAGCGTGCTCAACATGCTCATGATGAGCATTAGCGCAATGGGCGTCGTGACGGTGTTGTGGGTGCTATATGGCTACTCCGTCTCGTTTGGCACTGACAAAGCCAATTTCATCGGCGACCCCACCGAGTACTGGGGCCTGAAGGGTCTGATCGGTGGTAACGCCGTACCCGCCGACCCGACCAAGGGCCTTGCGGCGACGGACATTCCGCTGGCCGGCACGCTGCCGGCCACCGTATTCGTGGCATTCCAGCTGATGTTCGCGATCATCACCGTCGCGCTGATCTCGGGCGCCGTGTCCGACCGCCTCAAGTTCAGTGCCTGGCTGGTGTTCTCGGGGCTGTGGGCGACGTTCGTGTACTTCCCGGTCGCACACTGGGTCTTCGCGTTCGACGGGTTCGCGGCCGAGAAGGGCGGCTGGATCGCGAACAAGCTGCACGCGATCGACTTCGCCGGCGGCACCGCGGTCCATATCAACTCCGGTGTGGCGGGCTTGATGCTGGCGATCGTGGTGGGCAAGCGCAAAGGCTGGCCCACCACGCTATTCCGTCCGCACAATGTGCCGTTCGTGATGCTCGGTGCCGGCCTGCTGTGGTTCGGCTGGTACGGCTTCAACGCCGGCTCGGCCACCAGCTCCAATGGTGCCGCGGGCGCGACGTTCATGACGACCACGATCGCGACGGCCACGGCGATGCTGGCCTGGCTGCTCACCGAGCGCATCCGCGACGGCAAGGCGACAACGCTGGGAGCGGCGTCGGGCATCGTCGCCGGACTGGTTGCGATCACACCGTCGTGCTCGTCGGTTAATGCTCTGGGCGCTCTGATCATCGGTCTGGTGGCCGGTGTGCTGTGTGCGCTGGCGGTCGGACTGAAGTTCAGGCTCGGCTTCGATGACTCGCTGGACGTGGTCGGGGTGCACCTGGTCGGTGGTCTGGCGGGCACGCTGCTGGTGGGTCTGCTGGCCGCTCCGGAGAGCGTGGCGATCAACGGCGTGACCGGCGTATCCAAGGGTCTGTTCTACGGCGGCGGCTGGGATCAGCTGGAGCGGCAGGCGGTCGGTGCGTTTGCGGTTCTGTTCTACTCCGGGATCGTCACCCTTATCCTGGCTCTGATTCTCAAGTACACGATTGGGCTGCGCCTCAGTCCTGAATCAGAGGCCGCGGGTATCGATGAATCGGAGCACGCGGAGAGCAGCTACGATTTCGCAGTAGTCACCGGTTCGATTCTTCCGCATGCCAGTCTGCCGGACAGTTCTAACGGACTGGACGAAGCAGTTGCCGAGAAAGTGGAGGCAGAGCAATCATGAAGCTGGTCACCGCAATCGTTAAGCCGTTCACCCTCGATGACGTCAAGACCAGTCTTGAAGAAGCGGGCATCCTGGGGTTGACGGTCAGTGAAGTCCAGGGCTACGGACGACAGAAGGGGCACACCGAGGTCTACCGGGGTGCGGAGTACTCGGTCGATTTCGTGCCGAAGGTGCGGATCGAGGTCGTCGTCGACGATTCGATTGTTGACAAGGTCGTGGACAGCATTGTCCGGGCGGCGCGCACCGGCAAGATCGGTGACGGCAAGGTCTGGGTCAGCCCCGTGGAAACCATCGTGCGGGTGCGCACCGGTGAACGCGGGACCGATGCCCTCTGACCCTAGCCAGAGATTGTTGATCCAGGCCGGACGGGCCGGGAGGGTATGACGAACTACCCACCCGACCCGTCCGGGTCATCTGGAGCGGGAACAGCAAGCGCCGGCGGGCCAAGCGATTTGGCCGCCTCGCGGCGCAAACTACTGGCAGATGGTGAGGCGCTGGACGCCGCCGGACTGCGAAAAGCGTGGCTGGATCTACACGAATCCTGGCTGGAAGCCAAGGCGGCCGAGATCGGGATCACCGATGGCAGCGGCTATTCGCTTGTCGGAGTCGGTGGCCTGGGGCGCCGCGAGCTGTTGCCGTATTCCGACCTTGACCTAGTTCTGTTGCACGACAACGTCTCTGACGATGTTCTGCAAGAGGTCGCCGATAAGCTGTGGTATCCGTTGTGGGACGCCAACATTCGGCTCGATCACAGTGTGCGAACGGTATCCGGGGCGTTGGGAGTCGCCAATTCCGATATGACGGCCGCCCTGGGCCTGCTGGAAGCACGCTACGTCGCCGGCGACGCCGGGCTCGCGGCACAGCTGATCGACGGGGTGCGACGCCAGTGGCGCAGTGCAATTCGCTCCCGGATGGACGAGCTCGTCGAAGTGACGAATGCCCGTTGGCTGCGTTGCGGCCGGATCGCCCAGCGGGCCGAGCCCGACCTGAAGACGGGTCGCGGCGGCCTGCGTGACGTGCAACTGATCAACGCGCTGGCGCTCGCGCAGCTCATCGACCGCCGCGGCATGTCCAACCCGGAGATGCCGGCGGGCTCACTGGACGCCGCCCACCGCACGCTGCTCGATGTGCGCACCGAACTGCATCGGGTATCGGGCCGCGGACGCGATCAGCTGCTGGCCCAGTTCGGCGACGAAATCAGCGCCAGGCTGGGCCTTGGCGACCGATTCACCTTGGCGCGCATGCTATCCAACGCGGGCCGGACCATCGCCTACCATTCCGAAACCGCCTTGCGCACCGCGCAAAACGCATTGCCCCGGCGCGGGATTTCCGCCCTGGTGCGCCGCCCGAAGCGGCGACCGCTGGACGAGGGCGTGGTCGAGTACGACGGCGAAGTCGTGCTTGCCCGCGAGGCCCAACCGGACACCGATGCCGGCTTGGTGCTGCGGGTGGCCGCCGCGTCCGCGGACAACAACCTGCCTATCGGCGCCGGCACGCTGAAGCGGCTGGCCGCCAGCGCCCCCGACTTGCCGATTCCCTGGCCGAGGGAGGTGTTGGACGACCTGCTGGTCGTGCTCCTGGCCGGCCCTTCGACGGTGAACACCGTCGAAGCGCTGGACCGTACCGGCCTGTGGGGCCGACTATTGCCGGAATGGGACGCGGTCCGCGACCTTCCGCCACGCGACGTCTCACACAAATGGACCGTGGACCGCCATATCGTCGAAACCGCGGTCAACGCGGCGCCGCTGACCACTCGGGTGGCGCGGTCGGACCTGCTCGCGCTCGGCGCGCTGCTGCACGACATCGGCAAGGGGCGCGGCGTCGATCACTGCGCGCTCGGGGCCGACTTGGCGATCCCGGTCGGCGAGAGGCTGGGACTGTCGCCTCAGGACGTCGACACGCTGTCCGGCATGGTTCGCCACCACCTGCTGCTGCCCGTCACCGCCACCCGAAGCGACCTCAACAACCCCGAAACCATCGAGTCGGTGGCCAAGGCGCTGGGTGGGGATGCGCAATTGCTCGAGCTGCTGCATGCGCTCGCGGAGGCGGACTCGAAGGCCACCGGGCCGGGGGTATGGAGTGACTGGAAGGCCTCCCTGGTGGCCGACCTGGTGCGCCGCTGTCGACTGCTGATGGCCGGTGAGCCGCTGCCGCAGGCCGAACCGACGACGCCGTATTTCCTTGCACTGGCCGCCGATCACGGTGTGCACGTGGAGATAACGGCGGGTGACGGGGAGCGCATGCGCGCGGTGATGCTTGCCCCGGACGATCGGGGCTTGATGTCGAAAGCCGCAGCCGTGCTGGCGTTGAACTCGTTGCGGGTGCACTCGGCGTCGGTCAACGTCCACGAGGGTGTCGCGATCGCCGAGTTCGTGGTGTCGCCGCATTTTGGTTCCCCGCCCGAGGCGGGCCTGCTGCGACAGCAGTTCGTCGGTGCGCTCAACGGTGACGTCGATGTCCTTGGCACGCTCGAAAAGCGGCACAGCGACGCGGCCAGCTCGGCGACGGGTCGGGCCGGCGAGATTCAGGTGGGGGCGCCGCTGACGCGTTCGACCGCGCCGCCCCGCATCCTGTGGCTGGATACTGCCGCGCCCGGTGATCTCGTCGTCGAAATCCGTGCCATGGACCGGGTCGGGTTGCTCGCATTACTGGCGCAGGCGCTCGAGCGGGCGGGCGCAGACATCGCCTGGGCGAAGGTCAACACGTTCGGATCGACGGCGGCCGACGTGTTCTGTGTGACCGTGCCTGCCGGGTCGAACGGGGACCACAACACCGCCGCGCGAGCCGCGATCGAGAAGCACCTGTTGGCGGTGCTGGGTGCCACCGCGGATGCGGTGGGCGACGAGCCCGTCCGCGATTAAATCCCTATTGCTCCGAATTCAATTGCCGCACAGCATCAATGCGTTCCTTGAGCTGGTCGCGGGTGGCCGCGGCGATCGGCGGCCCTCCGCAGCGCCGACGGAGTTCGTTGTGGATCCATCCGTGCGGCTTGCCGGTGCGGTGATGGGCCACCGACACCAGGGCGTTGAGTTCGCGGCGCAGCTCGCGGAGCTGACCGTGCATGGAACCCGTCGGCGGGGGTGCCGCCTGCCCGGAGGCGGCGCGTTTCTGTAGCTGCTCGTCCTGGCGGCGGTGCAGCAGGGCCCGCATCTGGGTGGCGTCCAGCAGTCCCGGGATGCCGAGGTAGTCGGCCTCCTCGTCGCTTCCGGCCGGGGTGGCGGTGCCGAACGAGGAGCCGTCGAAGATGACCTGATCCAATTCGGCATCGGCGCCTAGCGAGGTGAAACCCTTTTCCAGCTCCGTCTTTTCGTCTTGCGCCTTGATGGCGGGGTCATCGAGTAGCGGGTCGTCGAGTGATTCGCGGTGCGGTTCGCCGAGCACATGGTTGCGCTCGGCCTCCAACTCGCTGGCCAGCATCAGCAGGTTGGGCACCGACGGCACGAAGATGCTCGCGCTCTCGCCGGACCGCCGGGACCGCACGAACCGACCGATGGCCTGTGCGAAGAACAGCGGCGTCGAGGCGCTGGTCGCGTAGATCCCGACCGACAGCCGGGGGACGTCGACGCCTTCGGAGACCATGCGCACGGCGACCAGCCAGCGACTGGTGCTCTCGGCGAATTCGCTGATGCAGGCTGACGATCCGGGGTCGTCGGAGAGCACGACCGTCGGCGCCTCACCCGTCAGCTTCGTCAGCAGGGCGGCATACGCGCGGGCCGCGGTCTGATCCGACGCGATGATCATGCCGCCGGCGTCGGGTACATGCGTGCGCAGCTGGCGCAGCCGCTGATCCGCGGCGGTGATCACCGCGGGCATCCATTCGCCGGCGGGGTCCAGCGCGGTGCGCCACGCCCGCGCCGTCTGCTCGGCGGACAGCGGCTCGCCCAGGCGTGCTTCGTGCTCTTCGCCGGCGCTGTCGCGCCAGCGCGCGAGACCCGAGTAGGCCAGGAACACCACCGGCCGCACCACACCGTCGGCGAGCGCTTCGGCATAGCCGTAGGAATGGTCGGCCTGCGAACGCCGCACCCCGTCGGCTCCCGATTCGTAGTTGACGAACGGGATGGGGCTGTCGTCGCTGCGAAACGGTGTGCCCGTCAAGGCAAGTCGGCGAGTGGCGTCGCCGAAGGCTTCGCGAATGGCGTCGCCCCAGGTCTTGGCGTCACCGCCATGGTGGATCTCGTCGAAAATGACCAGGGTCTTGCGCTGCTCGGTGCGCACCCGGTGCAGCGCCGGATGCGACGCGACCTGGGCGTAGGTGACCATGACGCCGTGATACTCCGGTGAGGTCGCCGCGCTGGTGTTGGAGAACCGCGGGTCCAGGAAAATGCCGTACCGCAGCGCGGCCTGCGCCCACTGCACCTTGAGGTGCTCGGTGGGGACTACGACCGTGATCTGCTCGACGGCGCGACCGCGCAGCAGTTCGGCGACCACCCGCAGCGCGAACGTCGTCTTCCCGGATCCGGGGGTCGCCACGGCGAGGAAGTCGCGCGGCTCGGCGGCCACATACTTCACCAACGCTCGGCGCTGCCAGCCCCGCAGTGGTTGGTTGTCGGCTGCGCCGCCATCGATCGTCGTGTCGGCGGCGCTGACCGGCTGCATCGACACAGCTCCCCTCCGGCGCGCAGTTCGGGATGGCGCCTTGAAAAACAGTGAAACGACTGATAAAACGTAAGCCCGGCCCGCGATCGTAACCGGCGTGGCGGCGGGTGTGAAATGTAGCATGGCAACGCTTTTCGGCGCTGTAGCGACGCTACCGGGTTATCCCGAAAGCTGGGCGGGACTCGCTAAATCGCGGGTCTGTAGCCAGGCGTCGATCCGTTCGGCGACGTCAGCCCAGCCCGGTTCGAGCATCATGTTGTGGCCCATCAAGAAGAATTCCGGTTCGGTCCGGTAGGCCCGCGCGGTGGCACGCACCTCGTCGACGCTGACGAAGCCGTCATAGCGGGCGCCGAGGACCAGAATCGGGGTCCGCACCCGCCGGGTCCGGACGTGGCGGACCATCGGATCGGTCATGGCGGCGCGCGTGCTTTCGGCGCCGGCGCGTTGCATGCAGGATTCGACGATGGCCTCGGGCGTGTCCGCGCAGAACAGGTACTCGCGGGTCAGCGCCGGGGTGGCGAGGAACTTCAGCAGCGTGCGGTCCGTCCAGGCCTCCATGGTCATCGACGGTCGACGGCGCCAGACTCGCAGCGCCAAGGTGAACACGCCACGCGGCGGCACCGAGCCCACCAGCACCGCGGCCGGGGCGCTGCGCTGTTCGAGGTAACGCTGGATCACAAAGCCGCCCAGGGAATGGCCTATCAGGACGGGGTGGCGTACCGGGCCGCCGCTCAGGTCGTCGGCGACCGAACGGACGTCGTCGAGGTAGTCGGCGATGGACACCTTGTGCAACGGCTTGGGGGTGGGGCTGGCGCCGTGTCCGCGCAGGCTCATCGACACCGCGCGGTAGCCGGCGTCGGCGAAGTAGTCCAGGAAGTGGTCGTCCCAGCACCACGCGCCATGCCACCCGCCGTGCACGAACAGCAAGGGCACCGGATGGTCCGGGCTGCAGGAGCCTTTGTCGATTACCTCGAGCATGAGCTGACATTTGCTGGCGGCGGCCGCGCCGTTCCAGCCTTTCCAGCCTTTCCAGCCTTTCCAGCCTTTTCGGGTTTTCCAGGTTTCGCCGAAACTGAAACCACAGCGAGCCTCATCGGGGGATTGTCAATCGGTCGGTGCAACATCGGGTCAGGTGGCTTGTTCGAGGAGTTCGGCGAGTTGTTGGGCGGGGGTATTGAGGTTGAGGGTTGGTCGGGGCCGGCGGTTGAGGGTGTCTTGGATGCGTTTGAGGTCGGCTTTGGTGTGGACGGATAGGTCGCTGCCTTTTTCGAACCAGAACCGTAAGAGCCGGTTGGTGTTTTCGTTGCTGCCGCGCTGGCAGGGCGAGTGTGGGTTGCAGAAGTAGACGGGGCCCCTAGCTGCAGCTGGATGTCGCGCCAGTGGGCCATTTCGCTACCGCGATCCCACGTGATGGAACGCCGTAGGTGTTCGGGCAGCTCGCTCGTTTGCTAAACCCCCCCGCACCCCCAAGCATTGACTCTTAGCTTCATTGCCCCAGATTCACGCCACCAGCGTGACCCGGTGTTCAGCGACACGCCCACCACGCGCTCGGCCTGGATCACCGGGATGCCCTGACACACCAGGTCCAAAAACTCCCGCCGCACTGCCCTCGAAAACAGATATCCACTCGGCATGGCAACCTCCAAAATCACGGATGTTGCACCGACCGTATGAATCCGCCCGGCGTGTCGTGTACGTAGGTTAAGTGTCGCGGAACCCTCTCACCCCGAGGCGGGCCCCGACACCGGAAAGTTGCACACCCGACCCTCCACTAGGTCTGTTGAGTGGTGATCCGCGTCGCCCGGCTTCGCCGCGCTCGCGATCACCACTAGGCTGGCGGGGTGTTTGAATCGCTGTCCGACCGGTTGACCGGTGCCCTGCAAGGGCTGCGCGGCAAAGGTCGACTGACCGACGCCGACATCGATACCACTACCCGCGAAATTCGGCTCGCGCTGCTGGAAGCCGACGTGTCACTGCCCGTCGTGCGGGCATTCGTCGGCCGGATCAAAGACCGCGCCCGGGGCGCCGAGGTGTCCGGTGCCCTCAACCCGGCGCAGCAGGTCGTCAAGATCGTCAACGAAGAACTCATCGGCATTCTCGGTGGCCAGACCCGCCAGCTGGCGTTTGCGAAGACGCCGCCGACCGTGATCATGCTCGCCGGCCTGCAGGGTTCCGGCAAGACCACGCTGGCCGGGAAATTAGCCGCGTGGCTGCGTGGCCAAGGACACACGCCGTTGCTGGTGGCCTGCGACCTACAGCGGCCCGCCGCGGTCAACCAGCTGCAGGTCACGGGTGAACGCGCCGGGGTGCCGGTGTTCGCGCCCCACCCGGGGGAGTCTCCCGAGTCCGGCCCCGGTGACCCGGTCGCCGTCGCGGCCGCCGGGCTCGCCGAAGCCCGGGCCAAACATCACGACGTCGTCATCGTCGACACCGCGGGCCGACTGGGCATCGACGACGAGCTGATGGGCCAGGCCGCGGCCATCCGGGCCGCCGTCGACCCCGACGAAGTGCTGTTCGTGCTGGACGCGATGATCGGCCAGGACGCGGTCACCACCGCCGAGGCGTTCCGCGAGGGCGTCGGCTTCACCGGTGTGGTGCTGACCAAGCTCGACGGCGACGCCCGCGGTGGTGCCGCGTTGTCGGTCCGCGAGGTCACCGGCGTCCCAATCCTTTTCGCGTCGACCGGCGAGAAGCTGGAGGACTTCGACGTCTTCCACCCCGACCGCATGGCCAGCCGCATCCTGGGCATGGGCGACGTGCTCAGCCTGATCGAACAGGCCGAGCAGGTCTTCGACGCCGGGCAGGCCGAGGCCGCCGCCGCCAAGATCGGTTCCGGCGAGCTGACCCTCGAGGACTTCCTCGAGCAGATGCTGGCGATCCGCAAGATGGGACCGATCGGCAATCTGCTGGGCATGTTGCCCGGCGCCGGTCAGATGAAGGACGCGCTGGCCGAGGTCGACGACAGCCAACTCGACCGGTTGCAGGCCATCATCCGCGGGATGACGCCGCAAGAGCGCGCCGACCCCAAGATCATCAACGCGTCGCGGCGGCTGCGCATCGCCAACGGTTCGGGTGTGGCGGTGTCCGAGGTCAACCAGCTGGTCGACCGCTTCTTCGAAGCCCGCAAGATGATGTCGTCGATGCTCGGCGGCATGGGCATCCCGGGCATGGGCCGCAAGTCCACGAACCGTAAAGCCAAGGGAGCAAAAGGCAAGAAGGGCAAGAAGGGCGGACGGGGTCCGACGCCCCCCAAGGCCCGTAACCCGCTCGGCGCTGGCATGCCGGGTATGGCAGGGATGCCTCCGGGGTTCCCCGACTTGTCGCAGATGCCCGAAGGCCTCAATGAGCTGCCGCCCGGGTTGGCTGATTTCGATTTGTCCAAGCTGAAGTTCCCGGGCAAGAAGTAGCCGCACAGTGCCGCTGCACGTGCGAGGTCGGGCACTGCCCGACGAGACCGAGATCGAGCTGTGGATCGTCGACGGCCATATCAGCGTGGAACCGATTGGCGGCGCCGACACCGTGTTTGGCTCGTCTGGTTTTCAAGGCTGGATCCTGCCCGGGCTGGTGGACGCCCACTGTCACGTCGGGCTGGGCCATCACGGCGAGATCCCACTCGACGACGCGATCGTCCAAGCCGAGGCCGAACGCGACGTCGGTGCACTGCTGTTGCGCGACTGCGGCTCACCCACCGACACCCGCAGCCTCGACGACCACGACGACCTGCCTCGCATCATCCGGGCCGGAAAGCACTTGGCCAGACCCAAGCGCTATCAGGCCGGCTTCGCGAAAGAGCTCGAAGACGAAACTCAGCTCCCGGCCGCGGTGGCCCACGAGGCGCAGCGCGGTGACGGCTGGATCAAGCTGGTCGGCGACTGGATCGACCGCAGCGTCGGCGACCTCGCTCCGCTGTGGTCCGACGACGTGCTCAAGGCCGCGATCGACGCCGCACACGCCCACGGCGCTCGCGTCACCGCCCACGTCTTCAGCGACGAGGCGATGCCCGGGCTGATCAGGGCGGGGATCGACTGCATCGAACACGGCACCGGGCTCACCGACGACACCATCGCCCTGATGCTTGAGCATGGAACCGTCTTGGTCCCCACCCTGATCAACATCATCGACAACTTCCCGGGCATCGCCGACGCGGCGAAGCGCTACCCGACCTATGCCGCGCACATGCGCGATCTGTACGCGCGCTGCCCCGAGCGGATCGCGGCCGCGGTGGATGCGGGCGTTCCGGTGTACGCCGGAAGTGATGCCGGCAGCCTGATCGCGCACGGCCGGATCGCCGACGAGGTCGAGGCGCTGGCGGGGATCGGGATGAGCTCCACCGATGCGCTGGGGGCCGCGTGCTGGGATGCCCGTGCATGGCTGGGCCGGCCGGGCCTGGATCACGGGGCATCCGCCGATCTGTTGTGCTACGCGCGGGACCCGCGGCAGGGTCCCGGTGTGTTGACCCGACCCGACCTGGTGATCCTGCGCGGCAACATGTTTCGGCCCTGAAGCATGCCGCCAACCGCCGGATGGGCGTGGCAACGCGGTCGCGGATAGAATCTGCTGATGGCGTTGGCCAGCGGCGCGGTTTTTGCCGATTATACCGTCGCGCGAAAGCTGGGATCCGGGGTGACTGGAGAGGTCTACCTTGTCAAGGATCCTCGTTCGGCGCGCTGGCAGACCCTCAAGGTTCTTTCGCTGGCATTGTCATCGGACAGTCAATTCCGCCGGCGTTTTCTATCGGAGACCCCGACGGCGTCGAGTCTGTATCACCCGAACATCGTGGAGGTGCATGCCCGCGGCGACTTCGACGGACAGCTGTGGACCGCGACGGATTACGTGGAGGGCAGCAACGCCGCGCAGCTCCTGAAGGATCGTTTTCCCGCGGTGTGGCCCGCCGGCGAAGTATTGGCGATCGTCACCGCGGTGGCCGACGCTCTGGACTATGCCCATCAGCGCGGATTGCTGCATCGTGACGTCAAACCGGCCAACATATTGCTGACGGGCCGCGGCGATGGCGAGCAACGGATTCTGCTGTCCGACTTCGGGATAGCCCGGCAACTCGGCGATCACTCGGGGGTGGTCGGGTCCCATGTGCCGGCCGGCACGGTGGGCTACGCCGCGCCCGAACAATTGATGGGCGCCGATATCGGCCGGCGCGCCGATCAGTACGCGTTGGCGGCCACCGCCTTTCACCTACTGACGGGGGCGCCGCCGACCGAGTATCTCACCGCGGCCGCCGCGCTGCGGGAGCTGTTGAGCGGTACGCCGCCGAAACTGAGCGATCAGCGCCCGGAGCTGGCCCGCCTGGATGGTGTGTTCTTGCGAGCGCTCGCCACCAGACCCGCTGACCGGTTCAAGAGCTGCCGCGAGTTCGCTGACGCGGTCAACGAAGCGGCCGGCGATTTGAGCGGTGATCGCAGCCCCGAGGCGGTTCTTGTGCTGGATTACCCCGCCTACGGCTGGCCCGAGGACGATGACTTACCGCGCGCCGCACGGGGCCGCGGGCCCGGATCCGGAGCCGAGGCCCCGGCCAGCCTGCCGACGAAGCGGCGGCCCCGCAAGATCGTGGTGGGTGCCGCGGCGGTCGTGGTGCTCATCGGGCTGTTCGCGTTCGGCATTGTCACCGGGCGAAAGATGGAGTCGACGGCCGCGCGGGCGGCGAGCTCCCCATCCAGCGCATCCGCTGCGGCCGTCGCGCCGCCGCCCAGCGCCCAGTCGGGCCCGCCGACCCCGCTGGACGGCACCTATCGCCTCGAGGTCGAGCGGTCCAAGGAGACTTTCGACTACACCCCGAGCCCGCAACCACCCGACGCCACCACCTGGTGGGCATTCCGCTCGTCGTGCACGCCGTCGTATTGCTCGGCGGCCGCATTGGTGCTGGACAACAACGATCACACCCAGCCGGGCGGTGGCCGTCCCGTCATCTTTCGGTTCACCGATGGTCAATGGCAGTCGCGGCCGGAAACGGTGCCGTTTCCGTGCGTGGGGGCGAACGGGATAGCGAAGTCGCAGACCACGGTGCAGACGTTGGTGCTGCGGCCCAACCCGCAGGGCGACCTCGTCGGAGAAATGGAGCTTGCCGTGCAAACCAACGAGTGTGGCCAGCGGGGGTCGACGGTCCGGGTCCCCGCGAAGCTGAGCCGCAGCACGGACATCCCGGCCGGGATCTACGTGCCCGATCCCGTATCGGTTCCCGAAGCCACCAGCTCGCCGACCGCCGGCGCACCCACCTCGGCACCCGGGGCGCCGTCCAAGCCCGGTCGCTGACAAGAAGAGATTGCGAGTGCTCACTATCTATGATAGGTTCGCTGCAACCAATCGACCTGGAGGCGACAGTGACCTACGACGTGATCATCCGCGACGGATTGTGGTTTGACGGAACCGGCAGCGCGCCGCACACCCGCACCCTGGGTATCCGCGATGGCGTCGTCGCCACGGTGACGGCCGGGTCGCTGGACGAGACGGGCTGCCCCGAGGTGATCGACGCGGCGGGCAAGTGGATCATGCCCGGCTTCCTCGACGTGCACACCCACTACGACGCCGAGGTGCTGCTGGACCCGGGCCTGCGCGAGTCGGTGCGCCACGGTGTCACCACGGTGCTGCTGGGCAACTGCTCGCTGTCGACGGTCTTCTCCAACACCGAGGACGCCGCCGATCTGTTCAGCCGGGTCGAGGCCGTGCCGCGCGAATACGTCCACGGCGCACTGGATTCCAACAAGACTTGGTCGACGGCCGCCGAGTACGTCAAGGCCATCGACGCCCTGCCACTTGGCCCCAATGTCGGCTCATTGCTTGGTCATTCGGACCTGCGCACCGCGGTGCTCGGCCTGGACCGCGCCACCGATGCCGCCGTCAGGCCCACCCACGCCGAGCTGGAAAAGATGGCGGCGTTGCTCGAGGAGGCGCTGGATGCGGGCGTGCTCGGGATGTCGGGGATGGACGCGGCGATCGACAAGCTCGACGGCGAGCGTTTCCGGTCGCGCGCGCTGCCGTCCACCTTCGCGACGTGGCGGGAACGGCGCAGGCTGATCAAGGTGCTGCGCAAGCACGGCCGGATGCTGCAGAGCGCACCCGATGTCGAGAACCCGATGTCGGCGCTGATGTTCTTCCTGACCAGCAGCCGGATCTACGGTCGCGGCAAGGGAGTTCGGATGAGCCTGCTGGTCTCGGCCGACGCCAAGTCGATGCCGCTCGCGGTATACGTCATGGGGCCGGCGACTCGCTTGGCGAACAAGTTGCTGGGTTCCAGTCTGCGGTTCCAGCACCTACCGGTGCCGTTCGAGCTGTACTCCGACGGAATCGACCTGCCGGTCTTCGAAGAGTTCGGCGCGGGCACGGCGGCCCTGCACCTGCGGGACCAGTTGCAGCGCAACGAGCTGCTGGCCGACAAGGAGTACCGTCGCCGGTTCCGGCGCCAGTTCGACAAGCTCAAGCTCGGACCGTCGTTGTGGCACCGCGACTTCCACGACGCGGTCATCGTCGAGTGCCCCGATAAGTCGTTGATCGGCAAGAGTTTTGGCGCGATCGCCGACGAGCGCGGACTGCACCCGCTCGATGCGTTCCTCGATGTGCTCGTCGAAAACGGTGAGCGCAACGTCCGGTGGACGACCATCGTGGCCAACCACCGCCCTAAGCTGCTCAACGCACTCGCCAACGAGTCCAGCGTGCACATGGGTTTCTCGGATGCCGGTGCGCACCTGCGCAACATGGCCTTTTACAACTTCCCGGTGAGACTGCTCAAGCGGACCCGGGATGCCTACCGGGCCGGCGCGCCCTTCATGTCCACCGAACGGGCGGTGCATCGTTTGACCGGCGAACTGGCGGAGTGGTTCGGCATCGACGCCGGCACGCTGCGGCAGGGCGATCGTGCCGACTTCGTGGTGATCGACCCGGCCGGCCTCACCGACGAGGTCGACGCCTACCACGAAGAAGAGGTCCCCTTCTACGGCGGCTTGCGGCGCATGGTCAATCGCAACGACGAGGCCGTCGTCGCGACGGGCGTCAACGGCGCCGTGGTCTTCCGCGCGGGCCAGTTCCGCGAGGGCTACGGGCAGACCGTGCAGTCGGGCCGCTACCTGCGCGCGGGTCAGCGTCGTCAGCGCGAGCAGCGCTCCGCGGCGCTGGTGTAAGCGTCCGAGATGGCCAGGACCCAGCAGCAACGCCGTGAGGAGACCGTCGGGCGGCTCCTCGAAGCGTCCATCACCAGCATCGCCGAGGTCGGCTACGCGCGGGCATCCGCCGCGGTGATCACCAAGCGGGCCGGGGTGTCTGTCGGCGCACTGTTCCGTCACTTCGAGACGATGAGCGACTTCATGGCGGCGACGGCCTCGGAAGTGCTACGCCGGCAGGTGGAATCGTTCACCAAGCAGGTCACCGAAATTCCGGCCGACCGGCCGGCGCTGGAAGCGGCGCTGACGATTCTGCGGGACATCACCGGCAGCTCCACCAACGCGGTGCTCTACGAACTGATGGTCGCCGCGCGTACCGACGAGAAGCTGAACGCCCATCTGCGCGACGTCCTGGCGCAGTACACCGCGAAGATTCTCGACGCCGCGCGGGCACTGCCGGGTGCCGACGCCATCGGATCCGAGACGTTCCCGGTGCTGGTGGCGTTGCTGACCAACGTTTTCGACGGCGCGGCAATCGTGCGCGGGATTTTTCCGGAACCCGATATCGAGGAGCAGCGAATTGCGTTGCTATCCGCGCTGATCACCGGGTTGGTACCGAATCAGGGCTCCTAGCAACGGATTTACAGCGACCCGATGGTGGACTGCGGGTTGAGCGCGAAACCCCAGTCGAACAAGGCGCCGGCTTGATCCCAGTAGGTCGGTCCGCCCGGCTTTATCAGCCCGTACATCATCGCGACCACCAGGCGGCGCCCACCGCGGGAAGCGGCGCCGACGAAGGTTTTACGGGCCGCGTTGGTGAACCCGGTCTTGCCGCCGATGGCGCCCGGATAGCGGGTCAGCAGTTCGTCCTGGTTGGTGATCGGTTGTTCGCCGTTATCGCCGGGGAACATCGCCGACGGCTCGGCGGTGATGTGGGCGAACATCGGGTTGGCCATCGCGGCCCGGAAGATGACGGCCAGGTCGTGTGCCGTCGAGGCCCCGGAGCCGCCGGGCCCGTCCAGACCGGACGGCGTCGCCGCATGGGTGTTGGTCGCCCCGAGTGAGGCGGCCTTCGCGTTCATCATGCCCACCGTCGCGTCGGCACCGCCCAGCAGATGCGCGAGCGTGTTGGCGGCATCGTTGCCGGAAACCAGCAGCAGCCCGTCGAGCAGTTGCCGCGCGGTGTAGGTGCGGCCGGGCTTGATGCCGACGCAGTTGCACTCGACCTGGGTGTCGGCGACGTCGGCGACGACCGTGGAATCCAGGTTCACCTGGTCCAGGACCACCAACGCCAACAGCACCTTGATGGTGCTCGCGGGCGGGTGGGCCACGTTCTGGTCGCGGTCGGCCAGCACCTGACCGCTGTCGAGATCGGCCAGGATCCAGGTCTGGGCCGGGCCGTCGGGGATCGGGACCGAGCCGATCGGCTGCATACTGTCGGCCCGGGACTCCGGCGCGGCGGCCACGGTGGCACCGCAGGTAGCGAAGGTGAGCAGAGCAGCGCCTGCGGCGATGAGTTTCCGCATGGGCGCAAAGTTTAACTTCCGCGTCCCAGAGGCGCCCATGGAGCCGTTACTTCACGGACACCAGGGCGGCACCGGGCAGAACGGCAGCGGGGGCAGCGGCAGATAGGAAGTCTTGGTGGGCACTGGTCCGGGCGGCGGCGGCTTCTTGAACGGAAGCGACGACCACGAGTAGAAGGTGCCGGTGCCGGTGCCGGTGCCGGTGTCGTGGACGCCCGCGTAATCCCAGTAGAAGTCGTGGCAGACATTGGCGTCCCAAGGAATGGGCCGGCCCGCCGGATCGGGATCGCCCGGGCACCAGCGCTGGCAGGAGCTTCCCGGCGCGCAGTCTCCGGGAACGGCGGCGGCGAAACGCTCGGCCGGGCCAAGCACACCCAAGGCCGCCCATAACAACAGTGCCGTTGCTAAGCAGGCCATTCCTTCTTTCATAGCTGGGATTGTTCTTCCTCGACGGCTTTGCGCGGTACCGCGATTTAGCTGGCATGTCCCCGCGCGCCGCCGGCCCGGGCCGGGGTGTTGAATCGGAAGCTATGAGTGAACGAATCGACTACGCACAGGTGGCCCCGCGGGGTGTGAAAGCGCTCGGTGGCGTTCACCTCTACGTGAGCCAGTCGGGTTTGTCGCCGGAGCTGCTGACCAGCGTGTACCTGCGGGTGTCACTGATCAACGGCTGCGCCTACTGCATCGACATGCACTCGCGGGAATTGCGCCAATTGGGGGTCTCGAACGAAAAGATCGCCCTGGTTCCGGTGTGGGAGGAATCCGGTGAGCTGTTCGACAGTCGCGAGCGGGCCGCCCTGGCGTGGGCGGAAACCGTCACCCGGATATCGCGCACCGGTGCCCCCGACAGCGCGTACGCGGCGGTATCGGCGCACTTCGACGACAAGGAACTGGTCGACCTGACGCTCGCGATCGGGCTGATGAACACCTACAACCGGTTGGCGATCAGCTTCCGTAACCCGCCGGCCGCGGCGACCGCGAAACACGCTGAAACACAGGAAAACTGACCGGCGCTCAGCCCGCGTCGGAGGCGCCTGACTGACGTCACCACCCCGGGTGTTGAATCGATGCATGTTGAGCCTGGCCGAAATTTCTGACCGTCTCGAGATCCAGCAGTTGATGGTGGACTATTCCACCGCCATTGATCAGCGCCGATTCGACGATTTGGACAAGGTCTTCACCGAAGACGCATACATCGATTACACGGCGCTGGGCGGCATCGAAGGCCCTTATCCCGAGGTCAAGAAGTGGCTGTCCGAGGTGCTGCCGGGCTTTCCGGTCTATGCGCACATGCTCGGCAACTTCTCGGTCCAGGTCGACGGTGATAAGGCCTCGTCGCGGGTGATCTGCTTCAACCCGATGGTCCTTCCCGCCGACCCGGCCAAGAAGCAAGATCAGGTGATGTTCTGCGGGCTCTGGTACGACGACGAGTTCGTGCGCACCGCGGCGGGCTGGCGGATGACGCGCCGGGTCGAGACGAAGGTCTTCCAGAAGGTGATGTGACGCCGCGGCGAACGCGGTGGCTGGGCGAATTTCTTCCCAAGCAGGTCCTTCTGGCACAATAGGCGGCTGTCCGCCGCGCGACCCGCCTCTTTTTCGGGGTGCTCGTTCGGTGGTCATACACGCGAGGCAAAACCGGACCCGGGCATCCCGTCCCGATCGCTGAATTGCAGCGTGACACACACAGGAGAAGTCGCTCAACCATGGCTGTGAAGATCAAACTCGCGCGGTTTGGCAAAATCCGCAATCCCCAGTACCGCATCGCCGTCGCCGACGCGCGCAACCGCCGCGACGGCCGCTCGATCGAGGTGATCGGCCGTTATCACCCGAAGCAAGAGCCGAGCTTCATCCAAATCGACTCCGAGCGCGCCCAGTACTGGCTCTCCGTGGGGGCTCAGCCGACTGAACCCGTCCTCAAGCTGCTGAAGATCACCGGCGACTGGCAGAAGTTCAAGGGCCTGCCCGGCACGGAGGGCAGCCTGCAGGTCGCCGCGCCCAAGCCCAGCAAGCTGGAGCTGTTCAACGCCGCGCTGGCCGAGGCGGACGGCGGACCGACCACCGAGGCCGCGAAGCCGAAGAAGAAGGCCCCGGCCAAGAAGGCCGCGAAGGCCGACGAGCCCAGCGCTGAAGCCGCAACCGAAGCCAAGGCTGAAACGGCCGAGGCTGAGGCTGAAAAGCCCGCTGAGGCTGAAAAGCCCGCTGAGGCACCCGCCGAGGGTGGCGAACAGCCCGAACCGACCACCGAAAGCTGACTGTCGCAATGAGTACGGTCGTCGTCGACGCTGTTGAGCATCTGGTCCGCGGAATCGTGGACAACCCTGACGATGTCCGGGTGGACCTCGTGACGAGCCGGCGGGGTCGGACCGTCGAGGTCCATGTCCATCCCGACGACCTGGGCAAGGTCATCGGTCGCGGGGGACGTACCGCGACCGCGTTGCGCACGCTGGTCGCCGGCATCGGCGGCCGCGGTATCCGTGTCGACGTGGTGGACACCGACCAGTAGCGGAGCGCCCTCATGGAGCTGCTCGTCGGGCGCGTCGTAAAAGCCCACGGCCTCACCGGCGAGGTGGTCGTCGAAGTTCACACCGATGACCCCGCCGCCCGGTTTGCGTCGGGTAGTACCTTGCGCGCCAAGCAATCCCGGGGCAGCGCGACCGGCAAGGGTGCTGACCGCAGTTACGTTGTGGCTGCCATGCGCGATCACGGCGCGCGGCTGCTGGTGCGATTGGACGGAGTGGACGACCGCGACACCGCCGACGCGTTGCGCGGCAGCCTCTTTGTCGTGGACTCCGACGACCTGCCGGCGATCGACGAGCCGGACACCTACTACGACCACCAGCTCGAAGGCCTGCATGTCCGCACCGCGACGGGCCACGAGGTCGGTGTCGTCGCCGAAGTGCTGCACACCGGCGCCGGAGAGTTGCTGGCGGTACACCGAAGTGAGGGCGGCGAAACCCGGGAAGTGTTGGTGCCGTTCGTGAATGCGATCGTCACGTCGGTGTCGCTGGACGACCGGATGGTCGAAATCGACCCGCCCGAGGGCCTGCTGGATTTGGAGTAGCGGGTGCGCATCGACGTCATCACAATTTTTCCGGCCTACCTGGACCCGTTGCGACAAGCGTTGCCGGGCAAGGCGATCGAGTTGGGCCTGGTTGATCTCCAGGTGCACGATTTGCGGCGGTGGACCCACGACGTGCATCGCTCGGTCGACGATGCGCCCTATGGCGGTGGCCCCGGCATGGTGATGAAGGCGCCGGTGTGGGGCGACGCGCTGGATGAAATAGCGTCCAGTGAAACACTATTGGTTG
The DNA here is from genome assembly GCA_963712615.1 of uncultured Actinomycetota bacterium. GTDB lineage: Bacteria > Actinomycetota > Actinomycetes > Mycobacteriales > Mycobacteriaceae > Mycobacterium. The sequence continues at coordinate 5,850,617 of CAVQIO010000002.1, forward strand.
TCCCGAGCCCCGCCGGTGAGCTGTTCGCCCAAGCAACCGCCCAGCGCTGGAGCGCCGAGAAACACCTGGTGTTCGCCTGCGGCCGCTACGAGGGCATCGACCAGCGCGTCGTCGAGGACGCCGGTGCGCGGATGCGGGTCGAAGAGGTTTCGATCGGTGACTATGTGTTGCCGGGCGGCGAATCCGCGGCCATTGTGATGATCGAGGCAGTGCTGCGTCTGGTGGCCGGCGTTCTGGGCAATCCCGCGTCGCATCGCGAGGATTCGCACTCGCCGGTGCTCGACGGTCTGTTGGAGGGGCCAAGCTACACCCGGCCGCCGAGCTGGCGGGGCCTCGACGTCCCCGAGGTTCTACTGTCCGGCGATCATGCGCGCGTTGCCGCCTGGCGCCGCGAGGTTTCGCTGCAGCGCACCCGCGATCGCCGCCCCGATCTCGACCCGGGCGCATCGTCTGGCGCTTAGAAGGTTGTGGGCCCGATCCGGCCGTTGGGGAACATCGTTTTGACCGCCCGGGTGATCGTCTCGCGCGCCGTGGCGTCGTCGGAGGACTGCAGCGACTCGACCACCACGATGTAGCGGCGGTCCGGGCCCACCACACCGGTGGACAGATGCATCCACTCGGTGCCGATGCAGCACATCCAGCCTTGCTTGACCGCCACCGGCTCCGCGAACAAACCGTCGGGGATGCCGAATCGCTGCGGGTAGCCGTCTACACCGTTCGGGGTGGATTGAGCCAGGTCGTTGACGATGATCTTGGCCCGCTCCGCGGGCAGCCCGCCGGCCCCGTCGAGCAGCTTGTCGTAGTAGTGGATCAGGTCGGTCAGCGAGCTCATCGTGTTCCACCAGCGTCCGTCCGACGGCGGGGTGGTGGACGACAGCCCGTACCGGTTCGCCACCTGGCTGATGATGTTGTCGCCGCCGCCCTGATCCCAGAACTTTTCGGCGGCGCCGTCGTCGGACGACTGCAACATGAGGTCCAATGCCTGACGGTCGCTAGGGGACAGGGTGGTCTTGCCCTGGGCTTCCTGTAGTAGCAGGTCGTCGGCGATGAACAGCTTGGCCACCGACGCGGTACCGACGATCTGGGTGTTGCCGTTGGAGAACAGCTCATGGGTCTTGCGATCCAGGATGCCCACCGACAGCGTGGCCCCGCTCGCGGCGGCCTGGTCGGTTGCCTGCTGGATACGTGTCTGCAGACTGCCGGGTCCGGCGTTGGGCGGCGCCTCCGGCGCCCCGGGCGTCTCGATGGTGTCCAGCAGCAGCTGAACGAATTGCGGCTGGTGATCGGTCGCGCCGGGGGTGGACTTGCCGTACACCTGCGGTTGGGTTTTTGCCGCGAGCCGCGCCTCGTCGCACCCAGCCAACACCAGCGTCACAGCCGCGATGGCGGCGAGCGCGGTGAGCGGGCGGACACGCATCTGTTCTTCTCCCAGTCTTCCGAGGTAAATATGCTTGTGGGCGGCCGTACCGCAATCTGCCCGGGCGTCTTTGAGTTCGGGTTTCGACGAGCGCGTATTGACCCCAGTCATATGTACCACTCACCAGCGTGTTCGGCGCGCCATGAACCGCAGGGTTTACCTGTGATTTTCAATGCACCCGGGGTGTCTGGCACAATTGACCAGTTGTCTCCAGCGGTAGTCGGCCGGCCGGGCCGCTTTCCGCCTGCTGCGACATCCGACCCGAAGCCCGAAACCCCTCGGCTTACCGACCACCCCCGCGTGCGGCGCAGTTGCCGCACGCCGTGACCGCAAGGAAGTGTCTCTGTCATGAACAGGCTGGACTTCGTCGACAAGGCGTCGCTGCGCGACGACATCCCGGCCTTCAACCCGGGCGACACCATCAACGTGCACGTCAAGGTGATCGAGGGCGCCAAGGAGCGCGTCCAGGTGTTCAAGGGTGTGGTGATCCGCCGGCAGGGCGGTGGCATCCGCGAGACCTTCACCGTGCGCAAGGAGAGCTATGGAGTCGGCGTTGAGCGGACCTTCCCGGTGCATTCGCCGAACATCGACCATATCGAGGTGGTGACCCGTGGCGATGTCCGCCGCGCCAAGCTCTACTACCTGCGTGAACTCCGCGGCAAGAAGGCCAAGATCAAGGAAAAGCGCTGACCGCGCGCGTCTCGGCGGCCGCTGCGGCTCGCCTACCTGGTCTAGAAGACGCTTTACGAACACACAAACTGCGCTGGCTACTCTGATCTCGTGACGGATTCCACGGACTCACCTGAGCCCCAGTCCGAGCCTGGTCAGTCGGAGCCGAAGGTCTCCACTCGCGCCCCAGACACGCCCTTGAATGAAGCAGACGAGGTCACCGGCGTGCCCGAATCGGGGGATGAGCCCGACGCGGACGAGGCGGAACCCAAGAAGAAGTCCGCGCTGCGCGAGCTCGCGATCCTGGCGATCACCGCGATCGTGCTGTACTACGTCATGTTGACGTTCGTGGCGCGTCCGTACCTGATTCCGTCGGAGTCGATGGAGCCCACCCTGCACGGATGCTCGGGTTGTGTCGGCGACCGGATCATGGTCGACAAGCTCAGTTATCGCTTCGAGTCGCCGCATCCCGGTGATGTCATCGTCTTCAAGGGACCGCCGTCCTGGAATACCGGTTACAAGTCGATCCGCTCCAACATCACCGCGCTGCGCTGGATCCAGAACACGTTGTCGTTCGTCGGATTCGTGCCTCCGGACGAGAACGATCTGGTGAAGCGGGTCATCGCGGTCGGCGGGCAGACGGTGCAGTGCCGCGCTGACACCGGGTTGACGGTCAACGGCAAGCCACTCAAGGAGCCGTTACTGAATCCGGCGACCATGATGGCCGACCCGTCGGTGTACCCGTGCCTGGGCAGCGAGTTCGGGCCGGTCACCGTCCCATCAGACCGGTTGTGGGTGATGGGGGACAACCGCACCCATTCGGCGGACTCGCGCGCCCACTGCACCAGCACCCCGACCGACGCGATCAAAGGCATTCTGTGCACCGGCGACCCCATGTCGGGAACGGTGCCGGTCGCCAACGTCATCGGCAAGGCGAGGTTCATCGTCTGGCCGCCGGGACGATGGGGCGGCGTGGGTTCGGTGAACCCTCAGCAAGGTCAGTAGCCATGGCTCGGATATGACCCTGACGTGGCCGCCGCGGACGGTGATCCGCAAATTGTCGGGGCTGCGCACCCTGGAGTCGGCGCTGCATCGCAGCGGTCTGGGACCGGTGGCCGGGGTGGACGAGGTGGGCCGCGGTGCTTGCGCGGGCCCGCTGGTGGTCGCGGCCTGCGTGTTGGGACCGAATCGCCTGGAAAGCCTTGCGACCCTTGATGATTCGAAGAAGCTCACCGAGAAGGTCCGGGAGAAGCTGTTCCCGCTGATCTGCCGTTACGCGGTGGCCTATCACGTGGTGTTCATCCCATCGGTCGAGGTCGACCGGCGCGGCGTGCACGTAGCCAATATCGAAGGCATGCGGCGTGCGGTGGCCGGCCTGCCGGTGCGCCCCGGTTACGTGCTGAGCGACGGCTTTCGCGTGCCCGGGCTGCCGATGCCCTCGTTGCCGGTGGTCGGCGGGGACGCGGCTGCCGCCTGCATCGCCGCCGCCAGCGTGCTGGCGAAGGTGAGCCGGGACCGGCTGATGGTCGCGATGGACGCCGACCATCCGGGCTACGGTTTCGCCGACCACAAGGGTTACAGCACACCCGCGCACGGCATGGCGCTGAGCCGGCTCGGGCCCTGTGCTGAGCACCGCTATTCGTTCATCAACGTCCGGCGGGTGGCCTCGCCGTCTCGGCAGGGCTCCCGCACTCAGGTGGTCGCCGAATGCAAACCGGACCCTCCGGGCGAGCGCGGCGGATACCCGTGAGGAAAGATGGTGGCAGACTTCGCACCCGGCGACCATGCTGTCCATTAGCGGCCCGACCGGGGAGTCGGGAAACTGGCAGGGAAAAGGACGTCTGAGTAGATGAGTGGCAGATGAGCGCGGAGGATCTCGAAAAGTACGAAACTGAGATGGAGCTCTCGCTCTACCGCGAATACAAGGACATCGTCGGCCAGTTCAGCTACGTGGTGGAAACCGAACGGCGCTTCTACCTGGCCAACAGCGTGGAGATGGTGCCGCGCAACGCCGACGGCGAGGTGTACTTCGAGCTCCGACTCTCCGATGCCTGGGTCTGGGACATGTACCGGCCGGCCCGGTTCGTCAAGCAGGTGCGGGTGGTCACCTTCAAAGACGTCAACATCGAAGAAGTCGAGAAGCCCGAGCTGCGGCTACCCGAATAGCGGCCGGCTAGGTGCCGGGCGGGGACTCCTGCTCGCCGTTGGACGGCAGGCCGCCCCGCCGCTCGATGACCTGTCGCGCCACATCGGCCAGCTTGATGTTCAGGGCTTGCGAGTGCCGGCGCAGCAGGTCGAACGCCTCATCTTCGGTCAACTCGTGCAGCAGCATCAACATGCCGACGGCCTTGCCGATTTCGCGGTTGCTGCGCAGTCCGCGCCGCAGGCTGGCGGCATCTTCGCCCTTAGCCACCGCGTTGATGGCGACGCTGGCGAACGAGGCCAGCACCGCCGCGCGGCCGGCCGACTCGTTGTCGAACATGTTGGGGGTGTCGCTGAACAGGTTGAGCGCGGCGCCCTTGCGCTTGTTGACCAGCAGCCGAAATCCCATGGCCCCGCGCACCGGCGTCTCCTCGATAAGCCGGGCCGCAAGGTTGGGCCAGAGCGACGACGTCGTCAGGTCCGTGTCGATCTGGGGAGTTTCCTCCTCGATCGCGTCGAGACACGGGCCGTCGCCGGCACTTAGTTCCATCTGATCGATTTTCCTCGCGAGCGCGTCGCTCGCGCCGACGGTGACATAACGACCGTTCTCGTTGATCAACAAGCTGGCGTGGTCACAGCCGCGGATGGCTAGGGTCGCGGCGACGCAGATGGCCGCGTACATCTCCTTGGCGTCCGAGCCTTGATAAATGATCTCGGCGAGGGCCGCGAAGACCGTCGCCGGATCGGCCTTCTCGCCGCCAGGCGGGAAGTCCCCCAAATCGTCTGCCATGTCGTGCCTCATTTCTGGCGGTGTCGGCGGCGTGAGCCCCGCCCCGCAATGTCCCCATTACCCGTCCCTTCGCGACCGATGCAGATGCGGCGCACTGCGCCGATAAACGAAGAGCCAAGAAGACCCTAAAACAAGCGGGCCCGTTAACCACCGACTTCCGCGCTCGGGGTTTGGATTCAATCAAGATTTCGCGACACCGCGGGTGTGACGGCGGCGACATCGCTGCGCGCGTAAACAGCTACGAAGCCGAGGTAATTTGTTTGTGTGAGGTTTGTGCGCCCATCCGTGTCCCGCGACGTGCCTGTCGACTACGACGAGCACGCGATAGCCGTCGCGCCGCAAAAGCACGAGGCGGCGGGAGTGCGGGCGGTGATGGTCTCGATGCAACGTGGGCTGGAGCAGATGGGCGCGCTGCGCACCGCGGCGGCGCTGGCCCGGCTGAACCAGCGTCACGGGTTCGACTGCCCGGGCTGCGCATGGCCGGAAGGGCACGGCGGACGCAAGTTGGCCGAATTCTGCGAGAACGGCGCCAAGGCCGTCGCTGAGGAGGCCACCAAGCGCACCGTCACGCCAGAATTTTTCGCGAGGCATTCGGTAGCCGAGCTGTCGGCAAAGCCCGAGTATTGGCTTTCCCAGCAGGGACGTCTGACGCACCCCATGGTGCTGCGGCCCGGTGCGGACCACTACCAGCCGATCAGCTGAGATGGCGCCTACCAGTTGATCGCCGAGCAGCTCAATGCGCTGGCTAGCCCCGATGAAGCGCTGTTTTACACGTCGGGCCGCACCAGCAACGAAGCGGCTTTCTGCTACCAGCTGCTGGTCCGCTCGTTCGGTACCAACAACCTGCCCGACTGCTCCAACATGTGCCACGAATCCTCGGGTTCGGCGCTCACCGAATCGATCGGCATCGGAAAGGGTTCGGTCACCGTCGACGACGTCGAGCACGCCGATCTGATCGTCATCGCCGGACAAAACCCTGGCACCAATCACCCGCGGATGCTTTCAGTCCTGGAGAAGGCAAAGGCCAACGGCGCCAGGATCATTGCGGTGAACCCGCTGCCCGAGGCTGGGCTGATCCGGTTCAAGGATCCGCAAAAGGTGAACGGGGTTGTGGGACAAGGTGTCTCAATCGCCGACGAATTCGTGCAGATCCGCCTCGGCGGCGATATGGCGTTGTTCGCCGGGCTGGGCCGCTTGTTACTCGAGGCCGAGGACCGCGCCCCCGGCAGCGTGATCGACCAGGCATTCGTCGACGCGCATTGCGCCGGGTTCGACGAGTACCGGCGTCAGACCGTCGAGATCGACCTCGACACGGTGCTGGCTGCCACCGGCGTGCAACGCGACCAACTCGACCGCGTCGCCGCGATGTTGATGGCGTCGGAGCGCACGGTCGTGTGCTGGGCGATGGGCTTGACCCAGCACACGCACGCCGTGGCCACCATCGGCGAGGTCACCAACCTGCTGCTGCTGCGCGGCATGATCGGCAAGCCGGGAGCGGGGGTGTGCCCGGTGCGGGGGCACTCCAACGTGCAGGGCGACCGCACGATGGGCATCTGGGAGCAGATGCCCGAGGAGTTCTTGGCGGCACTGGATCGCGAGTTCGGGATCACCAGTCCGCGCACGCACGGCTACGACACCGTGGCGGCGATCCGCGCCATGCGGGACGAGCGGGCCACGGTGTTCGTGGGCATGGGCGGCAACTTCGCCTCGGCCACCCCCGATACTGCCGTCACCGCGGCGGCGTTGCGCAATTGTGCGTTGACCGTGCAGATTTCCACCAAACTCAACCGCAGCCACCTCGTGCACGGGACCACCGCGCTGATCCTGCCGACGCTGGGCCGCACCGACCGCGACATCCGCGGTGGTCGGAAACAGGTTGTTTCGGTTGAGGATTCGATGTCGATGGTGCATCTGTCCCGCGGCAGCCTGCAGCCGCCCAGCGATCAGGTGCGTAGCGAGGTGGACATCGTCTGCACGTTGGCCCGCACCGTGCTCGGCGCGCAGCACCCGGTGCCCTGGGAGCGCTTGGCGGCCGACTACGACGTCATCCGCGACGCGATCGCCGCGGTGGTCCCCGACTGCACCGACTACAACCGCAGGGTGCGGCAGCCCGACGGATTTCAGCTTCCGCACCCGCCCCGCGACGCACGCGAATTCCACACCAGCACAGGCAAAGCGAACTTCGCCATCAATCCGCTGCAATGGGTGCCGGTGCCGCCGGGCCGGTTGGTGCTGCAGACATTGCGCAGCCACGACCAGTACAACACCACGATCTACGGGCTCGACGACCGGTATCGCGGGGTGAAGGGTGGCCGCCGCGTGGTGTTCATCAATCCCGCCGACATCGAGATGCTTGGCCTGACCGCCGGCGAGCGCGTCGATTTGGTGTCGGAGTGGACCGATGCCGATAGTCGCCTGCAAGAGCGGCGCGCAAAGGACTTCCTGGTGGTGGCCTATTCGACTCCGGTCGGCAACGCTGCGGCCTACTACCCGGAGACCAATGCGCTGGTTCCACTGGATCACACCGCCGAAAAGTCGAACACCCCGGCGTCGAAAGCGGTCGTCATCCGGGTGGAACCGGCCGCCATTGCGGCCAGCTCCCTCGGTAATGAAATGACCTGATGGGCAACGTAACCGCGCGTCGGCGCGCCACCCACCTGACCGCAGGTCAGGTGATCACCCGGGCCGAAACCCTCGCCGTCGAGGAGCCGCTGGAGATCCGCGTCAACGGCACTGCGGTCACCGTGACGATGCGTACGCCTGGATCGGATATCGAACTCGCGCAGGGCTTTCTGCTCACCGAAGGGGTCATCGCGCAGCGCGAAGACGTGCTGACCATCCGCTACTGCGGCGGCCGCGGTGATAATGGCGCCAACACCTACAACGTGCTGGATGTGACACTGGCCCCCGGCGTGAAACCGCCCGGTCTCGACGTCACGCGCAACTTCTACACCACCTCCTCGTGCGGCGTCTGCGGCAAGGCGTCGCTGGACGCGGTGCGGGTGATCAGCCGCTTTTCGCCGGGCGACGATCCCGCCACGGTCCCCGCCGCCACGCTCAAGGCGATGCCGGGTCAACTGCGCAGTGCCCAAAAGGTTTTCGACAGCACCGGGGGACTGCACGCCGCGGCGCTGTTCGACGCTGACGGCACAATGCTGGTGGTCCGCGAAGACATCGGCCGGCACAATGCCGTCGACAAGGTCATCGGCTGGGCGCTCGAGCACGGGCGGGTACCGCTGAGTGCTTCGGTGCTGTTGGTCAGCGGACGGGCGTCGTTCGAGCTGACCCAGAAGGCCGTGCTGGCAGGGATTCCCGTGCTGGCCGCGGTGTCCGCGCCGTCGTCGCTGGCGGTGTCGCTGGCCGAGGAATCCGGGCTCACGCTGGTGGCGTTTTTGCGCGAGGTTTCGATGAACGTCTACACCCGCGCCGACCGGATCACCTAGCGCCGGCTTCGAAAACCGTTAGCATCGTGGGTCCGCCGATCAAGGTGAACCGCGCGGCAGGTGCCGAGGTGTCGAGAGTCGGTGCTGCGGCCGGTGCCGCGGCCGGTGCCGCGGTGTTTTCGCATGTCACAGTTCGATGGTGGCTGCGCCCGCGCAGCGTGTGTGAGGCGTTGGCCGGCCGAAGTTCGATCGTTTCCGGCCACCGAGCTGGCCGAACGGCTGGGGATAGGCGCTCGACTGGGGATAACCGGGCGTTGGGCCGGGCTTGAGACCTCCGTCGCGGCATGGCATGTCGGGCCCGGCGGGCAGGTTGGCCGCATGACGACCGAGAAGGCCTGCGGGGCCGAAAAGACACTGACCCGGATCGAGCTGGGAACGATGGGCGAGGCCCTCGCCGTGGATTTCCTGACCCGGATGGGGTTACGGATCCTGGATCGCAACTGGCGTTCCCGCTACGGCGAACTCGATGTGATCGCTGCCGACGATGCCACCCGCACGGTGGTGTTCGTGGAGGTCAAGACCCGCACCGGCGACGGTTATGGCGGCCTGGCCCACGCGGTCACACCCCGCAAGGTCTGGCGGTTGCGCCGGCTGGCGGGGCTCTGGCTGGCCGCCCACGACGGCCGCTGGGCAGCGGTGCGCATCGACGTGATCGGGGTGCGCGTCGGGCGCCGTCGCACGCCGGAGATTTCGCATCTGCAGGGGATCGGCTGATGGCGCTGGGGCGTGCGTTCTCGGTCGCGGTGCGCGGACTGGACGGTCAGATCGTGGAAATCGAGGCCGACATCACGTCGGGGCTGCCCGGTGTTCACCTCGTTGGTCTGCCCGACGCCGCGTTGCAGGAGTCGCGGGACCGGGTCCGGGCGGCGGTGACCAATTGCGGAAACAGCTGGCCCATGGCCAGACTCACGCTGGCGTTATCACCGGCGACGCTGCCGAAAATGGGATCGGTCTACGACATCGCCCTGGCGGCGGCCGTGCTTTCGGCGCAGCGCAAGAATCCGTGGGAACGGCTGGAGAAAACGGTACTGCTCGGCGAGCTGTCGCTGGACGGCCGGGTCCGGCCGGTGCGCGGGGTACTGCCCGCGGTGCTGGCCGCCAAGCACGACGGTTGGCCCGCCGTCGTTGTCCCGGTGGACAACCTGGCCGAGGCCAGCCTGGTCGACGGGATCGACGTCTGGGGCGTTCGCACGCTGGGGCAACTGCAGAGTTGGCTGGGCGGGTCGGCTCGGCTGGACGAGCGAATCAGTGCGGGGGCCACCGACCCGGAACCTGCAGGGGATCTGGCCGACGTGCTGGGGCAGGCGCAAGCGCGTTTCGCGGTCGAGGTGGCGGCCGCCGGGGCGCATCACCTGATGCTGACCGGACCACCGGGAGTGGGCAAAACGATGCTGGCACAACGCCTTCCGGGATTGCTGCCCAGCCTGACGGACGGCGAGGCGCTGGAGGTCACCGCAATTCACTCAGTGGCCGGGCTGCTGTCGGTGGACATGCCGCTGATCACCCAGCCGCCGTTCGTGGCACCGCACCACAGCTCCAGCGTCGCGGCACTCGTCGGGGGAGGCTCGGGGATGGCCCGCCCGGGCGCGGTCAGCCGGGCGCACCGCGGAGTGTTGTTTCTGGACGAATGTGCCGAGATCAGCGTCAGCGCGCTGGAAGCACTGCGAACGCCGTTGGAAGACGGGGTCATTCGCCTCGCACGCCGTGATGGTGTGGCGTGCTACCCGGCCCGCTTCCAGCTGGTGTTGGCCGCCAACCCCTGCCCCTGCGCGCCGGCTGATCCACGGGACTGCATCTGTCCGGCCGCGACCAAACGCCGCTATCTGGGCAAACTTTCGGGCCCCTTGCTGGATCGGGTGGATCTGCGGGTGCAGATGCATCCGGTGCGGGCGGGGGCGTTTGCAGCGGCCGACGGTGAATCGACGGCACAAGTGCGTGATCGGGTGGCGCGAGCGCGCGACACCGCCGCCGCGCGTTGGCGGCCGCATGGGTTTGGAACCAACGCCGAAGTCAGTGGAACGCTGTTGCGGCGAAAGTTTCGGCCCAGCAGCAAGGCAATGGATCCGCTGCGCCTCGCGGTGGAGCGTGGGTTGCTCAGCATTCGCGGGCTGGATCGCACACTGCGCGTCGCGTGGAGCCTTGCCGACTTGGCCGGACGGAGCGCGCCCGGGCTCGACGAGGTTGCCGCCGCGCTGAGCTTCCGGCAGCTGGGAGCGCAACGATGACCACGGCCTTCGACGATCCCGCGTGGCCGGCCTGGGCTTACCTGTCGCGAGTGGCCGAACCGCCGTGCCCGGAACTCGCCGCCCTGGTCCAATGTGTTGGCCCGGTGGAGGCGGCCGACCGGGTCCGGCGCGGACTGGTCACCGACGAGCTGGTCCGCCGCACCGCGGCCAGACGGGAAATAGATCGGGCCGCAGCGGATCTCGAGCTGCTTGTCCGTCACGGCGGTCGGCTGATCACCCCCGATTGCCCGGAGTGGCCGCTGATCGCATTCTCGGCGTTCGGCGGCGCCGGGCCGAGGCCTCGCGCCGCGCCGCCGATGGTGTTGTGGGCGCTGGGTCCCGCGCGTCTGGACGAGGTGGCGCAGCGCGCGGCCGCGGTAGTCGGTACCCGGGCGGCGACCGCCTATGGCGAACTGGTGGCCGCCGACCTAGCGGCGGGCCTGGTCGAGCGCGACGTCGCGGTGGTCTCCGGCGGCGCCTACGGTATCGACGGCGCGGCTCACCGGGCGGCGCTGACGTGCGACGGAATCACCGTGGCAGCACTGGCCGGAGGGATCGACATCCCTTATCCCGCAGGGCATTCGGCTCTGCTGCATCGCATCGGTCAGCATGGGCTGCTGTTCAGCGAATACCCGCCCGGCATCCGCCCCGCCCGGCACCGGTTCCTCACCCGCAATCGGCTGGTCGCCGCCGTCGCGGGGGCCGCCGTGGTGGTTGAGGCGGGCCTGCGCAGCGGTGCCGCGAACACCGCCGCCTGGGCCCGGGTGTTGGGCAGGGTGGTCGCCGCGGTGCCCGGACCCGTCACCTCCTCGGCGTCGGCGGGTTGTCACGCGCTGCTGCGCAACGGGGCCGAGCTGGTCACCCGTGCTGACGACATCGTCGAGTTCGTCGGTCGCATCGGTGAGCTGGCCTGCGAAGAGCCCCGGCCCGCAACGGCTCTCGACGGGCTGAGCGAGGCCGAACGCCAGGTGTACGAGGCGCTGCCCGGTCGCGGCGCCGCCACGATCGACGAGATCGCCATCGCATCCGGGCTGGTGCCCGAGCAGGTGCTGGGACCGTTGGCGATCCTCGAGGTGGCCGGGGTGGCCGAGCGCGACTGCGGGCGATGGCGCATCGTTCGCACCCGCGCGGCACCGACCCGGTCGCGGGCTTAGGTGACCCAGGGGAATGCGTCCACCGTGGACCGGGCGCCCTGGGCGGCTCGGGAGCGGTTCGGCTCGCCAAGCTGGGCCAAAATCTGTTCACCGGCGGACACGACTCCGGTGAACACCGGGGGAGTGAGCCACGGGGGTTGTAGCGCGAACAGGAGATCCTCGGTGGACGTGTTGCCACTTGCTCCCTTAGCGAAAGGACAGCCGCCCAGGCCGCCGAGCGCTCCGTCAACCATCGTGGCCCCGGCCTGGATGGCGGCGATGGTGTTGGCGACTCCCAACCCCCAGGTGTCGTGCCCGTGGAACACGATCTCGTGCTTCGGTGCGACGTCGCGGACGCGCTCGATGAGGTGGCGTACCTGGTCCGGCGTAGCTTGGCCGAGGGTGTCACAGAGCACCACGCTCGAGATGTCCGCGGCGCGGCTGTCGCGCACCAGGTCGACGACGCGCTGTGGGTCCACCGGGCCGCTGTACGGGCAGGTGAACGCGGTAGCCAGGGACAGCTGCAGCTGCGCTCCGGCGACCGCGGCGAAGTCAACGGCCTCGGGCAAAGCGGCCATGCTCTGCTCGGTGGTACGCCCGACATTGTCGTAGTTGTGCTGGTCGCTGACCGATAGGCAGTATTCGAGGTTGCGCGCACCGGCCTCAATTGCCCGGGTGATGCCGCGAGGTGTGGCCGTCCACACCCAACACCGTTGCAGCTCTTCGGGAGTCAGCGCATCAATGACCTCGAGGGTATTGGCCATGGGCGGCACCTTGTCGGGGCGTGCCATCGCCCCGATCTCCAAGGCGTCGATGCCCGAGTCCAGCAGCACTCGTGCGAGCTCGACTTTCGTATCCGTGTCAAGCAGCTTGCCGCTGAGCTGCAAGCCATCTCGCAAGGTGACATCACGCAATCGCACCGACGCCGTCATCCGATCAGCTCCTCAATGTCGACAGGTTTAAGGCCGTGGCCCGCAGCGCCGCCGAGTATCTCTTTGGTGTGCTCGCCGAGATCCGGTCCGAGGCTGCGGATCGGACGCACGCCGTCGCCGATCCGAGGCACGATCCCCGGGAATGCCACGTCGGGCAGGATCTCGGTACCGGTCGATACCGGCATGTGCTGGATCATGCCGCGCGCCAGGAACTGCTCGTCGGCCTTGATGTCGGAAGCGGTGTTGATCGGGCCGGCGGGCACTCCAGCGGCCTCGAGCGCGGAAAGCGCCTCGCGCGCGGGCATTGTGGCGGTCCACGCGCCGATCGCTTCGTCGAGCTCCTCGCGGGCCTGCCAGCGTTGGGCGTTGTTGGCCAGACGCGGGTGATCCGCCAGGTCGGGCCGGCAGATCAGGTTCATGAAGCGGCGATAAATCCCATCGCCGTTGCCCGCGATGACCACCCAGCGACCGTCGCCGCACCGGTAGGCGTTCGAGGGGGCGATACCTTCCATGCGGCCGCCGGTGCGGGCACGAGTGACGTGGTAAGCGTCGTACTCGGGAACCAACGATTCCATCACCGAGAAGATCGCTTCGGTCAACGCGACATCCACCGTACGATCAGGCACCGACGTGGATCTGCCTGCGACACGGTCCTTTTGACGCTGATGCAACGCAACCAGCGCGCCGAAGGCGGCGTAGATGCCGGCGATGGAGTCGCCGATGGACACGCCCGTGCGTGACGGTGGACGGTCGGGTTCGCCGGTGACCGCACGCAGACCTGCCATCGCTTCGGCCACCGCGGCGAAGCCCGGTTGATGGCGCCGCGGTCCGGTCTGGCCGTAGGCCGACACCCGCACGATGATCAGATCGGGGTTCTCCGCGCTGAGTTCGGCCGGGCCGATGCCCCAACGCTCCAGGGTTCCAGGGCGGAAGTTCTCCAGCACAATGTCGCAGGAGCGGGCTAGTTCCCGCACGACTGCCTGACCCTGCTCGCTCTTGAGGTCGACCACCACCGATTTCTTGTTGCGGTTGATGGTGCGAAACAGCATTGAGGTCGTACCTGAGTACAGCCGCCAGGTGCGCAACTCGTCGCCGATTTCCGGCCGCTCGACCTTGATGACTTCGGCGCCGAAATCGGCCAAGAGCCGCCCCGCGGTTGGTGCGGCGATGTAATTGCCCAGCTCAAGGACGCGTACCCCATCGAGCGGTCCGTTGGATTCGTTCATTGAAATCCTCCTATAACCCACATCGTGCATTGCTACCCACAATATGGCAACAAACTCTTCCATCCAGTGACGCAAGCGGCTACAGTCGGATGGTGTAGCTTGGCTCACAACGTGAGCGGACGATCACCTTGTAAGACCTACAGCGAGAGCGACGGGCTCTCGGCGGAGAGAGGGTCAGAATTGACCACAGCACCGATCGCGACGGCGAGCATGGACGCTGTCGGCGAGCAATTGGATCGCTTGCCGGTGGGGGCCGTGCACCGCAAGGTTGTCGTCGCGGTGGGGCTCGGTTTGTTCTTCGAGATGTACGAGATCTTTCTGTCCAGCACCATGAGCGCCGCGCTCAGTCACGATTTCGGTGTACGCGGCACCGCGCTCAAGCTGGTTCTGGCGTCGTCGTTCATCGGAATGTTCTTCGGTGCAGCATTTTTCGGCCGGCTAGCCGACCGGATAGGTCGCCGAAAAGCGTTCCTGCTCGGCCTCGGCTGGTTTTCGTTGTTCTCGCTGGCCGGTGCGTTTGCACCGTCTCCTGCGTTGCTGGTGCTCGCGCGATTCCTGGCCGGCGTCGGGATAGGCGCCTTGTATCCGGTGGCCGACTCTTACCTCGCCGACGTGCTGCCCAGAGAACACCGCGGCCGAATGGCTTCCTACGCGTATACCTGTTCGTTCCTCGCCGTGCCCTTCACCGCGTTTTTGGCGTGGTGGCTGACGGGGCATTCGCCGCTCGGCATCGCGGGGTGGCGCTGGCTGCTCGCCCTCGGTGCCAGTGGCGCGGTGATCGTGTTCGTCCTCAACCGCTGGTTACCGGAGTCGCCGCGCTGGCTTGCGTCCGCGGGACGGCTCGAGGAGGCGCAGCGGGCGCTCAACACCTTCGCTGCTGGATCGAATGTGCTTGCGACCCAGATCGATACTCGTCCCTGCGTCGCCCGCGGCGGCGGCACCCGGCCGGTTCAATCCGCACTGACCCAACTACGGCGTGCCCCCTACAACCGCCGGGTGGTGATGCTGGCGGTATTCCATCTGTTTCAGACCTACGGTTACTACGGGTTCGGCACACTTGCCGCGCTGGTGCTGGTCAGTCGCGGCTACGACGTCACATCCTCGATGTTGTTCAGTGCGCTGTCGTTTCTCGGGTATCCGCTCGGCTCCTTGATGGCGATCCCGCTGATGGTGAGATTCGAACGCAAATTCCTGCTTGTCGGCTCGGTCGTGGCCGTCGCCGGATTCGGTCTGTTGTTCGCGACGCAATCATCGGTCGCGTCGATCATTGTGTTCGGCTTCTTGACGACCGCCACCAGCAATGTCTTCTCCAACGTCTATCACGTGTATCAGGCGGAGATTTTCCCGACCACCGTGCGAGCAACGGCTGTCGGGTGGACTTACTCGTTGTCCCGGTTGTCCAGTGGTGCTGCGCCTTTCGTGCTGATTCCCATCCTGGATGGCTACGGCGCCGGAGCGATGTTCACCGCGGTGGCAATGGCGTTGGCCGTCGTCATCGTCGCCGTCCTGACGCTGGGTCCGCGCACGTCGCGACGCAGCCTCGAGGAGATCAACCCGGTATGACGGCTCAGGAGTGATGATGATTGATTTTGGGGCGCTGCCGCCTGAAATCAACTCGGCCCGGATGTATGCCGGTGCCGGACCGGGGCCCATGATGGCCGCGGCCGCGTCCTGGGATTACCTGGCGGCCGAACTGGCATCGAGCGCGGCCAACTATTCGTCGGTGACAGCCGAGTTGACCTGCTCATCGTGGTTCGGCCCGGCATCGAGAGCCATGATGGCCGCTGCCACGCCCTACATCTCCTGGCTCAGCGCCGCCGCGGCGTTGGCCGAACAGACGAGCATCCGGGCCAGGGTCGTTGCGTCGGCCTTCGAGGCGGCCTTTGCGATGACGGTCCCTCCGCCGGTGGTCGCCGAAAACCGCGCGCAGTTGGCGATGCTCATCGCGACCAACTTCGTCGGTCAGAACACTCCGGCGATCGCGGCGACCGAGGCCGCCTATGCCGAGATGTGGGCGCAGGACGCTGTTGCCATGAACGGCTATGCCGGCTCTGCGACGACTGCCTCGCAGCTGGTTCCGTTCGTCGAGCCGGCCCGGAGCACCGAGGAAGCCGGGGTGGCCGCACAGCAGGCGGCCGTCTTGCAGGCGGCGGCCACAGCCGCGGACACCGGTGCGCCGGAATCGTTCAACGCCTTCATCAATAGCTTGGCCAGTCAGATAAAAGGACTGCTGTTCGGCCCCCTGGACGTTATCTACTGGCCGATGGTCTATGTGTGGTCTAACATTATCTCGCAGATAGCTGTGCTGTGGCCTGAGCATCTCGCCGGCGGGGCCGCTGGCTTATCCGCAACGCCCGCCCTCGCGGCGCCGGTCAACCTCGGCGGTGGGCTGATCTCGGCAAAGTTGGCTTCGTCAACCAAGATCGGTTCGCTATCGGTTCCAACGAGCTGGTCCGCGACAGCACCCACGGCAGCAGAAAAGTCCATCGTCCAGGCGATCGGTGTCGAGGGTGTCAGCGAGCCGTCGAACGGACCAGAGTCACTCCTCCGCCAAATAGCCTCGGCTCGCGGCAGACGTGACCGTGGCGGCTTGCCGCCCCGCGAATACGGATTTCGCCCCCGATTTACTGCTCGCCCACCATCGGCCGGATAACGCCATGGTCCGAAACACAATTCGAACACCAAAGCCTTCGAATGTGATCGCCCCGAGTGCGATCCAATCGTTGTCGGTACCGAAAAACTCTCGAGGCTCATTGAGCCGGAAGGTTATTGAGTAAGGAGAACATATGTCCTTTGTTACTGCGCAACCGGAAGCGTTGACGGCAGCGGCTGGTGCATTGCGGGCTATCGGCTCTGCGCTTGCGGCTCAGAATGCGGCGGCGGCGGCGCCGACCACGGGGGTGATTCCCGCTGCCGCAGACCATGTGTCGATATTGACCGCGGCGCAGTTTACAGCCCATGGACAGCTGTATCAGCAGGTCAGCGCACAGGCGATGGCGATTCACGAGATGTTTGTCAACACATTGAATCTCAGCTCGGGATCGTATGCGGCCACTGAGGCAGCTAACGCGATCGCGGCTGGTTAAGGGGCTCGTGATGGTCGACTTTGGGGCGTTACCACCGGAGATTAATTCGGGGCTGATGTACTCGGGTGCGGGCTCGGCGTCGATGATGGGGGCGGCTTCTGAGTGGAATACCCTTGCCGCTGAGCTAAATTCGGCTGCCGTAGCCTACGGCAGGGTCGTGAACACGTTGTCCGGCGAGGAGTGGTTAGGGCAGGCCTCGGCATCGATGGCGGAGGCCGTCACCCCTTATCTGGCATGGATGAGAACCACTGCCGCTGCGGCTGAGCATGCGGCCAGTCAAGCCATGTCCGCTGCGACGGCCTTCGAGACGGCGCATGCCGCGATCGTGCCGCCGCCCGTGATCGCGGCCAACCGTGTCAATCTGGCGCAGCTGCTGTCCACCAACGTGCTGGGCCAAAACACCGCGGCGATAGCAGCTTTAGAAGCCCAGTATGGGGAGATGTGGGCAGCCGACTCGGCCACGATGTACAACTATGCGGGCCGATCTGCGAACACCTCGGCGGTCAAACCGTTTACCTCGGCACCCCATATGACCAACGAGGCTGGTACGGCCCAACAGAAGGCCTCGGTCACCGCGGCCAATGGTAGCTCGGCGGGCACGGCGCAAAACGCGTTGCACAGTAAGATGAGCAAGATCACCTCAACGTTGGGAAAGCTGTCGCAGGCTGCCGCCGCACCGGCCGCTGATCCGGTGAAGGACGCGCTGACCACGGGTCCGCTGGGATGGCTGGGTGATCTTCTCACCTTCTACGCGCCGTTTTCCACCACGTTCTACAACACCGAGGGCCTGCCCTTCTTCTCCGTCGGCATCGCCAACACCTTTGTCTCGATTGCGAAATCTACCGGCGGACTTGGCGGTGCTGCGGCCGCGGCCGCCCCGGCGGTCGTAGCCCCACCGGTAGCCGGGCTGGCCGGTGGCGGGGCTGCTGTTGCGGGGTTGGGCAACGCGGTCTCCGTCGGTCGTTTATCGGTTCCGCCGGTCTGGGGCGTGAACACGGTTGCGGAGGCACACCACGGGGCGGTTCTGCCGCCGGTCAGCAATATCAGGGAAGCCCCGGACACACGGGCCGGGAACGTCTTCGGCGGCATGCCGCTCACCGGGGCCGGGGCAGGTGCCGGAGGCGTCGGCAGGGGACCCCGGTACGGCGTGCGTCCTACCATCATCCCTCGCCCACCCGCCGCCGGGTAGCGCCCGCGCGCCGCGATCAATACGGGAGGCGGCCGCCCAGGGTGCGTGTTGCCTGGTCGGCCGCCCCAACGACGTTGTCGGCCCACAGTTCCGCGAGTTCACATGAGAACCGAAAGCTGGGTCCGCTGATCATCAGCGCACCCAATATTCGACCGTGGGAATCGAACACCGGCGCCGCGACGCCGGTAGCGCCCTCGTCGCGTTCGCCGCTGGTGATGGCGAAGCCCATCCGGCGTGTCTGTTCGACCTTGGTGCGCAATAGGTCTGGATCAGTGACCGTCGCATTGGTGAACCGGACCAACTCAGACGACAGGATCTCTTGCAATGCGTCACCGTCCCAGGCCATCAAGACCCGCCCCGCCGAGCCGACATGCAGCGGAACGATCTTGCCGATATGCACCTCGCGACGGATCCCGTGGCGGCTTTCCGCGAGGGCGACACACACCCGGAACGGCCCCTCTCGGCGGAAGAAGCAAGATGTCTCACCGCTGGCGTCGCGCAGCGATTCCAGCGCCGGTGATACCGCGTCCAGCAAGCCCATGCTGCTTGCGACCGGAGCCGCCCAGTACGCGACCCGAGCCCCGATCCGGAAACGATCGCCCACCCGATCGAGAAATTCCTCGGCCACCAGATTGGCCACCAACCGCTGCACCGTCGACGTCGGATACTCGGTCCGGGCGCGAATCTCGCCGAGGGTCAACTCCGGCTCAGACAGCGTGAATGCATCCATGATGCCGCGAATCTTCGCCAGTACCAGCAACGGCTTCATGCCCGCGGACAGTGTCCGCGACGGCGCCAACGGTGGAATGTCCAGTCCCTCGGCCTCGCTCATCCCTCCATTGTCCCGGTTTTGTCCCGCATAACGGCGCATTTGCGCACCGTGGTGGTGGCCGACCTGCGGCAACACCGCGACTCGTATAGTCGGCTGGGGCCGGGTCTGGACAGGAGGACACGTGGCAGGTCGACCCCTTCAACGTTTCGAGGTAGTCGGTACCCAACAGATCGCACCGCACATGGTCCGCGTGACGCTGGGGAGCAATCAGTTCGACACTTTCGTGCCGAGCAACTTCACCGACTCCTACGTCAAGCTGGTCTTCGTCGCTGCCGGCGTCGACGTGGCCGCGTTGCCGCAGCCGCTGACCCAGGACAGTTTCTCCGTGCTACCGCCCGAGAAACGGCCGTCGGTACGGACCATCACCGTTCGCCAGGTTGACGCAGCGGCCAGCCAGATCGCGCTGGACATCGTGGTGCACGGCGAGCACGGCGTGGCGGGCGCCTGGGCGGCCGCGGCCCGGCCCGGTCAGGTGATCTATCTGATGGGACCGGGCGGTGCCTACACACCCGACCCCGCAGCGGATTGGCATCTGCTGGCCGGTGACGAATCCGCGCTGCCGGCCATCGCCACAGCGCTGGAAGCGTTGCCCGCCAATGCAATCGGCAAGGCGTTCATCGAAGTGGCCGGCCCTGCCGACGAAATCCCGTTGACCGCGCCGGAAGGTGTGCTGGTGAACTGGGTCTACCGCGGCGGCCGGGCCGATCTGGTGACCGAGGACCGCGCGGGCGATTTCGCGCCGCTGATCGAGGCGGTCAAAACCACGCTGTGGCTGCCGGGGCAGCCGCACGTCTTCATCCACGGTGAAGCCCAGGCCGTCATGCACAACTTGCGGCCGTTCATCCGCAAAGAGCGCGGGATCGACGCCAAGTGGGCGTCGTCGATCTCCGGCTACTGGCGGCGCGGCCGCACCGAAGAGACTTTCCGGCAATGGAAAAAGGAGCTGGCCGAGGCGGAATCGGCGAGTTCGTCCGCCTGACGGCTCGACTGGCATTCTGTTTTCCATGGCATTCGGCGACTATCAGAACGAGATCTACTTCCAGGGCCTGGCCGGGGTGGCGCCCGCGCTGCCGATGGCCTTCGCAGAGTTGGAGGCCCGGGCCGAGCGGGCGATGCCGCCGTCGGTGTGGTCCTACGTCGCCGGTGGTGCCGGCGACGAACGCACGCAGCGGGCCAACCGGACGGCGTTCGATCACTGGGGCCTGATGCCGCGCATGTTCGTCGGTGCCGCCGATCGCGACCTGTCGGTCGAGGTGTTTGGCCTGACCTTGCCGTCCCCGCTGTTCATGGCGCCGATCGGCGTCATCGGCATCTGTGCTCAGGACCGCCGCGGCGACCTGGCCACTGCGCGTGCGGCCGCCCGCACCGGCGTCCCGATGGTCGTTTCCACCCTGACCGCTGACCCGATGGAAGACGTCGCCGCGGAGTTCGGTGACACCCCCGGCTTTTTCCAGCTGTACCCGCCGAAGGATCGTGAGCTGGCCGCCAGCCTCGTGCAGCGGGCCGAGGCCGCCGGCTTCAAGGGCATCATCGTCACCCTCGACACCTGGATTCCCGGGTGGCGCCCGCGCGACCTCACCACGGCCAACTTTCCCCAGTTGCGGGGGCTCTGCCTGAGCAACTACACCAGCGATCCCGTGTTCCGCGCCAGCCTGCAGCGTCCGCCCGAGGAGGACCCGCAAGGCACCGTACTGCAGTGGATAACGACGTTCGGAAATCCGTTGACCTGGGATGACCTGCCCTGGCTGCGGTCGCTGACCAAGCTGCCGCTGATCATCAAGGGCATCTGCCATCCCGACGACGCCCGCCGCGCCAAGGACGGCGGCGTTGACGGCATCTACTGCTCCACCCACGGCGGCCGTCAGGCCAACGGCGGTCTGCCCGCGCTGGACTGCCTGCCGGGCGTGGTCGAGGCGGCCGACGGCTTACCGGTGCTGTTCGACTCGGGCATTCGCAACGGTGCCGACATCGTCAAGGCACTGGCGCTGGGCGCGACCGCCGTAGGGGTCGGTCGCCCGTACGCCTACGGTCTGGCGCTCGGCGGCGTCGACGGCATCGTGCACGTCCTGCGCACCCTGCTCGCCGAGGCGGACCTGATCATGGCCGTCGACGGCTATCCGACACTGAAAGATCTCACCCCGGAAACGCTTCGGCGCGTCGACTGAGGTGCAGCGGGCCGTGCCTGCGACCGTGGGGGGATGCAGGCGATCCTCGAGGAGTTCGACGAGTACCTAGAGCTGCAATGTCTGCGTTCAGCGCATACTCGCCGCGCATACCTGGGCGATCTGCGTTCGCTGTCCGCGTTCCTCGACGGCCAGGGAGTCTCGCTGAACGATTTGAGCCTGCCGCTGCTGCGGACATGGCTGTCCACCGGGGCGATGGCCGGCGCCGCCCGCACGACGCTGGCCCGCCGCACCTCGGCGGTCAAAACGTTCACCGCATGGGCCCTGCGGCGCGGCGTGCTGGCCACGGATCCCGCCGCCCGGCTCCAAGTTCCCAAGGCACACCGCACCCTGCCGTCGGTCCTGCGCCAGGATCAGGCCCTCGATGCCATGGCAGCCGCGAAATCCGGTGCCGAGCAAGGAGATCCGCTGGCCCTGCGGGACCGGCTGATCGTCGAGATGTTGTACGCCACCGGGATTCGGGTGAGCGAGCTGTGCGGCCTGGATATCGACGACGTGGACACTCCTCACCGGGTGGTGCGTGTCCTGGGTAAGGGAGACAAGCAGCGCATCACACCGTTCGGAGTGCCGGCCGCCGACGCGCTGGGCGCCTGGCTGGCCGACGGTCGTCCCGCCCTGGCCGTCGCGGATTCCGGGCCGGCGCTGCTGCTGGGCGCGCGGGGCGGCCGGCTCGATGTGCGCCAGGCCCGCACCGTCGTGCATCAGACCATCGCGGCGGTCGACGGCGCGCCCGATATGGGGCCACACGGGCTACGGCACAGCGCGGCCACGCATCTGCTCGAAGGCGGGGCTGACCTGCGGGTTGTCCAGGAGCTGCTGGGTCATTCCAGCTTGGCGACCACCCAGCTCTACACCCATGTCGCGGTGTCGCGATTGCGCGCGGTGCACGATCAGGCCCACCCGCGCGCCTGACAGCCGCCTCGCGCTCAGCCGTTCAGCGGCTTGAGCCGGACCGGAGTGGACGTCAGCAGGCCCAGCGGATCGACGTAGTCGGCGCCCGACGCCGGACCCCACATCGCGCCCCAGTGCAAACAGGCGGCAGCCCGGCAGCCCGGGTGCCCGGCCACCAACTCGCCGATCACCGTCTGCGCCGTCACCCGCTGACCCACCCGGACGACCGCCCGGACCGGCTCGTAGCTGGTGTGCAAGCCGCCGGGATGGGCCAGGGACACCAGCGGTCGTCCCGCCAGCAGCCCGGCGAACACCACCGTCGCGGCCCCGGCCGGGTAAACCGGCTGGCCGGGGCGCCCGGCCAGGTCCACGCCCCGGTGCCCGGGGTTCCAGTTGGGCGACGGGCCGTCGAATCCCCGGACGACGGCCGGGGCGGGTCGCAGCGGCCACTGCAGCCGGATGTCGTCGGCCGCCGCCGGAATTGCGCAGGTCAAGGCCACACTGATGATCAGCGCCGCCCACCGCACCCCATCAGTTCAGCGTGGCGTCGACAACTTGGCGACTCACGTTCGCCCAATCTGTGCACGGATGCCGCTGTGTGGACGCCTGCGGGGAAAAAGCACCAGCTGAGTCGGTGTAAACTTCCCCTCGCAGCTCGTTCGCGGGCTGACTTCGCGCGTCTGCCCGCGTCTCCCGTTCCACTAGGAGAACGCAGCGCATGCCGGGCGGTCCCGACCAGGGTTTTCTGGCTGGGTCCGGCATCGCAGCAGGCGCCAGGGCCTGGCCTCACCCGATGCCAGGCAACAACCGACACAAAGGAATACCATCACCATGGCCGTCGTGACCATGAAACAGCTGCTGGACAGCGGCACCCACTTCGGGCATCAGACCCGTCGCTGGAACCCCAAGATGAAGCGGTTCATCTTCACCGACCGCAACGGCATCTACATCATCGACCTGCAGCAGACGCTGACCTACATCGACAAGGCGTACGAGTTCGTCAAAGAGACGGTCGCCCACGGTGGCAGCGTGATGTTCGTCGGCACCAAGAAGCAGGCGCAGGAGTCCGTTGCGGCCGAGGCGCTGCGCGTCGGCATGCCGTACGTGAACCAGCGCTGGCTGGGTGGGATGCTCACCAACTTCTCCACCGTGCACAAGCGGCTGCAGCGCCTCAAGGAGCTCGAGGCGATGGAGCAGACCGGTGGCTTCGAGGGTCGCACCAAGAAGGAAATCCTGATGCTGACTCGCGAGAAGAACAAGCTGGAGCGCAGCCTCGGCGGTATCCGCGACATGGCCAAGGTGCCGTCGGCGATCTGGGTCGTCGA
This sequence comes from uncultured Actinomycetota bacterium, assembly GCA_963712615.1. GTDB lineage: Bacteria > Actinomycetota > Actinomycetes > Mycobacteriales > Mycobacteriaceae > Mycobacterium. The sequence goes on from CAVQIO010000002.1 coordinate 5,874,100, forward strand.
CACCAACAAGGAGCACATCGCCGTCGGCGAGGCCCGCAAGCTCGGTATCCCGGTCATCGCGATCCTGGACACCAACTGCGACCCCGACGAGGTCGACTACCCGATCCCGGGCAACGACGACGCGATCCGTTCGGCGGCGCTGCTGACCAAGGTGATCGCCTCCGCGGTCGCCGAGGGCCTGCAGGCTCGGGCCGGCGCGGGCCGCAGCGACGGCAAGCCCGAGGCCGAAGCCGCCGAGCCGCTCGCCGAATGGGAGCAGGAACTGCTGGCTTCGGCGACCACGACTGCCACAACCACAGCCACCACCGACGCCGTTGGAAGCGCAACCGAAACAACCCTCACGGAAGGCTGAGATGGCGAACTACACCGCTGCCGACGTCAAGCGACTTCGAGAGCTGACCGGCGCCGGGATGCTCGACTGTAAAAACGCGTTGGTGGAAACCGACGGCGACTTCGATAAGGCCGTCGAGGCGCTGCGGATCAAGGGCGCCAAGGATGTCGGCAAGCGCGCCGAGCGCGCCACGGCCGAAGGTCTGGTCGCGGCCAAGGACGGCGCGCTCGTCGAGCTGAACAGCGAAACCGACTTCGTCGCCAAAAACGCGGAGTTCCAGGCGCTGGCCACCGAGGTCGTCGCGGCGGCGGCGGCGTCCAAGGCCGCCGATGTCGACGCTCTGAAGGCGGCGAAAGTCGGTGACACGACAGTCGAAGAGGTCATCGCCGCGCTGTCGGCCAAGATCGGCGAGAAGCTCGAACTGCGCCGGGCGACGTTCTTCGACGGCACCGTGGAGACTTACCTGCACAAGCGCGCGGCCGACCTGCCGCCCGCCGTTGGCGTGCTGGTCGAATACACCGGGGCTGGTGCGGAGGCGGCGCACGCGGTCGCACTGCAGATCGCGGCGCTCAAGGCGCGTTACCTCTCGCGTGACGATGTACCTGAAGAGGTCGTCGCCAGCGAGCGCCGGATCGCCGAGGAGACCGCGAAGGCCGAAGGCAAGCCGGAGCAGGCGCTGCCCAAGATCGTCGAGGGCCGGCTGAACGGCTTCTTCAAGGACGCCGTGCTGCTCGACCAGCCGTCGGTGTCCGACAACAAGAAGACCGTGAAGACCTTGCTCGACGAGGCCGGTGTCACGGTAACCCGGTTCGTTCGCTTCGAGGTGGGTCAGGCCTAACCGCCAACCCTGGGCGTTGCGGCGCGCGCGTGTTACCCATTGGGGGACGTGACAAGATCGAGAGCCATGATGCAGAGCTTCGGCTTATACCGCGTGGCGGGTCACAGACTCGTTTGCAGGATGGCTAGAACCTGAGGTCTTGGACATCGTCCACACCCTTGATTCCGCCCAGCACCGCAGCGACATTACCGGCGGCGTCGCGGAGATCGGTGTCCACCACCACGGCAAATTCTTCATAGGATTGCAGTTACTGCTCAGGGACGAACAGAGCGCACTTGCCATTGATGTTTTCGGCGACCAGCATTTGAATGATCGACGCGTCAGGCGAAGGTGATCGCGATAAGTTCCTCGCAAACACCCAACGATGGGCGTCGACGAATAAGCCGGTGGTTCACCAAGCCGATTCCACCACGCTGAATAGCGCTGCTGTTAAAGCATTGGTCGGGTCTTCCGTCCGACTGTTCAGCGTTGATGGCGGACACACCGAGGAAATAGTATTTTCCGACATGACCTTGGCCGCGGCGTGTTTGACGCCTGGCGGTGTGGTGATCGCGGACGATGTCTTCAATGAGAGGTGGCCCGGTGTCTCGGTGGGCACGCTTCGTTATCTAGAAAATGGGGGCCTTGCGCCGTCCGCAATCGGCTTCAATAAGGTTCTTTTGACCCAGCCCGAATATGTAGGATTTTTTCAGCAAGCCATCGAACACAAATGCGACAGCACAGTGCGCATCGCTCTAGAGTATTCAACTTACGCCGGCCACAAAGTCGCGCTGTTGTTCCGTGCACCCAGAACGCCGCGCCAGCTACTGCGCAAGAATCGCGCCGCGCGGATGCTGTATCACCTGGTGACAAAGTAGAAATCGCTTCCCTTGACGCAGGGTCGATGCCCCCGCGTCGCCCAACCAACCCGTGCAGGCAGCACGACTGTCACGGTTCGCAAGACGCCGGACGACGTAGGCGGGCGTGAGCCGCCCCGCATACGCGGGCTAGCGTCAGTGCCATGCGACGCGTGCACGCTTTCGGTGACGACGCCCTTGGCGATCTCGATGCCCTCGGCCTCAGCGAGGCCATCCGGGCCGGCTACCTCGGCAGGGCCGAGGTAGCCGAGGCTGCGATCGCCCGCACGGAGGCTGTCAATCCTGTCCTGAACGGCTTGGCGTACAAGGCCTTTGAGCAGGCGCGCGCGACCGCGTCGGCCGATCCTTCGAGCGGCTTTTTCAGCGGAGTCCCGACGTTCCTCAAGGACAACGTCGACGTCGCCGGCCAGCCCACGATGCGCGGCGCCGACGCGTGGGAGCCGCGCAACGCCGTCGCCGACGGCGAGTTCACCCGGGTGTACCTGGCCACCGGGCCGACGCCGCTGGGCAAGACGCAGATGTCGGAGTTCGGGTTCAACGGGGCCGCCGAACATCCCCGGCTGGGGCCGGTGCGCAACCCATGGGACACCGACTACACAGCCGGAGCTTCGTCGTCGGGATCGGGTGCGTTCGTGGCCGCCGGGGTGGTGCCGATCGCACACGCCAACGACGGCGGTGGCTCGATTCGAATTCCAGCCGCCTGCAACGGGATTGTCGGCCTCAAGCCCTCGCGCGGCAGGTTGCCGCTCGACGCGGAGCTGCGCCGGATGCCGGTGGGCATCGTCACCAACGGCGTACTGACCCGCTCCGTGCGCGACACCGCGGCCTTCTATCGGGAGGCCGAGCGCATCTGGCGCAACCCCAAGCTGGCGCCCATCGGAGATGTCACCGGCCCCGGCCGGCAGCGGTTGCGGATCGCCGTGGCGACCCGTTCGGTCCGGCGCGAATGCGGCCAGGAGATGCGCGAGCTGACCCTCAAGTCAGGCGGGGTGCTCGAGGAACTGGGGCACCGCGTCGAACATATCGACCAACACCCGGTGCCGGACAGCTTCGTCGACGACTTCATTCTTTATTGGGCATTTCTCGCGCTGATGCAGGTACGCACCGGGCGGCGGGTGTTCGGCAAGACGTTCGACCGCACCCGACTGGACGCCCTGACGCTGGGCCTGGAACGCCACACCACCCGCAACCTGCACCGGCTGCCAGGCGCCATCATGCGGTTGCGCGGCATGAGACGGCGTAGCGCCGAGTTTTATCAAACCTATGACGCGTTGCTCACCCCGACGGTCGCCGACCCGACACCTCGAGTTGGTTACCTGGCGCCCACCGACTACCAGCAGCTGATGGACCGGCTAACCGATTGGGTGGCGTTCACCCCGTTGCAGAACGTCACCGGAGATCCGGCGATTTCGTTGCCGTTGGCGCAATCCGCGGAGGGGATGCCAGTCGGCATGATGCTCGCCGCAGACCTCGGGCAAGAAGCGCTGCTGCTGGAAGTGGCCTACGAACTCGAAGAGGCTTGCCCGCGGGCACGAATCCAGACGGCCGGATAGCGATCAGTCGGAGCCGAGCCTTTCCAGCATCCGTTTGAACTCGCGCTGCTGCGCCGCGGTCAGCTTGGCCAGGATGCGGGCATCAGCGTTGCCGACCGCGGCTTCCGCACGTTTCAGCAGCGTGCGTCCCCGACTGGTCAGCGTGGCCGGTAACGCACGTCCGGAGGACACCGACGTCGGCCGCTCCACCACGCCAGTCTCTTCGAGCCTGCGCAGCACCGTGTTCATCGCCTGCGGGGTGACATTGGCGCTGCGCGACAATTCAGCGCTGGACATTCCCGGGGACATCGAAAGGATGCGCAGGCAAACGAATTCGGGAAGTGTCAGGCCGAGCGGACTCAGCACGGCCGAAACCTCGGGCCGCAGAGCGGCTGCCACCCGGTAGAGCAGGTAGCCAAGCGGAGCATCGTCGGTTGCAGCCATGTCAGCGATATTGACATATCCGCGCCGCGTCGGAGGCGAGCACGGCCCATTGAGGCCGAATTACGCTGCCACGAATACCACGTAACGCGTCAGTGCACGTTGCTTGAACGTCATCCCAATTCAGCGATTCGGTTCGCGGACTCGGTTGGCGCGCGGACGTCGCCGGGTAAGGATGAATGACGGGATCAGCACGAGAGATATGGGGTCACAATGACATTCACCACGATGACGGCAAAGGCAGCTCTTGGCGTCGCGGGAGTTGCCGCGGCGAGCGTCTTGATGGCGCCAACTGCTGGCGCCAACGTTCAGGGTTTTGGAGCTACCGAACAGGCTGTCGATGGCCCGCTGATCGCCGACTACACGGTGAGTAATCTGCGGCCGAGTGACGTGACGATACCGGGATTCCAGCCCGCTGGGCAGCTCTATCAGGCCGATGTGACGGTGAAATCGGATGCCGGAACGGTCCGGCCGCACATCTCTCGTTTCGCGGCCAGGGCGTTCAATGGCACGGTCTACCAAGTCGTCAACAACGGACCTGTTCCCAACGGCCTGGACCCCAGCCCGATCGATCAAGGCCAACAGACGTCCGGCGAACTGTACTTTGACGTGACCGGCCAGCGGCCAGTCGGCGTGGTGTACACCGATAACACAGACGATTTTCTCGTCTGGACGCGCCACGTTTAATCACCGGTGACCTGCTAATTTGCCGGAGATTCTGTTTACGTTACAGACAGCGATTGTGGCATTTGAGGCTGAACTTGGTTTTGAGGTAGGTGTGCATTTTGGGGCGCGCAAAATTTCCCGCGGCAATGGCGTTACCGCAGCTCAGACCCGGTGATGTTTGAAGTCACCGGGTAATGGATATTCGGCGGAAAGCCCGCGTTTGGGGGGAAATCAACGCGGGAATCAATTGGTAACGATGGGAGTATCTAGCATGAAGTTCACTTCTAGTGTTATGAAATCGGTGATCGGAGCCGCCGGAATTGCCGCTGTTGGCGTTTTCACCGCAGCGACTGCATCCGCCGCGCCGCCGAACATCCAGGGATTCGGCACCAGCGAACAACTCGTGGACGGGCCCCTGGTGACCAACTACACGGTGAGCAACCTGCAACCCAGCAGTATGGCGATCCCCGGGTACACCCCGAAGGGCACGCTGTATCAGGCGGACGTCAGCGCCAGGTCGGATGGCGGGTTGGTTACCCCGATGGTTAACGACTTCATCGCCCGTGGGCCTAACGGTCAGAACTACCGGGTGATCGACAAGGTCCAGGCTCCGGGCAGCCTCAACCCCGCGCCGATCGCGCAGGGCAACGAGTCGACCGGGACGCTGTACTTCGACGTAACCGGCGCGCCGCCGAATGGCGTCGCCTACAACGACGGAATGCAGGACATCCTGATCTGGACGTCGAACATGTCGGGTGGCTCAGCGCCTGGTGCACCTGCGCCGAACACCACACCGGCGCCCGGTGCGATGCCGGGTCCGGCGCCCAGCGCGCCGACGCACACCTAAGCCGTAAGCCCATTCGGACTTAGCAGCTGCGTTGCTGGCCCAAGCATTTTGGTAAGCCATTCACGAATTGGACGCCACTCGGATGGGTACTCGGCAGTAATGAGTTATGCAGATCACAGGCCGGCGAAGGTACGTGCCCAAGCACAGCAACATGCCGAAGACGCCCGAGCGACGGCGGAGGACAGGCGCAGCGATCAAGACGGCGGTCTGAGCGGGTGGGTAGCCGAGCGCGCCGCGCAATGGGATCTCAGTGGCCAAGACGAAACCACGATGCAGCACCAGAAGTTCTTCTGGAACGTGCTGGTGGACTATTGGTTTCGCATGGAGATCGACGGCTGGGAGCACATTCCCGATCCGCCGGCTCTGCTGGTCGGGATTCACTCCGGCGCGCCGTTTGTCTGGGACGCCTGGACCGTCGGTCTGCAATGGTGGCGCCGCTTCGGTCAGGAGCGTCCATTGCACGGGACCGCGCATGACGCGTTGATGGCGATCCCGGTCATCGGACGCTACTTTCGCTCGATGGGCGTGCTGCCGGCGGCGCCCGACGCGATCTCCACGGCATTGGCCGAGGGCCGAGACGTTGCGCTATGGCCTGGCGGAGAGGTGGATTCGCTGCGGCCCTGGGCCGAGCGTGACCGGGCCAACCTCGCCGGACGCAAAGGCTTCGTGAAGATGGCGATTCGTGCCGGCGTGCCGATAGTGCCGATCGCGACGGTCGGCGGCGCGGACGCCATGCCGGTGCTGATCCGCGGAGACCGCCTGTCGAAGGTGTTACAACTCGACCGGATGCTGCGGCTCAAGGTATTTCCGCTGGCGGTCTCGTTGCCGTGGGGCATCGCGCCGGCCGCGCTTCCGCAGCTGCCGTTGCCGGCCAAGATCCGGACCCGGTTCATGCCCGCGATAGAGCTGGATCACGATCCCGCGCGGGCGGAGAACGACGACTATGTCGACGGCAAGTACCGAGAGGTCGAAGACGCCATTCAGCGGGGAATGGACGCGCTTGCGCGCAAGCGTGCGCTGCCGCTCTTCGGGTGACAACTCGCTACGAAAGATGTTGAACAGCAGCGCATTACGGGTAAATTAATGGTGGGCTCGGCCGTTGAGGCCAGGGCTGGACGCCTGATCGTTGACCACCCACTGTGGGTGGGGTGGCGTCACCGCCATGTAGCCCACACCGCGGACGGTGTCGACCATCGATTCGTATTCGGGCCCCAGCTTTGCCCGCAGTCGCCGCACGTGAACATCGACGGTGCGAACGCGTCCGTTGGAGTCGTATCCCCACACCTCGTGCATCAGACGCGTGCGGCTGAATGCCCGACCAGCATGTTGCACAAGGAAATTCAGCAATCTGAACTCGGTGGCGGTCAGGCTGAGATCCGCACCGCGCAGCGATGCGGCGAAACTCGCCGGATGCAGGACGAGGTCGCCGAACTTCAAGGATCCGTCCACCGCGTTGCGGCGTCGCTTGATCGCCAGGCGCAGCCGCGCCTCCAGCTCATCCACACCGGTGGCGGGCAACATGACATCGTCGATGCGCCAGTCGACGTCAACCGACGCGAAGTGCGCCGGGGCGACGACGGCCACGACCGCGATGGCCGGCGTGTTCGCCGTCAGGCCACGGCAGACGCTGCGGGCGGCGGCCAGGTCGGTGCGCGCGTCGATGATCGCGACGTCAGCACTGTCATGATGCCCGTCGAGCTGGTCGGAGAGCGGAACGCGTCGAATCATTTGCGTCAACGACTCCAGAGTCGGCAGCGCCGACTCGAAATCGTCCGCATTGGAAAGCAGTAGCACGTCCAAAGACATCTCCAAACCTCATGAGGGTCTGTCGCCGCCCCCGACCGCGCAGTCACCTCGCGGGAGATGTCCGCCAGCGCAGCGATGGATACCCCATTCAGGTCACAACTATGCCAACTTTGTTGCTCGCATTCGGGCGAATGCCCGCTGAGATGGGCGGCTCGTGGAGATTGTTTTGCCTGGGTGAACCTCGAACGGGCCCTGAAAAGTCGAACGGGCCCTGAAAAGTCGAACGGGCCCTGAAAAGTCGAACGGGCCCGGCCCGTCGATACGGGCCGGACCCATCCTCGAATCAAGTTATTGGTTGGACTTCTGGCGCTCTTCGGCGACCTTCGCGGCGCCGCGCGCAGACTCCGCTTCGGCTTCCTTCTTTGCCGCGTCGCGCTGGGCTTCAGCCTTGTCTTGCTGGGCCTGGCCTTCGCGGGTCAGGTCATCGCGACCGGCCAGAGCGCCGGCAGCTTCCTTGACTTTCCCCTTGACGTCCTCGACGACGCCCTTAACGGCTTCCGCGGGTCCAGAGTTTTCTTTGTCCGCCATGGAATTAATTCCTCCTCATTGGCGTACGTGATCCGGGCGAGACGCTCGTGCCGATCGACTAAACGATCGATTCGGTCATACGGCGAGTTCGGGCCCTGCTTCTCAAGACCGTGGTGTCCCCGCCGCGTTGATGCGGATGCCCAGAGGACCGACAGCTCAAACATCTGACGCCGTAGGCAAAGTCGCAAGGACGCCCGATGCGGGTGTGACCTGCACCGACGGGATACGGCAGCGACCCGGCCCGCAAACCGCGCAGATAATGCACCCCGCTTGCGCCAGATTGTGCTGCGATGGGGCAGGATGTGGAATGCCGTTCCGGGGTGGGTCGCCCGGGATGGCACTGTCATGCGAGGAGTCTGATGACGCAGCCCGAGCCTACGAGCGCTAACGGCGTGCCCACGTCTTCACCCGACCACGGACAGCCTTCCGGTCACCCGCCGAACCCGGCCAAGTATTCGAGAGTGTTGCTCAAACTCGGTGGCGAAATGTTCGGCGGCGGCCAGGTCGGACTGGATCCCGACGTCGTGGCGCAGGTGGCCCGTCAGATCGCCGAGGTCGTCCGCGACGGTGTCCAGGTCGCCGTCGTAATCGGTGGCGGCAACTTCTTCCGTGGCGCACAACTTCAGCAGCGCGGCATGGAACGCACCCGGTCGGACTACATGGGCATGCTCGGTACCGTGATGAATAGCCTTGCGCTGCAGGACTTCCTCGAGCAGGAAGGCATCGCCACCCGGGTCCAGACCGCGATCACCATGGGCCAGGTGGCCGAGCCCTACATCCCGTTGCGGGCCGTCCGCCACCTGGAGAAGGGCCGCGTGGTCATCTTCGGCGCCGGTATGGGGCTGCCGTACTTCTCCACCGACACCACCGCCGCGCAGCGGGCCCTGGAGATCGGCGCGGACGTGGTCCTGATGGCCAAGGCCGTCGACGGTGTGTTCACTGCGGACCCGCGCCAGGATCCCAACGCCAAGTTGCTGGCTGTGATCAGCCATCGGGAAGTCATCGACCGAGGGCTGCAGGTGGCCGACGCCACCGCGTTCAGTCTCTGTATGGACAATGGCATGCCGATCCTGGTGTTCAACCTGCTGACCAACGGCAATATCGCTCGGGCGGTCGCTGGTGAGAAGATCGGAACGCTAGTCACCACCTGAGGGTGCAGATGCGATGATCCGCGCTTGCGACGACGCACAGCGCAGGATGAGGAGGAGCGGCGCACATGATCGACGAGGCTCTCTTCGACGCCGAAGAGAAAATGGAGAAGGCAGTGTCGGTGGCCCGTGACGACCTGTCGACCATCCGGACCGGCCGCGCCAACCCGGGCATGTTCACCCGGATTGTCATCGAGTACTACGGTACGAACACCCCGATCACCCAGCTGGCCAGCATCAATGTCCCCGAGGCGCGGCTGGTCGTGATCAAGCCGTACGAAGCCAACCAGCTGCAGGCCATCGAGACGGCGATTCGCAATTCCGACCTCGGGCTGAATCCCAGCAACGACGGCACCCTGATTCGGATAGCAGTACCGCAGCTGACCGAGGAACGCCGCAAAGAGCTGGTCAAACAGGCCAAAGGCAAGGGCGAAGACGCAAAGGTCTCGGTGCGCAACATCCGTCGCAAAGCGATGGAGGAACTGCACCGGATTCGCAAGGACGGGGAGGCTGGCGAGGATGAGGTCGGCCGCGCCGAAAAAGACCTGGACAAAACCACCCAGCAGTACGTCAACCAGATCGAAGAGCTGGTCAAGCACAAAGAAGGCGAGCTGCTGGAGGTCTAAAGGCCGCTCAGCAACCGAGTCCGTGGCAACCTCCGATGCCGGCCCAGGCACCCCGCCCGACGACCCGGCGCGGGGGACTAAGGGCACCCTGGCGCAGCGGGCCAAGAAAACGTCCCGGGCGGGACGCGACCTGCCCGCGGCGATCGCGGTGGGCCTGGCGATCTCGGGTGTCCTCGTCGCCGCGCTGGTGTTCGCCCCGCGCTTCTGGGTGCTCATCGTGGCCATCGCAATTTTGGTGGCCAGCCATGAGGTGGTGCGCCGGCTGCGTGAGGCCGGCTACATCATTCCGATCATCCCGTTGCTGGCCGGTGGCCAGCTCACAATCTGGCTGACCTGGCCATACCATGCCGGCGGCGCGGTGGCCGGCTTCGGGGTGATGGTCGTGGTGTGCATGTTCTGGCGGTTGTTCATGCCGGATCCCAGCCGCAGCGACGCCGCCGGATCGTCGTCGAACTACCTCCGCGACGCGTCGGCCACCCTGTTCCTGGCCGCCTGGGTCCCGCTGTTCGCGTCCTTCGGCGCCATGCTGGTCTACGCCCACGACGGCTCGGGGCGGGTGTTCTGCCTGATGGTCACCGTCGTCGCTTCCGACACCGGTGGATATGCGGTGGGGGCGCTGTTCGGCAAGCATCCGATGGTCCCGGCGATCAGCCCGAAGAAGTCCTGGGAGGGTTTCGTCGGTTCGCTGGTCTTCGGGATCACCGCGGCGATCCTGACCGCGACCCTCTTAGCGGGCAAACCAGCGTGGATTGGCGCGCTGCTGGGTCTCGTTCTGGTGCTCACCTGCACGCTCGGCGACCTGGTGGAGTCCCAGGTCAAGCGGGACCTGGGCATCAAAGACATGGGACGGCTGCTGCCCGGCCACGGTGGTCTGATGGACCGGCTCGACGGTGTGCTCCCTTCGGCCGTCGCGGCCTGGGCCGTGCTCACACTGCTGCCCGGGTAGGGCCGATACTGGACACACATGGTCCAACAATTGGTGTTCGAAGAACCGCGCGCGGGTAAGCCGCCGCGGCACCTCGCCGACCTCGATGCGGCGGGCCGAGCCGCCGCCGTCGCGGAGCTGGGCTTGCCGGCGTTTCGGGCCAAGCAGCTCGCCGCGCAGTACTACGGCCGGCTGATCGCCGATCCACGGCAGATGACCGACCTCCCGGCGGCCGTGCGCGAGGTAATCGCCGAGGCGATGTTCCCGAACCTGCTCACCGTCGCCACCGACATCACCTGCGACGCGGGTCAGACCCGAAAGACGTTGTGGCGGGCGGTCGATGGCACCACCTTCGAATCGGTCCTGATGCGTTACCCGCAGCGAAACACCGTGTGCATCTCCTCGCAGGCCGGCTGCGGCATGGCGTGTCCGTTCTGTGCCACCGGCCAGGGCGGGTTGACGCGCAACCTGTCGACCGCCGAGATCCTGGAACAGGTGCGTTCCTGCGCGGCGGCGCTGCGCGACGACTTCGGGGACCGGCTGTCGAACGTGGTTTTCATGGGCATGGGGGAGCCGCTGGCCAATTACGCCCGGGTGCTGGCCGCGGTGCGGCGCATCACCGAGGCGCCGCCGCATGGGTTTGGCATCTCGGCCCGCTCGGTGACGGTGTCGACGGTCGGTTTGGCCCCGGCGATCCGCAAGCTCGCGGACGAGCGGCTGGGGGTGACGCTGGCGTTGTCGCTGCACGCGCCGGACGACGACCTGCGTGACACGCTGGTTCCGGTCAACAACCGGTGGAAGATCAGCGAGGCGCTCGACGCGGCGCGCTACTACGCCGACGTGACGGGTCGGCGGGTGTCGATCGAGTACGCCATGATTCGCGACGTCAACGACCAACCCTGGCGGGCCGACCTGCTCGGCAAGCGGCTGCGCGGCGCCCTCGGGCCGCTGGTGCACGTGAACCTGATTCCGCTGAACCCCACCCCCGGCAGTGATTGGGATGCCAGCCCCAAGGACGTGGAACGGGAATTCGTGCGGCGGGTCCGCGCGAAAGGGGTCTCGTGCACGGTGCGAGACACCCGGGGCCGTGAGATCAGTGCCGCATGCGGACAGCTGGCCTTCGAAAAGGGATAGCGGTCGCAAAGCCGCGGCGCTGAACTGCGCAACCGGCTATCCCGTCTGTGAGGTAGAAGTCCAGCAAAGGGGATTGCCATGACCATTCGCATGTGGTCGCACGTGAAGATGTTTGCCGTAGTTCTGGTGACGGGCCTGGTCGTGCTTGTCCTGATGTCGGCCGCGGCACCGCGGGCGCGGGCCGCCGACGATCGGCTGCAGTTCACCGGCACCACGTTGTCCGGTGCGCCGTTCAACGGCGGCGCCCTGCAGGGGAAACCGGCGGTGCTGTGGTTCTGGGCACCGTTCTGCCCGTTCTGCAACGCCGAAGCCCCCGGTGTCGGCCAGGTGGCGGCCGCGAACCCGGGTGTCACCTTCGTCGGCATCGCCGGGCACTCGGACGTCGGCGCCGAGCAGGCCTTCGTCTCCAAGTACAACCTCAACTTCACCAACCTCAACGACGCCGACGGTTCGATTTGGGCCCGCTACAACGTGCCCTGGCAGCCTGCGTACGTGTTTTACCGGGCCGACGGCAGCTCGACGTTCGTCAACAACCCCACCTCGGCCATGTCGCAGCAAGAGCTCGCCGGCCGGGTGGCAGCGCTGCGCTGACCCGTGAACCAGGGTCTCGTCGGGCTGGGGTTCGCCGCCGGGCTGGTGGCCGCGGTGAACCCGTGCGGGTTCGCGATGCTGCCCGCCTACCTGCTGTTGGTGGTGCGTGGCCAGCGCAACGGCGAACCCACCAGTCCGCTGGGCGGGGTCGGGCGTGCGCTGGGAGCGACCGCGGGGATGGCGCTGGGCTTCTTGACAGTGTTCGGAGTGTTCGGAGCGCTGACCATCTCGGCGGCTACGACGGTGCAGCGATATCTGCCGTACGTCACCGTGGTGATCGGCGTTATGCTTGTCGCGCTTGGGATTTGGTTGCTGTCGGGTCGGGAGCTGACCGCGCTGACGCCACGAGCGATGGGGCCGCGGTGGGCCCCGAAGCAACAGGGGTCGCGAATAGTCGGCATGTACGGGTACGGGATCAGCTACGCGATCGCCTCGCTGTCGTGCACGATCGGGCCGTTTCTGGCAGTCACCGCCGCCGGCCTTCGCAGCGGGTCGGTTGTCACCGGAGCGTCGATCTATCTGGCTTACGTCGCAGGCCTGACCCTGGTCGTCGGCGTGCTTGCCATCGCCGCCGCGACGGCGAGTTCGGCCCTGGCCGATCGGTTGCGGCGCATCTTGCCGTTCGTCAACCGGATCGGCGGTGCGCTGCTGGTGCTGGTCGGGCTGTATGTCGGCTACTACGGCCTCTACGAGTTGCGGCTGTTGAACACCGCGGCCGATCCGCAGGATGCGGTGATCACCGCGGCAGGGCGGTTACAGGGCGCGCTGGCCGGCTGGGTGCACCAGCATGGTGTGTGGCCCTGGATCGTGGCGTTGGCGGGGCTGGTGGCCGCCGCGCTGGTGAGCGCGTGGCACCGACGAGCGCGGCGCTGAGCAGCGGCTGAAGGCTACCTGAGCCAGCCGCGGCGCCGGCCCCACCAATCGCGGATCAGGATAAAGAGCGTCAGGGCGGCGAATCCGATCAGGAAGTTGTTTTCGACGTGGCCGACGTGATTGCCGCGCAGCATCGCCAGCAAAAAGATGACGCCGAACACCCCGACGGCGTGCCAGGTGCGGATGTTGATCCTGCTCCATCCCCACGCCGCGGATGGCACCTCGGCCGGGTCGACGCCGTTGTAGTGCTCCACCTCGGTACTGGCCACGGCGGTTCCCTTCGGATCGGATCTGCTTCTGACTGGAGATTCTGGCACATGCACTGGGCTGCGACGTCCCTCAGGCGCAGGTTGGTGACCGACCGTCCAGATCTGATTGGCCACCAACCTCGGCTGAAATGCAGCGCGGCACAGCCACACAGCCAACCTGTTTCAACTCCGCCTACGAGGGCGGCATCAGCACCGTGTCGATCATGTACACGGTCGCGTTCGCGGTGGGCACCCCACCGCAGACCACGCTCGCGTTGTTGACCTTGAGGCTGTTGCCTTGGCCGGTCACCGTTGAATTGGCTCCCTGAAGGGTGGGGTGAGTGCCGATGACCCTGTCCGGGCTCAGCTGCCCCGGAACCACGTGGTAGGTCAGGATGCTCTTCAGCAAGGCCGCGTTCGTCTTCAGCTCGCCGATCGTGGACTCGGGCAGCTTGCTGAAGGCGGCGCCGGTCGGCGCAAACACCGTGTACTGACCATTGTTGAGGGTGTCGACCAGATTTACCTGCGGGTTGAGCTGGCCGGAAAGCGCCGCCGTCAGAGTGGTGAGCTGCGGGTTGTTCGAAGCCGCGATGGCGACGGGGACCTGTGACATTCCGTCCACCGAAGCGGGACCGTTGGGATGGGCCGCCGCGTAGTCCGCGCATCCCGGGCCCACCAAATCGGCCGCGGCGGCGCTCGGCGAGACACTAATTCCGAGGCCCAAGATTGCGGCCGCGGCGAAGCCGGTTGCCGCAATTCGTGTGTGAACTTTCATGGCCATTTACTCCCCTGATAGGCCGCAAGTCCACCCCGTCTGGCTGAACCCCGGCATCAGTTCTTCGGACCAGACCGGCTCTTGGATTGATCGCAACGCCAGATCAGCCGTAGGTAAACGAAAACAGCTGCAATCCCTTACTCGGCCGCACCTCGAGCGTTCCAGGACCTACCTGATCGCCGGCGACAATCTGATGGGAGGTCGGCGGCCCGTTGATCGGCACCGTCGTTGGCTTCCCATTCCGCACCACGGTGAGGGTTCCGGTTCCGCCGGCAACGATGTAGACATTTTTGGCCTGGTAGTTGAGCTTGATGGCCGCGTCATCGCCGACGGCCGTCGCGCCCTGATAGTCCAGCGACCACGGCCCGGTCAACGCAAAGCTGTTGGCTTTCAGGGCCGGCGGATATTGATATGTCGCGGATCTTTCGTCATACACGCCGCCGCCGCCGTAGTTCACCATTTTGCCGACGGCGAAATACGTTTCCGGCGTGATGCCCGGCCGCGGGGTGGTGTCGGCTGCGTCGACGGAAGGCGGGAGCGTGACGCCGGGCTTCGCGTCGGTGAGCAGCTGGCGGATCAGCTTCTCGGTGCCGTCGTAATCGCCCTCGCCGAACTTGATGTGGCGAACCGTGCCGCTGGCGTCGATGAGATATTCGGCCGGCCAGTACCGGTTGCGATAGTTGGTCCAGGTGCTGTAGCCGTTATCCAGCGCGACCGGGTACGTGATGCCCAGATCCGCCGCACCCTGGGCGACATTGCCAGGGACTTTTTCGAACGCATACTCCGGGGTGTGTACGCCAATGACCTCGAAACCGCTGTCCCGGTAGGCGTGGTACCAGCCGATAACATGCGGGATGGCACGTTGGCAGTTGATGCAGGAGTAGGCCCAGAAATCAATCAGCACTACTTTGCCGCGTAGTGAATTCAGCGCTATCGGCTTGCCGTCAGGTGTGTTCAGCCACCCCGAGATGCCCTTGAGATCTGGTGCGGGGACACAGTTTTCGAGGTCCGGAGCTCCGTTGCTGCAGTTCGACAGCTGCGCATTCTGGTCGGTGACGATGCCGCCGAGGTTCAGCTTTTCTCGTATCTCTTCAGAGCTACCGACTTTCTGCTGGAGCCCAGACGTGTAGTCGGGAATGGCTCGCTGGAGTGCTGCAGGCAGGTCGAACACGAGAGCTACCGCGAGCAGGATCGTCACGATTCCCGCGGAAATTCGGATTTCCCGCTGTCGGCGCCGAAAAGCGCTCACTCGCTTAGCGACGCGTTGACCCGCCAATGCGAAAAACAGCAGCGGCAGGGCGGCGCCCAGCGCGAACGCGCCGGTGAGCACGACGATTCCCACGCTGATGGTTGCGGTGGCTCCGGCGACGACGATTGCGGCGAGAACGGGTCCTGCGCAGGGTACGTACAGCGCACCCAGCGCCAGGCCGAGTCCAAAACCGTTGCCGCGGGTAGCGATTTGCTTCTGTGGAATGCGGGAGAACGGCCGCTCCAGCAGCCGCTCAAACCCGGGAAAGATCAGACCGATACCGATTGCCACCAACGCAACCAGCGCGGCCCAGCGGATGGCGTCCTGCGGCAGGTGCAGCAGCGACAGTAGCGCCGAGCCGAGCAGGGCCACCACGCTGAAGCTGAGCACCAGGCCGCCGATCACGCGGTACGGGCGCAAGGTGTCGGACAGCCCGTGTTTCGGCTTGACCGCCACGGCGCCTTCGGATTCCGCTGACGTCACCGCACCGCTGCTCTGGGTGCCCGAAAAAAATATCACCGACAACATTACTGGGCCGGCGGCATCAGCACCGTGTCGATCATGTACACGGTCGCGTTCGCGGTGTGCACCCCGCCGCACACCAAGCCCGCGTCGTTGACCTTGAGATCGTTTCCCTGGCCGGTCACCGTCGAATTGGCGCCCTGAAGAGTCGCGTGGGTGCCGTCGACTTTGGCTGGACTCAACTGTCCTTGAACAACGTGGTAGGTCAGGATGCTTTTCAGTAGCGGCGTGTCCGTCTTGAGCTTGTCGAGGGTCGCCGGCGGAAGCTTGTCGAATGCCGCGTTAGTCGGGGCAAACACGGTGTACTGCCCGTTGTTCAGGGTGTCGACGAGATTCACGTTCGGGTTCAGCTTGCCCGATAACGCCGAGGTCAGGGTGGTCAGCATCGGGTTGTTCGACGCCGCCGTGGCGACCGGGTCCTGCGCCATCCCGGCCACCGATCCCGGTCCGGTGGGGTTTTGCGTCGCGTAAGCCGAGCATCCAGGCCCAATGAGGTCCGCCGCCGGATCCGGCGTTGCGGCCGTCATGGCCGGTGCCGCCATGCTGCTAGAAGCTGTCGCGCTGGTGGTGCTGCTCTGAGCAGCGGGTTTGTTGCTCGAACACCCGGAGAAGCCCACGATCGCGATCGCCGCGACGCTCGCCGCCGCAAGTCTCTCGGCCTGCACATTCATCATCGAAATTCGACTCCTTTGCTAGACACGGCGTTTCCGCCGTCCTCCCGTTAACAGAAGTGATTCGGAGTGACGGAGGTCACGGATGGGCGCGAGAGTGGTTCGGTTCGAGAACTCGATCGGGGAATGCTTCGTAGCGCCCATCGGGCGGCACAATGGGTGGGTGAGCAACCCGACCACCCCAGCGCAGGCCGACGGCCCCATCCGGGTGCTCGTGTTGGGCAGCACCGGTTCCATCGGTACCCAGGCGCTGGAGGTCATCGCCGCCAACCCGGATCGCTTCGAGGTGGTCGGGCTGGCGGCCGGCGGGTCAAATCTGGACACGTTGGGCCGCCAACGCGCCCAGACCGGGGTGACCAACATCGCCGTTGCCGACGAGGGCGCGGCCGCGGCGCTCGGCGACATCCCCTTCCACGGGGCCGACGCGGTCACCCGACTCGTCGAGCAGACCGAGGCCGACGTCGTGCTCAATGCGCTGGTCGGGGCGCTGGGCCTGCGGCCGACCCTGGCGGCACTGCACTCGGGTGCCCGGCTGGCACTGGCAAACAAGGAATCGCTGATCGCCGGCGGTCCGCTGGTCTTGCGGGCAGCAAAGCCGGGTCAGATCGTGCCCGTGGACTCCGAGCACTCCGCGCTGGCCCAATGCCTGCGCGGCGGCGAGCCCGATGAAGTCGCCAAGCTGGTGTTGACCGCCTCGGGGGGGCCGTTCCGCGGCTGGGCCGCCGCCGACCTGGATGCCGTCACGCCCGAGCAGGCCGGTGCCCATCCGACCTGGTCGATGGGCCCGATGAACACGCTGAACTCGGCGTCGCTGGTGAATAAGGGCCTCGAACTCATCGAAACCCACCTGCTGTTCGGCATCCCTTACGACCGCATCGAGGTCGTGGTGCATCCTCAGTCGATTGTTCACTCGATGGTCACGTTCAACGATGGCTCGACGATCGCCCAGGCCAGCCCACCCGACATGAAGCTGCCCATTTCGCTGGCCTTGGGCTGGCCGCGGCGAGTACCCGGGGCGGCCGCGTGCTGCGACTTCACTACCGCCTCTACCTGGGAATTCGAGCCACTGGACAGCGACGTTTTCCCGGCCGTCGAGCTGGCCCGGCAGGCCGGCGAGACCGGCGGCTGCATGACCGCGGTCTACAACGCCGCCAACGAGGAAGCAGCGGCGGCCTTCCTGGACGGCCGCATCGGCTTTCCGGCCATCGTCAGAACAATCGCCGACGTGCTGAGCGCCGCCGACCAATGGGCCGTTTCACCGGCTAACGTGGATGAGGTACTAGATGCGCAGCGCTGGGCGCGGGAGCGGGCGCAGCGCGCGGTCGCAACCGCAAGTCCCGCGGGAGCCGCCAAAAAGGTCTCGGGAATGGTTTGAGAAAGGTCCTAGCGCCTGATGATGTTCGCAATCGGCATTGTGCTGTTCGCGCTGGCCATCCTGGTTTCGGTGGCCCTGCACGAGTGCGGCCACATGTGGGTCGCGCGCGCCACCGGCATGAAGGTGCGCCGTTATTTCGTCGGCTTCGGCCCCACGCTGTGGTCGACCCGGCGCGGTGAGACCGAGTACGGCGTCAAGGCCGTTCCGCTGGGCGGCTTCTGCGACATCGCCGGCATGACCCCGGTCGAGGACCTGGCGCCCGACGAAACCGAGCGGGCGATGTTCAAGCAGACGACGTGGAAGCGGGTCGCGGTGTTGTTCGCCGGCCCGGGGATGAACTTCGTCATCTGTCTGGCCCTCATCTACCTCGTCGCGCTGGTCTGGGGGCTGCCCAACCTGCACCCGCCCACTCAGGCGATCGTCGGCGAAACCGCTTGTATCGCAACGGAAGTGGCGCCCGGCAAGATCGGCAGCTGCACCGGTCCCGGTCCGGCCGCGCTGGCCGGCATCCGCCCGGGCGACGTCGTCGTCAAAGTCGGCGACACCCCGGTGTCCACCTTCGACGAGATGGCCGCCGCGGTGCGTAAGTTGCACGGCACCGTGCCGGTCGTCGTCCAGCGTGACGGCACCCCGATCACCGCCTACGTCGACGTCACGCCCACCCAACGCTTCCTCAGCAACGGGGCCGGCGGCCAAGGCGGAAAGCCCGAGGCCGCGACGGTCGGCGCCATGGGGGTCGGCGCGGTCAGAGTGACGCCCACGCAGTACGGCGTGCTCTCCGCGATCCCCGCCACCTTTGCCTTCACCGGCGACCTGA
This sequence comes from uncultured Actinomycetota bacterium, assembly GCA_963712615.1. Classification (GTDB taxonomy): domain Bacteria; phylum Actinomycetota; class Actinomycetes; order Mycobacteriales; family Mycobacteriaceae; genus Mycobacterium. The sequence goes on from CAVQIO010000002.1 coordinate 5,892,900, forward strand.
CGGTCGAGGTGGGCAAGGCGCTGGTCGCGATCCCGACGAAGGTGGGGGCGCTGGTCCACGCCATCGGCGGTGGGCAGCGCGACCCGGAGACGCCGATGAGCGTCGTCGGAGCCAGCATCATCGGCGGCGACACCGTCGACCATGGGCTGTGGGTGGCATTCTGGTTCTTCCTGGCCCAGTTGAATCTGATCCTGGGCGCGATCAACCTGTTGCCCCTGCTGCCTTTCGACGGTGGGCACATCGCCATCGCGGTGTTCGAAAAGATCCGCAACCTGGTGCGGTCCGCCCGCGGTATGGTCGCGGCCGCGCCGGTGAATTATCTCAAGCTCATGCCCGCGACCTATGTGGTCTTGGTTTTTGTGGTGGGCTACATGCTGCTGACCGTGACCGCTGACCTGGTCAACCCGATCAGGCTGTTCCAGTGACCATTGGCCTGGGCATGCCGGCGCCGCCGGTTCCCACGCTTGCCCCCCGGCGCAAGACGCGTCAGCTCATGGTTGGCGACGTCGGCGTCGGCAGCGACTCTCCGATCGCGGTGCAGTCGATGTGCACCACCAAGACGCATGACGTCAACTCGACCCTGCAGCAGATCGCCGAGCTGACCGCGGCCGGCTGCGACATCGTTCGGGTGGCCTGCCCGCGTCAGGAGGACGCCGACGCACTCGGCGAGATCGCCCGGCACAGCCAGCTCCCGGTGATCGCCGACATCCACTTCCAGCCGAAGTACATCTTCGCCGCGATCGACGCCGGATGCGCCGCGGTGCGCGTCAACCCGGGCAATATCAAGGAATTCGACGGCCGGGTCGGTGAAGTCGCGAAGGCGGCCGGGGCCGCCGGGATCCCGATCCGCATCGGCGTCAACGCCGGCTCACTGGACAAGCGGTTCATGGAGAAGTACGGCAAGGCCACGCCCGAGGCGCTGGTCGAGTCGGCGCTGTGGGAGGCCTCGTTGTTCGAGGAGCACGGCTTCGGCGACATCAAGATCAGCGTCAAGCACAACGACCCCGTGATCATGGTCGCCGCCTACGAGCAGCTCGCCGCGCAGTGTGACTACCCCCTGCACCTCGGTGTCACCGAGGCCGGGCCCGCCTTCCAGGGCACCATCAAGTCCGCCGTCGCCTTCGGCGCGCTGCTGTCGCGGGGCATCGGCGACACCATTCGGGTGTCCTTGTCGGCGCCGCCGATCGAGGAAGTCAAGGTCGGCAACCAGATTCTCGAATCCCTGAACCTGCGGCCGCGGGGGCTCGAAATCGTGTCCTGCCCGTCGTGCGGTCGCGCCCAGGTCGACGTCTACACCCTGGCCAACGCGGTCTCCGCGGGCCTGGACGGTCTGGATGTGCCGCTGCGCGTCGCCGTGATGGGGTGCGTCGTCAACGGCCCGGGAGAGGCCCGCGAAGCCGATCTCGGCGTTGCCTCGGGCAACGGCAAGGGGCAGATATTCGTTCGCGGCGAGGTGATCAAGACCGTTCCCGAAGCCCAGATCGTCGAGACGTTGATCGAAGAGGCCATGCGCCTGGCTGCCGAAATGGACGGCGCAGCCGGAGCAGCGGGAACTGATAACGGTCCCGGCACAACAGCAAGCGGTTCGCCAATTGTGACCGTAAGCTGATAGGGCCAGGTCGCTGTTGCTGGCCCTCAGTTCGCACGACAGAGAGTTCGCCAGATGTCGGCTCCGCCCCTTTTTCGCCTAGTCAGCGACCGACGGGTGTCCGTGGTGCGTGACGCCGCCGCGGTGTGGCGAGTATTCGACGAGGATCCGATCAGCTCGTGCATGGTTGCCTCCCGCGTCGCGGATCACGGTATCGACCCGGGCGCGATCGGTGGGGAGTTGTGGACGCGCCGCGGGGCGGATGAGTCGCTGTGCTTCGCCGGTGCCAACCTGATCCCGCTGCGCGGGCTGCCGGCCGACCTGAATGCGTTTGCCGACGAGGCGATGAGCGGCACGCGTCGCTGTTCGTCGCTGGTCGGCCGGGCGAGCCTGGTCTTGCCGATGTGGGAGCGGCTCGAGTCGGCCTGGGGACCGGCGCGTGACGTGCGCGAACGCCAGCCACTGATGGCGCTGACCAGCCACCCGAACTGTGAGCTCGACCCCGAGGTGCGCCAGGTGCGGCCCGACGAGCTGGACGCCTATCTGGTGGCCGCGGTCGACATGTTCATCGGCGAAGTCGGCATCGACCCGCGGCTGGGAGACGGCGGCCGGGGCTACCGCCGCCGCGTGGCCAGCCTGATCGCCGCCGGGCGCGCCTGGGCCCGGTTCGACCACGGTCAGGTCGTCTTCAAGGCCGAGGTGGGCTCGCAATCGCCCGGAGTCGGCCAGATCCAGGGCGTCTGGGTGCATCCGGAGTGGCGTGGCCTGGGGCTGGGCGCGCGTGGCACCGCGATGCTGGCGGCCGTGATCGTCGGCAGCGGGCGCATTGCCAGCCTGTACGTGAACGACTTCAACACCGTGGCGCGTGCGGCCTACACCCGGGTGGGCTTCGCCGAGGTCGGCACCTTCGCAACGGTGCTGCTCGACTAGCTCGGCGGCTATTTTTTCGCACTGGCGTTACGGCTGTGTGCATAACGGTTCTGTCTCGGTGTGTCGACGCGCGTGGATAAGCCACAGCTCTAACATCAGTAACGATGGCAACTCTAACCACTCGCGTATCGCTGAAATCGGCCGCAACTGTCTCCGGACTGCTGCTCGTCGCGGTGGTTGCGCTGTCCGGATGCACCCCGCGGCCCGACGGCCCCGGCCCCGCGGCGGAGAAGTACTTCCGCGCGCTGGCCATTGGCGACACCGCGACGGCCGCCCAACTCAGCGACAACCCCAACGAGGCGCGCGAAGCGCTCAACGCGGCCTGGGCCGGGCTGCAGGCCACCCACTTGGACGCGCAGATCCTGAGCTCCAAGTACGCCGAGGACACCGGCACGGTCAGCTATCGCTTCACCTGGCATCTGCCCAAGAACCGAACCTGGAGCTATGACGGCCAGCTGCGGATGGCCCGCGACGAGGGGCGCTGGGAGGTCCGCTGGGCTCCCAACGGGCTGCACCCCAAGCTGGGCGAGCATCAGACGTTCGCGTTGCGGGCGGACGCGCCGCACCGCGCGTCGGTGAACGAGCTCGGCGGCAGCGACGTGCTGGCGCCGGGCTACCGGTATCACTACACGCTGGACGCCACCCAGGCCGGACCGCCGCAGTCGCTGAGCTTCACCACCCACTCGATCGTCGACGTGCTGCGGCCGTTCAACGACACCCTGACCGACCCGCAGCTGCTCGCCGAACAAGCCAGCTCGACATCACACCAGGTGGACCTGGGCGTCACCCTGCTTCCGAGCGACAACGACAAGGTGTTTCCCGCCATCGGCCGATTGCCCGGCATCGTGGTCACACCGCAGGCCGACATGCTGGCGACCGACCCGCATTTCGCGCCGGCCGTCGTCGGTGCGGTCAAGAAGGCAGTCATCGACCAACTCGACGGCCAGGCGGGCTGGCGGGTGGTCAGCGTCAACCAGAACAACGTCGACGTCGCCGTGCTGCATGAGGTCGAAGGGGCCCCGGCACCGTCGGTGTCGATCACGCTGGACCGCGTCGTGCAGAACGCCGCCCAGCGCGCCGTGGACAACAAGGGCGGCAAGGCGATGATCGTCGCGATCAAGCCGTCGACGGGGGAGATCCTCGCCATCGCGCAGAACGGCGGCGCCGACGCCGACGGCCTGCCCGCCACCAACGGCCTGTTTCCGCCCGGGTCGACGTTCAAGATGGTCACCGCCGGTGCCGCCATCGACCGCGACATGGCCACGCCCAACTCGATGCTGGGCTGCCCGGGCCATCTCGACATCGGGCACCGCACCATCCCCAACTACGGTGGCTTCGACCTCGGCGTGGTGTCGATGTCCCGCGCGTTCGCCAGTTCCTGTAACACCACGTTCGCCGAGTTGAGCAGCAGGATGCCGCCCCGAGGCCTGACCCAAACCGCCTCCCAATACGGGATCGGGGTCGACTACACGGTGGATGGAATTACCACGGTGACCGGTTCGGTGCCGCCGACGGTCGACATGGCCGAGCGCACCGAGGACGGCTTCGGCCAGGGCAGGGTGCTGGCCAGTCCGTTCGGCATGGCCCTGGTGGCGGCCACCGTCGCGGCCGGCAAAACCCCGGTGCCGCAACTGATCGCGGGTCATCCGACGACGGTCGAGGGCGACAGCACCCCGATCAGCCCGAAGATGATCGATGCGCTGCGGCCGATGATGCGGCTGGTGGTCACCAATGGGACCGCCAAGGAGATCAACGGTTGCGGCGAGATCTACGGCAAGACCGGTGAGGCAGAGTTCCCGGGTGGATCGCACTCCTGGTTCGCCGGGTACCGCGGCGATCTGGCCTTTGCCGCGCTGATCGTCGGGGGTGGCAGCTCGGAGTGGGCGGTCCGGATGACGAAATTCATGTTCGAGTCGCTGCCGCCGGCCTATCTGGCCTGAAGTGCCGGGCCGCCAGGCCCGCGACAGCGGTAAATTGCGAACATGACGGATACCGGCGGGGACATGGTGACGTTGCGGGTCTCCGACGCCGACCGCAACGGCACGATGCGGCGGCTGCACAACGCCGTTGCGCTCGGGCTGATCGATATCAACGAGTTCGAGCAACGCTCGTCGCGGGTGTCCTTTGCGCGCACCCGCCCCGAGCTGGATGGCCTGGTCGGTGACCTGCCCGGGCCGGGCGCGATCGTCACCTCCGCGGCAGATCGGGTGGAGCTGCGTGGCTGGGCCGGCTCGCTGCGGAGGCACGGCGAATGGACGGTGCCCACCCGGTTGGCGCTGGTACGCCGGCTGGGATCGGTCAAGCTCGAGCTCACCAAGGCCCGCTTCGCCGGGCCGGTGGTGGTCGTCGAGCTCGACGTGCGGTTCGGCTCGGTCGATATCTGGCTGCCGGACGGCGCCAGCGCCTCGATCGATGACGTCGAGGTCTATGGAGGCAGTGCCCGCGACCGCCGCAAGGATGCGCCCGGCGACGGCAGGCCGCATGTGGTGCTGACCGGCCGGGTGGTGTGCGGCTCGGTGACCATCCATGGACCACGCCGCTCGCTGCTGCGTCGCCGCGGGGTCTGAGCGCCGGCCCGCCCGCGTCGAGTGTGCGGTGTCGGCCTCGCGTGTGCGTTGGCGGCGGGAAATCAGCCGAATCGCCGCCCTGCGCGCACTGTCGACGCCGCTAGCGCACACGCGACGCCCGGCACGCTGGAGAAAGACGCGATTAAGCTAGCGGCATGCCTGTTCGCACCGCGCTTTCGCCCGGAGTGTTGTCCCCGACTCTGCCGGTGCCCAACCGCATCCCGCGCCCCGAGTATGTCGGCAAGCCGACAGCCCGGGAGGGCACCGAGCCGTGGGTGCAGACACCAGAGGTGATCGAGAAGATGCGCGTCGCGGGCCGGATTGCGGCCGGCGCGCTTACCGAAGCGGGCAAAGCGGTCGCGCCCGGAGTGACGACCGACGAGCTGGACCGCGTCGCGCACGAGTACATGGTCGACAACGGCGCCTACCCATCGACGTTGGGCTACAAGGGTTACCCGAAATCGTGCTGCACGTCGCTCAACGAGGTGATCTGCCACGGCATCCCCGACTCCACGGTGATCGCCGACGGTGACATCGTCAACATCGACGTCACCGCCTACATCGACGGCGTGCACGGCGACACCAACGCGACATTCCTGGCCGGCGATGTGTCCGAGGAACACCGGCTGCTCGTCGAGCGCACTCGCGAGGCGACGATGCGAGCGATCAACGCCGTCAAACCAGGGCGGGCGCTGTCGGTCGTCGGCCGCGTCATCGAGGCATACGCAAACCGGTTCGGGTACAACGTCGTTCGTGATTTCACCGGTCACGGGATCGGCACCACATTTCACAACGGCCTGGTCGTGCTGCACTACGACCAGCCCTCCGTGACCACCGAGATACAGCCGGGCATGACGTTCACCATCGAACCGATGATCAATCTCGGCGCGCTGGACTACGAAATCTGGGACGACAGCTGGACAGTGGTCACCAAGGACCGCAAGTGGACCGCGCAGTTCGAGCACACCCTGCTGGTCACCGATACCGGCGTCGAGATCCTCACGGTTGCCTGAGTCGCGCTCGCACACGTGAACGGCGCTCTGCTGGTCGCCGGCACCAGCTCCGATGCCGGCAAATCGGTGGTGGTCGCCGGCCTGTGCAGGTTGCTGGCCCGCAACGGAGTCCGGGTCGCGCCGTTCAAGGCGCAGAACATGTCGAACAACTCCGCGGTCACCGTCGAGGGCGGCGAAATCGGTCGGGCCCAGGCGATTCAGGCCAGGGCGGCGGGGCTGGAACCCAGCGTGCGGTTCAACCCGATCCTGCTCAAACCGGGCAGTGATCGGACGTCGCAGCTGGTGATTCGGGGCCGCGTCGCCGACTCGGTCACCGCGGCAGATTATATCGCGCATCGTGACCGGCTCGCCAAAGTCGTCATCGACGAATTGTCCTCTTTGCGTGAGGAATTCGATGTGGTGATCTGCGAGGGGGCCGGTTCTCCGGCCGAAATCAACTTGCGGGCAACAGATTTAGCCAACATGGGATTGGCCAGGGCCGCTAATCTGCCGGTGATCCTGGTCGGCGACATCGACCGCGGCGGCTTGCTGGCTCATCTGTTCGGGACCGTCGCGGTGCTCGAGCCCGACGACCAGGCGCTGATCGCGGGCTTCATCGTCAACAAGTTCCGCGGCGACCCCGCGCTGCTGGAGCCCGGGCTGCGGCAGCTGCTTGAACTGACCGGCCGCCCAACCTATGGGGTGTTGCCCTACGCCGACGAGCTCTGGCTGGACGCCGAGGACTCGTTGTCGGTCGTCGCGCATCGCGTCGTCGGCAGGCCGGGGCCGCCGAGGGGTAGTGAGTGGCTCAGGGTGGCCGCCATCCGGCTGCCCCGGATCTCCAACTCCACCGACATCGAGGCGCTGGCGTGCGAGCCGGGTGTGCTGGTGCGCTGGATCAGCGACCCGGCCGACCTGGCCGACGCCGACCTGGCGGTGCTTCCGGGCAGCAAAGCGACCGTCGCCGACCTGAACTGGCTGCGCGATCGCGGTCTGACCGCCGCGATCACCGATCACGCCGGGGCAGGCAAGCCGGTGCTGGGGATCTGCGGGGGGTTGCAGATGCTGTGCCGGCGCATCGAGGACACGGTGGAATCCGGAACCGGGGAAGCGGCGGGACTGGGCTTGCTGGATGCCGACATCGTCTTTGGCGAGCACAAGACCCTGCGCCGCTGGCAGCACCCGCTCAGCGGATACGAAATCCATCATGGGCAGCTCGTCCGATGCGACGAGGCCGCCTGGTTCGATGCCGACGCGCAACCACACGGCATCGTGCGGGGCGCGGTCTTCGGCACCCACTGGCACGGACTGCTCGACAACGACGACTTCCGGCGCGGGTGGCTGACCCGGGCCGCCGCGGCGGCCGGACGGACGGGGTTCGTCGTCGCCGACGACACCAACGTCGGGGCGCGGCGCGACGCCCAATTGGATCTGGCGGCCGAGCTGCTGGCGTCTCATCTCGATATCGACGCCGTCCTGGGCCTGCTCGACGGCCCACCGCCGCCGCGGCCGCACCTCGCAAGCCAGCTGCGGCCGTAGGGTCTTGGGCTGGTGAGCGGCCGGGCTAACCTCGCGCGGTGCGAATATTGGCTGTAGCGTGCGTAAGTGCCCTCGATGATGACCACGCTCGACGGGTTTCCCGTCCCAGTGAGCGTGTCCGGCCCTGAGAAGGGTGTTGTCGTCGTCATCCTCGGTGACGAGCAGCGCAAGCTGGCCGCCTATGACGCGGTCTGCGAGCGCCTCCACACCGCTTCGCTTCGCACCATCGTCATCGGCCTGGACCCGCGCCTGACCCCGAAGTCGGTGGTCGGCATCCTCGATGGACTCGGCATCGGCTGGGCGGTGGTGGTGGGTGACCGCGCCGGCGGCGACATCGCCTGGGAGCTGGCGGCGACCAAGTTGGGCAGATTTGTGGGCCTGGTGGTCGTCGATCGCGGACATCCGCGAGTAGCCGACGTCAACGGCGTGGTCCGTGACGACCACTGCCCGCCGGTGGAGATCGGCACCACCGTGCTGGCCAGCACTCCGGACGGACGGGCGGTGGCCAACAACAGCCAGCGGTACGTCTACGCCGACTACCGCACGGTGGATCTGCTCGGACGGCGCAACGCGCAGGAGTCGACCGCGCAATTGGCCGCCGAGATCGTCTTGCGTACCAGCACCTGGTAACACCGGGCCGGAGACCCAATCACGGGTCGCGGCGTTCGGCGACATCGCAGTCGCACAGTCAGACGAAAGGATGTGTGGCGCGTGAACGCCTCTGGAATCAGCCGGCCGGTGATAGGCCTGACGAGTTATCTGGAGCAAATACAGTCCGATGGTTGGGACGTCCCAGCGGGTTACCTGGGTGCAAACTATTTCGAGGGTGTGATCACGGCCGGCGGCATCGCGGTGCTGCTGCCGCCGCAGCCGGTGGACCCCGACATCGCCGAGAGCGTGCTGGACAGCCTGGACGGGCTGGTGATCACGGGAGGGTATGACCTCGACCCGGCGGCCTATGGCCAGCAACCTCATCCGAAGACCGATGCGCCTCGCATGGTCCGCGACGCCTGGGAATTCGCGCTGTTGCGCGGCGCGCTGGACCGCGGGCTCCCGGTACTCGGCATCTGTCGCGGCACGCAGATGCTCAATGTCGCGTTCGGCGGAACGCTGCACCAGCACCTGCCCGACGTTCTCGGACACCGCGGGCATCACGCGGGCTATGGGCGGTTCACCAAGTTGCCGGTCCACACCGTTGCGGGCACCAGACTGGCCGCGCTGCTGGGCGACTCCGCGGATGCGTGGTGCTATCACCATCAAGCCGTCGACAAGGTCGGTGACGGCCTGATCGTCAGCGCGTGGGATGCCGACGGGGTCGTCGAGGGGCTGGAGGTGCCGGGGGACAGTTTCGCGCTCGCGGTGCAGTGGCATCCCGAGCAATTCCTGGACGACCTACGGCTTTTCGAGGCAATAGTCGACGCCGCGCGCTCCTATGCCGCGCGCACACGGACACCGGTGGTTCGCCCCGCCGTCAACGGGTGAGTGGCTCATTGATTTCGACCAGGCGTACGGGAGCGTAGGCCCGACCGCACTGTGGTCCCATGGTCGCCGGACGTGGCGTCTTGGCTACCCAGCCCTGCGGCACGGACAACGTCCCGATCGATGTCGCGCGCCCCAGCCCCGTCGTGCAGGCCACACCGCCGGCCCGGCTGCGGTTCGGTAGCTGCGACGACAACGCCGCCGCGTTATTCAGTGCGGCCCTCTTGTTCAGGAAATTCAGGTGGCCGATCGCGAAGTCCGACGGCGCTGACAGCGAATCCAGCTTCGACAGCGAAGAGGTCACCGGCGAAAGGAACGCATCGAACGGGGTGAGCGGTGACGCGGACAGCGCGTCGAGAGCGTGGGGAATGGCTGAAACCACCTGACACCCGGCCGATATGACGTCTGGAACCGCCTGCAGAGCCCAGCTGATGGGTACTCGGCTGACATCCGGGACCGGCTCCGCGCCGGCCTGCGGCGGCGAAAGGAACGGTGTCACCGTCACGGCATCGGCGCAGGCCGCGGCATAGGTGTACATCGTGTCGACGTCTTGAGCCCACATCTGGTCGTAGTCGCTTTCGGCGTCCGCGAGCGCCGGGCTCGATTGGCCCAGACAATTTGTCTCGGCCAGCCACGTCCGCAGCATGCGGTTGGCTTCGATCGCCGATGGGGGCACCATCGCGGCCAACGCCAACTCGTAGGCGCTGGCGGCCAACTTGGCCTGGGCCGCCGTCCGCTCGGCCTGGGCGGCAACGGCATTCAGCCACCCGATATGGGTTGCCGCAGCCTGGGTCAGTGCCGTCGCGACCGGACCGTGGCGTCCGGCCGCCAGCCTGGATAGCACCGAATCACATTGCGCTGCTGTGTTGTAGAGGCGAGCGGCCAGCCCGTCCCAGGCGATGGCGGCATCCATCATCGATCGCGAGCCGGGACCCGAATACATGAGCCCGGAGTTGGTTTCCGGCGGTAGCGTTCCAAAATCCATTGCTATCTCACTTTTAGGTTTTAGGTCAGTGGCGATTGTTGAAAACATGGACTTTCCCTTCAAGACGTCGGCGCGAAATAGACCGCCGCAGTGGGCTGTCGCCGGCTACGAAAAATTTTCTCGCGTGGCACTCAGGTGGTGCGGCGAATGAGCGGCATGGGGACCGGCCTCACCTGCGACAGTGCGACAGCTCAAGAGAGACTGGTGCTGTGCTGTCAGCGACGAGATACGCAGAGCAGCGCCAAGATTTCTTGGTCGCCACGTTCAGGCGCGAGTGCGCCGGTGTCAACATCGCCGGATGGAGAACCCGTGCCGGCGAACGAAGCCGGTAGCGCAAACCAGAGCGGGGGCGATTGCAGGCGCGGCCAGGTGTCCGGCCGGTTGTGCGTCATCCACTTGCTGTGGAACGGCTTTTTGTTCGTTGGTGAGATGCCCCACGAACTGGCGTGCTGAAGGTGGACCGTGGCTGGGGACTCGCTACCAGCGTGAGATGGCCCGGCATTCGGTGTCACGTGCAACCAGGCGGCGGGCTTGGGCAGGGTGCCGCCGAAAATTGTGACCGCAATGCAGAACCGGCAACGAGGCTGACGAACAGACTTAGCGCTGCGACAACGACGACGGCCGACTGCTGCCACCGTCGAGTTTGATGAGCGGCCCGAACATTCACAGTGGCCTGACTTTACAACACGAAAGCCATTCATCAGCCCCGCCCGAGCTGTGAGATCGATCAGAATCTGTTGTGCATTTTCGGGAATTGGACGAGAGGCCCGCATGCGAATCCCGAACGGCGGTCGCCTAATCCGGTGATATCCATCACTAATGCGAACCGAAAACGATAAACGGAATTGCCATTTCGGCAGCGGTGGCCCCGCCGTGAAAACCTATGAGACGAGCCGCTTCCGGTGGCTCGCGTTGGGTTGCCAGCACCGCTGCATCGCCGGTGCAGATGACGACGACGTCGCCGATGCGCGCCAGATGCCGCGGGTCGACTGGCCCAAACATCCCGGTGGCCACCGCCTGCTCGCGACGGTAAACCTCGGCCCGGCCGTCCAGCAGCTCGCTCCACGTCGCCTGCACATCGGCTGCGGCGCCCGGTTCGGTGTGTAGGTAGCGCACCCGCGGCTCACCTGCGACCACCCGGATTCCCGCGCTCAGCCTCGCGTCGGTGTCCATGTCGACCCGGGCCTGCGGCGGCACGTTGAGGCCGCCGTGGTCGGCGGTCACCAGCAGCGCCGCGTTCGCGGGCAGCGCGTCCAGCAGCCGAGTCAGCAACGCATCGACACGCGCGGCCGCCTGGTGCCAGTGCGGTGATCCGATGCCGAACAGGTGCGCGGCGGTGTCCAGGTCGGCGGTGTAGCCGTAGACCAGGCCCGGTGCCGCGCCCACCTCGTCGATGACGTGCTGGGCGTAGTCGTCGTTCGGGTACACCGGGCGAAAGTCGGCGCCGCGATACGCCGCGTCGGTCAGGCCGCTGCCCATGAACAACGCCGGCAGCACCGCGCGCGACGCGACCCCGGCGTGCGCAACGCGTTCGAACCAGGTCGGCAACGGCTGCCATTCGGCGTGCGGCGGGTCGTCCCGCCAATAGATGTGGGTGAGCACCCGATCGGTGCCGGGAACGTTGAGGGTGAAGCCCAGGATGCCGTGCTCGCCCGGCTGCGCTCCGGTGCCCAGCGACACCAGGCTGCTCGGCGTCGTCGACGGAAAGGTACTCCTGAGTTCACTCGTGCGCCCCACGTCGCCGGCCAGCACCGAGGCAAGCAGCGGCGCGCCGCCCGCCAGCTCCGGTAACAGGTGCCAGCCCAGGCCGTCCACCAGCACGACGGCGACGCGATCAACCTGTTCAGCAACCGATTCCGTCACCGCTAGGCGGTCGACGGCACCCGGAACCCCGAGCAGTGCGGCCGCCGCGGGCAGCACATCGCAGATGGAACCAGACACAGGACCAGGCATGGGCCCAGTCTGGCACGACTAGACGTGTGCCAGCCGTTGGCTGGTCACCTGCAGCTGCCGGTCCGTGCTGTCGACGAGCGCGCGTACCTGCGGCGGGTCCAGTCGCCCACACAGCCGCCCCCAGTGCACCGCGACCTGGTCACCAACGGCCACATCGGGCACCGCGCTGTGCCCGTCGGCCCAGACGTCGAGCGCTCGCACCGAAGGTTCGGACAATGCGAGCCCCTGACCATCGCACACCAGCCGGCTGCACATCACCTCAACGCCATCGCCGGCGCGGGAAACGACTGTGCCCCAGGTGATCCGGCAGTTGTCCAGCACGCCGAGCGGGTGTTCGTTGATGCCTCGGCCCAGAAACCGCGTCCATGGGTACACGCCGAATACGTGGAAACAGTGGTTGCCGGCTGCCTCGTAAGCCAAGTCCGAGGTGAGGTGTGACCAGTAGCGGCCGGCCTGGGGGCCGATGATCGCCAGCAACCCGTCGAAGAAGTCCTGCCGATCGATGCCGGCGCCGATGCCACCCCCGAGCCAATACGATTCGACGAGGCGATGATCCAGCGGATCGGCGATACCGGTCAGCGCGGACAGCACCCGCAGATAGGGCCAGGCCCCGGAAAACTTCGCCGCCGCGGCGCGAACCTCGTCGATCGAGCCGTCGCGCAAGGTCGCTCCCAACGGCGGACCGCAGTAGCCTAGCGCGTTAGGCGCATAGGCGTAGCGGGCGAACATCTCGGCGCCGGAGGTGTCGGTCAACGAATCACACCCGCCCGGATTGCCCCACCAGCTTGACGGCATCCCGATGCATGCGTCCGAAATTGTAGTAGGCCGCACACGCCCCCTCGGGCGACACCATGCACGTTCCGATCGGGGTCTCCGGGGTGCAGGCGGTACCGAAAACCTTGCATTCCCAAGGCTTGAGCACACCCTTGAGGACTTCGCCGCATTGGCATGCCTTCGGGTCGGCGACTCGCACGCCGGGCATCGCGAACCGCAGCTCGGCGTCGAACTCCGCGAAATCGTCGTGCAGCCGCAGCGCACTTTGCGAGATGAAGCCCAGGCCGCGCCATTCGAAATGCGGACGCAGGGCGAACACCCTGCCCATCAGTGCCAGTGCGGCCGGGTTGCCGTGCTCGGGCACCACCCGCTTGTACTGGTTCTCCACCTCGCAGCGGCCCTCGCGGATCTGGCGCAATAGCATCGTGACCGAGGCCAGGATGTCCAGCGGCTCGAATCCGGCTACCACCAACGGCTTTCCGTACACATCCGGTACGAATCGGTACGGCCGGTTGCCCACCACGGTCGACACGTGCCCGGGGCCGATGAAGCCGGACAGCCGCAGATCGGGTGACTCCAGGATTGCCTTGATCGGCGGCACGATCGTGACGTGGTTGCAGAACACGCTGAAATTCGGCAGTCCGAGGTCGCGTGCCCGCACCAGCGTCACCGCGGTCGAGGGTGCGGTGGTCTCGAAGCCGATGGCGAAGAACACGACGTGCTTATCCGGGTTGTCGCCCGCGATCTTCAGCGCGTCCAGCGGGGAGTAGACGAACCGTACGTCGGCACCCCGGGCCTTGGCGTCCAACAGGCTTCCGTTCGAACCGGGCACCCGCATCATGTCGCCGAAGCAGGTGAAGATCACGTCGGGTTGGCTGGCCAGCCACATCGCGTCGTCGATCCGGCCCATCGGGATCACGCAGACCGGGCAGCCCGGGCCGTGCACCAATTCGACATTGTCGGGCAGCAGGTGTTCGATGCCGTGCCGGTAGATGGTGTGGGTGTGACCGCCGCACACCTCCATGAACTTGAAATGGTCACTCTCGCCGGCCAGGTGCTCGATGGCGACGAGCAGCGTGCGGGCCGCCGCGGGATCGCGGAATTCGTCAACGAATTTCATTTGCCGTCCCCCTCAGACGATGGCCGACGAGTCGAAGGCCGCTATTTCGGTGGCGTAGGCGTCGCCGAGTTTCTGGATCGCGGCCAAGGTGAGCAACGCCTCGGTTTCGTCGATCTTGGCCATCGCGAAGCCAACGTGGACCAGCACCCAGTCGTCGGGCTCGGGCATGTCGCCTTCCAGCAGACGCACACTGATAGCGCGCTGGACGCCGCTGACGTCGACCTTCGCTAAATAGTTTGCCGAATCAGTGATCTCAACGATCCGGCCTGGAATTCCAAGGCACATATCGATGTATCTCCTTATCTGTCAACTCAGCAGATTCGAGGCAACGGGTCACCGACGAGCATGTCGACGATCCGGGTCCCGCCGAATCCGGTGCGAAGTACCACGCTTTCCGCGGGTTCGGTGACGATTTCTCCGACCTCGGCCGCCTCGGTCCCCAGCGGGTGCGACCGGAGTGCGGCCAGACCGGCCTCGGCCTCCTCCGGCGCGACGACGGCGACGAACTTGCCCTCGTTGGCGACGTAGAGCGGATCGATGCCGAGCAACTCACAGGCACCATTAACCATGGGCTGCAAGGGAAGGCGATCCTCCTCAAGCAGCACTCCAAGGCCACAGGCCTGGGCGAGTTCGTTGCAGACCGTGCCCACCCCGCCCCGGGTGGCGTCGCGAAGCCAGCGGGTGGACGGCGCCGCGGCCATCAGCAATTCCACCAGCGGGCTGACGGACGCGGTGTCGGAGTGGATGTCGGCCTCGATGGCCAGGTCACCCCGGGCGAGCATGACGGCCATGCCGTGATCGCCCATCGACCCGGACAACAGCAGTTTGTCGCCGACGCGCACCGCACTCGCCGACAGCGTGCGCCCGGCCGGGATCACGCCGGTTCCCGCAGTGGTGATGAACAGGCCGTCGGCCGCGCCGCGGGGCACCACCTTGGTGTCGCCGGTGACGATCTGCACCCCGGCTTTCGCGGCGGCGGCCGCCATGTCGGCGACGATTTCTTTCAATTCCACGATCGCAAAGCCCTCTTCGAGCACGAACGCCGCCGAGATCCAGGCCGGGACGGCCCCGGTCATTGCCAGGTCGTTGCAGGTGCCATGGACGGCCAGCTCACCGATGGAGCCACCGGGAAAACGCCTGGGTTGCACCACAAAGGAATCCGTGGACATCGCGAGACGCTCACCGCTGGGCAAGGTGAGCACCGCACCGTCACCGAGTGACTCCAGCGCCGGGTTGCGGAACGCCTCCAGGAACACCGCGTCCACCAGTGCTGCCGAAGCCTTGCCGCCGGCGCCATGCGCCAGCGTCACGTGGTCGTCGAGCAACCGGGGGCGGCGTCTGCGGAACGACTCGATCCGTTCGATCACCTCGCCCTCGGCGAAGCGCGGCCCCGACGTGAGGTATTCGCCGGCGTTCATGCGGCCCCCAAACCTTTGTCACCCGAACGTTCGTGGACCGCCGACCACAGCTGATAGCCCAGCAACGCTTGCGATTCCTGGATCCGGTGCACACTTTGCGATCGAACGACGAAGCAGGCGTCCATATTTGGATTGTTCGCGAAGGACCCACCGTCGTAGCCGGCGAAACCAATTGTGTACAGGCCGCGTTGGTGCGCCTCGGCCAGCGCGGTAAGCAGATTCGGTGAATTGCCGCTGGTCGACATCGCGATGGCGATGTCACCGGCCTTCGCGCGGGCGATCAACTGACGCGCGAACACCAGCTCGAACCCGACGTCGTTGCCCAGGGCGGTCACGATTGCCTGGTCTGCGGTCAACGACCAGGCCGGAAGCGACGTGCCAATCGGCGGCCGGGCGAACAGGCCCGCCAACGTGGTGGAATCCGTGCAGCTGCCGCCGTTTCCGAAGGTGAACATCCGTCCGCCTGCTGCAAATCGGCGTGCCGTCTCGGTGGCCGCCCGGTCCAGGAGGTCGGCGTTCGCTTCCAGGGTGGCGCGCCGCAATGCCAGGCTCTCGGCCGCTTTGGCCCGCGCCGACGCGGCCAGGTCGGCGAGCAGCGAGGTGGGGTCGTCCTCCTCGGCATCGATGAACGGGTAGAGGAAGTTGGTGGGCTCGTCGTCAGCCATCAGACGTCCTCCGCCAGCCTGCTGATCGCCGTGCCCGCGTGCACCAAAACCAGCTCGCCCGCGGCGACCGGGTCGATCAGCGTGGTCACCACGTCCTCGACTCCCCGCGCGGTACGCACGGTGGCCATCCCGGGGGCCTGCCCGTCGGCGGAGGCCGCCAGCACCTCGCCCAGTCGTCCTTCGTCGCTACACGTGACACAGATGTCTTCGGAACACTCGGGTTTGAGCAGGCCGGAGTGTTCGAAACAGACGTGCGTCAGTTCCCACAGCAGGTGATAGAACAGCACGAACCCACCTGTTGCCGGCACCCGTGGATCGGGGTCGTCAAGCCACAGCACGTGATCGGCGCCACCGGCTTTCGGCCGCTGGCCGCTGCCGATCCAGATCGTGGTGGCGCCCCACGCCGGGCTTCGGTGCATCACTGAGCGCACTTGCGCGTCGTCCGCGCCCGCGACGGCGATCACGATGTCGCCGGATCGCACCGACACTCGCACCAGATCAACCAAATCGGGCCCGGTCAGCGCGACTGCCGGCAATGCCCGTTTCCCCATGATCACCGGGTGGACGAACTCGACCGCGATGTGCAGGGCATGTGGCTCCCAGGCCGGCGCGATGGACCACATGGTGGCACCCGCGGCGAACCGCTTGGCCAACGTGAATGCCGTGGCGGCCAAGTCCGTGGCCAGATCCGAGGCCAGCTCGGCGTCCAGCCCGCGGTCGATCGCGGTAATCGCTGTCATGTCCCACCCTCTTTTCGAGCCTCCTCGATGGCGGTCAGCATCGAGATCGCCGCCTGGCCCAACGCCAGGCCACCGTCGTTGGGTGGAACGGTGTGGTGGGTCAACACCTCAAACCCGTTCACCCGCAACAGCTCACGGCACATGCGCAGCAGCAGCACGTTCTGGAACACTCCGCCGGTCAATCCCACCAGCCGGATCGGGCCGGCCACCTGCGTGACCACCTTGGCGGTGGCGATCGCGACCGCCCGGTGGAACGCGGCGGCCAGCAGCGCCGGTGACGTGCCGGCGTAGAGCGCCGACACCGTCGTTTGCACCAAGGTCGTCGGGTCGATCACCCCATCGGCCCGGACGGTCAGCGGCAGCGACGGTCCGGGGCCGCCGGCGCGGTCGGCCAGTGCCTCGAGCTCGATGGCGGCCTGGCCTTCGTAGTCGATGCGGTGCCGGCCGCCTAACAGTGATGCGACCGCGTCGAACAGCCGGCCCATGCTGGAGCACGGCACACATCCCGCGCCGCTCTCCAATTGTGAACGAGTGAGCCGTAATTCCTCCGGGGTCGCCGCGGCGACCGGCGCGAGATCCGGTGTCCAGTCGATGCCGGCCATCCACAACTGGGATAGCGCCATGCGCCAGGGGTTGCGGACAGCGGCGTCCCCACCGGGCAGCGGAGCCGCGAGCAGGTGGCCGGCACGGGCGAAGCGGTGGCTGTCGTGCCCGAGCACAAGGATCTCGCCGCCCCAGATCGTGTGGTCGCAGCCGTAGCCGGTGCCGTCGAAGGAGACGCCGACGATGGGTTCGCCGATGCGCCCGTGTTCGGCCAACAGCGACACCACGTGTGCGTGATGGTGCTGGACGAGATCCAGAGCCCGATCGCCGGCGTGGCGCTCGGCCCAGCTTCGGGTGTGATACCCCGGATGCAGGTCGGCGGCCAATCGGGCCGGCGCGCCGCGGATTTCGCTGAGTTGACCCACCGCGCGCTCGAACGCGCGCAGGGTCTCCCAGGTGGCCATGTCGCCGATGTGGCCGGACAGGTACGCCCGCGGGCCGTCGGTGAGGCAGAAGGTGTTCTTCAGTTCCCCGCCCACCGCGAGCACCGCGGGGCCCGCGCGGCCGAGGTCGACCGGCAGTGGCGCATAGCCGCGAGACCGGCGAATCGGAAGCTCCCGTCCGACCCCCTCGTCCTTCAAGACGCGGACCACGGAGTCGTCACACGGCACGTGGATGGGCCGATCGTGATCGAGGATTCCGTCGCAGAGTCCCGAAAGTCTGGACGCAGCATCATCTTCGGTGAAGCAGATGGGCTCCTCGGTTCGGTTGGCGCTGGTGAGCACCATCGCGTCAGGCGCCTGCTCGGCGGCACCGGGCACGGGTGCCAGCAATAGGTGATGAATCGGGGAGTACGGCAGCATCAGCCCCAGCAGCGGGCTTCCGGGCGCAACGGCTTCGGCGGCCGGCGCGTGCGGGCGGCGCCGCAACAACACGATGGGTCGCGTGGGACTCGACAGCACCGCGGCCTCGTCGTCATCGATATCGGCGTAGCGGCGCGCGACCTCGAGGTCGCGGACCAGCATGGCGAAGGGCTTGGCGCCCCGCGCCTTCCGGGCACGCAACGCGCCGACGGCCGTTTCGTCGTCGGCGGCACAGGCCAGGTGGTAGCCGCCGATGCCCTTGATGGCCACGACCGTGCCCGCCGCCAGCGCTCGTTGGGCTGCCGCCAGGGCCGCGTCCGGTCCGGCGACCCGCCCGGCCTGCGACCAGAACCACAGCGAAGGACCGCATTCGGGGCAGGCGATCGGCTGCGCGTGGAAGCGGCGATCCGCGGGATCGTGGTATTCGGTGGCGCAGCGCGCACACATGGGGAACCCCGACATCGTGGTGGCCGGTCGGTCGTAGGGCAATTCG
Source organism: uncultured Actinomycetota bacterium (assembly GCA_963712615.1). Classification (GTDB taxonomy): domain Bacteria; phylum Actinomycetota; class Actinomycetes; order Mycobacteriales; family Mycobacteriaceae; genus Mycobacterium. The sequence goes on from CAVQIO010000002.1 coordinate 5,911,549, forward strand.
CGGATGATGGTGAACCGGGGCCCGCAGTTGGTGCATGTCACGAACGGGTGGCGGTAGCGCCGGTTGTGCGGGTCGAACAGCTCGGCGACACAGTCGTCACACACCGCGATGTCGGGCGGAATCGGCGTCTTGGCGCCGGCAATCATTCGACTGGCCACGATCCGGAACCCGGGTCCGGAGCTGGTGTCTGCCGCCAGGTCCGTCACCCTGACGGCGGCGATGCGGGCCAGCGGTGGGGCCTGCGCACGCAGCCGGCGACCGAACTCTTCCACCCGCGCGCGTTCGCCTTGTACCTCGAGAAAGACCGCGCCGGAATCATTGCCGACGAACCCGGCCAGGCCGAGCTCGCCGGCGATTCGGTGGACGAACGGCCGGAAGCCAACCCCCTGAACAACACCGGTCACGGTGAAGCGCTGCCGGACCTCGGTGCCGGAGAAGTCGGCCCGCAGCAGCAGGGGGGTCTCGGTCATCTCAACCGCCCTCCGGATCGACGCCACCGCGGCCCATCAGTTCGAGACCGGCCATCGCTTGCTCGGCGCCGTCGCGATCCGTCTTTTCGACCACGAAGCCCATGTGGATGATCACCCAATCACCGGGTGCGAATGTCTCTTCCGGCAACATGCCGACGTTGACCTTGCGCTGCGCACCCGTGACGTCGACCAGCGCGAGCTGGCCCTCGTATCCGTCCAGCATCCTGATCACTTGACCGGGTATCCCCAGGCACATCTCAGCACTCCTCGGGTATCGGGGCGGCCGTGGGAGTTTGCAGCGCCGCGACGATCTCCTCGACGGCGTGTACCGCCCGCGGGACGGCGTTGGCGACGGGCTCGGACAGGCCCATGCCTTCTTCGACGCTGCCGGCCTCGCACCCGACGACAACCGTGTAGGGCGGACTGCCGCCCAATGCCCGCAGGCTAGCGAACACCGCCGCCGGATCCATGCTGTGGGCATCGAGACCGATAGCGGCACAGCCGGATTCATGGTCATGCGGCTCGGCCTGGAACACGTGTAACGTGCCAGGGTGGCCGCGGCTCGGGACCGCGTCGATAAGGACCAGCGTGTCCCACTCCTCGAGCAGGTCGTAGGCCAGGTGCATGCCTGCGATGCCGTAGTCGGTCACGCGGACACTCGGATTGTCTTGTGGCAGCGCGGAGCTGCGGACCACTTCGGAGCCGAATCCGTCGTCGCCGAGGAAGATGTTGCCGATCCCGGCCACCAGGATGCGCGCTGTCATCGCAGTATTCGCAGTGTCCGAGGCGGCTACATCCGCCTCAACTTGAGATAGCGGCGGGCATCCGGCAGTGACACCAGTCCCAGCGCCAATCCGATCCCGACCACCAAGGCGATGATGGCGATGAAGATCCAACCTACGACTTCCATGTCGAACTCCTTTCAGGGGTTGCTGTTTTGTGCTCTGCTTCCAGAGGTTCGAGTTCGTCGGGGGAGAAGTACAGGTAGCGGCCGTACCACTCGTGCAGCTCGGCGGCCGGGTCGTCGTCGACCACCACCCCGACATGCTTGTTGCCCTCGACGTCCTCGTGCACGGACGTGACGCGGGCGGTCCTGCCGGCGACGAAGACGTCCTGGGCGTCGGCGTTGCGCCGCGGGCGTAGCCGGACCCGGCTCTCCCGGGCGACCCGGATTCCGTTCACCAGCACCGCATCGATATCCGGCCGAACGGCGTTGTCGGCCAGTGGGTCCCACCAGTCGACGCCGTCGGGAATCTCGGGGACCAACCCGACCGGAATGTCGAGCCGGTGCGGATCGCGCAGCGACCCGTGCAGGAGCGCCATCGCGTCGGGTGTCATCGCGTCGCATTGGTCGATGATTCGCGCGGCCCGTGGATCGGTGGCCCGGGCTTGCGCCTTCTCGTCATCGGTCATCGTCATCGCGCGCAGGGTCAAGATCTCGTCGATCTCGGTGCAGTCATACAGCGCGGTGTTGCTCTGCTCGGCAACTTCGGGGTGGTCATAGAGAATGATCGGCGAGATCAGCAGCATGTCTGCGCTGCCGGGCGGCCCGGCCAGCACGGGGAAGCAGCGGTGCTGGCCGCATCGGGACACCGCGTCGGCCGCGGCCGGTGGTGGCTCGAGCATCGAAACGAACTCACCGGCGATGACTTCGGCGATCAGGTGGCTGCCGATCATGGATCGCGCGATCGCATCGCTCTTGTCCACCGCGGCGGCGCCGATATTGTTCAGCCGCACCGAAACCCTGCGCAGGGCGCCGTCGGGTTGGCTGCAGACGGTCAGTTCGCCGCGAATCTGTCTGCGTTGGCGGACCAGGCGGCCGCCGTCGAGTGGCTCGATGTCGGTCGCTTCGGGCGCCGCAACCGGCAATGTCAACGGGAGATCGTCGAAGGCGAGAGGGCCGAAGGATATTTCGCACTCGCTGGCTTCGTCCCAGGTCAGCCAGGACCCGGCCGGTGTGGTCAGCTCGGCCACGGGTTCGAATCGCCCGTCGGTGAGTTCCCGTTCGGCGCGCCGGCGTTGCAACTGCAAAAATCGCATCACCAGGGTGATCGCCTCGGCCCCGGTAACCAGGAACTGCGCCGCCAGCGCGTCGTCCTCGCCCAAGCCCGCGTCGGCGGCGCCCGGGGGTCCCACAACGCCGAACTGCCAACGTGATTGGTTCTTGCTCGATGTGCCGCGATACGGATACAACAGGTAGCCCTCGTAGAGCACCGCGTCGGCGACGGCGCGGGCACGATCCCAGCTCGAAGTCGTCATGCCGTCGTCCGTTGGGCTTCCAGCAGCGAGCTGACCGCGTGGTCGAGGTCGAGCATCCCCTGCGCCGACTTATAGTTGGCCAGCGCGGCGACGGTTTCGTGGCTCAGCCGCACCCAGCCGGTGTTGGGATAGTGCTGCGCGATCAGGGCCCGCCAGACCTCGACTGGCATGTCGTAGCGGTGCTCGCGGTCCCAGGGCACTTGCTGGACCGAGAAACCGCGCTCGGATTTGACGAATATGGTTCCGCTGAACAGGAATTGCAGCGGCACCGTGCCATCCCGCAGCGCGTGCAGATACTTGGCGGCAGCGACCTCGAAGTCGTAGGTGCATTCCAGCGGAAGTGCCACCGTCGTGGTGCCGGTGAATCCTGGCACCATCGCGGTGCAGTGCTGCCAAAGGAAGCTGTGTTGGGTACTCGCCCAGCGCTCGCGCGGCCCGAACAAGTCGCTCAGCCCGGCTGCTTCGGTGTCGGAGTACGACCGTCGCGGCGGTTCGATGCGGACTTGACAGCGCAGCGCGATCGCGTGCACGGGGTCGTCCCCGTCGGCGACGACACCGACGCGCGCGGTGAGCACCGGGCTGACGGCGTACGGTTCGGGTGCCACGTCGGCGATGGTGTAACTCACCTCCACCTGGCCGGTCATCGCGGCGTCTCCCGGACGCGGGCCGCGATCTGAGCAAAGAAGTCGTCGATGAACTGCCGTGCCTGCTGACCGCCGTCAAAACCCCGCCACAGCATGCGCAGTCGACCGACGAACTCGTAGCAGGCGTCGATTGGGACGAGATAGCTTTGCGGCTGCGCGAATTCGCCGTCTGCGGATCCGTCGGTCTCGGGGACCCGAACCAGCAGCGCTTCCACGTCGTCGGTCAGCAGGCTGACCCGGGGGTCGGCCGCGCTGATGGCGTTCCAGGCGTCGAGGTCCAGCTCGGATTCGCACGCCCCGGCCGGCCCGGGGTAAAACGCCACGGTGCGCGACAGCGCGGAGTTGTTGAAAAAGAAGGCCACGCCAACCGGGATTTGCAGCGCGTCCCAGGTGCGACGGTCCAAGGCGAAATCTCCGAACGCCAGGTACCGGTCCGGCACCGCGCGGTAGCGCAATTGCGCATCGGTATCGGTGAACAGCAGATAGCAGGCTCGGCACACGCACATCAACTGCCGGCCGGCAACATTCACGACGTGCTGATGCTCGTCGGCGATGAGCTCGGAGCACATTTCGCACCGCTCAACGTCCGGCTCGGCGTCCGCCCGGTTGCTGGTGATGCGGGCTAGAACGTCATAGGGGGTTGTCATGCGCCGGCTCCCATCGGTTCGGCCAGTGCCACCGACGGCACCCCATCGCGAAGCAACAGGGGCAGCGGCTCGAGGTGAGTTCCGTTGGGGCCGGCACCCGCTGTCACGATGTCGAACTGGGTGCCGCAGCGCGGGCAGCCCAGCAGCGTCTCGCGCAGCTGAGCACCCGCCAGCGAGTCATCACATACCGGACAATGGTCACGGTAAGCCAGTGGCAGGTCGCCGACCCTGCACACCACCAGCGTGGTGCCCGAAACCAGGAACCCCGCAACCTCGCCGGGCTCCAACTCGGCCAGTTCGGGCACCGGATACCAGGTTGAGCCGTTCGACTGGCTGTGGCCATTCGAACGCAGGGGTGCCATCAGTGATTCGGCGGGAATGACACTGGGGGTGGGCTCGGCGGTGACCACCTCGATCGCCGAGATCTCCGGCGCCGCAGCCCGCACGGCATCCTCGACGGCGAGCTCCAGCGTCACGGCCGACGATGGGCAGCTCTTACAGCTGCCCTTGAACGCCAGCCGCACCGTGATTTCTCCCATCGTTCCGACCGGAACGATCTCCAGCAGATCCACGTCGCCGCCGTGTGAGCCGAGGTACGGGCGCACCCGGTCGAGCGCGTCGGATACCCGGCGATGCACATCGTGTGGGTGCAGGCCATGGATCAGGAGCAGGCTGGCCACCAGGTCGTCGGTGGCCAGCCGCTCGCTCAGGTCCGAGTCACCCAGCTGGACGATCCGGTCCAGCCCGGACCCGTAGAGCCCGACTACCTCACGAACCAGCTGCTGCGCTCGCTCATGCGCGGCCGCGCCGCCCGCCGCGCAGGAATCCAGGAGGGTCTGGATGCGATCGCCCGCTGTACGCCACTGCGTCTCGCTGTCGGGGACTTTCGGGCGATCTGCCATGTCACTCCCCGGCGGGTGACTGGGTTGGCGTGTGCAATCTCTCCAGGGTCTTGCCGTTTCCCAGATACATGTGCACGCCGCACGGCAGGCAGGGGTCGAAGCTGCGCACCGTGCGCATGATGTCGATGCCCTTGAAGTTCTCCCGGCTGTTCTCCTCGAAGATCGGCTGGCCCTGCACCGCGTCCTCGTAGGGGCCCGGCGTGCCAAAGCTGTCGCGCGGGTTGGCATTCCACGGGGTGGGCGGGTAGGGGTGGTAGTTGGCGATCTTGCCGTCCCGGATCACCATGTGGTGGCTGAGCACGCCGCGGACCGCCTCGGTGAAACCGCAACCGATGCCCTCGTCGGGCACCTCGAATTTCTCCCACGTCTTGGTGCGCCCGGCGCGGATCTCCTCCAACGCCTTCTCGGCGAAATGCAGCGCACACGCCGCCGCGTACGCCTGGAAGTAGGTGCGGGCCCGGTCACGTTCGAGCGTGTTGCTGCCGTATTTGGGGATCTTCCACTCGAATTCGACCGGACCCTTCAGGGCGGTCTTGGGCAGGTTGATCTTGACGCTGTTGCCGGTTGCCTGGACATAGCCGATGTCGACCAGGCCGGCCAACGCCGTCGACCACAGCCGGGCCAGTGGGCCGCCGCCGGTGTCCAGCGCCAGGTGATCCTTGCCGTCGAACCAACGTGGCGACATCACCCAGCTGTACTTGCCGCCCTCCAACTCGCGTTTCTGCGGGTGCGGATTGGTGTGCTGGTTCCACGGGTGCCGGCGGTCGACGGGGTTGCCCAGCGGGTCGGTTTTGACGAACATCTCCTGGTCGGTCCAGTCGTCGTAATACGAACTGCCCAACAGGATCCGGATGCCGAGGTTGATGTCGACCAGCGAGTGGGTGACCAGCTTGCCGTCGACCACGACGCCCGGCGTCACGAACATCGCGTTACCCCAGTGCTCCATGTCCTTGTAGTCGAAGTTGCACACCTCCGGGTCCTGGAAGGAACCCCAGCAGCCGAGCAGCGTGCGGCGCAGGCCGACCTTGTCGTAACCGGGCAGCGCGTCGTAGAAGAAGTCGAACAGGTCGTCATGCATCGGGACGACCTTCTTCATGAACTCGACATAGCGCATCAGCCGCGTCATGTAGTCGGTCATCAGCTGGATGGTCGCGACGGTGCCGACCCCGCCGGGGTACAGCGTGGACGGGTGCACGTGGCGACCCTCCATGAGGCAGAACATCTCTCGTGTCCAGCGACTGACCTGAAGCGCTTCGCGGTAGAACTCGCCGCTGAACGGGTTGAGCGAGCGCATGATGTCGGCGATGGTCCGGTATCCGTGCGCATCGGCCTGCGGTGCCGCGGTCTTCTCGGCCTGGGCCAGCACGCTCGGGTTCGTCTCGGCGACCATCTTCTCGCAGAAGTCCACCCCGACCAGATTTTCCTGGAAGATGTTGTGGTCGAACATGTATTCCGCGGCCTCACCCAGGTTGACGATCCACTCGCCCAGGTGTGGCGGCTTGACGCCGTAGGCCATGTTCTGCGTGTAGCACGAACAGGTGGCATGGTTGTCGCCGCAGATGCCACAGATCCGGCTGGTGATGAAGTGGGCGTCGCGGGGATCCTTGCCCTTCATGAAGATCGAGTAGCCGCGGAAGATCGACGACGTGCTGTGGCACTCGACGACTTCCTTGTTCTCGAAATCGATCTTGGTGTAGATGCCGAGGCTGCCGACGATCCTGGTGATCGGGTCCCACGCCATTTCGACGAGTTGGCCGGGCTCCCGCTTGGCTTCGGTCGGCTTGGGAATGATGGTTGTCATCGCAGATACTGCTCTCCGCCCCGAGGGCTGTGTGGTGAAGTGAGGATGAAGCGCGCCGCGACCTACCAGGTGCGGCGTGCCCCGGTGACGAGTTCGTTGCCGGTATGGCGCCACCGCGGCTCTTTGTCGAGGGTGCGGGCCGTGATACCCCTCAAGCTACGAATCGCGGTTCCGTACAAACCCGACGCCGTGCTCGAAAGTTTGCCGCCCGGAGGCTCATCCATGAACGGCATGAACTTGTCGGGGAATCCCGGCATCGTGCATCCGATGCAGATGCCGCCGACGTTCGGGCAACCACCGATCCCGTTGATCCATCCGCGCTTGGGCACATTGCACTTCACGACCGGGCCCCAACAGCCTAGCTTGACAATGCATTTCGGTGACCCGTACTCGGTGGCGAAATCGCCCTGCTCGTAGTAACCGGCCCGGTCGCAACCTTCGTGCACGGTCGCCCCGAACAACCACTTGGGCCGCAGTGCCTCGTCGAGCGGGATCATCGGCGCTTGACCGGTCGCCATGTACAGCAGGTAGGTCAGCGTCTCGGACAGGTTGTCGGGATGGATCGGGCAGCCGGGTACGCAGACGATCGGGATGCCCGCCTTGCTCTTCCAGTCCCATCCGAGATAGTCGGGTACGCCCATCGCGCCGGTCGGATTGCCGGCCATCGCGTGGATGCCGCCGTAGGTGGCGCAGGTCCCGACCGCGACCACCGCGGTGGCCTTGGGCGTCAACCGGTCGAGCCACTCGCTGGTGGTCATCGGCTGACCGGTGGCGGGGTCGTTACCGAACCCGCACCAGTACCCCTCGTCCTTGATCTTCTCGTTCGGAATGGATCCCTCCACGACCAGCACGAATGGTTCCAATTCACCGCGGTCGGCTTTGAAGAACCACTCGAGGAAATCGTCGGCCCCTCCGCTGGGTCCGCATTCGAAATCGATCAGTGGCCAGTGCACGGCGACCTTGGGAAGACCGGGAAGCGCTCCGAGCGCGATCTCCTCAACGCTGGGCTGAGTGGCGGCAGTCAACGCCACCGAATCACCGTCACAACTGAGGCCTGCGTTGATCCACAACACATGGATCAACGATTCTTCTGCTTTGACTGCTGCGTCCGTTGGCATGCTGCAGCTTTCCGGGGCCGGGCTGGGGCCCCTGCGCCGCCGGAGTCGACCGTCGGCCCACTTGCGCAGCGCTGTTTTTGGGTCTACTCCCGCCCTCAGGAGTTGTCAACGGTTCCGGCCTCCCCGACAACCAAACCAGCGTCCCGCGGCGCGCTCCGTACGCACGAGTTCCACTGTGCAGCAGCATGTTTGGAGAAATATGCGCTTTCTGCGAAACCATTGATGATGGCTAATTTTTCTGAAGTTGGGTAGGGTAGCCACAGCATTCGTAGCGGCATTCGTAGCGGCACTGTCATGCAAATCATTTGCATGACAGTCGGCGTTCAGTCCTCGACGCCCTGGGCGAACCGTCTCAGCCAGCCGAACCAGGCACCCATGCCGGCACCGGTGCGCGCGCTTACCGGCAGGATGGTCGCTGTCGCGTTGACGTCGCGGACGTGCGCGATGTAGGTGTCCACCTCGACGTCCAGGTGGGGGACCAGGTCAATCTTGTTGAGCAACACCACATCCACCGATCGGAACATCACCGGATACTTCAGCGGCTTGTCCTCGCCCTCGGTGACCGAGTAGACCATGGCCTTGGCGTGCTCGCCGACGTCGAACTCCGCCGGGCAGACCAGGTTGCCGACGTTTTCGATGATCACCAGGTTCAGACTCCGAAGATCGAGGCCCGGCAGCGCACGATTGACCATCGGCGCGTCGAGATGGCACTCGCCGCCAAAGCCGTTACTGGTGTTCAGCAGTGACACCTGGGCGCCCCGACCGCTCAGCTTGGCCGCATCGAGGTCGGTGGCGATGTCACCCTCGATCACCCCGATCGCGAACTCCCCGGCGAGCTCGTCGAGGGTTGCCTGCAAGACGGTCGTCTTTCCCGACCCCGGAGAGCTCATCAAGTTCAGGGTGCGGATCCCGTTGCTTTCGAACTCGGCCCGGTTCGCGTCGGCGAGAACGTCGTTCTCGGCGAAGATCGCCTCCAGCACGTCGATGCGCTGCTTGCCGGTCTCATAGTGGCTGTGATCGCCATGATCGTGATCGTGCTCGTGAGTGTGCACGGTTCCGTCGTCGTGCCGATGAAATCTACCCATGCTCAACACCTTTCGATGTGGCGTCTAGCGACGCCACGGCGGATTGTCACGAGACGTCCAATGACGTGACCAGGAATTCGTTGCCGCGGAGTACCTCGACGTCGGAACTGTCGCATCGCGGACACCAAATCGACCAGGCCGAGGTGATCTCCGACTGCCGGCCGCAGGCACGGCAGCGCACCTCGGCGCTGACACACTCGAGTTCCAGCTCGGCGTCCGGCATGTCCTCCGAGTCCCGGACAAGAGTCCAGCAGAACGACAACGACTCGGGAACCACCTGGCGAAGGGCGCCGATCCGGACGCGGACCACGTCGACGTGTCGCCCGTCGGCGTGTGTCTTGACCACACCGGCGATCGCCTCGCACAGCGATAGCTCATGCATTGCCGGTCACCGGCGTCGGGCGCGGGCCCATGAATTCGTTTCTACACCGCAGGAGCCGCGAGCAATACCCGCCGAGTTGCTGGCGACAGGTTAAGGCGTGTCCTCGGCGGCCGAGGCGTTCGGGGCCCACTTCTCTTCGATGCGGCCGTAGCGCCAGACGAGCAGCGCCACCGCCCAGGTGCCCACGAACAGGCCGACGACGACGAAGCCGACGGTGTTGAGGTCGAGGCCCTCCAGCCAATCCCAGACCGGGCCCCGCCACCCCAGCTGGCCGGCGAACAAGTCGAGCAGCTCGATGGTGCCGATCAGCAGGGCGACGACGACCGACAACCCGGTGATGGTGATGTTGTAGTAGATCTTGCGCACCGGGTTGGAAAATGCCCAGCCGTAGGCGAAGTTCATGAACGAGCCGTCGATGGTGTCCAGCAGACACATGCCCGCGGTGAACAACACCGGCAGACACAGGATCGCGTACCAGGGCAGCCCGGCGGCCGCGCTGGTGCCGGCCAGCACCAGCAGGGCGATCTCGGTGGCGGTGTCAAAGCCCAGACCGAACAGCAAACCGATCGGGTACATGTGCCACGACTTGGTGACCGAACGGGTGAAGCGGCCGAGGAAGCGGTTGAGCAAACCGCGGTTGTCCAAGTGCTGTTCGAGCTCGGATTCGTCGTATTCGCCGCGGCGCATCCGCAGGAACACCCGCAGGATTCCGGCCAGCACAACGATGTTGAGGATGGCGATCAGGTAAAGGAACACGCCCGAGACGCTGGTGCCGATCAGACCGGTGTAGTGATGCAGCGTCGAGGAATCGTCTTCGACCGGCCCGACGATCGCCTTCGACCCGATCGCCAGCAGCATCGCCAGCGTGAACACCACGGTGGAGTGGCCCAGCGAGAAGAAGAACCCGACGGCAAGCGGGCGCTGCCCGTCGCTCATCAGCTTGCGGGTGGTGTTGTCGATCGCGGCGATGTGGTCGGCGTCAAAGGCGTGCCGCAGGCCCAACGCATACGCTGTCAGCCCGATCCCAATACCAAATGCCTTGCCGCCCACGCTTAACCGCGCCGGATCCACGATCAAGAGCAGGGTGCCCCAGCCGACGAGATGCAGTGCGACGATCAGCGCCAGCATGACTCCCAGGCGCCCCCATTCCGCGGGTGTCAGGAAGCCGTGCAGTCGGGCTAACCTGGTCCGCGGGGTGGCAAGCTCCAAACTGGCCATTCGATCCCTCCGGCGTTGGGCAGAACGCAACAGCCACGACTTTAGGTTCGAGCCCGAACTGGATGCAAGTGACTTGCATGAAGGAATACCTCTCAGCCGGCGCTGAGCACTGGCAATCCGGGATATCCGGCGCGACACTGGACGGGTGACGTCCAATCCGTCGGCTCTCGATCCCGCGGTCACCGAACGCATCGGTGATTTTCTGCGCGCCCGCGGGTTGCGGCGGATGGCGTCGCGGATACAGGTATTGGCGGTGCTCGAACCGGTTAACGGGCACCTTTCCGTCGCGGAGATCCACCAGCAGGTGCGGGCGTGCCTACCTACCGGCGCGCAACCACCCGACGTGGCCACCATCTACCGCACGGTGACCACCCTGGTCGAACAGGCGGTGTTGCACGCCTTGCCGTTGGACGGCGGCGTCACGACGTACGGGTTGGCTACCGCTCCCCACCACCACGCGGTGTGCACCCAGTGCGGCGCTGTCATCGAGGTGCCCGCGGGGCAGCTCAGCTCCGCGCTCGAGCACGCGATGGCCGGTAGCGCGTTCGCCCTGTCGGAGCGGGCCGGGCTGACGTTGCGGGGCCTGTGCCCGCAATGCCAGGAGGGCGAGTCGGCCGGTCGGCGCTGAGGTCAGCGCAGCCCCAGCAGCGCGTTTTCCACCACTTCGGGCAGCGCCGGATGGATCCAGTACTGCCCGCGGGCCATCTGCGGGGCGGTCAGTCCGAAGCTCATCGCCTGGATCAACGGCTGGATGATCGACGATGCCTGATGGCCCATGATGTGCGCACCCAGCAAGCAGCCGCTGTTGCGGTCGGCGATCAGCTTGACGATCCCGGTGGTGTCCTCCATCGCCCACCCGTAGGCGACGTGGCCATACTTCTCTATCGCCACCGAAACATCGAATCCTCGTGCAATGGCTTGGTTTTCGGTCAATCCGACCGCTGCCAGCTGAGGGTCGGTGAACACTGCCGATGGTACGAACCGATGGTCGGTCACGGTCATCGATTCGGTGTTGTCCCAGTCGCAGAGCAGATTGTGCTGCACGACGCGCGCTTCGTGGTTGGCGACGTGCTTGAGCATATGCGGCGACGAGACGTCACCCAGCGCGAAAACGCCACGGGCGGAAGTCCGTTGGTATTCGTCGACGACCACCCGGCCATCCTCGACATCGACCCCGGCCTGGCCGGCATCCAGCAGATCGGCATTGGACAACCGACCGGTGGCCACCAGCAGGAGGTCGGCGTTCAAGGTCGAACCGTCGTCGAGCTCGAGTGCGACGCCCGAATCGCGGTTGGTGCCGCCCACGATGTTGCGGTGGGTACGCAGTTCCCATTTGGATGAGGCGATGCTGGTGAACCGCCGGCAGAGGGTGTCGTCGTAGTGCCGCAGCAGCGTGGCGCCCCGGACCACCAGGGTGACCCGGACGCCGAGCGAGGAGAAGATGTGCGCGAATTCGGCTGCCACAAAGCCACTTCCGACAATCACCAGATGCTCGGGCAACTCCGCAATTCGCATGACGGTGTCGCTGGTGTGGTAATCGAGGTTCGATGCCAGGATCGCCGGCGGAATCGTCGGCCGCGAGCCCGCGGCGATTACCACCTGATCGGCAGTGAACTCTTCGCCGGCATCGGTGCGCAGCAGATAGCGTCCGTCGGCCTGAACCGGACCGAACCGGGTGTGGCCGCGGTACAGGTCGACATTGGGGGCCGAGCTCCGGTAGTCCTCGCCGCTAAGTGCGATGGGATCGATCCGTCCGAAGACGCGGGAGACGATGTCGTCCCAGCGCACCCGGTCGATGCGTGCATCGATGCCGTAGCGGGCCGCCTCCCGGATCGTCTGGGCGACTTCGGCGGCGTAGACGAACATCTTGGTCGGGATGCACCCGACGTTGAGGCACGTACCGCCGAAGGTGCCGTGCTCGCAGAGCGCCGCCCGCTTGTCGGCATGTCGATCGTCGAGAATGGTATTGCCCGAACCGGTTCCGATGATCGCGACGTCGTAGGTCTCCACACCGTCACCCCGTTCCGGACGATGCGGAGGCGTCGGTGTCGTGGGTGCGCAGGTAGCCGTCCAGCCAGCGATCCAGTTCGCGGTACGCGACCTCGCGAGGCTCCTGCAGCGACAAGAACACATCGTGTTTGGCGTCGGCCACCGGAACCATGGCGCTGCGGTTCCCGATACAGCCCGCCCACCTGGCGATCTGGGTGACGTCGAGAACCGCGTCGCCGCGTTGCATGGAACTCGGGTCGGCGGTTTCGCGCACACTATGGTCCGACCGCAGGATGAGGTTCGGTACACCGACGTCGAGGCCCCGGTGTAACCGGACCTGACCGCGGCGCACGGCGTGCAACCACCCCACAGTAATAGGGAAGCCGCCCGACGGTTTCCACTGCAGGTCGTAGTCGAATTCACCGGCGTAGTCGCGGTGCAGGGTGGTGCCGTAACCGCCCTTGCTGGACGGCCGGACCACGCGTTTGGAACGCACTCGCGACAGGCCGGCAATCATCGCCGAGGTCATTCCCATTCGCAGGATCGCCGGGCCGTGCAGATCCAGGAACGGGCTGTTGAGGATCAGGCCACCGATGCCGGCGTGTGCTTTGGCGTTGCGCCGGCGCAACCGGTCCAGCCACAACGCCACAATCAGACCGCCGGCGGAGTGGCCGTACATCAGAACTCTGACGTCATGGCCGGGACGGGACTGCTCTGAGATGACGGCGAGGGCGCGTTCGAGTTCGGTGTCGTAATGGGCGAGAGCGGTGATGAAGTGCGGGGTTTGGCCGTCGCGCCGCGACCGGCCGCACTTCTGCAGGTCCAACGCGTAGAAAGTGAAACCGCGGTTGGCGAAGTGATCGGCCAGCGCGGTGTTGAAGAAGTAGTCGGTGTACCCATGGACCGCCAGGATGGCGTGCTGGAGACCGGTTTCCGGGCCGCGCCGGATCAAGGTTGCAACGATGTCGCCCTCGCCCGCGGGATCGGGGCCCAGCGGGATGGTGTACTGCCAGCAGCCAGGCAGGACGTCGGGCACCCAGCCAGTCACCAGGCCAGCTTAGCGTGGCGAAAGCTTTTGCTGAGTCCTGCAGGTGCAGGTCGTTTCGGTCATGCTGGTCGGGATAGCCTGATGACCGGCACAGCCAAGGAAAGGACCAACTCTCCGGTGGCAGACTCTAGGACGGCGCGCACCGACGTCGTGCTGGTCGGCGCCGGCATCATGAGCGCCACCCTGGGTGCGTTGCTGCGGCGGCTGGAGCCGGACTGGTCGATCACGCTGATCGAGCGGCTGGACGCTGTCGCCGCGGAAAGCAGCGGTCCGTGGAATAACGCCGGCACCGGGCATGCCGCGCTGTGCGAGCTGAACTACACCCCGCAGAACGCCGACGGTTCGATCGACATCACCAAAGCGGTCTTCGTCAACGAGCAATTCCAGGTGACCCGCCAGTTCTGGGCCTACTCCGTCCAGAACGGCATCCTCACCGATCGAAGCTTCCTGAACTCCGTGCCGCACGTCAGTTTCGTGCACGGCGCGCAGCGGGTCGACTATCTGCGGCGGCGCCAGCGCGCATTGGCCCCCAACCCGCTGTTCGCCGGCACCGAATTGATTGACGACCCCGATGAGTTCGCTAACCGGCTACCGTTCATGGCCGCCAAACGTGACTTCTCCGAGCCGATTGCGCTCAACTGGGCCGCTGAGGGCACCGACGTCGATTTCGGTTCGCTGTCCAAACAGCTGATCGGATTCTGCGTGCGCAACGGCGTCACCGCGCTGTTCGGCCACGAGGTCCGCAACCTGACCCGGCACTCCGATGGCGGCTGGACGCTGCAGACCGCTAATCGTCGCACCGGCGAAAAGTCCAAGCTGAACGCACAATTCGTATTCGTAGGCGCCGGTGGTGACGCGCTGCCGCTGCTACAGAAGTCCGGCATCAATGAGGTCAAGGGCTTCGCCGGCTTCCCGATCGGCGGCCGGTTTCTGCGCGCCGACAACCCGGCGCTGACTGCCGCGCACCGGGCCAAGGTGTACGGCGTCCCCGCGCCCGGCGCCCCACCGCTGGGTGCGCTGCATCTGGATCTGCGGTTCGTCAACGGCAAGTCGTGGCTGGTTTTCGGGCCGTACGCCGGCTGGTCGCCGAAATTCCTCAAGCATGGTCACCTCAGTGATTTGCCGCGATCCGTCCGGCCGGACAACGTGTTGTCCATGCTGGGTGTCGGCGTCACCGAGATGGCACTGGTCAATCACTTGATCGCGCAGTTGCGGCTCACCGCGCCCGACCGGGTCGACGCGCTGCGCGAATTCGCGCCCAGCGCGGTGGATTCGGATTGGGAGCTGACGGTGGCCGGTCAGCGGGTGCAGGTGATCCGGCGGGCCAAAGGCAGGGGAGGGGTGCTCGAATTCGGCACCACCGTCCTGCGCTCGGCCGACGGCAGCATCGCGGGACTGCTCGGCGGCTCGCCGGGTGCCTCGACCGCCGTGCCGATCATGCTCGATGTGCTTGCGGATTGCTTTGCCAACCGGTATCAGTCCTGGCTGCCCAGGCTCAAAGAGATGGTTCCCTCGTTAGGTGCCAAGCTGTCCGATGAACCGGGGCTCTACGACGAGGTGCGCTCGTGGAGCACCAAGATATTACAGTTGAACGCCTCGTGACCCGTGACGGCGAGCGAACCGAAAAGACTAGGAGGGACGGCGCCAATGAGTGAAGCGTTACGCCGTATCTGGGCCAAAGACCTTGACGCGCAAACCCTTTACGAGCTGCTCAAGCTACGGGTAGAGGTTTTCGTCGTCGAGCAGGCCATTCCGTATCCGGAGCTGGACGGGCGCGACTTGCTCGCCGAAACTCGGCACTTCTGGCTGGAAACGCATGACGGCGAGGTGATCTGCACGCTGCGGCTGATGGAGGAGCACGCGGGGGGCGAGAAGGTGTTCCGGATCGGGCGGCTGTGTACCAAACGCAGCGCGCGTGGACAGGGGCACACCGCTCGGCTGCTGCGCGCCGCACTGGCCGAGGTCGGTGACTACCCGTGCCGGATCAATGCGCAGACCTATCTGGCCGACATGTATGCCCAGCACGGTTTTGTCCGCGACGGCGACGATTTCATCGACGACGGCGTTCCGCACGTCCCCATGCTGCGGCCCGGCTCCGGCCTGGCGGAAAAGCCGTGAAGCCCTACCCGTTCAGCGCGATCGTCGGTCACGATCAGTTGCGGCTGGCGCTGCTGCTGTGTGCGGTCCGCCCGGAAATCGGCGGTGCGCTGATCCGCGGCGAGAAAGGCACCGCCAAATCAACGGCCGTGCGCGGGCTTGCCGCGCTGTTGTCCGCGGCGACCGGAAGCAACGGTGCCGGAGCCGGCCTGGTCGAAATGCCGCTCGGCGCAACCGAGGACCGGGTGATCGGTTCGCTGGACCTGCAGCGGGTGCTGCGCGACGGTGAGCATGCGTTCTCGCCGGGATTGCTCGCGCGTGCTCACGGTGGCGTGCTGTACGTGGACGAGGTCAACCTGCTGCACGATCATCTGGTTGACGTGCTGCTCGACGCCGCCGCGATGGGGCGAGTGCACATCGAGCGCGACGGCATCTCACACTCGCATGAAGCCCGGTTCGTGTTGATCGGCACGATGAACCCGGAGGAAGGCGAACTGCGCCCGCAGCTGCTGGACCGGTTCGGTCTCACGGTCGACGTGCACGCCTCACGTGACGTCGACGTGCGGGTAGAGGTCATCCGGGCACGGATGGCCTACGAGGCCGACCCGGATGCGTTCGCCGAACGGTATGCCCAGGCCGACGCCGAACTGGCCCGGCGGATCGCCGCGGCTCGTGCGCTGCTCGACGAGGTGGTGTTGCCGGACAACGAGTTACGGCGCATTGCGGCGCTGTGTGCGGCGTTCGACGTCGATGGGATGCGGGCCGATCTGGTGGTGGCCCGCACCGCCGCCGCCCACGCCGCCTGGCGCGGCGTGACTACCGTCGAGGAGCAGGACATCCGGGTGGCCGCCGAACTGGCGCTGCCGCATCGCCGTCGCCGCGACCCGTTCGACGATCCGGGCATCGACCGCGACCAGCTGGACGAGGCGCTGGAGCAGGCTGGAAAAGATCCCGAGCCCGATCCCGACCCACCCGGCGGCGGCCAGTCCGCCAATGACCCTGCGTCACAGCCGGCCTCACAGTCGGCCACGAAGCCCCAACCGCCCAAAACGAGGCCCAGCGCACCGCCGTCGAAAACGTTTCGCACCCGGACGCTGACGGTTCCCGGCGTCGGTCAAGGAGCACCCGGCCGACGGTCACGGGCCCGCAACCGCGCGGGGAGCGTGGTGGCCGCCGCCGACGGCAACGATGCCGGAGCTCACGGACTACACCTGTTCGCGACCCTGCTGTCGGCCGCCGAGCATGCCGGCGCGGGGCCGCTGCGCCCGCGACCCGATGACGTACGCCGGGCGGTTCGTGAAGGGCGTGAAGGCAACCTGGTGATCTTCGTCGTCGACGCGTCCGGGTCGATGGCCGCCCGGGACCGGATGGCCGCGGTGAGTGGCGCCGCCCTGTCGCTGTTGCGCGATGCCTATCAGCGCCGTGACAAGGTCGCGGTGATCACCTTCCGGCAGCAGCAGGCGCGGTTGTTGCTCCCGCCGACGTCGTCGGCACACATCGCCAGCCGACGGTTGGCCCGGTTCGATACCGGTGGGAAGACTCCGCTGGCCGAGGGACTGCTCGCCGCGCGTGAGCTGATCGTGCGGGAACGCGCGCGCGACCGGGCGCGGCGTCCGCTGGTGGTGGTGCTCACTGACGGCCGGGCGACGGCTGGACCGGACCCGTTGGGCCGCAGTCGAATCGCGGCCTCCCGGCTGGTCGCCGAAGGTGCGGCGGCGGTGGTGGTGGACTGCGAAACGTCGTACGTGCGATTGGGATTGGCCGGGCAGCTCGCCCGCCAGCTCGGTGCGCCGACAATTCGGCTCGAGCAACTGCACGCCGACCATCTGACGCAGGCCGTGCGCAGCGTGGCCTAGCCGGCGAACACAACAAGGGAGGTGCGCCCTTATGCCACAGGGAAGCCCAGTGCAGGTCCCCGACGATGGGCTGACCACCCGGGCCCGGCGCAATCTGCCGGTGCTGGCGGTGCACACCGGCGACGGCAAAGGAAAGTCCACCGCGGCGTTCGGAATGGCGCTGCGCGCGTGGAACGCACGCCTGGACGTCGCGGTGTTTCAGTTCGTCAAGAGCGCCAAGTGGAAGGTGGGCGAGGAAGCCGCCTTCTCCCAACTCGGCCAGTTGCACGACGAGCACGGCGCCGGGGGAGCGGTGGAGTGGCACAAGATGGGTGCGGGCTGGTCCTGGTCGCGTAAACCCGGCGGCGAAGAAGATCATGCGGCAGCGGCCGCCGACGGCTGGGCCGAGATCTCGCGCCGGCTGGCCGAGCAGCGCCACGACTTCTACGTGCTCGACGAGTTCACCTATCCGTTGAAGTGGGGTTGGATCGACGTCGACGAGGTGGTGGAGGTCTTGCTGGCCCGGCCCGGTCACCAGCATGTGGTGATCACCGGACGCGCCGCCCCGCCGCGGCTGGTGCAGGCCGCCGACCTCGTCACCGAGATGACCAAGGTCAAGCACCCGATGGACGCGGGACGCAAGGGGCAAAAGGGTATCGAGTGGTGAATGTCCCCGCGGTCGTCGTCGGCGCTCCCGCGTCTGGCAGCGGAAAGACCACGGTCGCAACGGGTTTGATCGGGGCACTGCGTGCGTCCGGGCATACGGTCGCGCCGTTCAAGGTGGGTCCGGACTTCATCGACCCCGGATACCACGGGCTGGCCGCGGGTCGGCCCGGACGCAACCTCGACCCGGTTTTGGTGGGCGAACAGCTCATTGGCCCGCTTTACGCGCATGGTGCGGCCGGCGCGGACATCGCGGTGATCGAGGGCGTGATGGGGCTGTTCGACGGACGGATCGGCCGCCCTGAAGATCCAGTGGCGTCACCACCGGTGGGCTCCACCGCCCACGTGGCCGGCCTGGTGGGCGCCCCGGTGATCCTGGTGGTCGACGCACGCGGCCAAAGCCACAGCATGGCCGCACTGCTGCACGGCTTTTCGACGTTCGATAGCGCAACCCCGATCGCCGGCGTGATTCTCAATCGGGTGGGATCGGCCAGGCACGAGCAGGTGCTGCGGCAGGCGTGCGAGCACACCGGTATCCCGGTGTTGGGCGCCATTGGGCGCAACGCCGAATTAGAGCTGCCGACAAGGTATCTGGGTCTGGTCACCGCGGTCGAGTACGGGCGCCGGGCCCGGCTCGCGGTCGAGGCGATGACCGCTCTGATCGCGCGGCACGTCGACCTGGCCGCGGTGATGGCAGCCGCGCGCAGCCGGGCCAGCGGCCCGGCGTGGGATCCCGTAGCCGCGGTGGGGGAGACGGCCGGGCGGCGCCGCGCCACGGTGGCGATGGCCGCCGGGAAGGCCTTCAGCTTCGGCTACGCCGAACACGCCGAGCTGCTGCGCGCCGCCGGCGCCGACGTGGTCGACTTCGACCCGCTGGTCGATACGTTGCCCGACGGCACCGACGCGGTACTGCTGCCCGGCGGCTTTCCCGAACAGTTCACCGCGGAGCTGTCCGCCAATGACGTTGTCCGACGACAGATCAATGAGTTAGCCGCTGCCGGCGCACCGGTGCACGCCGAATGTGCCGGTCTGATCTACCTGGCTGCCGAACTCGACGGCTACCCGATGTGCGCAGTGCTGGCCGGAGCGGCGCGCTTCACCCCAAATCTGAAGTTGGCGTATCGCGACGCCGTCGCGGTGGCCGATTCGGCGCTGTATGCCGCCGGGGCGCGGGTGGTCGGACATGAATTCCACCGGACCGTGATGACCTTCACGCAGAGTTACCAGCCCGCCTGGGTCTACCGGGCCGGCGCAGCCGACCACGATGCCGCCGCTGTGCGCGACGGCGTCGTGCACGCCGGCGTACACGCGTCGTATCTGCACACTCACCCTGCCGCGGCCCCGGACGCGGTGGTGCGTTTCGTCGCCCACGCCGCCAACCCAGCGCGCCCGGCGTGATCGCCGGGCAAAGCGATCGCCACTAAGCTTGCCGGGTGACCGAGAGCCCCTACCTGGTCGGATTGCGGCTGACCGGCAAAAAGGTCGTCGTGGTCGGCGGAGGCACGGTCGCCCAGCGTCGGCTACCCCTGCTCATCGCCAGTGGCGCCGACATCCACGTGATCAGCCGCTCGGCCACCCCCGCAGTCGAGGCGATGGACGGAATCACCTTGTCGGTGCGCGAATATCGCGCCGGCGACCTCGACGGCGCCTGGTATGCGATCGCGGCCACCGATGATGCGCAGGTGAACGCGGCCGTCGTCGCCGAGGCCGATAGCCGACAGATCTTCTGTGTGCGCGCCGACGTTGCGCTCGAGGGCACCGCGGTGACCCCGGCGTCGTTCAGCTACGCGGGACTGTCGGTGGGGGTGCTGGCCGGCGGTGAGCACCGCAGGTCGGCAGCGATCCGCTCGGCCATCCGCGAAGCGATGCAGCAGGGCGTGATCGCCCCGGAAAGCTCAGAGAGCTCCGACGTGGTGCGCGGCGGGGTGGCGCTGATCGGCGGCGGTCCCGGCGACCCCGAGCTGATCACCGTCCGCGGTCGCCGGTTGCTCGCCCAGGCCGACGTCGTGGTCGCCGACCGGCTGGCTCCGGCCGAATTGCTTGCCGAGCTGGCGCCGCACGTCGAAGTCATCGATGCGGCCAAGATCCCGTACGGGCGGGCCATGGCCCAGGACGCGATCAACGACGTGATGATCGAACGAGCCCGCTCCGGCAGCTTCGTGGTCCGCCTCAAGGGCGGCGACCCCTTCGTGTTCGCGCGCGGTTACGAGGAGGTCCTCGCCTGCGCCGACGCCGGCATTCCGGTCACGGTGGTCCCCGGTGTGACCAGTGCCATAGCAGTGCCCGCATTGGCGGGCGTTCCGGTCACTCATCGGGCGGTAAATCACGAGTTCGTGGTGGTCAGCGGCCATCTGCCGCCCGGCCATCCCGAATCGTTAGTGAATTGGAATGCACTGGCGGGGCTGTCGGGCACCATTGTTTTGCTGATGGCGGTCGAACGCATTGAGCTCTTCGTCGATGTGCTGTTGAAGGGTGGCCGACCTGCGGATACGCCGGTGCTGGTGGTTCAACACGGAACAACGCCAGCTCAACACACGTTGCGAGCCACTCTTGTCGACACGCCACAGAAGGTTCGCGCGGAAGGGATCAGACCTCCCGCGATCGTCGTGATCGGGCCGGTAGCGGCATTCGGGGTTTAAACAATTCTTAAGATTACTGTAAGGTAACCCGTTATGACGGCCCTCAACGAGACAGAGCGCGCTGCCCAGAATTGGACTGCTGCACGCCCCGATCGTCCGGCCCCGGTGCGCGCCGAGCGCCCGTCTGGGACCTCTTCTGAGACCGCCACCACGCGCGCTAGCAGGTATTACCCGGCCTGGTTGCCCTCTCGTCGCTTCATGGCGGCGGTTGTCGCCATCGGCGGCATGCAGCTGCTGGCAACCATGGACAGCACCGTCGCGATTGTCGCGCTTCCTAAGATTCAGAACGAGCTGGGCCTGTCCGACGCCGGCCGTAGCTGGGTGATCACCGCGTATGTGCTCACCTTCGGCGGGCTGATGCTGCTGGGTGGCCGCCTCGGCGACACCATCGGGCGCAAACGCACCTTCATCGTCGGCGTCGCCCTGTTCACCATCTCCTCCGTGCTGTGCGCGGTGGCCTGGGATGAGGCGACGTTGGTGATCGCCCGGCTCTCGCAGGGCATCGGGTCGGCCATCGCCTCGCCGACAGGTCTCGCCCTGGTGGCTACCACCTTCTCGAAGGGGCCCGCGCGCAACGCGGCGACGGCCGTGTTCGCCGCGATGACCGCGATCGGCTCCGTGATGGGTCTGGTGGTCGGCGGGGCGCTGACCGAGTGGTCGTGGCGGCTGGCGTTCCTGGTCAACGTGCCGATCGGGCTGTTGATGATCTACCTGGCCCGCACCGCGCTGCGGGAAACCAACCGAGAGCGGATGAAGCTCGACGCCGCCGGGGCCATGCTGGCCACATTGGCGTGCACCGCCGCCGTTTTCGCCTTCTCGATGGGCCCGGAAAAGGGCTGGATCTCGCTGACCACGATTGGTTCGGGGGTGGTGGCCGTGGCGGCCGGTATCGCGTTCGCCATCGTGGAGCGCACCGCTGCAAACCCCGTCGTGCCGTTCGATTTGTTCCGCGACCGCAACCGGCTGGTCACGTTCGTGGCGATTTTCCTGGCCGGTGGCGTGATGTTCAGCCTGACCGTGTCCATCGGCCTGTACGTGCAGGA
Organism: uncultured Actinomycetota bacterium; assembly: GCA_963712615.1. Taxonomy (GTDB): domain Bacteria; phylum Actinomycetota; class Actinomycetes; order Mycobacteriales; family Mycobacteriaceae; genus Mycobacterium. The sequence continues at coordinate 5,933,389 of CAVQIO010000002.1, forward strand.
CATCCTGGGCTATACCGCGCTTGGCGCGGGCATCGGCTTCATCCCGTTCGTCATCGCGATGGGAATCGGCCTGGGTATCTCCTCACAGCTGGTGTCACGGTTCTCGCCGCGGGTGCTGACCATCGGCGGTGGCTGGTTGCTGCTGGCAGCGATGCTGTACGGCTCGGCATGCATGCACCGCGGTGCCTCGTACTTCCCCAACCTGGTGGTGCCGATCGTCGTCGGCGGCATCGGTATAGGCATGGTGGTCGTCCCGCTGACCCTGTCGGCGATCGCCGGTGTCGGCTTCGACCGGATCGGCCCGGTGTCGGCAATGACGCTGATGCTGCAGAGCCTGGGCGGGCCGCTGGTGCTGGCCGTCATCCAGGCCGTGATCACTTCGCGCACGCTGTACCTGGGCGGTATCACCGGTCCGGTGAAGTTCATGAACGAAGCTCAGTTGCACGCGCTCGACAAGGGCTATACCTACGGCCTGCTGTGGATCGCCGGAGCGGCCGTGATCGTCGGCATCGCGGCACTGTTCATCGGGTACACCCCGGAGCAGGTCGCACACGCGCAAGAGGTCAAGGAAGCGATCGACGCCGGCGAGCTCTAGCTCCCCGTTTGGCGCTCAGTCCCACGTCTTTTCACGGGCGGCCAGCACAACTGGCGCCGTCCCGAGATGACTACGCGCCCACCTTCGCCGAACACCCGACAGGTTAGGCTGGCCCGCTGTGATCACCCGGATGTCCGAGCTGTTTCTGCGCACTCTGCGCGACGATCCCGCCGATGCCGAACTGGCCAGCCACAAGCTGCTGATTCGTGCGGGATACGTCCGGCCCATCGCCCCCGGGCTGTACAGCTGGCTGCCGTTGGGGCTGCGGGTGCTGCGCAACATCGAACGCGTTGTCCGCGAGGAGATGAACGCGATTGGCGGGCAGGAGATCCTGTTCCCCGGGCTGCTGCCGCGCGCGCCGTATGAGACCACGAACCGCTGGACCGAATACGGCGACAGCGTGTTTCGGGTACAGGACCGTCGCGGCAACGACTACATGCTCGCACCGACGCACGAAGAGTTTTTCGCGTTGGCCGTCAAGGGCGAGTACAGCTCCTACAAGGACTTTCCGCTCACGCTCTACCAAATCCAGATCAAGTACCGCGACGAGGCGCGGCCACGAGCCGGGATCATGCGTGGCAGAGAATTCGTGATGAAGGATTCCTATTCCTTCGACATCGACGCCGCCGGCCTCAAGGCCGCCTACCACGCGCACCGCGAGGCGTACCAGCGCATCTTCGATCGGCTGCGGCTTCGCTACGTGATCGTTTCGGCAGTGTCCGGCGCGATGGGCGGTAGCGCGTCGGAGGAGTTTCTCGCCGAGAGCCCCAGCGGCGAGGACACCTTCGTGCGGTGCCTCGAGTCTGGTTATGCGGCCAACGTCGAGGCGGTGATCACCGCTCGGCCCGAGGCGCTGCCCGCAGAAGTCGTGGCCGGGCTGCCCGAGGCAGTCGTTCATGACACCGGCGATACCCCGACCATCGCCAGCCTGGTGGTCTGGGCCAACGCCGCCGGCCTGGGCGGCACCGTCACCGCCGCCGACACGTTGAAGAACGTTCTGCTCAAAGTCCGTCAACCCGGCGGGGAGTGGGAGCTGCTGGCCATCGGAGTGCCCGGTGACCGCGAAGTCGACGACAAACGGCTGGGCGCGGCGCTGGAGCCGGCCGAGTATGCGCTGCTCGGTGACAGCGATTTCGCCAGGTATCCCTTCCTGGTCAAGGGTTATATCGGGCCGAAGGCGTTGCAGGACAACGAGGTTCGCTATCTCGTCGATCCGCGCGTGGTCGACGGCACCAGCTGGATCACCGGCGCCGACGAGCCGGGCCGACACGTCGTCGGACTGGTGGCCGGCCGCGACTTCACCGCCGACGGCACCATCGAGGCCGCCGAGGTGCGTGCGGGCGATCCCTCTCCCGACGGCGCCGGTCCGCTGGTGATGGCACGCGGGATCGAGATCGGTCACATCTTCCAGCTCGGCCGCAAATACACCGATGCCTTCACCGTCGATGTGCTCGGCGAGGACGGCAAGCCCGTGCGATTGACGATGGGCTCCTACGGGCTCGGGGTGTCGCGGCTGGTCGCCGTCGTCGCCGAGCAGCAGCACGACGAGCTGGGTCTGCGGTGGCCGGCGGCGATCGCGCCGTTCGACGTGCACCTGGTGATCGCCAACAAAGACCCGCAGGCGCGCGAAGGAGCCACCGCGCTGGCCGCCGACCTGGATCGGCTGGGGCTTGAGGTGCTGCTGGACGACCGCACGGCCTCACCCGGCGTCAAGTTCAAAGACGCCGAGCTGCTGGGGATGCCCTGGGTGGTCGTGATCGGACGGGGATGGGCGGACGGCGTCGTGGAGCTGCGTGACCGCTTCGGCGGACAAACCCGCGAGCTGGCGACCGGGGTCTCGCTGGCCACCGACATCGTGGCGGCCCTGACCGGCTAGCCGGCTACTCGTTGCCGCCCGGGAAGCTGGTCGTGATCGGCCAGGCGCCCAAGATGCGATTCCATCGGGCGCCCAGCACCGCGCTCTGCGTCAGGGCTGTCGAGGCGAACGCCCGGTCTTCGGCGGTCTCGGCGTGCTCGGTGACCGCGCGCCATGCCGTCGCGCCGTCGCTTTCCATCCGCGCCGCCAGGCGAGCCGCGTCGGCCGCGCTGCCCACCAGCAAGGGCAGCTGATAGCCGGCGGCCGCCGGTGGGGCGGTGACCTTGCGGGCGGCCAGCATGGCGATCACATCGTCGCGACGCTGGCGGTGCTGGCCCAGCGCCTCCACCACCAAGTCGTTGACGCTGGGCGGCGACAGTGCCGACACGATGCCGTAGCCGTAGATCGTCGAGTGCTCGACGGACAGGGCATCGCAGAGGGCCGCGTTGTCGGCGTCTTTGCCAGAGGTCATATCGACGGACCCCCGGGTACCAGCGCGACGGTGTACGACGCCGTGCAGGACGCGGCGATGGAAGCGAGCAGCCCCGCCCGATAGCCCGACTGGCTGGACACCAGCCGAGCGGCGTTGTCGGCCGAAGTGCGCAGCGCATTGATCACGTCGGACACCGGCGGGGGAGGCGGCGGTGGCCCCGCCGGTGCGGCCGGGCTCGGGCTGGTCGTCTCACTCGATGAGGCGGTGAGCTTGCCGGCGGCCCGGGAGATCTCCGTCGACAGCGCACGGGCGTGTGCGGAACGTTGGTTCGCGACCACCGTCAGCGCGGCGGCCACCTGCGGCGGATTCCCGATGGCCGCGGCGGCGGCCCCGGCGAGCACCGTGTCATGTCTGGCTTGGTCTAACGGTCCCAGCAGCTCTTCGGCCGCGGGGGGTTTCGGCGGGGACTCGCCACAGGCGGATACAACCACCCCGAGCGCAGCAAGTGCGGCACCCCCGGCGAGCACACCCCGCCTGCTGGTGACAGGTACTGCGCTAGGCACAGCAACATCCTGCCATTGAAACGAAGGCAGGCATGCTGCCAGGACCTTGACCTACGCGATCAACTCGTCATACCTGATTCCTGGCGTATCGTTGGTACCCGGTTCTCGCGGAACGGCAGCTATCGCATTTCCACCGGGACACCGGGAGCCGCCCGAAGATGCATGGGCGGCGACATCAGCCAGATGACCGGACAACTCAAGATGAGGAGCTCGCCGTGACCACCGGGCTACCGTCGCAGACGCAGGTGATCGAGCTACTCGGTGGCGAGTTCGCGCGCGCTGGCTATGAGATCGAAGAAGTGGTTATCGATCCCGGGGTGCGCCCGCCCCGGATCACCGTGATTGCCGATGGCGATACCGCTCTGGACCTGGACGCCGTAGCGGCCCTGTCCCGCTCGGCGTCGGCTTTGCTGGACGCTCTGGAAAGCATCGACGACCGCTATGTGCTCGAGGTCAGCTCACCGGGCGTGGACCGCCCACTGACCAGCGAGAAGCACTTCCGCCGCGCGCGGGGCCGCAAGGTCGACCTGGAGTTGTCGGACGGCTCGCAGGTGACCGGCCGGGTGGGGGAGACCCGCGCCGACGCGGTGGGACTGGTGGTCCGTGACGGCCGTGACTGGTCGGTGCGTGAGATCCCGCTCGTCAAGATCGCGAAAGCTATTGTCCAGGTTGAATTTTCGTCGCCATCCCAAAAAGAGTTGGATTTGGCGGGTATGGGTGAGGCCCGGAGGACGGAGGCCGGAGCATGAACATCGACATGGGCGCATTGCACGCCATCGAAGTGGATCGGGGTATCTCGGTCAATGAGCTGCTCGAAACGATCAAGTCGGCGTTGCTTACCGCCTACCGGCACACCCAGGGCCACCAAATCGATGCGCGCATCGAGATCGACCGCAAGACCGGTGTCGTGCGGGTGATGGCGCGTGAGGTCGATGAGGACGGCAACGTCATCAGCGAATGGGACGACACCCCCGAGGGTTTCGGCCGCATCGCGGCGACCACCGCACGGCAGGTGATGCTGCAGCGTTTCCGCGACGCCGAGAACGAGCGGACCTATGGCGAGTTCTCCACCCGCGAGGGCGAAATCGTCGCCGGCGTGATTCAGCGCGATAGCCGCGCGAACGCCCGCGGTCTGGTCGTCGTCCGGATGGGCAGCGAAACCAAGGCCTCCGAGGGCGTCATCCCGGCGGCCGAACAGGTGCCCGGCGAGAGCTACGAGCACGGCAACCGCGTGCGCTGCTACGTCGTCGGCGTGACGCGGGGGTCTCGTGAGCCGATGATCACGTTGTCCCGCACTCACCCCAACCTGGTCCGCAAGCTGTTCTCGCTGGAAGTGCCCGAGATCGCCGACGGGTCGGTGGAGATCGTGGCCGTCGCCCGCGAGGCAGGCCACCGCTCCAAGATCGCGGTCGTGTCCCGAGTCTCCGGCCTCAACGCCAAAGGTGCGTGTATCGGTCCGATGGGACAGCGGGTGCGCAACGTGATGAGCGAGCTTTCCGGGGAGAAGATCGACATCATCGACTACGACGAGGACCCGGCCCGGTTCGTCGCCAACGCGCTATCGCCGGCGAAGGTGGTGTCGGTGTCGGTCATCGATCAGACCGCCCGCGCGGCCCGCGTGGTGGTGCCCGACTTCCAGTTGTCGCTGGCCATCGGCAAGGAGGGGCAGAACGCGCGGCTGGCCGCCCGGCTCACCGGATGGCGCATCGACATTCGCGGCGATTCGCCCGCTGGTTCCGGGGAGCATTCCGAAGACCGGCCGGAACACGGTGCCAGCCACCCGATGGCGCATGACCACTGACCCGAACTAACCGCCATGCGTCAGGTCTGGAGAAAGTCGGTTTTCTGCGGCGGCCCGCGCGATCAGGCCCGCACGTCACCGCGCAGCTGCGGGTGGTTCTGACCATCGGTTCCGTGACGCTAGACTAAGCCGTGATCCAGCGCGAGCCTTCGGCCTCGGCGCACAGACACATGGGTGGACCCGTGCGGACGTGTGTGGGGTGCCGGAAGCGAGAGTTGGCCGTCGAATTGCTCCGAGTGGTGGCTGTGTCTACCGGGAACGGCGAATACGCCGCAATCGTTGACACTGCGACCAGCCTGCCGGGGCGGGGTGCGTGGCTGCATCCCGTACCGCGGTGCATGCACGAGGCGATTCGGCGGCGGGCTTTCACAAAGGCGCTGCGCATCGACCGTCCACCGGACACAACCGCGTTGGTCGAGCACTTATCCGCGCTCGACCCGCCCGGCAACAGAACAGGTAGCAGAGAACATGAGCACACCGTGAAGTCCCGATGACCATGTGTCATAGCTAAACCCGAGGCGCGGCCCACCGACTGTCGCCTCATAGACAGGAGATGTAGTGGCAGGCAAGGCCCGCGTACACGAGTTGGCTAAGGAACTCGGTGTTACCAGTAAGCAAGTTCTCGCCCGGCTGAATGAACAGGGCGAATTCGTCAAATCCGCATCGTCGACGGTAGAGGCACCGGTTGCCCGCCGGCTGCGCGAATCCTTCGGCGGCAGCAAGCCGGCGGCCCCCGCCGCCAAGGCCGCCGTGAAGAGCCCGGACAAAGCACTCGACAAGGCGCTGGACAAGGCGATCCAAACGCCGTCCGGTAACGGCGAGGCGGCTGCCGCCCCCGCGAAGCCCGCTGCCGCTGCCCAGGCTTCCCCGGCTGCGACGACCGAAACACCCGCACCGCCGACGCCTGCACCCAATGTGCCGGCGCCGGCGCCCGCGCGCCCCTCGGCGCCGTCCCCCGGGCAGCCGGCAGCGCCCGCACCCGGCGAACAAGCGCCGCCATCAGGTGCGACACCCGGCCCGCGTCCCGGCCCGATCCCGAAGCCGGCAGCCCGTACGCCCCGCGTCGGCAACAACCCGTTCTCGTCGACACCGTCCGTCGACCGGCCCATTCCTCGTCCGCAGGCCCCACGGCCGGGTGCGCCCCGGCCCGGGGCACCGCGTCCCGGCGGCGCGTCGCCGGGCAGCATGCCGCCCCGTCCCGGTGGTGCTGGCGGTGGGCAGTTCCGTCCGGCCCGTCCCGGCGGCGGCGGCGCCCGTCCCGGGGGCGGCGGCGGCGGCCGGCCCGGTGGTCCCGGCGGCGGCCGCTCCGACGGCGGTGGTGGTAACTACCGCGGCGGCGGGGGCGGCGTAGGTGCCGCGCCCGGTGGTGGCGGTTTCCAAGGGCGTCCCGGTGGCGGCGGCGGCCGCCCCGGCCAGCGCGGCGGTGCCGCGGGCGCGTTCGGCCGTCCCGGTGGCGCGCCGCGACGCGGTCGCAAGTCGAAGCGGGCAAAACGTGCCGAGTACGAGAACATGCAGGCGCCGGTCGTCGGTGGCGTGCGGTTGCCGCACGGCAACGGCGAGACGATCCGGCTGGCCCGCGGCGCATCGCTGAGCGACTTCGCCGACAAGATCAACGCCAACCCGGCGGCCCTGGTGCAGGCGCTGTTCAACCTCGGCGAGATGGTCACCGCGACGCAGTCGGTCGGCGACGAGACTCTCGAGCTGCTGGGCGGCGAGATGAACTACGTCGTCCAGGTCGTCAGCCCCGAGGACGAAGACCGTGAGCTGCTGGAATCGTTCGACCTGACCTACGGCGAGGACGAAGGCGGCGAGGAGGACCTCGAACAGCGTCCGCCGGTGGTGACCGTGATGGGTCACGTCGACCACGGTAAAACCCGGCTGTTGGACACCATCCGTAATGCCAGCGTCCGCGAGGGCGAGGCCGGTGGCATCACCCAGCACATCGGTGCCTACCAAGTCGGCGTTCAATTCGAGGGCAACGAGCGGCTGATCACCTTCATCGACACCCCGGGTCACGAGGCGTTCACCGCCATGCGTGCCCGTGGTGCCAAGGCCACCGACATCGCCATCCTGGTGGTGGCCGCCGACGACGGCGTGATGCCACAGACGGTGGAGGCTATCAACCACGCGCAGGCCGCCGACGTGCCAATCGTGGTGGCCGTCAACAAGATCGACAAGGAAGGTGCTGACCCGGCCAAGATCCGCGGGCAGCTCACCGAATACGGTTTGGTGGCAGAGGATTTCGGTGGCGACACGATGTTTGTCGACATCTCCGCCAAGCAGGGCACCAACATCGAGGCGCTGGAAGAAGCGGTGCTGCTGACCGCCGACGCCGCCTTGGACCTGCGGGCCAACCCCGACATGGAGGCCCAGGGTGTGGCGATCGAGGCGCACCTGGACCGCGGTCGCGGACCGGTGGCCACCGTGCTGATCCAGCGCGGCACGCTGCGGGTCGGTGACTCGATCGTCGCCGGTGACGCCTACGGCCGGGTCCGCCGCATGGTCGACGAGCACGGCGAGGACGTCCACGAGGCGCTGCCCTCGCGGCCGGTCCAGGTCATCGGCTTCACGTCGGTGCCCGGCGCCGGTGACAACCTGCTGGTGGTCGACGAGGATCGCATTGCCCGCCAGATCGCCGACCGGCGCAGCGCGCGCAAGCGCAACGCGTTGGCCGCGCGGTCCCGCAAGCGGATCAGCCTGGACGATCTGGATGCGGCGCTGAAGGAAACCAGTCAGCTGAACCTGATCCTCAAGGGCGACAACGCCGGTACCGTCGAGGCGCTGGAAGAGGCCCTGATGGGAATCCAGATCGACGACGAGGTGGAATTGCGCGTCATCGACCGCGGTGTCGGTGGCATCACCGAGACCAACGTCAACTTGGCGTCGGCCTCGGACGCGGTGATCATCGGCTTCAACGTGCGCGCCGAAGGCAAAGCGACCGAGCTGGCCAACCGCGAAGGCGTGGATATCCGCTACTACTCGGTGATCTACCAGGCGATCGACGAGATCGAGAAGGCCCTGCGCGGCATGCTCAAGCCGATCTACGAGGAGAACCAGCTGGGTCGGGCCGAGATCCGGGCGATCTTCCGGTCCTCGAAGGTCGGTGTCATCGCCGGCTGCGTGATCAGCTCCGGCATCGTGCGCCGCAATGCCAAGGCTCGTCTCTTGCGCGACAACATCGTGGTCACCGACAACCTTTCGATCGCGTCCTTGCGCCGGGAGAAGGATGACGTGACCGAGGTCCGCGAGGGCTTCGAGTGCGGTATGACGCTCGGCTACTCCGACATCAAGGAAGGCGACGTCATCGAGTCCTTTGAACTCGTCGAGAAGGAGCGCACCTGATGGCTGATCCGGGGCGTGCGCGCCGGCTGGCCAAACGGATCAACACCATTGTCGCGTCGGCGATCGAGTTCGAGATCAAGGATCCGGGGCTGGACGGGGTGACCATCGTTGACGCGAAGGTGACCAACGACCTGCACGACGCGACGGTGTTCTACACCGTGATGGGACCCACGCTGGACGACGAGCCGGATTACGAGGCGGCTGCGGCCGCACTCGAGCGGGCCAAGGGGGCGTTGCGTACCAAGGTCGGAGCGGGCACCGGCGTGCGCTTCACTCCCACCTTGACGTTCACCCGGGACACCACGTCGGACAACGTCCAGCGGATGGATGAGCTGCTGGCCCGTGCTCGCGCCGCCGACGCTGACGTGGCGCGGGTTCGGGTGGGCGCAAAGCCGGCCGGGGAGCCCGATCCGTACCGTGACGTCGGGTCGGTAGCGGAGCCGGCGGCGGTGGCAGCGGACGGGCTCGACGGTGAAGGCGCCGGTGGCGACCATCGACCCCATGACTGAGCTGACCCGCGCACCGGTCGTGGGGGCGCGGGTGGATGCGGTCGGTGCCGCCGAGTTACTTTCGGCGGCAACGACAATCGGGGTGATCTGCCACGTCCATCCCGACGCCGACACCATCGGTGCGGGGCTGGCTCTGGCCACGGTGCTCGATAGAAGCGGGAAACAGGTCGAGGTCAGTTTCGCCGCACCGGCGACGCTGCCGGAGTCGCTGCGTTCGTTGCCCGGCTGCCAGCTGCTGGTCGGCCCGGACGCGATGCGCCGGGACGTCGATTTGCTTGTGACGGTTGATGTTCCGAGCGTCAAACGGCTCGGTGCGCTCGGCGACCTGGCCGGCCCGGGCCAGCAGCTGCTGGTGATCGACCACCACGCCTCTAACGATATGTTCGGCACCGCGAACTTCGTCGACCCGTCGGCGGACTCCACGACGCTGTTGGTGGCCGAACTTCTCGACGCGTGGGGCAAGCCGATCGACCGCGACGTCGCGCACTGCATCTACGCCGGACTCACCACCGACACCGGCTCGTTCCGCTGGGCCAGCGCCCGCGCGTTCCGGCTCGGGGCCCGGTTGGTCGAGATCGGCGTGGACAACGCAAAGATCAGCCGAGCGCTGATGGACACCCACCCGTTCGTCTGGCTACCGCTGCTGTCGCGGGTGCTCGGCTCGGCGCAGCTGCTGCCGGACGCGGTCGACGGGCGCGGGCTGGTCTACGCGGTCGTCGACAACGACGACTGGACCAACTCGCGTCCGGAGGAAGTCGAGAGCGTCGTCGACATCGTGCGCACCACGCAGCAGGCCGAGGTGGCCGCGGTGTTCAAAGAGGTTGACCCGCAACAGTGGTCGGTCTCGATGCGGGCCAAGACCGATGTGGATCTGGCCGCGGTCGCATCCGTGTTCGGCGGCGGTGGTCACCGGCTCGCGGCCGGCTATTCGACCGCCGGCTCGATCGACGACGTGGTGGCAGCGCTGCGCACGGCGCTTGGTTAGGGCTGGGTTAGAACGCCCAGCTTCCCACGGATTGCAGGACGAATCCGTGGTCTCCGCTGGTGGTATCCAGACAGGCGATCAGATTGTCAGCGCCCACCGCGCAGGTGACGTTGAGATAGGACAATTTCTTCCCCGCCGCCAATGCCTTGCCGTCATACGGCAATGCGGCCGCGTTGCCGCCGCATCCGCCGTAGGACATGCGGCTCAATTCGTAGCCGGGTCCCTTGAAATTCACCGAGCCCACCACGCAGTCGCCCGGTTTCGGGCGATTCCCGCCGGGAAAGAGAATGTCGTCTATTCCGGGCACTTCGCCACTGCACTTAATGTCTTGTGACGGTTGCGGCGCGGGAGCCGGCCCGCCATAGAAGTCACAGACCACGGAGTTCGGGGTCGAAAAAGTTACCCGGGGCGAGCTGCCCGGCAGCGACGTCGTGATATACCCGTCGGCCGGAACTGCGGCGAATCCATCGAGACTGGGAAATCGCGGCGGCGGCTGTGCGGCCGCGTGGTGTGCGACAGCCAGCGCGGATACCGTTACCAGGGTCAGTACGCCGAGCACCCGCATTATGAGGTCGACAACAACGCGCATCGATCCTCCTGCTCTGCTGAATAGTTTCGGGTCGCTGTTGGGATCGTATTGGCAATTGCGCCCGCTGGCGATCAAAAGTTTCGCGATACTGGTCAACGGCATAACCGAACGAAATTACGGCGATCGCCGGACCCGGCCATTTCCACATTGCCCGTCGTGCGGACCCGGTGGGGTGAATTCTGCCGTCGCGCTCACCCTCGTTAACGGACCTGAGTCCGCCCCCGTTGCAGAACTGCTTCGCGATTGGCGGCGATGTCGTCGCCGGTGGTCCGAAATTGCCTGGCCGCCATGGCTTCCAGCCACAAGCCCTCGCTGGTCTGCGACTCATCGATGCGATGGTAGGAGGTCAGCAATGCCCGTACCGCGTTTTGGTTGTTGCCGACGATGGACGCGGCCACCTGGCGTGCGGTGGCCAGCAGCTGGTCGTGCGGCACCACCTCGGTCACCAGCCCGGCCCGCAGCGCGTCGGCGGCCGACAGGTAATCGCCGGTCAGGCTCATCCGCCGGGCCATGCCGATGCCCACCTTTTGCGGCAGCCGCACGCTGAGACCCCAGGTGGGCAGCAGGCCCACCCGGGCATGGGTGTCGGCGAAGCGGGCTTGCTCGGATGCGATCACGATGTCGCAGTACAGCACCAGCTCGAGCCCGCCGGTGACCGCGGCGCCGTTGATCGCGCCGATCACCGGCTTGGTCATCGACGGCCACCGCGGCGAGATGTCCGGAAGTGCCGCCTGGTCACCCAGCTCTTTGAGATCAAGTCCGGCGCAAAATACCGGGTCGGCGCCGGTGAGGATGACGACGTCGACGTCGTCGTCGGTTTCGGCGTCGGTCAGTGCTCCGAAGAACCGATCCCGTAGCGCCGAGGACAGCGCGTTGCGTGATTGCGGCCGGTTGAGGGCCAGGGTGCGCACCCGCTCGTCGGTGCTGATCAGCAGGATGTCGTCGCTCATGGCATCACCGTAGAGGGTCGCAACAGACCCCCAATGCGGTCGGCCGGGCACAACCAGGACAACGCTGCGCCACCGCCCTGCCGAGGCGGTTCGTTTTCGGCAGAGTCAGCGCCTCAATTGGCCGTGCTCTCCAGCTCGGCGAGCCGTCCCTCAAGGTCGGCGAGCCGGCCACGGAGCGCTCGCTCGTCGTTCCGGCGCTCGGTCACCTCACGCATGATCGCGGATATTCCGACGATCCGGCCATCGTCGTGCTGCAGCAGGGCGACGCTGAATTCGACCGACAGCCGGTGCCCGTCCCGGTGAGTTGCGGGCACGCTCAGTAACTTGTCTCCGTAGCGGGTCTCCCCGGTGGCCATCGTCTTGTGATAGCCGTCCCAGTGTCGTTGACGCAGCTTCGTCGGGATGATGATGTCGAGGCTTTGCCCCGTCGCCTCTGACGGCGTGTAGCCGAACATCCGCTGCGCCCCGGCGTTCCATAACCGAATCAACCCGTCTGCGTCGCACACCACGACCGCCTCGGGCGTCGCTGTCAGGACAGCCTGGGCAAGCCATTCGTCGCTCATGTCACCGTCCACGGCGCCCGGGGCACTCCACGGTGCCGCTCGGTCTGTGTCTGGGCTGTTCATTTGTCTCCCTTCCTCGTGGTGACGCCACCGGCGATCGGTGAGGCCCGAGCTGACGGTGCCTACTACTGGCGAGTAGTCTAAAGCCTAATGCATAATGCATACTGCATACAGTTGTGAAAGTTTGTGATTACGTCGCGAGTCAACATGGCGCAATTGCAGGCAGGGAGGAGTCTTCATGCTGCTACGTCAACTGGAGTACTTCGTTGCGGTAGCAAGGGAACGACATTTCGCGCGCGCCGCCGAAGCCTGCTACGTCTCCCAGCCTGCGCTCTCGGCGTCCATCGCCAAGCTGGAACGCGAGCTCAATGTGACGTTGATCAATCGCGGGCGCAATTTCGAGGGCCTCACCGTGGAAGGGGACCGGCTTGTCGTGTGGGCCAAAAGAGTTCTCGCGGTGCACGACGGGTTGGTAGCGGAAGCGGCCGCGTTGAGGTCGGGCATTTCTGGTGTGTTGCGGCTGGGGGCGGGGCCGACAGTTTCGACGACGACGGCGCTGCCGATCTCGGCCTTTTGCGCGTTACATCCGCTGGCGCGGGTGAAGGTCTACTCCCATTTACCGACAACGGAATTGGTGCGCCGGCTGCGTTGTTTCGAGCTCGACGCCGCCATCGCTCATTTTGATGTGCGCGAGCACTCCGACTTAGAGCTGGTCCGGCTTTACGAAGAACAGTGTGTGTTGCTGGTGTCGGGAAAGCAGCTCGTGCCGGCGGCGGGCAGCATTACCTGGTCGGAAGCGGCTGAGCTACCGCTCGCACTTCTAGCCCCGGAAGTCGGGTTTCGCCAGTTCATCGACGATGCGTTTGCAAAAGTCGGCGCCGCGGTCGTGCCGCAAATCGAGACGGACTCGGTGGCTTCACTTTATGCTCACGTCGCCACGGGCGCGTGGGCAAGCGTCGTGCCGCACACCTGGTTTCGTGCAATGCCGATGACGGGTGCAATGCGCGGATTGCGGTTGGTCGAGCCCGATCAACGGGCGCCGATATCAATCGCCATCCACGCCTCAGCCCCGGGTTCGGCTGCGGCAAGGGCATTTTTGAACGTAGCGGTGGGAGCGCCCCTTGGCGAAGACATCAGCTACGGGGGTCGCGACACCGGCGGTGAGTTCGATCCGGATTTGGACGCGGTGGTAGCGAGCACATCGGTGAGGGGATCTTTCGTGGCCTGACTTCGCAATCGTCGGCGACGCCGGGCCTCCCGGCCTCGTTGAGGCCCGTGATAACTCCCGTTTATCTCGTGAGTACCACTAGGTCTTGGACGTACCGCCGAGCCATAGGGAAAAGTGAAGAGCAGGAAATCAATTCAACATAGGCGTCTACTGCCGGAAAGGGTGTTCGTGATGACGGCCGCTACCATCGAAGACTTCGAGGCTGAGGACGCCGGGACTCTCACCGATGGAATTCATTTGGTGGTCGACGCGCTTCGGCTCAACAATGTGCACACCATTTACGGGCTGGTCGGTATTCCGATCACTGACTTAGCGCGGACCGCACAGGCATCGGGGATCCGCTACATAGGTTTTCGTCATGAGAGCGCCGCTGGGCACGCTGCAGCCGCAGCCGGCTTCCTGACCCAAAAACCCGGTATCTGCCTGACGGTCTCGGCGCCCGGCTTTCTCAATGGACTTGTGGCCCTGGCCAACGCGACGACCAACTGCTTTCCCATGGTTCAGATTTCGGGCTCCAGCGAACGTCACCTCGTTGATCTGCAACGTGGCGACTACGAGGAGATGGATCAGCTGGCCGCGGCCAGGCCCTTCTGCAAGGCGGCCTACCGGGTGTCTCGGGCCCAGGACATCGGCCGGGGGGTGGCGCGGGCAATTCGGACTGCGGCCTCCGGGCGTCCCGGCGGGGTCTACCTCGACATCCCCGCCGCTGTGTTGGGCGAGGTCGTCGATGCGGCAGCTGCTGCCAAGACGCTGTGGCGCGTGGTCGATCCGGCGCCGCGTCAGCTGCCTGATCTCGAGGCGGTAGATGCGGCCATCGACCTGCTTGCCGGCGCCGAGCGACCTTTGATCGTTTTGGGTAAGGGTGCCGCCTATTCGCAGGCCGACGAACAGATCAAAGAATTCGTGGAAAGCACTGGGGTGCCGTTCTTGCCGATGTCGATGGCCAAAGGGCTGCTGCCTGATGACCACGTGCAGTCGGCGGCGACGTCACGATCACTGGCCCTGCGTCGTGCCGACGTCGTCCTGTTGGTCGGTGCCCGGTTGAACTGGCTGCTCGGCCACGGTGATGCGCCGCAGTGGAATCCCGATGCCAAGTTCATTCAGGTCGATATCGAGCCCAGCGAAATGGATAGCAACCAACCGATTGCGGCTCCACTTGTCGGTGATATCGGCTCGGTGATGCAGGCCTTGGTGGAGCGCTCCAAGCTAGGGCAGATCAGCACGTCGAGCCAATGGCGTGAGGAGCTCGCGGCCAAGGCGGCGCAAAATGTCGCCAAAATGGTCGACCGTCTCGCGGCCGCGCGCACCGCCCACCCGATGAAGTTCCTCGGCGCCTTGCAGGCCATACGCGATGTCCTGCATGATAATTCGCAGGTATGCCTGGTCAACGAGGGCGCGAACGCTCTTGATTTGGCGCGCAACACGATAGGCCTGCATCGACCGCGTCGGCGGTTGGATAGCGGGACCTGGGGCGTCATGGGCATCGGGATGGGCTATGCGATCGCGGCCGCCGTCGAGACCGGTGAGCCCGTGGTGGCGATCGAAGGTGACAGCGCCTTTGGTTTCAGCGGGATGGAATTGGAGACAATCTGCCGCTACAAGCTGCCCATCGTCACCGTCATCCTCAACAACGGCGGCGTGTATCGCGGCGATGACGAGTCGGGGTCTGATGACCCCGCCCCGACGGCGTTGCAGGCCCATCACGAGTTCATGATCAAAGCCTTCGGTGGTTCGGGGTACCGCGCCGAGACGCCCGACGAAGTCGGGGCGGCGTTGCGGGAGGCCCTGGCAAGCGGTCGGCCGGCGCTGATCGATTGCTTGATCGATCCGACCGATGGGACCGAGAGCGGCAACATCGCCCACCTCAATCCCAAGGGAATAACCAACAAGGGCTGACAGGCCCTTGGTGTATCGGCGTAACAGCCAAGACACCGAGTCAAGACGACGAGAAATCAACGACGAGAAAGGAAATCAGTTATGACAGAACTCCCGTTGTCAGGGATCAAGGTCATCGACTTCACCGGCGTCCAGGCGGGCCCAGCCTGTACCCAGATGCTTGCCTGGTTTGGAGCGGACGTCCTCAAGGTTGAGCGGACGACGGGTGGCGACGTGACGCGCAATCAATTGCGCGACATACCGGATGTCGACGCTCTGTACTTCACCATGCTCAACAGCAACAAGCGCTCGCTTGCCATCAACACGAAATCGCCGCAGGGCGTGGAAGTGATGGAGAAGTTGATCCGCGAGGCGGACGTCTTGGTGGAGAACTTCGCACCCGGCGCGATGGACCGCATGGGGCTGTCCTGGGACAAGATCCAGGAGTGGAACCCGCGGCTGATCTTTGGCTCGGTCAAGGGCTTCAATGACGACTCGTCGTGGAACGACCTCAAGGTCTACGAGAACGTCGCGCAGTGCGCCGGCGGCAACGCGTCCACCACCGGCTTCTGGGATGGCCCGCCGACTGTGGCCGGGGGCGCCTTGGGCGACTCCAATACCGGAATGCATCTGATGATCGGCATTTTGACCGCACTGATCGCCCGCGACAAGACCGGCAAGGGCCAGAAGGTGTCCGCATCCATGCAGGACTCCGTGCTGAACCTGTGCCGGGTGAAGCTGCGCGACCAACAGCGCCTCGAGCGCGTCGGCTACTTGGAGGAGTATCCGCAATACCCCCACGGCGAATTCGGCGAGGCCGTGCCCCGTGGCGGCAATGCCGGCGGCGGTGGCCAGCCCGGCTGGGTGGTCAAGTGCAAGGGCTGGGAGACCGACCCCAACGCCTACATCTACTTCACCATCCAGGAGCAGAACTGGAAGCGCACTGCCGAGGCCATCGGTCGCCCCGAGTGGGTCGAGGATCCGGGCTACAGCAACGCTCGAGCCCGTCAGGACAAGATCTTCGAGATCTTCGCGGAGATCGAGAAGTGGCTGGCGGACAAGACGAAGTGGGAAGCGGTCGACATCCTGCGCGAGTGGGAGGTGCCGTGCGCACCTGTCATGTCGATGAAGGATCTCGCCGACGACAAGGATCTGCGTAAGAGCGGGACCATCGTCGAGGTGGAGCAGAAGGGCCGCGGCACGTTCCTGACCGTCGGCAGCCCGATCAAATTCTCCTCCTTCAAGCCGCAGATCAAGGGTGCACCGCTGCTCGGCGAGCACACCGACGAGGTGTTGGCCGAATTGGGTTATGACGCCGACACCATCGCCGGATGGCGGCAGAACGCGATAGTCGTCTAAACGCGGCAACGGCTCCCCAAGCGCCGGGTCCCCGCGTTCGGAGTACCCACCGCCCGGGATTCACAGCCACAGTCGAATGCGACATCGACGTGGTCCAGCATGATGGTCCAGCATGGTGGTCGAGCACGGTGGGCGAGCACGGTGGCGTGGCGGCACCAACGGCGGCTTATTGCCTACCAATGATCTCGATGGAAAGTCCACCGGCGTAAGACGATTGCATATCACGCAACAGAACAACCATCGACGGCCAACATCCGACCGTTTCTGGTGTTCCTTCGCGATAGCCTTGCCGCACGCGTCAATTCGGCAGATTGCAAACGGGATAGCCGGGCCGCTTAAGCACCCGTGCCGCGACGGCGGTGCACAAGCAGATCAGGCCGATGGCGACGAATGCCGTTCCCAACTGCCCCGAAGGTATCAACATCGCGGGCAGTCCCACCCCGATCAGACCGCCGAAGATCTTGGCGCTGTACACCAGTCCGAAGTTGCCAACCGCGCTGCGCTCTCCAAAATAATCGGCGACCAGATTGATAAACAGCGAATAGAAGGCTCCGCCTGCCAACCCGCTTAGCGCAGCAAACGCCACCAATCCGACGGCAGAACCTGCCGAGGCCGAGAACGCCAGGCCCAAGAGCGCAAGGCCCTTGGCCCCTAACGCCAGACCCAAAGTCTGACGTCTGCCAAATCGATCCGAGAACCGGCTGGCGATGCTGCGTCCGGCACCGCTCACCAGTGCCAGTACACCAACGGCGGCTGCGCCGACAGCTAGCGGCAAGCCGTGGGCAACGGCGATGCTCGGTACGTAAGCGACCGCCAGCAGCGTCGCCGCCGTCGCGACCACCACAATGAGGTAAATGAACACAAAGGCCGATGTCCGGGCCGTCTCGCTGGGCCAATACTGCCGTATCGCTGGAGCGTTACCCAGCAGGCTGCGATTCATTCGCTTTTCGAAGACCCACAGTCTTGGGTCGACCTCGGCGGGCCACCAGTCCGACGGTGGATCACGAAAAAAGGGCCCGCACAACGTCAGTACGACGAGAACACAAAGCCCGACGGCCGTCATGACAAACCCGAGGTTGTGGCGGTCGAGCACGCAGGCAAACAAGATGACAAAGGGGACCCCACCGCAACCGAACGCGCCTGATACCAGTGAAACTTTCGCGCCGCGTTCCTCGGGATACCAATGTGCCACGGTGGACAGGCAAGTGGCGTAAACGATCCCGCGCCGGTGCCACACAGCACGGAGTAACCGAGCAATGTGAGTCCCAGATTGGCGGTGCACGACAGCGTGAACGGGCCGATGGCGGACAAGAGAGCACCGATCGACATCGCAGTTGAGGGACCGATCCCTAAGCGCCGCCGCAGTATTGGGGTAGCTGAGGTGGCAGCCGCTTGGAATACCACCCATAGAGCCAGCACCCAGAAAGCGCCGGCGGTAGCCGGGCCCTGCGGCTGCTGCACAGCGATGACGGCTACCCCGTAGCCATATTGGAGCACACTGATGCTGGCCATAGCCGCCCATGGCAGCCAAAGCATCCAGCTTCTCGACCGCGCCATGATGTCCTGCGGCCGTTCGCCTATACGGTACGAGCAACCGTGCGCTCGGATCTGCAGGACCGAGACTCCATCACCACCAGGCATCATGACTCCTGTGTATACAGTATGCACATGTTGTACTCCTGTTAACACTGCCTGTCCAGTGGCAGGTACCCGACTCTGCGACTAACGATCCTGGGGCGTGTGAGCCCGGATGGCGCAACGTTATTCGGCAAACCACTTTTGCTAACTAATGCTTGGCCCCCGATGCCCGGCGACGTCCATTCAATCGGTGGCAGGGGACCGGGTCGGCGTTCGCGAGTGGACTCACCGCTAGACAATTGCCCGGTGTTTAAGTAACACTTGTCGTATACGGTATACAGTCTGCAGTAGACAGCCAGTCTCGTCCGGCCGTTGCAGCCGAATTCACTGCTTCGGAATCTCCTGCTGTGCACAGGATTGGCCGAGCCAGCACTCCGCAGGAAGTCGAGGTAATGGTGGACACCGCATTCCGGTCGTCGATCACCCGAATCCACACGGGCAGCGGAGCACTCGGCGCCCAAGGCGATATGAGCTTTCAACCGCAACGACAACTCTCACGGAGATCTCATGGGTAAAGCATTAGACGGCGTTCGGGTGCTCGATATGACTCACGTCCAGTCGGGCCCGTCGGCTACACAGCTGCTCGCCTGGCTCGGCGCCGACGTCATCAAGCTCGAAACACCGAGGGGCGGAGACGTCACCCGGGGCCAGCTGCGCGACCTCGCCGACGTGGACAGCCTTTACTTCACGATGCTCAACTGCAACAAGCGCAGCGTGACCGTCAATATGAAAAGCGATGAGGGCAAGGAGATCTTCACCAGACTCGTGGAACGCGCCGACGTTCTGGTGGAGAACTTCGGCCCCGGGGTCGTCGACCGGTTCGGTTTCAGTTGGGAGCGGCTGCAGGAGATCAACGCGGGGTTGATCTATGCATCGATCAAAGGATTCGGGCCGGGCAAGTACTTCAATTTCAAAGCGTACGAAATCATCGCCCAGGCGATGGGCGGTGCGATGGCCACCACGGGTTTCGAGGACGGTCCGCCCACTGCCACGGGTGCACAAATCGGAGACTCAGGCACCGGGATTCACCTTGTCGCCGCGATCCTGGCTGCGCTGTTCCAGCGCACCAACACCGGCCGGGGGCAACGTGTTGAGGTTGCGATGCAAGCGGCGGTGCTCAACCTCTGCCGGGTGAAGCTGCGCGATCAGCAACGCCTGGCTCATGGCCCACTGCACGAGTACCCGAACGAGCGCTTCGGCGACGAGGTGCCCCGGGCGGGCAACGCGTCCGGGGGAGGCCAACCGGGCTGGGCGGTTCGCACCAAAGGTGGCGGTCCCAACGACTACATCTACGTCATCGTCCAGCCTGTCGGGTGGGCGCCGCTCACAGCGCTCATCGGCCGGCCCGACCTCGCCGATGATCCGGGCTGGGCTCGGCCAGAAGACCGACTACCCAAGCTGGACAAGGTTTTCGCGTTGATCGAGGACTGGAGTCAACGGCACACGAAGTGGGAGGCGATGGAGGCACTCAACGCTCTCAACGTCCCCTGCGGTCCGGTGCTGAGCACCAAGGAGCTGATCGAGGATCAGACACTGGCTGATCTGGACGCGATCGTCACCGTCGAGCATCCCGAGCGTGGCACCTTCAAGACCGTCGGCAGCCCGCTTCGGCTCTCAGACTCACCGGTCGATGTCGTGCGTTCACCGCTGCTGGGCGAGCACACCCAGGAAATCTGCACGGAACTCGGCTATTCGCCGGAGCAGTTGCAGCGCTTCAGAACCGCCGGAGTGATCTGAACGCGCGGAGCTGAAACGGGCATGAGACACACCTGGAGATCCACTGGCTCGGCGGAGAAGGACCCGGTTGTGGGAGATGCCCGCGCGCAGCTCGGTGCAAGACCGAGGTGGGTCATGACTGGCCGGCCTTGGCCTCGGGTGTCAGGCGTGGCTCACAGGGTGCGCTGTACGGCCGAAATCACCGGCCGTGCACCACCGTAGGCCCTGCGGGGCACATATTTCCCCGATGCAGAACCAAGCCACCAGCTCGATGGCCGCCGCGTCGTTCGACGCCAGCAGCCATCGAGCCGACCCCCCTGTCCATTTTCCGAAAGTGAGTCAACGATGTCTTCAACTCTCGCAAGCTATCGCGAGGTGATCGATGCGAATGGCCGCATCTATCGCGTCGGCGAAAGTGATCGCGACCTGCTCGGCAGATCCCGGGCGTCTATGGTCTGGCTGCCATGGATCGCGATGATGGCAGTCAGCGTTTTTGAATACGGCTACGGCGCCGCCGCTGACACCCTGCGCCATGCCCATGGCTGGAGCCTGTCCCAAACCTTCTGGCTGCTCTCAGTCTGGGCCGTCTTTCAGGCGGCCGTTGCCTATCCCGCCGGGAGGCTTCGGGAGAAGGGAATCACCTCGGCCAGGTCCACCATGCTGGCCGCCGCCGTGTTATCGGCAGTCGGTTTCGTCACCGTGGCTCACAGCAGCAACTTGGTCGTGGCGTTCCTCGGATTCGCGGTGTGCGGCGGCTGCGGTGTCGGCTTGGTGTACTCGACGGGGATCACCATCGTCGGTAAGTGGTATCCCGAGCGGCGAGGCGCCAAGACGGGCTTCGTCTGCGGTGGATTCGCCTACGGCGCAGTACCGTTCATCTTCATCTTCAGTTATGTACTGAATCCCAACACCTATGTATGGGTTCTTGACCTGGTGGGGGCGTTCATGCTGGTGGTCCTGGTGATTTGCGGCTCCTACTTCCAGGACCCGCCGAAGAACTGGTGGCCGGCAGATGTCGACCCACTGCAGTACGCTGCCGCCAGCTCCAACGCCAGAAGCCTTGAGAAGAACCCGCCCGCGGTCCGGCAATTCGGTCCGGTGGAGGCCATCAGGACCGGCATGTTGCCCTTGATGTGGGTGTCGTTGGGGATCACCACTGGCGTCTCGCTGTTCGGCATCAGCTATATGGTTCCGTTCGCCAAACACCTTGGCTTCGGCGCTTTGATCGTGGCGTCGTCGGCGGGTGTGCTTTCGATCATCAACGGCGTGGGCCGCGCGGCGACTGGCTATGTCTCAGACCGGATCGGTCGTAAGCAGACGCTGCTGGTCGTGCTGCTGGTGTCGGTCGTCGCGCTGATCGGACTGCTCTACACCGGGCTGGCCAAGAACGAGATCGCGTTCATCTTTTTTGCCGTCCTGGTCGGGTTCGGCGGCGGGGCTTTCTATCCGCTGTTTGCCACGCTGACCACCGACTACTTCGGTGAGAACAACAACGCCAGCAACTACGGCATCGTCTACAGCGCCAAGCTGGTCGGCTCGATCTTGGGAATTGGTGTGGGCGCCAGTGTGATTGATGCCTGGGGTTACACCGGCGCCTATTGGTTGGCCGCGGTCAGTGCGCTGCTCTCGGCCGGCACCGCGGCGTTGTTGCGGCAGCCGGGACGGCGGGCAAAGGATGTGGTGATTTCACAGGGGGTGGGTCAAGCCACACCCTCGGCACCATCCGCGGCTTCTTGACGTCGCTGATGGTAAATCTCGCGAGTGCGTTCGGTGTGGCGGCGCATCAGGTCTCCGGCACGCTTGCCGCTGCGCCCGGCGATGGCCTCGATCAGCTCGGCGTGTTCGTCCCAGGCGTCCTTGCCGCGGGCTAATGCGATCGGCTGGTAGTACCAACGCACCCGGCGGCCGACCTGGCCGATAAGGTTGGCCAGCACGCTGTTCGACGACATGGCAACGATATAGGAGTGGAAGGCATCGTTGGCGGTGACAAGACCTTCCTTGTCACCGCCGGCGAGTGCCGTCTCCCCGGTCCGGTGTAGCTCCCAGAGCTGTTCCACCTGGGGCGGTTTGGCCGCACGGGCAGCCAAACGGGCCGACTCGGCTTCAAGCAAAGTACGCACGCTCAACAGCTCATCGGCTTCGGCATCGGTGGGCACATGCACAAATGCGCCCAACGCCGGCCGGAGGTCGACCCAGCCCTCGCTTTGCAAGCGCTGCAACGCCTCTCGAATGGGTTGACGGCTCACACCGAGTTGAGCTGCCAACTCGTTCTCCACCAAATGCTGGCCGGGCCGCAGCTCACGGGTGATGATCAGCTCCATCAGCGCCTCATAAGCGGCCTCGCGCAACGGCGCCGGACGCTCCAGCCGCATCCGCGATCCAGCCTCGCTCGGCGCGCCGGTGGTGACCATGAAGTCCTTCCTCACTCCCGTGCTGGCTAATGGCGTAGGTAGCATACCGTCCACAACGTCGGTGCCTGTGGCTACCGACACTGCGGAGTGCGCAGCTTTTCTCAAGGTTGTATACAGGATACAGGCAGGGCCATGCGCTTTAAGCCCAGATAGCAAATATCGTGACGTGATTCGCCGCACTTGCACGGTCAAGACAAAAGTAATGGGGTTGGCGAGCAGGATAACTAATCTGCTCGCCAACCCCATTAACAATGCCTCCCGACGAAAGCGTCGCCGGCTTCAGATGAGTACTGAAAACAATCCGCCGCTAGGCCGCACCGGAGTTGGCCTTCGCGGTGTATGAGCGTGCCCCGACACCGGCCAGCGCGCCCCCGTCCACGATGAGGTACTCGTCGCGGATCGGCTTTCCGTCGAAGTAGCACTCCAGAATCTCTCTGGTGCCGGCGGCATATCGCGCCTGCGCTGAGAGCGAAGAGCCCGAAATATGCGGCGTCATGCCGTGGTGGGGCATGGTGCGCCAGGGGTGGTCGGCCGGTGCCGGTTGCGGGTACCAGACGTCGCCGGCATAACCCGCCAATTGCCCGCTTTCCAGCGCGCGGACGATGGCAGCCTGGTCGCAGATGAGTGCTCGCGCTGTATTAATAAGGTAGGCACCGCGTTTCATCGTTGCCAACAGCTCGTCGTTGAACAGTCCGCGGGTCTCCGGGTGCAGAGGAGCGTTGATGGTCACGACATCGAGCGCAGGCACCATGTCCTGCACACTCGGGTGGAAGGTCAGGTTCAGCTCTTTTTCGACCTGCTCGGGTAACCGGCGCTTGTCGGTGTAGTGCAGATGCACATCGAACGGAGCCAGGCGGCGAAGTACGGCGAGCCCGATCCGGCCGGCGGCGATGGTGCCGATATGCATGCCCTCGACGTCATAGGAACGTTGCACACAGTCGCCGATGTTCCAGCCGCCGTCAATGACCCATTGATAGGACGGCAGGTAATTGCGGACCTGCGACAGAATCATCATCACGACGTGCTCGGCGACGCTGATGCTGTTGGAGAACGTGACCTCAGCGACCGTGATGCCGTGATCGATCGCCGCATCCAGGTCGTAGTGATCCGAACCAATGCCGGCCGTCACCGCCAACTTGAGTTTGGGCGCGCGCGCGATCCGGTCGGCGGTCAGATAAGCCGGCCAAAACGGCTGTGAGATAACCACTTCGGCGTCGTCCAGGTGCTTGTCGAACTCCGAATCGGCGCCTTCTTTATCTGAGGTCACGATCAACTCGTGACCGAGGCCCTCGAGGTACGAACGCAGGCCCAGTTCGCCGGAGACACTGCCCAGCAGCGCACCCGGGACGAAGTCGACGGCCGAAGGTGTCGGCAGGCTTTGCCCGTCCGGGTAGCCGTCCAAGTGAGGCAGGCCGTCACGCGGAAAGTCGCTGGGATATCCGGTTACCGGGTCGTCGTAAAGGACGCACACGACTTTTGACATAGAATCTCGATTCCTTTCTTACCGCCGATCTTCGGCGCTATTTTCCTGCCGCCGCGCTAATGTGGCGGTCAAGTTTTCACAAAACCTTTAGCTCCTCGCTGATCTGGGCAACCGACGCTTTCGCATCACCGAACAGCATCGAGGTTTTCTCGTTGAAATACAGTTCATTCTCGATGCCGGCAAAGCCGGGATTCATGGAGCGTTTCAGCACGATGACGGACTTGGCCTGGTCCACGTCCAGAATCGGCATGCCGTAGATCGGCGAGGCTGGATTTGACCGTGCCGCAGGGTTTGTCACGTCGTTGGCCCCGATGACCAGGGCCACGTCGGTACGGCTGAACTCGCCGTTGATTTCGTCCATCTCTTTGAGCTGCTCGTAGGGCACATCGGCCTCAGCGAGCAAGACGTTCATATGCCCCGGCATGCGACCCGCCACGGGGTGAATGGCATGACGTACCTCAACGCCGCGCCCCTCCAGCAGGCCAGCCATTTCGCGCACCACGTGCTGGGCTTGCGCGACGGCCATTCCGTAGCCGGGCACGATGATCACCTGGCTGGCATAGCCCATTTGCAATGCCGCGTCGGCCGCGCTGGTCTGGCGTACGGTCTGGTCGGCCGCCCCGTCCCCGACACCCCCGCTGGTGCCGGTGCCACCGAATCCGCCGGCGACGATGGCCGGGATCGACCGATTCATCGCCTTTGCCATCAGGTTGGTCAAGATGGTGCCCGAGGCTCCGACGATCATGCCCGCGACGATCATCGCGGTGTTGTCCAGCGCTAGTCCGGTCGCTGCCGCCGAGAGCCCGGTGAGCGCATTAAGCAGCGAGATCACCACCGGCATGTCGGCTCCGCCGATCGGCAGCACCACCATCACGCCGAGCACCGCCGCAAAGACGAGCACGCCTACGAAGAGCACTGGCGGCGGCTGTCCCCATCCGATCGCGCCGGCGCAGGCGACGGTGGCGACCAGCAGCAGGAGGTTGACTGGCTGCTGTGCTCGGCCCAGCCCGATCGGCCTGCCCGGCAACACTGCTTGCAGCTTTCCAAAGGCGATCAGCGATCCCCAGAACGACACCGAGCCGACAATCGCGGCGAACAGCGAAGCGATCGCGACATAGGCGGGGGAGGAGGCGAAGCCCTGACTGTCGCGGAATTCCACCCACGAGACCAGAGCCACCGCACCGCCGCCCACACCGTTGAACAGCGCCACCATCTGAGGGATTGCGGTCATCTTGACCCGCTGTGCCGCGGGCACGCCGACCGCCGCGCCCAGGACTAGCCCGAGCGCGATCAGCAACCAGTTACTCGTCCCCGGAGTCAGCAGGGTGGTCACGATCGCGATGGTCATGCCAACGGCGGCAATCAGATTGCCGCGCGCCGCGGTGCGGGGCCCGGTCAGGCCGGTCAGGCCAAAGATGAAGAGTGCGAAGGCGAAGATATAGAGAACCGCGATGAGCTCATTCACTTCGCCGACGCAACCTTTCCGGCGGTGCCGCTGGGCTTCTTCTTGAACATGCCGAGCATGCGGTCGGTTACCAGGAAGCCACCCACCACGTTGATCGCTCCGAAGGCAATAGCGATCACTAGTAACAGCCGGTCGAACGCATCGGTGGCCGACCGGCCCAGCAGCACCAGGCCGGCCAGTAGGACGATACCGTGAATTGCGTTGGTACCGGACATAAGTGGAGTGTGCAGGGTGTTGGGCACCTTGGAGATCACCGTGAAGCCGACAAAGCCTGCCAGCGTAAGGATCGCGAGGTTGGCCACCAGGGTCATCGGGTCTCCGTCAACTGGTTGTTGGATTTGGTCACGCAGCAGGCATCGAGGATCTCGTCAGATAGATCGGGTGAGGCCGCGCCATTGAGCATGTGTTCCAGCAGGGCCGCGACGTTGCGCGCGTAGAGCTCGCTGGCGTGTTCGGGCATGCTGGCCGGCAGGTTCAGCGGTGCGGTGATCGTGACGTCGTGTTGCAGCACCGTCTCTCCCGGCACGGTGAGCTCGCAATTGCCACCGGCCTCACCCGCGAGGTCGACGACCACGCTGCCGCTACGCATCCGGCGCACCGCATCAGCGGTGACCAGTGTCGGTGCGGCACGACCCGGTACCAGAGCGGTGGTGATGACCACGTCGAAGCCCGGGATTGCTTCGGTCAGACGGCGCTGCTGCTCGGCCTGTTCTGCTGCCGTCAGAGCGCGGGCGTACCCGCCTTCGCCTGCCGCCGTGACATCGAGTTCGAGCCACTTGGCGCCCAAGGACCGGACCTGCTCGGCGACCTCGGGGCGGACATCGAATCCGGTGGTGCGGGCGCCCAGCCGTTTTGCCGTGGCCAGCGCTTGAAGGCCGGCGACACCGACACCGAGCACCAAAACCGTTGCCGGCTTTACTG
The DNA here is from genome assembly GCA_963712615.1 of uncultured Actinomycetota bacterium. Classification (GTDB taxonomy): domain Bacteria; phylum Actinomycetota; class Actinomycetes; order Mycobacteriales; family Mycobacteriaceae; genus Mycobacterium. Next base: position 5,959,670 of record CAVQIO010000002.1, read on the forward strand.
TTCCAGCAGCCGTGGTCATCATGGGAAAAAAGCGGGTCGAGTATTGCGCGGCACACAACACCGCCTTGTATCCAGCGACGTTGGCCTGGGAAGAAAGTGCATCCATGGTCTGGGCGCGCGAGATCCGGGGCACGGCCTCCATCGCGAAGCCGGTGACACCGGCTAGTCGCAGTTGCTCGCCGAGCTCGGGTCGGGTGCGGGGCGCGAGGAAGCCGATGAGGTGGGCGCCCCGCTTGAGCCGACTGATCTCACTCTCGGTCGGCGGGTTCACCTTGACGACGACATCGGCCGACCAGGGGTCACCAGTGACGGCCCCGGCTTTCCTATAGTCCTCGTCGCGGATCAAAGCTCCCTCACCCGCACCCGTCTCGACGACGAGATGGTGGCCGGCGGCATGTAAACGCTCGACAACGCCGGGTACCAGGGCGACTCGGCGTTCGCCAGCGGCGATTTCGCGAGGCACTCCGATCGCAGACATATTCCTCTTCCTTGGCTTGGTGGGAAGACACGCTCGGATCTGGTGACAGTCCCTGACGTCTCGTCGAGAACGCGGTGGCTTTAACATACAGGATCGCATACTGTATGCAATAATAATGGCGTCATGGCCCCCAGCCGCCTAACGGCTCAGTGCCTGCGGGATGCGAGAGGAGACTTCATGAGGATTGCGGTTGTTGGTGCCGGAGCGATCGGCGCCTATTGGGGTGCAGCGTTGCACCGCGGGGGTGCCGACGTTCATCTGATCGCGCGAAACGACAACCTGCGCGCCATCCGGGCAAACGGTGTTCGTGTGCTCAGCCCGCGCGGTGACTTCCTAGCGCATCCCAACGTGACGGACTCCGCGGCGGAGATCGGCCCGGTCGACTATGTCTTTTTGGGTCTCAAAGCACACAGCTATCCAACGTGCGGTCCCCTGATTGAGCCGCTGTTGGGCCCGAACACCGCAATTGTGGCCGCGCAGAACGGCATTCCGTGGTGGTATTTCCACAAGCTGCCGGGTCCGTATCAAGGACACCGAATCGAAGCCGTCGATCCCGGCGGCGCCACCAGCGCCGTGCTGGCTCCCGAGCGGGCGATCGGTTGCGTGGTGTATCCGGCGACAGTTCTGGAGGCCCCCGGGGTGGTTCGCCACCTGGAGGGGACTCGCTTCTCCATCGGCGAGCCCTCTGGAGAGCTTTCCGAGCGGTGTAAGGCGCTGAGCGAAGCGATGATCGCCGGCGAACTGAAATGCCCGGTGGAGCCCGACTTGCGCAACGACATCTGGATCAAGCTGATGGGCAACGTGGCGTTCAATCCGCTCAGCGCGTTGACCAGAGCGACGATGGTGCAGATGTGCCAGGACCCGCACACCCGGCGAGTGGTTACGCTGCTGATGGAGGAGACCCTGGATATCGCCGCGAGATTAGGTACTACGCCGGACATTTCGATCGAGAAGCGGCTACGGGGCGCCGAAAATGTAGGTCACCACAAGACCTCCATGCTCCAAGACCTCGAAGCAGGCAAGCAGCTGGAGCTCGACGCGATCGTCTCCGCGGTGGTCGAGCTCGCTGACCTGACCGGAGCGGCCGCGCCGACCCTCCGCATCGTCCACGCTGCCACCGAACTCCTCGCCCGAACCAGCGGAGTGGCGCCGTCACACCGTGGCGGGAATTTGCAACCACAACCTCAAGCGGCTCTGCGCTAGAGGAAAGGACACCTTCATGCGCACAACGAAGATCGTCTGCACACTGGGACCCGCGACCGCCACGGCTCCGCGGCTGACTGAACTCATCGACGCCGGAATGGATGTCGCACGCCTGAATTTCAGCCACGGCACGCATGCGGAGCATTCCGCCTTCTACGACTTGGTCCGCGAGATCGCCGCTCGACGCCGGCCCTCCGTGCAAGTCCTGGCCGACCTGCAAGGGCCCAAAATACGGCTGGGACGGTTCGCCAACGGGCCGGTGGTGTGGAGTGCCGGCGAGAAAGTCGCGATCACCACCGACGCCTGTCCGGGCGATCACGACCGGGTCTCCACCACCTACCGCGGCCTGGCCTCCGATGTGAAGACCGGCGATCGACTGCTTGTCGACGACGGCAGAATCGACCTGGCGGTGCTGGAAGTCAACGGCACAGACATCGGCTGTGAGGTGATGCACGGCGGCCCGGTCAGCGACAACAAGGGCATCTCATTGCCCGGAGTTGCCGTCAGCGCTCCGACGCTGTCCGACAAAGATATTGAGGACCTGAAGTTCGCATTGAATCTCGGTGTGGACATGGTTGCCATGTCGTTCGTGCGCACACCCGACGAGGTCAAGCTGGCCCACGCCATCATGGATCAGGTCGGCCGACGAGTGCCCGTCATCGCCAAACTGGAAAAGCCAGAGGCCGTTTTGTGCTTACCGGCGATCGTCGCCGCTTTCGACGGGATGATGGTGGCCCGCGGTGATCTCGGTGTCGAGATGCCGTTGGAGCAAATACCGATGGTCCAAAAGCGAGTCATCCGACTGTGCCGCGATGCTGACAAGCCGGTCATCGTGGCCACGCACATGCTCGACTCGATGGTCTCCGATCGGCGTCCGACACGAGCCGAGGTCTCCGACGTGGCCAACGCGGTGCTCGATGGCGCCGACGCGGTGATGCTGTCCGCGGAAACCAGCGTCGGAGCGTATCCAGCTCATACCGTGACCACGATGGCGCGCATCGTCGAAGAAGCCGAGGCCGCGATCCACCGCGGAGACCCGCCGTACTGGGCCGGTCGGCAGGACGGCCACCGCGACTTGTTGGGTGATGTGGTCTTCGGGGCGGCCCGTTTGGTGCGACGCCGAATCAGGGCGGTGGCGGTGCGCTACGCCATCGCGGGTGGCACCGCGGCATTGGCCCTGCCAGCTGCCCGCTCCCAGCGATCGCTGTTGAGCCGCCGCGGATCACGGATCAGCAGCACCGCTCGCGCTTAGAAGGAGAACAGCACATGTCATTCGTCGACGTTCACCCTGAAGTGCTGGCGGGAGCGGCCTCCCAGTTTGGTGCCATCGGCGCTTCAATGAACGCCCAGGACGCGGCTGCGGCAGAGCCCACCACCTCGGTGGTCCCCGCGGCCGCGGACCCGGTCTCTGCCCTTATCGCAGCACAATTCGCCATGCACGCGCGGATGTTTCAGTCGGTCAGCGCTCAAGCCACAGCGGTCCACGAGATGTTGGCCAAAACCATGGCAGCCAACGCGAATTCGTATGCCATGACTGAGGCCACCAACGCCGCCACCGCGTGGGAGTAAGCGAATGACTAGACGCCGGTGTCCTTGTCGAACTCCGAGGCGATATCGCGAGCGACCCGCTTCAACAGCGGCGTAACGGCTGGCGCGGACTTCAAGGTGACGCGCACCGCGGGGCCAGAGATCGAAATGGCCGTCAGTGACGGTGCGTCGGGCACCGGCACGGCAAAGCATCGCACACCGATTTCCTGCTCACCTTCGTCGACCGCATAACCACGGGCCCGGCACAACTTGATGTCTTGCAACAATCCTTCGGCGGTCGTATGTGAATTCTCGGTCGATGCGGGCATCCCGGTTCGTGCCACCAGGGCACGCAGTGCCTCGTTCGGGAGTTGCATGAGCAGCGCCTTGCCCACTCCGGTGCAATGCGGGTAGACCCGCCGGCCGACCTCAGTGAACATGCGCATGGAATGTGGTGAGGGGACCTGAGCAACATAGACGGCCATGTCGTTGTCCATCACTGCCATGTTCGCCGTCTCGCCGGTGCGGTCTACCAACTCGCGCAGGTGAGGACGGGACCACACACCAATGAGCTGGCCCGCGCTCTCGCCCAAGCGGATCAGCTTCGGCCCCAGGGAGTAATGCCGGTTGGGAAGCTGCCGCAGATAACCCATGGTGAGCAACGTTCGTGCCAGTCGGTGCATCGTGGGCAGCGGGAGATCCGCACGTGCCGCGAGCTCACCGAGCGCGCCGGTCCCGCCCATGGCGGCCAAAATCTCCAGCACCCCGAATGCTCGCTCCACCGATTGAACGCCGCCCGTTCGGTCTGGGTCCTCGCGCGCCGTAGCCATCGATCTCACGATCCCGATTGTTCAATGAGGTCCAGCCAGAGTGCGCTCATCGGGGTAAGGCGTAACTGGCGATCGGCTAGTCGTACAGCATTGCGGCGGTGGGTGAGTCATCGATCGTGGTCGCCAGTTCGTTGTGTTCGGCGATCTTGTCGATCTCGGTGCCCATCGCGATATTCGTGATGCGTTCCAGAAAGATCTCGACGACCACCGGCACTTTGTGTTCGCGAGCCAGTTGCTGGGCGCGGGCGAGTGCAGGAGCGATCAGGTCGGGATCGGTGACTTGAATCGCCTTGCAGCCCAGACCTTCTGCCACAAGACGGTGGTCGACACCGTAGCCCTTGGGCAGATCGCTGTCACCCGATTCCTGGGCATTGATGTTGTCGAAGGCCAACGAGACGAAGTAGTTCATGTCGAAGTTGAGCTGAGCTTGGCGGATCAGCCCGAGGTATGAGTTGTTGACCACGACATGGACGTAGGGCAGGTTGAACTGCGCGCCGACAGCGAGTTCTTCGACGAGGAATTGGAAGTCGTAGTCACCTGACAATCCCACCACCGTGGCGGTCGGGTCGGCGGCGACCACGCCGAGTGCGGCGGGCACCGTCCATCCCAGTGGTCCGGCCTGGCCGCAGTTGATCCAGTGCCGCGGCTTGAATACCTGCAGGAATTGGCCGCCCGCGATCTGGGAGAGCCCAATCGCGGTGACATAGCGCGCATTACGGCCGAACGCCCGATTCATCTCTTCGTAGACGCGCTGCGGTTTGATGGGGATGTCGTCGAAGTGAGTCTTGCGGTGCATGGTCTTTTTGCGCTCTAGACAGTCGCGCACCCAGCCGGCCCAATCCGGCAGCGTGCCGGCGGAGCGCCGCTGTGACGCCCCGGCCACGAGCAATTCGAGTGCCGCCTTGGCGTCAGACACGATGCCGAGGTCGGGGGCGAACACCCTGCCGATCTGTGTGGGTTCGATGTCGATGTGCACAAAGCGCCGACCTCGCCGGTAGGTGTCGAGTCCACCGGTGTGGCGGTTGGCCCACCGGTTGCCGATCCCCATGACGAAATCCGATTCGAGCAGGGTGGCATTGCCGTAACGGTGGGCGGTCTGCAACCCGACCATGCCGGCGGCCAGTCGATGGTCGTCGGGAATGGTTCCCCAACCCATCAGCGTGGGCACCACCGGGATGTTGAGCAATTCGGCCAGCTCGACGAGCAGTTCGGCAGCGTCGGCATTGATGATGCCGCCACCGGCGATGATGAGCGGGCGCTCCGCGGTAAACAGCATGTCAAGCGCTTTGGCTATTTGGGCCGGCGTGGCGGTGGGCTTGTAGACCGGTAGCGGAGCGTAAGCGTCGGGGTCGAAATCGATTTCGGCCAGCTGAACGTCGATGGGCAGGTCGAGCAGCACGGGGCCGGGCCGGCCTGAGCGCATCAGATGAAACGCCTGGGCGAATGCGCCGGGGACTTGCCCGGGTTCGACAACGGTCATGGCCATTTTCGTCACGGGTGCCGCGATCGCGGTGATGTCGACAGCCTGAAAGTCTTCCTTGTGCAGCTTGTTGACCGGGGCCTGGCCGGTGATTGCCAGGATGGGAATGGAATCGGCGCTGGCTGAATACAATCCGGTAATCATGTCGGTGCCTGCTGGGCCCGAGGTGCCGATGCACACACCGATGTTGCCGGGTGCGGCGCGGGTGTAGCCTTCGGCCATGTGGCTGGCGCCCTCGACGTGTCGGGCCAACACGTGCCGAATTCCGCCGTGGGCGCGCATCGCCGAGTAGAACGGGTTGATGGCCGCTCCGGGTAGACCGAATGCTTGTGTAGCACCTTCGATTTCGAGAATTCTAACGGCCGCGTCGACCGTGCGCATCCGGGTCACTGGGTCCCACCTTCGTGGTTTCCTGACAGCCGTTCGACGCCCCGCAGCAGGCCCGAGTGGTCGAGGGAGCCGTCCCCGTTGGCCAGCGCGGAGGCCATCAGCTGCGCGACAACGGCGCCGAGCGGGATGACCACACCGGCTTCGCGGGCGGCGCTGGTGACGATGCCCATGTCTTTGTGGTGCAGTTCGATTCGAAAACCCGGATCGAAGTTGCGGGCCAGCATCTTTGGGGCCTTTTGCGCGAGCACCGCCGAGCCTGCCAGTCCGCCGCCGAGCACCTCGACCGCTGCGTCCAGGTCGACACCATAGGCATGCAGGAACGCGATCGCTTCGGCGAGGAGTTGGATGTTGCCCGCGACGATCAGTTGATTGGCGGCCTTGACGGTCTGGCCTGCCCCGTTGGGGCCGACGTGAACGATCGTCTTGCCGACGACCTCGAGAACGGGTTTGGCCGACGCGAAATCGTCATCGGTGGCCCCGACCATGATCGACAACGACGCGTTCTTGGCGCCGGGTTCACCGCCGGAGACTGGGGCGTCGATGAGACGCAACCCGCGTTGGGTCGCTTCCTTGGACAGCTGGGTGGTGACATCGGGGCGGATGGACGAGAAGTCGATTACCAGCGTCGAGGGTTGCGCGTGGGCGAAAACACCGTCCTCGGAAAGCAACACGTCTTGCACGTCGGGGGAGTCGGGCACCATGACTGCCACCACCTCGGCGTCTTTCACGGCCTCCGCGATGGAATCCGCCTCCTTGCCGCCGGCGTCGATGAGCGCCGCGGCGCGACCGGGCGATCGGTTGTAACCGATGACGGTGTGGCCGGCGCGGGCGAGATGGCAGGCCATCGGATTACCCATGATGCCCAGGCCGATAAATCCGATGGTGCTCACTGATTCCTCGTTCCTGTCAATGTCCCCAGCGATTCGATGTTGACACCGCCGCGGCCACGCTCGGCCTGCGGTATCCAGTCGAAGGTGTCGGGCCGAGATGCCTTGTATTCCAATCCGACATAGCCGTTGTATTTACCGCCAAGCAGCATGGCGAAATAGTCGCCCAGTGGGATCTCACCGGTCCCCGGCTCCCCGCGCCCGGGAGCATCGGCCACCTGGATATGCCCGATCAGGTCGTAGTGGGAAACCAGGGCCGCGACCACATCGTCGTTATTGACATACAGGTGATACAGATCCGCCAGCAGTCGCAGATTGGTGGCTCCGGCTTCAGTACGGACGCGGTCGATAACGCGAACGGCGTCGGCCGCGGTTTTGAGCGGATAGCGTGGCGCGCCGCTGACCGGCTCGATGAGCACCGTCGCGCCGATGCGCTGGGCGGCTTCAGCTGCGTAGGCAAGATTCTTGGCCGCCACATCGTCTTGCACCGCCTTCGCTATCCCCTCGATGCGGTTGCCATACAGGGCGTTAAAGGCGCGGGTGCCCAAACTTTCGGCAATCTCGATGGCAACCTGCACATTGTCGCGAAACTCAGTCGTCAGCGCGGGGTCCGAGAGAATTCCCCGGTCGCCGCCGGCCATGTAACCGGCGAAGAAGTTCAGTCCGGACAACTGCACCCCCGCTTCTTGGATGGCACGGACGAAGGCCCTGACGTCAGCCGCTGGGGGCGTCGCTTCAATGAACGGCCACCAGAACTCCACTGCCTCAAAGCCTGCCGCCCGAGCCGCAGCCGGTCGGTCCAGCACGGGTAGGTCGGTGAAAAGTATCGAACAGTTCACCGTATAAGTCGCGGTAGCCATGGCCGTCCTTCCTCTTCGCTCAGGCCGCAGCCGGCTCGGCGTGCTCCTAGTTCCGTATCGCGGAATCCCTGCCTCGAGATACGAAACGAGTCAAGGCGATATCTACCGGGTCTGTCAAGGATCGGTGGGCTACACAATTGCCGAATAGCCTGATTTGATAAGCAATTTCGATGACAACGGTGGGTGTCACCCGCAGCATCGTTGACAGTCGTGCGTTGTGCGTGTCACGTTATCTGGACGAAAGCTGAATTCCGGATGATGGAATGCTCCCTTATTGCGCGGTTCCGTCACCGTCCGCCGACAAGCCTTCGCAACCACATGACGGGACGGTTCCTCATGAGCGGCAGTATCGTGCTGGCGCCGGACAAGTTCAAGGGTTCGTTGACCGCGGAGCAGGCTGGGCGGGCAATGGCGCACGGGGTGCACCAAGCAGACCCGACCGTGACGCCCATCGTCTGCCCGGTCGCCGATGGGGGAGAGGGCACCCTGGACGCAGTCTTGGCGGCCGGATTTGAACACATCGACGCGCAGGCGTGCGGGCCGACTGGCGCACCAGTACATACCGCGTACGCCCGCAAGGGTGACCGCGCGGTCATCGAGATGGCCGATATCTGTGGCCTGCAGCGGCTTCCGGCGGCAAAACCCGCACCGGTGACTGCGACGAGCTACGGGCTGGGCCGCGTGGTCGCCCAAGCACTCGACGACGGCTGCCGCGACGTTGTCATCACCGTTGGCGGAAGCGCAAGCACCGACGGCGGCGCGGGGATGCTGAAGGCGCTGGGCGCCGAGGTGCTCGATCGGCATGGCGAGCCAATTGCTCTGGGTGCTCGAGGCCTTGCCGGTGCCGCCCACCTCGATCTCAGCCGGCTGCATCCGGGGCTGGACGCTGCGACCGTCACGCTCGCAGCCGACGTGGATAGCCCGCTGTGCGGGCCGCTTGGTGCGGCAGCGGTCTACGGACCACAAAAAGGCGTTCCCGCGACCCAAGTTGCCGAACTGGATGGCGGCCTCATCAGGTGGGCGGACCTGGTTGAAGAAGTTATCGGCGTCGATTACCGAGACGCGCCCGGGGCCGGTGCCGCGGGAGGGGTCGGATTTGCCGCTCTTGCCGTACTGGGCGCACGACTGCGACCCGGCATCGACATGATCCTCGACCTCGTCGGGCTCGATCGAAAACTGTTGGGCGCCAAGATGGTGATTACCGGCGAAGGGTCCCTCGACTGTCAATCGCTGCGCGGCAAAGCCCCCGTTGGCGTTTCTCGATATGCCCACGCACACCGCATACCGACCTTCGCTATCGCCGGCGTATCGACATTGACGAGCGCCCAAGCCCGGGCGGCAGGGTTCGGCGCGGTACGCACCCTCAATGAACTCGAACCCGATCTTGCGCGCTGCACCAAGTACGCCGCCGAACTGCTGACCCTGGTCACCGAGCGGCTGATCCGCGACAGTCCGTCGGGGTAGTCCATCCCGTCAAAACCCTGGGGATGATGGCGATCTGTGGGGTTTGGGCTGATACCAATAATCGATCATGCGTGCACGGCCGAGGCTGTTGGCGCGACGCGGTAGCATGCTGATGCATACAGTATTCAAACGATAGATTTCCTTTCCGTTCCGCAGTTCACGACCCCGAAAAGAGACCCGCCGCAATGGCCACCTTGCTGCTGGACCATCCGAGTTTCGCTGACCACAAGACCACCGGAGGGCATCCGGAGCGGCCGGATCGTTACCGCGTGGTGGAAGCGGTGCTCAATCAGCCGCAATTCGACACACTCGTGCGCGAACGAGCCGAGCCGGCCGACCTGGCGACGACACGCTATGTGCACTCCAACCGTTACGTCGACGAGCTCGAAGCCGCGCGCCCGGCGCAAGGTTATGTGTACCTCGACGGCGGTGACACCATGATGGAGCCATCGACGTGGGAAGTGGTCTTGCGCGGGGTTGGCGGCACGCTACAGGCGATCGACAATGTTCTGACTCGGCAGGTCCAGAACGCGTTCGTGGCGTGCCGGCCGCCGGGCCATCACGCGGAAACCGAACGCGCTATGGGTTTTTGCTTGTTCAACAACATCAGCATCGGAGCGCGGCACGCGCAGCAGAATTACGGAGTGGCGCGGGTCGCGATCGTCGATTTCGACGTCCACCATGGCAATGGCACGCAGGAGATTTTCTACGCCGATTCCGATGTGCTGTATGCATCCACCCATCAGATGCCGCTCTTTCCGGGCACGGGCGCCACAGAAGAAACTGGGGTCGGCAATATCTTCAACTCACCGCTGAAGTCCGGCGACGGCGGCGCCCAATTGCGTGAGGCCTTTCAGCAACGAATACTGCCCGCGCTCGACGGATTCGCCCCGGAGTTGATTCTTGTGTCTGCGGGATTTGACGCACACCAGCGTGATCCGCTTGGCTCACTGATGATGACGGCGGATGACTTCGGCTGGGTTACCCGCGAGTTGATGAACTCAGCCGAGAAACATTGCGACGGCCGGCTGGTGGCTGTGTTAGAAGGGGGTTATGACCTTCAGGGACTGGCGGATTCCGTCGCAGCTCACGTCGGCGAGCTGATCAAGGGTTAGTCAGGGTCGCGTGCGCCGACCGCGATGCGACAGGTTGAGATCTGAGCTCGTCCCCCACAACGAATTCCACGCTGGGCACTGGGAAACGCGCTTGACTCAAGCTCAGGAACCGGCCGTCGATTGCGTACTGACCGATCGCGTGTACCTCGACGTACTCATCCGAACCGTCAGTTTTGGTGACCTCGAGGACAAGTCGTGCGGCGTAGCGGTTCCAGAAGCGGAATTCGTCGAGAATGAGCACGCTGCCGTGCGCGACATCTGAGCGTGCAATCGCGGCCAGGCGGGCGAACTCGTCTCGAGTGTAAGTTGTTCCATTGTCCCGATGCTCGTAGTCCTGGGCGAAAAATGCGCTCACAACATCGTCGACGGTGCGGTGCGGGCAAAACAGCAATTCGCGCAACGCGTCACCAAATGATGGTCGAATCAACAGATCTCCTCCAGCCGTGTCTCAGGCTCGGGGTGCTTGCCCGGTGTAGGTATTTTCATCGATCTTTGGGGCTGGCCGCTATGACGAAAAGTGAAGCAACTCATCACATTGACGAATAGCGCTCGCGCGCATGCAGTTCGCGAAGTACGCGCCGGCGACGTGTTAGCCCGCCATCGGCGAATGTGGAATGAGGGAGGCGCGCGTGCCCACCCGGTAACCCGCGCCTGCGGACTCGCGGCCCACTATGCCTCCCATGGGATGGTTGGCGGGGTGGGGATGTGTTGCCCCCGACCAATGGTGGCTGGGCGGCGAGGGGACGTGCCTGGGCGTGGCCGGGTTTCCCGAAAGCGCATTGGCCCAGCCGGGCGGTACCGACAAGGTGCCCAGTTGAGAGGCTTGACCGAGACCGGCCGAGGGGTCACCGCCGCTCAATCCCGCCGACCAGGGGTCGATGAGCGGGTTCAATCCGTCCAGCGACCCGAGGGCGCCGAGCTCGGCGGGGACTGCCTCTTCGGCGCCCAAAAGTGAATCGCCGCCAATTAATTCGAGCCCGGACCCGGCCAGGTCGAGGGCGAACCCGCTGATGTCGGTGCTCAAACCGAAGCCGTCTGAACCGAATCCCAATGCACTGGTGCCGATTTCGGGTGCGCTGCTGCTGCCGACATCGAGCAGGCTGGTCATCGCGGTGGTGGCGAGCTGTGCGGCGGTCTTCATCCCCGCGGTCGAGCTCGTCGTGACGCTTTTAGAGGATTTGGCCAGCTGCGACAGCATGGTGAGAGAGGAGGAAATCCCCGATGCCGCCAGCGGCACCCCGGCGCCCGCCGCAGTCGCGCCGCCACTTCCGGGGCCCGCGAGCCCTTGCCGTGTGGTCGCGGCCGAGTTCAACAGCCTGGTCGACAGCCCCGCCGCGGTACCGTTCTGGGTTGTGGAGGCGGCGCCCGGATCGGTCGTGTGCGGCGGAGACACAAAAGCCGAAAGTTCTGAGACGGAAGCCGAATTCGCAGCATAGCCGTACATTGCCGCTGTGTCTCGGGCCCACATTTCGCTGTACTCGGCCTCAGCGACCATGATCGCGGGCGTGTTCTGCCCGATGAGGTTGCCGGCAATCAATGCCGCAAGCCGGACCCGGTTGGCTGCGATCAAGGGCGGTGGCACCGTCATCGCATAAGCCGTTTCGTAGGCGGCCGCCGCGGCGGCCGCCTTGGTGGCCGCGTCCTCACATTGTGCCGCCGTGGTCCTAACCCATGCGACGTACGGCAGGACCGCGGCTGCCATCGCCATCGACGAAGGGCCGGTCCACGATTCACTGGTTAATTCGGCGACCACCGACTCGCACCGGGAGGCCGCGAGCTGCATCTCGGCGGCCAGCTCCTCCCATTCCGCGGAGGCGGCCAGCAGGGTCGCGGGCCCGGGTCCCGAGTACATCCGGCCGGAATTTACTTCCGGCGGCAGGGCCCCAAAATCCATGTCGGTCCTCGTCTCGGCCATCGTCGAACGCAGTGCGTTGCCGATTGTTGTGCCGGTTCCCCGGCTTTTGGAGGACTACTGTATACAGTATTCAGTCGGCGTTCACGCTACTCATATGAAACTCATATGTTGCTGGTCGCGGGTGCCCTCGCTGCAAGGCGAACATGGGGTCGATTGCGCGGGCGAGAGCTGCTGCCTTGGCGAGGTCCGAGCGGCAAACCACGCCTATCGTGGTAGGCATGTGCCGAAACATCACCGAACTGCGTGGCTTGCAGCCCGCGGTGACGGCCGAGGAGATCGCCGCGGCCGCGCGCCAATATGTGCGGAAAGTCAGCGGCATCACAAGCCCGTCGGAGGCCAACGCCGAGGCGTTCGAGGCCGCGGTCGCCGAGGTCACGCAGACGACGGCGCGATTGCTGCAGTCGCTGCCACCGCGCCGGCAGCCGCCGAAGACCGTCCCGCCGTTGCGACGACCCGAGGTGGTGGCCCGCCTGGCCGCTGCGAAATGACGCTCACCGCAACGACGCCCGCGCTCAAGGAGTGGAGCGCCGCCGTGCATGCACTGCTGCACGGTCGGCAGTATGTGCTATTACGCAAGGGTGGCATCGGGGAGAAGCGGTTCGAAGTCGCGTCGGCGGAGTTCTTGCTGTTTCCGACGGTGGCGCACAGCCACGAAGATCGGGTCCGGCCCGAGCATCGCGACCTGCTTGGCGCCGCGGCGGCCGACAGCACCGACGATCAGCTGGTGATCCGGGCGGCGGCGAAAGTGGTTGCTGCACTGGCGGTTAACCGGCCGGAGCGGCTTGAGGCAATCGAGGAGCTGCATATCTGGACCGCCGAGTCGGTGCGCGCCGACCGGCTCGATTTCCGGCCCAAGCACAAACTCGCCGCGCTGGTGGTATCCGTGATTCCACTGGTCGAGCCGATACGCCTGACCCGTACCCCCGACTACGGGGGCTGCACCAGCTGGGTGCAACTGCCCGCGCGGCCTGCTTTGGGAGCGCCGATCCACGACGACGCCGCGCTACTTGAGATCGCTGCCCGGGTTCGCGCCGCCGTTGGCTGACAGGTCGAGCGGGCCGACCGGCAGTAGCAGTCGTGAGCGCCTGTAGTGAACGGTGTGGGTGGCCGGCTTCGATTGCCGGGCCGTCAGCGTCGGTTCTTCGGTGCCAAGGTTGCGCGCGTAGCGGGGCGACCAGCTGCCGGTGATCAGCAGCCGGATGCGTGAGCCGGCGCGGAAGCGATGCGCGATCGCGTCGAGTTCGATGCTCACGGTCTGCGCCGGGGCGCTCAGCCGCCGATAGCCGTCGCTGACGTTGCGGGACCTACCTTTAGCGTCGACCTCGCTGACCCGGACGAACAGGTCGACGTGCGGATTGTCCGAGCTGTGCGCCAGCTCGACGACCGGGTTCCCGTACACGCACAGATCGTGCAGCAGGGTCGCGCTGTTGAAGGTCAGCACGTCGTCGCGTAGTGCGAGGCGGCTGTCGTCGCGGTCACCGGCGAGCGGGGCCAGCAGCGCACCGCCGGTGGTTGGTGTCGGGTCGGCGGGGTCGTAGCGGAAGGTCGCCGGCGGTAGCCCTAGGTCGGTGGGTGACGTGTCGTCGAGGTAGCGGCCGGGCCGCAGATACAGCGCGCGTTGCGAGGTGACGGGCGGCCAGTCGCCGACGTTGCGCCAGCCCTGGCCGGTGACACAAATGCGAACCCTGCTGGGTCGGCTCAGGGCCGTGGTGTCCGCCAGATGGGTGTCCAGCCAGTCCAACGATTCGCGCGCGCAGGTAGCCAGCCCCTTGGTGAGCAGCTCGGTGTGTGTCCAGGGACCGATCGTCATCGCGACGTCGACACCCCGGCCGCTCAGCTGCCGGTACTGCTGCAGCGTCTGTCCCAGGAAGACGTCCTGCCAGCCGCCGAGCAAGAGCACCGGCACCTGCACGCGATCCGGCGACGAGCCGAACCGTAACCGTTCCCAGAACTGATGGTTTGCGTCGGGGTCTTCCAGCCACGACTCGAACCACGGCGCCCCGGTGCCGAGCAACTGTCGGGCCGCCGCCCCCAGGGGCGCCTCCGCGACCGCGCTTGCGACCCGGCGGGTTGCCTGCATTTGGCGGATTCCGGCCTTGATGCGCCCGGGGTCCTCCTGACGGGCAACGAGATTGCTCCAGCCGAGGAAGTCGGCGGCCGCAAAGGACCCGGTGCCCCATACCGAGGCCGCGAAGTCGTGCGGGCCCGCGGTGATGACGGCCGCGGCCAGCTGGGGTGGGGGATCCTGCAATATCGCCCACTGGGTGAAACCCAGATAGGACGGTCCGATGGTGGCGAAGCGGCCGGTGAACCAGGGCTGCTCGACCAGCCACGCGACGGTGTCGGCGCCGTCGGTGGCTTCGTTGACCATCGGCTCGAACACGCCGGCGGAACCGAACGTCCCGCGCACGCTCTGCAGCACGAGGTGGTAGCCGCGCGACGCGTACGGCCTGGCGAAGAGCAGCGAGAACGGAAATCCACGCCCGTACGGTCCGCGCACCAGCACAGTGCCGGCGGGGCTCGACGTGGCCGGTGCGTAATGATCGGCCACCAGCTGCACGCCGTCGCGCATCGGAACTTCAACCCGACTCACGGTGTAACCGGTGGTGGCCGGCCGCAGACCCAACATGCGGCCTAACGCGTTGCCGCCGACTTGGGTCAGGGGATGCAGCGCGGGAGCCCCGGGTCGAGTCGATGTCATACTCGCGTCCCCCAGGTTAAGCCCGACCGACAACGGTCGTTTGCTCCGTCGCGAAATCGTTTCAGCGACAACGCATCGCGTTCAACCCGGCGCCTGCGCAGGCTAGAACTTGTAGTACGGGGTGAGGTCGTTGGCCCGCTGCAGGTTGGTCGACGGGCAGTCGACCTCGGGGTTGGAGTAGACCGTCGAGTAGAACAGCGCCTGCTGGAGCACCCCGTAGCTGGTCTTGAACGCCACCATGCAGGAGAAGAACCAGTAGCTGTTGTGATAGGTCGGCTTCAGCACCCAGTACGTTGCGGCACGGTGTCCCTGGATCGTGGTCTCGAGGGCGTCGGGAGGCAGGGACTGCTCGTAAGTCCGCCAGACGATGGGCTCGACGGCCAGCTGATAGTTACCCGCGTCGAATTGGCAGCGAAGCCCATCCTGGGGCTCGGGAGGGGTGAATGCCAGCCCGAGTCGCTGCAGGGCGTCGAACGGGATGTCCCGGCATGGATCGAACGGGCTCGGATCGGTGGTTGCCACGATCGGGCTCTTCATCGTGGTCTCCATCGGCGCCGCGGTCGACCGCAGCTCGACGGTGCCGCCTCCGGTCGGCGCGGGAGGGGCGAGTTGCCAACCCACGGTGCCCGCAACGACCGCCGTGATCAGCGCAGCAACCGCACCGATCAGCCGAATCTTGCTGAACACGACACCCCCTGACCTCGCCGCGGTCCCTTGCCGGGAGTGTATAGGTCGTGGCTGCAGGGTCACAGTGAAACGAGACATGTTCTAATCCCGCAGGCAAGGCCCTAGCCGGACCCGGCGTATCCCACCCGGGTCGTTAGGCTGGTTACTCGTGGTGACGCACGACTCGACTAACGGGGGACAGCCGACAGGCCAGCCGACACTGTGGGCGGTCTCCGACCTGCACACGGGTCACATGGGAAACAAGCCGGTCACCGAATCGCTGCGCCCCACGTCGCCGGACGACTGGCTGATCGTCGCTGGTGACGTGGCCGAACGCACCGATGAGATCCGCTGGGCCCTTGACCTGCTGCGACGCCGGTTCGCCAAGGTGATCTGGGTGCCGGGCAACCACGAGCTGTGGACCACCACTCGCGATCCCGTGCAGGTCTTCGGCAAGGCGCGCTACGACTACCTGGTCAACATGTGCGACGAGATGGGCGTGGTCACGCCGGAACATCCGTTCCCGGTGTGGACCGAACGCGGCGGGCCGGCCACGATCGTGCCGATGTTCTTGCTCTACGACTACACCTTCTTGCCAGAGGGGGCGCGGAGCAAAGCCGAAGGCCTGGAAATCGCGCGCCAGCGCAACGTGGTGGCCACCGACGAATTCCTGCTCTCCTCGGAGCCGTACCCGACCCGCGACGCCTGGTGCCGCGAGCGGCTGGAGATCACCCGCGGCCGCCTCGAACAACTCGACTGGATGACGCCGACCATCCTGGTGAACCACTTCCCGCTGGTGCGCGACCCCTGCGACGCGTTGTTCTATCCGGAATTCTCGCTGTGGTGCGGGACCACCAAGACCGCCGACTGGCACACCCGCTACAACGCTGTCTGCTCGGTCTACGGCCATCTGCACATTCCCCGAACCACGTGGTACGACGACGTGCGCTTCGAGGAATGTTCGGTGGGCTATCCGCGGGAGTGGCGGCGCCGCAAGCCGCCCAGCTGGCTGCGCCAGATATTGCCGGATCCGCAGTACCCGCCCGGCTCTCTCAACGAATTCGGTGGCCACTTCCAGATCACGGCTGAGATGCGGGAACAGTCAGCGAAGTTCCGGGAACGATTGCGCCAGCGGCAGTCATGACCGCGGACCTGCTGGTGTCGTCGGTGGTGCCGGCGACGGAGGGTATGGCCTATTCGGAGTTGTACTCGGACCCGCCCGGCCTGGTTCCGCTGCCCGAAGAAGAGGCGCTGATCGCCAAGTCGGTTGCCAAGCGGCGCAACGAGTTCATTACCGTCCGGTACTGCGCGCGGATCGCACTGGCTGAGCTGGGCCTGCCGCCGGTGCCGATCCTCAAGGGCGACAAGGGAGAACCCTGCTGGCCCGACGGCGTGGTCGGCAGCCTCACTCACTGCGCGGGATATCGCGGTGCGGTGGTGGGGCGCAGCGCCTCGGTCCGCTCGGTGGGGATCGACGCCGAACCACATGACACGTTGCCGCACGGCGTGCTGGATGCGATCAGCCTGCCCGAGGAGCGCAGCGAAATCCCCCGGGCAATGTCTGCGGAGCTGCATTGGGATCGAATCCTGTTCTGCGCCAAGGAAGCAACGTACAAGGCGTGGTTCCCGCTGACCAAACGATGGCTGGGTTTCGAAGACGCCCACATCAGCTTCGAGGCCGACAGCCCCGGGTCGGCGACCGGTGGGTTCGTCTCACGGATCCTGATCGACGGTGAAGCGCTGTCGGGTCCGCCGCTGACCGTGCTGCGGGGGGGTTGGGCGGTCGAGCGCGGCCTCGTGTTGACCGCGATCGTCCTATGACCGAAAGCCCCACCGGCCCAGGCATCGTCGTCGTCGACAAGCCGGCGGGAATGACGAGTCACGACGTGGTGGGGCGCTGCCGCCGGATTTTTTCCACTCGACGGGTGGGCCACGCGGGGACGCTGGACCCGATGGCCACCGGCGTGCTGGTGATCGGGGTCGACCGTGCCACCAAGATCCTCGGCCTGTTGACGGCGTCGGAGAAGTCGTATGCCGCTACCATCCGCCTGGGTCAGACCACCTCCACCGAAGACGCTGAAGGCGAACTGCTGCAAAGCATCTCGGCCGATCATCTGACCGACGAGGAGATCGCCGCCGATATCGCCGCGCTGCGCGGCGATATCGAACAGGTGCCGTCGGCCGTCAGCGCGATCAAGGTCGGTGGCCGCCGCGCGTATCAATTGGTTCGCGAGGGCCAGCCCGTCGAACTCAAGGCCCGCCCGGTGCGCATCGACCGGTTCGAGGTGTCGGCGACCCGGCGCGCCTCCGGCGGCGTTATCGATCTCGACGTCAACGTCGACTGCTCGTCGGGGACCTACATCCGTGCGCTGGCCCGCGATCTCGGGTCCGCGCTCGGCGTCGGCGGACATCTGACATCGTTGCGGCGCACCCGCGTCGGCCATTTCGAACTGGACCAGGCGCGCTCACTCGACGAACTGGACGAACAACCGCGGCTGAACTGGACGCTGGACGACGCGTGTCTGCTGGTGTTCCCGCGCCGCGCGCTGAATCCGGAGGAGGCCGAGGCGACCAGCCACGGCCGGTCCTTGCCGCCGGCCGGTATCGATGGTGTCTATGCCGCCAGCGATGAGCAGGGCCAAGTGATCGCGCTGCTGCGCGACGAGGGGCCGCGAACCAAGTCGGTGGTGGTAATCCGTCCCGCGACGCTCTGACGCGTCAGAGCCGGCTGAGCAGTTCGGCCTTTTTGGTGGTGAACTCCTCGTCGGAGAGGATGCCACGCTGATGCAAACCGGCCAGCGATTCGATGGCCGCGACGATGGCCGCAGCGTCGTCGGAGGCGGCGGAAGCGGGCTTGGGCATCTCCGGCGCAAATTGCGGCGGTGGGCTCGATTGGTACTGCGACTGGGATGGCGGCGGCGCGTATGGCGCGCCACGAGCTGGGGTGGCAGGAGTTTGCGCCGCCGGTTGGGTACCGAGGTCACGCAAACTGGCTACACCGAAGGTGCCGAACTGGCTGGTGAAGCTCACCGAGCCGGATCCGCCACCGTGCTGCTGTTGCACGCCGCCGATGTGGTGCTCACCGGTATCGAAAACCCTTGTGATACCGCCGATCTGGATTGCGAGTCGCCGAGTGCCAGGAAAGAATGCGTAGCGTACATCGTTCTGTCCGCCCGCGGAGCTCGGGACTCCGAGGTCGGCCGGCCACCAGTTGTTAGAAGGAAGCAGCCCCATCTCGGAGTGCGAGGTCGAGGGTGGAAATACCGCGGTGGTGGCAAGCAGCTGAAGTTGCACAGCGCATCGACGCGCGCCTTGAGCGCGTTGTCGAACATGTTGCCCACTGCCCGCTTCCGCCGAGTTCGGGAATGGAGAACTGGGCCATGGTGCCCCCACCGGCGCGCAGCGCAACCAGCATGCCCAACACCGCTTCTTGAGAGAGCCCATGGTGCTGCGCGATCTCGGCGATCGCGTTGGCGGCTTCAGGGGTAATCGTTGCCTTCGTAGTCGTGAGTCTTTCGTCGGCGGCCTTCATCCGAGCGTACGTAAGTCAGGGGCCACTGAGCATGAGACGACTACCTGCTGGGCGGGGGTTCCAGCCGGTGACCGCGCACGGTTAAGCTGCCGACTAGACGGGTGTCAACAACCCAAGCCGTTCGAAAGGGGCGCGCTATGTCCAACAAGGTTTACGTGATCGGCGTCGGCATGACGAAGTTCGAGAAGCCGGGCCGCCGTGAGGGCTGGGACTACCCGGACATGGCGCGGGAGTCGGGGACCAACGCGCTGGCCGACGCCGGCATCGACTACAGCGAGATCGAACAGGGCTATGTCGGCTACGTCTACGGCGAGTCGACAGCGGGGCAGCGGGCGCTCTACGAACTGGGCTTGACCGGTATTCCGATCGTGAACGTCAACAACAACTGCTCGACCGGCTCCACCGCGCTGTTCATGGCGGCGCAGGCGATTCGCGGCGGGCTGGCCGACTGCACGATCGCGCTGGGGTTCGAGAAGATGAAACCCGGTTCGCTTGCCACAACCTACGAAGACCGCACCAATCCGATGGACAAGCACGTCAAGGCGATGGCCGAGATCAGCGAGTTCGCCTTCCCGGCGGCGCCGTGGATGTTCGGCGCGGCCGGCTGCGAGCACATGTTGCAATACGGCAGCACCGCGGAACACTTCGCCAAGATCGGCCACAAGAACCACAAGCATTCGGTGAACAACCCGTTTGCACAGTTCCAGGAGGAGTACTCCCTCGACGACATCCTGGCGGCGAAGATGATCTATGACCCGCTCACCAAGCTGCAGTGCTCGCCGACATCGGACGGTTCGGGCGCGGCGATCGTGGCTTCGGAGGGATTCGTCGACCGCCACGGACTGGCCGGTCAGGCGGTAGAGATCGTCGGCCAGGCCATGACGACCGATTTCAAGTCCACCTTCGACGGCAGCGCCAAGGGACTCATCGGCTACGACATGAATGTGCAAGCATCGCAACGGGTTTATGACCAGTCCGGTCTGGGCCCCGACGACTTCCAGGTGATCGAGCTGCACGACTGTTTTTCGGCCAACGAGCTGCTGCTCTATGAAGCCCTCGGCCTGTGCGGTCCGGGCGAGGCGCCCAAGCTGATCGACAACGGCGACACCACCTACGGCGGACGCTGGGTGGTCAACCCGTCCGGCGGCCTGATCTCCAAGGGTCACCCGCTGGGCGCGACCGGGCTGGCGCAATGCGCCGAACTGACCTGGCAGCTGCGCGGCAAGGCCGACAAGCGTCAGGTCGACAACGTCACCGCCGCACTGCAACACAACATCGGGCTCGGCGGAGCTGCCGTTGTCGCCGCGTACCAGCGGGCCGAGCGCTGAGCGGCATGGCGGGCCAGGAGGGGAAGCCGTGATCGAGTGGTCCGACACCGATCTGATGATGCGGGATGCCGTTCGCCAGTTCGTGGATAAGGAGATCCGCCCGCATCTGGACGAACTGGAAACCGGTGCGCTGCCGCCTTATCCGATCGCCCGCAAGTTTTTCAGCCAGTTCGGCTTGGACGCCTTGGCCGCTGAGTCGGTCAAGGCGATGCTGGACCGTGAGCGTGCCAAGAGCAACGGTGAACGCAAGGACGAAAAGCAGGACA
Organism: uncultured Actinomycetota bacterium; assembly: GCA_963712615.1. Taxonomy (GTDB): domain Bacteria; phylum Actinomycetota; class Actinomycetes; order Mycobacteriales; family Mycobacteriaceae; genus Mycobacterium. The sequence goes on from CAVQIO010000002.1 coordinate 5,980,312, forward strand.
GCGCAGACGATTCGGGCGGCATGGGTGTCCAGGGGTCGATGGTCGCGGTGCTGGTTTCCGAAATCGCCAGGGTGAGCATCGGATTGCTGAGCACGGCATCGGTCAGCCTCGGTCTGGGCGCGGCGACCATCATGAGTCGCGGCACGCTGGCCCAGAAAGAACGCTGGCTGCCCGAGCTGATGACGCTGGAAAAGATTGCGGCGTGGGCGATTACCGAGCCGGACTCCGGCTCGGACGCGTTCGGCGGCATGAAGACCTACGTCAGACGCGACGGCGAGGACTACATCCTCAACGGGCAGAAGACATTCATCACCAACGGTCCTTGCGCCGACGTGCTAGTCGTCTACGCCAAACTGGACGAGGGCGACGCCTCACCGGACAAGAAGCCGGACAAGCGCAATCGCCCGGTGCTGGTTTTCGTGCTCGATGCGGGGATGGAAGGCCTGACGCAGGGCAAGCCCTTCAAGAAGATGGGCATGATGTCCTCGCCGACCGGTGAGTTGTTCTTCGACAACGTGCGGTTGAGTCCGGACCGGCTGCTCGGCGAGAGCGAACAGCACGCCGGCGGCGACGGTCGCGACAGTGCCCGCGACAATTTCGCCGCCGAACGGATCGGGATCGCGATGATGGCGCTGGGGATCATCGACGAATGCCACCGGCTATGTGTGGATTACGCGAAGAGCCGCACGTTGTGGGGCAAGAACATTGGGCAATTCCAGCTGATCCAGCTCAAGCTGGCGAAAATGGAAGTCGCCCGGATGAACGTGCAGAACATGGTGTTCATGACCATCGAGCGCCAACAGGCCGGTAAGCCGCTGACGCTGGCCGAAGCGTCGGCGGTCAAGCTGTACTCGTCCGAGACGGCCACCGAGGTGGCGATGGACGCCGTGCAGTTGTTCGGCGGCAACGGCTATATGGCCGAGTACCGGGTGGAGCAGCTGGCGCGGGACGCCAAGTCACTGATGATCTACGCCGGCAGCAACGAAGTGCAGATCACCCACATCGCCAAGGGCCTGCTGGCCGACTAGGACTTCGGGCGGCGACCCGCCGCGCCCGGCTGCGCCGAGCTCGCGATCGCCGACTAGGACTTCGGGCGGCGACCCGCCGCGCCCGGCTGCGCCGAGCTCGCGATCGCCGACTAGGACTTCGGGCGGCGACCCGCCGCGCCCTAAGCCACCACCCAGACGGCCCGGGCGGCCGGACTGCCCAGATCGACGGTGGTCTCGGCGCCGTCGGCTGATTCGATCGCGACCGAGATCATGCCGGCGAATTCGCGCCGGGTCAGGACCCGCAACCGCGAGTCGAGACTGATCCCGACGCTGGAGAAATAGCGCAGCATCTCGGGGTCGGCATCGGAGATGCGGGCCACCGTCGCGGTCTCGCCATCGCCGCACGCCCACAGCTGGCGGGCGGGCGGGGTGGGCACTTGCCCGTCAGAGGCCGGGATCGGGTCACCGTGCGGGTCGCGCTGTGGGAAGCCCAGCTTGGCGTCGATGCGGGCGACCAGACGATCCGATACCGCGTGTTCGAGCACCTCGGCCTCGTCGTGGACCTCGTCCCAGCCGTAGCCGAGCTCGTTGACCAGGAAGGTCTCCAGCAGCCGGTGCCGGCGCACAACCTCAAGCGCCGCTCGCCGGCCCGCTTCGGTCAGCGTCACCGCGCCGTACTTCGCGTGGTCGACCAGCCCCTGCTCGGCGAGTTTGCGGATCGACTCCGAGGCCGTGCTGGCCGACACCCCGATCTTCTCGGCGAGCATCTTGGTGCTGACCTTTTCCACCGACCACTCTTGGGCATTCCAAATCACCTTGAGATAGTCCTGGCCAACCGCGGTGAGACCGCCAGCCTCGTCGTCAGCCCTCACAGTCGGAAGTTTAGGCACTCGACGTCCGATGTGGCGTGGGGACCGGCCCAGTCGGCGTCGTCGTGCCGAAACGCCCGGGCCGGTACTGCGGGAATCGGGATGCTGTGGCGCGTCGGGCGACTGTGCACCGTAGGCTTGCGGTCGTGCAGCGGTGGCGCGGCCAAGAGGAGATCCCCACTGACTGGGGCCGATGCGTGCTCACCATCGGGGTGTTCGACGGCGTGCACCGCGGTCATGCCGAATTGATTGCGCACGCGGTGAAAGCCGGGCGGGCGCGCAACGTGCCGGCCGTGCTGATGACCTTCGATCCGCACCCGATGGAAGTGGTCTATCCGGGCAGTCACCCCGCCCAGCTGACCACCTTGACTCGTCGCGCCGAACTCGTCGAGGAGTTGGGTGTCGACGTCTTCCTGGTGATGCCGTTCACCACGGATTTCATGAAACTCACGCCGGAGCGCTACGTCCACGAGCTGCTGGTGGAAAACCTGCACGTCGTCGAGGTCGTGGTGGGGGAGAACTTCACCTTCGGCAAGAAGGCGATGGGCAGTGTCGGCGCCCTGCGCAAGGCCGGTGAGCGGTTCGGATTCGCGGTCGAGTCGATGTCACTGCTGTCCGAGCACCTCAGCAACGAGACCGTGACGTTCTCGTCCACCTACATCCGTTCCTGTGTGGACGCCGGCGACATGGGGGCGGCCACCGAGGCGCTGGGCCGCCCGCACCGCGTCGAAGGCGTCGTCGTCCGCGGCCACGGGCGCGGTGCTGAGCTGGGCTTTCCCACCGCCAACGTCGCACCGCCGATGTATTCGGCCATTCCGGCCGACGGCGTCTACGCCGCCTGGTTCACGGTGCTCGGGCACGGGCCGGTGACCGGCACTGTCGTCCCGGGTGAGCGCTACCAGGCCGCCGTCTCGGTCGGCACCAACCCGACCTTCTCCGGACGCACCCGCACCGTCGAAGCGTTCGTCCTCGATACCACCGCCGACCTGTACGGGCAGCATGTCGCCCTGGACTTCGTCGCCCGTATCCGAGGACAGCACAAGTTCGATTCGATTAAGGAACTGGTGGCCGAGATAGGCGTGGACACCGAACGGACCCGCACCCTGCTCTCGGACTGAGGCAAAGACTGACCGCATCCGACGATTCGGGGCGGGCAGCTATTGGCTGCTAAACTGCCGGACGACATCGGCGCGTGCTGCGGTTCGCGGTGGCCGTGCCTTGATATCGGATGATCGCGGACCAATTGATGGAGATATTTCGTGGCGCTTACTGCCGAGCAGAAAAAAGAAATTCTGGGCCAATACGGCCTGCATGACACCGACACCGGATCGCCGGAAGCGCAGATCGCGCTGCTGACCAAGCGGATCGCCGACCTCACCGAGCACCTCAAGGTGCACAAGCACGACCACCACTCGCGGCGCGGCTTGCTGCTGCTGGTGGGACGGCGGCGTCGGTTGATCAAGTACATCTCGCAGATCGACGTCGAGCGCTATCGCTCGCTGATCGATCGGCTGGGCCTGCGTCGCTGACGCCCGGCCCATCCCACACCGTCCTGGCGGGCCACGTTCGCCGGTGTAGAGTGGGAGCGTTCTGGGCCAGTCTGGCCTGAACAAATGGTGCGGTATGCGCAGATCCGCGTGTTCCGTTCCAGCGTGTCACGACGGAAGCAGCCCGGTCTGTATCGGGCGGTCTTCGGTAGTGGCAGCCGGGCTCTCCGGATCTGGGGCAGGTCGGCCGCTTCGATCGATGGCCGTAGCCGCATTCAGACTTTAGTTTCTCAGGGAAGCTCCGAACCCTCCGCGGGTTGCGTGTGACAACGCGAAAAAGCTGAATAACCCAGAGAGGCTGTACGGACACCTATGTCTGTAGCTCAAATTGATGAAGGCGTGTACGAAGCGACCGCCACAATCGACAACGGGACCTTTGGTTCCCGCACCATTCGTTTCGAGACCGGCCGGCTGGCCCGACAGGCCGCCGGCGCCGTCGTCGCCTACCTCGACGACGAAACCATGTTGCTGTCGGCGACCACCGCCAGCAAGACCCCGAAAGACCATTTCGACTTCTTCCCCTTGACGATCGACGTCGAGGAGCGGATGTATGCCGCCGGTCGTATCCCCGGATCGTTCTTCCGGCGCGAGGGCAGGCCGTCCACCGACGCGATCCTGACCTGCCGGCTCATCGACCGGCCACTGCGCCCGACGTTCGTCGCGGGCCTGCGTAACGAGATCCAGGTCGTGGTCACGATCCTGAGCCTGGATCCCAAGGATCTGTACGACGTGTTGGCCATCAACGCCGCATCGGCGTCGACTCAGATTTCCGGGTTGCCGTTCTCCGGCCCCGTCGGCGGCGTGCGGGTTGCGCTGATCGACGGCCGGTGGGTTGCGTTCCCCACCGTCGAGCAGCTCGAAGGCGCGGTGTTCGACATGGTCGTGGCCGGCCGCAAGGCCGGCGATGACGTCGCGATCATGATGGTCGAGGCCGAGGCCACCGACAATGTCATTGATCTGATCGACGGTGGCGCGGGTGCGCCAACCGAAAGCGTTGTGGCCGAAGGCCTGGAGGCGGCCAAGCCGTTCATCGCCGCGCTGTGTACCGCGCAGCAGGAGCTGGCTGATGCTGCGGGCAAGGAAACCGCCGAGTACCCGGTATTCCCGGACTACCAGGAAGACGTGTACTACTCGGTCGCTTCGGTGGCCACCGACGAGCTGGCCAAGGCGCTGACCATCGGCGGCAAGGCCGAGCGCGACGCGCGCACCGACGAGCTCAAGGCCGAGGTGCTGGCGCGGCTCGCCGATACCTACGAGGGCCGGGAAAAAGAGGTCAGCGCCGCATTCCGCTCGCTGACCAAGAAGCTGGTCCGCCAGCGCATCCTGACCGACCACTTCCGCATCGACGGCCGCGGCATCACCGACATCCGTGCCTTGTCGGCAGAGGTCGCCGTGGTTCCACGCGCGCACGGCAGCGCGCTGTTCGAGCGCGGCGAAACCCAGATCCTGGGTGTGACCACGCTGGACATGGTCAAGATGGCCCAGCAGATCGATTCGCTGGGACCCGAAACCTCCAAGCGGTACATGCACCACTACAACTTCCCGCCGTTCTCCACCGGCGAGACGGGCCGGGTGGGCTCGCCCAAGCGGCGTGAGATCGGGCACGGCGCACTCGCCGAGCGGGCCTTGATTCCGGTGCTGCCCAGCACCGAGGAATTCCCGTACGCCATCCGCCAGGTGTCGGAAGCGCTGAGCTCCAACGGCTCCACGTCGATGGGCTCGGTCTGTGCTTCCACGCTGGCGCTGCTGAACGCCGGTGTGCCGCTGAAGGCGCCGGTGGCCGGCATCGCGATGGGCCTGGTCTCCGACGACGTCGAGGTGGACGGCAAGACGGAGCGTCGCTTCGTCACCCTCACCGACATCCTCGGCGCCGAAGATGCGTTCGGCGACATGGACTTCAAGTGCGCGGGTACTAAGGACTTCGTCACGGCGTTGCAGTTGGACACCAAGCTCGACGGGATCCCCTCGCAGGTGCTTGCGGGCGCGCTCGCGCAGGCCAAGGAAGCCCGACTGACGATTCTCGAGGTGATGGCCGAGGCCATCGACGAGCCCGACCAGATGAGCCCCTACGCGCCGGTGGTGACCACCATCAAGGTGCCGATCGACAAGATCGGTGAGGTCATCGGCCCCAAGGGCAAGATGATCAATTCCATCACCGAGGAGACCGGCGCACAGATCTCCATCGAGGACGACGGCACCGTGTACGTCGGCGCCACCAACGGGCCCTCGGCGCAGGCCGCGATCGACCGGATCAACGCCATTGCCAACCCGCAGCTGCCGACGGTCGGCGAGCGATTCCTCGGAACTGTGGTCAAGACAACCGATTTCGGTGCGTTCGTGTCGCTGCTGCCCGGCCGTGACGGTCTGGTGCACATCTCCAAGCTCGGCAGGGGCAAGCGCATCGCAAAGGTTGAGGACGTGGTGAACGTCGGCGACAAGCTGCGGGTGGAGATCGCCGACATCGACAAGCGGGGCAAGATCTCGCTGGTCCTGGTGGCCGAAGAGGACGGGGCCGACAACGGGTCCGCCCCCGAGGCCCCGGCCGACTCCCTGGAGACCGCGCCAGCCGATGCCGCCAGCTCAGTCTAGAAGGCCAGCAGCTGACCCAGCGCTGCGGCGGGGCAAGCACACCGCCGCAGCGAATCCCGAACCCCAGGCCGCTTTGCGTCGCACGACGCTGCCGGGTGGGCTGCGGGTGGTCACCGAGTACCTGCCCGCGGTGCGGTCCGCGTCGGTCGGGGTGTGGGTCGGAGTCGGATCGCGCGATGAAGGCGCCACCGTCGCCGGTGCGGCGCACTTCCTCGAGCATCTGCTGTTCAAGTCGACGCCGACCCGCACCGCGGTGGGCATCGCCCAGGCGATGGACGCCGTCGGCGGGGAGCTGAACGCATTCACCGCCAAGGAGCACACCTGCTACTACGCGCACGTGCTCGACAGCGACTTGGAGCTGGCCGTCGACCTGGTCGCCGACGTGGTCCTCAACGGCCGCTGCGCCGTCGAAGACGTCGAGGTCGAACGCGATGTCGTGCTCGAGGAAATCGCGATGCGCGACGACGACCCGGAGGACTCGCTTGGGGACACGTTCCTCACGGCGCTCTTCGGTGACCATCCGGTGGGGCGCCCGGTCATCGGTACCGCGCAATCCGTGGCGGCGATGACACGGGCCCAGCTGCACTCATTCCATCTGCGGCGCTACACGCCGGAACGGATGGTCGTCGCGGTGGCCGGAAATGTCGACCACGACGAGGTGGTCGCGCTGGTGCGGGAGCACTTCGGGTCGCGTTTGGTGCGCGGACGCCAGCCCGTTTCGCCGCGCAAGGGCACCGGACGAGTGGACGGGCGTCCGCAATTGTCGCTCGCCAAGAGGGACGCCGAGCAGACCCACGTATTGCTGGGTGTGCGCACTCCCGGACGGGGTTGGGAACATCGGTGGGCGTTGTCGGTGCTGCATGCTGCGCTCGGCGGCGGGCTGAGCTCACGGCTGTTCCAAGAGGTTCGTGAATCACGCGGGCTGGCCTACTCGGTCTACTCGTCGGTCGACATGTTTTCCGATAGCGGTGCGCTGTCGGTGTATGCGGCTTGTTTGCCCGAGCGGTTCGCCGAAGTCATGCGAGTGACTAGTCATGTGCTCGAATCGGTGGCACGCGACGGCATCACCGAAGCGGAATGTCGCATCGCCAAGGGCTCCTTGCGTGGCGGGATCGTTCTCGGCCTGGAAGACTCCAGTTCTCGGATGAGTCGCATCGGTCGTAGCGAATTGAACTATGGCAAGCACCGCAGTATCGAGCACAGTTTGCGGCGGATCGACGAGGTCACCGTCGACGAGGTCAACGCGGTGGCCAGCCGGCTGCTGGCCAAGCGCTACGGTGCCGCTGTTGTGGGGCCGTATGCATCGAAACGGTCTCTCCCGCAACAACTTCGGGCGATGGTAAATTAGCCTGATGGTACTGGGCTTTTGGGACATCGCGGTGCCCATCGTGGGCGCGCCGATGTCGGGCGGACCCGGCAGCCCGGCCTTGGCGGCGGGGGTGTCCAACGCGGGCGGACTCGGATTCGTGGCTGCCGGGTACTTGAGCGCGGAACAGTTCGCGCAGGACGTCGCCGCGGCGCGCGCCGCCACCACCGGCCCGCTTGGGGTCAACTTGCTTGTGCCCCAACCCAGTGTCGCCGACTGGGTAGCTCTGGACTTCTACGCGGACGAACTCGAAGCGGTCGCCGAGCACTATCAGGTCGCTGTCGGCCGGCCCGAATACGGGCACGACGACGACTGGGCCCGCAAGCTCGAGGTGGTGGCGGACCTCCGTCCGGAGCTGGTGTCCTTCACGTATGGCGTGCCGTCACCGGATGTGATCCGGCGGTTGGGAGCGCTGGGGTTGTTGGTGATGGTCACGGTGACATCGGTTTACGAGGCCGGGGTGGCCGTCGCCGCCGGTGCGGACAGCCTGGTGGTCCAGGGCCCAAATGCCGGCGGCAACCGCGCCACCTTCGCGCCAGACATGGACCCCGGTAGCGAATCGCTGCATCAACTGATTGACCGGATCCACCGGGCGCATCGCGACATCCCGATCATCGCTGCGGGCGGGCTGGGCACCGGTGAGGATGTCGCGGGTGTTTTGCGCAGGGGAGCGGTGGCCGCACAGGTGGGAACCGCGCTGCTGCTCAGCGACGAGGCCGGCACCAGCCAGGCGCATCGCACTGCTATGCAGAATCAACTCTTCGGACGGACCATCGTCACGCGCGCGTTCTCGGGCCGGTATGCGCGCGGTCTGGAGAACGAGTTCATCCGTCTCTTCGACAATGTGGCGCCGCTGGGCTATCCCGAGGTCAACCAGATGACGCTGCCGATCCGGGAGGCCGCGGCCGATCGCGAAGATCCGCAGGGGATGAACCTCTGGGCGGGCACGTCGTTCCGCAACGCGCAGCCCGGCCCGGTGGCCGACATCGTCGCGAGTCTCACGCCCCACGACTAGCGCACCATGCCAGAACTCACCCGCCGGCGGATGGTGTTCGCCGCGATGGCGCTACCGGCGCTGAGCGCCTGCGGACGTGCGCTCGCGGCGCCCAGCGCAGCGCAGGTCTATGACCGCCTGGCCGAGCTCGAGCACCAATACAACGCGTACATCGGGCTTTTCGCGGCCGATGTCGAGTCCGGGCGCGCGTTGGCGCATCGCGACGAGGACCCGTTCGCGATGTGCTCGACGTTCAAGGCCTATGCCGCGGCTCGCGTGCTGCAGCTGGCGCAGCGCAGCGAATTAGATTTGCAGCGTGCGGTTTTCATCGACCCCGCCGCGCTGCTGCCCAATTCCCCGGTGACCGCGCCGCAAGCCGGCACCACCATACCGCTCGCGCAACTGTGCGCGGCCGCGTTGCAGCGCAGCGACAACGTCGCCGCGAACCTGCTGCTGGCACAGATCGGCGGACCGCCGGCCACCACCGACTTCGCCCGCTCGATCGGCGACGAACGCACCCGGTTGGACCGCTGGGAGACCGAATTGAATTCGGCGATCCCCGGCGATCCCCGGCGATCCGCGTGATACCAGCACCCCGCGGGCACTGGGAACCGGAATCGAAAACCTGCTCACCGGAACAGTTCTCGGCGACACACAGCGCACTCAACTGGAAAAATGGATGCGCGACAATGTGACCTCGAGCATGCGGGCAGGCCTGCCGCCGGGGTGGACCACCGCCGACAAGACCGGCAGCGGGGATTACGGCAGCACCAACGACATCGGCATGGTCTACGGGCTACACGGGCAACGGGTGCTGCTGTCGCTGATGACGCGCTCGCAGTCGGCGAATTCCGATGCCGGCGCGCTGCGGCCGCTGATCGTCGAGGTGACGAGGTTGGTGCTGGGATGGCTGAGCGGGCAGGGCTGAGCGTCAGGCCAGCACGCCGGCCGGTTCGGTGAACGGCAAGCTGAGGTCGGCGGCCACCCGTTCGGACAGCAGCGCCCCCTCATGCGTCGAAAGGCCCTTGGCCAGAGCGGGATCCGACCGGCAGGCCCGTTGCCAGCCCTGGTCGGCGAGCTTGAGCACATACGGCATGGTCGCGTTGGTCAGCGCGTAGGTCGAGGTCTTCGGGACCGCGCTGGGCATGTTCGCCACGCAGTAGAACAGCGTGTCGTGCACCGCGAACGTCGGGTCATCGTGGGTGGTGGGTCGCGAATCCTCGAAGCAACCGCCCTGATCGATCGAGATGTCGACCAGCACCGCACCTGGTTTCATTTTCGCAACAAGAGAATTGGTGATCAACTTCGGCGCCTTGGCGCCGGGCACCAGGACGGCCCCGATCACCAGGTCGGCGCGTTTGACTGCGCCTTCGAGCTCGTAGGCCGACGAGTGACGAGTCTGGATGCGCCCGGTGAACTCGGCGTCGAGCAGTCGCAACTTGTCGATGTTGAGGTCCAGCACCATCACGCTGGCCCCCATGCCACTGGCCACCCGGGCCGCGTTGTAACCGGCGGTGCCGGCGCCGACGACCACCACGTCGGCGGGCTTGACGCCGGGCACCCCGCCCATCAGCACGCCGCGGCCACCCTGCGTCCGCATCAGCTGATACGCCCCGACTTGAGCGGACAGCCGGCCAGCGACCTCGCTCATCGGGGCCAGCAGCGGAAGTGCGCCGTCGGCGCTCTGGACGGTCTCGTAGGCGATCGACGTGGTGCCGGAATTCAGTAGCGCGTCGGTGCAGGCACGTGACGCGGCCAGGTGCAGGTAGGTGAACAGGACCTGCCCGGAGCGCAACAGGGCGTATTCGGCCGGCATCGGTTCCTTGACCTTGAGCAGCAGGTCGGCGTCGGTCCACACCTGCTCGGCGGAGCTGAGCAGCTGGGCTCCGGCCGCCTTGAACTCCATGTCGGTGATTGCCGACCCTTCTGCGGCGCCCGCCTGGACGAGCACCTCGTTGCCGCGGTGCGTCAGTTCGGCGACGCCTGCCGGGGTGATGGCCACCCTGAATTCGTTGTTTTTGGTCTCGGTGGGAATGCCGATTCGCATGCTTCAATTGTGAAGAAAGTTCGGCGAGACGGCAAACAGGCTGATGTTAATTCTATAAGATCGCCGCATGACTGATAAGTCAACGGATGTCGTGGGCAGACTGGGGGACGCGCCGAAGGATGTTCGGCCCGCGGACCTCGACGACGTCGACCGCAGAATTCTGAGCCTGCTGCACGCCGACGCGCGCATCACCAACAACGCACTCGCCGACGCGGTCGGGATCGCGGCGTCGACGTGTCATGGCCGGGTGCGGCGGCTGGTGGAGCTCGGTGTCATCCGGGGCTTCTATACCGACATCGACCCGGTCGCGGCGGGAATGCCGCTGCAGGCGATGATCTCGGTCAACCTGCAATCCAATGCGCGTGGCAAGATCCGCAGCTTCATCCACCAGATCCGAGGCAGGCGACAGGTGATGGACGTCTACTTCCTCGCCGGTGCAGACGATTTCATCCTGCATGTCGCCGCCCGCGACACCGAGGACCTGCGTTCCTTTGTGGTCGAGAACCTCAACGCCGACGCTGACGTCGCCGGAACCCAGACCTCATTGATCTTCGAACATCTCCGCGGAGCCGCACCCATCTAGGCGGGCGAAACCCGGTACCAGCGGTTCCGCATACCTCGGCGGGCCACTATACTTGCCTCGCGCGGGGTAAATGCCGAGGTAGGGGGCCACGATGTGCACTGTCGACGACCAGGCCGCAGGTCCGCACTCAGGAAGGTCGGGGGCGTCGCTCGACCACGAGCGTCTCGTGCTCGAGGCGCGTGATGTCGAATTCGACTGGGCAAAACTGCCGATTCACTACGTGCCCAACGAGCCGTTCACCACCCACATGCTCAACGTCCTGCACCTGCTGCTGCCTGCCGGTGAAGAGTTCTTCGTCGAGGTGTTCAAAAAAGCGTTGCCGTTGATCAAAGACGACCAGCTGCGGCTGGATGTGCAGGGATTCATCGGCCAGGAGGCGGTGCATTCTCAGGCGCACTCCGGTGTGCTCGACCAGTTCGACGCTCAGGGCATCGATGTGACGCCGTACACCGCTCAGGTCCGGTGGATGTTCGAGAAGGTGCTGGGCCTCAGGCCCCGCTGGAGCCAACGACGACAGGACAGCTGGCTGCTAGAGCAGGTGTCGTTCATCTCCGCGATCGAGCACTACACCGCCCATCTTGGGTGAGTGGATCCTCAACACCCCGGCGCACGACGGGATCGGTACCGATCCGGTGATGCTGGACATGCTGCGCTGGCACGGCGCCGAAGAAGTCGAACACAAGGCGGTGGCCTTCGACACCATGAAGCATCTGAGCGCCGGGTCCGCGCGCAGCTGGTCGTCTCGCCGGCGATGCTGCTGTTGTGGATTCGCGGTGTGCGTTACCTGTATTCGGTGGATCCCCAACTGCCGCCGGGCGCCAAGCCGCGCTGGCGCGACTACGTCCATGCTGCGCGCCGGGGTCTGTTGCCCGGTCCGCTGCGATTCGTGCGCGGAATCTCCGATTACTACCGGCCGGGTTTTCACCCCTCACAGTTGGGCGGGCTCGGGCTGGCAGTCGACTATTTGGCCGTCTCACCCGCCGCGCGGGCATCCCACTGATCTATGACCATTAATTTCGGATTCACGGCATCCAACGGGGTGGCTCTGGCCGTCCATCGTTATACCGAAATCGACGCGGCGCGCCCGACCATCCTGGCCATTCACGGCTGGCCCGATAACCACCACGTGTGGGATCCAGTAGCCGAGGAATTCGCGCAGAACTACCAGGGCCATTTGGGAGGCCGATATAACTTCGTGGCCTACGACGTGCGCGGTGCCGGCGAATCATCCGCTCCAGCAGAGCGATCCGGATATGCCTTCCCGCATCTGGTGTCGGATCTCGGCGCGGTGATCGACAGCCTGGGCGTCGGCCAAGTCCACCTGCTGGCACATGACTGGGGTTCGATCCAGGCCTGGGCGGCCGTCACCGACGAATCGGTGATGGGCAAGATCGCCTCGTTTACCTCGATTTCGGGCCCACATCTGCAGTATGCCGGCGTGTTCCTCCGGTCGGCGCGTACTCCCCGGACGCTGGCCCAGGTTGCCGGACAGCTGATGGCCTCGACCTACATTGGTTTTTTCCTGTGCCCGGGCGTGCCAGAGGTCGCGTTTCGCTCCGGGATCGGAGTGAAAGTCGTTGAGGCTGTGGAACGTATCGGCCGATCGAGCACGCGCAGTCAACGGCGTGCGACGCCGCGGTCGATCGCCGACTACGTCAACGGGTTGAACCTGTACCGGGCCAACATGCCCGCGCCGATGCTGTCGCGCGGACGTGACTTGCCGAAGACCAACGTCGCGGTCCAGGTGCTGGCGCCGCGCAAGGACCTCTTCGTGACACCGGCCCTGCAGCGGTTTACCGGCGCGATTCCCGCTGGGGGAAGGGTGGTTTCGATCGAAGGCGGGCACTGGGTGGTGACCTCGCGTCCAGACGTCATCGCCCGGCTGGCCAGCGAGTGGATCGATCAAAGCGCCGACGGCCCGGTCACCGCGAGCGAGCCGTCGGTGCCCGGCGGTCCCCACGAGATACCGGGCAAACTCGCATTGATCACCGGCGCGGGTGCCGGCATCGGCAGGGCCACCGCGGTGGAACTGGCCCGTCACGGCGTCGGCAAGGTGGTCATCGTCGATCGAGACCTCGCCGCGGCCAACGAAACCGCGGATGCGGTTCGGGCCGCGTGCGCCGAGGCGGCGGTGTACCAAGCCGACGTCAGCGATGAACAGTCGATGAATGACCTTGCCGCACAAGTACGCAACGACCACGGCGTGGTCGACATCCTGGTGAATAACGCCGGCATCGGAATGGCGGGCCGGTTCCTGGAGACGAGCCCGGAGAACTGGCAAGACATCATCGGCGTCAATGTGCGCGGCGTCATCTCCGGCAGCCGGGCATTCGGCGCGCAGATGGTCGAGCGTGGCCAGGGCGGGATGATCATCAACATGGCGTCGGCGTACCTACCGTCGAAATCCATGATCGCCTACAGCACCACGAAGGCGGCGGTGCTGGCGTTCAGCGAATCGTTGCGGGCCGACTTCGCCGATGAGGGCATCGCCGTCACCGCCGTGTGTCCCGGATTCGTCAACACCGACATCGCCAAAAGCACCGTCTACGCCGGAATGTCGGCCGCCGAGCAGGAGCGCGCCCGCGATAAGGCCGACGCCGCCTACCGGCGCCGCAACTACACTCCGGAAGCCACCGCCGAGGCGATCGTCAAGGCAATCAAGACCAGGCCCGCGGTGTTGCCGATCGCCGCCGAATCCAGGATCGGCTACGCGATGCGCCGCATCAGCCCGTCGATGATTCGGCTGCTCGCGCGGTGGGACATTCGACCGACGTAAGCATTGTGGGGGAGTTGCCTGTGCCGGAAAGTATTTGGACAAGTAGACCCGCCGACCTCTACGGCCGGCGCGACCGCGACCGTCTCGGCACGGTGTTGTGGGGTATCCGGGTGTTGTTCGACGGATTCACCTTGGTCTCGCGATGGGAGCCCTCGCGGGTGAAGCCGGTGCGGCGCACCCAATCGGCCGTCGTCACCAAGCGCGAACTCGTCGCGCCCGACGTCGTCGCATTGACGTTGTCCGACCCGAACGGCGGATTGCTCCCGTCCTGGACACCCGGTGGGCATATCGACGTCGCGCTGCCGTCGGGCCGGCGACGCCAGTACTCGCTGAGCGGTCCGCCCGGGCGCCGCACGGACTACCGCATCGCCGTCCGCCGGATCGCTGACGGCGGAGGTGGTTCGATCGAAATGCACGATGCGTTCGAGGTGGGGGACACACTGCTGTTCGAAGGGCCCCGCAACGCCTTCTATCTCGGTACGGCCGAGTGTGACGTGCTGTTCGTGATCGGCGGCATCGGCGTGACACCGATCCTGCCGATGATCCAGGTGGCCCAGCAGCGCGGAATCAATTGGCGCGCAATTTATGCCGGGCGCAGCCGAGAGTATATGCCGCTGCTGGACGAAGTGGTGGCGGTGGCGCCGGACCGGGTGACCGTATGGGCCGACGACGAACATGGTCGGTATGCGGCCGTCGGTGACTTATTGGCCGGCGCCGAGCCGACGACGGCCATCTACGTGTGCGGCCCGAGCGGCATGCTCGAGGCGGTCCGCCTGGCCCGTAACGAACATGCAGACGCGCCATTGCATTACGAGCGATTCAGCCCGCCGCCGGTCGTCAACGGATTGCCTTTCCAACTCGAGCTGGCACGCTCGCAGCGACTGCTCAGTGTCCCGGCCAATCGGTCCGCACTCGACGTGATGCGCGACAGTGACCCGACGACTCCGTATTCCTGCCAGCAGGGTTTCTGCGGAACATGCAAGGTCAAAGTGCTTGCCGGACAGGTTGACCACCGTGGGCGCACCGCGGTGGGTGACGACGAGATGCTGGTGTGCGTGTCGCGGGCGGAGGTCGACCGGATCGTCATCGCCGCCTGAGACCGGCGCTCAGTGTCCGGGCGCTGATTGATCCGATCCCTCGGAGGGCTCCAAATAGGCGACCAGAGCGTTGATTAGACCTCGCCGGGCCATGTCGAGGTCGGCGTAGGAACCCAGCTGGCGCTCGGATACCAGGCCGCGCATCGCGCCCGGGATGAGTGCGGCCACCTCGTGCACCCGGTCCGGATCGATGTCGAGGCCGGCGAAGGCGTTCTGACAGGTTTCCAGCCAGCTTTTGCCCCAAGAGAACAACTCGGCGGCGGCGCGCGGGTAGAGGCGTTCGAGTTCGTCGGGGTTGCGCGGCAGGGCTGCACGCAGATTTTCGATGGCGCGTGAATCTGCGGACGCCAGACCGTGATAGAGGGTTTCGATGATGGCGCTGACGCGCTCGCGGAGGGGAGCATCCGGCTGGACCGGTGTCGACAGTGTCGAGAACGCCGCCTCGCGGCGCTCGGCGGTGTGGTGCAGCACGGCCGCCCAGAAACCGTCGGTGTCGCCGAACTGATACTGCACGGCTCCCCAGGTAGCGCCGATCTCTTTGGCGATGCGATTGGCCGATACCGAGCCCGGCTCGCCCGAGCCCAGCGACCGCAGCGCGGCCTCGAGCATGTTCTCGCGAGTCGCGCTACCGCGCCGGTTAGGACGCCGGCCCACGATCCCGGCCTCCGAGACGTGCCGGGTAGCCCGCTGCGTCATCGGCCGATCCTAGTCGATTGGTTGCCTGCGACGGCCGTGCAGACTATCTTTTTCATAGAAGGCACTGCGATTATTGGCGACTTCGCTATCATTCGGACGCAGGGAGGACAACTCTGATGGCAAAGCCGCCGTTGTCGATGAAACCGACCGGATGGTTCCAGGTCGCCTGGTCCGAGGAGATCGGCGTCGGGGACGTCCACAAGATGAAGTACTTCGGCCAGGAAATGGTCGCCTGGCGGGCCGAGTCCGGCCAGGTCACCGTGATGAACGCCTACTGCGAGCACCTGGGTGCGCACCTGGGTTACGGCGGCAAGGTCGTCGGCGAGGTGCTGCAGTGTCCGTTCCACGGCTGGCAGTGGAGTAATGAGGGTCGCAACGTCTGCATCCCGTATCAGGATCGCCCCAACCGTGGCCGTCGGGTGCGCACCTATCCCGTGGTGGAACGCAACGAGTCGGCCTACATCTGGCACGACATCGAGCGTCGTGAGCCGTTCTTCGACGCACCGGACGTATTCGCCGCTTTCGCCGACGGCAGCAGCGCGGGCGACTACTACCCGCAGCAGCGGTTGTACCGGTCCGGCCTGGAGCTGCATCCGCAGTACGTGCTGGAAAACGGGGTGGACTTCGCGCACTTCAAGTACGTGCACAACACGCCCATCGTGCCGGTCTTCACCCGTCATGACTTCGACGAGCCGGTGTCCTTCGTCGACTTCACCATCACCTTCGAAGGCGACGACGGGCAGCGGATCGAGGACGTCAACAGCGGCGTGCAAGCCATCAACGGCGGACTGGGAATCGCGGTGACCAAGAGCTGGGGCATGATCGACAACCGCACCATCTCGGCGATCACCCCGGTCGACGAGTGCACCGCCGATGTCCGGTTCATGGTCTCCATCGGCCGCACGCCGCATAAGGAAGCCGGAGCCGGCCTGGAAAAGGCTCGAGCCAGGGCGCAGGAATTCGGCCGCGAAGTCATCCGGCAGTTCGAGCAGGACATCGAAATCTGGCAGCACCAGCGCTACTCGGATCCGCCCGCGCTGGCCACCAGCGAGTACGAGGGATTCACGGCAATTCGCAACTGGGCCAAGCAGTTCTATCCCGACGGCATCGGCGGCAGCGCCGCCGAAGTGTACGCAGCATCCGAGAAAGGCTGAAATCGAATGAATGCACCCGCTGGACCGATTCGCGTCTTCCAAGTCGGAAGCGGAAACGTGGGTTCGGAGATGATCAAGCGGATCGCTACTCAGCCCGATCTCGAACTCATTGGCGTGCACTGCTATTCGCCGGAGAAGGTCGGTAAGGACACGGGCGAGTTCGCCGGCCTGGGATCCAACGGGGTGAAGTTCACCGGCACCATCGAGGAGATCATCGCCGCCAACCCGGACGTGGTGACGTTCCACGGCGTGTTCCCCGACGAGGACCTCTACGTCAAAGTGCTTGAGGCGGGCATCAATATCGTCACCACCGCCGACTGGATCACCGGGTGGCACCGCGACAGTAACCACCCGCATCCGTCCGGCAAACTGGTGAGCCAACTCCTCGCCGAAGCGTGTGAAAAGGGTGGTGCGAGCTTCTACGGCACCGGGATGAACCCGGGACTGAACCAGATCCTCGGCGTGGTGTGCTCTGCCGACGTCGCCGACATCGAAAACGTCACCACCATCGAGTCCGTCGACGTGTCGTGTCACCACTCCAAGGAGACCTGGATCGAGGTGGGTTACGGCCTGCCGGTGGATGATCCAGAGATCCCGGCGAAGCTGGAGAAGTACACCCGCGTTTTCGCCGACAGTGTGCTGATGATGGCCGACTGCTTCAACCTGAAACTCGACGAGGTCAAGTTCAGCTACGAGTTGGGCGCTTGCACGAAGGACGTCGATCTGGG
This sequence comes from uncultured Actinomycetota bacterium, assembly GCA_963712615.1. Taxonomy (GTDB): domain Bacteria; phylum Actinomycetota; class Actinomycetes; order Mycobacteriales; family Mycobacteriaceae; genus Mycobacterium. The sequence continues at coordinate 5,997,747 of CAVQIO010000002.1, forward strand.
CTGGTACATCCTGCCCAAGGGTTCGCTCGGTGGCAACTACATCAAGTACCAGGGCATCGTGGATGGGGTTGCCCCGGTCGAGACGCACCTGGAATGGCAGATGACCCCGCACACCGATCCACACTGGGATATCAAGGGCTGCTATATCACCCAGATCAAGGGCGACCCGTGCGTCTACAACAAGCACATGATCTTTCCCAGGCCCGGCGTGGACCTGTCCAATCCGGACAACTTCGCCTCCATCGGCATGACCGTGACCGGGATGCCGGCTCTGGCCTCGATCAGGTCGGTGGTGGCGGCGCGACCGGGACTCATCACCAGTGCCGACGTGCCGCTGCGTGGATTTGCCGGGCGGTTTAAGAAGTAGCATCAGGCTCCTACTCTCCGGTGGTCCGAAGCGCACGGATGCCGTCGTCGATGGCGGCATCCAGATAACTCGGATCTCCTGTAGCCAAAAGTATTTCGGCTCCCCCCTGAATGCCGGCGAGCAGAGCGGACGCGCTGCGGTCGGCATCGAGCCCGGCGTCGACCTCGCCTTCGCGCTGCAAGCCGCGAATCGCGGTGGCGATCTTCTCGTGCCAACGCGCGATAAGCGCTGCCGTGAGGGCGTGTTTGCCCATCGACGCTGTGGTCGCAATCTCGAGCAGCGACGCCCAAATCCGCAAATCGGCGGGTTCGGTTACCCGGCCGTCGTCTCTCATGGGTGGATCCAACTCATCGGCCCACCGTTCCTATCTACCCGACCTTTTGCGTCCCCAGCAGATTCGTCGGGCCCGATCGTCCTTGACCGCAGCACATGACCAATCATCAAAAGTCGAAGCTACAACCAGCGGCGACCACTATTCACCCGCTAGGACAGACTCTGCACAGCAATGTCCTGATTGCGAAGGCCTTTGGCCGAAATGTGCGCTCCGCGGCTACTTGCCGGCCGTTCGCAGCACATTGATAGCGCTGTCGATGGCGGCTTCGAGAAAGCTCGCGTCGCCGGTAGCTACCAGAATTCCGGCACCGCCCTGAATGCCGGCGAGCAGAGCGGACGCGCTGCGGTCGGCATCGACGCGGCTATCGATCTTGCCCTGGCCTTGCAAGCACCGGATGCCTTCGGCGATCTGGTCACGCCACTGCCGGATCAGTTTCGCCGTGACGGCCTGGGTGTCCGGTGAAGAACGCCACAGGTCGGATGTGAGTATCGCGAACGGACAAGACTGCGTCTGACGCCGGCAACTCCCGACAATGAGGTCACGCCACCGCTGCCATGCGGCCCATGAAGTCAGCTCGCCGAGGTATGGCTGCTGCTCGGCCAACACCGAATCGGCCTCATGTTGAGCCACGGCCAACAGCAGGTCGTCCCGGCCGCCGGGAAAGTAGTGGAACAGCTGGCTCTTCGAGGTTCGGGTACGGGTCAAAATTTGGTCCAAGGTGGTCACCGCGACACCGTTGACACGTATCTCCTCGGCGGCGCCTTCAATGATCCGGCGCCGGGTGGCCGAACCTTTCCTAGTCAATTTTTGGACTTGCAAGTCCAATTTTTTCGACTCAGACTCCGGAGTCATGTTTTCCCACCCTACGCGAGGGTTTGCGTGCACAGAGTTCGCCAGCGGTTAGGCGCAGGCGACCGTTCACGCACTGACGACATAATCGAAGGGACGGAAGTGATTGCGCATAACCCGGCCAACCCACCCCGCGACTGGACGACCCTTCACACGCTTGAACATATGCGCACCGTCTTTCCGTTTCACGAATCGGTGGGCGTGGTCAACCGCCGCCAGCAGTTCTCCCTGACCCAACGTGTCGGGCAGCTTGGTCCCCTGACCGTCCTTGACCTGGTGTTCGGCACAGATACCTGGATCCGGTGCCTCGACGAACGCCCCTACTACATGGTCAGTGTTCCCGTGGCGGGCCAAATCGAGCTGTTGCACAGGAATTCATCAATCACGGTAGGGCCTGGTCGTGCGGCCTTGTGCCTACCGGAGGGTGAGCTCTTTGTGACGCGATGGGCGGGTGGTGGTCGAACGATTACCCTGCGGATCGACCGCAGTGTCGTGGAGGATGCGCTGAGTGATGCGGTCGGTCGGCAGATCACATCGCAGATTGCGTTTGGGCCCTCCCTGCCGACCACCCAGGGTGCGGCACGCAGTTGGGTCCAGATGATGTTGATGCTCAACCACGAACTATTTAAGGCTGACAACGCTCTTTGTCAACCGCTCGTGGCGGCCCCATTCATCGAAAGCTTGGTGCATGCATTGCTGCTCGCGACCGATCATCCATACCGCGGATTTTTGGAGACCGAGGCCAAACACGAGGCGCCTCAAACGATACGGACCGCGGTCGAAATCATCGAAGCCGAGCCGCACCTGCCGTTGCGGGTGTCCTCGTTGGCGGCACGCAGCCATGTGAGCGCACGCACCCTGCAGCAGGGTTTTCAGCGGCATATGGGAGTGTCGCCGATGAGTTACCTGCGGCAGGTGCGGTTGCGCCGTGCACATCAGGATCTGCTGGAATCCGACCCGTCGTTGGAAACTGTTGAATCAATCGCCTTGCGTTGGGGATTCACCAACCCAGGTCGTTTCGCTGCCGCACATGCCGCTCGATACGGCGAAAACCCCGCGCAGACCCTGCGGCGATCCCGATATGCGCGCGCCTTACGGTGGGCGTAGAGTGACATCTCTACGTTGATGTCCTGAACATGCTGCAGTACAGCGCTTTTAGTGGGACAAGCAGCCAACCGATCTAGCGGTCTTCGCAAACCGTACGGCTTGGTGCGTAGATCGTCCCGGTTAAGGAACCCCGCCCGAAATCTGCATACATTCGTTGGGAGCACACCGAACAACATGTGGAGTTGATGTGACCAACCCTGTTCTAGAGGCAGTCCTGGGCGGCGACGGGGATCGACGCCGAAGTTATGGCCGTGGCCGGGGCTACCGCAGCAAGGCATCGTTGAGACCCGGAAGCGGTGCTGGCGAAGCGGAAGTAGCGTGGTCGCTTGCCGACACAGCGAGGCTCTGTCTCGATACCGCCGAGCGCAACGACGTGTTCATCGCGATCGGCATTGGTGAAACGTTCGCCGCGATCTCCCTACTTCTTGATGCGATCACCCGTGCGGACGCCAGGGTGGAGGCCCGGCTCGCTGCACGGCTGTGGACCTGGCTGGATGCCTACGCCGGCCAGGACGATGAGCCGCGTCTTCGTCGATCGATCCAGCAGGCCGTATTTGGTTGTTCAGACGAGTCCGCGATGAACGGAGTGGTCCAGTGACAGCGTTCGCCATTGCGCAGGTGCGCTCAGTGACAATGGGGCCACAGAACTGCTGGAAAAAAAGGCGCTAACGGCTGTCAGCCTGCTTCGTCATCACCCAGAAGCCGTTCCGGGTGGTGGTAGTCGTTGGTTCTCGCGCCGAGGCCGAACTGCGGCGGCGGGATCCACTCGGTAAAGCCGTTGGATATTTTCCTTGTCCGCCAACCTGTTCCGGCTAATTTGTGGTGCGGCCTGCACGCGAACGTAAGTGTGTCGACATTGGTCGAGCCGCCGGCGGCCCACTCGTCGACGTGGTGGACTTCACACCAATAGCCGGGCACATCGCAGCCCGGGTGCGTGCAGCCGCGATCCTTGGCATACAGGACCACGCGTTGATCCGGTGAGGCAACACGGCGAGACCGGCCGAGATACAGTGGCCGACTTTGATGCTCGTCGAACACTGCCAGATAGTGGTAGGCGTGGCTGGCCATCCGGATCACGTCATGCATGGGCAGCAGCGTTCCCCCGCCTGTCACCGCCCGGCCTGTGCCCGTCGTCAGCTCCTGCAGCGTGGTCGACACAACGACGGTCACCGGCAATCCGTTGTGGTGACCGAGCTTCGGATCGCCCAACTGGCCGCGGACTAAAGCATTGAGCCCGTCGTGTTGACGCTGGGCCGGCGTACGCGCATCCCGGCCAACGGACTCCTCGGCGGGTTCGCCCGCGGTACAGGGGTATTCGTCGTCGGGGTTGCACATCCCCGGTACGGCTAATCGCGCGAGCCAGGCGTCGATGTTGGCGCGCAATTCCGGGGAAGCGATGAGCTTTCCGATGCTCATCCCGTCCCTGCGCTGACCGCACCACGTGAAGCCGCGCTGGCGCGCGCGGTCGGAGTCCGAGAATTTGCCATCGGGGTTGATATGCAACGCAATCCGGTGCGCGGCCCGTTCCAGTTGATCGGGACGCAGCTTGGTGGCCTGCTCGGCAAGGAATCGCTCGGCGTCCTCGACGGTATCGGCAGGCGTTGCGTCTGGGAGATCGTGGAAGAAAGCTTGAATCACCCGTAGGTGTTGCGCGTCGAGCTCGCCGTCTCGCCAGGCCTGCGCGGTCGCCGGCAATTCCGGTGGCAACTGTTGACCGGTGAGAGTCGAGCGCGGAGAAAGCTGTTCGGCGTCCCTCAGCCGGCGGCGGGCTTCGGCGTAACTAATCCGGAGGCAGTCCGCGATGACTTTGTGGACGGGCCCGCCGACGTCGGCCGGCTCCTCCCTGGCCAGGCTCGCGATGACGTCATGGCTAGCCGCCGCCTGACGCCGGCGCGAGGCCTCCATCTGTTCGAGGACTCGCAGCCGGACGGCGGGGCTCAATGCATCGATGTTCAGGACGCGGATCGCGGCGTCGGCGGCGTCCTGCGCGTCCAGGGCGGCGGACACCTCCGCCGGAATTGGAATCGAATGCATGGTCGAATTTTATAAGTGATCTTGGGCCCGGGCTACGGCGAAAGCGCCACCTGTGGACAAAGGCCGAACTGTGGACAAAACCGGCCCTACCGCCCGTCTAGGGTGAATGCCATGCGGGTCGGAGTGCTGGGAGCCAAAGGTAAGGTCGGGTCGGCGATGGTGGCGGGCGTGCAGGCCGCCGAGGATCTGATCTTGTCCGCCGAGGTAGACGCCGGCGATCCGATGAGCCTGCTGACCGATCACGACACCGAGGTCGTCATCGACTTCACCCACCCCGATGTGGTGATGGGCAATCTAGAGTTCGTCATCGGCAAGGGAATTCACGCCGTAGTCGGTACCACCGGTTTCACCGCCGAGCGGCTGCAGCAGGTCGAGGCCTGGCTGGCCGACAGTCCCAACACGTCGGTGCTGATCGCGCCCAACTTCGCGATCGGGGCAGTGCTGTCAATGCATTTCGCGAAGCAAGCCGCACCCTTCTTCGACTCGGCGGAGATCGTTGAACTGCATCATCCGCACAAGGCCGACGCGCCGTCGGGCACCGCGGCTCGCACCGCCAAGCTGATCGCCGAATCTCGAAAAGGTCTGCCGCCCAACCCCGATGCCACCAGCACCGGCCTGCCCGGTGCCCGCGGCGCCGACGTCGACGGAATTCCGGTGCACTCGGTGCGGCTGGCCGGGCTGGTCGCCCACCAGGAGGTGTTGTTCGGCACTGAGGGGGAGACGCTGACCATCCGCCACGACAGCCTGGACCGCACGTCTTTCGTCCCGGGTGTGCTGCTGGCGGTGCGCCGCGTTCGGGAACGTCCCGGGTTGACGGTGGGGCTTGAGCCCCTGCTCAACCTGCAATGAGTGACACCGCGCGCGCCGTGCGCACCCAATTGCTGATCGTATTCATGTGCGTAGCGCTGGTTGTGTATTTCGTGCTGCTGGGGCGCTCGGCCGTCGCGATGATCGCCTCGGGGCGGGCCGCGGCCGTCGGACTCGGACTGGCGGTGTTGATGATGCCGGTGATCGGGCTGTGGGCGATGCTCACCACGCTGCGGGCCGGATTCGCGCACCAGAAGCTGGCCCGCCTGATCGCCGCGGACGGGATGGAACTCGACGCCGGCGCGCTGCCGCGGCGGCCGTCCGGCCGCATCCAGCGCGACGCAGCAGACGCGCTGTTCGCCACCGTGCGCACCGAGGTGGAAACCCACCCCGACGACTGGCGGCGTTGGTATCGGCTGGCCCGGGCCTACGACTACGCGGGGGATCGCCGCCGTGCCCGCGAGGCCATGAAGACGGCGGTCGAGTTACAGGGCCGCCCGTGACCAAGACGCTGCTGATCGTGCACCACACGCCGTCACCGGCTACCCGCGAGCTACTGGAGGCAGTGCTTGCCGGAGCCAACGACCCCGAGATCGACGGTGTCGACGTGATCTCGCGACCGGCACTGGCCGCGACCCTGCCGGACATGCTCGACGCGGACGGCTACCTGTTCGGCACCACCGCTAACTTCGGCTACATGTCCGGGGCGCTCAAACACTTCTTCGACACCGTCTACTACCCGAGCCTGGATCATGTGTCGGGTCACCCGTACGGGCTCTGGGTGCACGGGAACAACGACACCGCGGGTGCGGCATCGGCCGTCAACAAGCTGGCAACCGGACTGTCGCTGAGCCAGGCCGCCGACGTGCTGGAGGTCACCGGTGTCGTCGACGCTGGGGTGCGCGAGCGGGCCTACGAGTTGGGCGGCACGCTCGCCGCGATGCTGATGGAGAGCTAGGCGTAGGTCGGCCTGAAGGCGTCGGCGGGCTGGGCCACGGCCAGTGCGGAGCTGGTGCCTAGCGGCCCGTGGCGGTCGAACAGGGTCGCCGCGCCGGTGGCCACACCCGCTGCGCCGTAGTGGCTCTGTGCCGCCAACCCGAGGAATTCACCGTCGGGTAGTCGGCTGGCGGTGACGGTGTAATCGGCGTTGATGTAACGCAATCCGCTTGTGCCCCAATGGGTGAGCGAACTGGTGATATCGCCGACGAAGGCCAGGCGAGTGAAGGGTGTGAGCGGGTGGCCGTGCACCATCGGGCGAAACAGCCGCACCCAAGCGAACTTCTGGGCGTGGGACTGTTCCCATTCGCCCGCGGCGATTCCGGGACTGCCTTCGAAGGTGGCCCCATAGCCCCAGATCAGAAACGGCATGTTCGCTCCGAAGCCATCGGAGGACGTCGGAAGGGGCGGCATTTCCGCCGGAGAGGACCACTTCTGCGCCGCGGTGATCACCGCGGCGCAGAAAAAGCGCGCCGGCCCGCGCGACGATGGTGCCGTTCTGAACCAGCGTCCCGTCGACCAGCTTGATGCGCCGACCTTCCCGCTGCACCGAGGTCTGAATCTGCACCGGCTCCAGCAGAACCGGGCGCAACAGATCGACGGTCAGACGCGCGGGTTGAAAGTCAGGATCGATACCGGATTGCTCTATCCCCCAAACCAACAGGCCACCGACGATCTGGCCGCCCAGGGCCGCGCCCCACGGTCCTCGCGTGATTCCTTTGCTCGAGTGACTTTGGTCGGTCTCTCGAAGAATCACGCGATGACCTTCAATCATTCGGCTACGACACGCCGGTACCGCTAATCAGGTCCGACTCGTACACCACCTAGATGGACGCAACCCGCGACGTCTGAGTCGCGTACCGTCTCCGGGCGGCGCGCTACCGCATTTAGTGTGTATCGAAGTCAACCACCGCCCGCACGAATTGTTGCGGGTCGTAGTCGATCGCCTGGTGGCCCTGGCCTCGCAGCGCAACGATGTTGGTGCCGGGGATTTGAGCGGCGACAGTCGCGGTGGCGGCGCGAAAATAGGCTGGACTCTGGGTGCCGAGCAGCATCCGGACCGGCACCGTGATGTTGGCGAACCGTTCCGGTGCTTGGAAGGCGTCGATCGCCACGAGCTCGCGGACGGCGGTATGTGCGATCGACTCGGCAACGTAGGAAAACTCCCGGGCTGCGAGGTCTTCGATCGCTGGTTCAGGAAGGTGCAAGGTTTACCGGTAGAAGGTGCTCAAAATTTCTCGCGGGTCGGACATCGTCTTGAGCCGGGCCCAGCCGTCGGGCGAAACGATGTCGACGCCCGGCAACGGCAGCGGCGGCTCGTACAACACGACCCGGCGAAATGCAGTTGTGAGCAGCGCGGCTTCCAGGACCGCCAATGCCCCGTAGGAGTGCCCGACCACGTAGACGTCGCCGCCCACGGCGTGGGCAACCGCCGCGACATCCTCGGCTTCGCGACGCAAGCTGTAGGGTCCCGCCTCGACGGCGCTCAGACCCCGGCCGCGCCGGTCCATCGAGTGGACGGTGTAGTGCTGCTCCAACGAGTCCCGCACCGGTGACCACCGGATACGCGTGCCTGTGCTTCCGTGCACCAGTAGCAGGGGCGGCCCGGCGCCGACTGATTCGTAGCCGATCACGGTTCCTTCGGCGGAAACGGCAGTGGCCGTGGTCATGATTCTATTCGGGCCAGCTGCTGTCGGGATACGGGCATCATGGCTGACTCCTCGGTTGGATGTAGTCGATACAACGCGGACTTCGATCCCTCCCCAGGTGTCTCATCCGCCATACATCCCACAGAATCTGCCATCGTCGCCTAGCTGGGACGGCCGCAGCCCGAAGTAGCCATGAAACCCGGAGTGGTTCAATGGGCTTGACGCTTCCGTACTGACGAAGGACTGGGTGTGCCGGAATCGAGTGCAGTGATCGAAGTTTCACGCGAGAACAACCCATTCGCGACGACGGGTGTGTCCCGCGATCGTGACGGCATCCTGCGTTACGACGATGTGCCGGCCACACTGCTGGACATGCTCGCCGAGCAAATCGATCGTTGCCCCGACGGCGAGGCCCTGGTCGAAGTCGGTGCCGGGCGATTGACCTACCGGCAGCTGTGGGACCGCGCCGCGCGGGTCGCCGGTGGGCTACGCGCGACCGGTCTGCAACCCGGTGACCGCGTCGCGGTGCGCTACCCTGCGGGAATCAATTGGGTACTGGCATTTTGGGGCACGGTGATGGCCGGCGGCATTGTGGTGGCGGTCAATACGCGCTCGGCGCAGCCCGAAGTGGAGTTCGTGTTGTCCGACACCGGTACGCGGGTGGATCTGGCCGCCGACGCCCCGCTGCCCGACGGCCAACCGTACGTGGCCGACGACCTCGAGCGTGCCGACACCGCCGCGCTGTTCTACACCTCGGGCACCACCGGGCACCCCAAGGGGGTGCCGACCACCCACGAGGCATTCGTCACCAACACCGAGAATGCGATTCGTTGCGTGGGATTTCCCAGAGATCTCGGTGACGGACTGCGCACCTTGATCTCGGTGCCACTGTTTCACGTGACCGGTTGCAATTCACAGCTTTTGGCGGCGATTCGGCTCGGGGGGACATCGGTGATCATGCCGACGCTCAACCTGGACGAGTTGATCGCCACACTGAGCACCGAACGCATTTCGCTGATGGTGACCGTTCCGGCGATCTACTCGTTATTGCTGCGGCACAAGAAATTCGCCGATGCAGACGTGTCCGGCGTTCGCTGGGCGGGATACGGCGGCGCGCCCATCGCGCCATCGTTGGTGCGAGCGGTGAAGAGCGCCTTTCCGCAGGCCACGGTTTTCAACGGCTACGGTATGACCGAGTCCGCCTCGCTGATGACCGTGCTGCCCGACCAGGACGCGGTCGAACACGCCGACTCGGTGGGGTACGCGGTCCCCTCGGTGGATCTCGGTGTGATCCCCAGTGGCGACGATCCCGCTGTCGGCGAGTTGGTGGCGCGCGGAGTCAATCTCACTGCGGGATATTGGAATCGGCCGCAAGCCAGCGCGGCCACCATCGTGGACGGCTGGTTGCACACCGGCGACGTGGCTCGGGTCGACGACGCGGGCCGGGTGCACATCGTCGACCGGCTCAAGGACATCATCAATCGCGGCGGGGAGAACGTCTCCAGCGTTGAGGTCGAGGCGGTGCTCTTGGCGGCACCCAACGTCGCCGATGCTTGCGTGCTGGGGGTGGCCGACGAGGTGATGGGCGAAAAGGTCGGCGCCGTGCTGTTCGGCGGCGAAGCGCAGATCGACGTGACGGGCGTGCTCGAGCATTGCCGAGACCAGCTCGCCGACTACAAAGTTCCGCAATACGTCACGGTGGTATCAGAAGCGCTGCCGCGCAACGCCGGCGGCAAGCTGCTCAAAGCCAAGCTTCGCGATGAAGTCCAGTGGGGTGACCCGCTCCGGTGAGCGCGACGCTGCTGATTGCCAATCGCGGCGAGATCGCGCTCCGAATCATCCGCACCGCAACCGAATTGGATATGAAAACGGTCTCGGTCTATGCCGAGGATGACGCCGAGAGCCCGCACGTGCACGCCGCTGACGAGGCGGTCGGTCTGCCTGGCGCCGGCCCCGACGCCTACCTGGACCAGCCGTCGATGCTGTCGGCAGCCAAACAAGCCGGCGCCGAGCTGATTCACCCGGGCTACGGCTTCCTGTCCGAAAACGCCGATTTCGCGCGCGCATGCGCGGTCGCCGGGTACACGTTCGTGGGGCCGGATGCCGATGTACTCGACACGGTCGGCAATAAATGCTCGGCGCGCGCGGCCGCGATCGCCGTTGGCGTGCCGGTGCTGCCCGCCACCGTTGGGCCGAGCAGCGTCGAGGACGTCCGCGCATTCTTCGCCGCCCAACACGGAGCGGTCATGATCAAGGCGTTGGCGGGCGGGGGCGGCCGCGGCATGCGCAGAGTGGACAGCGCCGATCAGATCGACGACGCCTACCGGCAGTGCGCCGCGGAGGCACAACTGGGATTCGGCAATTCGGCGCTGTTCGCCGAGGTGCTTCTCGACGACGCCAGGCATATCGAGGTGCAGATCGCCGCCGCGCCGGCCGGTCCCCGAACGCATGCGCTCGCCCTCGGAGACCGTGACTGCAGCATCCAGCGCCGCCATCAGAAGATCGTGGAAATAGCACCAGCGCAGGGGGTTTCGGATTCTCTGCGTCGAGAATTGCATTTGGCTGCGGCGCGGTTGTGCGGCAGAGTCGGCCTGCGCGGGCTGGCTACCGTCGAATTCCTCGTCGCCGGTGAGAAGTTCGTCTTCCTCGAGGTCAACCCTCGTATTCAGGTTGAACATACGATCACCGAGGAGACCACCGGGGTGGACCTGGTGGCTGTTCAGCTCGTTATCGCCGGCGGCGCCTCCTATTACCAGCTGGGATTGCCGTCCGGAATCGCCTCCGACGGTGACGAAGTCATCGGCGAGCCCGCTGCACGACGCGGTATCGCAATACAGGCGCGTGTCAACTTGGAAACCCTGGCGTCAGACGGGACTGTCCTGCCCGCGGCCGGCACCTTGACGGTGTTCTCGCCACCGGGCGGTCCCGGAGTGCGCGTCGACACCTACGGCCGGACCGGGCTGGCCTTGAGCGCGCGATACGACTCGCTGTTGGCCAAGGTCATCACCCACGTCCGCGGATCGTCGTTCTCGGCGGCGCTGCGCAAGTCGCGGACCGCGCTGGCTGAATTCGGTGTCGAGGGTGTCCGGACGAATATCAAATTCCTGCAAGAGTTGTTGTCCAACAGCGGAATTCAGTCCGGCATGGTGACGACGGGCTTCCTCGACGCCAAGCTTGCGGAGTTGGCGACCGCGGCGCTGACCCATGAACACGACACGCGGGTGGCATCCGTCGAGCTCTATCCCGGTGAGGAAGCATTACGTGCCCAGCTGGCCGGCGCCGTGGTCGAGGTGGCGCCCGAAGGCACCGAGCTTGGTCCCGGCGATCAACTGGTCGTGCTCGAAGCGATGAAAATGCAACATGTGCTCGTCGCACCGGACGCGCTGCGAACGGTCCGGAATCTCGTGACGACCGGTGAGGTCGTCGGGACCGGCGACCCACTCGTTGTCTTCACGCGCACCGGGGCCGGCATCGACGGCGAGTCCGCCATCGCTGCAGTCGATCTCGACCGATCCCGGGCCGACCTCGACGAAGTTCGGCAGCGCCACCTGTTCACCCTCGACGAGGGCCGCGAAGCAGCAGTGGCCAAGCGCCACATGCGGGGCCGCCGCACCGCCCGGGAGAACATCGCCGACCTGATCGACGCCGACAGCTTCGTCGAGTACGGCGCGCTGGCCATTGCCGCGCAACGCAGCCGGCGCTCGGAAGAAGATCTCATCGCCAACACCCCCGCCGACGGCTTGGTTGCCGGATTGGCGACCATCGGCGCCGATCGATTTGGACGGGCCGCGGCCGAGGCGGTGGTGGTGTCTTACGACTACACCGTGCTCGCCGGGACGCAGGGTATGCGCAACCACGCCAAGACCGACCGTGTCTTCGAGTTGGCCGCCCGAAAACACCTGCCGGTGGTGCTGTTTGCCGAGGGTGGAGGCGGGCGGCCCGGCGACACCGACGTCGGCGGAGCGGCCGGGCTGGACGTGCCGACCTTCCGGGTGCTGGCCGGGCTGCGTGGCCGGGTGCCGTTGGTGTCGATCGTTTCCGGGCGTTGCTTCGCCGGCAACGCCGCGCTGGCCGGGGTGTGCGACGTGATCATCGCGACCCCGGATGCCAACATCGGAATGGGTGGGCCGGCAATGATCGAGGGCGGTGGGCTCGGGGTGTACCCACCCGAGGCGATCGGGCCGATCGACGTGCAGCGGCACAACGGGGTGGTAAGCCTGGTCGCGCGTGACGAGGCGCACGCGGTGTCCCTGGCGAAACAATATCTGTCGTATTTTCAGGGCAGCATCGGCGACTGGGAAGCACCCGATCCACGGCTGGCTCGACATATCGTGCCGGAGAACAGATTACGGGCCTACGATGTGCGTCGCGCGATTGAGTCGATCGTCGATCTCGGGTCGGTTCTCGAGCTGCGACCCGACTATGGCGTCGGCATCGTCACCGCACTCGTCCGCGTGCAGGGCGTGGCATATGGACTGTTAGCCAACAGTAGTCACCATCTGGGTGGCGCGATCGACGCCGAGGCCGCCGACAAGGCCGGCGACATTCTCACGCTGTGCGAATCGTTTCGGCTGCCGGTGATTTCGCTATGCGATACGCCAGGGTTCATGGTCGGTCCGGACGCGGAAAAGCAGGCCGCGGTCCGCCGATTCGGGCGGATGTTCGTGCTCGGCGCACGCTTGACGGTGCCGCTCGGAATGATCATCTTGCGCAAGGGTTATGGGTTGGGGGCGATGGCCATGGCCGGCGGTTCCTTCCATGCCCCGCAGTTCACCGTCGCCTGGCCGACGGGGGAGATCGGCGGCATGGGGCTGGAAGGGGCGGTGCGGCTCGGCTTCAGCAAGGAGCTGGCCGCGGCGACCGATCCCGGACAACGTGAGCAGTTATTCGATCGGCTTGTGGCGGCGGCCTACCAACACGGCAAAGCGCTTCGGGCCGCCACGACCTTCGAACTCGACGATGTCATTGACCCTTCAGACTCTCGGGCCTGGATTACCAGGCTGGCGAGAGTCTGAAGGGTCGTGCCGAAGGGATTATCAGCCGTGGCCGGAGCCGCAGCCGACGCCGGGCAGACAGCCGGTACCACCCGGAATGCCACCCGGGCCGGCGTTCTGACCGCCGGAGCCACAGCCGACGCCGGGCAGACAGCCGGTGCCACCGGGACCGCCGCCGGGGCCGCCGTTCTGGCCGCCGGAGCCGCAGTTGCCGTTGGCATCGCAGCCACCGCCACCCGGGTCATCCTTGAAGACAACGTGGGTGGGCGTCGGCCCGGTCATCGACAAGCCGGTCGCAAAACTATCCGCACCGGCCAACGGGGCGGCGGCGATAGCCGCAGCAACGGCTCCGCCGACCACCAGTGGTTTCATGAAGGTTAATTTCGCTAACATGCGACTCGCATACCCACGCACGCGCGCGTACAAAACCTCTCCCGAAAGATTGTTTGCAATCGACGCTCTCCGCTGGCGAAGTCGGGCCCGTTGCACAACAAAAGGCGTATCAAGATGACCTCACTGGATCTGACCGGCCGTACGGCGATTATCACCGGGGCTTCGCGTGGAATCGGATTGGCGATTTCACAACAGCTGGCGGCGGCCGGCGCCAATGTCGTACTGACCGCTCGCAAACAGGAGGCGGCGGAGGCGGCCGCGGCGCAAGTCGGTGGACGGGCCTTGGGCGTGGGCGCGCACGCGGTGGACGAGGACGCCGCGCGCAGCTGTGTGGAGCTCACGGTGGAGAGGTTCGGCAGCGTTGACATTTTAGTCAACAACGCGGGCACCAATCCGGCGTACGGCCCGCTGATCGACCAGGATCACCCGCGGTTCGCCAAGATCTTCGACGTCAACCTGTGGGCTCCGTTGCTATGGACTTCCCTGGTTGTCAAGGCATGGATGGGCGAGCACGGTGGCGCAATCGTCAACACCGCCTCCGTCGGCGGCCTGCACCAATCGCCGGGGATTGGGATGTACAACGCCACCAAGGCGGCGCTGATTTACGTCACCAAGCAACTGGCCCTCGAACTGTCACCGCGCGTCCGGGTCAACGCCATCGCCCCGGGAGTGGTGCGCACCAAATTGGCCGAGGCGCTGTGGAAGGACCACGAAGATCCGCTGGGGTCCTCGATTGCGCTCGGACGCATCGGTGAGCCAAGCGATGTGGCGAACGCGGTGGCCTTCCTGGTTTCCGACGCGGCAAGCTGGATCACCGGTGAGACGTTGGTCATCGACGGTGGTCTCCTGCTGGGCGGCGCGCAGGGCTTCCAGATGCGGCCCGAGGGCAAACCATGAGCGCCCAGGACTTCGCGGCCGACGTCAGCGCGCGGGTGCAGGCCCTGCTGGACAAGCATGACCGGCAACCACCGACCCGCGCGATTTCCTTGGCGCGCAATTCGATGCCGGGCTGGCCTGGGTGCACCTGCCGCAGGGTTTCGGCGGCCTGGACCTGCCGCGTAAAGCGCAGGAACTGGTGAACGCGCCGCTGGCCGCCGCGGGCGCACCGGTCGGCGGCACCGTGAAGAACTTCATCGGGATGGGCATGGCGGCCCCGACCATCGCGGCCTTCGGCACCGACGAGCAGAAGCGAAAGTTCTTGCGCCCGTTATTCATCGGTGAGCCGGTCTACTGCCAGTTGTTCAGCGAACCTGGTGCGGGATCCGACTTGGCCGGGGTCGCCACGCGCGCTGTCCGCGACGGCGACGATTGGATTGTCAACGGGCAGAAGGTGTGGACGTCGATGGCGCAACACGCGCAGATGGCCATCCTGGTCGCACGTACCGACCCAGCGGTGCCCAAGCACGCGGGTTTGACCTACTTCTTGTGCGACATGACGCAACCGGGTGTGGATGTCCGGCCGTTACGTCAGATCACCGGGGAGGCGGAGTTCAACGAAGTATTCCTCACCGATGTCCGAGTGCCCGACGCTAATCGGCTCGGCGCGGTGGGCGGCGGCTGGCGCGTCGCGACCACCACGCTCAACAACGAACGGGTCGCGATCAGTGCCGGCTCCGGCGTTCCGCGGGAAGGCGGGATCATCGGCAAGGTCGCCCGGGCGTGGCGGGACGAACCTGAGCTGCGCGATGGCGCGATGCACGACGAGCTGATGCGGCTGTGGGTCGAGGCGGAAGTCCTTCGGCTGGCCGGGGAGCGGCTTGGACAGCAGGCCAAGAACAACCCAGCGGGTCAGCCCGGACCTGAAGGCGCCGGCATGAAGGTGGCCTTCGCCAAGCTGGCGCAAGCCATCTCGGGATTCGACATCGAGCTGCACGCCGAGTCCGGCCTGCAGTACGACGACTGGACCATGCGCAGGACGGAAGTCGTGGACCTGGTCGGGCGCGAACCCGGGTATCGCTACCTGCGGGCACGTGGCAACTCGATCGAGGGCGGCACGTCGGAAATCCTGCGCAACACCATTTTTGAGCGGATTCTCGGCCTGCCGGGCGAACACCGCGTCGACAAGGACGTCGCCTGGAAGGACCTGGCCCGATGAGCATCGGGGATTTGCTCTATTCCGACACCGAGGAGGCGTTGCGCGACAGCGTCCGCCACCTGTTCGCCGAGCGGTGTTCACCCGAAGTGGTAGCTCGGGCTTATGACCCAGCGCCGCAAGACTTTTCCGACATCTGGCAGCGGCTGGCCGGCGAGCTGGGAGTGGCGGGCCTGCTGGTGCCGGAATCGCTTGGCGGTGCCGGCGCAAGTGCCCGCGAGGCTGCGGTCGTGATGGAGGAGATCGGCCGCGTCGTTGCGCCGGTGCCGTTTTTGTCCAGCGCGGTGCTCGCCACGGTTGCGCTGTTGCGTGCCGGTGAGACCGAAACCTTGTCTGCGCTGGCCCAGGGTGAGCTCACCGCCGCGTTGGCGGTCCCGCTGTCCACCGCGCCCGGCGATTCGATCGTAGGCGTGAACAACGATGCCGACGGCCTGACCGGAACGGTCAGCAGCGTCGCCGGCGCCGGTAACGCCGATGTGCTGGTGGTACCGGTCGCCGGGGAGGACGGACTCGAATTGCACACCGTATCGCGTAGCGCGCCGGGGGTGGAGGTGTCACCGCTGCTGGCCTTGGATATGACGAGACCCCTTGCGAATGTGCGGTTTTCGTCGGCGTCGTCGAGACTCGTCGGACCGGGCCCCAAGGCGCGAGTGGCCGTGGCCACCGCGCTTCAGACGGGTGCGGCGCTGCTGGCGTCCGAGCAGCTTGGGCTGGCGCAGTGGTGTTTCGAGACCACGCTGGCCTATGCCAAGGAGCGCAAGCAGTTCGGCCGCGCGATCGGCTCCTATCAGGCGATCAAGCATCGGTTGGCGGATCTGTGGTTTGAGGTCGGCGCGGCGACAGCGGCGGCACGCTACGCCGCGGATACTTGCGCTCGTGAAGATTCGGACGCGGGCATCGCCGCGGCCGTCGCGCAGGCCTATTGCAGCGGTATCGCGGTGCATGCCGCCGAGGAATGCGTGCAGCTACACGGCGGCATCGGCATGACCTGGGAGTATCCGGCCCACCTGTACCTCAAGCGAGCCAAGAGCGATCAGTTGGCCTTCGGCACCGCCTATCGTCATCGGGCCCGGCTGGCCGACCTCGTGGATCTGCCGGCCGGCTGAGCGCCATGCGTGTGTTGTTGTCGACATACGATTCGCGCGGCGGTGTGGAACCACTGCTGGGACTTGCGGTGCAGCTGCAGGCGCTCGGCGCGGAGGTAGTGGTATGTGCGCCGCCGGATGAGGAATTCGCGCAGCGGGCAGCCGGTTTCGGAGTTCCGCTGGTGGGATTCGGTCCGTCGGTGCGCGAGGTGATAACCGGGGGTGCGCGCTCGTCGGAGGAAGATCTGCGCGGGCACGTGCTCGGGTTGCTAGCCGCGCAGTTCGACACCGTCGCCGCTGTCGCGCAGGGATGCGACGCGCTGGTGTCGACCGCCCTGGTGTGGACTTCTGCCGGCGCACGATCGATGGCCGACAAACTCGGCATCCACTACGTGTACGCGAGCTACCACCCGACCCACCTGCCGTCGCCCTATCACCCGCCGCCGGAGTATGTGGGCCGGGGGATGGGGACCAGCGAGATCGACAACCGGATGATGTGGGGCCACAACGCCCGCCACGCCAATGCGTTGTTCGGTCCGACGCTCAACAGCCACCGCGCGGCGATCGGCCTGGCCCCGCTGGACGACGTGCGTGCCTACGCCTACACCAACCGCCCTTGGCTGGCGGCCGACCCGACCCTGGGCCCGTGGCAGCAACTGGCGGACCTCCACGTCGTGCAAACCGGCGCGTGGCTGCTGCCCGACGACCGCCCGCTGCCGGCCGAGCTGGAGGAGTTTCTGGAAGCCGGCACGCCGCCGGTGTACCTGGGCTTCGGCAGCATGCCGCTGTGGGGCGCCAAGGAGGTCGTGCCGATGGCGATCGAGGCGATCCGCGCCCAGGGCAGGCGCGTGCTGCTCTCCCACGGCTGGGCCGACCTGGCCTTGAGCGATGACCGCGACGACTGCATGAGCGTCGGTGAGGTCAACCAGCAAGCACTGTTCGAGCGGGTTGCCGCCGTGGTGCATCACGGCGGTGCGGGCACGACGACGACGGCCGCCCGAGCCGGCGCGCCTCAGCTCGTCGTGCCGCAAGGAGCCGACCAGGTGTATTGGGCGTGCCGGGTGGTCGAGCTGGGCATCGGCGCCGCGTGCGACGGTCCGACGCCGCCGCCGGACTCCCTGCCGGCCGCGCTCGAAGTGGCCCTGAGCGACGAGACCCGCGCCCGAGCGAGCGCCGTGGCGGCCACGATCCGCACCGACGGCGCGACGGTGGCCGCGAAGCTGTTGCTCGACGCGGTGAGCCGAGAAAAGCCGCGCGGTTAGCGCGGTAGCGCCGAGCCGAAGACCTCAGTCATCGCCGCCCAATGCCGCTCGGCGGCGGCCGGGTCATAGGGCGCGTTGTCCGGGACCGCGAAGCCGTGGGCTGCCTGGTACCACTCGATGGTGTGCGGTACACCCGTCGCCGTCAGCGCCTTATCGAGCTGCTCGGCGTGGTCGGCGGTGAAGGACGCGTCGTTCTCGGCGCCGCCCACGTACACCGTGGCGGTCATCCGGTCCGCCAGCAGATGCGGACTGTCCGCGGTGTCGGTCACCAGGCCGCCGCCGTGGAACGACGCCGCCGCGGCGACCCGCTCTGGCAGCCGGCCGGCCACCAGCAGCGAGATTCGCCCACCCATGCAGTAGCCGCACACGCCGAATCGTTCGCCGGACACCTCGGGGCGCGCGGACAGGTAGTCGAAGAACGCCGTCGCGGTCGCCGGCGATTTTGTCCGGGGTCAGGCTGCCGATCATGGAGAACAGGCGCTTACGTTCTTTTCCGTCGCCGAACACGTTGGCCATGTCGAACGGGGCCCAGTCGCCGCTGCGGTAGTACGCGTCCGGCAAAAGCACGGTGTAGCCGACTCCGGCCAGTTTGGCCGCCATTTGCTGGAAGGTGTCGCGCACGCCGCCGGCGTCGGGGACATGATCACGCCGGGGTGGGGCACTTGGGTGTCCGGACCTCCGGGGGTGAACAGATGGACGGTGCAGGTCCCGTCGGCGGTGGTGACTATGTCGGTGACGTTGGGCATGGGACTTGTTCTACTCCTGAGGTTCGGACGTAAATTCATCGGCGTCGACCCGCCGCGCCCGGCTTCGCCGCGCTTGCGATCGCCGCTAGATTTTTTGGCGTCGACCCGCCGCGCCCGGCTTCGCCGCGCTTGCGATCGCCGCTAAGCTGACCGCGTGCCGATCTCCGCGCCGATTCCCAAGCCCTACGAGGACTTGCTACGCGTGGTGCTCGAGACGGGTACGGCCAAATCGGACCGCACTGGCACCGGAACCCGCAGCTTGTTCGGCCAGCAGTTGCGCTACGACCTGTCGGCCGGCTTTCCGCTGCTGACCACGAAGAAGGTCCATTTGAAATCGGTCGTCTACGAGTTGCTGTGGTTTTTGCGCGGCGACTCCAATGTCGGCTGGCTACACGAACACGGCGTCACGATCTGGGACGAATGGGCCAGCGACACAGGCGATCTCGGGCCGATCTACGGCGTGCAGTGGCGATCCTGGCCGACCCCGTCGGGTGAACACATCGACCAGATCAGCGCCGCGCTGGAGTTACTGCGCTCCGACCCGAACTCCAGGCGCAACATTGTGTCGGCCTGGAACGTCGGCGAAATTCCGCAGATGGCACTGCCGCCGTGTCACGCGTTCTTCCAGTTCTACGTGGCCGACGGGCGGTTGAGCTGCCAGCTCTACCAACGCAGCGCGGACCTGTTCCTCGGCGTTCCGTTCAACATCGCCAGCTACGCATTGCTCACCCACATGATGGCGGCCCAGGCCGGCCTTGGCGTCGGCGAGTTCGTCTGGACCGGCGGCGACTGCCACATCTACGACAACCACGTTGAACAGGTGCGGACCCAGCTCAGTCGTGAACCGCGGCCGTACCCGGAACTCTATCTAGCCCAACGGGATTCGATCTTCGACTACAACTATGACGACGTCGTCGTCAAGAACTACGATCCGCACCCGGCGATCAAAGCCCCCGTCGCTGTATGACACGCGCCGGCGACGATGCAGAGCGGAGCGATGAGCAGGAGTGGCGCGCTTGACAGAAGTCGGGCTGGTGTGGGCTCAGTCCACGTCCGGCGTCATCGGGCGCAATGGCGACATCCCATGGCACGTGCCCGAAGACCTGGCCCGCTTCAAGCAGGTGACGGTGGGCCGCACTGTGGTCATGGGTCGGCGGACCTGGGATTCGCTGCCGGCTCGGGTGCGGCCACTGCCCGGCCGCAGAAATGTGGTGCTCAGCCGCCAGGCTGACTTCACGGCCGACGGAGCCGAGGTGGTTGGCGCACTCGACAACGCCTTGACCGATCCGCAAGCGTGGGTGATCGGCGGCGCGCAGATCTACCAGCTCGCGTTGCCGCACGCCACCCGATGCGAGGTCACCGAGATCGAGATCGACCTGGTGCTCGACGACGAGGACGCGCTGGCCCCGATGCTCGACGAGACCTGGCTGGGCGAGACCGGGGAGTGGCAGGTCAGCCGCTCCGGGCTGCGGTATCGCTTTCACAGCTACCGCCGGCCCTGACCGCTCGTACCGGCGTCAACGGGCTGACCTGACATACTCGACGGTGGTCGGTGGGGACCGTGTGACGGGTTTACAGCATTTCCAGGGAGGGGAAATTGGCAGTGATACGTGAACCCACAATGGCGTTCACTCGCAAGTTCATGGGTTACGACTCGGCTGCGGTCGAGGCCCACATCGAGATGTTGACCACCAAGCAGAATTTGCTGCTCAACGACGTCGAGAGCCTTCGGGCCCGGCTGAAGGAATCCGGGGAGGAAGCGGCCGCGCTGCGCAAGGAGGTCGCCGTCCTGACGGACACCTCGCCCGCGCCCCACGCGATGCAGCAGCGGATGGCGAAGATGCTGCGGCGCGCGGTCGACGAGATTTCGGAGATGCAGCTCGAGGCGCGGGCCGAGGCCGAGGCGCTGATCACCGCCGCCGAAGCGGAGATCGAGAGTGAGCAGCGAAAGCACAAAGAGGTGTTGGCCGACATGGCCTCCCAGCAAAAGGCCATGGAAGCCGAATACCGGGAAACCAGGGAAACACTCGAGGCCGAACTGGCCAGCATGCGCGATGACGCCCAGCGGGCGCGTGAGCAGCTCCTGGCCGACGCAAAGCAGCGAGTCGATCGGGATCGTGAAGATGCCCGGCGGGCGGTCGACGAGGCGAGCCAGCAACGGATCAAGGTCCTAGAACAGCTGATGGGTGTCTACCGCGACCTGGAATCGGTACCGTCCGCTCTCGAGTCGGCCTACCAAGAACACAAAAATCCGCAGGAGTCGAGCTCCGCGGCGCAGGTGGACGAGAAAGTCAGCGCGGGGTGAGCCTTCGCTGAGGCCGGCCGAAAGACCGGTATTCTCGGCGCCGTGTCGATCGGCAACCGGAGGCTTACCGCCGCGCAGGCACGGCGGATAGCCGTTGCGGCCCAAGGGTTTAACGAACCTCGGCCCGGTGGTGAGATCACCCGAGCCCACCTGTGCCGGCTGATCTCGAGAATTCAAGTGCTGCAATTGGATTCGGTTTCCGTGGCGGTGCGTGCGCACTACGCGCCGGTGTTCAGCCGACTGGGCCCCTACGACCGCGAGGTGCTGGACCGTGCCGCCTGGGGCCCGCGCTCGTCACGGCTGTTGGCCGAGTACTGGGCGCACGAGGCCGCGCTGATGGCCGTCGACGACTGGCCGCTGTTGCGCTGGCGGATGCGTCAGTACCGACACGGTCGGTGGGGCACTCACATCGTCAAGGCCAATCCGCAACTCGTCGAGGACGTCGTCGCAGCCGTCGCCGAACTCGGGCCGAGTACCGCCGGGCAGATCGAGGCGCGGGTGGCCGCTGCGCCGCGCCGGAAGAAGGGGACCTGGTGGACCCGCAGCGACACCAAGTGGGTCGCCGAGGCGCTGTTTGCCTCCGGGGTGCTCACCACGGCCACCCGGGTGGGATTCGCCCGGCACTACGACCTGGTGGAACGGGTGTTGCCGGCGAGTGTGCTGGTCCGCGAGGTCGACGACGCCGAAGCCATCCGTGAGCTCACCGTGCGCGCGGCCACCTCGCTGGGCGTGGGCACCGAGGCCGACATCCGCGACTACTTTCGGCTGTCCGCCCAGCAGGTCAAACCGGCCATCGCGGAGCTGGTGGCCGCCGGTGAGATCGAGGCGGTCAGCGTCGACGGCTGGTCAGCGCCCGCGTATCTGCATGCCGGCCGGTCGGTGCCCCGGCTAGATCGCGGCACCGCGCTGCTGTGTCCGTTCGACCCCTTGATCTTCTTCCGCCCCCGGGTGGAGCGGCTGTTCGGCTTCCATTACCGCATCGAGATTTACACCCCGGCGGCTAAGCGCCAGTACGGCTATTACGTCTGGCCGCTGCTGGTGGATGGTCAGCTGATGGCGCGCGTCGACCTCAAGGCCGACCGTCCCGCCGACACGCTGCGGGTCGTGGGCGCGTTCGGCGAGCCCGGGGCGCCACGCTCCCGGGCGGCCGCCGCGCTGGCGGGTGAGCTGGAATCGATGGCGGCATGGCTTGGCCTGGGCGGGTTTACCGTTTCCGGCCGGGGTGATTTGGCAAAAGAACTGCGCACCGCCGCCAAGCGGGTCAGCTGATGGCGCCCTCGACGGACAAGGAACTCAAAGCCACGCTGTGGAAAGCGGCCGACAAGCTGCGTGGATCCCTGGCGGCCGGCCAGTACAAGGACGTCGTGCTCGGCCTGGTGTTCCTCAAATA
Source organism: uncultured Actinomycetota bacterium (assembly GCA_963712615.1). Taxonomy (GTDB): domain Bacteria; phylum Actinomycetota; class Actinomycetes; order Mycobacteriales; family Mycobacteriaceae; genus Mycobacterium. The sequence goes on from CAVQIO010000002.1 coordinate 6,020,157, forward strand.
CGTCTCCGACGCCGCTGACGAGCAGCCAGGCGCCGGCTTCGCCGTCCCGCCGGAATCACACTGGAAGTTCTTGGCGGACAATGCAAAAGCCGATATCGGTCAACTCGTCGACGCGGCGATGGGCGCCGTGATGGCAGCGAATCCGGCGCTGGCGGGAACGCTGCCGTTGCTTTACCACACCGTCGATGCACGCCGGCTCGGCGATTTGGTGGATCTGCTGGGCGCTGTGCGATTCAGCCGGCAGGGCAGACATCGCGCGCGGGACTTGATGGGGGAGGTGTACGAGTACTTCCTCGGCAATTTCGCTCGCGCGGAGGGCAGGCGGGGCGGCGAGTTCTTCACCCCGCCCAGCGTCGTACGGCTGATGGTCCAGGTCCTGGAACCCTCGGGCGGGCGGGTGTACGACCCATGCTGCGGCTCGGGCGGGATGTTCGTGCAGACCGAGAACTTCGTTGCCGAGCACGACGGCGATCCTCATGGCATCTTGATCTGCGGCCAGGAGAGCGTCGAGCAGACCTGGCGAATGGCGAAGCTGAACCTGGCCATTCACGGTATTGACAACACGGGTCTGGCCCGGGGCGACACGTTCGTCGATGACGTGCACGCCGGCGTTTGGATGGACTACGTGATGGCCAATCCGCCTTTCAACATCAAGGATTGGGCCCGCGACGAACACGACCCGCGGTGGCGCTTCGGTGTTCCACCCACCGGCAACGCCAACTACGCCTGGATTCAGCACATCCTGTCCAAGTTGGCGCCGGGCGGGAAGGCCGGCGTGGTGATGGCTAACGGTTCGATGTCGTCGAATGCGCTCGGAGAGGGCGGTATTCGCGCGCGGATCGTCGACGCGGATCTGGTGTCGTGCATGGTCGCCTTGCCCGCGCAGCTGTTTCGCAGCACCGGAATCCCGGTGTGTCTGTGGTTCTTTGCGATGGATAAGGGGCACCGGTCCGGTCAGGTGCTGTTCATCGACGCCCGCGCGCTCGGCTATCTCGTCGATCGCGTGGAACGTGCCCTGACCGACGAGGAGATCGTCCGTATCGGCGACACCTATCACGCGTGGTGCGGTTCGCGGTCTGCATCTGCCAAAGGCAGCGCCTACGAGGATATTCCGGGGTTCTGCAAATCCGTTTCGTTGGATGACATCGCGGCCGCGGGCTACGTGCTGACCCCTGGACGGTATGTCGGTGCTGCCGCGACCGAGGGTGATGCGGAGCCGGCCGATGAGAAGGTTGCGCGGCTCACCAAGGACCTGCTGACAGCGCTCGACGAATCCGCGCGATGGGAGACGGTGGTGCGGCAGCAGGTGCGGCGATTGTGGTGAAGGCGACGCTCGGGGAATATCTCGACTTCAGCACCGGAAGCAGTTCACCGGTGCGGCTGCCGCAGGGGCGGTTCCCCGTCTACGGCGCCAACGGCGCGATCGGTTATGCGGCGCAACACAATGCGAGTGGCCCGCTGATCGTGCTCGGTCGGGTTGGATCCTATTGCGGCAGCGTGCGTTATTGCGATTCCGATGTTTGGGTCACCGACAACGCGCTGGTGTGCCGGGCCAAAGAGCCCGCGGAGACTCGATACTGGTATTACGCGCTGCAAACGTGCAGGCTCAGCGAACACCGGGCGGGATCGGGGCAGCCGCTGCTGAATCAGGCGATTCTGCGCGAGGTTCCGGTCCGGACGGTTCCGGGACGTCAGCGCCAGGGGATTGCCGAACTGCTCGGCGCTTTCGACGACAAGGTCGCCGCCAACGCCCGGGTGATAGCGGCCGCCGAAAAGATGATGGTCGCCATCGTCGAGTCGATCTCCGATTACGTGCCGCTGTCCAGCCTGGCGCAACGGTCGACGGCGGTTCGCGGACCGAAAGAATTCGACGACATGGTCGCGCTTTTCAGCCTTCCGGCGTTCGATGACGGCGCCAGGCCGCAGCTTGTCGACCGGGCAACCGTCAGAAGCGCCAAGTTCTTGCTGTCGGCACCATGCGTGTTGTTCGCCAAGTTGAATCCCCGGATTCCACGCATCTGGAACGTGATGCAACTGCCGTCCGAAATGGCAGTGGCCAGTCAGGAATTCGTCGTGCTCAGCCCGATTGACGTCGACACCTCTGCGCTGTGGGCGGCGCTACGACAACGCGACGTATCGGACAGCCTGCGGCAGCAGGTCGCCGGAACTTCAACCAGCCGCCAACGGATTGCGCCGCGTGACCTGATGGATGTTGCGGTGCGAGACGTCCGGCGTCTGAGCACCGAGGCGGCACAGGCGATCACCAGCCTGGGTGCGCTGTGTCACGCGCGGCGCGGCGAATCCCTGCGGCTGTCGGGTTTCCGCGATGCCCTGCTGCCGTTGCTGATGTCGGGCAAGGTCCGGATCAGGGAGGGCGGGGGACACTGGCCGTCGCCCGGCTAAGGTAAGCGCCGTGGCCGAGACCGCGCCGCTGCGCGTGCAACTGATTGCCAAGACGGAGTTCCTGGCGCCGCCGGATGTGCCGTGGACCACCGACGCCGACGGTGGGCCGGCGCTGGTCGAGTTCGCCGGACGGGCCTGTTACCAGAGCTGGTCGAAACCCAACCCCAAGACAGCGACCAACGCCGGCTACATCAAACACATCGTCGACGTCGGACATTTTTCGGTGCTCGAGCACGCCAGCGTGTCGTTCTACATCACCGGCATCTCACGGTCGTGCACTCATGAGCTGACCCGGCACCGGCATTTTTCCTACTCGCAGCTCTCGCAGCGCTACGTGCCGGAAGCGGACTCGCAGATCGTCGTGCCACCGGGCATGGAGGGCGACCCCGAACTGCAGCAAATTCTGGCCGCGGCCGCCGACGCCAGCCGTGCCACCTATCTCGAACTGCTGGCCAAGCTCGAAGCAAAGTTCACGGCGGGCCAGCCGACCGAAAAAATCAGCGTGCTGCGGCGCAAGCAGGCGCGGCAGGCCGCCCGGGCCGTGCTGCCGAATGCCACCGAAACCCGCATCGTCGTGACCGGGAACTACCGAGCCTGGCGGCACTTCATCGCGATGCGCGCCAGCGAGCACGCCGACGTGGAAATCCGGCGGCTGGCCATCGAATGTCTGCGCCGGCTCATCGAGGTGGCACCGGCGCTATTCGCCGATTTCGAGATCTCCACCCTTGCCGATGGCACCGAAGTCGCGACCAGTCCGCTAGCCACCGAAGCCTGAGCCTTCGAGGGTGCGCTCTGGGCTTCCAGCGTGCGTCGAGGGCGCAGATTTCACCGGATCTCAACCCTGAGCGCACAGTCGAAACCCTCAGCACACGATCGAGCGCTCGCGCGCCGCGGTCTGGACCCGCGCGGCTGCGAAATCCGCTTGGCACGGCCAGGTAATCTGGGACCCGTGAGTTCCGTCGGATTCGACGCCCCCGCGCGCCTGGGAACCTTGCTGACCGCAATGGTGACGCCGTTTGGCGCCGATGGCTCGCTGGACGCCGCCGCCGCGGCGCGCGTGGCGAACCACCTGGTAGACGCCGGCTGTGACGGCCTGGTCATCTCGGGAACCACCGGCGAGTCGCCGACCACCACTGACGACGAGAAGCTCAAGTTACTCAGCGCCGTGCTGGAAGCGGTGGGCGACCGCGCTCGTGTCATTGCCGGCGCCGGCACCTATGACACCGCGCACAGCATCAAGCTGGCCAAGGCCAGCGCGGCCGAGGGTGCGCACGGTCTGCTCGTGGTCACGCCGTACTACTCCCGGCCACCACAGAGCGGGCTGATCGCACATTTCACCGCCGTCGCCGACGCGACCGAGCTGCCGGTGCTGCTCTACGACATTCCGCCACGATCGGTGGTGCCGATCGAGTCCGACACCATCCGCGCGCTGGCGTCCCACCCGAACATCGTCGGGATCAAAGACGCCAAGGCCGACCTGCACAGCGGCGGCCAGATCATCGCCGAGACCGGATTGGCCTACTACTCCGGGGACGACGCTCTGAATCTGCCCTGGTTGGCGATGGGTGGGATCGGCTTCATCAGTGTGATTTCTCATCTGGCCGCTGGTCAGCTGCGAGAATTGTTGTCCGCCTTTAATTCCGGGAATATCGCGACCGCCCGCAAGATCAACGTCGCGGTTGCCCCGCTGTGCAATGCGATGAGCCGCTTAGGCGGCGTGACCATGTCCAAGGCGGGTCTGCGCCTGCAGGGCATCGATGTCGGGGATCCCCGGCTGCCGCAGATGCCGGCCACCCCGGAGCAGATCGAGGCGTTAGCCGCCGACATGCGCGCCGCCTCGGTACTCAGGTGAGCCGGCAGTGAACGAAGACCTTCGCCCACCAGGTCCACTGACTGCAGGTGGTTTGCGGGTTACCGCGTTGGGCGGCATCAGCGAAATCGGCCGTAACATGACCGTTTTCGAACACCTGGGCCGGCTGCTGGTCATCGACTGCGGGGTGATGTTTCCCACCCACGACGAGCCCGGCGTCGACCTGATCCTGCCCGATCTGCGCCACGTCGAAGACCGGCTCGAGGACATCGAGGCGCTGGTGCTGACGCATGCGCACGAGGACCACATCGGGGCGATCCCGTTCCTGCTCAAGCTGCGACCCGACATTCCCGTCGTCGGATCCAAGTTCACCCTGGCGATGGTCGCCGCCAAATGCCGTGAACACCGGATCAAACCGGTGTTTGTCGAGGTCAAAGAGGGGCAGAGCAGCAGGCACGGCGTGTTCGAGTGCGAATACTTCGCGGTCAACCATTCCATCCCGGACGCGTTGGCGATCGCGGTTTACACGGGTGCGGGAACGGTTTTGCATACCGGTGACATCAAACTCGACCAAACCCCGCTGGATGGCCGGCCCACCGACCTGCCCGGCATGTCGCGGCTCGGCGACGCCGGTGTGGACCTGTTTTTGTGCGACTCCACCAACTCCGAACATCCCGGCGTCAGCCCGTCGGAAAGTGAAGTCGGCCCGACCCTGCACCGGCTGATCCGGGGCGCCGAGGGCCGCGTCATCGTGGCGTGCTTCGCCTCCAATGTGGACCGGGTGCAGCAAATCATCGATGCCGCAGTGGCATTGGGCCGGCGGGTGTCGTTCGTCGGGCGATCCATGGTGCGCAACATGGGAATCGCCCGGGACCTGGGCTTCCTGCGTGTCGATGATTCCGACCTGATCGACATCGGGGCCGCCGAGATGATGGCGCCCGAACGGGTGGTGCTGGTTACCACCGGAACCCAGGGCGAGCCGATGGCGGCGCTGTCCCGGATGTCGCGCGGCGAGCATCGCAGTATCACGCTGACCGCGGGGGACCTCGTCGTGCTCTCGTCGTCGCTGATCCCGGGCAACGAGGAAGCGGTCTACGGCGTCATCGACGCGCTGTCCAAGATCGGCGCCCGAGTCGTCACCAATGCCCAAGCCCGCGTGCATGTTTCCGGCCACGCCTACGCCGGCGAGCTGCTCTTTTTGTACAACGGGGTGCGGCCCCGCAATGTGATGCCGGTGCACGGCACCTGGCGTATGTTGCGCGCCAACGCCAAGCTGGCCGCCAGCACCGGGGTAGCCGAAGAGTCAATCGTGTTGGCCGAGAACGGCGTCAGCGTCGATCTGGTCGGGGGCAGGGCGTCGATCGCCGGGGCGGTGCCGGTCGGCAAGATGTTTGTCGACGGGCTGATCACCGGTGATGTCGGTGATATCACTCTGGGCGAGCGCCTCATTCTGACCGAGGGTTTTATCGCGGTGACCGTGGTGCTCAATCGCGGCACCGGGCGTTCGGCGGCTACGCCACACCTATATTCGCGCGGGTTCTCCGAGGATCCCAAGGCGCTCGAACCCGCGGTACGCAAAGTCACCGAAGAGCTGGAAGCGCTCGTCGCCGCCAACGTGACCGACCCGATCCGGATCGCTCAGGGCGTGCGGCGCACCGTCGGCAAATGGGTGGGCGAAAGCTATCGCCGGCACCCGATGATCGTGCCGACCGTGATCGAAATCTGAGGCTTCGGCTGCTGCCGCCGCCGCGAAACTGAAACTACGGCGACGCTTCTCGGGGCGGATTCATACGGTCGGTGCAGCATCCGTGATTTTGGAGGTTGCCATGCCGGGTGGATATCTGTTTTCGAGGGCAGTGCGGCGGGAGTTTTTGGACCTGGTGTGTCAGGGCATCCCGGTGATCCAGGCCGAGCGTGTGGTGGGCGTGTCGCTGAACACCGGGTCATGCTGGTGGCGTGAATCTGGGGCAATGAAGCTAAGAGTCAATGCTTGGGGGTGCGGGGGTTTAGCAAACCCGGGAAAGGTGTCGACGTCAGGCGGCAAGGGGCATCGACTGAGCCTGGATGAGCGCATCTCGATCATGCGGGGCTTGGACGGCAAGCTCAGTTATGCCGAGATCGGCCGGCTCATCGGGCGTGACCGGTCAGTGATTTGGCGCGAGCATCAGCGTCACCGCAATCCCGACGGGGACTATCACGCCCGGATGGCCCATGCCCGTGCGGCCCAGAAGGCTTGTCGGCCTCAGGACTTCAAGCTCAAGGACAACCCGCTGTGCGCGCTCATCGAAGGATGGATGGATGATGGGTGGAGTCCCAAGCTGATCGCCGATATGTTGGCCCGCGATTACCCCGATGACAGGCAGGTCCGGGTGAGCCACGAAACCATCTACCAAAGTTTGTATATCCAGACCCGCGGCAGTCTTCGCGCTGACCTGCACAAATGCCTGTCCACGAGGCGGGCGGCGCGCAAACCCCGGGGCCGCTACGTCAGCCGCGGTGTCTATAACGGCGACGAATTCAGCATTAGCGATCGTCCCGCCGAAGCTGCTGACCGTGCCGTTCCCGGTCACTGGGAAGGTGATCTGATCCTGGGCCCCGGCGGCACCAGCGCGATCGGCACCCTGGTAGAACGCAGCACCCGCTTGACGATCCTGCTGCACCTGCCCACAAACCACAGCGCCCAAGCCGTAGCCACCGCGATGATCGAGGCAATGAGCGAGCTGCCCGAACACCTACGGCGTTCCATCACGTGGGATCGCGGTAGCGAAATGGCCCACTGGCGCGATATCCAGCTGCAGCTAGGGGCCCCCGTCTACTTCTGCAACCCACACTCGCCCTGCCAGCGCGGCAGCACGAAAACACCAACCGGCTCTTAGGGTTCTGGTTCGAAAAAGGCAGCGACCTATCCGTCCACACCAAAGCCGACCTCAAACGCATCCAAGACACCCTCAACCGCCGGCCCCGACCAACCCTCAACCTCAATACCCCCGCCCAACAACTCGCCGAACTCCTCGAACAAGCCACCTGACCCGATGTTGCACCGACCGATTGACAATCCCCGGCGTGTCGTGTGCGTGGCTTCAGTGTCGCGCGCGAAGGGCCCTTCGGTTACATCTTTTCCGCGAAAGCCGACCACTCCAGCTGCGACGCCTTGAGCTTGCGGCCGGTGGGCTCGACATAACGCGCAACGAGTTCATCGGGTCCGGCCTGCTCGACCAGCCGCCAACCGTACTCGGCGATGAAATCGGCGACATCGTCAGGCTCTAGACCGAAATGCCAAAGCTGTTGGCGTTGACGGACTTTACGGTACAACGTGCGGGTGCCGTACCGATTCGTCCCGTCGATGAAGCTTCGGCGGACATAGGTGAACACCAGCCGGCTGCCCGGAGCGGCCGCGCGTAGTCCGTCCAGCGTTCGCCGCACGCCGGCCTCGGTGAGGTACTGCGTCACGCCTTCGCAGATGAAGAAACCCCGGTAATCGGTGTGATAGCCGTGCTCGGCCAACGAGGTGAGCAGGTCATCACGCTCGAAATCCAAGGCCACCAACCGAACCGAGAGCGGTGCGCCGCCCAGCACCCGCCGGACCGTGTTCGCCTTTCTTGCGATGTTGAGTGGCAGGTCTACTTCGAAGACCGGGATGCGGGCCCGCCGGTTCAGCAAGTAGGCGCGGGTGTCCAGTCCGGCGCCGAGGATGACCACCGCATTGATCTCACCGAGCGATTCGGCGATCTTGTCGGCGATGAAACGCTTGCGGCAGGCCAAGTTCGCCCACAGCCCGGGACCCGCCCACTCCGATCCGCGGATCATCAGGCGGCGGATCGGCGCCGCTCGGGTCGCGGCGACCAGCCAGCGCATCGTGGCCGGCAAGAATAGCTCCGCGAGGTCGTCGTCCACCAGGCGGCGCTCGGGTGGTTCGTTTTGCTCGACGGCCGCCAACACCATCGGACCAAAAGCCGTCTGCGCCGCGGGGTTTCGTGCCATGGCTACTTGTTCAAGAAGCCCGCGTCGACCGGCAAGGTCACTCCGGTGATGTATTTAGCCTGATCGGATACCAACCATGCCACCGCGTTGGCGATGTCCTCGGGCTGCAGCACCTCCACCGGCATGGCATTGCCCATGGATCCCGGTGTGTCGGTCGCCGCGGCCATCCGGGCCAGCCATCCCCGAGTGAACTCGTTGTTGATCATCGGGGTTTCGACCCCCGTCGGGTGGATCGAGTTGACCCGAATCATCTCCCTCGCAAGCAGATTCGCGTACACGCGCATCAGGCCGACAACTCCGTGCTTGGCGGCCGCGTAGCCGACGGAGCCGGCGTCGGGGCTGCCCACGCCGGCCAGGCCCGCGGCGGAACTGATCAACACGATGGACCCACCTTCGCCCTGATTGACCATGGTCGGTATCGCGGCCTTGATGGTGTGGTAGACGCCGGTGAGGTTGACGTCGATGACGTCGCGCCAACCGTCGTCACCGGATTGCATGGGAGCGATACCGGCGTTGGCCACCACGATGTCGAGCCGGCCCAGCTCGTCGACGCCCGCCTGCACTGCGGCCGACAGCGCGGCACGGTCGCGAACGTCGGCCTCGTTGGCCACGATGCGGGCGCCGGTGTCCTCGACGAGTTTGACGGTGGCCGCCAGGTCCTCAGGCGTGGCGAGGGCGTAAGGGACGCTGGCGATCGGCGTACAGATGTCGACCGCGATCACGTCGGCGCCGTCGGTGGCCAGTCGCACCGCGTGCGCGCGGCCCTGACCGCGGGCCGCACCGGTGATCAGTGCGACTTTTCCGTCGAGCGGCCGGTCGGTCACCGGCGCAGTTGACCCTTGTCGGGGTCGCCAGCGGGAACCGGCTGCAGCATCTTGATGTCTGGTGCCCCGGCCAGGTGCTCGCCGGCCGCCGTGAACAACTTGGCCACCGCCGGAGCCGAGCTATGGGTCTTCAGCGCCTCTTCGTCGGCCCACTGCTCGACGAAGACGAAGGTCTCACCCGATTCGTGCACCGAATACAGCTGGCAGCCGGGCTCTTCGTGCACCTCTTCGGCCGCGGTCGTGAGGATGTCGCGGACGGTGTCGACGGACTCGGGTTTGACGGTCAGGGTGGCGACGACGACGACGGGCATGCTGGGGCCTCCTGGCAGCTCAAGGGGTAGTTGACGGCGTGACGTTGGTCACCCATCGATCACACCAAGTCACCCTACTCAGGGGCCCGCGACGCCGATCATCCCGCGTCCACCCAAATGGTGAGGGCCGGGACCCCGAGGGCGAATGCGACGAGCGGCTGATCACCGAACTGTCACGCTTTTGTGACCCGTGTGGCAGATGGTGAATATGGGGCGATTGCGACTAGGCTGGACCCCATGGCTAGTAAGACCGCTGCCCGCTCCGGAACCCGAACGAGCAGGTCAAAGGCCTCTCCGCGCACTAGCGGGTCCCGAAGTCCGCGACCGGCACCTGCCCGTAAGAGGGTGAGCAGGCCCGCCAAACGACACCAGCGGTCCCTGCTGGTTGCCGCCGGGGTGACCTGCGGGCGCGCCATGCACGCCACTTGGCTGCTGGCGGCACGCGGCACCGGCGGTGCGGCACGGTCGATCGGGCGGGCCCGCGACATCGAGCCCGGGCACCGCCGCGACGGAATCGCGCTGGTGCTGCTCGGCCTTGCCGTCGTGGTCGCCGCGAGCTCGTGGTTCGATGCCGCGCGGCCGGTCGGCGCCTGGGTCGATGCGGTGCTGCGCACGTTCGTCGGCGCCGGCGTGCTCGCGTTGCCGGTCGGCCTCGCCGCCGTGGCGGTGGTGTTGATGCGCACCCAGCCCAACCCCGATGCGCGGCCCCGGCTGATCCTGGGCACGAGCATGATCAGCTTTTCGCTGCTCGGGCTGCGCCACCTGTGGTCCGGTTCGCCGGAAGATCCCGAATTGCGCCGTCGTGCAGCAGGATTCATCGGATTCGCCATCGGCGGCCCGTTGGCCGACGGGCTGACGCCCTGGATCGCGGCACCACTGTTGTTCATCGGAGCGCTGTTCGGGCTGTTGTTGCTGACCGGCACCACGATGCGCGAGCTGCCCGAGATGATGCGAGCCATGTTCGGCACCCGGCTGGTCAGTGACCTTTACGCCGACGAAGACGAGTTCGACGACGCCGATGGCCAACCGCGCGAAGACTCTTCCGACGGTCATTACGACGACGACGCATTCGACAAGGAGCCAACGCCGTGGCCATCGGCGGACGAGGCCGCTGTCGTTCTGGACGACCCGATCCCGGACGAAACTCCGACCGTTCCGGAACCCGCCTTGAAACCCGGGGAAGCCAAGGGCCGGCGTCGCGCCGCCAAGAAGCAGGACACTCAGGTGCTGGACCGGGTCGTCGAGGGCCCCTACACCCTGCCGTCGCTGGAACTGCTGGTGGCCGGAGACCCGCCCAAGAAACGCAGCGCGGCCAACACCGCGATGGCCGACGCCATCAGCGAGGTGCTGACCCAGTTCAAGGTCGACGCGGCCGTCACCGGCTGCACCCGTGGGCCCACGGTCACCCGCTACGAGGTGGAGCTGGGGCCGGGCGTCAAGGTCGAGAAAATCACGGCGCTGCAGAAGAACATCGCCTATGCCGTGGCCACCGAGAGTGTGCGCATGCTGGCGCCGATCCCCGGCAAGTCGGCCGTCGGCATCGAGGTGCCCAACACCGACCGGGAAATGGTGCGGCTGGCCGACGTGCTGACCGACGCGTCGACCCGTCGCGATCACCATCCGCTGGTGATCGGGCTGGGCAAGGACATCGAAGGCGACTTCATTTCGGCCAACCTGGCCAAGATGCCGCACCTGCTGGTCGCCGGCTCCACCGGTTCGGGTAAGTCCAGCTTCGTCAACTCCATGCTGATTTCGCTGCTGACCCGGGCCACCCCGGAAGAGGTCAGGATGATCCTGATTGACCCGAAGATGGTGGAACTGACGCCGTACGAAGGCATTCCGCATCTGATCACCCCGATCATCACCCAGCCGAAGAAGGCGGCAGCCGCGCTGGCCTGGCTGGTCGAGGAGATGGAGCAGCGCTACCAAGACATGCAGGCCTCACGGGTGCGTCATATCGACGACTTCAACGCCAAGGTGCGATCCGGTGAGATCACCGCGCCGCTGGGCAGCCAGCGCGTGTATCGGCCCTACCCGTACGTGCTCGCGATCGTCGACGAGCTCGCCGACTTGATGATGACCGCGCCGCGCGACGTCGAGGACGCCATCGTGCGCATCACCCAGAAGGCGCGCGCCGCCGGCATCCATCTGGTGTTGGCCACCCAGCGCCCGTCGGTGGACGTGGTCACCGGGCTGATCAAGACCAACGTGCCGTCCCGGCTGGCGTTCGCGACGTCGTCGCTGATCGACAGCCGGGTGATCCTGGATCAGGCGGGCGCGGAAAAGCTGATCGGCATGGGCGACGGCCTGTTCCTGCCGATGGGCTCGAACAAGCCGATCCGGCTGCAGGGCGCCTTCATCACCGACGAGGAGATTCAGGCCGTCGTCGCGGCGTGCAAGGACCAGGCCGAACCCGAATACACCGACGGCGTCACCACAGCCAAGCCGACTACCGAACGCACCGACGTCGATCCGGACATCGGCGACGACATGGATGTATTCCTGCAAGCCGTCGAGCTGGTGGTGTCCAGCCAGTTCGGCTCCACCTCGATGCTGCAGCGCAAGCTGCGTGTCGGCTTCGCCAAAGCCGGCCGGCTGATGGACCTGATGGAGACCCGCGGCATCGTCGGACCCAGCGAGGGCTCCAAGGCGCGCGAGGTGCTGGTCAAGCCCGACGAACTGGCGGGAACGCTGGCGTTGATTCGGGGCGGCGCCAACGCCGACGGGTCCGATGACGACGGGGACGAATAACTCTCGCGGCGGATCTGCGGCCTTAAAGCAGCACCAGCATCCGGGTGTTGCCCAGGATGTTCGGCTTGACGTAGCTGAGGTCCAGGAATTCGGCGACACCGATGTCGTAGGAGCGGCACATCTCCTCGAACACCTCGGCGGTGACGGGCGTGCCCTCGATCTCGGTGAACCCGTGTCTGCCGAAGAACTCGGTCTCGAAGGTCAACACGAAAATCCGCTCCAGTTGTAGCTCGCGCGCGACCTCGAGCAGTCGGCTGACGATCGCGTGGCCGATGCCGTGCCCGGTCGCGGCCGGGTCGACCGCGATGGTCCGGATCTCGCCGAGATCGGCCCAGAAGACGTGCAGCGCACCGCAGCCGACCACGGTGCCGGCGAGTTCGGCCACCCAGAACTCCTGGACGGCCTCGTACAGCGTCACCAGGTTCTTTTCCAGCAGGATCTTGCCCGCATAGGTGTCGACGAGGTGCTTGATCGTGGGCACATCGGAGGTTCGCGCGCGCCGGACGAGGACTTGCCGGTTCTCCCGAGAACGTTCGGTCACGGGTAACAGTATTGACATCCGCGACGGCTGCGCTGGTCAACAGCTATTCTGTTGCCGTGTCGGGGCGGCCGCAGACAGGACCTGTGGCAGGACGCGTTCGTATCGCCAACCTCGCTAATGTCCTGACGTTATCGCGGCTGGTTCTGGTTCCGATCTTCCTGCTCGCATTGTTCGCCGGGGGCGGCCACGAAGCCGCGGGCCGGATCGTGGCTTTCGTGATATTCGCTGTGGCGTGCATCACTGACCGGTTAGACGGCCTGCTGGCTCGCAATTACGGCATGGCGACCGAATTCGGCGCGTTCGTCGATCCGATCGCCGACAAGATGCTGATCGGGTCGGCACTGGTCGGACTGTCGATGCTCGGCGACCTGCCGTGGTGGGTCACCATCCTGATTTTGGTCCGCGAGGTCGGGGTGACGGTGTTGCGGCTGGCCGTGATTCGCCGCGGGGTCATCCCGGCGAGCTGGGGCGGCAAACTGAAAACCGTGGTCCAGGCAATGGCTATCGGGTTGTTCGTGCTGCCGCTGTCGGGACCGTTCCTGGTGGTGGCTTCGGTGGTGATGGCCGCCGCGATCCTGCTGACGATCGTTACCGGGATCGACTACGTCGCCTCGACCGTCAGAGAAGTGCGGCGGACGGGAACCTAGACGGCCGCTGCCGCCGTTGACCTAAAGAAGCTTGGCAGGACGAAGGAGAGCAGCATGTCGCCATTGGTGCGCGAGGTCATCGGCGAAGTACTGCGCCTGGCCCGAACGTCGCAGGGCCGGACGTTGCGTGAGGTGTCGGATACGGCGCGGGTGAGCCTCGGATATCTCTCGGAGGTGGAGCGCGGCCGCAAAGAGGCCTCCAGCGAGCTGCTCCATGCGATCTGCGACGCGTTGGACGTCCCGCTGTCGACAGTTCTCACCGACGCCGGTGGGCGGATGGCGAACGAGGAACGCGCGGCGCACAGCGTGCCGAACGGCGAGGCAAGCGCCACCACCATCGATGCGAGCACCAAGGTCGTCATCCCGCCGGTGGTGTCGCTCGTGGTGGCCTGAGTGCCAGGATCACCGGGCAACGCCGCGCCAGGGGTGGGGCGAACGGCGTCGACCCGATAAATTGAGCGGCAGGGTGATCGCTAGGGCCTATCAGGGGTCCTCCGGCACACAACAAGCGAAGGTGGAGCTCACTCATGGCCAATCCGTTCGTCAAAGCGTGGAAATACGTCATGGCGCTGTTCAACGCGAAAATTGACGAGCACGCCGACCCCAAGATTCAGATTCAGCAGGCCATTGAGGAAGCACAGCGCACTCATCAGGCGCTGACCCAACAGGCGGCGCAGGTGATCGGCAACCAGCGGCAGCTCGAGATGCGGCTCAACCGGCAGCTGGCCGATATCGAGAAGCTCCAAGTCAATGTGCGCCAGGCACTGACGCTGGCCGACCAGGCCACCGCCGCCGCGGATGTGGCCAAGGCCACCGAGTACAACAACGCCGCCGAGTCTTTCGCGGCCCAGCTGGTGACGGCCGAGCAGAGCGTCGAAGACCTCAAGTCGCTGCATGACCAGGCCTTGCAGGCGGCGGGTCAGGCCAAGAAGGCCGTCGAACGCAACGCGATGGTGCTGCAGCAGAAGATCGCCGAGCGCACCAAGCTGCTCAGCCAGCTCGAGCAGGCCAAGATGCAGGAGCAGGTCAGCGCGTCGCTGCGGTCGATGACCGAGATCGCCGCGCCGGGCAACACCCCCAGCCTCGACGAGGTGCGCGACAAGATCGAGCGGCGGTACGCGAACGCCGTCGGTTCGGCCGAGCTGGCGCAGGGCTCCGTGCAGGGACGCATGCTCGAGGTCGAGCAGGCCGGCGTGCAGATGGCCGGACATTCCCGGCTCGAACAGATCCGCGCGTCGATGCGTGGCGAAGCCCTGCCGACGGGCGGGACACCGGCGGCCCCTGGAGCCATGCCGGCCACCCCAGCGCCCGCCGAGAACACCGGTGGAAAGGTCGCCGAGAAGCCCTTTGGTCAGTAACCGGGTAGTCGGTGCGACATGGCGGTGAAAGCGACTCAGCGCGGCCTCTGGCGGGCGCTGTTGCAGCAGGGGCTAGAGACCGCCGCCGATCTTTCCGGCTTTGTCGCCCAGAAGATCAGCGCGGCCGCTGATCCGCGGGCACGGCTGCTGCGCCGCCGCCGTCGCGCGCTGCGGTGGGCGTGGATCTTCGCCGCCGGCAGCGTGTTCTGGGGTCTGGTCACCGCGGTGCTGGCGTGGTGGGGCTGGTTCGTGTTGTTGCTGCAGATCACCGGCGGCATCGCGGTCGTCGAGGTGATTCCCGCGACGTTGTTGTTCTTTCGCTACCACTGGCTGAAGTCGGAGCCGCTGCCGGTAAGCCGGCCCGTTAACGTGCGTCGGCTGCCTCCATCCGGTTCCGCGGCGCGACCTGCGATGTATGCGCTCGGCGCTTCCGAACGAGGGTTCTTTTCGTTGTTGGGTGTCATCGAGCGCGGCGCCATGTTGCCACCCGCCGAGATCAGCGACTTGACCGCGGCGGCTAACACGACGTCGGCGGCGATGGCGTCCACCGCCGCGGAGGTGGTGTCGATGGAGCGGGCGGCACATAACTCGGAATCATCGCGGTCGTATCTGGTGCCCACCATTAACGCGTTCACCGCGCAGTTGAGCGCCGGTGTTCGGCAATACAACGAAATGGTTACTGCCGCAGCGCAATTGGTGTCTTCAGCGAATGGCGATGCGGACGCGGGGCTCGCGGCCGCGCATCAGCGCTACCGGGCCGAGCTGGTCGGTTGGGCCCAGGCATCCGACGAACTCGGCGGATTATCGCGTCGTTAGCGTTGAGCGCAGTACGGCGCGATTCGCAGCCGCGTCCGCTCGGTCTAGAACGACGCTTTGAGCGATGGCAACACCATTGCGACCAGCCCGCGCGCCAACGCCTTGGTCATGTCGAAGAAGTCAAAGTAGTCCCGCCACAGCGTGATTCGCCCATCGTGTACCTCGAAGACACCGCAAACCCAGAATTGCAGCCGCAGCGGGCCGAAGATCAGCGCATCGCTGCGCTCCGTGAGCACCGCGGCGCCGTCGGCGGCGATGCGGTGGATCTTGACCTCGAATGCGGCGCGGCCGTCCATTTGACGGAACAACTTGATAGCCCTTGCGCGGCCACGGATGGTCGGCAGCCCGACGTTTTCGTACACGAGGTTGTCGTCCAATGCCGCGTCTGCGGTTTCGTAGTCCGCGTCCTGCAAGGCGTTCAGGAAACTCTCGACCGTGCGCGTGTTCGCGACGGCTGTCCCAGTCAGCTCGGTCATGGTGCCAGCGTAGGCGGGTGCCGGCCGGGCGCTGTGGCAGGGTGAGGCGGTGCGAGTCGCCGTGGTCGCCGGGCCGGATCCCGGGCACTCGTTTCCGGCAATCGCGCTGTGTCAGCGCTTCCGGGACGCGGGCGATGAACCCACCCTGTTCACCGGCGAGGAATGGACCGCGGCCGCCCGTGACGCGGGCATCGAGGCTGTCGAGCTCGACGGGCTCGCGGCCACCGACGAAGACCTCGACGCCGGGGCCCGCATCCACCGGCGCGCGGCCCGGATGGCCGTGCTCAATGTTCCTACGCTGCGCGACCTGGCAGCCGACCTGGTGGTATCCGATGTCATCACCGCCGGTGGCGGCATGGCCGCCGAGCTGCTGGGGATCCCGTGGATCGAGCTCAACCCGCATCCGCTGTACCTGCCGTCGAAGAGACTGCCGCCGATCGGCAGCGGGCTGGCGCCGGGTACCGGCATCCGCGGCCGGCTGCGCGATGCGACGATGCGGGCGCTGACGGCGCGATCCTGGCGGGCCGGGTTGCGGCAGCGCGAGGACGCTCGAGTCCAGATCGGACTGCCGTTCCGCGATCCCGGGCCGCTGCGCCGGCTGATCGCCACCCTGCCCGCGCTGGAAGTCCCCCGTCCGGACTGGCCGGCCGAGGCCGTCGTGGTGGGGCCGTTGCACTTCGAGCCGACCGATCGGGTCCTCGAGGTCCCCACCGGTTCGGGACCGGTGGTGGTCGTTGCGCCGTCGACCGCACTGATCGGGACTGAAGGGCTGGCCGAAGTTGCGTTGGGGTGTTTGTCGCCGGGTGACACGTTGCCGGCTGGATCGCGTCTGCTGGTGTCCCGCTTGAGCGGACCGGATCTGACGGTGCCACCGTGGGCCGTGGTCGGGCTGGGACGTCAGGACGAGCTGTTGGCGCATGCCGATCTGGTGATCTGCGGCGGCGGTCACGGGATGGTGGCCAAGACGCTGATGGCCGGGGTGCCGCTGGTCGTGGTTCCCGGTGGCGGGGACCAGTGGGAGATCGCCAATCGGGTGATGCGCCAGGGGAGTGCGCGGCTGATTCGGCCCCTGACTGCCGACGCGCTGGTCACCGCGGCCACCGAGGTGTTGTCGTCGCCCCGCTACCGCGAGGCCGCCCGGATGGCCGCGGCCGGGATCAACCGCGTCGCCGACCCGGTACTGGTATGCCACCAAGCGCTGGCGCTTGCGAAATGACCGGGCTGGGTATGTTGGCTGGCGTGCGGCTGACGGAGTTCAACGAGCGGGTGGTGCTGCGTTTCGGCACCGCGTACGGCGCATCGGTGCTGGCAGATCACGTGCTGGGCGTTTTCGGCGGCCGGACCGCCGCCCAGGCGATCGAGGACGGCGTCGATCCCCGCGATGTCTGGCGGGCGTTGTGCGTCGACTTCGACGTGCCCCGCGAGCAGTGGTGAGGCTGCCCCGGCCCCGGCGCGCTAGCGGCGTTCAGTGTGCATTGGCGGCGTGATCCCGGCGTTTTTAGCGCCCTGACCGCACACTCAACGCCGCCGGTGCACACTCATCTGCGGTTCGACCGTGGGTCCCGTCGAAACACACAGTCGCCGCACACGGATCGGCCGGGGATGCGATAGAAGAGGCAGCAGCTGCCGCGCCGGAAGCCTAGATGTGAGTCGGTGATCGCGCCGGATCCCGACAGCACCCCGGTGTCCAGCAGGGCGTTGGTGATCTCGACGATCGCGCCGCGCAGGTCGGGCCGTGCGGAGAGCAGCGCCCGTGACGCCCCGACGAGTGCGGACGCGATGTTGCCCGTCAGCAGGGCAGGCGCCAGCTTGACCCGCAGACCGGCCGCGAATGGCTGCATATGTTGGTGCACGACAGTGCGGTACAACACCGTCGCGGAGACTTCCTGGACGACTCTTCCGGTGGGTTCAGGCATGCGGAGCTGCGCTCCGTCGTCGGCACGTTCCAGGTTTTTGAGGTCCGGAACGACGCCGTGGGCCAATGCGCACGCGAGCACGGGTGACCACAGCCGGGTGGCGTGGCCGAGATGAACCAGCGAGGCCCCGATCCGTAAGTCCGTCGTGCGGTAGCGCTTGGCGGTGGCGTCGATCAAACCGGCAAAGCCGGCGGTGTAGTCCTGGTGGACCGAGTGCCATCCTTTCGCGCCGCCGCCCACGGTGAGCGCGAAAAATCCTCTGTAGGAGGATATTTCGGCCAGCTGGCCGGAGATGTCCATGCTTGCGCGACCACCCTCTCTGGGGAGGTCCGCCCCAGCGTCTAGCGAGGAAGCGCCGACGGCGAGTATCTGGCTCTCGGGTCTAGATGTGCCCGATCACAGTGGCGGGACCGCACCGGATTCGCACCGGTTTCCTCAGCTTTGTGCAGGCCCGTCGGCGCCCTTTCGATAGCCGATATTGCCACACGGAACTCCCGCGGCGTGTCGAACTTGAATCGAACAGGTGTTCGTCTACTGTGGTGATCGTTCGAAGACGACGACTTGTCGGTGGCCTTCTCTAGTGTCACGGCCAACCGACCGATACCGGTCAGAGAACACCGACCGCAGGAGAGACACCATGGCGCAAGCCCCCGATCGTGAGAAGGCCCTCGAGCTGGCGATGGCCCAGATCGAGAAGAGCTACGGCAAAGGTTCGGTGATGCGTCTCGGCGACGAGATACGTCAGCCGATCGCGGTCATTCCGACCGGATCCATCGCACTGGATGTGGCCTTGGGCATCGGCGGCCTGCCGCGTGGCCGGGTCGTGGAGATTTACGGCCCGGAGTCCTCGGGTAAGACCACCGTTGCGCTGCACGCGGTAGCCAATGCGCAGGCGGCCGGCGGCGTTGCGGCGTTCATCGACGCCGAGCACGCCCTGGATCCTGATTACGCCCACAAACTCGGCGTCGACACCGATTCCCTGCTGGTCAGCCAGCCCGACACCGGGGAGCAGGCCCTGGAGATCGCCGACATGCTGATCCGCTCCGGCGCGCTCGACATCCTGGTCATCGACTCGGTGGCGGCACTGGTGCCGCGCGCGGAGCTCGAAGGCGAGATGGGGGACAGCCACGTCGGCCTGCAGGCCCGGCTGATGAGTCAGGCGCTGCGGAAAATGACTGGCGCGCTGAGTAATTCAAAGACCACGGCAATCTTCATCAACCAGCTCCGGGAGAAGATCGGGGTGATGTTCGGCAGTCCGGAAACCACCACGGGTGGAAAGGCTTTGAAGTTCTACGCGTCGGTGCGCTTGGATGTGCGCCGGATCGAGACGCTCAAGGACGGTACCGACGCGGTCGGTAACCGCACCCGGGTCAAGGTCGTCAAAAACAAGGTGGCACCGCCGTTCAAGCAGGCCGAGTTCGACATCCTCTATGGCCATGGCATCAGCCGGGAGGGCTCGCTGATCGACATGGGGGTGGACCATGGCTTCATCCGCAAGTCCGGGTCCTGGTTCACCTACGAGGGCGAACAGCTCGGCCAGGGCAAGGAGAATGCCCGCACCTTCTTGATGGAGAACCCCGACACAGCCAACGAGATCGAGAAGAAGATCAAGGAAAAGCTTGGCATTGGTGCGGTGGTTACCGATGACGACATCCTGCCCGCCCCCGTCGACTTCTGAACCCTCCCGCGAAGAGCAGGCGCGGGCATTGTGCCTGCGCCTGCTCACCGGGAGATCGCGCACCCGGGCGGAGCTGTCCGGTCAGCTTGCGAAACGCGGCTACCCCGACGACGTCAGTGCTGCGGTGCTCGACCGGCTGGCCACCGTCGGCCTGGTGGATGACCGGGATTTCGCCGAGCAGTGGGTGCAGTCCCGGCGGGCTAGGGCGGGCAAGAGTAGGCGCGCCTTGGCGGCCGAGCTGCGCACCAAGGGCGTCGACAGCGAGGTGATCAGCACGGCGCTGGCCGGCATCGACGCCGGTGCCGAGCGGGACCGGGCCGAGCAACTGGTCCAGGCCAAGCTGCGGCGGGAGACGCTGAGCGGGGACGACGCGCGGATCACCCGCCGACTGGTGGGGATGCTGGCGCGCCGCGGCTATAGCCAGAATCTGGCCTGCGAGGTGGTCCTTGCCGAGCTGGCCGCCGAACGGGAACGCCGCCGCGTCTAGCTGCGGGTTAATCCGGTGGACCCTGGTCGCCGTACCATGGCCCCGTGACTTCGATGGTGGCGGGAGACATCGGGACTGCGGCAGTGCCGGGCCCGGGGTCAGCGCGCACCTACCAGGTCCGCACCTACGGCTGCCAGATGAACGTCCACGACTCCGAACGGTTGGCGGGTCTGCTCGAGGCGGCCGGCTACCAGCGCGCCGCCGAGGGCACCGACGCGGACGTGGTGGTCTTCAACACCTGCGCGGTGCGCGAAAACGCCGACAACAAGCTCTACGGCAACATCAGCCACCTGGCCCCACGCAAACGCGATAACCCGGACATGCAGATCGCCGTCGGCGGCTGCCTGGCCCAGAAGGACCGAGACTCGTTGCTGCGCAAGGCCCCATGGGTCGATGTCGTGTTCGGCACGCACAACATCGGGTCGCTGCCCACGCTGCTGGACCGGGCCCGGCACAACAAAGTCGCCCAGGTGGAAATCGTCGAGGCACTCCAGGAGTTTCCGTCGTCGCTTCCGAGCGCTCGCGAATCCGCTTATGCCGCTTGGGTTTCCATTTCCGTCGGATGCAACAACAGCTGCACGTTCTGCATCGTCCCGTCGCTGCGGGGTAAGCAGGTCGACCGCAGCCCGGCCGACATCCTGGCCGAGGTGGAATCGCTGGTGGCCGACGGCGTCCTGGAAGTGACGCTGCTGGGGCAGAACGTCAACGCTTACGGCGTCTCCTTCGCGGACCCGGCACTACCCCGCAACCGCGGCGCGTTCGCCGAGCTGCTGCGAGCCTGCGGAGATATCGACGGGTTAGAACGCGTGCGGTTCACCTCGCCGCACCCGGCCGAGTTCACCGACGATGTCATCGAGGCGATGGCGCAGACGCCGAATGTCTGCCCCGCCCTGCACATGCCGCTGCAGTCGGGATCCGACCGGATGCTGCGGGCGATGCGGCGGTCCTACCGCGCCGAGCGCTACCTCGGCATCATCGACCGCGTTCGCGCGGCGATGCCGCACGCGGCCATCACCACCGATCTGATCGTCGGGTTCCCCGGCGAGACCGAAGAGGACTTCGCGGCCACCCTCGACGTCGTGCGGCAGGCCAGGTTCGCGGCCGCGTTCACCTTTCAGTACTCCAAGCGGCCCGGCACCCCGGCCGCCGAACTCGACGGGCAGCTGCCAAAAGCCGTTGTGCAGGAACGCTATATGCGGCTGGTCGAACTGCAGGAACAGATCTGCATGGAGGGCAACCGCGAGCTGATCGGCCAAACCGTCGAATTGCTGGTCGCCACCGGCGAAGGCCGCAAAGACGCTCGCACAGCCCGCATGACCGGACGCGCACGCGACGGACGGCTGGTGCACTTCACCGCCGACACAGCGGTGCGGCCCGGCGACATCGTCACCACGGCGGTCACCGAGGCCGCGCCGCACCACCTGATCGCCGACGCCGGCATCCTGACCCACCGCCGCACCCGGGCCGGTGACGGGCACGCCGCCGGACAACGCCCGAGCGGTATTGGCCTGGGCATGCCAGCCATCGGGCCCGCCGCCGTCCCCGCAGAAACCCCAGCACCCCTTGGATGTACCCGATGACGAAAGAACACACCGAGTTTGACGCTCTGCGTGCCGAGATCGAGGCCGCAGAACGCCGCGTCGCACACGAGATCGACCCCGGCCCAAGGGCATTCATTGTCGCCATCCTGGTGTTCGTACTGCTGGGTTCGTTCATTTTGCCGCACACCGGGCATGTCCGCGGATGGGATGTGCTGTTCAGCAGTCACGGCGCCGGCGCGGCAGCCCTGGCGCTGCCGTCAAAGGTATTCTCTTGGCTGGCACTGGTTTTCGGTGTCGGTTTCTCGATGCTGGCATTGCTGACGCGTCGCTGGGCGCTGGCCTGGATCGCGCTGGCGGGTTCGTCGATAGCCAGCGCGACCGGTCTCTTGGCGGTGTGGTCACGTCAGACCGTGGCCGCCGGTCATCCCGGCCCCGGCATCGGGTTGTTCGTGGCATGGATCACCGTGATTCTGTTGACGTTCCACTGGGCCCGTGTGGTGTGGTCGCGCACGATCGTGCAACTCGCGGCCGAGGAGCAGCGCCGCCGCGTCAGTGCCGAGCAACAGTCCAGGACGCTGCTGGAGACCCTGGGCGACTCGGACACTCCCGAGAGCCCCGATGCCGGGATGCCGCCGGACCAGCCGCAGGGCCGCTAGGACCTGCGGGTTAGCGCCGCAACGGCTGCTTGGGCCCACTGCCGCCATTGTTCGGCGTTGGCTTGTGCCTCTTGCGCTTCTTTGGTCCGGCCGGCAGCGGCCGCCTTGCGGGCCTGCTGCTCGTAGTGCTCGGCGCGGGTTGCGAACTGTTCGGCGCGGGCCTGCGCCTCGGGGTCAGCCCAATTCGCTTCGCCGGCGTCGCGCACCTTCTTCTCGACGGCGCGCAGCCGTCGCTCCAGGTCGGCCGACCGCTCTCGCGGCACTTTGCCGATCGCGTCCCATTTGTCGGCGATCGATCGCAGCGCCGCGCGGGCGGCTTCGTGGTTGCTGGTGTCGATCTTCTCGGCTTCGGCCAGGAGCGCCTCTTTGGCGGTGGCGTTGTCCCGGAACTCCGCGTCCTTTTCCGCGCTCAGCGCATTGCGGGCGGTGAAGAACGCGTCCTGGGCGGCCTTGAAGCGTCGCCACAGGGCGTCGTCGATCTCCCGTGTGGCTCGACCCGCCCCTTTCCATTCGGTCAACAGCTTGCGGAATTCGGCGCTGGTGGCGGCCCAGTCCGTCGAAGCGGACATCGCCTCGGCCCGCTCGCAAAGCTGTTCCTTGGACTGACGCACACCCGCTCGGTCGCGGTCCAACTCGGCGAAGTGGGAACCCCGCCGCCTGTTGAACGCTTCCCGCGCCGCCGAATAGCGCTTCCACAGCGCGTCGTCGACCTTGCGGTCCAGACCGGTGATCGTCTTCCATTCGTCGAGGATCTCGCGCATCCGGTCGCCGGCGACCTTCCAATGTGTCGAGTTGGCAGCGACATCCTCGGCCTCGGCGGCCAATGCCTCTTTGCGGGCGGTCTGCGCGGCCCGGTGCTCGTCGCGGCGAGAACGGTCAGCAGCGACCGTGGCGCCGGCGTGCTCCACCAGGCTGCTCAGCCGCGCCGCGAGCGCGTCGATGTCTCCCAGCACGGAGGCCGTCGGCAGCGCTTCGGCCAGCGCGGAGGCGTTGGCTTTGATCTTTCGCGCGTCGCCGCTTCCGGCGGCCAGCCGCTCCTCCATCAGCGTGACCTCGGTGCTCAGGTCATCGAAGCGCCTGCCGAAGTGGGCGAATGCGGCCTCACGGTCGCCGGCCTGCCAGGAGCCGACGACGCGTTCGCCGGCCGGGCTGACCAGCCACACCGTGCCGTCGTCGTCGACGCGTCCGAACTGGTGCGGATTGCTGGCCGGCGGCAGCACCACCGGGTGAGCGCTGGGTCGTGGCGTCGACCCTGGACCCGGACGTGGACCCGGGCGCGGTCCCGGACGTGGCGCCGGCTTGGGCGCGTCGCTGGAGCGGGGGTCGTGGTCGGTCATGCGCTCGTCACACCCTTTCGCGCGGTCGCTGTCCGCGCACCTGCCGCGCGTAGCGGCACCCCTACGGTCGGGAGACCTGCTGGTATCGGCAGCTGCTCCGTCACTGATTCCACCAGTTATTCAAGCAGCTTGGCGGACCGTATGCCGCAACCTATTGGTCGCCGTCTGGGCACCCGGTTGTGAAACAGTGGTGCGCCCAGCATGTTTACCGGTGAACCGCCCCGCCGTTGCCCTGAGTAACAGTTCGATTCCACCGTTGCCGGGGCCGTATGGCGACGTCGCATAGCCCGGTACCGTGGCGATGACAAGCGGTGTTGTTGTTGCTTGTGAGGCTGGAGGGGCGGGTCAACGACGAATAAGAACGACGAATAAGTTGGAAGCGGGGGAGGCGGCCGCGCGCCCGGCTGTGACACCATTGCAGGCGAGTTCTCCGGTCCTATCGGGCGTCACCCGCCAGGCATAGCCGTGCCACAGGTTCTACATAGGTTCGTGAACTAGGTATTGCGCAGGGCCGTTTCTTCCGAAGTAACGCGGGCAGTGTCGCCGCGCACACAGCGGAAACGGTTTCGAAACGGGTAGCGAATACCCGTCGCCGATAATTGGGCCACGTGCCGTGCTCGGGGGAGGAGGTCGGAGATGACAAAAGGGGATGTCGCGGTTTTGCTCGCCCTGCTCGCCGCCTTCGCGTCGGCATTGGGGAATGTCGTTCGTCAGCGTTCCGCGCAGGAGATCACTGACAAGCAGGTCGGCCACCTCGAGCTCTTCCGGATGTCGGTGCGCGATGGCAAGTGGTGGTTGGGGGCGGGCGGAGCAATCGCCAACTACGCGCTGCAGGCCGCCGCGCTGACGCTGGGCTCCGTGATGATGGTCACGGCGTTACAGGTCACCGCCCTGCTGTTCGCGCTGCCGATCTACGCGCGTATGACCCGGCGCGCGGTCACCCGCTGGGAGTGGACCTGGGCGCTTTTGCTGGCGGGCGCATTGGCCGTCGTGGTCACCGTCGGTGATCCCGATAGCGGTGCGTCGCGCGGCTCGGTGGGAACCTGGATGGTGGTGGCCTTGGTCATGGGCCCGACGCTGGTGTTCTGCGTGCTGGGCGCACGGATCTGGTCCGGCTCGGTGGCCGCGGTGCTGCTGGCCATCGTCGCCGGTTCGTCGCTGGCGCTGTTCGCGGTGCTCACCAAAGCCGTCGTCGAGGTGGTCGGAGGTGGCGTCGGCGCGTTGCTGCAGGCACCCGAGTTCTACGCGTGGATAGCCGCGGCGCTGGCGGGAATGATCTTCCAGCAGTCGTCGTTCCGCGCCGGTTCGCTGACCGCCTCCCTGCCGACATCCGTCGTGGCCAAACCGGTGGTCGGTTCGATCCTCGGCGTGGCCGTGCTTGGTGAGTACCTGGACTGCACCGGGCCGGCGAGGCTGGTACTCGCCGCCGGGATCGTGGTGGTGGTCGTTGCGACCGTGGCGCTGGCCCGTGGCGAGGCCGCGACCATGTCGAGCAAGGTCGCGGAGAAGCGGGCAAAAAAAGCACTGCGCAAATCGGGGGAGATGTCGCTCGCCGAGACACCGGCGCTTCGGGCTGAGGTCGAGTGCAGGTGACGTTCACGGCCGGACCGTTTGCCGGCAACGGCGCGGCCGGTTGGCCCGGCGGGTATCGACCCGTCAGTTAGTTTGGTGGCGTGCTGAGCGCCATCGCGATCGTTCCTTCCACACCGGTGCTCGTTCCCGAGTTGGTCGGGGCAGCGGCCGCGGAGGTGGCCGACCTGACCACCGCGGTACTGGCAGCCGCGGCCGTGTTGCCGTCGCGGTGGATCGTCATCGGAACGGGCGGCGCCGACGATGTACTGGGGCCCAATGGGATCGGCAGCTTTGCGGGCTATGGCGCCGATGTGCGGGTCCGGCTCTCGCCGCAGGCCGACGGGCAGTCGCAGCCGGTGGCCGACTTCCCGATCTGTGCGCTGATCGCAGGCTGGCTGCGCGGCCAGGCCCGGCCCGACGCGAGCACGCCGGTCCGCGTGTACCGCGGCGACCACGACGTCGAGACCGCGCTGGGGATCGGCAGGCAGCTGCGCGCCGAGATCGACCAGGCGCCCGACCCGGTCGGAGTCCTGGTCGTCGCCGACGGCGCGAACACCCTGACACCCAGCGCGCCCGGTGGCTACGAACCCGGCAACGCCGATGCGCAGCTGGCCCTCGATGACGCCCTGGCGAACGGCGACACCGCCACCCTGCTCCGGCTGCCGAAGCAGATCCTGGGGCGGGTCGCATTCCAGGCACTGGCCGGGCTGAGTGAGCCCGGGCCGCGTTCGGCCAAGGAGCTCTACCGGGGAGCGCCCTACGGTGTGGGGTACTTCGCCGGGGCCTGGCAGCCATGAGACCACTGGCGATCATCGGGCCCACCGGGACCGGCAAGTCGCAGCTGGCCCTCGACGTCGTCGAGCAACTCAGCGGCGAAGTGGGCGCCGAAATCGTCAACGCCGACGCCATGCAGTTCTACCGCGGCATGGACATCGGGACCGCCAAGCTGCCTGTCGAACAGCGCCGCGGCATCCCGCATAACCAGCTCGATGTCCTGAACGTCACCCAGACCGCGACCGTCGCGCGCTACCAGCGGGCCGCCGCCGCAGACATCGAGGCGATCGCCGCCCGAGGCGCGGTGCCGGTCATCGTGGGCGGTTCGATGCTGTACGTCCAATCGCTGCTCGACGACTGGTCGTTTCCGGCGACCGATCCCGCGGTGCGGGCGCGCTGGGAGCAGCGCCTCGCCGAGGTCGGGGTGGGCAGGCTGCACGCCGAGCTGGCCCACCGCGACCCGGTCGCCGCCGCGGCGATCCTGCCCACCGATGGCCGTCGCACGGTGCGTGCACTCGAGGTGGTCGAGCTCACCGGCCAGCCCTTCGCCGCGTCCGCGCCCCGCATCGGGGTTCCGCGCTGGGGCACCGCTATCGTCGGATTAGACTGCGATACAACACTTCTCGATGAACGACTGGCCCGTCGCACCGACATCATGTTCGAGCAGGGACTGGTCGACGAAGTACGCAGGCTGCTGCTGGAGGGCCTGCGCGACGGCGTGACCGCGGCGCGCGCGCTCGGTTACGCGCAGGTGCTCGCCGCTCTCGATGCCAACGACCCCGAAGCTTTGCGTGACGCGCCGGAGCAGACCTATATCGGCACCCGGCGCTACGTGCGACGGCAACGGTCGTGGTTTCGCCGCGACCACCGCGTGCACTGGCTCGATGTCGGCGCCGGCGCAGCGACGGATCGCGCCCGCCTCGTCGCGGCGGCCCTGGACGCCTGGCGACAAGTACCCTGAACTGGTGATCTTCACGAAGGGCCACGGCACCCAGAACGACTTCGTGCTGCTGCCCGACGTCGACGCCGAGCTGCCGCTCACGGCGGAGCGAGTCGCCGCGCTGTGCGACCGGCGCCGCGGGTTGGGTGCCGACGGGGTGTTGCGGATTACCACCGCGGGTGCGGCCCTGGCGGTCGGCGTGCTCGATCGGTTGCCCGACGGTGTCGGCGCGAACGAGTGGTACATGGACTACCGCAACGCAGACGGGTCGACCGCGCAGATGTGTGGCAACGGGGTGCGGGTGTTCGCCCACTATCTGCGTGCCAGCGGCATGGAGTCCCGCGACGAGTTCGTCGTCGGATCGGTGGCAGGGCCGCGGATGGTCACCCTGCACCACGCCGATGCCACCACCGCCGACGTCACCGTCGACATGGGCAAGGCCAACCGGCTGGGCTCCGGGGAGGCTGTGGTCGGTGGTAGGCGGTTCACCGGTTTGGCGATCGACGTGGGCAACCCGCACCTGGCGTGCGTCGACCCGCAGCTGAGCTGCGAAGAGCTCGCGGGGCTGGATGTCGCCGCGCCGGTGCACTTTGACCGTGCCCAGTTCCCGGGTGGGGTCAACATCGAAGTGCTCACCGCGGCCGCCGGCGGAGTGGTTCAGATGCGTGTCCACGAGCGCGGGGTGGGCGAAACCCGTTCGTGTGGGACCGGAACGGTCGCCGCCGCGGTGGCCGCCCTCGCCGATGCCGGGTCTGACACCGGGACGCTGACCGTGCGCGTGCCCGGCGGTGACGTCGAGGTCACGATCACCGACGCCACTAGCTACCTGCGCGGGCCGTCGGTGCTGGTGGCCCATGGTGAAGTGAGCGAGCAATGGTGGCACGCCCAATAATTCGGATGCACGTCACAGGTTTGGCGTGCACTATTGGTAATTGCCTATGACACATCCCGAAAATCCGTATCACGATCTGCGGGTTAGCCATCCCGCGTCCGAGCCCAGCGTCGGCGAACTCGCCCTCGAAGACCGATCGGCACTGCGCCGCGTCGCCGGGCTATCGACCGAACTCGCCGATGTCTCCGAGGTCGAGTATCGCCAGCTGCGTCTGGAGCGCGTGGTGTTGGTGGGGGTGTGGACCGAGGGCAGCGCGGCCGACAATCAAGCCAGCCTGGCCGAGCTGGCAGCCCTGGCCGAAACGGCCGGATCCGAGGTTCTCGAAGGACTCATCCAGCGTCGCGACAAGCCCGATACGTCCACCTACATCGGCTCCGGCAAGGCGCAGGAGCTACGCGAAGTCGTCCTGGCGACCGGTGCCGACACCGTCATCTGCGACGGCGAACTGTCCCCGGCCCAGCTGACCTCGTTGGAGAAGGTGGTGAAGGTCAAAGTCATCGACCGCACCGCGCTGATCCTGGACATCTTCGCCCAGCACGCCACCAGCCGCGAGGGCAAAGCGCAGGTGTCACTGGCCCAGATGCAGTACATGCTGCCGCGGCTGCGCGGCTGGGGTGAGTCGATGTCCCGGCAGGCCGGTGGCCGCGCCGGTGGCAGCGGCGGCGGCGTGGGCCTGCGCGGTCCCGGTGAGACCAAGATCGAGACCGACCGGCGCCGAATCCGCGAGCGGATGTCCAAGCTGCGCCGCGAGATCAAGGACATGAAGCAGGCCCGCGACACCCAGCGCAGTCGCCGGCTGCACAGTGACATGCCGTCGATCGCGATCGTCGGCTACACCAACTCCGGCAAGTCCAGCTTGCTCAACGCGCTCACCGGAGCCGGGGTGCTGGTGCAGGACGCGTTGTTCGCCACCCTGGAACCCGCCACCCGGCGCGCTGAATTCGGTGACGGCCGGCCGTTTATGCTCACCGACACCGTCGGATTCGTGCGGCACCTGCCCACCCAGCTGGTCGAGGCTTTCCGCTCGACGCTGGAGGAGGTCGTCGACGCCGACCTGCTGGTGCATGTCGTCGACGGCTCCGACGTCAACCCGCCGGCCCAGATCGATGCGGTGCGCCAGGTGATCTCCGAAGTGATCTCCGACCATGACAGTGATCCGCCTCCCGAGCTGCTGGTGGTGAACAAGGTCGACGCCGCAAGCGATCTGATGCTGGCCAAGCTTCGGCACGGCCTGCCCGGTGCGGTGTTTGTCTCCGCGCGGACCGGTGACGGGATCGACGCACTGCGCAGGCGGATGGCCGAGCTTGCCGCACCCACCGACACCGCGGTGGACGTGGTGATTCCCTACGACCGCGGCGATCTGGTGGCCCGCGTGCACGCCGACGGTCGCGTCCAGCAGGCCGAGCACAACTCGGAGGGGACGCGGATCAAGGCCCGGGTTCCGGTGGCGCTGGCCGCAAGCCTGCGGCAATTCGCCGCGGGCAGCGAGGTCTTGTAGCCGCCGGAAGGTGCCGCCAGGTCGGCCCGGGGCCAGCTGCCGACCAACCGTCTGGTTGGTATATGTTGGGCCGCAGAGTTCCCGTTCGCCGGAGGTTATTCATGAGCAGTGCAATCAGGTACCAGCGCACCCTGTTTGAACCCGAGCACGAATTGTTCCGCGAGTCCTACCGCGGCTTTCTGGATCGCCATGTCGAGCCTTACCACGAGGAGTGGGAGAAGGCGAAAATCGTCGACCGCGGTGTCTGGCTCGAGGCCGGCAAGCAGTGCTTCCTCGGCATGGCGGTGCCCGAGGAGTACGGCGGCGGCGGCAATTCCGACTTCCGGTACAACACGATCATCACCGAGGAAACCGCCGCCGGGCGCTACAACGGGATCGGCTTCGGCTTGCACAACGACATCGTGGCGCCCTATCTGCTGGAGTTGGCCACCGAAGAGCAGAAGCAACGCTGGTTACCCAAGTTCTGCAGCGGGGAGCTGATCACCGCGATCGCCATGACAGAACCGGGAACCGGCAGCGATTTGCAAGGCATCAAGACCCGTGCGGTCAAGCAGGGCGATCACTATGTGCTCAACGGATCAAAGACTTTCATTACCAACGGAATCAACTCCGACCTGGTGATCGTGGTGGCCCAGACGGATCCGGAAAAGGGTTCGCAGGGCTTTTCGCTGCTCGTTGTCGAACGCGGCATGGAGGGCTTCGAACGCGGCCGCCATCTGGACAAGATCGGGCTGGATGCCCAAGACACGGCGGAGTTGTCCTTCACCGACGTCAAGGTTCCCGCCGAAAACCTGCTGGGCGAAGAGGGCAAGGGCTTCATCTACCTGATGCAGAATCTGCCGCAGGAACGGATCTCGATTGCCATCATGGCGGTCGCGGCGATGCAGCAGGTGCTCGACCAAACACTGCAATACACCAAGGAGCGCAAAGCCTTTGGCAAGCCGATCGGCAGTTTCCAGAACAGCCGCTTCGTGCTGGCCGAGCTGGCGACCGAGGCCACGGTGGTGCGGATCATGGTCGACGAGTTCCTTCGGCTGCATCTGGATAAGAAGCTGACGGCCGAGCAAGCGGCAATGGCCAAGTGGTACTCGACCGAAAAGCAAGTGCACCTGATCGACCGTTGCCTGCAGCTGCACGGCGGCTACGGCTATATGCGCGAATACCCGGTCGCTCGTGCCTATCTCGATGCCCGGGTGCAGACGATCTACGGTGGCACAACCGAGATCATGAAGGAGATCATCGGCCGCGGCCTCGGGGTTTAGCCGCGCGATCGCAGCCTCATCGGCCGGCGCCGCCGGTGGTCAACCAATCTTGCTGTCACGCAACATCGAATCGTGGTGGCAAGCGCGATTGTGACAGGAACTAAGCGCAACTAGTCGTCTTGCGCTGTCATTGCGTGGGTTTACGGCAAAATAGTCGATGCCCATGAATTGCTCCTTTGCTCGAGTGGATAGCCGGCGAACTGATGGCTTCGCGTACGGTCGGCGCATGTGTTTCGGCGACGTGGAGCGCGTGATCACTAACCTTCGGCGTGTGACGGCAGCGGTGCTGCCATGAGAAGCAAGGCAATCCCCACTCCGCACGGGCCAGGACATGATTGGTCGCGACACGGTCGTCGTCCGGCATCATTTCGACATCAGAGCGGTATCCGTTCTCGTAATATTCGCGAATCGCCTTCGCATTTCTTGTTCGCTAGAGCACAGTTATGCGAGCCCGGCGACAATACGAATCCTGGTGGGGTTCGTAACCCGCGTTTGGGGTACCAACGCTCGCAGGGTCCGCAGGGCACGGGCATGGCCATACATAAAGGGCATATCCGTCGGCTGGGAGGCTTGGTGAACGGGAAGAGGGGTCAATTGCGCAGGCTCGCCGGGCGG
Organism: uncultured Actinomycetota bacterium; assembly: GCA_963712615.1. Taxonomy (GTDB): domain Bacteria; phylum Actinomycetota; class Actinomycetes; order Mycobacteriales; family Mycobacteriaceae; genus Mycobacterium. The sequence continues at coordinate 6,051,243 of CAVQIO010000002.1, forward strand.
GCGCTGATCAGCGTGGCGACCACAGCGTTGGCCGTCGTGCTGCTTGCGCCATCCGCCTCAGCGTCTCCGATCGGCGATGCCGAAGCCGCCATCATGGCCGCTTGGGACAAGGCCGGTGGTGACACGTCACCGCTTGGAGCCCGCAAGGGCGACGTCTATCCCGTCAGCGATGGCTTCGCGTGCGATTTCGACGGCGGCAAAATGTTCTTCACCACCGGCACCGGCGCGAAATTCGTTTACGGCCCGATCCTGGAAAAGTACGACATGCTGGGCGGTCCGGCCGGCAGCGATCTTGGATTTCCGACCATCAACGAGGTGCCCGGCCTGGCCGGGCCCGACAGCCGGGTGGCGACGTTCTCGGCCAGCGACAAGCCGGTGATTTTCTGGACGCCCGACCATGGCGCGTTCGTCGTGCGCGGCGCCCTGAATGCTGCCTGGGACAAGCTCGGCAGCTCGGGCGGAGTCCTCGGTGCCCCGGTCGGAGACGAAACTTACAACGGCGAGGTGTCCTCGCAGAAGTTCGGCGCAGGCCAGATCTCCTGGAACCGGAAAACCAAGGAATTCGCCACTGAGCCAGCGGGATTGGCCGACCACCTGAAAGGCTTGCAGGTAGCGATTGATCCCACCGCGGCCATCAATATGGCCTGGCGCGCGGCCGGCGGCGTCAGCGGTCCGCTGGGTGCCAAGCAGGGCGGACAGTACCCGATCGGCGGCGACGGAATCGCCCAGAACTTCGCCGGTGGCAAGGTGTTCTTCAGCCCGCCGACCGGCGCGAACGCCGTCGAGACCGACATCCTGGCGAAGTACGAGTCGCTCGGTGGCCCGGTCAGCAGCGAGCTGGGTTTCCCGATCGCCAACGAATCCGACGGCGGCATCGCTCCCAACAGCCGGATCGTCACGTTCTCCGCCGCCGACAAGCCGGTGATTTTCTGGACCTCCGACCATGGCGCATACGTCGTGCGCGGCGCGATGAAGGCCGCCTGGGACAAGCTGCGCGGTCCCACCGGAAAGCTGGGCGCGCCGGTCGGCGATCAAGCCGTCGACGGCGACGTGATCTCGCAGAAGTTCACCGGCGGCAAGATCTCGTGGAACCGCGCCAAGAACACCTTCTCCACCGACCCCGCCAACCTGGCGCCCTTGTTGTCCGGCCTGCAGGTGTCGGGCAACAACCAGCCGAGCGCTACGGCATCGTCCCCGCACGCCAAGGGGTGGCTGTCCTGGCACTGGTGGTACCTGTTAGCCCTCATTCCGCTGCTCCTCTTGGTCCTGCTGGTGGTGCTCGTGGCCTTCCGGTGGCGCCGCCGTCGCGCTGACCGCAACACCGCGTCCTACGACGTCGAACGCGATGTCGACGTCGGCGGTTACGACGACTCGGGTGAGCCACATTGGGGACCCGATTACGCCGACGCGACGACCGAGCACCTGTCATTCAGCGACGTGCAGTCACCGGAAGGCCAGGACCCCGACGACGCGCCGCGCGTCAGGTGGCCGCACGCCCCCGAAACGGCCGAACCGGCCGAAGGTGCCGGGTATGACGACCAAACCCAGTCCGAGGAGGAGTGGGATCAGCTGGCGGTCGAGCAGGAAGACCCCGACACGGTCGACACCGACTCCATCCCCGTGGTGTCGGTGGATGATCTGTTCGAGGCCGGCTATGACGACGAGCTCCCGGAAGCCGTCCACCCGGATGCCGTCGCGGACGCCGAGGCCGGCTACCCGGAGGCCGTCGCGGACGCCGACTACTTAGAGGCCGCCGAGGCCGGTTACCCGGATATCGCTGACGCGGATGCGGCTTATCCGGAGCCCGGCTACCCGGGTGCCGAGGATGAGGAGGCGGCCTATCCCGACGTGGCCGTGCCGCACACTCCACCGGACGCCGCCGATCCCGATGCCGCCTATCCCGTCGAAACGCCGCAGGCTGCGGATACCGCGTATCCTGACGTCGCGGTTCCGCATACATCTCCGGATCTTGCTGCCGCTGGCGGTGCCGCACCCAGAGGCGGGCGGCACGCAGCGGCGGATGCCGACGACGAGGCGGACTTCGCGCCGACAGCGGCCACCGGGACGCTAGGGCAGGCCGGGCGCCCGACGATCCACCTGCCGTTGGACGACCCCTACCAGGTACCCGACGGCTATCCGATCAAGGCGAGCCCGCGCTTCGGCCTGTATTACACCCCGGAAAGCGACCTCTACCACGACACGCTCGCCGAAGTCTGGTTCTCCAGCGAGGAAGCCGCGCTGGTCAACGGCTTCATCAAGGCCGACTAGGCGCTGGAGTTTCCGGCGGTTGCGGTCCGGCGCTATACCTTGCGGATCACCGTGACGACTTTGCCGAGCACGGTCGCGTCGTTGCCGGGGATGGGATCGAACGCCGGGTTGTGCGGCATCAGCCACACCTGACCACCGGCGCGCTTGAACGTCTTGACGGTGGCCTCGCCGTCGATCATGGCGGCCACGATGTCTCCGTTGTCGGCGACGTTCTGCTGCCGCACCACCACCCAGTCCCCGTCACAGATCGCGGCCTCGATCATCGATTCGCCGACCACTTTGAGCAGAAAGAGTGTGCCCTCGCCGACCAACTCGCGGGGCAGCGGGAAGATGTCTTCGACCGCTTCTTCGGCGAGGATCGGTCCACCGGCCGCGATGCGCCCGAGCACGGGAACGTACGTGGGTTCCGGCAAGGCGTCGGAGCCGGCGACATCGGTAACCGGCGCGGTCGCCGCCGCGACGTCCTCGGCGCTGCGGACATCGACGGCCCTGGGGCGGTTCGGGTCGCGGCGCAGAAACCCCTTGCGCTCGAGGGTGCGCAATTGGTGAGCGACTGAGGATGTCGACGTCAGGCCGACGAGGTCGCCGATCTCCCTGATGCTCGGCGGGTATCCGCGGGTGGACACCGACTCGCGGATGACGTTCAAGATGGTGCGTTGCCGCTGGGTAAGCGATGAATCCACGGGATGCAGCCGGGTTGCAGAGCCGGTAGCTGAGGTGTCGTTGCTGTCGCTCATGGGACTGAATGTAGCCGCCTGGCGCCCAGGAATCAAACATGTGTTCGACTAGCGTGTCGCGTTTCGGCCAGACCCGAAAAGTGATCCGCGGCACTCGGCGAATCACAATGGTGTAACTCTCGAAAAGACCGGGTACTTGTGCTGCATGACAGTGGTAGCGACCGACGGAGGTTGTCGGTGGCGTGGTCTAGCGTTTTGCTCGTGCGACACGCTTCGCTCAAATGTTCGGATTTCGAACACGCAAGCGATAGTGTCGAACACACGAGCGAGGATTTAGTCGACCGGAGGAACGCACATGACGCTCATGCACACAGTCTCGCCGCGTAGTAGCAGTATGCGGTTGCCGGGCGACGGGCTGGTCGCACGGCCTCGCTATGGCTATGACCAGGAGCGCGTGCTGCGATCCCGCCGGCCCGGGCAGGTACGCCCCAACGGCGCGCCGATGCGCTACCACGGTGCCGCCGTCGCGAGGTCGGTCACACCACACCGTCGGCGTCCGGTCACGCTGGGCACGACGGTGGGTCTGGCCCTGATGGCCGGGGTCATCACGCTCTGGCTGGGTCTGGTCGCGAATCTGGGGCAGATAGCCAACGGCGACTCAGCCAGTTCGGCCGCTCCTGTGCCGGACAGGCTTTCGGTCGTGCAGGTCGAGCCGGGTGAGTCCCTTCAGGACGTGGCACACCGGGTGGCGCCTCAGGCGCCGGCCCGCCAGGTCGCCGACCGGATCCGCGAGCTCAACAACCTGAATTCGCCGATGCTGGCCGCGGGCCAGACCCTGATCGCACCGGTGGGCTGACACCGCCACGGTCTATTGCGAAAACTGCTCTACGACAGGGCTCTTCAGTTCCTCCCTCGGTGTGCGCGGCCGGGTCGCGGTTGCATTGGCCCGACAGGGGAGCGCACAGGTACGCTCGGAGTGTTCTGCGAGATGTCGGCACACCGAAGGAGCGGTCATGCATTGTCCGTTCTGCCGTCATCCCGATTCGCGGGTGATCGACTCACGGGAAACCGATGAAGGCCAAGCCATTCGGCGCCGCCGCTCCTGCCCGGAGTGCGGGCGACGGTTCAGCACGGTAGAAACCGCGGTGCTGGCCGTGGTCAAGCGCAGCGGTGTCACGGAGCCGTTCAGCCGCGAAAAGGTCATCAAAGGAGTCCGGCGCGCGTGCCAGGGCCGTCAGGTGGACGAGGACGCGCTGAATCTGCTGGCCCAGCAGGTCGAAGACACCGTGCGGGCCGCGGGCTCACCGGAAGTTCCCAGTCACGAGGTCGGCCTGGCGATCCTCGGCCCGTTGCGCGACCTGGACGAGGTTGCTTACCTGCGCTTCGCGTCGGTGTACCGGTCCTTTTCTTCGGCCGACGATTTCGAACGCGAGATCGAGGCGCTTCGCGCGCATCGCAAAGTATCAACGCCCAGCTGATGGCGGGCGACTTGCATCCCGATCTCGGGGCACTGGCGCCGCTGCTCGGCACCTGGGCCGGTCGTGGTGCGGGCGAGTACCCGACGATTCAGCCCTTCGAGTATCTCGAGGAAGTTGTGTTTTCCCATGTGGGCAAACCGTTTTTGGCTTACTCGCAGAAGACCAAAGCGGCAGCCGACGGCAAACCGCTGCACGCCGAGACCGGCTATCTTCGGGTGCCGGCACCCGGTCGCATCGAGCTGGTTGTGGCCCACCCCAGCGGCGTCACCGAAATCGAGGTGGGCTCTTACCGGGTGGCCGGCGATGTCATCGACATCGAGCTGGCCACGACGTCGATCGGGTTGACCCCGACCGCCAAAGAGGTGTCCGCGCTGGGTCGTTCCTTCCGCATCGACGGCGACCAGCTTTCGTATTCGGTACAGATGGGTGCGGTAGGGCAGCCCCTGCAGCATCATCTCGCCGCGGTGTTACAGCGCAAGCCCTGAATCACCCCGAGTGACGGAAGCCTCGGTCAGCGATCAATCCAGTTGTGTCACACCGTCGTTGACGACACGACCGGCGACCCGGACCCAGCCCTCGGCACTCCAGGCGGTTTCCAGTATCGATCCCTTGCCCTGGGTGATGCTCAGGCTGCGGCTGAGGTTGTCGGTGATCCGCATCGCCGCGGAGCCGGTTGCTTCGTCTTCGGGCACACCGAGATTCGCGGCGAACATCCGCGAGCGCAGCGACGCGGCGGACTGATCGATCCAGGCCCACAGGTAGTGCGCGGTGTCGTCGGGAAATTCGGCGGGGTCGGCCGCAAGAACGTCGTCAACGGAATCGAATTCATGAAAGTGCAACTCATGAGCCCATTCCGAGCGGGCGCTGATGCCGACCAGATCACCCTCGTAGTGCACCTGCACAATGCCGGCCGGCACCGCAAGCGTGTTGATCGGCGTACCGTTCGTGCGCAGCCACCACGAAGCGCCGACACACGGGTGTCCGGCGAACGGAAGTTCGGTGCGCGGAGTGTAGATGGCGGCCTGCGCAGTGGTTGCGCCTGCGGCCGGAAGATCGACGAATACCGTTTCGCTGTAACCCAATTGAGTTGCCACCTGCTGGCGATCGGCGGGATCAACCTGCTTGGCGTCGACCACGCCCAGCGGATTGCCGAACTTACCGTCCTGGTCGGTGAAGACACGCAGCACCGTCACATCGATAGCCATGGCCCGACTGTACGGCCCGGGTCAAAGCGGGCCGGTGGTCAGGTAGCGCTGCGCTCGTCGGAACCCATGGCGTTGAGGACCGCGACGCGGGTATCGGCCGAGCCGGTGACCGTCGCTTCGCCTCTTCCGGTGCGAAGCAAACTCCGCAGCGCGGCCTGGTCGTATTCGGCGGGCGCTATGGTGTCGATGAAGCGCTGGACGACGTCGATGAAGCGAGCCGGGTCGTCGTGAAACGGAAAGTGTCCAGAGTCCTGAAAGATCTCCAGACGCGAGCCGGGCATCGCCGCGTGAGCCATCCAGGCGTGCCGGACGGGAACCACCACATCCTTGGTGCCCCAGACGATCTGCACCGGGATGGCCTCGGTCAAATAACATCGATCCAGGAAGGTGGCGATCTGCCCGCGCCAGTCCACCACGGCCCGCAGTGTCCGGCTGAACGCCGAGGAGGCCGTCGGCTCGGGTAGGTCATCCAGGATGCGCAGCACGTTCGGCAGATCGCGGCCCAGGCCCGTCGATCCGATCGCCAGGCCGGCGAGCCGTCCCGCCAGCTGCACTGCGGGCAGCACCAGCGGCAGCCGCAGCAACGCCAATGCCTCGCTGCCGATCGGCAACGAGGCCAACCGGAAGGCGACGTTGACGTCCTTGGTGACGCCGCCGGCGGCGACCAGGATCAGCCGTTCCACCAGATGCGGGAACTGGTAGGCGAATTGCATCGCCACCCCACCGCCCAGCGAATGACCGACGATGGTCACCCGCTCGATATCGAGCACGGAAAGCAGGTCGCGCATCCCGTTGGCGTAGCCGGCGACCGAGTAGTCGGCGCGTGGTTTGTCGGAGCGCCCGTGTCCCAGCAGATCCGGGGCGATCACGGTGAACCGCTGAGCGAGTTTGGCCTGCACGGTGTTCCACGTCGTGGAGTTGTCGCCGATGCCGTGGATCAACAGAATCGCCGGCCCGGAACCGGCGATCCGGAACGCCCGCTTGTATCCGTGGATGGTGCGGAACTCGAGCTGGGGGGGTGGTCACTTCGCGCACCGGGCGAAGATTGCTCTTGCGCTTCCGCTCAGTCATCTCGCCACCCTTGTTGTCGCGCCGGCTCGGGGCGTTTAAGCCGGGTCGTCGTCGTCGCGCTTCTTGTCCGCCTGCTGCGCCAGGAATCGCTCGAACTCGGCGCCAAGCTCGTCGCCGCTAGGCAGGTCCTCGTCGTGTGTCAGTAACGACCTGTTCTCCTGAGCGTCGATGAACGCATCGTACTGGCGCTCGAGTGCGGCCACCACTTGAGCGACCTCGGCACTCGCCTCGACCTGCTCGTCGATCTTGGCCCGGATCTCTGTCGCTGCCTCGGTCAGAGCCGCCACCGGTAGCTCCAGCGAGCCGGTCTTGGCCACCTGCTCGAGCAGCGCCTGAGCGGCGGCGGGGTAATCGGTCTGCGTCAGGTAGTGCGGAACGTGGACGGTGAAACCGACAACCTCATGCCCGTGCTCACCCATCCGGTATTCCAGCAGGTTGGACGCACTGCCGGGGACCTGGATCTCCGAGATCCACGGTTGGAAAGCGGTGATCAATTCGCGGTTGTTGGAGTGCGCGGTCAGCGTGATGGGCCGGGTGTGTGGCACCGCCATCGGAACGGTGCCCAAGCCGATGGTTTGCCGCACCCCCAGCCGCTCGGCCAGCAGACGCACCGCGGTGATGAATCGCTCCCATTTGAGATCCGGTTCCATGCCGGCCAACAACAGAAATGGGGTGCCGACGCTGTCGCGCAGCGCGTACAGGCTGAGTTCGGGGTCGTCGTAGTTGGTGAAGTGATCGGTCTTGAAGGTCATCTGCGGTCGCCGCGAGCGGTAGTCCAGCAGTTCGTCGATCGCGAACGACGCGACCAGCTCGGTGTCCAGGGCGGCTTTTAGGTGGGTAGCGGCCAGCCGGATCGCATGGCCCGCGTCCGAGAAGCCCTCCAAAGCGTGCACCAGCACCGGGCCGCGGCCGTCCGATGTCACCAATTGGGGCGCCGGGAACTCCAGCTCGTACATGCCGGGTTGCCCTGGCTGGTAGTACAGATCGTCGTCTTTGCGCTCGTCGGCCATCGGTTTGCCTCCTCTCGGGAGTTTCTCCAGGGTGCCCTGCCAGTGTCCTCCGAATCGATAGGCACCAATCAAACGAAACAGGATGATGCGCGAACGTAATCCGGCTGGAACAACTCCGGCGGCACCGGGTCTGTCAGCAAATCTACCGTTGCAGCGCGATGCGTCGAATTCCGCTTCTGCGCATGCGGTCAGGCATGATGGGAATCGATGCGCGCCCCCATGCTGCTGCTATGCCCGATAGTCGGCCTGGCGACGTTACTCGCGTCGTGCCGTCCGGTCCTGCATGCGTCGGCACCCACGACCACGCCGGCACCGAAGACGAGCAGCTCGGTACAGCGCCTCAGCCAGCCCGGGCCGGGCGCGGTGGCCACTCCGGTGGACCCGGATAGGCGGGTGGGGGCAATCTATTTGGACGGCAGCACGCAGCACGTGTGCACGGGCTCGGTACTGCATTCCGCGGCCGGCAACCTGGTGTTGACCGCCGCGCATTGCCTGGCCGGAGCTGCCCAGATCACCTTCGTGCCGGGTTTGTCCGGCGATGGCGCACCGCCCGACCTCTGGACCGCTGACAACGTCTACTTGGATCCACGCTGGGTGTCCAGCAAAGATCCGCACGCCGATTACGCGATCGCGAGGGTCATCAACGACCACGCAGGTCCGGTGGAGTCGCACGCCGGCTTGGCGCTGACCCTGGGCACGACTCCGGCTCCCGGCAGCCACGTCACCGTGGTGGGTTATCCGAGTGGCGTGGGTGGCTCGCCGATCGGCTGTCAGGGCAGCACCGCGCTGACCGACGGCGAATTTCCGTCACTGGTGTGCCAAGGGATGATTGGCGGCACCAGCGGCGCGCCGTGGGTCAGCGGTACCACGGTGAGCGGGCTGATCGGTGGACTCGAACGCGGCGGATGCGCCGAGAACGTGTCCTACTCTGCGCCGTTCGACGACCACATTGCCCAGCTCTTGGTCCGCGCCGAAGCCGGCGGTCCGGGTGATCCGGTGCCGGTCGACTTAGGCGACACCTGCTAGAGCCGATGGCGGCGACCCGCTTCGCCCGGCGTCGCCGTGCTCGCGATCGCCGCTGAAGTCAGCGGCGGAACTGATTGAGCGCCCGCACCTTGTTCATCACGTCGAGCGCGGCCACCTTGTAGGCCTCGGAGAACGTGGGGTAGTTGAACACGGCGTCGACCAGGTACTCGACGGTGCCGCCACACCCCATCACGGCCTGCCCGATGTGCACCATCTCGGTCGCGCTGGTGCCGAAGATGTGTACCCCGAGCAGCTTGAGATCGTTGGTGGACACCAGCAGTTTGAGCATCCCGTAGGAGTCGCCGGCGATCTGGCCGCGGGCGAGCTCTCGGTAGCGGGCCACGCCCACTCGTAGGGGACCGAGCTCTTCGTCAATTCCACTTCGGCGGCGCCGACATAGGAGATCTCGGGAATCGAGTAAATGCCGTCGGCTGAAGGTCGGTAATGCCGTCGCACGCTTCGCCGAACGCATGGTAGGCCGCCAGGCGGCCTTGCTCCATCGACGTCGCGGCCAGGGCGGGAAAACCGATGACATCGCCGACGGCGTAGATGTGTTCCACCTTGGTCCTGAACTTGTCGTCGACCCAGATCCGCCCGCGGCCCTCGACCTCCACACCGGCATTGTGCAGATCGAGGTGATCGGTCTGCCCCTGGCGTCCCGCCGAATACATCACCGTTTCGGCGGGAATCTGCTTGCCACTGGCCAGGGTGGTGATAGTGCAGGCGGAACCGACGTCGACGCCCGTCACCTCCTCGCCGAACCGGAATGTCACCGCCAGATCGCGCAGGTGAAACTTCAGCGTCTCCACGACTTCTGGGTCGCAGAAGTCCAGCATGTCGCTGCGCTTTTCCACCACAGTCACTTTCGTGCCCAACGCGGCGAACATCGACGCATACTCGATGCCGATCACGCCGGCACCGACGACGACCATCGAGGCGGGCAGCGTCTTGAGATCGAGAATTCCGTCCGAGTCGAGCACCCGGTCCTCGTCGAACTCGACCCCGGATGGCCGCGCCGGCCTGGTGCCGGTGGCGATGACGACGTATTTGCCGCTGACGGTGAGCTTTTCGCGTCGGGAGTCTTCGACCTCGACGGTGTGCGGGTCGACGAACCGGGCGTGCCCGATCAGCAGGTCGACGCGGTTGCGCATCAGCTGATTGCGCACCACATCGACTTCCCTGCCGATCACGTGCTTGGTGCGGGCGAGCAGGTCGGCCGGGGTGATCTTTTCCTTGACGCGGTAACTCGCGCCGTACAGTTCACGCTGATTCATGCCGGTGAGGTAGAGGACCGCTTTCGCAACGTCTTTGACGGGATGGTGCCGGTGTTGACACAGACGCCGCCGAGCATTTGGCCGCGTTCGACGATGGCCACGGACTTGCCGAGCTTCGCCGAGGCGATGGCGACCTTCTGGCCGCCCGGCCCCGTACCGATCACGACAATGTCGTATTCCTGCATCGAACCCATGGTTAGACGATAGAGCCCACAGTCGAGACTTTCTCCACAATACGACGCTGGATCGGAGTCGCGCGAGCACGGTCTGACGGTGGCGGCCCGCAGCGTTGGGGCTCATGACGCCGCATTCGCCCGATTTTGAACTCAACCGCCCCGGAGCGCTGGTAGCCGCACTACCGGCCGTTCTCGGCTTCGTTCCGGAGAATTCATTGGTCTTGGTGTCGTTGAACGGCGGCGGCCTGGGAACCGTGATGAGAGTCGACCTTTCCGAGGAGCTCGTCGACCGGATCGGACACCTCGTCGAGGTTGCCGCCGCGGCGGAGCCCGACGCCGTGATCGCCGTGATCGTCGACCAGGACGGCGCAGACTGTCCGGTCTGCAACGAGGAGTACCGGCAGCTGTGCGCAATGCTCGCAGAGTCGTTGTCGCAGCACGACATTGAGCTGTGGGCGGCGCACGTGGTGGACCGGGTGGCCCTCGGTGGGCGCTGGCATTGTGCGGACGGCTGCGGCTCGAGTGGCACGGTCGACGATCCGTCGGCCTCGCCGCTGGCGGCTGCGGCGGTGCTGGAAGGTCGGCGACTCTATCCGCGCCGCGCCGACCTGCAGGCGGTCGTGGCCGTCGAAGATCCGGCCCGCAGTGCCGCGCTGGCCAGTGTGCTCACCCGACAGGCGGCCACCCGCGCACAGGCACATCGTGCGGATCCCGCGGGCTGCGGCCGCCGCGACGTGGAAAGCGCGATGGCCGCCGCCGCCCGCGTTGGCGGCGGGCAATCGCTGTCCGACACCGAGCTGGCCGCGCTGGGCTGCGCCCTGCATGACGTGCAGGTGCGCGACACGTTGTACGCCCTGGCGATCGGCGAGACCGCCGGGGAAGTCGAGACATTGTGGGCGTCGCTGGCGCGAGCCCTGCCGGTGCCGTGGCGCGTCGAAGCACTGGTGTTGCTCGCGTTCAGCGCCTACGTGCGCGGCGACGGCCCGCTGGCCGGGGTGTCATTGGAGGCCGCGCTGCGCGGTGATCCGGACCATCGGATGGCGGGGATGCTCGACACGGCGTTGCAGTCGGGTCTGCGACCCGAACAGATCCGTGAACTCGCGGTGACCGGCTACCGACTAGCTACTTCGACCTGAAAAAGTCGGGGCGTGGCGGTCCCTGACCTAGGTGTTTTTGGCGAGAAGATGGCCTCAACCCCTTGGCGAGAAGGGATTGAGGCCATCGTGCTCAGAACTGTAAACGACCAGCCGACGTTGTGGGATTCGATCCTGCCGCCTGAGTTGTTGGTGTTGCCCGTGGAGTTGGGCCGGGTGGATGCGCTGCTGGATGATCCGGTGTTCTTCGGTCCGTTCGCGGCGCATTTCGATGCCCGGATCGGTCGGCCGTCGATCCCAATGGAGACCTATCTGCGGTTGATGTTTCTGAAGTTCCGCTACCGGCTGGGCTATGAGTCGTTGTGCCGAGAGGTGTCCGATTCGATTTCCTGGCAGCGGTTTTGTCGGATCCCGTTCGGTACCCGGGTGCCGCATCCGACCACGTTGATGAAGATCACCACCCGCTGCGGCGACGACGCGGTCACCGGGCTCAACGAGGCGCTGCTGGCCAAGGCGGCCGCGGCCAAGCTGCTGCGTACTGACAAGGTTCGCGCTGACACCACCGTCATTGCCGCAGCGGTGGCCTATCCGACTGATTCGGGTCTGTTGGCCAAGGCGATCGGTTCGATGGCCCGCAGCGTGGCGCGGATCAAGGCCGCCGGAGGCGCGAGTGGCACTGCGTCACGGGATCGGCGGCGCTCGGCCGGGCGGCGGGCCCGCTCGATCGCCGCGAAGTTGAAGCTGCGCGGTGAGCAACAGCGCGATGCGGCCCAGGCCGCGGTACGGCGGATCACCGGTGAACTGGCCGGGATCACCGAAGCAGCCATGCGCGAGGCCACCGGGGTGATCCGCAACGCCCGGCGCGCACTCCGCGGTGCCAGCGGGCACCGCAAGGGCCGGCTGCATCGGGCGATCAACCGCCTACAGTCCGTCGTGGGAACCGCGGAACGCATTGTGGCTCAGACCCGTAGCCGCCTGGCCGGGGTGATGCCCGAGTCGGCGAGTCGGGTGGTGAGCCTGCACGACGTCGACGCCCGCCCAATCCGCAAGGGACGCCTAGGCAAGCCCGTCGAGTTCGGCTACAAGGCTCAGATCGTCGACAACGCCGACGGCGTGATCCTCGATCACAACGTCGAGGTCGGTAACCCGGCCGACGCGCCTCAGCTGGCCCCGGCGATCGCACGGATCACCACCCGCGCCGGGCGCACGCCGCGAGCGGTCACCGCCGACCGCGGTTACGGCCAGCCATCGGTGGAACGCGACCTACACGACCTTGGCGTACGCAGCGTGGCGATCCCCCGCATGAGCAAACCCAGTGCGGCACGCCGTGAGTTCGAACACCGACGAGCCTTCCGCGACAAGATCAAATGGCGAACCGGATCCGAAGGACGCATCAACCACATCAAACGAAGCTACGGCTGGAACCGCACCGAACTCACCGGCATCAACGGAGCCCGAACCTGGTGCGGACACGGCGTCTTCACCCACAACCTAGTCAAGATCGGCACCCTCGCCGCATGAAACCGACACCCGAGCAACCCGACCACGACACCCGACCCGCCATCACACGACCACTAACGGTTTTTCAGGTCGAAGTAGCTAAGCGACTCGGTGTGCGGCTGCCGCCGCAGCGGGCGTTCGGCCGCCGTGCGGGGTAGCGGTGGGTCAGACCTTCTCGACCTTGACCGCGTGCGCCATCTCATTCGGCAGGGTGACCTTCTCATGCCCCGGTATCAGGATGGTGACCCCAGTGGCACCGGTTTCGACGGTCACCCGCGCGTTGGGCACCACGCCGGCGTCCTTGAGCCGCGTGATCAGATCGATGTCGCCCTGAACATGCTCGGTGAGCTGGCGCACGACGACCGCGACCGGCGATCCCGCCGGCAGCTCGGTCAGCCGGACCAGGTTGACGCCCTCGGCACCGGAATCCGGGCCCACGCCCAGGTCCAGCAAACCCGGAATCGGGTTGCCGAACGGGGAAGTCGTCGGGTTGTCGAGCACCTTCACCAACCGACGCTCGACATCCTCGCTCATCACGTGCTCCCACCGGCATGCCTCGGCGTGCACTTCTTCCCACGGCAACCCGATGACGTCGACGAGCAGACGCTCGGCGAGACGGTGCTTGCGCATCACGGCGATGGCCAGCGCCCTGCCCTTGTCGGTGAGCTCCAGGTGCCGATCACCGGCCACGTGGAGCAATCCGTCCCGCTCCATCCGGGAGACGGTCTGGCTGACTGTCGGCCCGCTCTGGTCGAGCCGCTCGGCGATCCTGGCGCGCAGCGGTGTCACGCCCTCTTCCTCGAGGTCGTAGATGGTCCGCAGGTACATCTCGGTGGTATCAACCAGGTCGTTCATCCAGCACCCTCCATTGACGCCGAGTCTACTTGGCCAGCTGCCGAAATGGGTTTAACGCCGCCTAGGCAAGCAGTATGCCCGCCGCGGATTCGCGGCGGGCATACTGTCCTGCTACCTGGCTGAGTGGGCTGCCTTCGGCGGCGGCTCAACTCGCATACGAGCGCAGCCGTTCGGCGCGGTCTCCGTTGCGCAGCTTGGCCATCACGTCGCGCTCGATCTGGCGGACCCGCTCGCGGGACAAACCGAACAGCTTGCCGATCTGGTCCAGGGTCCGCGGCTGGCCGTCGTCCAGACCGAAACGCAACCGGATCACCTGGTGCTCACGCTCGTCGAGAGTGGCCAGCACGCTGCGGATGTCGGTGTGCAGCAGCTCGGCAATGACCGCGTTCTCCGCGGACATCGCCTCGGCGTCCTCGATGAAATCGCCCAGCGGGGCTTCTTCCTCAGAACCGACCGGCATGTCCAGGCTGACCGGGTCGCGGCTGTGGGCCAGCAGATCGGCGATCTTCTCCTCCGGGATGCCCGACTCCTCGGCCAGTTCCTCGTCAGTGGCCTCGCGGCCGAGGTTCTGGTGCATCTCGCGCTTGATCCGGGCCAGCTTGTTGACCTGCTCGACAAGGTGAACGGGCAGCCGGATGGTGCGGCTCTGGTCCGCCATACCCCGGGTGATGGCCTGACGGATCCACCACGTGGCATACGTCGAGAACTTGAATCCCTTTGAGTAGTCGAACTTCTCCATCGCACGGATCAACCCGAGGTTGCCCTCCTGAATCAGGTCCAGCAAGGGCATCCCCCGACCGGTGTAGCGCTTGGCCAGCGACACCACCAGGCGCAGGTTTGCTTCCAGCAGGTGACTGCGCGCGGCCTGGCCATCACGCGCGACAGCCGCCAGATCGCGTTTGCGGTTCTCGCCGAGACGCTTGCGAGTTGCGAGCAGATGCTCGGCATATAGCCCGGCCTCGATGCGCTTGGCTAGCTCGACTTCGTCCGCGGCCGTCAGCAACGCCGTCTTCCCGATGCCGTTCAGATATACGCGCACGAGGTCCGCTGCGGGGCTCTGAGCATCTAGATCGCTGTCAAACCTGCCTGTGATGGCGCTCGCCATGGCGGCCTCCCGATTGGCTTGTAACTGTCATGTTGTGTAACGACAGATCAGCCCTGAGAGTTCCCACGGCGCCGCCATCTCACACGCCTTGACGTGCAGAGATGTGCCGATGACCTGAGAATGTCCTGAGAAGTGCGCGCAACGGCCAGTTAGTCGGAACCGATGTCGTACCCGCGACCTGGCGAACCGGGCTGCGGTTGCCGGGGGCGCGGCGATTCGAGTGCCGGCCGCTCGGCCGTCGGAAACAGCGGAGTGCGCCGGCGGGCATCGTGGAAGCGGCGAGGTTCATCGACGCGGCGAGGTGGTCGGTCGTTGGCGATCAGCACGGCCATCCAGGGCAGCGGCAGCGACACGGCGATGATCGCCAGCGAGATCAGGCCGTTGTGCCAGGCGCCATAGGCGAGGGCGGCAAGGATCAGCGCGGGAATCCGGAACGACATTATGGTCAGGTACTTACGGACCCGGGCGCGATGCTGCTCCTCGTACGAGGGCTCGGCGGCAGTAATCAGCACCGGCCGGGCCTTGTGGCCGTCGAAGTCGTCCAACTTGTCGTCGAACTCCGGATCGGAGCCGCGCTTCATTACTCCACTGTCCCACACGTGATCGATTCCGGCTCAGCCCGTTTTGCAGCGATGCCGAGCGTGCACAATATGAGGTATGCAGACCCAGACGATCGAGCGCACCGACACCGACGAACGCGTCGACGACGGGACCGACAGCGACATCCCCAAGTACTTCCACTACGTCAAGAAGGACAAGATCGCCGAGAGCGCGGTCATGGGCAGCCACGTGGTCGCGTTGTGCGGTGAGGTTTTTCCCGTCACGAAGGCGGCTAAGCCGGGCTCACCGGTCTGCCCGGATTGCAAACAGATCTACGAGCAGCTCAAGAAGAGTTGATCAGGGCGGCGGCTCTGCGGGCGCAACATCGCGTTGCTGTGTCGCCGGGTTTGTCGTCACGGGATTGGATAACGACTCCATCGTCCGCTTCAGGGTGGGCGAACGCGCGAACAGCCACCTGCGCAGCCGGTGGGCGTGCGTTCGGGGCGCGGGGAATTCTTCTTGGATCGCGGCGTTGAGTTCGGCGCCGATCATGATCGCGAAACCGCCGAAGAACGCGAACAACAAAAAAGCGATAGGCGTGGACAACGCGCCGTAGGTGTAGCCGGTGCTGGTAATCCACCGCAAGTAGACCCGTAGGCCCAGCGTCGCGATCACGAACACCGCGGTGGCCAGGACGGCGCCGAAGACAAGCCGATGCGTCGGCAGGGGTTCCGGTAGCGACACCCGGTACAAAACGATGACCCCGAACATCAGTCCGAGGATCAGCGCCGGGTAGTAGCCGTAGTGCAGCGCGTTGGCCAGGGCGTCCGGGATGTGTTCGGACACCTTGCGCGGGCCAACGACCACCAGCGGCGCGGTCACGACCGCGGCTACCAGCCCCACCACATAGAGGAACAGCGCGAACAGTCGCTGCCGCACCGGGTGGCGCAGTGGTGTCTGGTCATGCGCCTCGACCACGGAATCGACGAATGCCGAGATCGCCGACGATCCTGCCCACAGTGACAGCAAAAACCCGAGGGACACCACCTCGCCGCGGGCGTGCGCGGTGATGTCACGAACGGTGGGTTCGATGATCTCGTTGACGACGCTGGCCGAGAACAAACTGTGGGCCGCCGAGATGGCGCTGTGTTCGATGCTGGGCAGCGCGTCCGGGCCGAAAAGGGGTGCCACATAAGCCAGGCTGCCCAGCACTCCCAACAGCAGTGGAGGCGTCGAAAGCGCCGACCAAAAGCCCGCTTGCGCGGACTCGGCAAAGATCGAGTCGTCCCAACTCTTTGTCAGAGTTCTCAACATGATTCGCCAGATGTGATGGCGTGACGGCTTGGCGGTCTGCTCGCTCATACCGGTCCAGCATTACCGATGAATACGCCCACACCTCACATTGCGAATGGGTGAGTTCCGCTGGAACCTAGCTTTTGCTGACCTGCAGCACCGCGGCGAGCTCAACAAGCTTCGCCTCGTGCTCGTTAGCGTGATGTTGGCAGAAGAGAAGCTCGGCACCAGAAGGCAGCTTGGCGCGTACGCGAGCTGCGGCACCGCAGCGGTCGCAGCGGTCAGCTCGAGTTAGCTCGGGACTTGTCAGAGTTGCGTTCATTGGCTTCTCCGTTCTCGTATACCCACTTTCTCAGACGTTCGGCGTTTTCGCGTTGTTCCCCGATCGTTATCAGGTGTGTCGTTTCTCACGGATTTGTCACACCTTTCGGGCAGGCGCTTTAAGGTGACCGAACGTGGCTTCAGCTACTGGCGTACTAGTGCATCTGTGCGGGGTCGACGAGTGGTCTCGTGCCCGCGACCGCGGGGCGATCCACCCGCCGCCGCCCGGGCCGGGCGGTGCCGCTACGTTCATCCATCTGTCGGCACCTGAGCAGGTTCATCTACCGGCCAACCGGCTCTTCCGCGGTCGCCGAGACCTCGTCCTGCTGCACATCGACCCGGCTTTGCTGGACTCGCCTGTGCGCTGGGAACCGGGTGTGCCATCCGATCCGGAGGCGATGCTGTTCCCGCACCTGTACGGGCCGCTGCCGGTCGTCGCTGTGAAAAGGGTCACCGTTTATTTGCCGGGTCCCGGGGGCACATTTGCGCCGGTCACAAGTCCTGCGGACCCTTCCGGCGATTCCAGGTAGGCGTCGGCTTCGATCTCTACCAGCAGCTCGGGTGCGATCAGCGCCGAAACCTCGACCATGGTCGCCGCGGGACGTATCCGTCCGAAGACCCGCGCATGCACCGCTGCGACTTCGCGCCACCGTGAAATGTCGGTCACGTAGATCTGGGTGCGAACCACGTCGGTCAGCGAAGCGCCCGCCTGACCGAGCGCAATCTCGATGCGGCGCAAGGCGTCTTGAGCTTGAGCGGCGATATCACCTGGGGGCCCGGTGCCGGTGGTGCCGGCGACCGCGACATAGGGGCCTACTGCCACCGCTCGCGAATAGCCGACCATCGATTCGAAGTCGGATTCTGACGAGACGAGTTTTCGGTCGGCTGCCATCCGGTCACCGTACGTCGCCGGCATGACCGACGCGGTCGATTCCCGTGTGTCGAACCGGATTTCCGGTGCGCAGCGGTAGCCGGACCGGCGCCGATCATGACTTAGCTTGTACGGCAACAAGTCTGGGGCAGACGTACGCGCCGGGTTCTCAGTCCAGGTAGTCGCGCACTAGGAGCTAGTTAGCGCTGTACACGACCAGCAAAAACCTGGTACTTACGGCAGCGCTATCCGTGCCGATATCTTGGACTGAAACGACGTCCTCTCGACCACTGAGAGGACACCAGTGACCACAACCATCCCACTGCCTGAGGGCGCCGTCGACTGCGAGGACTTCGGCGAGCTGGCCTCGCGCGTCGTCTATGGCGAGAAATACAGCGATGACGCAGCCGAGGCTTACGTCGTCCCGACGTGCATACAGGGCCGCACCGGCGCCATCTTCGACGACCCGCTGCAGGAGGGGCCGCGCGTCATCGTCGGCGCAGGACTCGACAGCGTTGCGATGACCCCAATGGCTGCACGCGATTTCGCCGTGCAGATGCTCGCCGCAGCCCGCCAAGCCGCCGACTGGCGTATTCGGGCGGCGATGGACAAGCACCCGGCGGGGCGTGCGCTGTGAACCGCCGTCGGTGGTTGTGGGCCGCATTTTGGGTCGCAATCTTCGCCGCGGCCGCGCTGATGTTTGCCGTCGGCGCGTCGATCGACGGTGGGAACCTGGGTCATTTGGTGTCGCCTGCGCAGGCCGACCCGGCGCCGTACCCCGTGCCGCCCGGGCCACCGCGCTCAGCAATCAACGGCGTCCCCGGCGCTATCGGCCCCAACGGCGTCTACACGCAGCCGTGCACAGCGGCGCACCGCTGCGCGCCATGGGCACCACATCAATCCGACTGACCAGACGCCTTCACGCCAAAGCAAGAGAGGAAGCTAACCACATGACCAACCACCCGCTCCCCGACGGCGCCATAGAGGCGATCGCTCACCCTGAGGACGCCGGCCTTCTCACGTACTACGGGCCGAAACTGTCCACCGCCCGCGCCAAGGTAACGGCCGCCGGCACGCAGACCACAGGCGGCGATTTGATCCTCCGCGGCGACGACGCACCCCATGTCCTCATCGACGCCGAAGAATCGTTGACGCCGGACCAGGCTCGCGAGTTTGCCCACCAGGTGCTTGCCGCCGCGGACCTGGCCGACCGCTGGGCCATCCTCGCGGCCGCCGCTACCCCCGACGAGCCGTTCGACGGGCTCCGTTGATGAAGAGCATTGCGTGTGTCACCAAGGGGGGTGTCGGCGCGTTCGTCGTAGGCTCCTAGGCTTGGGTGCGTCGTGCAATGCGACGCCGCCACGCCTTGAGGCGCCTGCGCTGCGCGGCGCGGCGTTTATGCGTTGGCCAGTCGGGCATAGATTGCCTCGTCCTCCGCGTGGTGGCCGAAAAACGGCTGTTCGGGCATGACTGTTGCCTCATAGATTTCGTCGCAGTACTGCGGCCACACGCCGCCGGCAGCCACCCACGCGGCCCGGGCCTCGCGCCACGCCTCATGCGCCCACGTCGAACGCCACGGATCGCCAACGGCGACACCCGCCGCCCAGCGCTCAACATCGAACTCGCACAACTCGGCCGGCGGTCCCGCCGATGCGCGCGGGCGGCGGCTCACGTCACCCTCTGCGCGTAGGCGCCGCGGGCACCGCCGCGCTGCTGTGCGGGCACGTCCTCGGGGCCAAACGGCAGCCGCATCGTCGCCATCAACCTCGTAAGAACGACCTGCTGCTGCCGACGTTCAGTCAGCAATTTCAGGTCGGTCGGGGCGTCGATGATCGCCTCATTGAGCGCGGCCAGTGTGTCGATGACATAGCACGCCTGAGCGAGCAACGCCAGCTCATGCTCGTCGACTTCGGTGTCCCCGACTATCGACAGCCACAGGCGCGTGCCATCCTCACGTAGGCCCGGCGGCGCACTTTCGGTCACGGCCCTCAACTCCTAGCAAACGCTCTGACGCCCATTACAGCTAATTAGATACCCTATGTGATTTACAGCCCCGTACGTTTCAGCCCCTGGGGCAATTTGCGGGCATATGCCAGGAGTTGCGGTTATGCGACATGGGAGGCATCCCCCCACCCCCTCGCAGGTCAAACGGCCTATTGCTATTGCACATGCATCGTTGCAGGTCAGCGTGGTGATCGTGCATGGACGCCAGCAAACAGTGCCGGTGCGCCAGCAAATGCTCCGGGCGACAGGACAAGCCCTGCCAGCAAACACCGAGTGTGGTGGTGCCGCCGCGCTCTGCGTCACGTCGGCCTGAGCGTGAGCGAGCGCAGCGGCACCTTGCGCCTCGGGCGACGGCGGGGTCATCAAACCCATTGGAACCCGAGGACATCAGGGGGTTACACGCCCAGTTCGGCGCGCTGGCGCTCACGCACGGCACGCGCTTGGTTCTGCATCTCGGAGTTGATCCGCTCGGCGACAGCGAGCCATTCGCTTGGCCGCGGGAACCACAACTCGGCGCCACCTGAGTAGGCGGCGGCCATCGACGCGGCGACTGATTCTCCGTGGCTGTGCGCCGTCGCGATTCGTGGGTCTCGCCACTGTGAGCAGTCGATGCCGTTGACGTCGCGCTTGCGGACGTCCCAGACTGAGTCGCGCAGTAGCCAGAGGTGTTGCATCTTGTTGACGTTGGTCTCGATGTCGGCCACGAGGCGCGCCTCGTCGTTGCGGGCCGCCCTGATCAGCGCATTGAGCGGCACGTTACCGACTGCGGCGGCGCCCTCGATTTGGGTAATTAGCTCGTCGGCGATGGTGTCGAGCTGTTCATGGATGCTCGGTGCGTCGGCGCGGATCGCTGAGAGCACCCTGTTGCCGGCGATGATGCGCGCCGTAACGACGGCTTGCGCGTAGCGTGGCCGCAGCTGTTCGGTAGAGAGTAGTTCGAGCACCTGTTGTTCTGGTGCGCCGTCGGCGATGAGTCTGGCCACCGCATTCTGCTCGATGTCCGCTGGGGCGCTGATGTTTTGCAGCGCGGCGTACGCGCTGGCCGCGTCGTCGGGTAGGTCGATGTCGTGCTGCCGCAGCTGCTTGACGATGTCGCGCGCGGCGTATGCCGGGTCCGTTTGCCGTCTACTCATGCCCTGCCTCCGGTGATGTAGCCGCGAACTGCGTCGGCGACCTGTGATTGATTGCGCTCGATGCGATACTCGGGCGACTTGCCGCGTACGTGGTGCGCGAGTGCCTTGGCGGCAACGGCTTTCGGGTCGTCTGGTGGGCGGACGCGGGCGACGAGGGCTCGCCAATCGTCGTCGGGCATGTCGGCCAGGTGTTGCTCGGTGACCGGGTCAAGCGGCTGTTCGCTCATCGTGTAATCCGTTCTTTTTCAAGGCTTCTGCGTACTCACGGACAACCGCGGCGTCGAAGACGAGCCGGCCGCTGTCGAGGTACCGGCCATCGAGGTCGGCGGCATGTCGCTGCACGCGGCGCTGGGACCATCCGAGGATGCGTGCTGCGAGCGCGGAGCCGATAACCTCATGGCTTGATTCTTCAGTAGCGCACCCGTTTTGCTGTCGCGTAGGCGACACTGGGCAGCGTATGGCCATGTCAAGACGGCTGATCAGTGCCCGCACGGCCGCCGGGATTGGCCTCATGTTGAGTGCACGGCCGCGAGCGAACGCGCTGGCTGCGTAGTAGGCGGCCTGAATTTCGTTGTCGTCGAGGATCATCGGCGCGACTTCGTGATGCCTTCAGCGCGGGCCTGCAGCTCATCGGGTGACGGCGGCGGCGGTGCTGCCGTGGCCGCGTAGACGCCCGCGACGGCGTCACCGACGAGCCGATCGGCCAGCGCCGCGACGGCGCGACCGAGAAGCTTGGCCGCCCGCTCGCGACCGTGAGCGCTGGCCGCGAGCACCGCGGCGTCCAGCAATGCAACGACGGCCGCCGGGGTGTCGCCGGACTCGGTACCGCTGAGCAGGTCGACGGCTGCCTGCTCGGCGCTCCGTGGGTCGGCCACCGCTTTGGCGACGGCCTCGAAGGCGAGCAGCCTTGCCGTGCTGGTCATCAGCCCATCACTTTCGTTGTTCGAGTGCGGGCGTTTTGCTGCCTGCGGAAAGCGTCGATTTGTTGATCGGCGTTGCTGATTCCGTTGAACTGGACGTTAAACGAATTGTCCGGCGCTGGCCCGCCACCCTGACCGCCCGCGCCGCCCACCGCCGGCGCATATCGGTCCGGCGTGAACTGCTCAACGCCCGCATTTCGATTTTGCGGCCGCCCGCCTGGCCCCAGTTCGCCGCCTGCACCGAATTGGCCGGCACCGCCGCCGCCTGCACCGCCGCCGCCGTTGACGCCGAGGGCACTACCAGCGATCGGCAGCGCGACGCTGGCCAACAGGCTCAGCGGGTCCGCTGGAAGCACTGGGTCGCGCGGCGGAAATTGCTGCCTGCGCACAGCTTCAGCCCAATCGTTGGCTGCCGCATCCTTTTGCAAATTGGCCTGCCAGCTCGCATCCTCGAACGGAGGCCTGCCCGGCGAAGGGTGCGGCCCGCCGCCAGGCAGATGCACCTGCGATTCGCCCGGCGCCAGTGGGGCGCCCTGCGGGCCGGCGAGGGCTTGCTGCCACGGTGGCTGCGGGCCACCGGGAGGTGGTGCAGCACCGGGAGGCTTTGCGCCGCCTGGCTGCATGGCGTCCGGTTGCGCCGGGCGCTGATGACCGCCACCAAGGAGGTTGAACAGCCCCGACAGCCCGCCACCGCCTGACCCGCCCTTTTTGTCACTGCCGCCCAGCAGGCTGCCAAGGTAACTCAGGCCGGCCATGCCCGATTTGACACCGGCCCATTGCGTTGGGTCGGACAGCACCGTGCCGTCGAGGCCGAGCGTTTCTTTGAAGCCGTTTCCGACGATCGATCCGAGGTCGCCGAGGCCGCCGCTGCCTGATGATCCGCCGCCCAGCAGGCCACTCATAAAGTCGCCTGCTGACCCGCCTCCACCAGATCCGCCACCGCCGCGCTTCGAGCCACCGCTGCCGCCGCCTGAGCCGCCACCAGAACCACCGCCGAGGAGGCTGCCGGGTGAACCAGGCGAGCCTCCGCTGCTGCCGCCCTGGGGATGCCAGGCGCCAGAAAGCATTTCCTTAGGGAAGTGGGCCGCCTGCGTCCACTGCTTGTCGTTGGGCGGCGTCGTACCGGCGCCGATCTTCAGGCCGCCGGGGGTGGCTTCGGCCACCTGGCCGTTGGGCAGGATGACCTCGGTGTGGCCATTCTGTCCGCCACCGGTGCCGCCGTCCCACCACAACACAGTCAGGTCGCCGCTTCCGCCGCGCCCGCCGGCCGCTCCCAGGGCCGACAGCCAAGAGCCTTCGGAAGGTGTCGACATGCGCGACGAGAACATCGGGCGGCCAAGGTAGGCGTTCACGATGGCCGACACGCCGCCGGAGCAGTCCAGGGCGGACGACGAGAATCCGCCCATCGAGTAGGGGATTCCGGCCAGGCCGGCGACCTGCTGATCGGCGGCGCCGACCATGCCGCCATCATCGAAGCCGGGGAGGCCGCTGTTGATCATTTTCAACAGGGGCAGCCACTTGGCTGTGCTCTGCTGATTGACGACAAACTCCCCGTTGGATACGCGGACGGCGGCCGGCATGCCGAGGATGCTGTCCGAGGTTCCGCTGCCCGGGCCGGTGATCATGCCGCGGTCGATGCCGGCCATGCCTCCGGTGGCGTGCGGGATGAGTTGGTCGAGCGGACTCTTCGGGCCTGGGGGTGCACCGCTGCCGTTGCCGCCGAGCAGTGTCTGCCCCAGCCGTGACTGCGGACCATTGGGATCATTCGGACCTGTGCGTGGCGTGTGTGTTTCGCTCTTCTTCGTCGGGCTGTCATCCCAAGGCAGGCGCCAGAGGTTGAAGCCGGTGGCGGCGTCCTTCAGCGAATCGCCGCCAAGACCGGCCGCCCCGTGCCAAATCTTCGACCAGTCGTGATGCTCAAGGCCGTCGAAGAATGTGTTCAGCTTGCCGCCGAAATCTTTGTCCAGCGCAGAAATCGTTGCCAGGGCCGCCGCGATCGGCCCGAGCGCCTTCCCGACGGTTTCAAACCCCGAAGCAAACTTCGGGGCACCGTTCGCGAACTGGGTGAACCCGTCGACAGTGTCTTTGACGTCGCCCTTCAATTTGCCCATCTTGGTCTGAAGTTCGGACGACCGGTCGGCGATGTTTTGGATCTTGCCCGCGACATCGCCCTGGCCGATGCCCTTGAGCGCCTCCGACATGTCGTGCAAGCCACCGGCGGCATCACCGGCCCTGATGCCGTTCAACGCGTCGGTGGCTTTCCGCGCGCTTTCGATGACGGGCTGAAGGTCGTCGGACCATCCGCGAATGGTCTTGCCTACCCCGCTGTTGCCGATCGCCTCGCCGAACCGGCCGCCGATTTCCTTTGCGCCTTCGTTGACCGCGGTAGAAAGCATGTCTTGTAGCACGTCGCCGGCGCCACTGTTTTTGATCGAGTCGTTAATGTGGCGGCCCCAGTCGCGGGCCCTATCGCGAAATTTGCGGTCGTCAATTTCGGGCTCGATTCGCATCGACCGGTCCCGGTTAACCTTTTGGACTGCGTCTTTCAGGCCCTTTTCGAGTTTCGTTGTTTCGGGGAGAATCGTAAGCCAATATGCACCGGCCATTACGGCTCCTTTCGTGAGCCACCGTGGGGTGGTCGTTTGCTGTGGGGGCCGGGTACCGCTAGTACCGCTATTTCGCTATGCCTTAGCCCTATAGACACATACGCTTTTCGCTCTTTATATCCCTGAACAGGTCTTATAGTTGTCTTAGTATTTTTTCTTAGTCGTCGAGCTAAGCAAACTAGTGGTACTAGCGGTACCGTGCAGGTCAAAGCCGTTTTTAACGTCACCACAAACGTCACCAGGTACCGGTACCGGTCGACGAGGGTACCGGAAGTACCGGTACCGGTGACGTATGTGTGGTGGGTATTTGTCACTTTGCTGAACACCCCTCAGCCGACGCCGGAATGATGCCTGGCATGAGGCGTAGCCCGCGGTAGCCGCGCACCTTGTCGCCGCCAATCTTGTGCTGACTGGACATCAACCCGGTGGCTCCGTTGAATTCCCGCCGCCATTTCGGCAGCGTCATATTCTTAAAGCGCTGCGGTACGTCACTGCGATAGAAAGACCACGCGTTGAACGCAGCGTAAAGAATGTCCGATGAAAGGCAGGAGTCGGGATCACCGTCTTTGAGGCATTCGTCGCGGAAGGTCTCAAACGGCCCCTGTTCCTGCTCTGCGTAATCGGCCGTTTCCTGCGTCACCACCGCGGGTTCCCGCAGCCCGGTGGCCAGTGCTTCGACGGCACCGGCGACGAGCCAGGCAAGTATTGCCGGCCCTTCGTCTGCGATGAGTTCGGCGGCCAGGTTCCCGTTGCGCCTATCTTCGGGCACCGTGTGGTTGAACGGGATGATCTTTAGGCGGCGATAGAACGCGTAGCCGCCGGTGGTCACTTCTGGCCGGTGATTGCTCATCATGAAAAGGGTGTGGCTGGGCCGGAAGTCGAAGAAATTGCCGCCCATGACTCGGCCAGTGAGTGGGTCACCGCCGGTGAGCAGTTTCACCTTGGCTTCGTCGAATCGTTCGCCTGCGTTGCTCTCCGAGCACGAGACGAACCGCTTACCGCGAAGCATCGCGATCTCGGTTGGGTGTTTGTCGAAGCGTTGGGCGAGTAGGAATTTCGACGGCGCTACGCCGCTGTAATCCCCCAGCACACGCAACATAACGTTCACCAGCACGGTTTTGCCGTTGGCGCCCTTCTGGCCGAATAGGAACGGAAAAATTTCGTAGAAGACTTCACCTATGGTGGCGTAGCCGCAGACCCGCTGCATGTAGCCGATCAGCTCGGCGTCGCCGCCGAAAGTCTCGTCGAGGAATGCGAGCCAGCGCGGCGCTGCGGCGCCCGGGTCGTAACCCACCCCGGTGATCAGGGTGTGAAGGGCCGCCGGATCGTGCGGGCTCAGATTTCCGGTGCGCAGGTCCACGATGCCGTCAGGTGTGTTGAGGGCGTACGGGTCTGCGTCGAACTGGTCGAGGGCGACGCGCATTTCCGGTCGGTACCTGGCGAGCGTGACCGCGGAGTAGATGGCTTTGGCGCTTCTGCTGCGGAGTTGGTGCTTGGCCCGCCGGCTGTCGCCGCGTATGTCGAAGTTGTCGATAACCGAGTCCACGGCCTGCCAGGCGGCGGCATCATCAACCTCGGGCCGCCAACGGGTGTCGTCCCACACCAGCCATCGGCGGGTCTGGGGGCAGTATCTCAGTCGGCTGGCGTGGTGCTCTTCAACCAGTTTGGCGTTTCCGCTGTCGCTGAGGGCTAGATCATCGTCGGGCGCGGTCATGCGGCGGCCTCGCGGAGGCGTTCGCGGCGCAGGGCGGCCAGACAACGCCACCCGCATCCGCGGCTGATGCTGAGATCAGCGAATAAGCGGCGATGGCAACGTCTGCAGCGCCGACTCGCCATGTATACTGGAATTACTGGTGGTTTTTGGATTGCCCGGGGAGTCGTGCCCCCGGGCTTTCTTTTTGCAATCATGGGTTTCTCAATCTGGTTGGGGTTCAACGGCTTTCGTCACATGGGCTCCTATCCCTGGTTTTCCTGGTGTAAAAATGCGGCGTCAGGCCGCGGCGGCACCGGCACGACGACCACTGCTGCGCACCTGCGCGGATTTCATGGCCATGCGCGTGTAGTGCGCCTTGCGGGCGGCTTCGGCGCGCCTGGCACGCTCGGCCGCCGGCAGTACGTTGTCGGGGTCCACGAGCTTGTCAAACCTCGCCTCGGCGGCGCGGCGTGCAGGCGCTGTGCGCGCGACGGGGTCCTCGGTACGCGCCCACGATGCATACGCGCCGAGTCGGCCACGCATCGAAAGCTGAGCAGGGGTAAGGGTTGTCATAGCGGACGACTTCCTGTCGGGTCAGACGAATTCCTGGTGTCTGACCGGACCCCCGCAGTCCACCACCCACGATTCCGGTGCTGCGGTTGAGCCGATCCGTATGCAATTAGTCAGAGCTGATGGCAGGCGGCACAGAACATTTAGTGCCACCGGCCCGGCATTCGAGCTGCGCATCGTCGTGAGTCAGCGAGCGGGGCAGCCTAAAACCGAGCTAAGCACAGTGTATGTGCGCAGTACGGGCGGCGTGATTAACCATGCCGACTTTTTACAGATCGCCAAGGCCGAGGCCCCGCGCCTCCGCGGCGGCCCGCTCGGAGGCGGTCGCGCGTGTGTAGCGGTCGATCATGTCACGGCGCTGCCATCCGGCCACGGCCATCAAACCGCCCTCGCTACCGCCTGCGGCCAGCCACCGCGAGGCGGCGGTATGCCGCAGTAGGTGCGGGTGAAAGCCGTCGAGGCCCGCGAGGCCCGCGCGGTACTTCAGCGCCGAGTGCAGGCCGTAGTATTCGAGGCCCTTGCCGCGGTCGCCAAGCCACAGCGCATCGGTGTCGGCCAGGCGGTGCGTTCGTCGCATTCGGAGGTAGCGGTCGATGGCCCGCGCCGTCTGTGGGCCAAAGGGCGCGATTCTGCCCTTGCCGCCCTTGCCCCGTCTCACGGTCACCAGCCCCCGCGTCAGCTCGACGTCGGAGATATTCAGGCCGCAGACTTCGCCGGCCCGCATGCCCGTTTCAGCCATCAGTCGGATGATCGCGTCGTCGCGGCGGTCGCGGAACTCCTTGCCGCCACAGGCCGCGATCAGGCGCCGCAGCTCATCGTCGGTCAACGAGGGCGTGACCTTGGTATCCAATTTCGGCGCTTTGATGCCCAGCAGGGGATCGACGTCGAACTCGCCCTCGTCGGTAAGCCACGCCGAGAAGCGGCGCACCCCGAGCTGACGCGCCCGCGCGGTGGCCGGCTCAGCGCCCTTTTGCAGCAAATCGGCGACATAACCGTGCACCAGGTTGCGGTCCAGGGCGGGAGTGTGGCTGTTGGTCTCGCACCAGGCGATAAAACCCCGGACGCCGTCGCCATAGCCCTTGATGGTCTGCTCGGCCTTCCGCTCGGCGCGCATCGCGAGTTGCCACGAGGGCATCAGGTCGACCAACGCGAGCGGCAGCGGCGGCTTACGGCGGGGCACAGAGTTATCTTAACTGACAGCTCTGTACTTATGTGATATAACTTGATTGACCAGTAAATCCGCTGGTCAAGCTAGTTATCGAGAGGCTCGCTTAGTCCAGGTAGTCGCGCAGGACCTGGGAGCGGCTGGGGTGGCGCAACTTCGACATGGTCTTGGACTCGATCTGGCGGATGCGCTCGCGGGTCACGCCGTAGACCTGGCCGATTTCGTCGAGGGTACGAGGCTGGCCGTCGGTGAGACCGAACCGCAGCCGTACTACGCCGGCTTCGCGCTCCGACAGCGTCTCGAGCACCGACTGCAGTTGATCCTGCAGCAGCGTGAACGACACCGCGTCGACGGCCACCACGGCCTCCGAGTCCTCGATGAAGTCACCCAGTTGGCTGTCGCCCTCGTCGCCGATGGTCTGGTCGAGCGAGATCGGCTCACGCGCGTACTGCTGGATTTCCAGCACCTTCTCGGGCGTGATGTCCATTTCCTTGGCGAGTTCTTCGGGCGTGGGCTCGCGGCCCAGGTCCTGCAGCAGCTCGCGCTGAATACGGCCCAGCTTGTTGATCACCTCGACCATGTGCACCGGGATGCGGATGGTGCGAGCCTGGTCAGCCATGGCGCGTGTGATGGCCTGCCGGATCCACCACGTCGCGTAGGTGGAGAACTTGTAGCCCTTGGTGTAGTCGAACTTCTCGACTGCGCGGATCAGACCCAGGTTTCCTTCCTGGATCAGGTCGAGGAAGGCCATGCCGCGGCCCGTGTAGCGCTTGGCCAACGAAACCACCAGTCGCAGGTTGGCTTCCAGCAGATGGTTTTTCGCGCGGTCGCCGTCGCGGCAAATCCACATCATGTCGCGGCGCTGGGCGGCGGGCAGCTTGTCGCCGCGCTCGACCAGCTCGGTCATCAGCTGCGTGGCATACAGGCCGGCTTCGATCCGCTTGGCCAGCTCGACCTCTTCTTCTGCGTTAAGCAGCGCCACCTTGCCGATCTGCTTGAGGTAGGCGCGAACCGAGTCGGCGGACGCGGTGAGCTCGGCGTCTTTACGAGCCTGCCGCAATGCTTCGGATTCGTCTTCGTCCCAAACGAAATCGCCGGATGCCTTGTCCTTTTCGGTGGGCTCGGAGATGTCCTCGTCCTCATCGGCCGGTGCCTTCGCCTTCTTGGCGACCGGCGCGGCCTCGGCC
Source organism: uncultured Actinomycetota bacterium (assembly GCA_963712615.1). Lineage (GTDB taxonomy): Bacteria > Actinomycetota > Actinomycetes > Mycobacteriales > Mycobacteriaceae > Mycobacterium. The sequence goes on from CAVQIO010000002.1 coordinate 6,080,285, forward strand.
TCCTCGCCGTCACTGGCTTCGGCGTCAGCCTCGGGCGCGGCCTCTTCCGCCAGGTCGTCGAGGCTGAGGTCGGCCTCGATGTCGAGTTCCTCGACGGGTTCAGCTTCGAGGTCGGGCTCGCCGTCGAGTTCCAAGGCGGCGGTCTCGTCGACGCCCTCCACGGCTTCGTCGTCCCCAGCACCTGGGGATGCGCCCTTCGCCCCGCGACCCGACGGCGCCTTGGCCGGGGCAGCCTTGGTGGGGGTGCGGCTCTTCTTCGCGGCGCCACTCTCGGCGGTCGCCTCGATCTCGTCGGCGGACTGGGTGTCCGGCGATGCTGTCTTCGTCGCCCGTTTCGCCGGCGCGGAGCCATTGGCGATCTTCGCCGCCGGCCGCTTGGTGGGGGACTTCGTGGCGGTGCGCTTCACCGGCTCATCAGTCGCCGGACTGGTCTTGGTCGCTGCCACTTACACCCCTTCGGTTACTCACTTTCGGTGGGTCTGGGCATGGTGAAACCGAAAGTGTCTGCTATGTCGAATGTCGGCGTTGGTATCGGCGTGACTGCTGGCACGCTATCTGTCGGGCGGTCGCCGTGGTCCATTGTAACGACAGTGTGCGCTCCTACCGCCCTACCGGCGAAAATTCAGCGCGTTACGTTCATGGTCGAGGCCATCGCGGCACCGACGATCCCGGCGGTATTGAGCAAGGCCGCCGCCACCACGGGGGTGCGATTTTCGAGCAGCGGCAGCCATTGGTCGGCCTTCCGGCTGATGCCACCGCCGGCGATGATCAGGTCGGGCCATATCGCGTTCTCGATGGCGATCAGCACCCTGGTCACCTCATTGGTCCAGCGCTTATAGCTCCATTCGTTCTTGTCTTTGACCGACGACGCCGCGCGTTTCTCGGCCTCCTTACCGCCGACTTCGAGGTGGCCGAATTCGGTATTGGGGATCAGCACCCCGTTGTGGATCAGGGCGGATCCGATCCCGGTTCCGAAGGTCAGCAAGACCACCAATCCCGAGTTGTTTTTGCCCGCCCCGTAGCGCTCTTCGGCGAGTCCGGCCGCGTCGGCATCGTTGAGAACGGTGACCTGCTGGCCGTGCAGCTCGGCGCTGATCGCCTCCCGCGCGTTAGTCCCGATCCAGGCGCGGTCCACGTTGGCCGCCGTCTGGACGATGCCGTCGGTGACGACGCCGGGATAGGTCACCCCGAGTGGACCGGGCCAGCCGAATTCTTTGACGACCGCGGCGATGGTTTTGGCGACGGCCGACGGCGTGGCGGGCTGCGGTGTCAGCAGTTTGACCCGGTCGCCGACCAACAGTCCGGTGTCCAGGTCGACGATCCCGCCTTTGATTCCGCTGCCGCCGACATCGACGCCGAATCCACGACGCTGCGGCGCGCCGGAGGCTGCCTCGGTACCGGGTGTTTCCGTGGCCGAGTCGGTGCTGGTCATCGAAATCTCCTTGGCGAGATTTGGGCTGTTTCACACCTTAGCTGGCGACGACGCGGTTGCGTTCGTGGCCGAGCCGGGCCAGCGGACAGGGGAGTCTCCGGTCTCCGCCACCGTCGGCAACTGTGATGCGATAGACCGGTGACGCGACCCGACGACGAGCCCGCGCGGCTGCGCTCCGTAGCCGAAACGCTGGCCACCGAAGCCGCCGAGTTCGTGAGGTCTCGCCGCGCCGAGGTGTTCGGCGCCCACGCGGGCACGACCGACAGTGGCGCGGTGCGCTCAAAGAGCACACCGACCGATCCGGTGACGGTGGTCGACACCGAGACCGAACGGCTGCTGCGCGATCGGCTGGCCGAATTACGGCCTGGCGACCCAATTCTCGGCGAAGAGGGCGGCGGGCCCGCCGGCAAGGCGGCATCCGCCGACGCGGTCACCTGGGTGCTCGACCCCATCGACGGCACGGTGAATTTCGTCTACGGCATCCCGGCTTACGCGGTGTCGGTCGGGGCGCAGGTTAACGGCGTGTCGGTGGCCGGCGCGGTCGCCGACGTCGTCGGGCACCGGATCTATTCGGCGGCAAAAGGTCTCGGCGCGCATTTCATCGACGAGCACGGGACGCATGCGTTGCGGTGCGCCGAGGTCGATGATCTATCGATGGCGTTGCTGGGCACCGGATTTGGGTATGCGATCGGGCGGCGTGCCACCCAGGCGGCGCTGCTGGCGCAGCTGCTGCCGTTGGTTCGAGACGTGCGTCGCATCGGTTCCGCGGCGCTGGACCTGTGCATGGTCGCGGCGGGGCGGCTGGATGCCTACTACGAGCACGGGCTGCAGGTGTGGGATCGCGCCGCGGGTGCGCTGATCGCCGCCGAGGCCGGGGCCCGTGTGTTGGTGCCGGCGCCGGACGAACCCGCCGGCGGCGCCGGACTGGTGGTCGCGGCCGCACCCGGAATTGCCGACGAACTGTTGGCGGCCCTTGAGCGGTTCGACGGCTTGGCGCCGATCCCGGACTGACTCAGCAGCTGCTGGCGTGAATTTTCGACAGCAGCGAGGGATCTGACGTCCCGGTGGCACCGGGACGCAGACTGGCGAGCACCGAGTCGATGTCGTCGTTGTGGGCCAGCGCGCCGAATTCCGTGCCGACAGCGAGGTCGACGGAGTCGTCGGCGCGGTTGTCGTTGAACAATTCGGTGCACGGGGCGACGAGCCACACCGCGGCGGCGGTGGCTTGCCCCGCCGTGCCGAAGCGGATCTGGCCTTGGCACGTCAGCCGGGTGCCGGCGTAAATCGGGTCGTTGGCCGCGGTCGGCTGCGCAAAACCCAGATCCTTCATTGCGCCGGCCACGTCGCCGGCCTGGCCGCCCCGACCGCTGGCGTTGAGGACACGGACCTTGGTATCGGCGAGTTTCGCCGGTGTGACATCGATCATCGCGGATCGCGACATCTGCTCGCCGATTTGGGCCGGTGCCGATCCGGTCGCCGGCTGCGGGGGTGGGTTGCACGCTTCGGCTTCGCGAACTTTCGCCGGTCGCGTCAGCGTCACCGTCCACGCCACGCCCGTCACCAACACCAGGAAAACCAGCACGACGATGGCAGGCCGGGGGTTGCGCCGCCGAAACGGACGACCGTGCTTGTCGAAGGCGGTACCCTCGGTGATTTGTGCGACCACAGGTGCACTCTAGCCGCACGCTAAACCCACTGTTTGAAGGCAAATACGAGGGTCAATTCGGGGATGTGAGGTAAATCACAACCTAATGGACCGCGATACGGGCACGAATCATTTGGTGGATGCGTTCGACGCTGGTACAAAGCGTTGCCTGAAGTAATGCAGGCATGTGAGGGGATTGGACGATGCCTACCGACTATGACGCTCCACGGCGTACCGAAACTGACGACGTTTCGGAGGACTCGCTGGAGGAGCTCAAAGCTCGACGGAACGAAGCAGCGTCGGCTGTTGTCGACGTGGACGAAACCGAATCCGCCGAGTCTTTCGAACTGCCTGGCGCTGACCTGTCTGGCGAGGAACTATCGGTTCGGGTCATTCCGAAACAAGCCGACGAGTTCACCTGTTCGAGCTGCTTTTTGGTGCAACACCGCAGCCGTCTCGCCAGCGAGAAGAACGGCGTGATGATCTGTACCGACTGCGCCGCCTGATAGCTGCACCTAGCTTGTCAGGGCCGACAGCACCCGCTCAGGGTGACGGCAGCTCACCATCCAGTACGGCGTGGGGTCGTCTGGGTCATCGAGGACGAGCAAAATCATCGGTCCGACCCATGCGCGGTGCAACACATACGCCGCCGGGTCGAGCTGGCGTCCCAGCGCCGCCGACTTCGCCGGCGCCGCTATTTCGGCGGATCGGGAGATCACGGTGACCGGCAAATGAGCGTCCCCGGCCCACAGTTGCACCGCGCCGTCGTCGGCCGCGGTCACCCGGATTTCGACGTGGCCCAGCCACAGCAGCGTTCCGGTCGCCACGATGAACAGCGTCACAAACGGCAGCCAGTCGGGGAGGGCTTTGACACCGAGGTTGACTTCGACAGCGATCAACGTCGCCAGCGCGAAGGCCGGTGGCCACCACCACCACGGGACCAACAGTCGCTCGCGATATCGCACGCTGTGCGGCGCGACGCGCGTACCGGACACGCGGTCAAGGGTAGTCTGTGGCCCCGTGTCGACCAGTCTGGCCTTGAAGTGAAAGTTATCCGCCTCGATCCCGAGCTCCCGCTGCCCAACCGTGCACACGACGGCGACGCGGGGGTTGATCTCTACAGCGCAGAAGACGTCACGCTGGACCCGGGGCAACGCGCCCTGGTTCCAACGGGCGTCGCGGTCGCCATCCCCTTCGGGATGGTCGGCTTGGTCCACCCGCGCTCGGGACTGGCTGCGCGGGTTGGACTTTCGATAGTCAACAGTCCGGGTACCATCGACGCGGGCTATCGCGGCGAAATCAAGGTTTCGCTGATCAACCTCGACCCAGCCGAGCCGATCGTGGTGCACCGCGGCGATCGCATCGCCCAGTTGCTGGTGCAGCGGGTCGAGTTAGTCGAGCTAGTTGAGGTCGCGTCATTCGACGAGGCCGGGCTGGCCGAAACATCCCGTGGCGATGGTGGTCACGGTTCCTCCGGCGGACACGCGAGTTTGTGACCGCCGGTGACAATGCAGAGCGAAGCGATGAGGAGGAGCGGCGCTGATGGCTGCATTCGGTAGACGTTCAGGCAAAGACGACAGCGAAGACACTTCCGCCGGTCGGGCCGGCGACGACCCGGTCAAGACACCACTGGACGCCCAGGCCTCCGCTGAGCAACCCGACGAAGAGCTGGAAGGCCCGTTCGACATCGAGGACTTCGATGACCCGGCGGTCGCGGAGCTGGCCCGGCTCGACCTGGGTTCGGTGCTCATCCCGATGCCGGAAGCCGGTCAGCTGCAGGTCGAGCTGACCGAGACCGGCGTCCCGAGCGCGGTGTGGGTTGTCACGCCCAATGGCCGTTTCACGATTGCCGCCTACGCCGCACCCAAGACCGGCAGCCTGTGGCGTGAGGTGGCCGGCGAGCTCGCCGACTCGCTGCGCAAGGACTCGGCCGAAGTCAGCATCAAGGACGGCCCGTGGGGCCGCGAGGTGATCGGCACCGCCTCTGGGGTGGTCCGTTTCATCGGGGTCGACGGCTACCGCTGGATGATCCGCTGCGTCATCAACGGCCCGCACGAGACCATCGAGGCGCTGGAGCAGGAGGCGCGTGCGGCGTTGGCGGACACCGTCGTTCGCCGCGGTGACACCCCGTTGCCGGTGCGGACGCCGTTGGCTGTGCAGCTGCCCGAGCCGATGACCGACCAGCTACGTCAGGCCGCCGTGGAGCAGGCCGAGGCGCAACAGCAGGCCGCCGGACAAACCGACGCGCAACAGCCGCCCGACGAGCCGGCCGCGCGCCGCAGCGTGGACGGGTCGGCCATGCAGCAATTGCGCACCACCACCGGCGGCTAGCCGGGCCCGGAAACGGCTACGCGTCGGCCAGCGCGGCCAGGCAGGCCGAGCCGAGCGTGGCGCTGTCGGCGCCAATCTGATCGAGCGTCACCGTCCGCAGGCCCGCATGCGGTGCGGCGGCGACCCAGTCGATGCCGACCTGCAGCGGATGAATCGGATCGTCAACCGCGGCGGCCACCCCGAGGGGAGCGACCAGCCTGTGGAGTTCGTCACAACTTGGCGCGATGTAGGCGGCCGCTTCTTCCATCGCGTCGGGCAACAGCGGCCACTGCGCTTGCCACGACCGGGCCAGCTCCTCGGCCAGCCAGCTCGGGCTGGATGCTCGCATTTGGGCGGTCGACGCGGCCAGACCGTCGGCGCGTAGCGCCGACGCCGAGTACCGCGCCGCGAGGGCGGCCGGCGCCGACCCGGGTGGCCCGGCCCAGGCGGGCAGCGCGGCCAGAACGGCGACGGTGTGGCCGGGATGCGCGAGTGCCCAGGCGGCTGCCACCGCCGCACCGATCGAGATCCCGCCGACGGCGATGGGACCCTCGCGCGCGGCGTCGTCCAGGGCGGACAGATAGCCGTCGACCAACCGGTCCGGCGTTGGCGACGGGGTCACCACCCGTGCGCCGGCGTTGCGCAAGGGCCCGGAAAACGCCCGATCGACGTACACGTCGTCGGATCCGGTTCCGGGCAGCAGCACGGTCGTAACACCGCGCAGATCGACAGCCACGCCTCGATAGTGCCCGGCGAAGACTGGCGGTCCAAAATCACGGTTTGGTCCGGTTGGCGCCGGGGAACCAAGAGGTCTACGTTATCCGTTGGCATTGATGAATGCACCGCAGCTTTATCGGCATTGTCAGGAGTGGCCATGGGGGCTCAAGGTTATTTGCGCCGCCTCACCCGTCGGTTGACGGAGGACCCGGAAGAGCGCGACTCCGAGGAGTTGTCCGACGAGGTCGCCAGTACGGGCGCACAGCGCGTGATCGATTGCGAACGCGGCCAGGAGGTCACGATGGTCGGTATGCTGCGCAGCGTGGAATGTAACGGCAAGGGCTGTGCGGGTGGCGTCCGTGCGGAGCTGTTCGACGGTAGCGACACCGTGACCCTGGTGTGGCTGGGCCAGCGCCGCATCCCCGGCATCGACTCGGGGCGCACTTTGCGAGTGCGCGGCCGGATCGGCAAGCTGGAGAACGGAACCAAGGCCATCTACAATCCGCACTACGAAATTCAGCGTTGACTCTTCCCAATAACACGTCTAATCGCATCAATCCAGAACGCCTGCTGAACCAGCTAGGCGGGGTGAGCGGTGTCATTTACTCGTCCCTGCCGGTCGTCACTTTCGTGGCGACATCCCACGTCTTGGGTTTACTGCCCGCGATCGGGTCGGCGCTCGGTGTGTCCGCGCTGGTCTTGGTGTGGCGGCTGATTCGCCGGGACTCCACGCAGCCGGCATTCTCCGGGTTTGTGGGCGTCGCCGTCTGCGCAGTGATCGCCTACATCGTCGGGGAATCCAAGGGCTACTTCCTGCTCGGCATCTGGATCTCGCTGCTGTGGGCGGTGGTCTTCACGGTGTCTGTCGTCATCCGCCGGCCGCTGGTCGGCTACGCCTGGAGCTGGGCCAGCGGGCGGGACCGGGAGTGGCGCAACGTGCTCCGGGCCGTCTACGCGTTCGACGTCGCCTCACTGTGCTGGGTGCTGGTATTCGCTGCCCGGTTCGTGGTTCAGCGACTCCTGTACGACGCCGACCAGACCGGTTGGTTGGCCGCGGCGCGAATCGGGATGGGCTGGCCGCTGACCGCGCTGGCCGCGCTGGTGACCTATGCGGCGATCAAAGCCGCTCAGCGGGCGATGGGTGACGCCGGCAAGGCTTTCGGGCCGGCTGTGGTGCCGATCGACGCAGACACCGTCGGCGACTAGTTGGCGGGCGGCGCGGCGGCCGGCAGCAGCAGTTTGCGCAGATCCTCTTCGACCTCGGTGACGGCGACGAACAGCAGCTCGTCACCGCCTTCCAGCGGTTCGTCGGCCTCGGGCACGATCACGCGCGGTCCGCGCAGGATGGTCACCAGCGCGGTATCTCGCGGCAGTTGCAGTCGGCGCACCGGCTTGCCGCCCCAGGGCGTGTCGTCGGGCAGGGTGATCTCGACCAGGTTGGCCTGCCCCCGCCGGAACTCCATCAGCCGCACCAGATCACCGACGGTAACGGCCTCCTCGATCAGTGAACACAGCATTCGTGGGGTAGACACCGAGACGTCGACGCCCCAGGCGTCGGTGAACAGCCATTCGTTGCGGGGGTCGTTGACGCGGGCCACCACCCGCGGCACCGCGAACTCGGTCTTGGCCAGCAAGCTGAGCACCACGTTGACTTTGTCGTCACCGGTCGCGGCAACCACCACATCGAAATCCTCGAGGTGCACCGACTCCAGCAGGCTCAGTTCGCAGGCATCGCCAAGACGCCAGTGCGCGGCCGGGATGGCATCGACGTCGACGTGGTCGGGGTTGCGTTCGATCAACGTGATGTCGTGGTTGTTCTCGATGAGTTCGCGGGTGACCGAGCGGCCGACCGCGCCGGCCCCGGCGACGGCTACCTTCATGTGCGCCGCTCCTTAGTCGTCGTCGAGCTGTCCGGGTTCATCAGCTCGCTCCCGAATCGAGGTCCTCGCTGGGCGGCAGCGCGGCAATGGCCACCGCTTCGGCCGCGCGGCCGGATATCGCCGCGATGTAGACCTGATCGCCGGCCTGGATGACAGTCTTGGGTTCGGGCAACACACCGGTACCGAACCGGATCAAAAACGCCACGCGTGCGCCGGTGGCTTGCTCCAAGTCGGTAGCGCGGCGCCCCACCCAGTCCTCGTGCAGGATGACCTCGGCGACGGCGACCGTGCCGGTGGGGTCTCGCCACTTGGCGGTTTCGCTCTCCCGCGTCAGCGCGTTGAGCAGGCGGTCGGTGGTCCATGGCACGGTGGCGATCGTTGGGATCCCGAGGCGCTCGTAGACCTCGGCGCGTTTGGCGTCGTAGATCCGGGCGACCACGCGGTTGACACCGAAAGTCTCGCGGGCCAACCGGGCCGAGATGATGTTGGAGTTGTCGCCCGAGGACACCGCGGCGAACGCGTCGGCTTCCTCGATACCCGCTCTCAGCAGTACATCTCGGTCGAAACCCTGGCCCAGCACCCGCTCGCCGGCGAACTCGGGGCTGAGCCGGTTGAACGCCGAGCTGTCCCGGTCGATCACCGCAACGTCGTGTCCGATTCTGGACAGCCCGTCGGACAAGGAAGAGCCAACCCGGCCGCACCCCATCACAACCACCCGCACGTCAGGTCCTCTCGGCTGGGTCCTGTATGTGTTACTCGCTCGGCAACCTCGGTAGGCCAGCCGATTTCGCTCGGGAATATTCTCGCCCTGGGAACGCTACCGGCACGGCCTGTTGCGCTTACTCTTGGCTCTCGTGTCCAAACTTTCAACCGCAGCGCGCCGGTTGCTGATTGGCCGGCCGCAACGCAGCGACCGGCTGAGCCACACCCTGCTGCCCAAGCGCATCGCCTTGCCGGTGTTTGCCTCCGACGCATTGTCCTCGGTGGCCTATGCGCCCGAAGAAATCTTTCTGATGCTCTCGGTGGCCGGCGCGGCCGCATACGCGCTGACACCGTGGATCGGACTTGCGGTGGCCGCGGTCATGCTGGTCGTGGTGGCCAGCTACCGGCAGAACGTGCATGCCTACCCGTCCGGCGGCGGCGACTACGAAGTGGTCACGACCAACCTCGGTGACACCGCCGGCCTTGTCGTCGCCAGTGCCTTAATGGTGGATTATGTTCTGACCGTTGCCGTTTCGACTGCGTCGGCAATGTCGAACATCGGCTCAGCCATCCCGATCGTGGCCCATAACAAGGTGTGGTTCTGCGTGGCCGCGATCCTGATCGTGATGGCGTTGAATCTGCGGGGGATTCGCGAATCCGGCGCGGCGTTCGCCATTCCCACCTACGCGTTCATCGTCGGGGTGGTGATCATGATTGGCTGGGGTCTGTTCCGGATCTACGCCCTGGGTAATCCGCTGCGGGCCGAATCCGCGGGTTTTCAGATGCATGCCGAGCACGGCCAGATCGTCGGTTTCGCTTTCGCGTTCCTGCTGGCGCGCTCGTTCTCCTCGGGCTGCGCGGCGCTGACCGGTGTCGAGGCGATCAGCAACGGGGTACCGGCGTTTCAAAAACCCAAGTCGCGCAACGCGGCGACCACCCTGCTGATGCTGGGCGCAATCGCGGTGGCCTTACTGATGGGCATCATCGTGCTGGCCCAGAAGATCGGGGTCCAGCTCGTCGAGGATCCCGCCGCCCAGCTGGGCGGCGCGCCGGCGAACTACTACCAGAAGACCCTCGTCACCCAGCTGGCCCAAACGGTATTCGGCAACTTCCACATCGGCTTCCTGTTGATCGCCACCGTGACCGCACTGATCCTGGTACTGGCGGCCAACACCGCGTTCAACGGCTTCCCGGTACTGGGCTCGGTGCTGGCACAGCACAGTTACCTTCCGCGCCAATTGCACACGCGCGGAGACCGGTTGGCGTTCTCCAACGGGATCCTGTTCTTGTCGGCGGCGGCTTTGGCGGCGATCATCGCTTTCCGCGCGGAGCTGTCCGCGCTGATCCAGCTCTACATCGTCGGCGTGTTCATTTCGTTCACCCTGAGTCAAATCGGGATGGTCCGGCACTGGACGCGGTTGTTGCGCAGTGAGACCGATCCATCGGCACGGCACAAGATGATGCGCTCGCGGGTGGTCAACACCGTCGGCTTGCTGTCCACCGGCACGGTGTTATTCGTTGTCCTGATCACCAAATTTCTCGCCGGGGCGTGGATCGCCATCGTGGCGATGAGTGCGCTGTTCGTCGTCATGAAGCTGATCCGCAAGCACTACGACACCGTCGGCCGGGAACTGGAGCAACAGGCCGCTGCCCAAGATGATGTGGTGTTGCCCAGCCGCAATCACGCCCTGGTGCTGGTATCGAAGTTGCACCTGCCCACGCTGCGCGCCTTGGCCTACGCGCGTGCGACCCGTCCGGATGCGCTCGAGGCCGTCACGGTCAGTGTGGACGACGTGGAAACCCGTGCGCTGGTGCACGCGTGGGAGCACAGCGAGATCAGCGTGCCACTCAAGGTCATCGCTTCGCCATACCGCGAAATCACCGGTCCGGTACTCGATTACGTCAAACGGGTGAGTAAAGAGTCGCCGCGCACCGTGGTGACGGTGTTTCTCCCGGAGTATGTCGTCGGCCATTGGTGGGAGCAGGTGCTGCACAACCAAAGTGCGTTGCGACTCAAGGGCCGATTGCTGTTCATGCCGAACGTGATGGTGACTTCGGTTCCCTGGCAACTGAATTCTTCGGAGCGGCTGCGGACGCTGCAGCCGCACGCGGCGCCAGGTGATGCCCGTCGCGGAATCTTCGACTAAAGCACTACGACGAGGAATGCATAGTGAGTGCCGATGCGTCACCTGCTGGCGGGGAGCTGACGCTGCGCACCGGTGCACCCGCCAACGGCGGCAGCTGTGTGGCGCACCACGAAGGCCGGGTGGTGTTCGTGCGCTACGCCCTGCCCGGCGAACTGGTGCGGGTGCGGGTCACCGCGGACCGCGGATCATATTGGCACGCAGAGGTTGTGGAGGTCCTCGAGCCGTCGGCGGATCGGACCGAGTCGCTGTGCCCGATCGCCGGGGTAGACGGCGCCGGGTGCTGCGATCTGGCCTTCGCTGCGCCCGAGGCGGTTCGGACACTCAAGGCCGAGATCGTGGCCAATCAGCTGGAACGGCTGGGCGGACATCGCTGGAGTGGTGAGGCGGAACCGCTTTCGGATTCCGGCGCCACCGGCTGGCGTACCCGGGTGCGCCTGGAGGTGGGCGCCGACGCGCGCCCCGGTTTTCACCGCTACCACAGCGACGAGCTGGTGACCGACTTGCGGTGCGCGCAGTTGTCGCCCGGAATGCTGGACGGACTGGCCCAGGCGTGTTCGCCGGCGGACCTGACCCCGGCCGCACAGCTGCACGTGGCCATCGACGACGACGACCGGCGCCATGTGGTGCGCACCCTGCGCCGGGGCGGGCGAACGGTTGCCAATGTGGTGCAGGGCGATTACGAGGCAACCCAACGGGTGGGGCCGCGCAGCTGGCAGGTGCCGGTGACCGCGTTCTGGCAGGCGCATCGCGACGCGGCACGGGTCTACAGCGCCCTGGTCGCCGACTGGGCCCAGCCCGCCGTCGGCATGACCGTCTGGGACCTCTACGGCGGCGTGGGTGTTTTCGCCGCAACACTGTGCGACGCGGTGGGGGAGTCCGGGCGGGTGCTTACCGTCGACACCTCGCGGGCCTCGACGCGGGCCGCACGGGCCGCGCTGGTTGACCTGCCGCAGGTGGACGTCGTCACCGATTCGGTGCGCCGCGTGGTGTCGACGCAACGACGCAGCGCCGACGTCGCGGTGCTGGATCCGCCCCGCTCGGGTGCCGGGCGTGAGGTCATCGACCTTCTGGCCGCCGCCGGGGTCCCGCGTGTAGTGCACATCGGTTGCGAGGCAGCGTCTTTCGCTCGCGATATCGGCCTGTACCTCGGCCACGGTTATGCGGTCGAGAAGATCAGGGTGTTCGATGCGTTTCCGCTGACCCATCACACCGAATGCGTTGCGCTGCTGACCCGCTAGGAAGCTGATGGTGTTGTCGATCGATCGAGAGGCTTGGGTGAGGCCACTATCGTGAACGACACTGCGCACTACGCGCTGATCGTCTTGTTTTCCAGTGCCGTCGGTTTGGTCGCAGTGCTGGCGAACCGGCTTACCGAGCGGGTGAAAATCCCGGTGGCTCTGCTCGTGCTGGTCGGAGCTGCCGTGGCGGCGCACACCCTGCCCGCGGTGCAGCCACCGTCCGAGCGGACCGTGGAGCGGGTTATCACCATCGCGTTGGTGTTGGTGTTGTTCGACGGCGGAATGCACATCGGGCCGTCGCGCTTCCGCGCGGCGGTCGCCCCCATCCTGTCGGTCGGCGTCGTGGGCACCGCCCTCACCGCTGCCGGTGCCGCGCTGATGCTGCATTACGCATGCGGAATCGGCTGGTACCCAGCGGTGCTCGTGGCCACAGCGGTGGCGCCCACCGATCCGGCGGTAGTTTTCTCCGTCTTGGGCAAACGCGAGATCGCCGGTCGCAGTAGCACCATCCTGGAGGGCGAGTCCGGTGCCAATGATCCGGTTGGCATCTCCTTGATGGCCAGCCTGATCGCCGCCGGTGGCCTCAGCGCAGCCGGCTTCGCCAGCGTAGGAACCGAATTCGTTCTGCAAATGGCGATCGGCCTGGCCGTCGGGCTGATCGGCGGCCGTGCCCTGCTCGTGTTCATGCGCCGGGTGGCGTTGCCGAGTGAAGGCCTCTACGCGCTGCGGACGTTGGCATCAAGTCTGATGCTGTATGGCATCGCCACGCTTGCGCATGGCTCGGGATTTTTGGCGGTCTTCGTCGCGGGCATCGTGATTGGCGACGCTCGCGCGCCCTACAAGCCGGAAATCAAGCGATTCCATGCGGCTTTGGCCGGTCTGGCCGAGATCGTCGCGTTTGCCGTTCTGGGTTTGACCGTTGACCTCAACGTACTTGCCCATTCCGACGTATGGATTCCCGGACTCGTCCTCGGCGTGGCCCTGACAGTGCTGATTCGGCCGTTGGCGGTGGGCTCCTGCCTGGTTCCTGTCCGGCTACAGCGCAATGAACGCGTCTTCATCCTCGTCGCCGGGCTCAAGGGTGCGGTGCCGATTCTGTTAGGCGAGTTCCTGCGGGCCGCCCACGTCGCCGACGCCGAACGTCTCTACGGCATCGTGGTCGTCGTCGTCGCCTTCTCAGTTCTGGTGCAGGGCAGCTCGGTGCCTGGTGTCGCTAAGCTGTTGCACCTGCCCATGCGTACCGTCGAGACGCAGCCATGGGAGATCGGTGTCCGGCTCCAGGACGAACCCCAGGGGGTCCATCGCCTTCACGTTGCCCCGGGGTCTGCTGCGCAGGGGTGCACAATCGAGCGGCTCGGTGACCGTGTCGGAGATATCTGGGTGAGCATCGTGGTCCGCGCCACCGGCCTGATACCGGTGCGGGGCGACACCGAACTTGAGGCCGGCGACGAAGTCGTCGTTCTGGCAGATCCCGAACTTCATGCCGCTCTTGCCGAACTGTTCGGCGCCTCGTAGTCCGGCTGCCTATCGGTCACCTTGATCAGTAGTGATCCGGCCGGCGCTGCGTAGACTGTCGGGATGCTGGAACAGATCCGTGGCCCTGCTGATCTGCAGCCCCTTACTCAGCAGCAGCTCCGCGATCTGGCCGCCGAGATTCGCGAGTTCCTGATCCACAAGGTGGCTGCGACCGGGGGACACCTCGGGCCGAACCTCGGCGTCGTCGAGCTGACGCTGGCGCTGCACCGGGTGTTCGACTCGCCCCACGATCCGATCATCTTCGACACCGGCCACCAGGCCTACGTGCACAAGATGCTGACCGGACGCTCCCAGGACTTCGAGACCCTGCGCAAAAAGGGCGGGCTCTCGGGGTATCCGTCACGCTCCGAAAGCGAGCACGACTGGGTGGAGTCCAGCCACGCCAGCGCGGCGCTGTCCTACGCCGACGGCCTGGCCAAGGCGTTCGAGCTGACCGGGCACCGCAACCGGCACGTGGTCGCGGTGGTCGGCGACGGCGCGCTGACCGGCGGCATGTGCTGGGAGGCGCTGAACAACATCGCCGCCTCCCGTCGCCCGGTGATCGTCGTCGTCAACGACAACGGCCGCAGCTATGCACCGACGATCGGCGGGGTCGCCGACCATATGGCTTCGCTGCGATTGCAGCCTGCCTATGAACAGATGCTGGAAAAGGGCCGCGAGGTGGTCCGTTCGATGCCCCTTTTCGGCAAGATCGCCTACCGCTTCATGCACAGCGTCAAGGTGGGCATCAAGGACTCGCTGTCACCGCAGCTGTTGTTCACCGACCTGGGGCTGAAATATGTCGGCCCGGTCGACGGTCACGACGAACGGGCCGTCGAGGCCGCGCTGCGCCATGCCCGCGGCTTCGGTGGCCCGGTGATCGTGCACGTCGCCACCCGCAAGGGGATGGGCTACGCCCCGGCCGAAGACGACGAGGCCGAACAGATGCACTCCTGCGGCGTGATCGACCCCGCCACCGGCCAGGCCACCAAGATCCCGGGCCCGGGCTGGACGACGACCTTCTCCGATGCGCTCATCGAGTACGCGAAAAGGCGCCGCGACATCGTGGCGATCACGGCGGCGATGCCGGGTCCCACCGGACTGACGCCGTTCGGACAGCGTTTCCCGGACCGGTTGTTCGACGTCGGTATTGCCGAACAGCATGCGATGACGTCGGCGGCCGGACTGGCGATGGGCGGGATGCACCCGGTGGTGGCGATCTACTCGACGTTCCTCAACCGGGCGTTCGACCAGATCATGATGGACGTGGCGCTGCACAAGCTGCCCGTCACCATCGTGCTCGACCGCGCCGGGGTGACCGGTTCGGACGGCGCCAGCCACAACGGCATGTGGGATCTGTCGCTGCTGAACATCGTGCCCGGCATCCGGGTGGCCGCACCCCGGGACGGCACCCGGCTGCGCGAGGAACTCGGTGAGGCGCTTGACGTCGACGATGGTCCGACGGCGATACGGTTCCCCAAAGGTGATGTGGGCGAAGACATTCCGGCCCTGGAGCGACGGTCCGGAACCGATGTGCTCGCGGTGCCCGCCGGTGGGCTGAACCACGACGTGTTGCTGGTGGCCATCGGCGCGTTCGTCCCGATGGCATTGGCGGCGGCCAAGCGGCTGCACAACCAGGGAATCGGTGTGACCGTGATCGATCCGCGGTGGGTGTTGCCGGTGTCCGACGGTGTTCTCGAACTGGCGGTGCAGCACAAACTGATCGTCACGCTCGAGGACAACGGCGTCAACGGCGGTGTGGGATCGGCGATTTCGGCCGCGCTGCGGCAGGCCGAGATCGACCTGCCGTGCCGCGATGTCGGACTGCGTCAGGAGTTCTACGACCACGCCTCACGGGGTGAGGTGCTGGCCGATCTCGGGCTGACCGACCAGCACGTGGCCCGCCGGATCACCGGTTGGGTTGCCGCACTCGGCAGTGACGAATCCGAAGCGGAGATCCGCGAGCACCTCGACTAGCCGTCGGCTGGTGCCAACGCCTCACGGTCGTTGCCGGGAACGCTCACGCAGGGTGTGCATCCGCTGGATCCGTGGCGTTTCGATGGGGACCCGTCTGGCCACGAACTGCTTTGCCGAATCTGCGGCGCACCACAGCGAAGCGCCCAGCATGATCGCGTCCTTCACCACAAGGCGCCCCGGGGCAGCCAAGTACGGAAATCCGTGAGTGCTCGCACCGTGTGCGGGAACCCAGACCTCGGGCGTCGTGATGAGGAACGACAGCGTGGTGACACTCATTCCGGCGAGCAGGATTCCGCCGATGACACCGCAAAGGGGATAGGCGAAACCAAGGGCGATCAATATCCCGATCGTCACGATGACAATCCCGAGGAGCAAGGCTGTCACGTAGGTGCCATTCGCGCTATGCCAGCTCTCATTGGCGGCGTTCAGCGCGCCCTCCGCGGTTCGATGCTTTGTGTAATCGCCAGGCGTATTCAGCATCCAGCGTAAAAATGGGCTGTTGGCCACGAACGGCACGACGCCCTCAGCTTCGTAGTGCGTCACCTTCAAACCGCCGATCCACACCGTGACAAGCACCAGCCCTGCTCTTGTCATCAGCGCGGCGAGGCGGTCGAGTTTGCTGACTTGCTCGACAAGTCGGTAGAGAAGCTCCATCGATCGAATTCCTTTCCCGGCGGTAGTTATTTCGTGTTCCGACGTCCTCAGTCTTCCGGCGGCTGCCTGAGTAGACAAGGCATAATCAGCTCAGAAACGTGCTTCATCGACTCATCGAGAGGGATGTCTTTCATGGATTGGGTGAGCAGCCTCCTTGCGCAGGCCCGGCCCGGCGCAAGACTTGATACCCGGTGCCTACTCCCGCGCGGCGCGCGCATCTTCAACGACTCGACGGCCGATGCCCGCGCCCCGTTTCATCTGGTTGTCGAAGGTCGGTGCAATATCCACCTGACCGACCGTGTCCTCGAGATGCGTGAAGGAGATTTTATGCTGCTGCCCCGCGGGGAACAGCATGAGGTGCGAATTTCTAGCGACAAAAATCCGACCGCGCAAGCGGCGCCGATATCGATGGACTACGGCCACGCTGTCGCGCATGCGACGGTGGTCGGGGCGGCCCCGGCAATTGATCTTTTCTGCGGATGCTATTCGTTTGGATTCGGCGCAGGACGCATCTTTTTGGCCAGCATTCCCGATCCGCTCCACGTGAATCTCTTGGAGCCGTTGAAAAGCGATGCCATCCATTTGACATCACTGTTGCGATCGGTTGCACAAAGCACCGAGTTGGGTGCCTCGGTGATGCTCGACTCACTTGCCCAGGTGCTTCTTGTCCTGGCGCTGCAGGCTTCCCCGTCGGATGGGGGACCGAGCCTTCTCAACGTCAGCGATCCCGAATTGACGTTGGTCATCGAAGCGGTCGTTGCCAATCCCGGCGAGAAATGGACTGTCGAAGAGCTGGCGCGGGTCTGTCACGTGTCGCGGGCGACGTTGGTCAGACGGTTCCGGCAATACACCGGGACCACGATTGCGGAGTTCGTGACGTGGGTGCGGGTGATGCGCGCGGCGGACCTATTACGTTCGTCGGGCCGTTCCGTGGCCAGCGTGAGCGAGGCGGTGGGTTACTCGTCGGTCTCTGCCTTCAGTCGAGCGTTTCAGGCAGCCGTCGGATCGTCTCCCGGCCGCTTCGCCCGCGAGGCCCGCGGCTGAGGCGACGACTAGCCGTCGGCGTTCTCGGCGGTGGCCGGCGGTTGCAGCGCGCCGGCCAAAACGGGGTCCACGAGTTCGCGTTGCCAGGCCCGCGCGTGGCCCGCGGACAAGAATCCTTCGACGGCCTCCAGCGGATCTGCCGCGTCCGCCCAGTCCCAGCACAGTCGTCGCACCAGGTCGGGCGAAACCAGGTTCTCCGCCGGAACATTCACCCGCTCCGACAGTTCCGAGAGCCCGGCCCGGGCCGCCTCCAGCCGCGCGGCTGCCTCCGGTTTGCGTCTGCTCCACCGTGCCGGCGGTGGCGGTCCGTTCGGCGGTTCGGTGTCTTCCGGCGGATCCTGGCTCTCGCGCGCCGTTTGCAGCGCCGCTAACCACGTCGCTGCGCTGCGCCGCTGGCTGCGCCCACCGAACACCGGCAGTGCGGTCAGGTCTTCGACCGTCTTCGGGTTGGTGAGCGCGGCGTCGATGATCGCCGAATCCGGCAGAATGCGTCGCGGCGCGATGTCGCGGCGTTGGGCGATGCTGTCGCGAGTCGTCCACAATTCGCGCACCGCCGCCAGGCCGCGGCGATCGCGCACCCGATGGATGCCCGACGTTCGTCGCCAGCGGTCGCGCCGCGGCGCGGCCACTCTGCTTCCCGCCGCCCGCAAATAGTCGAATTCCTGTGCAGCCCAATCGGTTTTGCCCTGCTCGGCTAGGGCCGCCGAGATCGCCGCGCGCAATTCGACGAGCAGTTCCACGTCGAGCGCCGCGTAGTTGAGCCAGTCCGCGGGCAGTGGGCGCTTGGACCAGTCGGCCGCGCCATGGCCTTTGACCAGCCCCTGACCCAGCAGCCGCTCGGTCATCGCCGCGAGGTTCACCCGCTCGAATCCGGCCAGCCGCCCGGCGAGTTCGGTGTCATACAGCGCGGGTGGTCGCATGCCGACCTCGGCCAGACAGGGCAGATCCTGATCGGCCGCGTGCAGGATCCATTCGTCTTGGTTGAGCACCTCGGCGACGGGCTGCAGCGCCGTCAGCGGATCGGCGCCGTGGCTGACCGGATCGATGAGCACGGTGCCGGCGCCGGCCCGCCGGATCTGGATCAGGTAGGCCCGGTTGGAGTAGCGGAAACCCGACGCCCGCTCGGCGTCCACCGCGAACGGCCCGTGGCCGCGGTTCAGGAGTTGCGCCGCATCGGCGATCTCGCCGACGGTCACCGAAAGTTCAGGTACTCCGTCGGCTGGGTGCAGCAGCGGGGTGGGTGCGGCTTCGGATTCGGTGCTGTCGGGCGCGGTGCCGTCGGGCCCAGGGGCCGCCGGTTCGCCCATGTCAGGCGCGTGACCGCGAGCTCAGGTCGGTGACCCCAGCCGGCGGTAGGCCTGCGGCGTGCTCCAGCACCTCGCAAAAGGCCTCGACATGCACGCCGACGGCGGGTGTGGTCGCCGTCCACGAGGCCCGCAGCTCGAGTTGGTGGGCGCGGGGCGGTCCGGAGATGTCGCCGTAGCGCACCGATGTGGTGGCGGTGACGGTGCCGCCCAGAGCGGTGACCTGGTCGGTCCGCGACTCCAGCGCCTCGACCAGCCAGCTCCACGCCACTTCCGGCAGCAGGGGGTCGACGGCCTCGCTGGAGTCCAGGTCGGCCTGGATGTAAGCGACCAGGCGCATGGTGCCGTCCCAGGCATCGGCGCCGTCCGGGTCGTGCAGCAGGATCAGCCGGCCGAACGCGTCGCCCTCCGACCGTTCGGGGACGATCTCGATCTCCGGATGCTTGACCTCGGCGCCCAGCGCGTAGCTGAAGGGTGCCAAGCGCTGCGGCGGCCGGATCGGGCCCAGCTCGATCTCCGCCCGGGCGTGCACGGCGTTCATTGCCGCCACCGCCTCGCGGAATGGGGCCGGTTCGACTGAGGTCACAACGATCGACGCTAGACCTATCGCCTGACCCGCCGCGACAGGCGCGCCGTTTTCAAACACGTCGCGACCAAGCTGTTACCGGGACGTGTCACATCGTGATCAAACGCCGTTTAGCCAGCTCAGGGGCTGATCAGCCGTTAAATTTTGCCGGGCGCTTCTCGCGATGCGCCGCCAGCCCTTCCTGCACGTCGGGGCCGCTGAAACTCAAGAATTCCAGGCCGAGCGACGTTTCGAAGGCGGGCGCGAACATGCGATACCAGTGGTTGAGGCTGTGTTTGGTCCAGCGGATCGCGTTTTGCGCGCCCTGCCCCAGATCATTGGCGACCCGCGTAGCCGTCGGGAGCACATCGCCATCGTCGACGCAGACGGATACCAAGCCGATGCGCTCGGCTTCTTCGCCCAGCAAGGTGTCGCAGGTCAGTAGGTAGTACTTGGCCTTGGCCATGCCGACCAGCAGTGGCCAGCAGATCGCGGCGTGGTCGCCTGCCGCCACTCCGAGTTTGGTGTGCCCGTCGATGATCTTGGCGGTCCGCCCGGCCACCGAGATGTCGGAGAGCAGCGCCACCACCAGGCCGGCGCCGACGGCCGGGCCCCGGATCGCCGAGACCATCGGCTTGTCGAAGTTGACGATGTTCAGCACCAGGTCGCGGGCCTCGCGCATGATGCGAAGCCGTCCTTCGTAGTCGCCGATGGTTTCCGAGATCAGGTCGAAACTGCCCCCGGAGGAGAAGGCTTTACCTTCACCGCGGATCAGGACGACCCGCACGTCGGGGTCGCGATTGATGGCCGGCCAGACATCGGCGAGATCGCGGTGCATTTGTGGCCCGACCGAGTTCAGTCCGGGTGCATCGAGAACGACCGTGAGCACGCCGTTGTCGCCGGGTTCGAAGCGGAGGCTGGGGAATTCGTCGTAATTGACTGAGACCGGTGCGACTGACACTGGGTCGATATTACGCAGCGCCGCCAGGTGCTCCAGGGGTGCCGCCGGCCAGCCGTGGCAGCATTGAGGGCGATGAGCACCCGTCGCGAACTTCCCGAGTCGCCCTATCTGGCGGCTGTCACCGGTCGCAAACCCGGCCGGGTGCCGGTCTGGTTCATGCGGCAGGCCGGGCGTTCGCTGCCCGAATACCGGGCGCTGCGCCAAAACCACAGCATGCTGGCGGCGTGCTTGCAGCCCGAGGTCGTCTGCGAGATCACCCTGCAACCGATCCGGCGTCATGACGTCGACGCGGCGATTTTGTTCTCCGACATCGTCGTACCGCTGCGAGCCGCGGGCATCGACTTGGACATCGTCGCCGACGTCGGACCGGTGATCGCACACCCGATCCGCACCGACGCCGATATCGACGCGATGAAACCCCTTGACCCGCAAGCAATTCAGCCGGTATGCCGGGCGGTTTCGCTACTGGTTGACGCGCTCGGCAACGTCCCGCTGATCGGTTTCGCCGGTGCGCCCTTCACGCTGGCGTCCTATCTGGTCGAAGGCGGCCCCAGCCGTAACCACGCCCGCACCAAGGCGATGATGCTCGCCGAACCGGCGAGCTGGCACGCGCTGATGTCGAAGCTGACCGATCTCACCGTGGAGTTCCTCAGCGGTCAGATCAACGCCGGGGTGGACGCCATCCAGGTGTTCGACTCGTGGGCGGGAAGCCTCTCGCTGGCCGATTACCGCCAGTACGTGCTGCCGCACACCTCCCGGGTATTCGCGACGCTGGCCGAACACGGCCTGCCGATGACGCATTTCGGGGTCGGGACGGCCGAGTTGCTGGGCGCGATGTCGGTGGCCCTCAAGCCCGCGAAAAACACTGTCGTCGGCGTGGATTGGCGAACCACGCTCACCGACGCGGCCGCCCGTGTCGAGCCCGGGATGGCGCTGCAGGGCAACCTCGACCCGGTGGTGTTGCTGGCGGGCTGGCCGGTGGTGGAACGCGTTGCGCGCGCTGTCGTCGACGATGGACGGCGCGCTGTCGACGCCGGCGCCGCGGGCCACGTCTTCAATCTCGGTCACGGCGTGCTGCCCGAGACCGACCCGGGCGTGCTGACCGATCTGGTGTCACTGGTTCACTCGCTATGACCCCGCACTCGTATTGCGTTGTGGGCGGCGGGATCTCCGGATTGACAGCGGCTTATCGGCTGCGCATGGCTGCCGGCGACGACGCGAGCATCACGCTGTTCGATCCGGGGGAGCGGCTCGGCGGGATATTGCGCACCGAGTCGGTTGGCGGGCGGCCGATGGACCTGGGCGCCGAGGCGTTCGTGTTGCGCCGGCCCGAGATGCCGGCGTTGCTGGCCGAGCTGGGCCTGTCTGATCGTCAACTGGGCACCACCGGCGCCCGGCCGTTGATTTACAGCCAGCGAGAGCTGCACCCGCTGCCGGCGGCCACCGTCGTCGGGATCCCGTCCTCGGCGGCGTCGCTCGCCGGTCTGGTCGACGACGCCACGGTCGCGCGCATCGATGCCGAGCCGGGCCGCCCGTTGGACTGGCAACCCGGAAGCGATCCCGCCGCAGCCGAATTGGTGGGTGACCGCTTCGGTGAGCAAACCGTGGCGCGATCGGTGGACCCGCTGCTGAGCGGGGTGTACGCGGGCTCGGCGGCCACCATCGGGCTGCGCGCGGCGGCCCCCAGTGTGGCGGCGGCTCTCGATCGCGGTGCCACCAGCTTGACCGACGCGGTCCGCCAGGGGCTGCCGCCGGCGACGGGCGCGCCGGTGTTCGGTGCGCTGGACGGCGGCTATCAGGTGCTGATCGACGAGCTCGTCGAGCGCAGCCGGGTGCGGTGGGTCCGGGCCGGGGTGGATGGCCTCGACCGGGCCGAGCGCGGGTGGGCGCTGCGCGATGAGACCGGCGCCGGCTGGAATGCCGATGCGGTGATTCTGGCGATCCCCGCCCCGCGGCTGGCGCGTCTGATCGAGGATGTGGCGCCGCAGACGTTCGCCGCCGTGAGCCGGATCACGAGCGCGTCGTCGGTGGTGGTCGCGCTCGCGGTGCCGGGCAACACGGCGTTTCCGCAATGCTCCGGTGTGTTGGTGGCCAGCGGCGAGCAGTTGCGGGGCAAGGCAATCACGCTGTCTTCCCAAAAGTGGGGGCGCAAGCGGGGCGTGCGCGGCGATCTGCAATTCCTGCGGCTGTCGTTCGGACGATTCGGCGACGATCTCGCCGCCAGCGCCTCCGACGAGGAACTCCTGGCCTGGTCGGTCAACGACCTGGCCACCGTCTTCGGGCTGGCCGTCGAAACGGTGGATGCGCGCGTGCAGCGGTGGATCGACGCGATGCCCCAGTACGGGCCGGGCCACGCCGACGTGATCGCGCAGCTGCGCGCGGGCCTGCCGCCGACCCTGGCCGTGGCGGGTAGTTACCTCGACGGCATCGGCGTTCCGGCCTGTATCGGAGCGGCCGGGCGCGCGGTCGAGCGTGTGATCAGGGCAATCGAAGCCACCGACGCGGAAGTGGCACGATAGGTCTTATGGCCAAACTCGACTTTGACGCCCTGAACTTGACGATTCGCTACCTGATGTTCTCGGTGTTCTCGGTGGAGCCCGGCGAATTGGGTGACCAGCGTGACGCCGTAATCGACGAGACGACCCGGTTTTTCAAGCAACAGGAAGAACGCGGTGTCGTGGTGCGCGGGCTCTACGACATCGCGGGTCTGCGGGCCGACGCCGATTTCATGATCTGGACGCACGCCGAGCACGTCGAAGCGTTGCAAGCCACCTACGCCGATTTCCGCCGCACCACCACGCTGGGGCAGGTCAGTGCGCCGGTGTGGAGCAGCGTGGCGCTGCACCGGCCGGCCGAATTCAACAAGAGTCACATCCCGGCGTTTTTGGCGGGCGAGGAACCCGGCGCCTACATCTGCGTGTATCCCTTCGTGCGGTCCTACGAGTGGTACCTGCTGCCCGACGAGGAACGCCGCAGCATGCTCGCCGAGCACGGCATGGCCGCCCGCGAGTACAAGGATGTCCGCGCCAACACGGTGCCGGCGTTCGCGCTGGGCGACTATGAATGGATTCTGGCCTTCGAGGCGCCCGAACTACACCGCATCGTCGACCTGATGCGTGAACTGCGCGCCACCGACGCTCGCCGGCATACCCGCGAGGAGACACCGTTCTTCACGGGGCCGCGGGTGCCGGTCGAGCAGCTGGTGAATGCGCTGCCATGACGACAGTCGACCCGACGGACCCCACCCGTTTCGAGCAGATGTATCGCGATGACCGGTTGTCGAACGGCCTGCCCGCCGCCACGCCGTGGGACATCGGCGGACCGCAGCCGGTGGTTCAGCAATTGGTCGCGCTCGGCGCGATCAAAGGTGAGGTGCTCGACCCCGGCACCGGCCCGGGGCACCACGCGATTTACTACGCTTTGGCGGGCTACTCGGCCACCGGCATCGACGGTTCGGCAGGTGCCCTGGAGCGGGCCCGGGAAAACGCCCAAAAGGCCGGGGTATCAGTGAATTTCGAACTGGCCGACGCCACCAAGCTGGAAGGGCTGGAGAACCGGTTCGACACTGTCGTCGACTGCGCCTTCTACCACACCTTCAGCACCGAACCCGGGCTGCAGAAGTCCTACGCACAGGCGCTGCACCGAGCGACAAAGCCGGGCGCGCGGCTATATATGTTCGAGTTCGGCGAGCACAACGTCAACGGTTTCAAAATGCTGCGCTCGTTGTCCGAGAAGGACTTTCGTGACGTGCTTCCGCAGGGCGGGTGGGAGATCACCTATCTGGGCACGACCACCTACCAGGTCAACATGAGCGCGGAGACCATCGAGATGATGGCCGCGCGCAACCCCGACATGGCCGATCAGGTGGACGATATGATGGCACGGTTCCGCGCGATGGAACCGTGGCTGGTCGGCGGCCGGCTGCATGCCCCGTTCTGGGAAGTCCACGCCACCCGGGTGGACTGACGCAGGGCCGAACGACGCCTCCCTCGGCGCGCGACGTCGCCTCCCTCGGCGCGCGAAACTGTATTCCACGACGCGTTTCCCGAGTGGCGCCGTCGCTAGTTGCAGTTTCGCGGCGTGTGACGGGGTTAGGGGTTAGGCCTCGGCGGGGACCAGGCGCAGCGAGATCGAGTTGATGCAGTACCGCTGATCCGTCGGCGTCGGGTAACCCTCACCGGCGAACACGTGTCCGAGGTGGCTGTGGCAGTTCGCGCAGAGCACCTCGGTGCGCGTCGCCCCGAGCGAGTGGTCGGGACGCAGGATCACCGCGTCGGAGTTTGCCGGGTCGAAGAACGACGGCCAGCCGCAATGCGAGTCGAACTTCTCCGTGCTGCGGAACAATTCCGTGCCACAGGCCCGGCACTGGTAAACGCCCTGGGTCTTGGTGTCGGTGTACTCGCCGACGAACGGCCGTTCGGTGCCGGCGCGACGCAGCACCTGGAACTCCTGCGGGTTGAGCTTCTTGTGCCACTCGTCGTCAGATAGCTGCACCTTGGGTTGCGACAAGTCAGAGGAACTCATGCATCCACGCTAGCGCGTGGATGCTCTGGCTTAGCTGGCAGCCAGGCGGGATCAATCCCGCCGTCCAGCCGGTCCTCTGCCTTGGCGTCCAGGTAACGGAAGTAGAGCACGGTGAACGCGACGAACAGCAGCAGCGACCAGCCGTAGGTGATCTTGAGGTAATGCAGCGCGCGACCATACCGCATCCACCGGTAAATCAGCCAGTCGTCCAGGGTCAGGAAGCCATAGATCCCCAGCCAGGACGGCCAGTTGCGGATCAGCGAGTTCTGCAGCACCACGGTCATCAGGAACGGGAACAGCATCATCGAGTAGTAGCCCTGGGCCAGCGGCAGCACCAGCCAGGAACACAGCAGCAGCACACCCGATGAGCTGGTGAACCAGAACAGCGGGTCCCGGGTTCGGTAGTAGCGGTACAGCAGCCAGAGCGCGCCGATCGCAATCAGAATGAACAGAATTCGCAGGGACACGATCAGCCAGGTGGGCAGGCCGAAGTACACCCCGTTGCCCTCGATCGAGCTGTTGAAGTAGTCCCGGGTGCCCCCGATGTATGGCAGCGTCCGCGTGACGAAGTCCATCGGGTCGCTGACCAATGGCCACGCGGCCAGATTGACGACGGCGGGGACCGCGATGGCCGGTACCAGCGTTCGCCATTGGCGGTTGAGCAGCGGCAGCAACAGCAGTGGCGCGAGCACGGGTTTGAGCGTCAAGGTGAGCCCGATCAGGAGGCCGGCCCACCACTGGTGCCCGACTTTCCCGTCCAGCAGCCACCGCAAGAAAAGCACTTCGGCCAGCAGCACGCAGCCGTTGATGTTGGTGAACACCAGCGTGCTGGTCACGCTTTCGGTGCAGAACATGGCCAGCAGCAGGGCCGGGGCGGCGACCGAGGACAGCGTGTAGTTGAACAGCCGCAGCAGTAGGTACCAGGCGATCAGGATCGCCACGGTGTTGATTCCGATGAACAGGTAGCGCGACGGCGTGAAGGACAAGTATCCGAACGGCGCCATCAGCAGCGTGCCACCCGGCGGATACAGGTAGTGCGGGTCCACGTAATCGAAGTGCTCGTTGTAGATGTCCAGGCCGTGCCGAAAGTTCGACACCGCCCGGTAGACCGGCTTGAAGTCGTCGGTGATGTTGCCGTTGAGGGTGAGAACGATGCTGCGGTGCAAAACCGAGAGAATGGCGAGTGGCCACAGCGCTGACCGCAGGATTGTCGCCGTACTCGGCGGGCCGTTGAGGGGACGGAATGTGGCCAGAACCCGGTCGCGTACGCCGGTCGAGTCAGCTCCCTTCACCAGCGCACCGTACACCGCGGCGAACCCGGCTCGATGAAACCCCCGACCGTGTCAGGCGGGACAGTAAGTGTCGGTTGCGGGCAGCTTGCCGCTGTTGAGATAGCCGACCATCGGCGGGACCGCGCAGGCCGTGTAGATGCTCGCGCCATGGCCGATGCCCTGCCACATCACCCGCCGGCTGGCCGCGTTCGCATTGATGATCGTGGCCGCGGTCGCGGCGACGCCTTCGGAGCCCACGATCGGGTCGTTCTGCACGCCCAGCAACACGACGTCGACCTTGACATCCTTGGGCGGCGCCGGCGGCGAGATGGTCGGCCAGTGCACGCACTTGATCAAGTTGAGTGCGGCGACGGTGCCGAACTGCGGATAGAGCTTGCCCCAGGCGACCACGAGTTCGCGGACCCGGTCCGGGGTCGGACGGTTGATCGCGTCGCTGCAGGCGTTGACGAATTGGCCGTCGGTGTCCTGGGTGGCATCGGCGTGGTTGATCAGGTTGGTCAGCTGGTTGGCATCGCCGGAGCGGGCGGCCGACAGCGCGTTGGCCAGACTCGTCGTGGCGTTGACGCGGCCGCCGGAGGGGAAGCCCAACGCGACGGTAATGGCGTTGACGACTTCGGCCAGTGAGGCGCCGCCGGGCGCCTTACCGGCGCGGGCATCGGCCAGTAGCCCGCTGACGGCGCCCTTGGGATCGGGACCCAGCGCGCAGTTCACCGCAACACATTGCGCGGCGAACGCGTCGAGCGCGGCCTGCTGGCCCTTGACCTGTTGCTCGGCGGCCGCTTCGGCGTTGACCCCCAACGCAATCGGGGAGTCGAGCATCAGCCGGGCGACCTTGTCGGGACGCGACGACGCGTAGGCGAGCGCGACCTGGGCGCCGTTGCCGATGCCGAGCAGCGCGACCTTCGGTACGTCCCACAGACTGCGCAGGCGCTCGATGTCGGAGGCGGCGTGTGAGTTGTCGTAGGCGCTGTCACCGGGCGAGATGGCGTCGGTGCAGTTAGTTGTGGCGGTGTTGGAGACGTCGGACAGATTGGCGACCGGGTCGTCGCCGCTCTGGAATTGCGCCTGATCGCGCATCGTCTGGCGGTCGAGGTGGTCCCGGCAGTCGATCGGGCTCGACATGCCGATGCCGCGGCGGTCCACGGCGACGATCGGATGGGCCTGCAACAGGTCGGTGCCCGCCCGGGAAAGCCACACCGGCAACTGCGTCGAGGACGGCACGTCGGAGCCCGTGGTCAAGACGACGGGGCCGGCGTCCTTCGGAGTCTGATTCGACCGGGCGCGCACCACGCCAATGGTGACGGTCCCCGGCCCGCCGTTGACCGGGTCGAGGTCGGCGTCGTAGTTCGCGCAATCCAGCTGAACGTCGCCGGGCGCCGGGCGGACGCCGGCGTCGGTGAACACCTTCGATGTGCAGTCGCGCCACGACAAGTCGTTCTTGGGGGCGGCGATCGGGGGCGGGCCGCTGGGCGCGGGCTTCGTCGTGGCCGCACCTTGTGGTCGGGCGCCGGCATTCGTCGCGAAGCGCGGGTCCGCGCCCAGACCCGGGACGCAGCCGGTCAGCAGCGTGGTCAGCGCGACCAGGGTCGTCGCGGACCTGATGTGCCGACTCATGCCGACCACAGTAGCCATCCCGTGCGGTTTCGCCGGGCTCAAGAGGTTCGAGCCCGCACGTAGCGCGTGTACAGGTAGCCGGCATCGTCGGTCAGGACGTGGGTGCAGTCCATCCGGGTCAGCACCTGACCGGGACCCGTCGCGATGCGCCGGGCCAGCCCGCCGACGAAGAAGGGCGCGATCGTCAGACACAGCTCGTCGAGCAGGTCGCGCTGCATGAACGAGCCGAGCAGCATCGGCCCGCCTTCGGTCAGAATGCGCCGCGATCCGCGAGCCCGCAGGAGCGCCAGCAGCGCGCCCTCGCCGATCTTGCCGGGGTCGCTGCCGGAACAGTCGATGACCTCGGCCAGATCGCCGAGGTGGCGGCGGGTGTCATCGGCCGTGGCCGTGCAGGTGAGCACCAGGGGTGGCGCCTCGGTCCGGGTGAACACCCCCAGATCCCGTTCCAGGCGACCAGAGTTGGTGACGATGGCCAATTGGGGGACTTCACTTTGCCCGCGGGCCTGGCGGCGCTGGCGCTGGGCGACGCTCGCGTGCGCGCCGGAGTAACCCTCGACCCGCACCGTGCCCGCACCGACGACGATGACATCCGCGAGTTCGCGCAGCAGAAAGAAGATCAACCGGTCACCGGGGCCGGCCATCGGACCGGTCTTACCTTCGGCGGTGGCCCCGCCGTCGATGCTGGTGATGAAATTCGCCCGCACCCAGGTCTTGTCCTCGTCCGGGTAGGCGTACAGGGCAGGGAGTTCGCCGTCGTCGAGCTCGCGCCCCGATCCGAGCAAGGTCAACGAAGTCTCGGCGGCTCTGCCGGTGCCGGAGTCGGACATGAGGACGATTGCAGCACGCCGTTAGAGTTTTCGCATGCACGGGTCCACCTCCGGGGACATCCCGGCCAGCTCCGGTCGTGTGGAGCATCTGGTGGATCGGCATCCGAGCGTGTCGCCGGAACGGCTGATCGTCCAATTACGGCCGCCGCCAACGTTCGCCGAGGTGAGCTTCGCGACCTATCGGCCCGATCCGGCGCAGCCGACTCAGGCCGCCGCGCTCGCCGCGTGCCAGGACTTCTGTCGCCGGGCCGTCCAGCAGCGTGCGGGCCGGCGGAAACTATTGGGCAAACGAGCGGTGTTGCCCGGTGTGGGCATCTACCTGGACGGCGGATTCGGCGTGGGCAAGACGCATCTGCTGGCCTCGGCCTACTACCAGTTGCCGGGCTCGGGGCCCGGTGTGCCGGATCATCCCAAGGCGTTCGCGACGTTCGGGGAGCTAACTCAGCTGGCCGGGGTGTTCGGCTTCGCCGAATGCATCGATCTGCTGGCCGACTACACCGTGGTGTGCATCGACGAGTTCGAACTCGACGACCCGGGCAACACCACGCTGATCTCACGGATGCTGTCGTCGTTGGTCGAGCGAGGCGTTTCGGTGGCCGCCACTTCCAACACGCTGCCCGAGCAGCTCGGCGAAGGCCGCTTCGCCGCTCAGGACTTTCTGCGTGAGATCAATGCGCTGGCAGGCATTTTCACGACTGTGCGCATCGATGGCCCGGACTATCGGCACCGCGGCTTGCCGCCCGCGCCGCAGCCGCTGTCGGACGAGGAGGTCATCGCGCGCGCCGCGGGTGTGGACGGGGCGACGCTCGACGACTTCGATGCACTGTGTACGCATCTGGCGACCATGCACCCGTCGCGCTACCTGACGCTGATCGAGGGTGTGACGGCGGTGTTTTTGACCGGTGTGCATAGCATCGAGGATCAGAACGTCGCGCTGAGGCTGGTGTCGCTGACCGATCGCCTGTACGACGCCGGCATTCCGGTGGTGACGTCCGGGGTGAAGCTGGACACCGTCTTCAGCGAGGAGATGCTGGCCGGCGGTTACCGAAAAAAGTACTTGCGGGCCACCTCACGGTTATTGGCGCTGACCGCCGGGGCTAACCAACCTCGCGAACCATGACATAGTCGTTTTCGAGGTGAGCACCCACTTGAAACGTCCTGGTGCCGTTGATCCTGAATCCGCTCTTGGCGTAAAAGCGTTGTGCGCGTTGGTTTGCCTTGCTGACACCTAGCCACACGCAGCGTACGTTCCACTCCGCCGCGACCGCCAGCGCACCGTCCATCAGCGCTGTCGATGCCCCGCTGCCGTGGTAGTCGGGCAATAGGTACATCTTCGACAGCTCTGCCGCCGGGCGGATGTCGACGGCGTGCTGCACGCCGGCGCCATCGGAGACACCGCGAACAAGCATGGCGTAACCGACAATTCGGTCGTCGCGGCGCGCGGTGAGAATGGCTCGCGCCGGATCGCTGAGATACTCGCCGAAGCGGGCGGGCGACAGGTTGGCCTCGACGAAGGACGCGATGTTCTCCGGATTTGCCGTGGGCGGACATGCCAACGGAAAGGTTTGCGCCGCAACGCTAGCCAGCTCCACGACATCGACGGTATCCGTCGCGGCACGGTGGACCGCTGGTGTCAGAGGTTCCACTGCGCGAGGTGCTTGCCCGTTTTGCGGTCCAGCAGTACGACATTGGAGACCGGATCGCGGTAGGCGTCCCAATACACCCCGCCGCGGACGATCGCCCCGTTTGGCGCGTTGACGAGCACGTTGTCCAGCGCGTCGGGTGCGTCGGTGGCCCGCGGTTTGTAGGCGTCGGCGAACGGAGTCACGCCGTCGAAGCTGAATGCGGTTGCCATGATGAACGGGTTGGGCACCTGGATGGCGCGGACCGTCACGTCGGCGCGGTTAGGGGTGCTGCCGGGGAAGCTTTTGATCGGAACGCCGCTGCGGGTGTAGCCGAATCCGGGCGGCGGGTCGCACGGGGTCACGCTGCTGACGGTGACGTCCGCGATGTAAGTGCCGGTGTCGACCCGCAGCGTGTCGCCGATGTGGCCGATCGGCGCGTCCTGAGCCCACGCGCGCGGAGCGGCGACGCCGGCAGCGCTGACGCTCGCGGCGGTGATGAGCAGGGTGGACAAGACGATCAGCCAGCGGCGCATCTTCGAATAATTGCACACCGGCGATCGCGAAGGTGAGGGGTTGGACCAGCCTCTCACCGAGCCTGGTCAGCCATCTTGACCAGCGGGGGAGCCCGGTGTGCCGACGCAGTTGCCCCGGGTGAGCGATTCCAGCGTGGCGATCAGGTCAGCCTCAACCGCTGGTTGACGCCGGAAGGAGTCGCCGAGCCAACCGTCATCGCGGCAAAAGAGATGCGAGTTAACTGCCGGTCTGCGACCATCAGTGGGTTATGAAATCCCTCATGATGCTGGCAAGCGCCGCCGCGATGATCGGCATGGCCGCCCCCGCGTACGCCGACGGGATGGATGACCAATTCCTCGCCGCGCTGCAAGCGTCCGGTGTCACCTTCCCGGACCCGGCCAAGGCGATTGCGGCCGGCAAGTGGGTGTGCACCGCGGTCGGCCAGGGCACGCAGATGGTGGATGTCGTCAAGACCGTGGAAGACCGTAATCCCGGACTCCGCGAGGAGAACGCCGCTAAGTTCGCGGCAATCGCGGCCACCGCCTATTGCCCCAGCGCGTTGCCGCACACCACGGGCACCAACGGTCCCCAATAACGCCGAGAGCCAGCGCGCTACTGCTGTTCTGGTGTGTCGGCGGCGGGGCGCGGTGGCCGTCCCCGGCCGGGTGCTCGCCCCAGCTCCAGCGGCCCCATCCCGGCCACGGTGCGTGGCGGAGTCGCCGGGCGTCGACGTTTGCGCCAGTGGCCGGTCCCCGAGATGCGCCAATCGGCCGCCCATCTCCACTCGTAGATCTCCGGCGTGTTCACCTGCGAGGCGATTGCCGCCATGCGTAGGTCGGCATTGTCGGCGGTCATCCAGGAGGCGATGACCCAGACATTGTCGAGCTCGTCTTCGGGAATCTCGAAGCCCCAAGAGATTTCCTCGTCCTCGCACCCCATCGATGGACGTATCTCGGGCTTGGGCGTCGACACCTCGAACGGATTGCCGCCGGCCTCGAGATCGAGTCCCACCTCGTAGCGCACGGTCGGCCCGACCATCCGCAGGCGCACCTCGCGTCGATCGACGTTCCGCCGGCGCGGCGTGAGGCGATCGATCGTCAGGACGACTCCTTTGGCGCCCGCTCGTCTGCTGCGTCCCCGTAGCCGATTCCCCGTGGCAATCAGCCCGACCAGAGCGATGATGCCGATAAAAACGTCCAGAACAATCAAGATGGCAGCCACGTCGTCTAAGCCAACACCATCTGAACGTTCGGCGCCTGGGCGACCGGGTGGGATGCGCGGGCTCAGCAACTCTGGGACAATGTGGAAGCTATGAGACGCCTACTCATACTGCTCAGCGTCGCCACCACGATTGCCTTTGCGGTACCCGCGCACGCGGCCCCCACTCCGAGCCCCAGCCCCGCCCCCGACCCGGCCGCCGACGCCGCCTTCCTGTCCGAGCTCAAAGATGCCGGGCTCACCTTCCAGGACCCGGCCGCCGCGATATCGGCCGGCAAGACGGTGTGTGAGCTGGTCGACGCCGGACACTCGGACCAGGAAATCGTCAACAACCTCCAGCTGCACAATCCGGGATTCGCCGATACCGGTGCGGCCAAGTTCACGGCAATCGCGGCCGGCTCGTATTGCCCGAAGTACCTGACCGGCGACGGTCGGGGGCCCAAGCCGGAGGGTGCTGCCGGTAACTAGCGCTGCTTGCGAGCCGCAATACGCTGGGGGCTATGCCCATTGATCCCGGGCCACTGACCTGGGGCGCCCTGGTTCAGACCTGGCATCTGGACCTCACTTCCGCGACGGTGATCGTGTTGGTCGCGGGCACGTACACGTGCTGCTACCGGCGGACTCGCGGCGGCGCACCATCCGTCGAACCGGCTCAGGCGGGATGCTTTGGCGTTGGCATCGTGTTGTGGGCCCTGGCCACCGTCGGTGCGATCGGCAGCTACGCGTACATCCTGTTCTGGGTGCGCGCGGTGCAGGTACTGCTGCTGCTGCTGTACGTGGTGCCGCTCCTCCTCGCGCAGGGCATGCCGATCACCGTGGCGCGCGCTGCGTTGGGCCCGGGCGGCCGCGAACGCGTCGACCGGCTGCTGGGGAGTCGATGGGCCCGCGTACTCGCCCACCCGTTGACGACGTCGCTGGCGATGCTGGCCACGCCCTGGCTGCTCTACCTGACGCCCTGGTACACGGCGGCTCTGCAAAACGAATGGGTTGGCGCGCTTACGCGAATAATCTTGGTAGTCATCGGTTTTGGATACTTCTATGCCCGGCTGCAAGCAGACCCGGTGCCCCGCAAGTACCCGCAGATGATCTCGCTGCTGATCTCCGTCGCCGAGACTCTCGGCGACGGAGTCCTGGGGTTGGTGATCTGGCGGGGCTCGTTGATCGCCGCGGCGTATTACTCGGCGTTGCACCGCTCCTGGGGTCCCGATCAGCGGCTCGACCAGACCATCGGCGCCGGCGTCCTGTGGATTCTCGGCGACCTGGTCGGGTTGCCGTTCGTGCTGTTATTGATGCGCGCGCTGTCTCGTGATGAACGGGCGCACGCCGTCCAAGTCGATGCCGAGCTGGACCGGTCGGAAACGACCGCGAGCGAAGAGGCTGCGCCCTCGGGGCTGTGGTGGCAGAACGATCCGCAAATGCGCGAGCGGTTCCGCCGAGGCTGAACGCCCGACAAGCCGTCGACCGTCGTTCAGTGTCCCGCAATGCGATCGACGCCTTCGCGGTAGCAATCGGCGCCGTAGTGTGGTTTGTTAATTCGGACACGATCTAAGGTGATTCATTTCCAGGTCACCTGGCATCCGCTCTGTTGCGCGAGACGCTAGCAAATCGCGACCACACCCCAGAGGAGTCAATGGTGAAGAAGGTATCGGTGGCGGCAGCCGGTCTGGCGGCAACCACGCTGGTGATCGGCGCAGCGGTCACGGGGTGTGGCAGCGACAAGTCGCCCAGCCCATCTTCGTCAACGAAATCGTCGACTTCTTCGGCGGCCGCGCCGTCGTCGGCCGCACCGACATCGAGCAGCGGTGCCGCGCAGCCCACGGACTACAGCAACCTGCTGATCAAGGCCACCGACATCGTCGTGCCAGGGGACAGCTTCAACCCGCCCAAAACGCGGCAGCTGACCGACCCGGCGCCGGGCATCGAGGGTGTGTTCTCAAATCAGGCCGGCTCACGCACCGTCATCGACTCGCTGCTGGTCTATCCCGACCCCGGTGCGGCGGATAAGGACCGTGACTCGCTCACCAAGTCCTACGTCGATCCTCAGTCGGGCGCCATCAAGGGCGGCGCCCCGGCACCGGCCGACGTGGGCACCGGCGGCACGATCATTTCGGGACCGTCGGCTGACGGCACCAAGGCGAAGACGTCGGTGATCTTCGGCCAAGGCAAGGTCGTCACTCTTGTTGAGTTCGAGAGCGCGCCGAACGACCAGGTGCCACCGGAGGTCGCTCTCGATGTGGCGCGCAAGCAGGATGCGGCCATCAAGGCCGGACTGCCCGGCTAAGCGGCGAAAAGCGCTGCAGCGCAGCGAGTTTTCGTTCAGTCAGCAGCAGTGCTCGCCCCGCCAGGCAGTCCGGCCTTCCCTGACTGCCACGGCGGCGATCACCAACGCGACGACCGGGTCCGCCCACGACCAGCCGAACAGCAGGTTCAGCAGCAACCCGACCAGTAGCACGCCGGATAGGTATGTACACAGCAGTGTCTGGTTGGAGTCGGCGACCGCGCTGGCCGAACCCAGCTCTCGCCCGGCGCGCCGCTGTGCGTACGACAGCAGCGGCATGACCACCAGCGACACCGCCGCCAAAACGATTCCGGCGGTGGAGGATCCGGCAGTCTCCCCGCCCAGCAGCGATCGAACGGACTCGACCGTTACGTAGCCGGCCAAGGCGAAGAACGACACCGCGATGATGCGCAACGTGGCGCGTTCGCGGGCCTCGGGGTCGCTCCCGGAGAACTGCCAGTACACCGCGGCTGCCGAGGAGACCTCAATGAGCGAGTCCAGCCCGAACCCGATCAACGCCGACGACGATGCCACCGCGCCTGCCGAGAGCGCGACGACGGCCTCGATGATGTTGTAGGTAATCGTCGCCGACACGAGCAGACGCACTCGCCGCGACAACACGGCACGGCGTTGCGGCTCAACGGGATTCGCGGTGGAGCGTGTGCAGCAGCCGTCAGTGCAGCTGTCTGTCATCGGCGCGGCCAGTGGTAACGATCGGTCGACCCGGCTCGGGGCCTCCTTGTCGTTCATCGCGCCGTGCCCGCCTCGCTCGGCGCAGCCTCATCGACGCACGGCTGCTCGGTGTCGACGGCGAGCACCACCTGAACCAATTCACGCAGAGCGCGGGCAAGGTGCACGTCAGCCAGCGCGTACCGCACCTGCCGGCCCTCATAGGTGGCCACCACCAAGCCACAACCGCGCAAGCACGACAAATGATTGGACACGTTCGACCGGCTCAGACCCAGCTGGGACGCCAGCCCGCCCGGGTAGCGCACGCCGTCAAGTAGCGCCACCAGAATCCGGCACCGCGTCGGATCGGCCAGCGCCCGCCCCAACCGGGCCAGCGCGGACTCCCGCGTCTCACAAGTCAGCATGCAGAAAACATTACAGCCGCCGCTGATATAACGCACGTCCCAATTTCCCAACAGACGCCGCTTTGCTGCGCCGGTTGAAGGCGATCGATCAGTGGATGCCGTAACTTCGGTGCGATCATGGAAGCTCTATTACTGGCGCTCGCCGGTCTGGCCTTCCTCGACTCGCTGAATGTCCTCAACGTGGGCGTCGTCTCAGCCGTCGTCTACGCCAGCCGACTCGATCGCCGATCGCCGGTCCGCGGCGGCTTGAGCTTTATCGCAGGTTTGTTCGCGGTCACCACGACGTTCGGGGTCTTCACCGTACTTGGCCTTGGTGTCTTGACGGAATGGGCCGACTTCAAAGTCACGCCGGCGCTTCGGTTTTGGGGCCAGCTGGCGCTCGGTGTGGTGCTGATGTGCCTGGCCTACTTTCCGTTGACCGCGCAAACGTCGGCTCCGGGGTGGGCGCTGGCGGCAATGCGGCAACGTCCCTGGCTGCTCGGAGTTCTCGGCGCAGCGGTCGGCATGGGGCAGGCGCCCACCTCGATTCCCTACATCACCGGATTGGCCATGCTCGCGGCCGTGCATCCACGACCGCCACTGTGGCCGGTGCTGATTTACGCCTACTGGACTCTGGCACTGTCGCCGTCGCTGTTGATCCTTTTTCTGGCCACTCGAAAGACGACGCGAGCAGTGCGGATACAGCGCGGGATCGTGCGCGGCCTCACTCGCTACGGCCCCATTTCGGTGCGAATATTGTTCCTGGTTTTCGGTGTCGGACTGGTAGCGGACGCCCTGCTATTCCGTAGCGTTCTGTGGTGAAGCTAGCTTGAGCGGAGGTAGGCCGGGTGACACGCACGTGACGGCAGCAGCCCGCCTGCCGATTCGGGTCCTGACGATCGGGAACGCCCCGGCCGGGCCGAACAGCCGCGGCGGCATGGCGACGATGATGCGTCTGCTGCTCGAGGACAGCGATTCGCGGTTCCGCATCCGCCTAGTGCCCACTTACAACGACGCCCCGCTGGCGGTGCGGCTGTGGACGGGAATTTCGGGCATCCTCAAGGCATCCGCGCTGCTGTTGTTCGGCTTCGTCGACGTCTTCCACGTGCACTATTCGTGGCGTGGCAGCATCGTCCGCAAGGCCATACCGCTGTTCGTCGCGCGGCTGCGCGGCGTCCCGACCATCGTCCACGGCCACACCACCTACTTCTTCTCCTGGTTCGACGAGCTGCCGCGGCCGCTGGGCCGCGCCGTACGCCTGGCGCTGCGCGCCGACTATTCGGTGGTGCTCGGCCAATTTCATGTCAAGGAGTCCTGCGCGAGCCTCGGGTTCGACGAATCCCACACCCGAGTCCTCTACAACCCAGTGGTGGTGCCTGCCGTTGCGCCGTCGCCGCGCACTGGGCGGCCGGTACGGGTGGTGGCGCTGGGCAGATTGGGCGAGAACAAGGGAAGTTACGACCTCATTCGCGCAATCGCTATGCTGCCCAACGATATTCGCGCTCACCTGCGAGTGACCCTGGCCGGCGATGGGGAAGTGGAACGGGTGCGCGAAGTTGTCGGCGCCAACGGACTCGCGGACACCGTCGACGTGGTCGGCTGGGTCGGGCCCGCGGACCGCGACCGGCTGCTGGCCGAGTCGGCGATCCTCGTGTTGCCCAGCTACAGCGAAGGTCTTCCGATGGCGGTGCTGGAGGCGATGGCCAACGGGGTGGTACCGGTGACCACCGCCGTGGGTGCGATACCGGAAGTGGTTACCGACGGGGTAAGTGGTCTGCTGGTCAAGCCCGGCGAGCCCGAGCAACTGGCGGCGGCGCTGCGGTCCCTGATCGTCGATGCTGAGCTGCGCAATCGGCTCGCCGCGGCGGCGTACACGCGTGCCGGCGAGTTCGACATCGCCCACTGGCGGGCGGCGCTGCACGACCTGTGGCTGGCCGCCGCGTCGCGCTGACGTCCGGCCGTCAGCCGCTGCGGCGGGGCAGCCCACCGGAGACCATGAGCCGGAAGTACGCGAAAGACGAATCACTGCCGACAGCCAACCGGGGCAACGCCATCGGGTCGCAGCGACGGTCGGCGAATCCCACCGTCGTCGACAACGCCCAGCGCACCCCGCGGCGGCGCAGCGCGTCCTTGGCGCGGTCATCGAAATCCTGCAGCCGTCCATTGGGATACGCGAAAACCGTTGGGGGCAGTCCAGTTTCACGCTGCAACGTCGCGCACGAATCCGTGATCTCGCGCTCGACCTTGTCGTCGCTGCAGCGGGCCAGGATCGGGTGGGTCACGGTGTGCGGATACAGCGTCAAGAGTCCGTCGTCGGCCATCTCACGCGCCTCGTCCCAGGACAGCATCCGGGAACGGACCACCGTCGCCGCCGCGGTGGCCCAGTGCGCCGAGAATTTCGTCCAGCACCGCGACGCGTTGCGCGTCGGCCAGGTCTTTCAACCGGGCCACCGCGGCCGCATAGACAGCGCCGCGGCTGGCTGTCCCGTCGAGCGAGCGAGTGCCCAGCCCCAGTGCGGCCAGATCGACCTCGGTCGCGGCGGTGTGTGCGATCGCCAGCCAAAGCCGGTCGGGCCAAAGGCTTTCGTCGCTGCTCATCGGACCCGTCGCCAGAAACACCGCCGCGGGCAGCCCCAGATCCCGCAACACCGGGACCGCGTCCGTGGCCAGGTTGCGGGTGCCGTCGTCGAAGGTGATCGCCATCGCCCGCGGCGGCAACGTCCCAGCGGCGAGCCGCTGCAAGGCCTCCTCGAGCGGAAGGACCGTGAAGTGCTCGCGGATGTACTCCAGTTGACGGCGGTACATCGCCGCGTCCAGGACGTGCCAGCACGCGGGCGACAGTGGTTCGTCTTCCACGCCATGGAACATCACGATCGCAAGCAGGTTGCGGTGCCGCCGCCGGGCGAACGCCGGTACCCCTGCGGCGCAGAGGAGTCCGGCCGCGATGTTCTTGACGGTCGCCCGTGCCGCCGGTGGGGCAAGATCTCTCAGTCGTGCCATTAACTGGGGAACTCTAGCGACCTTGGCCGATCCGGCGCAGCGGCGCGCGGTGCGAAGTTTTGCTACACCCAGCCGTGAGGGAATCCGTTCGCCCATCGTTCACTTAAAAGTTCAGCCGGGGATTCTATGCTCATTTCATGAAAACAGCACTCGCGGCGTCGTTCATCGCCCTGCCCACACTGCTGTGTTCAGCGCCAGCAGTCGCCAACGCTGAGCCAGACAATGCACCCGCGTATATCGCCGTGCTCGACCAGAACCACGTCCAGTACGCGAACCACGACTCGATCGTCCATGTCGGGACCAATCTGTGCAACGAGCTGCGCAACGACATCCTGCCACCGGACCAGGCCCTGCAGCGGATTCAAAACATGGGTTACAACAAGCAGCAGACAAAGGTGATCGCCTTCGCCGCAGTCGAGGCATTCTGCCCAGACATGGATATCGACGCCCAGAAGGCGCCCAAGTCCTAAGTCGGCCGCACCTGGCTCCCGGGCCGCTCGCGGCATTGCGGGTCGCCGCTTGTCGCTTTTGGTGACCGTGATGTT
Organism: uncultured Actinomycetota bacterium; assembly: GCA_963712615.1. Taxonomy (GTDB): domain Bacteria; phylum Actinomycetota; class Actinomycetes; order Mycobacteriales; family Mycobacteriaceae; genus Mycobacterium. Next base: position 6,118,885 of record CAVQIO010000002.1, read on the forward strand.
ATTTGCACCAAAGTTTGCTGAGCGCGGCGATCACGGGCGATTCAGGGGCGGTTGCGCTCATACACCGTCACCTTGTCGTGCTGACCCCACCAGAGCACCGGCTGCCGCGACTCGACTTCGGCCCAATCCGTCTCGAGTAGCGCGTGCATCCGATCGTCGCCGGCGGCACCGCCGCGGCCGTCGCCGAGGTAGATGATTCGTTCCCCCTCGTAGGCCAGCACGATGCGGGCCCCGACATCCAGCCCGTGGGGCGGCCACGAAAGAAACAGCGTTCTTTCGGGATGCAGCGCCACCGCCTCGGCGCCGTCTTTCGCGCTCACGTCGGCGTGGAGATCGTCGCCGTGCCAGCCGTTGACATGCAGCGCGGTGCCCGGGTTCAGGTCGTAGCAGACGACGTCGACGTCCACCTGCCCCAGCAGGTAGGCCCAATAGCCGGTACCCGCAATCGGATCGACCAGGCCGCCGTGCGCGTGGTCGGCCACGAACGCGACGGTCTCGGGATCGGGAATGGTCCAGCAGTATTTCCTGATCAGCGTCAGCCGGTTCGGGGTGCGGGCCATGTTGTCTTCGATGCTGCGGTCCACGCTGTAATAGCCGACCACCGCGTTGCCCCCGAGACTCTCGATTTCGACGCAATCCCTGACCGCCTCCCAGTAGGGATTGTTGATGGGCATTGTCGGTACTCCCGGTGGATGAATCCCTCGTCGCCTCCCCATTCTGGGGCCGCAGATCGTCGACGGCCAACCGCAGACGACGAACGCCGGCGGCCCGGGCGTGCACGTCGTCCGCGAAAAGTTGGCCAACTGATCACATGGCGGATACCCGGCCATGGCACGGTAGCCGCGTGCCAGCCGAACCGCGGGCCAGCCGAACCGCGGGCCAGCCCGCCACGCGCGGTCGACCGATTCCACAGGTTCTGTGCGGCGGTCGTCGGTCGGCTTCCGTTCGGGCTCGCCTCGGTCTTCGCGCCGACATTTCTTGGCTTCTGCTTGATCAACGGCCTCACCTTCAGCATCGATCTGGCGCTTCTCACCTCACTGCGCAGCGGGCTGGGCCTTCCGGGGCCCGTCGCCGTCACGGTTGCGTACGCGTGCGCCTTCGCGCTCAGCTACGTGCTCAATCGCACCTTCAACTTTCAGTCTCACGGCGCGGTCGGCCCGCAGGTCACGGTCTACATGGTGGTGGTCGTCGTCAACTACCTGGTTTTCATCCTCGGGGTGACCAGCGTGTTGTCGGCCTTGGGAGTGCAATACCAACTGTCGCGAATCGTGGCGGGCATGTGCGAAGCGGTGTACATGTACAGCGCGATGAGATGGGTGGTCTTTCGCCGCTGACCGCCGGCACACTCCGGTGCATCGCTACCTAGGGTGGAAGCGACTCAGTGCAGAGGAGGCACCCGTTGAGCGAGCACGAAGTAAAGATGGTCATCTTGTCGACAGACGACTTGGATGAATCGATCCGGTTTTACAGCGAGACCCTGGGAATGGCACTGAAGTTCCGTGACCGCGCCCATTTCGCAGCCCTCGATGGTGGGCCGGTCACTCTCGCACTGGCAACGGATGTGGACCATCCCATCCCCGGACAGGTCGTCGTCGGCATCAAGACGGCTGACGTCGATGCCGCCGCGAAAGCGGTTGAGGCCAGCGGAGGCGGCATCGTGAAAGACCCGTACGACGACGCCCACGAACGCCGGGCCGTGGTGTACGACAACAAGGGCAACGGCTTGGTCTTCTACCAGCCACTGGCCCGCTGAACGACGTTCCGCCACAACGCCGTCCGCACGTGGCCTGACGGTTCGTGCTAGGTTGCCGACGGTGGGCCGCGCGGGGCCGTGACCTGCGTCGTCGCCCGCAGCCGCTGGGCGAGTTTGCCGATCTCGGCAAGAACTTGTGAAAACGGCACGCGATTCGCGAGCGGAAGCTAGCATCATTTAATGGCCGACGAGGCGGCCACCGGGAGGATCCCCAGTGGCCGCTTCACTTAATTTTTCGGCAAACAACTCTCAACTCTGTGCGGTGCACGCCCGCGTGCCGTTCCGCCACTAACAGGTCGCGTCTCCGGGTCTTCCTGAACTCCAAGGTTATTGCGGCAGTCTGTCGAGGGCCCCCGGCATTCCCGCTGCCGGCGCAGTGGGTATCACCCAATTGCATGGCGCCGGTGATAGCGCGGCTTGGGTGGTCGTTCCTTTCCCGCAGACCTTCGCTCGGCGTACTGGCGAAATTGGTGGATCTCGAGAAATTCATAGGTCCCCGATGCATTCGAACCAATTGATCTTGATCGCACAGTAATCGATCTTGATTATCGAGGAGATTAGTAGCGCTTTATGGATTGGCTACCCTCAGTTAGATCGTGGTCCACGATGGGCCGATTAGCCGACGTCAGCGGGCGCAGTGGTGGCGTTAGATCCGCCAGTTTCGTCGCAGCGTTGATTAACGCGGGTAGCCCAACTTGGTCTGTCCGTCCGACGGGGAGTTGCACGAGGTGCAGTGGAGTCCGCCTGCGTTACCTGCACACTCGCTGAAACAGCCAATGTTGCCGACTCCAAAAACGAGCAGGAACGCGCCAATCATCCCGACAATCACGAGCGCAACCGTCTGCATTTCTGCCCCCTGCTATAACTCTGATTGTTTAGCCGCCGGAGTACCACAAACGTAGGCCATTCAATCCACCAAAATCAAGAAATTTGAGCAGCGTTGGCGACGGTCGGACTCACCAATAAATGTTTGATAAATCCTCGAGTTTGTCCCACTCGGTAAATCCACACCAAGGGCCCCGATGCTCTGGGGAAAATGGCCTGCAGATAAATCCGCAAGTCTGTCCCTGCGTCCGAATTCATACCTGTGGGTTCTTTTCCGGCGCAAGTTACAACTGTCGGCTGTAGGCGCCACTTGCCGCGACGGCCGGAAGCTAGTGGTGCTGGTCGACCTGAGGTTCGGCGACATGGGTGCCGGTGGCCTGGAAGATGACCCGTTGACCTACCGTCACGGCGTGGTCGGCGAACCGTTCGTAGTAGCGGCTCAGCAGAGTGACGTCGACCGCGGTCGCGACGGTGTGAGACCACTGCGGGTCCATCAGGATGCTGAACAGAAGTCGATGTAGCTCGTCCATCGCGTCGTCGTCGTTGGCGAGTTTGGCGGCTTGGACGGGATTTCCCGACAGCACAACATTCGTCGCGGTGCGGCTGAGATCAACAGCGATGAGGCCCATTTCGGCAAAGTGGCTGTTCATGTCCTCAGGAATCGCGGGGGAGGGGTGTCGGCGCCGGACGTTGTCGGCGACGTGGAGCGCCAGGGCGGCCATGCGGTAGACGTCGGCGACGTTTTGCAGGCTGACCAGAACCGCGCGCAAGTCGGTGGCCACGGGAGCCTGCAAGAGCAGCAGGTTGTAGGCGTCGTTCTCGGCCTGCGTGGCCCGGATCATGAAGTCCGGGTGCGCGCTGATCACGGTTTCGGCCACCACAATGTCCGCGTGCAGCAGAGCTTCGGTGGCCTGAGCCATAGCGCTGCCGCTCAGATCGCACATGTCGGCAATGCTCTGGCTAAGTGCGTCGAGCTGCCGATGGAACGCGGTACGCATGTGGTTTAACTGTTCGGGTCGGAAGGCCAGCCGATCGCATACAGGCGACGTTGTACCCGATCGAACTCATCCGGCGACGGCGGCTGTTCGGTGATACGCGTGATGGCCGCGCTGATTTCAGCCGTGTCGATCTGCAACTCGCCGCGGGCGGCCAACTGCGCAGCCACCGCTGTCACCTCGTCGTCGGTCAGGCGGCGGCGCAGCACCGCCAGCAGTGCAAAGCAATCGGTCGCGGGAACCCCTTGTGGGTAGCCGGCGCGCACAAACTCCACCATCTTGATCACCAGGTCGGCCAGACTCATCCGCATGCTCATAGCATCGTGGATGCCACGAATCTGCCAGTCTAAACGTGAACTCATTCCCACCGAACGGTTACCAAAGGTGGCTACTGACGGTCCATGACCTGCCCCGTCGCCGACGTCCGCTGCGCGAGTTTTCGGATCTCGAAAAGAACTTGTGAAAACGACACGCGACTCGGTGAGATATTGTCAAGACCTGTGGATGAGGTTGTTTCAGGCGACCTCCGTTTCGGTTGATTCGCTGGTTTCGGCGGGTGTGATATCGACGGGGCGTTCGAGCAGTTTGCCTTTGTGGAACACCGCGCCGGCACGGACCAGGGCGACCAAGTGCGGGGCGTTGACGGCCCGCCACCGGGCCTGCGCGGCGTCGATCAGCTTGTAGGCCATCGCAATTCCCGCGGCGCGGGAGCCGGGCCCCTTGGTGACCTTGGTTCGCAACCGCACGGTCGCAAAGGTCGACTCGATGGGGTTGGTGGTGCGCAGGTGGATCCAGTGCTCGGCCGGGTACTTGTAGAACTCCAGCAGCACGTCGGCGTCGTCGACGATCTTGGCGACCGCCTTGGGATACTTGGCACCGTAATCGACCTCGAAGGCCTTGATCGCGATCTGCGCCTTGTCGATGTCCTCGGCGTTGTAGATCTCCTTGATCGCCGCCAACGCAGCTGGGTGCGCTGACTTCGGCAGTGCAGCAAGCACATTGGACTGCTTGTGAAACCAACACCGCTGCTCACGCGTGTTCGGGAAGACCTCGCGGACCGCCTTCCAGAACCCCAACGCACCGTCACCGACAGCCAGCACCGGGGCTGCCATCCCGCGCCGGCGGCAGCTCCGTAGCAGATCGGCCCACGATTCGGTCGATTCCCGGTAGCCGTCGGCCAAGGCGACGAGCTCCTTGCAACCATCGGCGCGCACCCCGATCATCACCAACAAACAGAGCTTCTCCTGCTCGAGACGGACCTTGAGGTGAATGCCGTCGACCCACAGGTAGACGTAGTCCGTGTCCGAGAGGTCACGGACTTGGAAGGCCTTGGCTTCGTCTTGCCACTGGCTGGTGAGCCGGGTGATCGTCGTGGCCGAGAGACCCGCACCCGAGCCCAGGAACTGCTCCAACGCCGGACCGAAGTCACTCGTCGACAGGCCATGCAGATACAGCAGCGGCAGAACCTCGCTCATCTGCGGTGACTTGCGCGCCCACGCTGGCAGGATCGCGGAGGAAAACCTTTGCCGCTCTGCGGTATCGGCATCGACGCGCTTGTCGTTGACGCGCGGCGCGGTCACCGTGACCGCGCCCGACGCGGTCAACACCTCACGCTCCCGGTGGTAGCCGTTGCGGACCACCAGGCGCCGTCCGTTGTCGTCGACCTCTCCGGCATGGGCGTCGATGTAGGCGGCCACTTCGGCCTGCAACGCCGCCGCAAGCATCTGTCGGGCGCCGTCGCGGACGATCTCATCGAGCAACGACCGACCGACACCGTCGTTCTTCTCGTTGGAGCATTCCGCGTCGTGAACTACCGTGAGCATGGGCGTACCTTCCCAACCAGCGCGCCAACGCCGGTCTTGATCAGAGAACCTTGGACTTCAGATCATCCTCGGGAAGGTGCGCCCACTTTCACACCACCTCGCCAAGGCTCATCCACAGGTTCTGATCATTGCTCCGACTCGCGGGCGAAAGCTAACATCGCATAATGGCCGACGAGGCGGCCACCGGGAGGATCCTCGGTGGCCGCTTCACTAATTTGTCTGGCAACTCGTAGCTCTGTGTGCCGCAAGCCTTTACACCGCTCCTGCGAAGAGTTCTCCGTCGGCGATCTGAATCTTCAGCGCGGGGCGAGCTGCTCGGTGATGTTGATGCTGTTGGTCTTGCCGTCGCGGTGATGGTCGGTGGTGTTGCGGCACTGGCCGTCCAGGATGATCTGGCCGTAACTGTGGTCGGAGGGCAAGAAGTTCATGTTGGCGGTCACGCCGTCTTTGTTCAACGTTGTGCCGTGGTAGTGCTGTCCCGGCTGCGGGCCGTCGTTCCAGCCGTGGGCAATTAGTGCGGCGCGGACTTGCTGGAAATAGGCATCCGGATCGCCATGGATGAGGAAGGTGACCGCGACGGTGCCCTGATAGGGCGGCTCGCCTTGGTCGTTGCAGGACGCGAACGAGAATCCACCGCTGACACCCTGCAAATTGGCGGCGGCGACGATCTGTTTGGCCGGCTCGACCACCTGGGCCATGGCCTGGTCGTCGCTGAGCGGGTGGGCCGAATCTTCGTATGGGTTCGTCGAACCGGCCGAATGCGGTTTATGTGGCATCAGCGCACATCCTCCCAGCATGACCGCGACTGCCAGCGCGGCAAGCAGCGCTTGCCGCGGCCACAGGCGCCGGCGCTTAGTGATGGTGTTGGGCATCGAAGAGGTGATCATCGGTGACTGATTCTGGCGAGCGTTGCCACTCCGGGTCGATGACGGCCGGCGTGCCGGGTATGCCGATGCCGACCGGACCGAGTCCTGGAATGTTGACTTTGCCCGGTTGATAGCGGTGCGGGGCGGTCAGGCCGTCGGATTCCAGGGCGTCGCCGTGGCCCGAGGTGATGTCGGCCATGCTATGCAGGGCTTCGCTGCCGCGGCGGTAATAGAAGGAGTGGTCGTGCGGATTGATGCCGTCAGAGCCCGGCACTTCCGCGCGGAACCGCACCGATCCGAATCCGTCGGCCGCGGCGTCGGTCCCCAGTCCGGGGTCTGTCCCCAGCAATTGGCCGCCGAGATCGTCGCCGAAGAAGTGCTTGCCCGCGCCGTTTAGCTGCCCGAGCATGCCGACGGGATCTGTGGAGGCGTCTCCGACGAAGACGTGACCGCCGTCAAGGTGGAAGCTGCCGGCGTTGGGGGCGAGATCGGTTCCGGGGCAGCCCAATAGGACGGCGTCGTTGGCGTGCATGCCGCCGAGGGCGAAGGCGTCGGCCACGGTCGTCGAACCATAGGAGTGGCCGAGCACGGTGATGTGCTCGCCACCGCCGAGGTGGGTTGCCCAGAGGCCGTTGACGTCTTGGGCCAAGGCTTGACCGCCGGTCCGGGCCAGCGCTGGGGTGGAAATCCGCTGGACGTCGTTGAAGTCGTTGGGGGCGTCGTAGCCCATCCACGCGATCACCGCCGTGGGGTTGTTCGGGTCGGCGGCGTTGGCCTGTTCGTAGAGGTTGATTGCGTCGTTGTGACCGTCGTGCAGCCAGCCGCCTTTCACGCTGCTGCTGGTTCCGGGAACGATCACCGCGGTGTTCTTGGCGGTGTCCGGATTGCCGATCGCGATGGCTGCGCGGCCCTTGCCGCCGAATGCCAGCGGATCGTAAGCGAACAAGAAGGTCGGGTTGGGGTGCGCAGGGTCGTTGCCCGCGTCGTGCTCGAGTCCTTGCTTGGTCTGGTCGGCGTTCTGATAGCGGATGATATCGGTGGCCGTCAGACCGTATTTGGCTGGATCACGTAGCACGTCATCCACCGAAACGCCGTTGCGGCCGGCGATGTCACGCACCCGGTTGAGGTCCTGGTTCAGGACCCCGATATTGGCGTTGCTGCGCGCGCCGATCGGGACACCGTTGAGATTGCCGATCTCCTCGGGGTGAGCAGCGATCAGCTGTTGTCGCTGCTCTGGCGTCAACGATGTCCACCAGTTGTGCACGTCCTCGGGGTTGGTGCCCGGCGGCGGGATCCGGGTGTCAGCGTCCAACTGCTGCAGAAGGGATTGGTCGTATCCGTCGGCGTGCAGCGTGGCCAGGGATTTCTGCAAGTAGTCCGAATATCCGTTGCGTAGTGAATTAATTTGGGCGAGAGCAGATTTGGTATCATCGATGGCTCGCTGCTCGAGGTGAAAGATACGGGTGTCAAACTCGGATCTCTGCGCCACGGTGAGCTCGGGGTTTTTCTCCAATTCCAGCGCTTGGCCGATTTCGTTGTCGAGCTGTTGCAGCTCGCCTTCCAACGTGGAGATCAGCACCGCACCGGTTCGCTGAGCCTCGGCCAAGGCGGCGGCGATGTTTTCCAGATCGGTCCCGATCTTGGGCAGCTGCAAGGACTGCGCGCCCAGCGACTTGGTGACCCGCTGCACCTCGGCAGCATCGTTGATCGGGTTTTCGCCGTTCTCCCGATTCCAGGACGCCTGAAAACGACGGCGCGCCTCCTCGAATGCCGCGTTGGACTCCGTCGTGCATCGCCCGGCAGCGTGGAAAGCCTGCGCCAAGTCGGCAATCTGTGCCGGGCGGCCCTGCTGGAGGCTGTGGTTGATCGCCCAGGGATCGCCGCCGGCTTCGCCGATCAGTGCGGGGACGCTTATGTAACGCAGCTGCATCGCACCGCCCGAAGCCTTGCCTCGCCGCGCACCTCCATGTCGGTGTGCAGCAGACCAGCATCCACTAACATCGTCACCCCCTGTGAGCTGGTGTAACCCTACTACCGCAGGCCCGTCAATTCACAGAACTCACGGCCTCGTCGGTAGGCGCAACGTTATCTGCAGGGTGGCGACGTGCTGCATAATTTTGCGACCATGAACTACGACGGATGGGGGTGTGGTGGCGAGCACGCCGAAACCGTTTGAAGCCTACGAGTCGGGTGTGCTGCTGCACGGGACCAAGGCCGACCTTTCGGTCGGTGATCTGCTGGTGCCCGGGCGCCGGTCGAACTATGACGCGGCACGCGTCATGAACCACGTCTATGTGACCCAAACATTGGATGCCGCAGTGTGGGGAGCCGAGTTGGCCAAAGGCGAGGGCCGCTGCCGCATCTACATCGTGGAACCGGAAGGCAGACTGGAGGACGACCCGAATGTGACCGACAAAAAGTTCCCCGGAAATCCGACCCGCTCCTACCGCACCCGAGAGCCCGTGAAAATAGTTGGCGAGATCACGGACTGGGTGGGGCATTCTCCCGAACAGCTTCAAGCCATGCGGAACGGCTTGGCTGACCTCGAGCGCCGCGGACTTGCCGTCATCTACGACTAGGTCGGGGTTGGGTTGCCCAAACCTCAACGGTTCTGCGGCGCAACGAAAAGCCATCACGTCGCCCGTCGCACCCGCGGGGCAATCCTTAGGTCAGGCCAAATTCAACGTTAGGGAATTGACGCGCCTGTTCGCGCTAGTAGGCTTACCGGCACAGGGCAGGGTGGCGATGTTTGCTTGGCAGGTCCCCGATGGTCGGACCACGTCGTTTTAGAGTCGTATGTGGTTGATATCAGTGGATCTCGCAGCCTGCACTGGTTGGTGGGTGTGGGTGCATCGGGCAGCGTACTCGGCCGGGGTCAGGTAGCTCAGTGATGAGTGCCGGTGCCGATGGTTGTGGTCGTCTTTGAAGTCCTCGATCACCACCCGCGCTTCGAGGAGACTCGTCCAGTGGTTGCGGTTGAGGCACTCCTTGCGTAGTCGGTTGTTGAAGGATTCGATGTGCCCGTTGTTCCACGGCGTGCCCGGTGGGATGTAGTAGATGCCGATCCGGTCACCGCAGAACTGTTGCAGCACATGGGAGATGAACTCCGGACCGTTGTCCATTCGCAACACCAACGGCGGGCCGTCCCCTAACGTGAACGCCTTGTCCAACTCCTCGGTCAACCTCTGCGCGGTGATCGAGCGCTCCACGATGTTCATCAACGACAGCCGGGTGTGCTCGTCGATCATCGAGGCGATCTTGATGGCCTTACCGTCGACGGTGGAGTCGAACTGCAAGTCAAGCGCCCATACGACTTTAGGTGCATCGGCTTGCACCTGTGGGGTTGAGCTGATGCCGGCGCGTTTGCGGGGGTGGTAGATCCGGACCTGCACACCCCTCTTCCTTCCGCAGCCGGTGCACCTTCTTCTTGTTCACCCCTACGCCCAGGTCGTGCCTCAGGGTGCGCCCACGCGCGACGGAACCCATGCACCGGGTGTTCGCGTGCCTAGGTGCCTAGCGTGGCCCTCAGGCCCGCATCTGGATCGGTGGGTGTCTGCGTGATCGGGATGCGGGCGTAGGTCGAACGAGGCAGCCCAACTGCTTTGCACGCCAACCGGTTCGACAGGTTCATCGTTGTGACGAGCATGTCCACGGCGCGGCGCTTGGCAGCCGGGTCTAAAATTTTCCCCGCGCCACCTCCCTCAATGCGTCGTTCTCCAGCTCGGTGTCGGCGAGCAGGCGTTTGAGCCTGCCGTTCTGCTCGCGCAGCTCCTTGAGTTCCTTCGCTGCGTCGGTATCCATCCCGCCGTACTGGCGTCGCCAGTTGTACAACGTCGCCGCCGACACCCCGAGCTCGGCGGCGATCTCCTCTTGGGTCTTGCCCGCCGCGGTGAGCTCATCAGCACACCGCAGCTTGCAAACGATGTCCTCAGCAGAGTTCCGCTTCCATCCAGCCATTTCTTCACCGTCCTATCCGCCCAGGTCACGGGCAACAGAACTCTAAAACAAGACGGCCCCGTCTACTGGGAACATGCCAATACCACCATGACTGCTGCGCATTACTCGTGGATCGTCGACCACGCCATCAGCGAGCTTCGCCGTAGGATCATCTCCGGGCGCTGCCGTAGACGTGCCGCGCACCTTCACATTGGGCGTCGATGGTACCCAGAATTGGCCGTTCGCAACAATATTCATGGTGCCCGCCTGAGGCGGAGCCTTGGCTGTCTCTTGCTGCCCGACTTCTACTACTGGACCTTCGCTAGATGTCATGAACTCCAGTATCGGCAGATTTGCCGCTTCTCTAATCTGAGACGAATGCGCCGCAGCGCAGGTTCCGTCAGTGCAACGTGTCCGGGCACAGTTCGTGCTGGGCAGCGTCGATCACTCCGCGGAGATCGAAATACACAATCGGGTTCGCGTCGATGATCTGTTGCGGCGTCATGCCGTTGTGCAACGAGGTGCACACTTGGGATCCGCGACTGATCCTGACGGCGTCGTTGATTCCCGGCACGAATATGTTGTGGTCGTTGAGGTATCGAATGTAGCTGTCGCCGTCAGCGTGGGCCGGTGCTGCGCCTATCAACGCGCCACCCGCAACGCTCAATAGTGCGATTAGTCGAAGCATTTTCTTCTCCCACGTCGTCCTTTAAGGAAACGGACACTCAGCACAAGGCAATGTGATCGTGGGTGTGAATGCAGTGCAGCCTGTCGTCGGTGAGATATTGTCAAGACCTGTGGATGAGGTTGTTTCAGGCGACCTCCGTTTCGGTTGATTCGCTGGTTTCGGCGGGTGTGATATCGACGGGGCGTTCGAGCAGTTTGCCTTTGTGGAACACCGCGCCGGCACGGACCAGGGCGACCAAGTGCGGGGCGTTGACGGCCCGCCACCGGGCCTGCGCGGCGTCGATCAGCTTGTAGGCCATCGCAATTCCCGCGGCGCGGGAGCCGGGCCCCTTGGTGACCTTGGTTCGCAACCGCACGGTCGCAAAGGTCGACTCGATGGGGTTGGTGGTGCGCAGGTGGATCCAGTGCTCGGCCGGGTACTTGTAGAACTCCAGCAGCACGTCGGCGTCGTCGACGATCTTGGCGACCGCCTTGGGATACTTGGCACCGTAATCGACCTCGAAGGCCTTGATCGCGATCTGCGCCTTGTCGATGTCCTCGGCGTTGTAGATCTCCTTGATCGCCGCCAACGCAGCTGGGTGCGCTGACTTCGGCAGTGCAGCAAGCACATTGGACTGCTGGTGAAACCAACACCGCTGCTCACGCGTGTTCGGGAAGACCTCGCGGACCGCCTTCCAGAACCCCAACGCACCGTCACCGACAGCCAGCACCGGGGCTGCCATCCCGCGCCGGCGGCAGCTCCGTAGCAGATCGGCCCACGATTCGGTCGATTCCCGGTAGCCGTCGGCCAAGGCGACGAGCTCCTTGCAACCATCGGCGCGCACCCCGATCATCACCAACAAACAGAGCTTCTCCTGCTCGAGACGGACCTTGAGGTGAATGCCGTCGACCCACAGGTAGACGTAGTCCGTGTCCGAGAGGTCACGGACTTGGAAGGCCTTGGCTTCGTCTTGCCACTGGCTGGTGAGCCGGGTGATCGTCGTGGCCGAGAGACCCGCACCCGAGCCCAGGAACTGCTCCAACGCCGGACCGAAGTCACTCGTCGACAGGCCATGCAGATACAGCAGCGGCAGAACCTCGCTCATCTGCGGTGACTTGCGCGCCCACGCTGGCAGGATCGCGGAGGAAAACCTTTGCCGCTCTGCGGTATCGGCATCGACGCGCTTGTCGTTGACGCGCGGCGCGGTCACCGTGACCGCGCCCGACGCGGTCAACACCTCACGCTCCCGGTGGTAGCCGTTGCGGACCACCAGGCGCCGTCCGTTGTCGTCGACCTCTCCGGCATGGGCGTCGATGTAGGCGGCCACTTCGGCCTGCAACGCCGCCGCAAGCATCTGTCGGGCGCCGTCGCGGACGATCTCATCGAGCAACGACCGACCGACACCGTCGTTCTTCTCGTTGGAGCATTCCGCGTCGTGAACTACCGTGAGCATGGGCGTACCTTCCCAACCAGCGCGCCAACGCCGGTCTTGATCAGAGAACCTTGGACTTCAGATCATCCTCGGGAAGGTGCGCCCACTTTCACACCACCTCGCCAAGGCTCATCCACAGGTTCTGATCATTGCTCCAGAGCGACTAGTCCGAGACCTTGTGGACGAGACCTACGGCTACACGGTTGGGGAGATCCAGGCGCACAATTGGCACCCACCATTGAGCCACGAAGACGGCTGCGTCTACGAGACGGCGTATCAAGCGGGTGATGATGAACTCTCCCCGAGGTTCTGCGTCACCCGCGACGGCCCCTTCAGGCAGACCAACTTGGGCCCACGGGTGACGCTGAACCATCCCGACGAGTTCATCCTGTATCTCCGAGACGCCAGGAAACCTAAAGGTGTCGGGCCGGCAGCACTGATGCAACCGACAACCGCGGGCGAGGATTAACCCCGCTCAGAACTGACCTGACCTGGTTAGGATTTTGCCGGATCCCACGGTGGAGACTGGGACGGAGGCTCAGCCCTGTTGTGGCGGCGGCATCCGCGCCTCGAGCTGCTTGACCGCTTCGAAGAGCGCCTTGGTGACGAACGTCGAGTTCTCAGAACCCGGGGCTTTGGCCTTATCCCACACGGCGGCCGATAACGGGAGGTTGTCGGGCCGATCGCCCCACGGATGCGTGCGTTCGTAGTGCCCGAACTCGGTTGTCTGCACGCTGATGTCAGTCATGCGCCGAACTGTATCGACGGCGACCGACAAACCAGGGTCTCGGCGCGGTCATCGACGGTGACGCAATCTTCGAAGGAATCATGCTGGCGAGTCCCCGTTACTGAGTCCACCCGCGTTTAGAGTCGGGGTGTTTTTGGTTCCGGATTCAGTTGATCTCGCAGGCCACCGGGGTGTGGGTGCACCTGCATGCCGCAGCGTACTCGGCCGGTGTTCGGTAGCCCAGCGATGAGTGGCGGTGTCGATGATTGTGTTCGGTCTTGAAGTCACCGATGACCACGCGGGCTTCGAACAGGGTGTTCCAGTGATTGCGGTTGAGGCACTCCTTGCGTAGTCGGTTGTTGAAGGATTCGATGTGTCCGTTGTTCCACGGCGTTCCGGGCGGGATATAGGACGTGCCGACCTTGCGGTCGCAAAACTGTTGCAACGCTTCAGAAATGAACTCAGGCCCGTTGTCCATCCGCAGCACCTTCGGCGGACCGCCGGCCACGGCGAACACCGTCTTGAGCTCGTCAACGAGCCGGTGGGCGGTGATCGAGCGTTCCACCAGATGCAGCAGCGATTCACGGGTGCGTTCGTCGACCATCGAGGCAATCTTGATCGCCTTGCCGTCGGTGGTGGAGTCGAACTGGAAGTCGATCGCCCACACCACGTTCGGGGCATCGGCCTCAACCGGCGGGATCGACGACACCCCGGCCCGCTTGCGCGGCGAGATCACCTTCACCTGCAATCCCTCTTCGCGCCACAGGCGATGGATCTTCTTCTTGTTGACCTCGCGGCGCTCGTCGTAGCGCAGCGCGGCCCAGGCGCGCCGGAACCCATGGCACGGGTTTTTCGTGGCGTAGGAACGCAACCAGGCCCGCATATCGGCATCGGGATCAGCCGGAGTCTGCGCTTGCGGGAGGCGGCGGTGCGTGGAGCGGGCCAGCCCAACTGCTTTGCACGCCAACCGTTGCGACATGCCCAACGTGGTGGTGAGCATGTCGACGGCGCGGCGCTTGGCAGCTGGGCTCAGAATTTTCCCTTCCCTACCTCCCGCAGTGCGTCTTTGACCAGCTCAGCTTCGGCCAGCAGCCGCTTGAGTCGGGCGTTCTGCTCGCGCAGCTCTTTGAGTTCTTTGGCGGCGTCGGTGTCCATCCCGCCGTAGGCGCGCCGCCAGTTGTACAACGTCGCCGCAGACACCTCCAGCTCGGCGGCGATCTCCTCACCCGTCTTGCCTTCGGCAGCCAACTCATCTGCCCGGCGCAGCTTGCGCACGATGTCCTCCGCGGAATGCCGCTTCCGACCAGCCATACGTTTCATCGTCCCTTCTCGGCCCGACATCGGACCACAGGACTCTAAAACTGGTTGGACTCCTTCAGCGGGAACACGCCAATGGCAACTCCCAGCCTAATTCGCTGACGAATTGGGCGACATTGGAGCGGAAATAAAAGAAGCGGCTATTCCCAGAGAGTCGATCGCGCAGAAGGGCCGGTTCGATACCGACCTGCAGCAATAGCAGGCTCCTCAGCAGCCAAGGCGTTATGTAGCTGACGACCAGCCAACGGAGATGGCGAACTTCAAGCGGTTCCTCCCCGTAGTCGAGCGGAAGTTGGTGGGCCATCTCGTTACGAGCATCCCTCAGGCGTTTTGGCAACTCAGCAACCGACTCGTTAATTTCAGGCAGCACAGTGCATACCATCGTCACCACATCGTCGGCACGCTGGAGATAGTCGACATCGTCAAAGTGGCCGACTGCATCTTTCACCGCGTTGCGAACCTGCTCCGGATCCAGGTTCTGTTCGCCAGCGGCTTTCTCCTTTGCGGCGCGCCGGGCCGCTTGCTGGATCCGGTCCAGCGCGCTCCCAGATGCGGCGGGAAACTTAGACTGCGCAAACGTCTTGGTCATCCGCCGGTGCAACCCTTCAAGTAGGGCGGTGACGACGAGAACTTCGGTCTGCAAAAGCGCCTTGAGCGGGCGAGCCACCACGCTGGCGAGGCCGTCCAACGTGTCGTTGAACGAGATCCATTGGGCGAACCGCGCGATTGTGAGTTCCTCGCGAGGCAACAACTCGCGGTCTTCGAGCTCTTTCGGTGGCGTATTGGCACCGGGTCCGTACACCGTGAGCCATGCGTCCTCGTCGTTAATGCGCACCTGAGTATCCCGGGCGTCGAACTCCGGGGCCAGCACCAACTCGGCAAGCGTCTGGCAACCCAACACGACCAGCGATTCGAGTCGCCCGAGTGTCGCCGGGGTCGCAGGGGTGTAGAGCAGCCAATTCCCATCGTCATCGGCAACGGCGCTGAGGGTGGACCCGCCGCTATCAACGGCACTGGATTCTCCGTCTTGAAGGTGACCCAGCCAGTAGGGGTCACCAAAGCGGAAACGCATGCTGCTGAATGGTTGATCGGGGCCGGATACAACACGGTCACCGACTATGGCGTAATACGCTTTGTAGTAAGGGTTTTCGAACGGTCGTCCGGGTCCGCCATGGTTGTGCGCGTTGACAAGCGTGACGACGTCACCGGAGTCGAGTTGCCCTTGCAGCGTGATGGGCAGAAATGCCTTTATCGAGCTGGCGCCTCCCTGCGCGTAAGTGATACCACCGTGGCTGCTGCGCATTACTCGTGGATCGTCGACCACACCATCAGCGAGCTTCGCCGCAGGATCACCTCCGGGCGCTGCCGTAAACGTGCCGCGCACCTTCACATTGGGCGCCGGCGGCGCCCAGAATTGGCCGTTCGCAACAATATTCATGGTTCCCGCCTTAGCCGGAGCTTTGGCTGTCTCTTGCTGTCCGACTTCTACTACTGGACCTTCCCTAGATGTCATGAACTCCAGTATCGGCAGATTTGCCGCTTCTCTAATCTGAGACGAATGCGCCGCAGCGCCAGGTTCCGTCAGTGCAACGTGTCCGGGCACAGTTCATGCTGGGCAGCGTCAATCACACCACGCAGGTCGAAATACACGATCGGGTTCGCGTCGATGATCTGCTGCGGCGTCATGCCGTTATGCAACGAGGTGCACACTTGGGATCCGCGGCTGATCCTGACGGCGTCGTTGATTCCGGGTACGAATATGTTGTGGTCGTTGAGGTATCGGATATAGCTGTCGCCGTCAGCGTGGGCCGGCGCTGCGCCTATCAATGCGCCACCCGCAACGCTCAGTAGTGCGATTAGTCGAAGCATGTTCTTCTCCCGCGTCCTTTAAAAAGGACACTCAGCACAAGGCAATGTGATCGTGGGTGTGAACGCGGTGCAGCCTGTAGTCGGCGCGGTGACACCCAAGATCAAGACAAGCGCAAGCATGACTTTCTTTCCCTTCGTCATGAGCTGGAGAGCGTACGCCCGGGCAGACTAAATGCCAGGCAAATTGAGTAGTTCCCTTATCGGGGGGCCTCATGGCAAGCTCCCGACCATGGCATTTACTGGCTCTTCGCAGATGAGGGTGTAGGGGTGGTCGGCGCGTCGGTGCCGGTGTAGGGGTCGAGGTCTTCTGATGATGGAGGTTCCTACGCCGTCCATCAGGAAGACCTCGACGTGCCTGACGCTACCGGTCGGGCGGGCTTTGCCTGCGCTGACGTGACGACTTTCTGCCGCCTTGATGAACTCAGGCTGGAGGTGACCGGTCAGCGCCTCGATGCTGATCGTGCTGTGCTGGCGTGCCGGATCGCCGAGGAGGATCGATGGTGCCGGCGCTGCGGTGAAGAAGGCGTTCCGCGCGACAGCGTGACCCGTACGTTGGCCCATGAGCCGTTGGGGTGGCGGCCCACGACCTTGCTGGTCACCATCCGCCGCTACCGATGCGCAGGATGCTCTCATGTGTGGCGTCAAGACGCCAGCAAGGCCGCCGAACCACGAGCCAAGCTCTCGCGACGCGCTCTGCAGTGGGCGCTGGAAGCCATTGTGTGCCAACACCTGAGCGTGGCCCGAGTCGCCGAAGGACTGGCAGTGTCGTGGAACACCGCCAACAATGCGGTGCTCGCCGAAGGCAAGCGGCTGCTCATCGCCGACCCGGCACGATTCGACGGCGTGGCGGTCATCGGCGTGGACGAACACGTCTGGCGCCACACTCGCCGCGGCGACAAATACGTCACCGTCATCATCGACTTGACCCCGGTGCGCGACAAGTCCGGACCGGCGCGGTTGCTCGACATGATCGAAGGACGTTCCAAACACGCCTTCCAACAGTGGTTGGCCAACCGGCCCAAAGACTGGCGTGACGGTGTGGAAGTCGTTGCCATGGACGGTTTCTCCGGATTCAAGACTGCGGCCACCGAGGAACTGCCCGACGCCGCCACGGTGATGGACCCCTTCCACGTGGTCCGGCTGGCCGGCAACGCCCTCGACGAATGCCGACGCCGCGTGCAGCTGGCCACCTGCGGGCACCGCGGCCGCAGCACCGACCCGCTCTACCGTGCCCGGCGCACCCTGCATACCGGTGCCGACCTGCTCACCGACAAACAGAAAGCCCGGCTTGCCGCCCTGTTCGCCGTCGATGCCCATGTCGAGGTCGAGGCCACCTGGATGATCTATCAACGCACCGTGGCCGCCTACCGCCAACCCGACCGCGCCAAGGGCGCCACGATGATGACCGCCCTGATCACCACCCTCAGCGCCGGCATCCCCAAACCGCTGCAGGAACTGATCACCCTCGGGCGGACGCTGAAGAAACGCGCCGCCGACGTCCTGGCCTACTTCGACCGCCCCGGCACCTCCAACGGCCCAACCGAAGCGATCAACGGACGCCTCGAACACCTCCGCGGCTCCGCCCTGGGCTTTCGAAACCTCACCAACTACATCGCCAGATCCCTCCTGGAAACCGGCGGATTCAGACCCCGACTACACCCCCGATCATGAAGAGCCCATTTACTGCAACGTTTACGGATCACATCGAGATCAAGGGCACTGACGACGACTCCTACACGTTTCTGCCAGGCGGGGTGCTCGCTATCCGCCTCGTCAAGACCGGGCAGTTGGTCCACATTCCACCCGGGCGCTGGACCCTTTTAAGTGCGGGCGATAACCACCCGCCGGGCCCCAATTCGGCCTTGGAACCCGAGATATGGGGGTTCTATAGCTAATCCGCAGAAATCGTTCACACCGGCGCCTAATCGGGAGAGCGGAGGACGGCCCGATACCAAACTCAGACGTTGGCCAAGGGCGATCTGGTTCCGCGGGAGGCCCGACATGTCTAGCCCTCGTCGCCCTCGAAACATGCAGAGCGTGCCGATAGCCGGCGGACTCTCTGCCGCCAGGAGTGGCCAGCGCCGTACGCGAATGCGATAGCGACTGCGCAGTCCGCCGCCAAGAACCAGTGCTGGTAAAGGCTTGCGGCCCCAGCCCATGCGGTCAGAATGCGAAGGCCGCCGACGACGATCGCGACACCGCAGGCCGCGAGATAGATGGACGCGATGCGTTTGTTGTGCTGCATTTTACCGGCGATGCGGAGCAGGTAGACCGCGATAGCCAGCACGAAGATCAGAAGCGCGCACAGCGCTGTCCAGTAGACGGCGATCCACAAGTCGGGGTTGGCGGCGAACACGTTGCGACGGCTTGCGTTTGGGCTCATCACCAACACCGCGAGCAAGATCGGGCCGATGAGGGTCATGGGGTGACCAAACCTCTTTTTGAACTCGGTACCCAGCTCGGCGTAGTTACAGGTGAGCCGGGATGCGACATGCACACTGAATAAGGCGAACGAGGCGATATAGCAGCAATGCCCCGCCCAAATATCGATGCCCCACACCCCGGATACGGCATGCAACGCATTTCCCAGCGTGCGAGTGGAGAGCGGAGACACGAGGAACAACCACGCAATCTGCAGCAGCAGACCAGCGGTAAACGACTGCTCGCGCAGCCTCAATTTGTCCGATGATGGGAACAGCGTCCACCGTCGTATCCAGACAGCCATAGCCAAGCAACATGCTGCCGAGGCAGCGAAGGCAGCCTCGATTTCTCCGATGCTCACCGCACCAGCTCCTCGACGACCTGGACGCGGTACAGGTGCGGCCGGCGAGTCTCGCCCCCGGCCACGTTTCGGCAAGGCCAGCCGGACTGCGCATCGCAGATTGGGCACGCGACAGTGAGCGCAGCCGCCGCCGCGACGTCGGGGAGGGGGCTCGTTGTGGTGGTTGGCATGGGCGGAATCTTTCTGTCGGGAAAGCCCACCGTGGCACCTGGCACCGACAAATCTGCCGACCTAGGAGTTGCTGTGGTCACTGGGCGGTTCTCCTCACTGATACTGTGCGGAGTCCTGACCTGCAGTGACGTTGTGGTGCATATGTGGTGCAAACCTGGTTAGATTTGAACATTGATGCACGTCAAACGTGGTGCGCGATACTGGGATTGAACCAGTGACCTCTTCCGTGTCAGGGAAGCGCTCTCCCGCTGAGCTAATCGCGCTGGGGAAAAATTTGGAGGTGGAGACGGGAATCGAACCCGTGTGCACGGCTTTGCAGGCCGTTGCCTCACCACTCGGCCACTCCACCGCGGGGATTGATGCCACTTGCACCTTCGAGCGGATGACGGGATTCGAACCCGCGACCCCAACCTTGGCAAGGTTGTGCGCTACCAACTGCGCTACATCCGCGCGCAACGGACGAGATCGTCGCCCGGTGCGAAGCACGACGATAGTCCAATTGAGCGGGCCCACACAAATCTCTTGGTGCAGACCGTGTCCAGGTTATCGCGCTGGTGCAGGGAGGCGCAGATGGCCCTTAATCTCGGCGCCCAGCACGTGCTAACCTTCACCCTCGTTCGCCTCTCGGCGCCGGTCCCGTGGCTCAGTGGGAGAGCGTCCGCTTCACACGCGGAAGGTCGCTGGTTCGATCCCAGCCGGGACCACAAGTAAAAGCGCAGTTCAGAGGGCATATCTAGCCTAGCTCATCAAATCTTGGGCGATCCGCGGCTCATCAAGGCGCTGAAGTCGACTTGCTCGTCCTTTGGCCGTACGCGCCGGCCGCGACGGTATCAGCCGGGGCCGCCAGAAGAACGGCCCGAGCAGGCGCGCAATCGCGGGTGTGATGAACGAACGGACAATGAGCGTATCCAGGAGAAGGCCCAGCCCGATGATGGAACCGATCTGGCCGACTGAGAGCAAATCACTGGACAGCATCGCCATCATGGTCACGGCGAACACCAAACCCGCGGTGGTGACCACCTTGCCCGATTTGGCGACCGCTCTGATCAGACCGGTGTTCAAACCGGCTTTGCTTTCTTCGAGATAGCGGACGATGAGTAAAAGGTTGTAGTCCGACCCGACCGCCACCAACACGATGAAGCTGAGTGGCAGGTCCGCCAGCTGAGCGGAATGCCAAGGAAGTGCTGCCAGATCAGCACCGACAGACCAAACGCTCCTGAATAGGAAAGCGCCACGGTCCCGATGATGACCAGCGCCGCGATGATGCTCCTGGTGATGAGCAGCATCACCAGGAAGATCAACGCGAATGCCGCTGTGGCCGCGATGATCAGGTCCGTCCTAGTGGCGTCCTGGATGTCCCAGTACGTCGCCGCAGCGCCCCCGAGATAGACTCGTGCTCCGGCGAGCGTAGTGCCTTTCAGCGCCTCCTTGGCGGCAGGCAGATAGGTCTGGTCATGCGTGATGCCTTCGGGGGTGAGTGCCTCGCCGTCGTGATAGATCAGGTACCGGGCGGATTTGCCGTCCGGGGACACGAAATATCTCAGGTCGATCTGAAAGGAAGGGTTGTTGAACGTGTCTGGCGGTAGGTAGAAGAATTCGTCATTCTTGGCACTGTCGAAGGCATAGTCCACATCCATCATCTGGCGACTCAGCTCATCCAACTCGGTCAACTGAGGTGCGATGGTGCTGTGCTCGGTCAAGATGACCTTGGCATGTTCCCAGTAGGCGGGGCCGTCTTGTTTTAGAGTTCTGTTGCCCGTGACCTGGGCGGATAGGACGGTGAAGAAATGGCTGGATGGAAGCGGAACTCTGCTGAGGACATCGTTTGCAAGCTGCGGTGTGCTGATGAGCTCACCGCGGCGGGCAAGACCCAAGAGGAGATCGCCGCCGTGCTTGGGGTGTCGGCGGCGA
This sequence comes from uncultured Actinomycetota bacterium, assembly GCA_963712615.1. GTDB lineage: Bacteria > Actinomycetota > Actinomycetes > Mycobacteriales > Mycobacteriaceae > Mycobacterium. Next base: position 6,139,959 of record CAVQIO010000002.1, read on the forward strand.
CGTTGTACAACTGGCGACGCCGGTACGGCGGGATGGATACCGACGCAGCGAAGGAACTCAAGGAGCTGCGCGAGCAGAACGGCAGGCTCAAACGCCTGCTCGCCGACGCCGAGCTGGAGAAGGACGCATTGAGGGAGGTGGCGCGGGGAAAATTTTAGACCCGGCTGCCAAGCGCCGCGCCGTGGACATGCTCGTCACAACGATGAACCTGTGGAAACGGTTGGCGTGCAGAGCAGTTGGGCTGCCTCGTTCGACCTACGCCCGCATCCCGATCGCGCAGACACCCACCGATCCAGATGCGGGCCTGAGGGCCACGCTAGGCACCTAGGCACGCGAACACCCGGTGCATGGGTTCCGTCGCGCGTGGGCGCACCCTGAGGCACGACCTGGGCGTAGGGGTGAACAAGAAGAAGGTGCCCCGGCTGTGGAAGGAAGAGGGGTGTGCAGGTCCGGATCTACCACCCCCGCAAACGCGCCGGCATCAGCTCAACCCCACAGGTGCAAGCCGATGCACCTAAAGTCGTATGGGCGCTTGACTTGCAGTTCGACTCCACCGTCGACGGTAAGGCCATCAAGATCGCCTCGATGATCGACGAGCACACCCGGCTGTCGTTGATGAACATCGTGGAGCGCTCGATCACCGCGCAGAGGTTGACCGAGGAGTTGGACAAGGCGTTCACGTTATGGGACGGCCCGCCGTTGGTGTTGCGAATGGACAACGGTCCGGAGTTCATCTCCCATGTGCTGCAACAGTTCTGCGGTGACCGGATCGGCATCTGCTACATCCCACCGGGCACGCCGTGGAACAACGGGCACATCGAATCCTTCAACAACCGACTACGCAAGGAGTGCCTCAACCGCAACCACTGGACGAGTCTCCTCGAAGCGCGGGTGGTGATCGAGGACTTCAAAGACGACCACAACCATCGGCACCGGCACTCATCACTGAGCTACCTGACCCCGGCCGAGTACGCTGCCCGATGCACCCACACCCCCCAACCAGTGCAGGCTGCGAGATCCACTGATATCAACCACATACGACTCTAAAACGACGTGGTCCGACCATCGGGGACCTGCCAACCTGGTGTAACTGGTCGAGTTGATCGGCATTGTCGCCGATCAGTTGGACCAGCTGCGGGGTCACCGCATCCTGGATCAACGTGGCCTGCAGGTTCTTGTCCATTTGCTCATCCAGCTGGTCGATCTTGCCGGTCGCGTCGAACAGCGAGCGCAGCGACCAGCAGATCGGAATGTCGAAACAGTGTTTGTCCCAATAGAAATAGCCGCGCAGCGGGCGCCAGAAGTCGTCGAAGTCGGCGATGTTGTCGCGTAACGCATCGGTGACGTCTTTCATACCTTGGGCGGCTTCGGCGGCGATATGCGTCGCGCCGGCCTGTTGTGACGTCAACTCCTGTTGGTGGCGTAAGAGGTCGGTCATGCGGTCGGTGATGGCGGCCATGTCCGTGAGCCGGTTGTTCAGGTCGGTGAGAAACGGCAGCAGTTCCTTGATCTTCGTGCCCATGGTGCCCATGGTGTAGGTGAACGACGAATGCTCGAGCGGAGTGCCCAACGGTCGGGTGACGCTCTGGACCATGCCCACGCCCGGCGTGTGAAAAACACTGCGCGCCAACCGGTCCAGCGCTATCATGTCGGTGCTGTTGCGCATATCGTGATCGGATTCCACCAGGAGCATGTCGCTGTTCAGCCTGCTGACCGGAAAGTGCCTGTCGCTGGCCGCATAGCCCTGCTTCGACGGGATGTCATCGGCGACGTATATCCGGCCATCGTAGTTGGGACGGTAGGTGGGCAGCGTGATCGATCCCACGAGCACCACCACGCCGCTTGCCAGCAAGAGCCGCCCCGGCCACCGTACAACCAGCGTGCACACTTTACGCCAAATCCACACCCCCGCAGGTCGTTTCGGATCGAAGATTTCGACGCGACTACCCAGCGCCAGTAGGGCCGGACCGAAGGTCAGGGCAACCACGACCGCGGTGAGCAAGCCCACGGCACAGGGAATGCCGCAGGTGCTGAAGTAATTGAGCCGGGTGAATTTCAGGCAGAACGTCGCGCCGGCCACCGCGACTCCAGATCCGAGAATGACGTGTGACACGCCGTTCACGGCGGAGTAGTAGGCGGTTTCCCGGTCTTCGCCGGCATGGCGTGCCTCGTGGTAGCGGCCGATCAAGAAGATCGCATAATCGGTACCCGCGCCGAGGATCAGGGACACAAGCAGGTTCGACGAGTACACGGATGTCCCGATGAACTTGTGAAAGACGAGGAAGGAGACGATGCCGCGCCCGCAGCTCAGTTCCATCATGACCATGAACAGGATGAGTAACGCGGTGGTGAGCGAGCGATAGACGATCAGCAGCATCGTCGCGATGAGGACGATGGTCACGAACATGATCTTGAACATGCTTTTGTTACCGACCTCGACCATGTCCGCCGACAGCGGCGCCGAACCCGAGACATAAACCTTCAGTCCCTGCGGGGCTATGTTGTGCGAGAGCAGGTCTCGCATCGCGTCGATGGATTCGTTTGACTGCGTCGTGAAACGCCCTGGGTTTCCCGGAGGCTCCTGATCTTGGAAACGAGGATGCAGGTATGCCGAAGGAACAGTCGCCGGGGAAGCCCACGGCGCGTCGATACAGCCCGGAGGAGAAGGCCGCCGCGGTGCGGATGGTCCGCGCACTGCGGGCCGAGCTGGGGACCGAGCAGGGCACGGTGTCGCGGGTGGCCCGTCAGCTCGGCTACGGGGTCGAGTCGGTTCGTTCCTGGGTGCGCCAGGCCGACATCGACGATGGGTATGCCTCGGGGGTATCCACTGCGGAGTCCCAGCGGGTCAAAGAGCTCGAGCAAGAGGTACGAGAACTCAAGCGTGCCAACGAGATTCTGAAACGAGCGGCAAGTTTCTTCGGCGCGGAGCTCGACCGCCAACACAAGAAATAGTTGACTTCATCGACACCCACCGCGAGGAATTCGGGGTCGAGCCCATCATCACCGTCCTGCGCACCGCAGGGGTGACGGTGGCCCCGAGCACCTACTACGACACCAAGACTCGGCCACCGTCTGCACGGGCCCAACGCGACGCCGAGCTGGGTCCGGCGTTGCGCCAGCTCTGGGAAGACAACTACCGCGTCTACGGGGTTCGCAAGCTGTGGAAAACGGCACGTCGGGTCGGCCACGACGTCGGCCGAGACCAGGTGGCCCGGCTGATGCGGGCGGCTGGCATCGAGGGCGTCCGTCGCGGCAAACGGGTGCGCACCACCAAACCGGACCTGACGGCGGCGCGCCACCCGGATCTGGTCAAGCGGAAATTCACCGCGGGCGCGCCGAACCAGTTGTGGGTCACGGATCTGACATTCGTGCCCACCTGGGCCGGAGTCGCCTATGTCTGCTTCATCGTCGACGCCTACTCCCGCATGATTGTCGGGTGGCGGGTGGCTTCGCACATGCGTACCACCATGGTGCTCGATGCGTTGGAGATGTCTCGCTGGTCGCGCGGAGATCCATTGCCCGGCTTGACATGTCACTCCGATGCCGGATCGCAATTCACGTCCATCCGCTATGGCGAGCGGCTCGCCGAGATCGGAGCGGTCCCCTCGATCGGCACGATCGGAGACAGCTACGATAATGCCCTGGCCGAGACGGTGAACGGCTACTACAAAGCTGAGCTGATCTACGGGCCGGCCCGCACCGGGCCGTGGAAAACCGTCGAGGACGTCGAACTGGCGACCCTGGGATGGGTGTACTGGCACAACACCGGCCGCCTGCACAGCTATCTCGCTGACGTACCTCCAACTGAGTTCGAAGCCGCGTTCTACGATGCACAAAGGACCGACCAACCCCTGGTCGACGTCCAATAAAACGAGCCTCCACCATTTCCGGGATGCTTCTATATCGTGTCAAGGGGTTATGGGCAGCGGATGTGCTGCAGCCAGGGTTCGGTAGAGCTGTCGGGTGATGTAGCGCTTGAGCGAACGCATGATCTCTTTGGTGGTTCGGCCTTCTGCGCGTCGTCGGGCAACATAGGCGCGGGTTGGGGCGTGGGTGCGCATCCGAACGATGACAACGGTGGTCAACGCGCGGTTGAGCCTGCGGTCTCCACCACGGTTGAGTCTGTGCCGCAGGGTTTTTCCTGACGATGCTGGTATCGGGCAGGTGCCGGCGAGAGCGGCGAAGGCTGCCTCGGACCGGACACGGCCTGGATGTGACCACGCTGTCAGGACGCACGCGGCCACGACCGAGCCCACGCCGGGCAGTTGGCACAGCTCCGGGGCGAGATCCTCGACGAGGGAATCGAGATTCTTGCGGTTGTCGACCAGTTCGCCGTCGAGGGCGGCGATGCGCTTGGCCAATCGGATCGCTTCCTGCCTGCAGGTGGCGACAACTGGATCTTCTTTGCGGTCACGCCAGGCTGCGATCGACTTGAATTGACTGTGTGGCAGCGCTTTACGAACATCAAGCCCGAGATCTACTGTCCGCAACAGTGCAGTGAGGGCGTTGATCGCTCGGGTGCGTTCGGCGACCATCTCCTCACGCGCGACCGTCAGGACACGCAACGCCACCCGTTGCCCGGTAGCGCGGGGCCGCCGCAACCGGGTGACGTCGACGCCCAGGACCGAGCGTGCGACGCGGACCGCGTCCAAGGCATCGGTCTTGCCGACACCACGACGCTGCGCGGCGGGCATCGCCGCCGGCTCGGCGATCGACAGTCCGCTGCGGGTAACCCGCCCGGCCAGGCCAGCGCCGAAGGAACCCGCGCCTTCGATGACGACCAACGTTGGCTTCTCGTTGATCCCGCGGAGGATCCAGGTGCAGGCACGGTCGAGGCCCGCGGGCGAGGTGGGGAACACGGCCTGATCGATGACACCGCCATTGGTGGCGTTGATCAGCGCGAACGAGTGAGTGGCGGCGTGGGTATCGACTCCGATGACAAACGCATACTGCTCTGCGACGATGGACATGGCGACGTTGATTTCCTTCCCGTAGACGACGTCGTTGGCGGCGTCAGCCCGGAAAGAGCAGTTCGAGGCAGGCCTGTAACGGGCCACGACTCGCGGCAACGAGTCGGGCAGGCTTCTAATCAAGCCACCGAAGCAAGACCGGGCCGGCGCCGCCGCCCTCGGCCAAGTGGACAGATCCTGGGAAGAGCACCCTTCACCGGGGCCAGGCGATTCACGAGTCACACTCAGCCAGGACGGCGACACCGATCCTGTCAGCCAGCACCGGGCCAGCCGTGTAAAGACTTACAAGCGATTCATACATGCTGCTGCTGAATGCGTCGGCCAACCGCGACGAAAGCCAGTTCACCGATCCTGATCGCTACGATATCCACCCCGAGTTGGGTCATTTCCCTTAGTGCCTCGAGCTTTAGGCTTCCAGTGCATCCAGAATGGTCTTGACCTCGGTGTTTATGGCCGGCGGGAAGGTGGCGATGATGTCGTTGAGGTCGATGGTGGCCGAACGTAGTGGTTTGAGGGTGCGCAGGAACCGCCGCAGGGACAGACCGGTTCGGCTCTGGACTTCGCGGCTGACGGCCAGGGCGGTGAACACGATGGTCAGGTGGGCTTCGATGGCGTCGCGGGTGCGCGCGAACATGGGCCTGGCGGCGAGGTCGGATTTGGACATCCGGAAGGACGCCTCGACCTGCCAGAGGTCGTGGTAGCTGGCGATGATTTCGGTCGCGGGCATGAGTGTGGCGTCGATGTTGGTGACGTAGCCCTTGAGCCCGACCAGGCGGCGGGCCCGCTGCAACGATGCCTCGTCGAGTTCTCGGGCGCCGTCGCGGACTGTCACGAATCGTGGTGTGCGGGCGGTCTTGTCCCCGGCGACGACCGCGCGGGCCTTGTTCTCCTGCAGGTTCAATGTCTTGGTGTCGCGCACCGCGCGTTTGGTCGAGTACGCCCACACCGCCCGCCACGACTTGGTATGGGTTGTTCGATCCCAGACGGGTTCGGCTCTGAGTTTCGGATCGCTGCTCTTGGCGGCGGTGCCGCGTTGATCGCGTGGGGTGATGGTGTCGATGATCTGACCGTCGGTGAAAAGCTCACCGTGCCAATGGAAATGGGACGCCAGATCGTTGGGTGCCTTGGTGACCCTCGATCCGAGGATGAACCGCAGCCCGGCGTCGTCGAGCGCGCGCAGATTGCCGCTGGCGAGCATGCCGGCGTCAGCGACGACGACCATGTCGGTAATCCCGTGGCGTGCCTGGAATGATTTCACGATCGGCACGATCGTCAGAGTTTCGGCCTTGTTGCCTTCGAAACAGCCAATCTCCAAAGGGAATCCGCACCGGTCGACCAGCAGGCCCACCACGATCTGCGGATCGACACGTCGTTCCTTTGAGAACCCGACCCGGCGCAGGTCGTCTTCCTTGTCGGCCTCGAAATAGAGCGTGGTGACGTCGTAGAGCACCAGGCTGACATCGCCGGCGGTGCGGGCATGGACGAAACACGCCGCGGCGATCTGGTCGCGGTAGCCACCGCCGCGAGCCCGCCGCAGGGTGCGTTTGCGGGTCGACAACGATGCGGCGGTGCGGCCCAGCTCGGCCAGGACCCGATCGACGTCGAGCAGGCTGGTCGGTTCCACGATGCGGGCAATCACCAGGTCACGGAAGACCTCGTCGCTGACCGCATCGAAGCCCAGGCTGGCGTAGATCCCAGCCAGGGCGTCGTAGAGCAACCCGTTGCAGCTCTTGAGCACCCGCGGTCGCGCCACCAACTCCTGCACGGCGGGTACACCGGCACCGTCGGTGAACAGCGCCCCGGCTGGCGATGGAACCAAATTGGGCCCGAAAGGCTTTCGGGGTGATGCCCAGATCCAACTCGCCCTGGGTGTCATCAGCCAACAGCCGCTGAGCCGCCTCGATGAGCAGACCCAGCTCAGCGGCATCATGCGCAGACCCCACATGACGGACGATCCGACGGCGACCCTCGACGGATTCGGCGATCTGGACCGCAGTCGAACCCGAGGCGGTACGCACCCGCCGAATCCAGACCATGCCAGGGCAGCCTACCGACCCAAATTAGTGCCTAGCAAGTGCACTAAGCCGAAACATCATCCCTGCTCAACACACTGCCACCCTCGGAAAATGACCAAAGTGGCCCAACTCAGGCCAAAGAGGCCGAGCTCTATGGTCGTGTGCTTCCCGAGGGGTCGTACATGCTGCTGCTGAATGCGTCGGCCAACCGCGACGAAAGCCAGTTCACCGATCCTGATCGCTACGATATCCACCGCGGCGGCGGTCACCTCAGCTTCGGGCAGGGACTGCATTTCTGCGTGGGCTCGGCGCTGGCTCGGCTGGAGGCGCGGGTGGCCTTCGAAGAGGTCCTCAAACGTTGGCCCGATTGGGAAGTCGACTACGACAACGCCCAACGGGCGCACACCGCCAGCGTGCGCGGGTGGGCGCGCTTGCCTGTCGTCACGGGGTGACTCGAGCCGCGATCATGCCCTGGCCGGACGCAACAGGCCCGAAGCGATAACCGCGAACGCCATCCAGACGGCCGCATAGCCGAAGGCAACCGCGGGCGAGGCGACCGTATAGAGCACGCCAGCGACGATCGTCGCAACGACGTCACCGGTGGCCTGCACCGCTCCCAACACGCCGAATCCGCTGCCGCGCAGGCGGTCCGGCAATAGTTGGGATACCACGGCCGATTGGGTCGGCTCGGCAAGCCCGATGCCCGCCCCGGCCAGCGCGAAACCGAAGGCAATGACCAGTGCATTGTGCGCGCCGGCAGCGAAGACCAGGTAGCCAAGTACATAGACGGCCGCACCGGTGGCGAATATCGCGCGTGGCCCGGCCCGGTCATACCAGCGCCCCGCGGTCAGTGACGCCACCGTCGCTACCCCGTTGTGCCCCGCGTACATCAGGATCGCCAGCGAAGTCGCCGCGGTCACTGTCCGCTGCGGTGAGGTCAGTAACTCGGTGGACCGCAGGATCAGCAGTGTGGTTGCGACATTGCCGAATTCGAACAGCGCCACCGGCAGCAGCGCCCTGAGCATGCCGGCGTCGCGCAGCGCGCCGAACTCGAATCGCCGCCTGACCGGGCGGTCGCCGGGCTGGTGCCGGCGACGGGCTTCGCGGGCGGCGATCAGGATGGCGACGGCTGCGAAGAGTCCCGGAATCGCGGCCAGGCAGAGAGTAGTCCGAATGCCCAGCCAGGCCACCAGTCCGGCTGCCAGCAGCGGGCCCACCACCGCGCCGAGGTTGTCACCGGCACGCTCGAGCCCGAATGTTCTGCCGCGCGCCGACTCTGGGCTCAGGGATGCCAGCAAGGCGTCGCGCGAGGGCGACCGCACGCCTCGAGACATCCAGGCCAGCGCGCGGAAGAAACCGGCCTGCCATACCGTGACTGTCACGCCGATCAGTCCCGTCGCCACGGCCGTAGCCAGGTAGCCGCCCGACGCGATCCGTCCGCGACGTTCAGGGTTATTCGCCAGCGGACCCCCGACCAGTTTCATCACACCGATCAGCGCGTCGCTGATGCCGTCGACCACACCGAGCGCCGCGGCGGATGCCCCCAGCGTTCCGGTGATAAAGGTGGGCAACACCGAAGTGGTTACCTCGTGACCCGCATCGGAGAAAAAGCTCGTCGCACCAACCGCCCCGACCCCGGGAGTCAGCCACCGCTGGTCGTCATCGGCGTCGGTTGTCATATCCGGGACATCACCAAGACGGTTACGAGGTGCTTTGATCCACGAGAACGGCGCCGTCAGGCTGGTGCCCCAGTGTCTGAAGCGAAATGTCCTCGTCTTGGACGCTGAGACGAACGATCTGGGCTAATTGCCGGGGCGCATCGCACTGAACGTAGTGATCGGCGCCCGGTATCACCCAGTAACGGTTTCGACCGGGCTTCTCCTTGAGATATGTCTGCCAAACGTAGTTGGGGACGCGCAGCGGCGCGATGTTGTCGTGCAGTCCCCACACCACGGTGATGCTCACCTGGCTGTTGGAAAGCGCCTCAAGCCAACTGGTTTCGTCAGCGGCGCGCTCGTTCAGATACTGAATCGTGTCCGGTAGTACCCGGATTCCGTCGTTGTGCGCAAAGCACTTGGCCAGCGCGGCGATTTCGGGGTCGGCCAATTTTCTTCGGAGCAATGATCAGAACCTGTGGATGAGCCTTGGCGAGGTGGTGTGAAAGTGGGCGCACCTTCCCGAGGATGATCTGAAGTCCAAGGTTCTCTGATCAAGACCGGCGTTGGCGCGCTGGTTGGGAAGGTACGCCCATGCTCACGGTAGTTCACGACGCGGAATGCTCCAACGAGAAGAACGACGGTGTCGGTCGGTCGTTGCTCGATGAGATCGTCCGCGACGGCGCCCGACAGATGCTTGCGGCGGCGTTGCAGGCCGAAGTGGCCGCCTACATCGACGCCCATGCCGGAGAGGTCGACGACAACGGACGGCGCCTGGTGGTCCGCAACGGCTACCACCGGGAGCGTGAGGTGTTGACCGCGTCGGGCGCGGTCACGGTGACCGCGCCGCGCGTCAACGACAAGCGCGTCGATGCCGATACCGCAGAGCGGCAAAGGTTTTCCTCCGCGATCCTGCCAGCGTGGGCGCGCAAGTCACCGCAGATGAGCGAGGTTCTGCCGCTGCTGTATCTGCATGGCCTGTCGACGAGTGACTTCGGTCCGGCGTTGGAGCAGTTCCTGGGCTCGGGTGCGGGTCTCTCGGCCACGACGATCACCCGGCTCACCAGCCAGTGGCAAGACGAAGCCAAGGCCTTCCAAGTCCGTGACCTCTCGGACACGGACTACGTCTACCTGTGGGTCGACGGCATTCACCTCAAGGTCCGTCTCGAGCAGGAGAAGCTCTGTTTGTTGGTGATGATCGGGGTGCGCGCCGATGGTTGCAAGGAGCTCGTCGCCTTGGCCGACGGCTACCGGGAATCGACCGAATCGTGGGCCGATCTGCTACGGAGCTGCCGCCGGCGCGGGATGGCAGCCCCGGTGCTGGCTGTCGGTGACGGTGCGTTGGGGTTCTGGAAGGCGGTCCGCGAGGTCTTCCCGAACACGCGTGAGCAGCGGTGTTGGTTTCACAAGCAGTCCAATGTGCTTGCTGCACTGCCGAAGTCAGCGCACCCAGCTGCGTTGGCGGCGATCAAGGAGATCTACAACGCCGAGGACATCGACAAGGCGCAGATCGCGATCAAGGCCTTCGAGGTCGATTACGGTGCCAAGTATCCCAAGGCGGTCGCCAAGATCGTCGACGACGCCGACGTGCTGCTGGAGTTCTACAAGTACCCGGCCGAGCACTGGATCCACCTGCGCACCACCAACCCCATCGAGTCGACCTTTGCGACCGTGCGGTTGCGAACCAAGGTCACCAAGGGGCCCGGCTCCCGCGCCGCGGGAATTGCGATGGCCTACAAGCTGATCGACGCCGCGCAGGCCCGGTGGCGGGCCGTCAACGCCCCGCACTTGGTCGCCCTGGTCCGTGCCGGCGCGGTGTTCCACAAAGGCAAACTGCTCGAACGCCCCGTCGATATCACACCCGCCGAAACCAGCGAATCAACCGAAACGGAGGTCGCCTGAAACAACCTCATCCACAGGTCTTGACAATATCTCTTTTCTTCGCGGCATGAAGGTACTTGCGCCCATGCCCGCCGCCAGGGTCTCCGGTGTGGTCGCTGCCGCGGTGGCTCGCCCGGTTTCCTGGTCGAGCAGTGCGGTCTGGAACAGCGTGAGATTCGCCAGCGGGAGATAGATGTTGGCATTCGTCAAGATGAGGTCGAGCGGGACCGTCGGCAGGTCCAGCGCCGCCAACATGCCCAGCGCGATCATGCCGACACTGCTGCCGCGATCATGGGTGAGCATTCGAAATCCGGTCAGCTTCCATACGTCGGTGATCGCGTGCACGAGCAGACGTGCGTCGTCGTACAACGAGTAGACGTAGGGCTCCGGGGGCTTGTCGGAGAGTCCGTAGCCCGGAAAGTCCAACAGGTAGATGTCGAAATCGGAGCTCAGTTCATGCGCCAATTCGAAGTAGTCGATGCTCGATGTCGGAAAGCCGTGAACAAGCACGAGCGGCGGTGCCCCGGGTGTGCCGCAGCGCCGGCTGAATACCCCGACTTCCTGCCCACTGTTGGCGGCGGTAGTCGACCGCCAGCGAAGTTCGGTACTGCCTTGTTGCCAGTCCGCGAAGATGTCCAAGCTGCCAGCATCTCAGAGACGAGCGTGGTTAGACAACCAGTCGGTTGACCCACAAAGGACCGCCTTCGCTCGCCCGCCCTCAAGCCACTGCCCGTGTCGATACCATTGTCTCGGACGGTGATGTAACCAGCGCCATTTGCCGGCCAGCAGGCGATGACATCGGTGATCGTGCCGTCCATTCTCAAAGGTGTTCCGCTGTTGGGGTTATCGTTCCGAACGGGTGGGCGTCGCCGATCAACACCGAGTGATTGTTGGCGATTGAAATATCGCCCAGGGGTATTGAGTCGACGATATGAATGGTGAGCCAGCGATGAATCGTTTGCGCGATATGCTGCCAGTTTTCCGCCATCATGACGCCATGGCCCAATCCGAACGCATAGCGATAGTCCGCGCCGAGCAGGTTGGCTAGGCGCCAAACCTCTTCTGGCGGGCATAGCATGTCTTTCTCCGCCGCTACCACGAGAGCAGGCCCGGAGATCCTTGCAGCGTCGATGCTGGCTCGCTTGTCGGTAACGGCCTGTTCGACGGCTCGGGCCGATTCGGGTACCAGCATGCGGTGGTAGCGGCGTGCGTCGTCCTCGCTTGCTGCGGTAAAGAACAGGAGTTTGGATAGGTCCAAAGGCGGTGGTCCCCATAGCTGCGCCGTATCGACCACGAGGTCAATTGGTGCGGGCGAGACGTCGCCGGGTAGGACAGGAGTTATCAGCACCAAGCCTGAATGCGGTTTGCTTTCAGCGTATTTCAGGGTGGCTAGCCCGCCCATACTGTGTGCAAAAACTACCGGGGGAATGGCAAAGGTTGCCGCGACAGCTGAGATGTCATCAGCGACGACCTCGATCGGCCGCGATACGGCATCGGGATCGGCCAGTGGCGCCGAGCCTCCACGCCCCCGCCAATTGAGTGCGTGGCAGTCCCAGCCATTCGACGCGAAGTAGGGCAGGTACTTGTCCCAGCACCACGCACCATGGCATCCGCCGTGCACCAGAAGTAACGGGGTAGTGCGTCCCGTTTGTAGTGGCCGCGTGTGTAGCACGCGGATGCCATCGACGTCGTACTCGTCGACGTGGATTGTCATCCTTGAGACCTCTCCAGTGGAAAGTGACGTGGCTGCAGAACAACGGTCTACTCCGGGAAGTCGGCACTCACCTCGGGCCGATTTATTGCGGCGGTGCTCTTTCGCCGTATTGCAAATGTGTCGAGCAGCGTAAGCCCGGGTAACGCAAGCGATCAGCACCCGAACGGGTACTTTCGCAGTAATTGACTTTTATCGGTGGCCCGCTCGTCTAACGTTTGAAGCACTAGCCGGATAGACGAAACCAAGCGGTGTGGAGGGCTCGAAGACGTTAATCGCGGGGTACCCCACATTGCACATGGCCGCACGTCGGTGTGGCCATGTAGGCCAGTGTAAATGTACCCATTGGGGGGTCGCACCCAGCGCAACTTACCGCCCATAATAAACGCGGGGACGGGCTTACTCATCGAGGACGAGTATCCCGAATCAATTGGTTAGGAGAGGACTTTGACCACGTTCGCCGATCGCGGGGCACTGCAACTAGTAGAAAAGCTGCGCGCGGGTGTGTCGGACGGTGTCGTGCCGGCCAAGATTTTCAACGAGCCTGAAATATACCGGTTAGAAGTCGAGCGGTTGTTCAGTCGTACCTGGAATTTTGTCGCCCACGAAAGCGAGATTCCGGAAGCCGGTGACTATGTAGTTCGTACCATCGCTGACAACTCGGTTCTGGTCGCACGAGACGAGGACCGTCAGATCCATGTACACCTCAACCTGTGCCGCCATCGCGGGAACCAAATGTGCAAATCGGACCTCGGCAACGCGTCACATTTCCGGTGCTCCTACCATGGCTGGGTATACAAGAACAGTGGTGAACTCATCGCCGTGCCATACCATAAGCAGGCTTTTGGCGACAATCTCAACAAAAAGCAATGGGGTCTTGTTCCGGTCCGGAGCGAGACCTACGAAGGCTTAATCTTCGGGTCACTTAATCCCGACGTCGAACCGCTAGAAGATTTCTTGGGCGGCTTTCAGTTCTACTTGGATTACTTCTTGAAGACCAGCGATGCCGGAGTGGAGGTCTACGGGCCGCCAGATATCTGGGAGTCGAACTGCGATTGGAAGCTCTACACGGAGAACGGCTCTGGGGATGGATATCACACCCCGGTGACTCATCAGTTCGGCTTTCATCTGGGTTACTTTGCATCCTCGGGTGACACGCACAGTATTGGCCACAGCGTCCATATCCCAGGGAAAGGTCATGGGATCGGGCTTGGTGAAACGCCCGGAATGCCATCTTTCTTTGCTTATCCCCCAGAAATCGTCGAGTGCCTCAAACGGCGACTCACGCCTGAACAGGTCAAGGTATTCGCGCCGGTGCGTACGGCGGTAGGTATCGCGTTCCCGAACCTGTCATTTCTCAGCCAGCCGTTTAGTCCCGTTCCCGGTGAGCCAGGCGTCCGGTTCACCACGCTGCGCCACGTTCGAGCGCTATCGGCAGGCCGTATGCAGATGTCGTCGTGGTGCCTGGTTCCGAAAGCAGCATCCGCCGAGTACAAAGGGGAGGTTTATCGCGCGTACACCTTGGCCTTTGGCCCCGGGGGAATGTTTGAACAAGACGACATGGAGAACTGGACGAACATCACTCGGCAGCTAAGAGGCTCGGTCGTGCGTGAACTCGACTTCCCTTACGTCATGGGCCTGAACCAACTGCCAGTCCAGGATTTTCCCGGCCCTGGCCTAGCGTTTCAGCCCTACATGAACGATTCGAACTTCCGGAACCTCTGGTCGACGTGGGCCGCATACCTGGCTGGGGACAAGGAACCCGTCAAATGACCTTCGCCCCCGCGGATTCCCTGGGCGCCCTCATCCCATTGGAGACTCACTACCAGATCGAGCAGTTTCTGTACCGGGAATCCCGGTTACTCGACGAACGGCGTTTCGATGAGTGGATTGAACTCTTCACCGACGATTGCCGCTACGTGATGCCGGTCCGGCTGAACCGCGAAGACGGCGCGGCGTGGGAGTCGCACTCGAAGTCTTTTGATGACACACGGCAAACACTTGCGATCCGAGTCCGGCGACTCAGCACCGAATACGCTTGGGCGGAGCAGCCGCCGTCGCGAGTGCGACACTTCATCACCAATCTGATCACCGAGACTACACAGGACCCGGCCGAATTGACCGCGCGGTCCAACGAGTTGGTCTACCGGAGCCGCGGCGATTCCACAGAGGTCAATATCATCTCGGCCCAGCGCGTCGACCGGTTGCGACGCACAGATGCCGGCTGGAGGATCGCGCACCGCTGGATTGCGTTAGACCAGAGCACCCTGTCCACACACAATCTCTCGATGTTTTTCTGAGTTAGGGCGGATGAATGACACACATTCCCGAGCCGGGCGTCCCAGACGGCCTCCGCCTGTCCAATGAATTCGCGGAGGTCGTTATCCGCCACGTGCATCAGGGCAATGGGTCCCGGCTGCATATCCAGTCGCCGCGACGCGGTACCGAGGCCTTCATCGATCCGGTCGTCTTGGAGGCGTTGACGGCGATTGATCCCGATGTCCTCTCCGCAATACTGGTAGCCACCGTGCCGGGTAATTGGAATAATAATTGACAATGCGACGGAAAACGGCTCCAACAATAAGTGGCTCTTCGCAGATGAGGGTGTAGGGGTGGTCGGCGCGTCGGTGCCGGTGTAGGGGTCGAGGTCTTCTGATGATGGAGGTTCCTACGCCGTCCATCAGGAAGACCTCGACGTGCCTGACGCTACCGGTCGGGCGGGCTTTGCCTGCGCTGACGTGACGACTTTCTGCCGCCTTGATGAACTCAGGCTGGAGGTGACCGGTCAGCGCCTCGATGCTGATCGTGCTGTGCTGGCGTGCCGGATCGCCGAGGAGGATCGATGGTGCCGGCGCTGCGGTGAAGAAGGCGTTCCGCGCGACAGCGTGACCCGTACGTTGGCCCATGAGCCGTTGGGGTGGCGGCCCACGACCTTGCTGGTCACCATCCGCCGCTACCGATGCGCAGGATGCTCTCATGTGTGGCGTCAAGACGCCAGCAAGGCCGCCGAACCACGAGCCAAGCTCTCGCGACGCGCTCTGCAGTGGGCGCTGGAAGCCATTGTGTGCCAACACCTGAGCGTGGCCCGAGTCGCCGAAGGACTGGCAGTGTCGTGGAACACCGCCAACAATGCGGTGCTCGCCGAAGGCAAGCGGCTGCTCATCGCCGACCCGGCACGATTCGACGGCGTGGCGGTCATCGGCGTGGACGAACACGTCTGGCGCCACACTCGCCGCGGCGACAAATACGTCACCGTCATCATCGACTTGACCCCGGTGCGCGACAAGTCCGGACCGGCGCGGTTGCTCGACATGATCGAAGGACGTTCCAAACACGCCTTCCAACAGTGGTTGGCCAACCGGCCCAAAGACTGGCGTGACGGTGTGGAAGTCGTTGCCATGGACGGTTTCTCCGGATTCAAGACTGCGGCCACCGAGGAACTGCCCGACGCCGCCACGGTGATGGACCCCTTCCACGTGGTCCGGCTGGCCGGCAACGCCCTCGACGAATGCCGACGCCGCGTGCAGCTGGCCACCTGCGGGCACCGCGGCCGCAGCACCGACCCGCTCTACCGTGCCCGGCGCACCCTGCATACCGGTGCCGACCTGCTCACCGACAAACAGAAAGCCCGGCTTGCCGCCCTGTTCGCCGTCGATGCCCATGTCGAGGTCGAGGCCACCTGGATGATCTATCAACGCACCGTGGCCGCCTACCGCCAACCCGACCGCGCCAAGGGCGCCACGATGATGACCGCCCTGATCACCACCCTCAGCGCCGGCATCCCCAAACCGCTGCAGGAACTGATCACCCTCGGGCGGACGCTGAAGAAACGCGCCGCCGACGTCCTGGCCTACTTCGACCGCCCCGGCACCTCCAACGGCCCAACCGAAGCGATCAACGGACGCCTCGAACACCTCCGCGGCTCCGCCCTGGGCTTTCGAAACCTCACCAACTACATCGCCAGATCCCTCCTGGAAACCGGCGGATTCAGACCCCGACTACACCCCCGATCATGAAGAGCCCAATAAGTTAGCTCTCGTCACCAATACTCGCCCGACGTTTTTGACATCGGCTTTCCGGGTGTGCGTACAGAGCGCTAACGCACGAGACCTGGCGGATGGTCAGGCGATGCCACAATGATTTGCAAAAGACTTGCTTTGCAAATATGTCCAGGTGACCCATACATCACGGTAATGATGAGCCTAGACAGGCGCATGAATTTCTTTGAATGTACTCCGCTGGGTGACAAACGGCTGCTGCCTGGCCACTAAAATTTTCTCAAAATCATATCTTCCACTCAAAGGGGAGCGGATCACATGAAGTTGGGTGAAATGCGCCATCAATTCATTACTGGGGGCCAGCGGTTTATTGGAGCAACCTTGATGCTGCCGTTATATGTCGCGAAGGTGGCCAAACCAGTGGTCGTGCTGACATCACTGTGTATCGCAACCGAGGACCGGCCGCGCTGGTGCATTGTCTTGGTGACGGCCTTGTTAACGGTGCTGTGCTCGGTTGGTATGCCGCCTTGGCCGGTACATGCCGATGAAAGCCAGTACGCTGAGTTCTACACAATCCCGGACCCGTTACCGGACGGCAGGCCAGGCGATCTCATTCGTTCCGAGCCGTCCCGGTTGGTACTGGAGCCATCCGGTCAGCTCGGCGCATACGTCGCGACGGGAACACGGATCATGTACCGCAGCACCGACAACCGCGGCGCGCCGATCGCAGTGACCGGTACCTACTTCGAACCCGACAACCCGTGGCCCGGAGCGGGACCGCGGCCGCTCATTGTGTACGCACCAAACGCGCCCGGTCTCGGCGACCAGTGTGCCCCGTCAAGGCTTGTCAGCCAGGGGATCCATTATGGCGGCGGGACTGACATCACATTCTGGTACGAAGAAGGGTTCATCGCGACCATGGTGGCCCGAGGGTTCGCGGTCGTGGTCACCGACTACGACGGGGTGGGCACCGGACTCCCTTCGCCGGCATTCATGCGACTTCCTCAAGGTTATGCAGTGATCGACGCGGCGCGGGCTGCCATGCGCCTTCCGCAGACATCGCTGGATCCGCATGGCCCCGTCGCATTTTGGGGATACGGGCAAGGCGGCGGGGCATCCGCTTCGGCTGCGGAGCTGGCACCCAGCTACGCGCGGAGATGCACCTCGTCGGCGCGTGGGCGGGCGCACCGGCCGTCGACCCCGTCCTTATCCCGGCATTCGCCGATGGCGGCCTCCTTCAGGGCGGCCTGGGGTACCTGGTCAACGGGGTCCTCGCGGCCTACCCCGAACTCAGGCCCGGATTGATGCAAACGCTCACCCCTCGGGGCGCCCAACTGGTTGACCAAACTCGGCTGGAGTGCTTCGGCCAAACCGTCATACGATACGAATTCCGGCATTCACAGCCGTACTTCAACACGGACTTCATGGAGATGCTCACCACCGAGCCGCTGAAATCCGTTTTCGCAGCTCAGCGAGTCGGTACGTTGACGCCCGCCGCGCCGGTGTTCATCGATATCAACCGATACGACCCGTTCATTCCATGGGCCGGCGCCCACCAGACTGCACTGGACTGGTGCGCCAAGGGGTCTGACGTCCAATTCTGGACTAACGAAGAGCCCCCGATCTTCAATAAGTTAGTGATCAACGACTTGCTCACGTACTTCGTCGACGGCGAACGCGGGATGCAATGGGTCGCTGACCGGTTCAACGGAGTGCCGACGACTCCCAATTGCGGCGAGATCTGAACGGGATGGCCAACCTACGGTACTCCGCAGCCCGCACCAGATTGGACGCTGCCCTTGGGGCTCACCCGAAAGCGAAGGAGGGTGGTATCAGCGGTACCAACGGAATTGGGTACCCTGATCCGTTTGCGGCCACACGACGGGTTGCGGTGATCACAGGTGCCAGCTCAGGAATCGGGGAGGCCGCCGCTGAGGCGTTGGCGCAGCAGGGTTTTCATGTCTATGTCGGCGCTCGACGGGCTGATCGGTTGCAACGATTGGCCCAGCGCATCGGCGGCACCGCGCTGCCGTTGGACGTGACCTCAGACGACTCCGTCCGAGAGTTTACTGACACAATCGAACGCGTGGATGTGCTGGTGAACAACGCTGGCGGCGCGAAAGGTTTGGCGCCGGTTGCAGAGGTAAGCCTTGACGATTGGCGATGGATGTGGGAAACCAACGTGCTGGGCACACTGCGTATCACGAAAGCTCTGCTGCCCAAACTCATTGCATCCGGCGACGGACTGATCGTGACTGTAACGTCGGTGGCAGCGTTTGGCGTTTACGACCAGGGGTCCGGGTACACCTCGGCCAAACACGCCCAGGCGGCGCTACACCGCACGCTGCGCGGTGAGTTGCTTGGCCTGCCAGTGCGTTTGACAGAGATCGCACCAGGCCGAGTGAAGACCGAATTCTCCACGGTCCGGTTTCACGGTGACGACAAGCGTGCCGCCGGCGTCTACGAAGGTATCGAACCGCTGGCCGCGCAGGATGTGGCCGAGGTCATCGGGTTCGTCGCCAGCCGCCCGCCCCACGTCAACCTCGACCAGATCATCGTCAAGCCGAGGGATCAGGCGGCTTCTGGTGTCTTCGCGCGGCGCAGCTGAATCACATGCGTTGCAGCCGTTGCGCCGCAAGCTTATTCGCAGAGGTGGTGTACGAACCAGTCGGTCAGCCGCGCGGCGGCGATAGCGAGGTAGTCGTAGCTGCAGTGCAGAGAGCCAGCCTGGTCATAGATGTCGACGGTGACATCTTTGGTGGTCAGGGCGTCGACGAAACGCCGGGCGCCCGCGACGTCCATGATGATGTCGCGGGTACCGTGCATGACGTAGACGGGCACAGTGATTTTGTCCGCGACGCCTTCGAGAGTGAACGCCGCCAGCTTTTGGCGGGCTTCAGCGTCATCTTTCGACCCGCTGAGCCACTGCAACTGCTGTTGCAGTGGGGGATAGAACTCGTAGAAATCGGTGAGGATGCTCCACGTGCCGCACCATGCGGCGACAGCTTTGATTCGGGGCTCGAAAGCGGCCGCACGTGGGGCGTAATAGCCGCCGAAACTGACGCCGGCCAAACCGAGCCGGTCGGGGTCGACGTCGCTGCGCTGCTCGAGGTGATCGAGGACAGCGCGTACTGGCACCTCATAGTCTGGGCGGCTGTACATTTGCTTGAATCGCAACGAGCTGCCGCGGCCGGGGGTGTCGACCATCACGACGTTGATCCCGCGGGCCGGAAATTCCGAGCCGCCTAGGAAATATAGTTCCTCGGCCCACGAATCGGCGCCGCCGAGAAACAGCACCGTCGGCCGTCGGGCGCCTGAGGTGTCGGGTCGCGCGAAGTACCCTTCCATAGTCTTGCCTTCGAAGGGCACTTCAATCTGTTCGATCAACCCTCCCGTCAATTCCGCAGCACGACGATAGTTGTTGCGGCCGGCCGTGTATGCCTGCGTGCGCCGCGGATCGTCGGAGTCGAGGAAGAACTCGGAGTGCCGGTAGTAGCTACAGGACCGGAACAAAGCACGACTGGCGGTGGTCAGGTCACCACGTGCAAGTGCGGTTTCCCCCTGGGCCGCAACGTCTGTAGCTGTCCGATGCCATTCGCGATACCAGATCTCATCGTCGGTGGTATCTGTACCGATGCGTGCCGCGGTTCGGCTGCATTCGAAGAGGTCGGCGCCACCGACCGCCACCTGAGCCAGCAGACGCATGGTCTGAATTGACCAATCCTCGTCTTGCGGGAACAGCTCGACAAGCGACAGTGCGTCCTGGTTTGACGCGGCTGAACGGCTCACGGTCATCTGGGCTCTCTTTCATCAGCATGCGGTCGGACCGTCCGCGTGCGCCGGCAGGGGACTTTCGGTCAAGGGCTGCCCAGCCTCAGTGCGAGGTGTGGGCGCTGACCTGAATCTTCGTCACCAACCTAAAGGCGCACAGATACCCGCCGCGAACCCCGAACGGGTACGTTTTTGTCGGCGGAGGCCCCAGCAGACCCGTTATGTGCCGGCTCTGTCTCCGTGTGCCCAAATCAGTTGCACGAGCTCCGCCCGGTTGTGGACATCGGCCTTCGCGAATATGCGTTTGAGATGTTGTTTGACAGTGTTATCGCTAACAAAAGCTTTTTCAGCGATCTGTTTGGTGGTCAGCCCCTGAGCGACCAGTTCGGCGATCTCCTGTTCACGGCGCGACAAGACATTCCATACGGGCAGGGCTTTCGCCGCCTCGCCAGTTGCCTGGTATGCCAACGTCACCGCAGCGTTCTGCGAGTCGGGGAGCCGGAAGGACTTCGTGATGAGCTCCCCACCGATTGAGTCCTTCACGCTGCGCGTATGGACGCGCTTGTCTTCAGTCCGGAAGACTTGCATCGCTTCACCTATCGAATACGACAGGGATTCGCAGGTCGATGACTGCCGCGCTGACGTAAGGGTACGCGCGGCGCGGTTTTGGAAGAGAACGCGCGACTGCAAGTCGGTGATAATGAGTGCTTGCGGCATGCGGTCAAATGCATCCTCGAGAATGGTTGCTCTGCGACCAATGCCTTCGAACCGCAGGGCTCGCTCGGCGGCAAGACCGAACTGTTCGGACGCGAACTGGGCCAGGATGAGGTCATTTTCGGTAAATTCTGACCGGTCTGTGCGCCGGGCGAAGTTGATGGTTCCGAAAACACTGCCCCCGACGATGACTGGCGCCTCCAGCGAGTGGCAGTAGCTCTCGTTAGCCAATGCCGCACGGGCACCGCAGTTTTCCCACAGGCTGGCCGGACCGAGGCGTGAGGAATCGATCGCGACTTTGCGGTCGACCGCGATCTTCAACACGGGATCATCCGCGCGGCCGTAGCGTTCGTATGCATCCAGAAAGTGCGACGAAGTCGATGCACGGCAAGTTGCGACCTCTTGGGCGGCTGCGGTGAACTGATAGACACCGAAAGCGTCGGAGCCGATCAAGGCGTCGGCCACTGTCATGAACGCCGCAGTAACCTCATCGAGAGTGAGAGCCGACTGGAGGGCGCTGGTATAGGAACCGCGAATATCTGCGCTCTCGAGGTCTAATGACTGCATTGCTACACCTTCTGACGTTGATGCGTGGCCGGTACGGCGACCCAGATCTACCCCGGCGGGAGAAGCGCCTCATTTTCGCCATGGCCACGTGATGTGTCAACGCTCACACTAGCCGTTAGAGCAGAACGGCTTGCGGCTATCCCGATCACGCGCTCGTCTAGGCATGCGCGAGCCCCTCGAATTTACCCAGTTGGGGCACGAAATCGGCACGCCTGAGTCCTTAAGGTGGCACAACGAGCACACCGAAACGACACGCATGTAGGCACATTGGCGTCGCAACTCGAGCCGAAAGCGCCAGCCTTGACCTCCGCCGTCGGTGGGGCCAGGTCAAGGGTGCCGCGCAGAGCGCTGTCTCGAGGCGGGGGCCGATGGAAACGACGTATGGAGGCAATCAGTGAATCAGCCCGGACTCATCATTCGTAAAACCTTTGCTGTGATCGACGAGACCAGACTCGTTGTCGGCCGGTCCGATGGCGGTGTGCCGCTGCGCAAGGTTGCCGTATGCGCGATTATCAAGAATCCTCTCGCGGGCCGGGGATTCGTTGCGGACCTTGCACCACTTGTGGAGGTCTCCGAGGAACTGGGGACATGGCTGGGAACCGAGGCCGTACGTCTGCTCGGCGAGCCGGTCGAAAGCTACGGCAAGGGCGGCCTGGCTGGCGTCGACGGGGAGCAGGAACACATCAATGCCGCGTTGACAGCGGTCTTCGGGCACGCGTTTCGCGATGCCGTGGGTGGCGGCAAGGCGTGGATCACCTCGGCAACAAAGGTCGGCGTCCCAGGAGTGGTGATCGACATTCCACTGGCTTACAAAGATGAGATTTGGGTGCGCAGTCATTACGACGCTGTGGAAGTGCGCATCCCGGACGCGCCCCAGCCCGACGAGCTGGTCGTGATCGCCGCTGTCGCCAATCGCGGGCGCATCAACGCGCGGGTCGGTGGCATGACGATCGAGCAAGCGCAGGAAAAGGCCTCGGTGTGAGCACCCTCGTCATCAGCGGCGCCGGCGCGATCTTCTCCGGTGACCTTGACGACCCGTTGATCGCCAATGCCGACACGGTGGTATGCCGCGACGGTCTCATCATAGCTGTCGATCATCACGACGAGTTGGTTGACGAGATCGCCGGTGCGGACGCAGTTCTCGACGCACAGGGCAGCACGGTCGCGCCCGGTCTGATCGACTCGCATTGTCACGTCGTCCTCGGTGACTACACGCCGCGACAGAAGACCGTCGACTTCTTGGCCAGCTATGTGCACGGAGGCATCACTCGAGTCGTCTCTCCCGGCGAAATCCATGCGCCGGGCCGCCCGCACACCGCCTTGGGCGTGAAGGCGTTGGCGATCGCGGCGAAGGAGTGCTTCGACAATTTCCGACCCGGGGGAATGACCGTACATGCGGGCGCCGTGGTGCTGGAACCGACGCTGCAGGAGGAGGATTTCGTCGACCTGCAGCGTGCCGGTATTCACCTGGCCAAGTTCGGCTTTGGCGCTTACAGTGATCCCGCGGACGGGGTGGATCAGGTCCGTTGGGCGCAGCAGCACGGGATCACCGTGATGTGCCACTCCGGCGGGGCGAGCATCCCCGGGAGCAAGCCGATCTCGCCGCAACATCTACTGACCCTGCTGCCCGACGTCTGTGGGCACATCAACGGCGGGCCTACGTCGCTCGCGGAAGCTGGGGTCGACCAGGTCATCGAGCACAGCGAGATGGCACTGCAGTTGGTCCAGGCCGGCAACCTGAAGTCGGCGGTTCGCATCTTGCGCAAGGCGGAAGGCTGTGGGCAGCTGCACCGCGTCGTGATTGGTTCCGACACACCCACCGGCACCGGCGTGATGCCTCTGGGCGTAATCAAGACGATCGCCGAGTTGTCCTCGTTTTCGGGAATGAACCCCGCCCGGGTATGGGCGGTGGCGACTGGCAATAACGCTCGTGTCTGGGGGTTGCGAGCCGGGTTCATTCGCGAGGACGCCATTGCTGATCTGGTCGTCATGGACGCACCGTGGGGTTCAACCGCTGGCGATGCATCTGCCGCTTTGGCGATTGGAGACATTCCCGGCATCAGTGCCGTGGTGTGCGGAGGTCGTGTGACGGCCCTTCGCAGCCGCAACACGCCGCGGGCCGCGCGGCTGGCCACTATTGAACCGAGACTGTCGCACCTCGAGGATGCGCACTAGTCGCTGCCTGATCACCGCAACACCTTGTTGCTGGGAGGGGATTATACCGATGGCCTTGAAGGTGCTACTCGATCTGACAGTATGCCGAGGCTACGCCTGCTGCATGATGGAGGCGCCCGAACTGTTCGACCTCGATGATGATTCCGGCAAAGCCGTTCTGCTGGACGACAATCCGCCGGACGGTCAGCGGTCGCGAGCTCTCGATGCTGCGCGCGCCTGCCCGGCTCGCGCCATTGCCGTGGAGAACGGCTAGTTTTTTGCGCCGTGTCGTCATCGTGGGCGCGTCGTTGGCTGCAGTGCACGCGATCGACAGCCTCCGCGAGAACGGGTACGAGGCGCAGATCGCGCTCATCGGGGCCGAGCAGCAGCTGCCGTACGATCGGCCACCCCTTTCGAAGGACGCGCTGCGCCACGGACCGGACGTCGACAAGCTGTTACTCAAGGAGCCAGACTGGTATGCATCGCGCGACGTCGATCTGCATCTTGGATGTGTCGCGATCGGCCTGGACACTCGCAGCCGGCAAGTCTGTCTCGCCGGTGGCCAGCGCATTGATTACGACGGCCTGGTCATCGCCACCGGCACGCAGGCACGTCGTTTCCCGCTATTGAACGGCAACGCGCAGGCGAACACGGTGCGGACCATTGACGATGCGGCCGCGCTGCACGCACAGCTCGTCGCCCGCAGCCATCTCGTGATAATTGGTGCGGGATTCATCGGACTGGAAGTCGCCGCAACCGCGAGCGCGATGGGTTTGGACGTGTCGGTGATAGAAATCGCCCCCACTCCACTGACTCGGGTGCTGGGCGACGAAGCGGGCAGGTGGTTCAAAGACCTGCAGGAAAGCCACGGGGTAAATCTACACTGCGGCAACAAAATCGAGCACATCGAGGCCAACGGTCGTGGCACTAACCTGCGCCTGCGGGACGGAACAGTGCTTGCAGCCGATGTCGTCTTAGCCGGGGTAGGGGCGGCGCCCGCGACGGATTGGCTGCGCGACAGTGGTGTCACTCTTTCCGACGGTGTCGTCTGCGATAGCAGCCTGCGCACAACGGTTCCCGGCATCGTCGCGGCGGGCGATATCGCTCGCTGGTACAACCCCTTGTTCGGCGAGGAGATGCGCGTCGAACAGTGGAGCAACGCCATTGATCAGGGAAGGCAAGCAGCCATCGCGTTGCTCGGAGGCGCTGATGTCTTCGCGTCTGTCCCATATTTCTGGTCCGACCAGTTCAACGCGAAGATGCGTTTCGCCGGCCGCGCCAACTCGGCTGAAGAGATTTATGTCCGGCAGGGCAGCGACACATCCGTGGTTGTCCTGTTCGGCGGCGGCGGAGTAATCCGAGGGGCCCTGTGCGTGAATGAGCCACGGCAATTAGCACACTACCGTGCCGCAATTGCGCAGCGAATTCCATGGAATGACGTGATTGGCGACGACTAAGCCCGCAGGCCAAGCGATTTGACCCCAAAGGGTGACGCGAACCACCGGACGCCTGCGTAGCGTCGTCACAAGATCGCGGCGGTGGACAAGGTGCGTGCGCCGGATCGCTGCGACGCACGCCCGGTACGTCGGAGATACCGAGAAGGAATTGAGCTGGTGTACGCGCTTCAGAGATTGCTGTGGGACGTGCGCAAGGATCCCGCCCTGGCCGCGAGGTTTCGCGCCGATCCCAATGTAGTTCTCGATGAATACAGGCTCTTCGCAGATGAGGGTGTAGGGGTGGTCGGCGCGTCGGTGCCGGTGTAGGGGTCGAGGTCTTCTGATGATGGAGGTTCCTACGCCGTCCATCAGGAAGACCTCGACGTGCCTGACGCTACCGGTCGGGCGGGCTTTGCCTGCGCTGACGTGACGACTTTCTGCCGCCTTGATGAACTCAGGCTGGAGGTGACCGGTCAGCGCCTCGATGCTGATCGTGCTGTGCTGGCGTGCCGGATCGCCGAGGAGGATCGATGGTGCCGGCGCTGCGGTGAAGAAGGCGTTCCGCGCGACAGCGTGACCCGTACGTTGGCCCATGAGCCGTTGGGGTGGCGGCCCACGACCTTGCTGGTCACCATCCGCCGCTACCGATGCGCAGGATGCTCTCATGTGTGGCGTCAAGACGCCAGCAAGGCCGCCGAACCACGAGCCAAGCTCTCGCGACGCGCTCTGCAGTGGGCGCTGGAAGCCATTGTGTGCCAACACCTGAGCGTGGCCCGAGTCGCCGAAGGACTGGCAGTGTCGTGGAACACCGCCAACAATGCGGTGCTCGCCGAAGGCAAGCGGCTGCTCATCGCCGACCCGGCACGATTCGACGGCGTGGCGGTCATCGGCGTGGACGAACACGTCTGGCGCCACACTCGCCGCGGCGACAAATACGTCACCGTCATCATCGACTTGACCCCGGTGCGCGACAAGTCCGGACCGGCGCGGTTGCTCGACATGATCGAAGGACGTTCCAAACACGCCTTCCAACAGTGGTTGGCCAACCGGCCCAAAGACTGGCGTGACGGTGTGGAAGTCGTTGCCATGGACGGTTTCTCCGGATTCAAGACTGCGGCCACCGAGGAACTGCCCGACGCCGCCACGGTGATGGACCCCTTCCACGTGGTCCGGCTGGCCGGCAACGCCCTCGACGAATGCCGACGCCGCGTGCAGCTGGCCACCTGCGGGCACCGCGGCCGCAGCACCGACCCGCTCTACCGTGCCCGGCGCACCCTGCATACCGGTGCCGACCTGCTCACCGACAAACAGAAAGCCCGGCTTGCCGCCCTGTTCGCCGTCGATGCCCATGTCGAGGTCGAGGCCACCTGGATGATCTATCAACGCACCGTGGCCGCCTACCGCCAACCCGACCGCGCCAAGGGCGCCACGATGATGACCGCCCTGATCACCACCCTCAGCGCCGGCATCCCCAAACCGCTGCAGGAACTGATCACCCTCGGGCGGACGCTGAAGAAACGCGCCGCCGACGTCCTGGCCTACTTCGACCGCCCCGGCACCTCCAACGGCCCAACCGAAGCGATCAACGGACGCCTCGAACACCTCCGCGGCTCCGCCCTGGGCTTTCGAAACCTCACCAACTACATCGCCAGATCCCTCCTGGAAACCGGCGGATTCAGACCCCGACTACACCCCCGATCATGAAGAGCCTGAATACAACCTTGATGGTGACGAACGTGTTGCCATGGCATCACGGGACTTGAAAGCCCTGTACGACCGGGGCGCGAATCCATATCTGCTGTACTTTTGCGCTCTGCAAATTGGTGTCGATCGGGCCGAATATTACGGCCGCATCCGCGGCGAGATCGTCTGAGGGAACATCGCATGGGAAAAATTGTCGGTGCATTCACCGCCTCGCACGCGCCTGGCCTCACAGGCTTTCCCGATCGCGCTGAAGCCCGCCAGCGTGAGGCGGTCGACGCGGCATTTGCCGAGGTGAGGCGCCGCGTGGAGCAGCTCGATCCCGATGCGGTGATTGCCGTGTCCGTCGAGCACTTCACCAATTTCTTCCTCAGCAACCTACCGGCGTTTGCGATCGCAACCGGAGATATTGTCAAGACCTGTGGATGAGGTTGTTTCAGGCGACCTCCGTTTCGGTTGATTCGCTGGTTTCGGCGGGTGTGATATCGACGGGGCGTTCGAGCAGTTTGCCTTTGTGGAACACCGCGCCGGCACGGACCAGGGCGACCAAGTGCGGGGCGTTGACGGCCCGCCACCGGGCCTGCGCGGCGTCGATCAGCTTGTAGGCCATCGCAATTCCCGCGGCGCGGGAGCCGGGCCCCTTGGTGACCTTGGTTCGCAACCGCACGGTCGCAAAGGTCGACTCGATGGGGTTGGTGGTGCGCAGGTGGATCCAGTGCTCGGCCGGGTACTTGTAGAACTCCAGCAGCACGTCGGCGTCGTCGACGATCTTGGCGACCGCCTTGGGATACTTGGCACCGTAATCGACCTCGAAGGCCTTGATCGCGATCTGCGCCTTGTCGATGTCCTCGGCGTTGTAGATCTCCTTGATCGCCGCCAACGCAGCTGGGTGCGCTGACTTCGGCAGTGCAGCAAGCACATTGGACTGCTTGTGAAACCAACACCGCTGCTCACGCGTGTTCGGGAAGACCTCGCGGACCGCCTTCCAGAACCCCAACGCACCGTCACCGACAGCCAGCACCGGGGCTGCCATCCCGCGCCGGCGGCAGCTCCGTAGCAGATCGGCCCACGATTCGGTCGATTCCCGGTAGCCGTCGGCCAAGGCGACGAGCTCCTTGCAACCATCGGCGCGCACCCCGATCATCACCAACAAACAGAGCTTCTCCTGCTCGAGACGGACCTTGAGGTGAATGCCGTCGACCCACAGGTAGACGTAGTCCGTGTCCGAGAGGTCACGGACTTGGAAGGCCTTGGCTTCGTCTTGCCACTGGCTGGTGAGCCGGGTGATCGTCGTGGCCGAGAGACCCGCACCCGAGCCCAGGAACTGCTCCAACGCCGGACCGAAGTCACTCGTCGACAGGCCATGCAGATACAGCAGCGGCAGAACCTCGCTCATCTGCGGTGACTTGCGCGCCCACGCTGGCAGGATCGCGGAGGAAAACCTTTGCCGCTCTGCGGTATCGGCATCGACGCGCTTGTCGTTGACGCGCGGCGCGGTCACCGTGACCGCGCCCGACGCGGTCAACACCTCACGCTCCCGGTGGTAGCCGTTGCGGACCACCAGGCGCCGTCCGTTGTCGTCGACCTCTCCGGCATGGGCGTCGATGTAGGCGGCCACTTCGGCCTGCAACGCCGCCGCAAGCATCTGTCGGGCGCCGTCGCGGACGATCTCATCGAGCAACGACCGACCGACACCGTCGTTCTTCTCGTTGGAGCATTCCGCGTCGTGAACTACCGTGAGCATGGGCGTACCTTCCCAACCAGCGCGCCAACGCCGGTCTTGATCAGAGAACCTTGGACTTCAGATCATCCTCGGGAAGGTGCGCCCACTTTCACACCACCTCGCCAAGGCTCATCCACAGGTTCTGATCATT
>CAVQIO010000003.1:0-19036 GCA_963712615.1 uncultured Actinomycetota bacterium
CTGCGCCCCGGGCGTCCCTGGTGGCACGCCAAACGCGACTTTCATCTCAGTCGAGTTGCCCGGGTTGATCTCACCCAATGCTGCGACCTCGGTGTTGATGTACAGATCGCCCTCGCTGGATGCGTAGAGCGACTCCATATCGGCAGTGCGACTGGCCCCGAGGTTCACCAGCGATGCGCGCCACGCATCCACGTCGATTGGGTCATAAGGCTTGATCTCTGGCGCAGCTTTGGCGCAACCTGCCAGTACCAGCTGGGCTCGGGCGACCGCGACGATGGTCTTCATGGGTCCGGCTCTCACGGCATCGGGGTGAACGCGCCACTGTCCCTGCTGACCGGCCTTGCAACCTACGCTACACCACAACACCTGCTATTTTCGCCGAGCAGCAAACTGGCCGCAACGTCGTGCTCATCCGCTACAACGTGTCGTCACCCGTTGCCTGCCTGCATCGTTCTTCATCGCCTTCGGACCCGCTGCGGGATGGACCTCCGGACAGTGGGTCCGTGCGCCGAGTAAGTCACCAGCACGTTGACCCTCGCAGCAGTCGGCATCGCTCAGGGATCGTCATCACAGTCGACCGTGAGTGACTCGATGTCTCAGAGGTCTAGAGAACTGGGAACGTCACATCTTGTTTCTTGAGACTTTTAGCGTCGCGCCGTTTGACGTCTGTGTGCGGTGGTGATGGCGAAGAAGGCGGCGGCCAGTATCTGTGCGGTAGCCACGGTGCCGATCAATGCGGTGATGGAGTGTTCGTAGAGGTATCCGGTGACGGTTCCCCCTGCGGCGGTGGCGACGCCGAGGACAGCGGCGTAGAGACCGTAGGCCGAGGCGCGGCGGGCGGGGGCGACGAGGTCGGCCACCACCGCGCGCAGGGTGGACTCCTGAATGCCGAGGGCAGCGCCCCAGAGCAGGGCGCCGCCGATCACTGCCCACGTGCTGGCACTGAACCCCAGGATCGGGATGGCGGTCGAGAGCACCGGCAGGGTGATCAGGACGCGGGGCCCGGCGCGGTCGTAGGCCCATCCGGTGGCTAGAGCGGCTGCTGCGCCGGCAAGCATGGCCGCGGCGTAGATCAGCGGAACGGCGGCCGCAGGGAGGATGCCGCGGGCGACCATGTGGAAGGACAGCACCCCGAAGGTGGCGAAGCCGGCCATGGTGATGGCGGTGAAGGTCGCATAGAGCCAGAATTCGCGCGGCATTGCCGTCCACCATCGGGCATGCGTTGGTTGCGGCGTCGTTGCGTGGGCGGGGCGGGCGGAGCGGGGTTCATAGACCGCAGGTTCGGGCACGCGCAGCCGCAACCAGGTCAACAACGCCAGGACGGCGACACCGGGGGCGGCCAGCACACCGAGGGCGGGTCCGTAGCGCCCGCCGGTCAGGGCGAGCATGCTGGCCACGACTAGCGGTCCGATGATGCCGCCGATGGAGTCGAGGGCTTCGTGGACGGCGAATCCGCGTCCGCGGCCGACAGAGGCAGTGGCGAAGGACAGCAGAGTGTCCTTGGCGGGGCTGCGGATCGCCTTGCCGACGCGTTCGGCGATCACCAGCGCGCATGCCACCCATAAGGTGGCGGTCAGGCCCAGGACGGGCACGGTGATGACGGTCAGGGCGTAGCCGGCGATGGTCCAGGCCCAGAACCGTTGAGTGCGGTCGGTCAACGGTCCCGACACCAGGCGCAGCAGCAGCGCGGCGGCTTCCCCGATTCCGGTCACGACCCCGACGACGAGTGCCGTGGCCCCGAGGGACGCCAGCAGCGGTCCGGTGATGGAACGTGCACCCTCATAGACGAAGTCGGCGAGCAAGCTGATGGTTCCGAACGCGGTGACGAACCGCCACGGGCTCAGGGTGGTGTCCCGATCAGAGAAGATCACGTGAGGGCCTTTCTGCGCACGGCGGCGGGTGTCATCATCAGCGGGAGCTACGTGCGCCAAGTGAGCGACACCACCCACGGCGTCGCGGGCTCACCGGTAGGGCGGTGCGAAAGAGTTGGGCAAGGACAAACGGCCGTCTGAAGGTGCGGGTGTCTCGGGATGTCTCAGTGCGTGGGGATGGCAGCCGATGGATGTTCGGTGACGCCAGTCGTGTCGGAGTCGATGTGGTCGGCATGAAACAGCGCCTGGCTGAGCAGTCGGTGAACGTGCTGATCGGCCGCCGAGTAGAAGACGAAGGTTCCCTCGCGGCGACCCTTGACTAAGCCGGCCAGTCGCAGCTTGGCCAGATGCTGGCTGACCACCGACGGCGCGACCTCGGCGAGTTCGGCCAGGCAGGCCACCGAGGACTCACCTTGCAGGAGTGCCCACAGCACTTTGATCCGGGTCGGGTCGCTCAACATGCGGAACGACTCCGCGGCCAGATGCACCTGTTCCTCAGTCGGCATCTGAAAGTCCGGCAACGACGTGTGCATGCAGGCGAGCATACCGACGTGCCGCTGTGATCAGCTGCACATCTGTGCAGCTGTCCAAGAGTATGCGAACATGCGTGTATACGCAGGTATGGTGATGGGGTGAGAACCGGATTTCAGCCCGTGCAGGCCCCCGACGCCGAGTGGCACGCAGATCCCCGCGCCGAGTCCGGTGGCGCCCTTCCGGGGCGTGAATCGCGGTCCAGTGCCTGGTCGTTGCTTGAGGTGCGGTGGGCGCTGGTCGCGCTTGCGCTGTTCGCGGTGGGTGCCCTGGCGCAGCTCGCCGAGGCCCCGGCGTGGCTGTATTGGACGCTGTATTTGGCGTGCTACGCGGCCGGCGGGTGGGAGCCCGGCTGGGCGGGGCTCAAGGCCCTGCGGGACAAGACCCTTGATGTCGATCTGTTGATGGTGGCCGCGGCCATCGGTGCCGCGGCGATCGGGCAGGTATTCGACGGTGCCCTGCTCATCGTCATCTTCGCCACCTCCGGTGCGCTGGAGGCGGTGGCGACCAAACGCACCGAGGATTCCGTGCGCGGGCTGCTCGACCTGGCTCCGGAGCACCGCGACCCGCATCACCGACAGCGGCGCCGAGGAGATCGGTGGCCACCTCGGCGCTGGCGTGGGCGATGTGCTGCTGGTTCGTCCGGGGGAACGCATCGGCGGTGACGGCGTTGTCCTCGATGGCGTCAGCGACGTGGATCAGGCCACCATCACCGGCGAGTCATTGCCGGTGGACAAGAAGCCCGGTGACGAGGTGTTTGCCGGCACGGCCAATGGCACAGGCAGCCTGCGGGTAGAGGTGACGCGCCCGGCCGCGGATACCGTTATCGCCCGCATCGTCGCGATGGTCGCCCAGGCCAGCGCCAGCAAGGCCAAGATGCAGTTGTTCATCGAGAAGGTCGAACAGCGCTACTCGCTGGCCATGGTGATTGCCACGGTCGCCCTGTTCGTGGTTCCGCTGCTGTTGGGGCGCTGATCTGCAGTCGACACTGTTGCGGGCGATGACGTTCATGATCGTCGCCTCGCCGTGCGCGCTGGTGTTGCCACGATGCCGCCGCTGCTGTCGGCGATCGCCAACTGCCGGGCGCCACGGCGTGCTGGTGAAATCCGCCGTCGTGCTCGAAAAGCTCAGCACCATCACCCTTGTCGCCTTCGACAAGACCGGCACCCTCACCGAAGGCACGCCCGCGGCTGCATGCAGATCCGCCGGCTGCCCCGGACCGCCATCGACGACGAGCGAGGTGCTGGCGCTGGCCGCCGCCGCGGAGAATCCGTCCGAACACCCGCTGGCCCGTGCGATCGTCGACGCGGCGCACGACGCCGGGCTGACTCTGCGTCGCGGCCCGAAGAGTTCCCTCCATACCGGGGCGCGGCGTCACAGCCCGTGTCGGCGAGACCCTCGTTGATGTCGGCAAACCCACCCTCCTCGACGACCACGACGCCGCAGGACGATCGTCGACGAACTCGAAGAAACCGGCCACACCGCGGTCGTCGTGCGGGTCAACTGGCCACGGTGACGGCGTACTGGGGCTGACCGACCGGCACGCCACGGCGCCGCCGACGCGGTCGCTCGGATCGCCGCCGTGACCGGAACCCGTCCCCTCCTGTTCACCGGCGACAACCCCGGGCCGCGGCCGCCTGGCCGCCCAGCTCGGCATCACCGACATCCGCGCCGGACTACTGCCCGAGGACAAAGTGACGCCGTACGCAACTGCAAGCACAGGGCGCCAAAGTGATGCTGGTCGGCGACGGGGTCAACGACGCGCCCGCCATGGCCGCCGCCACGGTCGGCGTCGCGATGGGCCGCGCCGGTTCCGACCTCGCCCTGGACACCGCTGATGCCGTCATCACCCGAGACGACCTGGGCACATCCCGGCGCTCATCGCACTGGCCCGCCGCGCCCGCCGCGTGGTCGATCGCCAACCTCGCCATCGCCGCCACATTCCTCGCCGTCTCGTCACCTGGGACTTGGTCGGCCACCTGCCACTGCCCCTGGGAGTGGCGGGCCATGAAGGCTCCACCATCCTCGTCGGCCTCAACGGACTTACGACTATTACGCGACGCCGCCTGGCCAACGCAGTCTCGAATCTAGAGATTCGAGGTCGATCAACATCCTGTCTCACCAAGGGATGCAAACCTTCCCCTGGCGTCTTTCTTGTTGCGGTTCAGTGGTTCAGGTAGCTCATGACGCCCAGGGCTAGCAGGGCGATGGCGATGAGTACACCGATCAGTGCGTAGACCCCGGACTGGTTGTCCTTGCCGCCGAGGCGGATGCTCTCCAGCCCGGTGATCCGCTCCTTGGCTTCGCCGATGGCGCCTCCCACGGCGGCGATCGCGGTGGTGAAGGTGGTGCTCAGCTGTTTGAGCTGCTCGGAGGTGGCGGTTTCGGACTTGGTGATGGCGCGGTCGCTGGTGGTGGTCTGTTCCTTGACCGCCTCTTTGGCAGCGGCCAGGGCGGACTCCACCGCGGACTTGGTGTCCAGCTTCTGTTCGACGCGTTGGCGTTCGACGAGGGCGAAGTGCGCCTCAACGTTCTGGAATTGCGTGGCGACGAGCGCGTCGACGCTCTGGAATTGCGCCGTGATGTGCGCGTCGAGGGAGGCGGCCTTCTCATCGGCCAGGGCCTGCATGGCCGTGAGTTGGAGGTGCAGGGTGTTGTTGAGCGCGGTGATCTCGCGGATCAGCTGCTCGGTGGTCAGCACGGTCGGATCGGGTACCGGCTTGGAGTCCCCGTTGTAGTCGGCCATCGTGTTCACGGCCCTACCGGTCCTGAGGAGCCCTCACGGGCCGGTAGTTGTCCCGCAGTAAGTGGTTCTGCAGCTGGCCAGGGGGAGGGCGGGCCGCTCGCAGCAGCCTGGTCGGGCACAGTGGCCGGTGCGTTGGGGACGAAGTACACCGCGACCGCGGTGAGGACGCCCAGGGCGGCGTTGGCGGTCAGTGCCCAGTGCGGTGGCAGGAACTGCAGGCTCTGTTGCAGGCCGAAGACGGTGACGTTGATCGCCGAACCGATCAGGGCGACCCATGATTTGGCGGTCTGCGCCGGCGTGTAGTCAGGCATTGCCTAGCTCCTTACTGTTGGGGTGCCGGGTTGGTTCAGGTCCGTTCACGCCGGGATGGATGCCTTGGATCGGCTTGATTCGTGCCAATTAGCTTGTGCGCCAACGCGGCTACGCGGCTTCGAGAAATGCGTGGCGGTGCCCACCGGGTAACGACCACCGGGGTAGCCGTATCTGGGTTGGCCTCGTCGAGGGTGGGTCACTGACGGCGGGTGTGGTGACCGTTGGCGTGGCGGGCAGTGAGGTGTCGGGCGGGGTGAGGGTGATCGGCGGTGTGGCGCCCGTCGGCGACCGAGTTTGAGGATGTTCTGGGCCGATATGCGATCACCGAGTCGGGTCGAACGACGATCGCCGATGACGCTCGACCCGAGTCGAGACCGCGGTCCTCGATGCGCAGTGTGGTGCGCGCGGCGCCGGAAAAATCACCGGGCGGGCTCGGCTCGAACCTGCCCCGTTGGCCACACACATGATGTGCGTCATCGTGCGGGATTGGCGCGGTTCAAGGCACAGCAGCGCTTGAGGTCAAGGTAGTGCACGCACACGACATCACGACGAATCGATCGGTGCGTGCCCGCCAACAGCTCGGCGTTGACCACCCCCGACACGGCACGACACGCTGTACAGATGCTCAGGCCCGCCAGTCAGTGGCGGGACCAAACCAGGAGGACAGCGAACGGCTCCCCGCGTGGGCTTGGTAGGAAGATCGGCACCCGACGGGTTGTGCGCGCACGCCGCCGCGGGTGTCGCAGTCCAGGAGTTCGCATCCCCGAAACGCTGAGGTCAATCTCCGACAACGAAGCTCGGGTAGTGCGGCCGCTAGTTGACAGCGCTGCCCACAAGGGGTTCTCGTGCATGTCGATGACGCAGGCTCGCGGTGATCGCTGGGCGGTTGCTGTTTCGCGCCGGGTCTTGTTTCTGCTGCTGGGCAGCGGGTAGTCCTAGAGGGCATCCGCCATCCGGTCCTCGATCACTGGTCTTTTGAGGACCTTAGGGACTCCTCGACCAGGCGCGAGCCGCGCTTACGTGACGGCTTCGAGAGACGGGGTCGAGGGTGTCGGTGATCGAGGAATTGCTCGCCGCGATGGGTGAGCGGCGCGGCGTCGGCGCTGCCGATCGGCTCTGCGAAGCCTGCGTGGGGTTGCTGGGTGTCGATGCTGCCGCGGTGTCGTTGGTGTTCGACGGCGCCAACATCGTCACCTTGGGTGCCAGCGGGCCGGCTGCACGGATGTATGACGAGGTGCAGTTCACTTGCGGAGAGGGACCGTGCCTGGATGCGGTGTCGAGTCGGGTCGCCGTGGTCGTGGTCGATTTGGCAGATCCGGGCGAAACGCGTTGGCCGGCTTATGGTCCGGCGATGTTGATCCATCGGGTTTGCGGCGTGTATGCGATGCCGATCATGGTGGCCGGCGAGTACGTGGGGGCCCTGAACCTGTTTCAGGCAGCGCCGACGATGTTGGGCGCCGAGCAGCTCGCCGGGGTGGTGGCCGCCGCCGAGCTGGCCCAGATGCCGATGCTGGACCTGCTCGAGGAGAATCTGCTCGACGCCGACACCACACCAGGCAGCCACGCCTGGAACGAACTCAACACCTTGACCCGCGCGGAAGTCAGCCAGGCCACCGGCATGGTGATGGCCCAACTTCAGATCGCCGCGCCCCCGGCACTGATCCGGTTGCGGGCCCATGCCTATTGCACTGGTCGTAGCGCCACCGACGTCGCCCGCGACATCATCGATCGCCGCTTACGACTGGAATCCAACTGATGACTCACTGCCGCCCCGATCGTGGCGACGACGCGCCCAACAATCCCAGTTCCGCCATGCCGTACCGCGCCTCGCGGTCGTCGGATCACCGATTCGACGCGCGAGCTTTTTCATGCCCGTACCCGCTCACATCCGCCTTAAGATCCGACGCTGCTGCGCAGGCGGTTCTCACATCTAGAGAAAAACGGACCGGTCAGTTCTGTCTCAATGAAATACTCGAATCAGGCGTTTTAGGGCTGAAGGTCGTCACCGGAGGGGGGGTGCCGGTCGTCGAGGCTGCGGTGAAGTTCGACGTTGATGGCGTGGGCTTCTGCGAGTTGGTCTTCGAGGATGATGATGCGGCACGCCGCGTCGAGTGCGGTGCCGCGGTCGACCAGTTCACGGGCCCTGGCCGCGATTCGCAGTTGATAGCGGGAGTAGCGGCGGTGTCCGCCCTTCGAGCGGTCTGGTGTGAGGAGTTTCGCCTCATCGAGGCTTCGTAGGAACCCCGGGGTGGTTCCAAGGATTTGGGCGGCGCTACCCATGCTGTAGGCGGGGTAGTCCTCGTCGTCTATTTTATCGTTCGGGTTGTTGTCGGCAGAACTGTTCTTCGCGGGGACCACGACGCCTTTCGAGGCAGTACTTGCTTGCTTCTCATGGTGAAAGGGCCGGCACCCCGGGGCGTTGTCGCACCGGGGCCGCCGGCCCTGAGGAGATCACTACCATCTATCGACACTGCTCTTGAAACTGCGGTATCGGCCCGACAACATCACGGACGATCCGACGGCAACTCCTCCTTTCTTACTTTGTGCGAGGTACTGCACTTGCGGGTACTACTGCACTGCTGGACGGTCTGAGAACCGTTGGCTTACACCGGTCCTCGCGTGCTTCTCCACCGTCACTGGTCCTGACATCACGGGTAGGTCGTCTCTCCCGCGCCATCACCCTCTGTTCTGTCTACACCGGATACTGTAACCACGCGGAGAGCGAATGTCTACCCCGGGCGTAATAGATTTTCTCAGTTCGGTCGGAGTGTTCGACGATCCAGACATCGCCTCACGTTGACCCTGGTGAACGCAGCCGCCCGCATCCCGGGCCACAGGTGGGCGACACCTCACCTAGTCCAGCAATTTCCCGGGCGAAGAACGCACGGACGCCCGAGCAAAGTCTCGTTACTAGACAATCGAGAGCGATCGTTTCTTGTCTCACATAATCGGAGCCGACGGACGCGAGTGCCGGGCCTGGCCCGGCACGTCCATGATGCCCCCGTGGGTGCGTGCGCGCACCCAACGTGCTGCTGCCCACCGTTCTGCAGCCCCGCCGCGCCGATACCACCGTGTGATCGGGTGCCCTGAACCTTAAGGCCAACGGCCTGGTATTACGCCGTGTCTTCCGGTGACCTGGCGGTGGCGAACGTGCATTA
The DNA here is from genome assembly GCA_963712615.1 of uncultured Actinomycetota bacterium. GTDB lineage: Bacteria > Actinomycetota > Actinomycetes > Mycobacteriales > Mycobacteriaceae > Mycobacterium. The sequence goes on from CAVQIO010000003.1 coordinate 8,619, forward strand.
TGGTGCGGGACGAGGGGTGATGTTTCATGAGACGGAGTGGATCGCTTTACGCATGGTCCGGTAGTTTCCTACATGCCAGAGAGCGTATGTCTGTACCAGCCAAAACGACGCAAATTCAACGATGAGGACTATCTCTGATAACAGAAATGCATGCGGCGTAGCGATGTTCGTCTCGTCCAAAATGATCAAAATGATCAGCGTGACCGTCAAAAGCAATGAAATGATACCATAGAGTTTAGCTTCAGCCTTTCCTTCGAGCGCCGCATAGCACGCATAGAAGATGCTTACCAACACTATGCCAGCGAAGAATCCAAGGGCGGCCAAGTCGTGCGCGTATAGGCGAAATTGGTCAGGTGCCGAGATGAACCAAATGATCCCCGCGACGAGATACAGGACCGCCAAACTGGAAGCTATAACCTGACCAGGTCCTAACACGAATCCCGCCAAGTGTGCGACACCGTTTCTCGGCTTGCACGGATCGACGACGGCGTCTTTGGTCACGAGAAGGTGCGGCTCTCTGAGCTTAAAGATCCAGTAGATCACAATGATCACGGCTGACGTCACCAATAGCGAGCTGAGGTTGTTGACCGAGCCGACTGCTCCGTCAGCACTGGTTGGCAGCGAAAGTCCACAGGCGTGCTGTTCCTCGGGATCGAATTGAGGGCTTGGCACAATCGGAATTATCGCGATGGTAATGGCAAGAAAGCCCGAGAAATCCACCAGGATCTCCTCGGCTGGGATACGGCCCTGGTATGCGATCAGCATGAGGCCAATCGCACATAGCGATCCTACGAATACCGCGTGCGAAGTTGTGTAGAAATACGCACTCAGCGAGACCTGCACACAACGCGTCGCAACGGATGTCTCCGCTATGGAGAGGAAAAGCCATAACACCGCGCCAACGACGCCAAGCCGCAGATATCTGTATGTCTTCACGGCGTCGATCGAGGAATGGATTTGCATTCTGCAATTTTACATAAGCTGCCTGTTCTACAGTACAAACATATTCATTGTGTGGTACGTGACAGAAACGATAAAACGAGATCACCATTACATGACCGGGGCCAGCTCGGCGCACGACACAAGGTGGTCGACGTTCGAACGATGATCTCGACGACGATGCCCGCTATCACGGTTTTGACTCGGCCCATCTCATCGTGATTGCCGGGCAGCCCGCCAGCACCGTGCGCCAAACCGTCGAGCAGCACGCCCTCGCTCAGCGCGTGGCGTTGCAGTCACCTTCCTGCTCACCGTCCATCTCAATCTCGTCGATCACCCCTAGCAGTCTCAGATCTAGAGAAAAGAGACAGGCCCGATGGCGCCACTCCCTGTCGCATAGGACCAGGTCGCGGTGTCTCATATCTTTTCTCACACAGCACGATCGCGGCGTCCGGCATCCATTTCCCACCGACTGCGTCGCCCACGACTGGCCCGTTATCGTTGTGCTCTAGGAATCCGGGACGTTTTCTGACACCGACGCATGCCGAGCTATTCCGCAACTTGTGATAGCGCGGGTTACCAGCAGCGGATATCAACGAAGCGAGACGGTGCGCGGGTACCGCACCGCACTCTCAAACGCAGGGCCGGCGGTCCGGTCGCCGCGGCACCGGATCCGACCCGAGCCGGGTCGCACTGGTGCCGCTGTCGCACTATCTCCGGTAGTCCATTCCGGACCTCAAGCGCTCGTTCCTCAACCCCGCCGGCGCGCCGCTACTGCGGCAAGGCCGCTACGCGTCGCCGTAGCGCGCTTGGCCCTCGCCACTCGGCGCCGATGCTGGCGCCTAGGAACGGACTTTTGGCTTTGGGGTGAATTGGATGAAGCGAACCGACGCCGCTGCGGGGTGTCCACGCTCTTGGATCTCATTGGCGATCTTCAACGCGTCATCGCCGTTTCCTGACATGGGTCGGACGGTCATGCCGTCGGCGGTGCTTTGCGAAATCTCATGGGGGAGCGCGTCACACCCGGCCAGGACATCAATGACGGCGTGGCGCTGCTCTGCTGTATCGAACTCGACGCGCACCTCCGGCAGCGCCACGATGACCGTCTGGTTGCTGCGGTATACCGGCTGCAGCGCACCTGCGTCATGCAAGCTGGCGAGTGTGTCCTCGCCGAGCGCGGAGCGTTCCGCCAGAACCATGCCACCGCCCCTTCGCGGGCTGACCTGGCTGGCCGTCTCTACCTGAGCATCCAGGCCCGCCCTGTGAGCCGCATCCTGAATGACCGCGACGTACCGTTCGTCGCGGTCGAGGTGCACTTTGCGGCCCCCCGCGTAGTACGACTCGCTCATGTCGGAAGTATAGCGCCGACCCGGCGACGCCGTGGGAAGCCGAATTAGCCCCTGAGCTGGCACTACTGCGGCGGGCGTCCCGTTTTGGGTGCGGCCGTCTTGGTAGCACTCTTGTTTGGAACTCGTGTGCCTGCTGCTTTCTGGACCGGCGGCGTAGTTGCGGTACCGGCTGTTTGCGCTGCTTTCACTGCCTTGGTGACGTTGAGTCGTCCCCAACCCAGCTCCGGCGTCCAGGTTGTTTGACCTTGCAGCTTGTTTGCCGTCTTGACGAGAAGATCGCGCACTGCCCCGGCACTCAACGCAGGGTTGGCACTCAACATCAGGGCCGCCGCGCCGGCTACGGCCGGTGTGGCCGACGACGTTCCGTTGAAGGTCTTCGTGAAATCGCCCGGTTCGTAGCCGGCCGGCCCGGCAATGTCGGTCGTCCAGATGAATACACCGGGCGCGAGAAGCGTCATCGTGGCGCCGAAGTTTGAGCCCCACCAAGTTTCGCCATCCGATGAGGTGTGTGTCTTGCGCTCGTCTTCCGGATTCGATGCACCGACGGTGATGTAACCCGGCAGATCGCCGGGAAAGATGGTTGATGTTTCGGAATTGCCGGCAGCGATCGCAACGACGGAGCCAAGGCCGGCGCGCCCCTGGGTGCGGGCACGCGCGAGAGCGCGGCTGATGGCATCGCTCGGCGCGCCGCCGCCCCAGGAATTCGACAGTACGGCTGCGCCTTCGCGCCAACACCAGTCGATGGCGTCGGCGGTGGCGAAGTCATCGATGACCCAGTGATCACCGGTGCCGTCATCCATCGCTATCCGGGCCGCGATGAGCGAACACTTCGGCGCGATTCCCGGGTATGACTTGTCGCGCGACAACACGATTCCGGCGCATGCGGTTCCGTGGGCGTCGTCACCGCCGGGCATCGCCGAGTCGCCATTGCCACCAATGAAATCACGCTCGGCGACGACCGCCCGCTTCAATGCCGGGTGGGTCACATCGACACCTTCGTCTAGGATTGCCACGCGGATGTCTTTGTGGCCCTGCGTTATTAGCCACGCAGCCGGCACCCCCATCTTGGCGTGAGACCACTTCCCGACCGCTGACGAGCGTCGATCATGAGCGACGCGACGCAGGAAATTCGGGGTCGCAGATCCTACTTCTCGCTGCAGCAACAGATCCACTAGTCCGAAGACGTGCTCGACGGTCTCGACGCGAAGCAGTACCTTGCCGTCGAGCCCTTCATCGATGACGCGGGCGCCAAATTTCCTGGCCGCCGCTAGATCGGCCCGCCGCAGGCCCTCGGCGATCACGGTTTGGGTAGCCAACGTCATCGCGCCGTAGGTTGAGATCGGCGACCGCCGAGGAATTCTCATGCTGGCGGCAGCGCGGCGCCCAGGCACCGTGCCTTGTACCACCATCAATTCACTCGGGTCGGTGACGCGAGAGTGAAGGACACGGGATTCTCGCACCACCCGCGCGATGGCATCGGCATCGGCATTTGGTCGGGCAGCCAGCAGCGCAGTGCTTTCAATCGCTCTGCGTCCACTCATCACCCGCGGTGCGCCGCGACTATCGACGGCGTTGAGTGGTAACAGGCTGATCTCATGCCATCTGCCAAGCGCCCGGTACCCGAGCTGTGCGACCATCTTTAACCTCCGGAAAGGTGCGAATGCACGTCGTTACGGGTAGGAGAATACGGCGCTCATTCGTTCCACAGGCGCGAGTTCCAACACCCGAACACCGTTGGGGCGTGCCCTTATCGATTCGGCTTCACTCCGCCGCGCAGAGCGCCACTGGGGTTTCTCATCTTTCCCGTAGATATAGGAAATGAAGGAGTAATCTCGCTGATGAAACGGCCATTTAGTGGGGAGGGCGTGCGTCACCGTGGCGGACTACGACGTGCAGTACGACAAAGACAAAGGCGACTGGAGCGCAAAGCGTGCCGGAGCATCGCAAGCCGCCGGAAGGTTCGGTACTCAAGCCGAGGCACACGATGCTGCACGCGGCCTCGCCGAACGAAGCGGAGGCGGCGAAGTACGGGACCACCGCAAGGACAATAACCAAATTCGAAACACGGACACAGTAGGAAAAAAGGACCCATACCCGCCGCCGGGATGATCCGCTAGAAGCGCATGCCAATCCACGGCAGCTGACGAGACTTCATTCAGCCGACACTCGGCTGTGGGGGTAAACGCCTGACGTCAATGACCGGGCAGCGTAGATCACCAGTTTCGCCATAAGGGTGCAGCCCTTCGTGCGTTCTTAAGGGATTGCGGTGTGATCATGCACGCCACTTTCGTACCAGACGCGGCCACGCAACTCGTCGCCGCTGTGCTGCTGGTTTACGCCAGCGTGGTCGGCTTAGCACGTCGACAAGGGCCGGGAACAGTTGCCGGACGAGCCACCAAGTGCCTCTCAAAGGCACAGAAGATTCAACGTGTCCGTTCGCACAAATCCCCAGCGGGGGAGCGTTGCCCGGGCGATTCCTCCTCTTGAACCATTGATGACGACGGCGGGCATGCGACCAAGTGACCATCGTTGGAATGTAGGAAGGCGCACTCGTCGAAACCCGCGATGTGGTCCCCCGGCGGCGGAGTGGCAAGTATCATCGCCAATCCACTACTCCCAACAGTGTGGAACCAACGATCGGGAGTCGTCGCAGTCGCTGGAGATCAACTGAAACCGACAGATCCCGCTGAGAAACCACAATCAATCCGAAGTCCGCCAGATTCAATGCGATTACCGCCAGATTCATCGCGACGGCACTCAAATACGTTGCTACACAACGCAACAAGCGTTATCTACCTTGTTACCGGTAACGCTGCATATTTTGATTGCTGCATATTCGTCTCGTTCTCGCGAACAGTGCAATAGTGGCGTAGGGGACGCAGCCTACTTCTCGTGTCATGAGCCGCGTTTTGCCGGCAGCCACACTTGGAGATGGCGGTGTTGACGTCGCCGGCGCAGTCGAGGATGGCCACCACCGACGTGACGTCAGCTTTACTGAAAGGGCCCAGGCCAGGGGATACCCCACCTGGGCCTTCGTGCACCTGGCGCCATCGCTCCGAGGGCGCAGGAGGTGGGGAAGCTAGGCGCCGGCGTTGCGAGCCGTCACGGCTGCGGCCGTCGTCTCAGCAGTGGACTGCGCGATGGGTGCTGCCACGGCATCGGCTTCGTCGTGGACTGCCCGTGCCTGGGGCCATTGGAGGCAGACAGATCCTTACTCTTCTGCGCGGCCAACACCTCGGCGAGTAAGGCCTCGTCGTACTTCGCCTCAGCGGCTTGGGCCCGCGAGCGCGCCTCTTCGGCTTCGCGTTGAGCCTTGCTTTGCGCCCTGCGCAGCGTTTCCCGCTGTTCAGCCGACGTCTTGATCGCACGCTTGAGTTCGGCTTGCTGGTCGACGGCGGCTTGCAGCGCGGCCTCCTCGGCGCTGCGCCGCTCGGCATTGTCCTCGAGCCGCTCCAACACCAGGGAGAGCCGGTTATCGGCCTGGGCCGCCGCTTCCTGTGCGGCCTGCCACTGGGCACATCAACGCCGATACCCGGCTCACTGGACCCTTCGGTCCCTTTCGGCTCTCAAGAGACGCTCGGCAACATAGGCATCCGCTCTTCATCGACGGTTTACCGCGTGCATAATGCCGCCGATATGTAACCGATCACCTGCCGACTCACGAGCATCCCGAGATGGCCGACACCATTGAACGTGATGGTTTCCGCCTGAACGTGCGACGGCACGGCACGCAGCCCGGGCACAATAAAGTCGAGGGCGGCGGTCAATGACAGCCATCGGACTCCGTCGGGCAGTGGGGCGGAGGCGAGTCGGCGCAACAATGGTGAGCCGGCTTGCACTTCCCGGACGACTTCGACAAACGGCAGCACACCCGCCCAAGGCGTCCCCCCGAATGGCGAGCCGAGGGTGATGACCGTGTCGATTCGCCCAGTCAGACGATCGTCGGCGATGGCCTGCGCGATGACGACACCGCCCAGACTGTGTCCAACGAGATGCACCTTGTCGGTACCGGTTGCCAACAAGATCCTCTCCACTTCCGCGACCAGCCGCTCAGCCAGCTGCTTTACCGACGTTCCGAGCGGCGGATAACTCATCGCTTCGACGGTTACGCCGCAGCCTTCAAGGGCGTAGGTGACCGAGGCCCAGCTTGACTTGGTGCCCGCGAACCCGTGGACAAGCAGCACAGGCCGGTTCGAGGGCCCGGTGAGGACTTTCACGGTCGGCGAAGAACTGCTTGCAGTGTCGTAGCCACCGCCGAGCAGTCGAAGGGGTGCCATGGTCACTGTAGACAACAACATGGCGGCCTCGTTCCCCTGCGCCACCGCCGCACGTCGCACGGTCTGAACCGCCGCGCGGACAGCGCCCAGTACGCCCTGGGGTGTTGCCGGGCCATTTTGCTTGCGCGCCGCGTACAGTCGTTGTGCCCGTGGTGGTCTTTCCGGTGACCGTACTTGCGACATGTCCAACCCCTTGCGGTGTAACGCGTATTACTTTGAGGATGGCGGCTGGCGGATCAGGTGTCTTCAATGCCAGCCGCAGTTCGAATTGCCCGTCAGCAGGAGCCGTTTCTACCTGCTAGCCGGAAGTCGTCCGCCAAGTCGCGCCGCGCCCGACTTCGGCAGTGCGGTCAAATATCGCGCGCAGAGGAGATCCGGCAGGCTGCCGTGTGCCGCGGCAGCCTGCACGGGTTGTGCGTAATCGCCGACAGGCAGGGTGATCAGCTTGACCTGCACCGGCGCCTCATCGTCGTCACCTCGCACCGAAGCGATGGTCCGGACTGGTGCCGCTCATTCTTGCCGGCACGGGTGGCGGTGTCGCTGTACTAGCGGAGTCGACGGATGAGATGGCGATGTGCGGAGGGAACTTCCGACAACGGTTTGTCGGGTAATAGCAGAACACGAGGACAGGCCGTGATCAACGGGTATACGCCGAGCACTCCACCGCTACCGCGCGGCCCCACAAGCAAGGAGAGAACCGTGATCGGAACCATCATCGGCGCCATCGTCGTCGGACTCATCGTCGGTGTCTTGGCTCGGCTGGTCATGCCCGGCAAGCAGAACGTCGGCGTCATCATGACCGTGCTGCTGGGCGCGATCGGATCATTTCTAGGCACCTGGGTGTCCTACAAACTCGGATACTCCAACCAGAATGGCGGCTTCAAGATCATCCCGTTCCTGGTCGGAATCATCTTCGCCGTCATACTGATTGCCGGCTACCTCGGCGTCACCGGCCGCCGCGGCACCCGGACACGTTAGCCGCATCCGCGCCACGCCAGACTCGTGATGTGAGCTGGCCTCATGCCAGCCACTAGATCCGTCGCCCAACCACGGCGCCCAGTCCACACCGACCGCGGCGACCCGTCATCACTCGTTTTCCCGAAAGGACTCGCCATGTTGGCACTCCTGAGTTCACCCATTCGGCGGTGGCTACTCACGCTCCATCTGCGGCGCGGTGGACACTAGCGGACGCTCGTACCGAGAGTCGACTGCGCCCGCCGCCGCCATGACTGATTCGTCACTGTGACGTATTAGACCGTCGGGATCGTATGTGGCACGGGCACTTTGACGTGATGTATCAAGCGCTGCGACCGCTCGGAGTTGACTCCGGAGTCGATTTTGGACAGTGCCGTCGTCGCGCGCGACCATCGAGTGCTCGGTCGCCGATGACTGCTTCCATGTCGGCGTGGCCGCGGCGAGGTGCCGGTCCCGCAGCCAACGGTGTTTGTCGACCGTGCGAGTGGTGATTGCGTGGCTCCTGATCGCGTTGACCGGTTCCATCCACTCCCCTCGGCTTCCGTGCGCCATTTCATGGATAAGTTTCGTTATCCATGAAATACTGGTCGGGTGACGGAGCCGTCCCGACCCACCGGCGCCGCCGGCGACGACGGCCGGCCCGCGTGGTTCGCGGCGTTCCTGGCCGATCGCGGTACGCGAAAGCCCTCGGTGCACACCATGAAGGCCTACCGCCAGGACTTCGACGCGATCGCGACCCTGATCGTCGGCGAGCACGAACCGCTGGCCGGCATGCCCCTGGATGCGATTTGCACCGACCAGCTGCGTACCGGCTTCGCCGGCTACGCCGAAACCCACGAAGCGGCCTCCATCCGGCGCTGCTGGTCGACCTGGAACGTGCTGTGCACCTTCCTGTTCACCGCCGAACTCGTCCCCGCCAACCCGATGCCCCAGGTCGGACGCCCCAGGACCACCAAGACGCTGCCCAAGGCGTTGCACCACACCGTGGTCAGCGAGCTGGTCGCGGCCACCGGAAACGGCGAGCAGCAGCGCCGCAGCGACTGGGCCGAACGTGATCGGGCGATCATCTTGACCGCGCTTCTGGCCGGCCTACGGTCCGAGGAACTCATCAACGGCAACATCGGCGACCTGCGCCGCACCGCCGACGGCGCGGTGATCCACGTCCGCGGCAAAGGCAACAAGGACCGACGCATACCCATCGAAGCCGCGCTCGTCGAGGTCATCGAGCACTACCTCGACAGCCGCCACCACCGACTACCGACCACCGCCAAACGCCGCTCCCCCACCGGGGGACTAGGGCGTGTCTGATAAATGGGGCAGCCAGAGCGTGATGGCGCGTAGGACTGCCGCGCCGCGGTAGACGATGGCGAGTTTGTCGTAGCGGGTGGCCAGGCCGCGCCATTGCTTGACGTCGTTGAAGTTTCGTTCAACGACGTTGCGGCCCTTGTAGTCTTCTGAGTCAAAGGCTGGTGGCCGGCCGCCACGTGCGCCTCGACGCTTGCGGTGGCCGATCTGATCTGCGGGTTCGGGAATCACTGCGACGATTCCACGCCGGCGCAGCCGGGCGCGTGTCGCTCGGCTGGAGTAGGCCTTGTCCCCGCGGACTCGATCGGGGCGGGTGCGTGGCCGACCACCGCGGCGCCGATCCACTCTCAGGTGGGCGAGCAAATGCTCGAACACCGGACCGTCATGTGCTTGGCCAGCACCGACGAGCACCACCAAGGGTCTTCCGCGGCCGTCGACGAGGTGATGGATCTTGCTGGTCAACCCGCCGCGGGAGCGGCCAATGCCGTGGTCAGGCGGCTCGTTCGCCAGATTCGTGTAATTCGACCCAGCCCCCTGTGTCGCGGGTGATGTTCGTGGCGTGCTGATGAGCACGAGCGATGGTGGAATCGACCGCCACGGCCCAGTCGATGGCCCCGGCTTCGTCGGCGGCGGTCAGCAACCGCGCCAACACTGTGTCCCAGGTGCCATCAGCGCTCATCCGTCGATGCCAGGTCCAGATCGACTGCCACGGACCGAACACCTCGGGTACATCGCGCCAGGCGATCCCGCACCGGTATCGGTAAATAATGCCCTCGACCATCAAGCGAGCGTTCTGAAAAGGCCTGCCCCGCTTACCCGTGCGGACCGGAAGCAGATCCTCGATCAACGACCACTGAGCATCGGTAAGCAACTGAAACCGCGACATAACCCAAGCCTCAGGCACAACACCCCAAATCTTTGTCAGACACGCCCTAGCCGCCTGGCCACCGAACGCACCACTGTTCGTCGACACCAAGGGCGAGCGCATCACGCGTGGAACCTTGCAGTACCGCGTCCTGCGCGCCTTCAAGAAAGCCGGCATCAACGGCCAACGAGCCCGCGGCGCGCTGGTGCACGGGCTGCGTCACACCTTCGCCACCGAACTCGCCAACTCCGAGATCAGCGTCTACGCCCTGATGAATCTGCTTGGACACGAATCGATGTCGACCTCACAACGCTATGTCACCGCAGCCGGTTCGCAGAATCGGCACGCCGCAGCGCAGAACCCCCTCTACACCATCTTGCACAACCACCGAGCCGATACCGATCCAGCCGAATGACCCCGACATCGTTGGCGACCCCCTCATCCGCGGTACCGACTCAGGAATGACCGCGGCGCACTGGCGCCCGGCTATCCCCAGCACTTGTCCACAATGGGGATGAATTACAAGGGTGTGGTTCGGGGAGTTGTCGGTGGTTCTCTAGGGGGTGGCGCTGTTTAGGTTTGGGTGGTGTCCTGGCGGGCGGCGACTTCGTTGAAGATCGCGTCGTCGCGGTCCTGGGCCTCGCGGACGTTTGTGTCGTCGAGCTGCATCTCAAGTTCGTGGGCGCGCGGCGCTGACCAGGGCAGCGG
>CAVQIO010000004.1:0-19685 GCA_963712615.1 uncultured Actinomycetota bacterium
AGCCGATCCAGCGGTCTCTTCGTCCCATCGATGGTCAGGACGTTCTGGTCGGCATCGAGGTCTGTGATTCGCAGGCGTGTCGCCTCGCCGATCCGTAAACCGGTGGCGGCCAACAGCCCGATGATCGTGCGCATTGTCGCCGCGACCCGAACCGTTCTGAAGAACGACGAGCACCCGTCAAGGAGCCGGTCGAGGTCTGACTGGGAGTAGATGTAGGGGGCGCATCGGGTCGTTCGGACCGGCAGCAGCCCTTTGGGGATGATCGGCGCCTGCGCGCCAGCCGCGTTGAGGTAGGCGGCAAATGGCCGCACGGCAGTCAGCCGTTGTGACCACCACACCGGGCGGGCATTCCGGGGTTGGGTTGCCCATTGCACAGCCTGATCGATCGTGAACACCTCGGTGCTGCCACGGTCGGCGAGCCAGTCGCAGAACTGCCGAAGCAGGTACTCAGTGGTCTTGAGCTGAAAACCCAACTGGCGGCGCGCAATCAGGTAGGCGTCGAGGTCATCGTGCAGGCTCATCGGGGCACCTGACCGAACGCCACGGTCAGCGTCTGCAAGGAGACGAGGTCTGTCCGGGCGTATACCCGTGTGCTGGAAACGCTTCGATGCCCCAGGAGCTCCTGAGCCTCGACCAGCGAGCCGCCAGTGGCGATCACGTTCATCGCCGCGCTGTGCCGCAGACGGTGCGCATGCACGACACCGAGACCGGCGGCTTCAGCGCGGTGTTTGACGATGTCGGAAATCCCGGCACTGCTCAGCCGTCGGGTCGGCGGACGGAGACGCACGAACAACGCCCGATCCGCCGCGGCGGAGGGACGCACGCGCAGCCATGCGACAAGGGCTTCGCCGACATCGACCGGCAGCGGCAGCGTCAAACGCCGCTGGTTCTTCCCCACGACACTCAATCTGCCTGCGGCCCAATCGAGGTCATCGACCATTAAGCTCGCGGTCTCCCCGGCGCGCAACCCGAGCCGCCACAGCGCGGTGATTACTGCCCGATCCCGAATGGCCGAGACGGTGCGTACGTCACACGCCGCGAGCAGGGATTCGATTTGGGGCACGGACAGACCGCGCGGCAGCGTCACCCGAGAAGCGCGGGCGCGCAGGATCCCGCCGGTTAGGTCACGCTGCAGGCGGCCGGTGGCCAGCGCCCAACGCATCAGTGACCGCAGAGCGTCAACGATGCCCGTGCAGGATGCCGATGAAAATCCATGGGAACGCCAGCCGACGAAGCTATTCAGGGCATTGACATCGCAGCGGTGCCAATCGACCGCGTCATTTCGGGTCAGCGACTCGAGGAACTCGCCGACCCACTGACGCCGGTGGCCGATGCACCCTTCGCCGATCCCGCGCACCTCATGCTGCCAACGCGCCCATTCCTCCAGCTCCTGCTCTGCAGCTGCGCTGAGCGGCCGGGCCACCCTGCGGCCAGGATGCCTGGGCCGCTTGCGAACTGGGTGGACCTCGCGCAGATGGCCGGTCTCGATCAGAAAGCGCCGCAGCGCCGGCAGCCGCATCCGAACCAACTGATGGCCCGGCCCACCGGGTGGATACGCGGCCTCGAATTCCTCAAGGAATCCGACAGATAGGGCATCGAGCCCCACGTGCTGGTCGGCCATCCACGCGCTCAATCCGCGGGCCACTCCCAAGATCTGGGGAACCATCGTCTGCGCATATCCTTCGGCCGCGATCCAGGCTGCGAGCCGATCCATCACCGCCCCTGCCAGCGGACCACAAGCCGCTACAGGCATCACCGTCATCACGACAATCAACCTCCAAGTAGACAAGTACTTGGAGCCTCGCACCGAACTACTTATGCCGACCTTTCAAACGGCAGCAGCACCACTGACCTGCGCATCAACCCGAAACATCGGCATAACCGAAAGATCGGCATAAACCCTATAATGCCGACGTCGGCATAACAGGGTTGTCACGTCGTACAAAATGAGGGACAGCCCGCCGCAGTCGGTGGCGTAGGCGAAGCATTTCTCGGCGACGGTGTCGCGGTGTCCGCTGGCGTGGATCTTGCGGACATGGCGGTCAATGGTCTTGTAGGACACCAGTTGGGCGCCGAGATCAGCCAGCACCCGCGATGCGTCGAGCTTGCTGGTCGGCTCGACGGTCCGCGCGATCACCAGATCGCGGAACACTGCATCGCCGACCGTATCGAACCCGAGCCAGTCATAGACGTGGCCGAGGATGTCGTAGAGCAGACGCGAGCCGGCCCCGACCGTGCGCCCTGGCGGCACCACCGGGGCCGCGACCGTCGGCTCGGGCCGCTCGGCGATCAACGTCTGCTCACCGAAATCGGCCACGTCGGCCATCGATTGGGCCCGGGCGGCCACTTCGAAATCCAGCGCTGCCTGACCGCCGACAACCATCGCCCTGGCCTGCTCGAGCAGAATGCCCAGCTCAGCATCGGTGTGCGCCGACCCCAGATGCGCCAGGATCAGCACCCGACCCTGGTCCTTGCGCGCTACCTGCACCGCCACTGCGCCCGAGGCGGTGCGCACTTTCCGCACGTACGCCACCGCACGAACCTACCGATTTAGTACCCCAAAACACCCACCCACGCGATAGAAACCGCAGGTCAAACAACTATCAATCGGGAAAGTAGGCCAGGTGTCCAAACTCAGGCTGAAACACCCCAATCCACAGATATTGACAATTCCTCCGTTCGCCGCCGAGACATCGGAGTAGCGAGTGTTCTCGTATCGCCGCTCCGCGAGCACGCGTACAGCGCTTTCCAGAGCGGCCGGCGGGTACGTCAGCTGGTCTGTGCACACGTGTCACTGTGGGGCACCCTGCGCGTGAGGACGATGACTGACACTGCTCAATTGACCGAAAGATGTATGCGTTAGCTTGTACTCGTGCAATGGGTTTGAAGGCGCTGCACCGTAATGAAGTCGGGCTTCGAACGGAGCTGTTACCTACTGGGATTTCCATTCTGGGCGATCTCTTATCGACACGATATCGACGTCGATCGCAGTGAGATCAAAGGCAATCGTGTGTTTGAAATCAGTATTCGAGCCGATCAGTGTTGGGTCCGCGCACGCCTGAACCGAGTGGTCAGGACGGCAACCGCTGTCCACCCGTCAAGCGTGTTGGGTTTGGTCGGCTACGACGACACCGTGATACCTGGATACCAGAAACTAACGGCCGCGGTGCGCCCGTACGGTATGCGGATATTCAGCAAATCTGGCACCACCATGGCGCGTTGTGTCGCCGCGGCTGTTGAGGCGATCGAAGCCGTGGTGCGCGTGTGTCCGTGGCCATGAAAAAGTCCCCACTGGTGGCCAAGTAGAGGTCCCCACTGGTGGCCAGATAAAAGTCCCCACCCCGTGTTCGTCGTGTCGATCAGGAACTGCGGGCCCCGATGGTGACGGTGAAGGTGCCAACCACTCACCGCCACCACCGGGGAGTTCCATTGAAGTCTGCGAAGGACCGCATGGACATCATTTCTGCCTATCAACAAGCTCGGGTCGTACCGAGCCGCCGCCGAGCTGTGCGGCACCACCCACAAGACCGTCAAACGGGTCGTGGACAAGTTCGAAGCCGGCGACACCGCACCGCCGCGGGCCGAGCGGGCCCACAACTACGATGCGGTGACCGAGCTGGTCGCCGAACGGGTCGAGAAGTCCCAGGGCCGGATCTCGGCCAAGCGGATGCTGCCGATCGCCCGGGCCGCCGGCTACGACGGGGTCGGCGCGTAACTTCCGCCGCCTGGTCGCCGAGGCGAAAGCGTTGTGGCGCAACGAACATCACCGGGTCGCCGCCCGGCGGTGTGGTCACCGGGTGAGTATCTGGTGATCGACTGGGCCCAGGCCGCACCGGGGTTGTTCCTGTTCTGCGCGGTGCTGGCGTTCTCCCGGTGGCGGTTCGTCGCGTTCGCCACCGATCAGACGGCGTCGACGACGTTGGCGTTGATCGCCGAGGCGCTGGCCGCGATCGGCGGTGTCCCGGCCCGGGTGCTGGCCGACCGGATGGCCTGCCTCAAGGGCGGGGTGGTCGCCAACGTGGTGGTCCCGACCGCCGGAATACGTGCGGCTGGCCAGGCCATTACGGGTTCGCCCCGGACTTCTGCCACGCCAACGACCCGCAATCCAAGGGCATCGTGGAGAACTTGTGCGGCTACGCCCAACGCGACCTGGCCGTGCCGCTGCTGACCGAGGCCGCCATCGCCGGCGCGGCGGTCGATCTGCGGGCCGCCAACACCGCGGCCAGGGCGTGGTGCGCGGAGGTCAACGCCGCGGTGCATTCGGAGATCTGCGCGGTCCCCGACGAGCGGCTGATCGATCGAACGTGAACTGCTGCGACCATTGCCGTCGCTGCGGCTGCAGATCGGGGCGCCGTCGGTGCTGCGCAAGGTCGACCGGCTGTCCTGTGTCCGGTACGCCTCGGCCCGCTACTCGGTGCCCACCCGGCTGATCGGCACCAGCGTGGCCGTGGTGGTCGATCACGGCGCGGTCTGCCTGGTCGAACCCGCCACCGGGATGATCGTGGCCGAACACGAACTCGCCGCCCCGGGCAGCGCCTCGATCCTCGACGCCCACTACGACGGGCCACGACCGGCGCCGAGCCGCGGGCCACGCCCGAAAACGAGCTGTCGAGAAGCAGTTCTGCGCCCTCGGCGAGGACGCCCAGGCGTTCCTGGTCGGCGCGGCCGCGATCGGCAACACCCGCCTGGGCTCGGAGCTGGAGATCCTGCTCGCCCTGGGCGCCGCCCACGGCACCGACGCCTTGGTCGGCGGCGTTGCGCCGGGCGGTGGCGTTCCGGCGGTTCCGCGCCGCCGACGTCCGCTCCATCCTGGCCGCCGGCGCCGGAACACCCGCAGCCCCGCCCGGCCGGGGATGCGTTGATCCTGGACCTGCCGGTCGCCCCGACCCGGTCGCTGGACGCCTACACGGTCACCCCGGCCGCCGACGGCGGGGCGACCTCATGACCAACCACACCGGCGACAGCGGCCAAACCCGTTGCACCGCCGTCTGTTCCGCCACTGGCCGCCGATCTGGATGCCGGGTTGCGCCGGCTCAAACTGGCCGCGATCCGCCGCACCGCACCCGAGGTGCTGCTCACCGCCAAGACCCAACGCTGGACCCCCGAGGAAGTGCTGCGGACCCTGGTCGAAACCGAACTGGCCGCGCGGGATGCCTCCAACGTCGTCAACCGACTCAAGGCCGCCGGGTTCCCGGTCACCAAGACATTGGAGTCGTTCGACGTGGCCGCCTCCTCGATCCAGCCCAAGGTGTTCGACTACCTGTCGAGCCTGGAATGGATTCGCGCACAACAGAACCTGGCGATCATCGGACCCGCCGGGACCGGCAAGTCCCACACCCTGATCGGCTTGGGAGTCGCCGCCATCCACGCCGGGCACAAGGTCCGCTACTTCACCGCCGCCGACCTCGTCGAAACCCTCTACCGCGGCCTGGCCGACAACACCGTCGGCAAGATCATCGAATCCCTGCTCCGGGTCGACCTGATCATCCTCGACGAACTGGGCTTCGCCCCGCTCGACGACACCGGCAACCCAACTGCTGTTCCGGCTCGTCGCCGGCGCCTACGAACGCCGATCCCTGGCCATCGGCTCGCACTGGCCGTTCCAAGCAATGGGGCCGATTCCTACCCGAGCAGACCACCGCCGTCAGCATCCTCGACCGGCTCCTGCACCACGCCACCGTCGTCATCACCGACGGCGAGTCCTACCGCATGAAGGACGCCCAACACCGAAAGGAGAACCCACAACCAACCTAGAAATCACCGCACGGGGTGGGGACTTTTATCTGGCCACCAGCGGGGACTTCTACTTGGCCATTGACAGCGTGTGTATGGTCGCTCAAACTCGAGACCCGGCGTCGTTCCCACAGAACCCAGCGTGGCAGTCGAACTGCGAAGCCACCAATGAGACCTGCGGCAGGCGACCGGTGAAGACTTCGTTTGGGCTGACGCGGTGATCTTGGGCTCGCCGACGCGATTTGGTTCGATCGCTTCGCGGTTGCGCAAACTTCTTCATTCCATTGGGGGCTGTGGTCACGGACAGAATCGCGGACAAGGTGTATGCGCTCGTAATTCGGGGTCCAACAGGTGGCATCGTCTGGGAGAGCTATGGTCAGGATTGATGTTTTCGAGACCCCGACGGCATCGCCTTCGAGTTCCTAGCTCTCCCCGATGACCGCTCACGGTAACCGGGCCGGCCCAGCATTTGGGCAACCTGGTTCAGCAGGGCGGTTCGAAAGCGGTCGGCCGTCGGTGCGGGGAATTGCAACACGCGAGGCACTATTCCTCCCGCAAGCATGGCCATGAGCAGATCGACAGCATCCTCGGGGCTGAGTGTGGGTGAGAACGCGCCTTGGTCGCAGCCTTCGACCACAGTTTGCACATAGGGTGCTTTATAGCGCCCCCAAATTTCTTGCCCGTGGTCGCGCAGTTCCGCGTCCCGCATGCCGGCGCGCCAAAACTCCATGAACAGCCGGTGGTTGTGCATGGGCGTGTTGAGGTTTTGGTCAATCAACATAACAAGGCGAGTCCATGGTTCGACCGCGGCGCTGGCCACCGCGTCGAGAGTGATGAGCTCAACATCGGTCGCGTAGCGCATCGTCTCGATCAGCATGTCCTCCCGGGAACCGAAATAGTTCTGCAATGTGCTGACCGCTACCCCGCTCGCCATCGAAACATCGGCGTAGCGGGTGTTCTCGTAGCCCCGCTCCGCGAGAACGTTCACCGCGCTTTCCAGAACCGCCGTCCGCCGAGTCCCGCCAGCACGGCGGCTACGACGGCTACCTGGCATAGGCAAAGCATAATGCACTACTAGATAGTGCGTTCCGACACAGTGCCGCGAGCATGTGATGGGCATGACAACCGGATATGGCACAGGTATTTCGATACCGTGCGCATGTGCGCAGTGGGTCCGCCCCTTCTGCTCAGCTACCTGCATTGCGTTCGGCTGCGAGTCCGCCGGATGGGCAGCGGCGCCTGGTCTGCAATACCTCCGTGTACTGACCGAACGGATGGGAGGACTGTCCATGACGGCATGGCGTAACGCGTTCCGACGTCCTGTGAGGGACCAAGATGGGCTCGTCGTTCGTCGTCGACTCCCGGCGCTACGGGGACGAGGCCGCCACAGCGGCCACCTCGGTCACCGCATAACGGTGTCAGTAGGTGGAGCGCCGGATGCGATGAGAGTTGCACGTCCGGCGCGGAGGGCGGGCCGGGGAAACGGGCCAAGGGCAATCCCGGAACGGCGCCCCGGTCCGACCTCTACATCATCGGCAACAACCGCAGCACGGCGATCGGCAGCCCCTGGTCGAGCGCCAGACCGGGATGGTGCGGTTGGTGCACCTACCTCGCAGTGACGCCGATGCGCTACACGCCGCCCTTGTGACCCGCATGCATGATCTACCACCGCGCTGATGCGGTCCGTCACCTGGGACCAGGGCACCGAGATGGCCCGCCACCTCGCCACCACCGACAAGCTCGGCGCGCCCGTCTACTTCTGCGACCTCCCGATCAACCTGGCAAAGCGGCACCAACGAAAACACCAACGGACTACTGCGCGACTACTTCCCCAAAGGCGTGAGGCTCGCCTTTCACCCACCGACTCACCTGCTTGCGTCGATCACGGCTCAACCACCGGCCCCGCAAGGTCCTCCAAGACCGGTGCCCCGCCCACCTATTCACCGCACTGCTAGCCTCTCAGAATCCGTCAGTGTTGCGACATTGACTAGAACCCACCCCGTCGAAAGAAGGTTAAAATTCGGCGTCCGGGACTATCTCCTTAACGGTGTTTCCGGCGGTTTTCATCAGTAGGTTTCGGCTGCCGGGAATCGGTCGCCGAAGGTGATTGCGAACGCGTTCAGGGCAGGTTTCCACCGCATCGTCCATCGTGCCCTGCCGACACCGGTCGGGTCCAGCGATCGGGTGACCAGATAGAGGCACTTCAACGCGGCCTGCTCGGACGGGAAGTGTCCCCGGGCCTTGATCGCACGGCGGTAACGAGCATTGAGTGACTCGATCGCATTCGTGGAGCAGATCACCCGCCGGATCTCCACGTCGTAGTCCAGGAACGGGATGAACTCGTTCCAGGCGTTGTCCCACAGGCGGATCACTGCCGGGTAGCGTTGCCCTCATTTCTCGGCGAGTTCGTCGAACGCTGAGCGTGCTGCGGTAGCGTTGCTGCGGTGTAGATCGGCTTCACGTCTCGCGTGATCTCGTCCCAGTTACTTGCGGGACGTGAGCCGAAACGTGATGCGCAACAGGTGAATGATGCATGTCTGCACGATCGCTTGCGGCCAGACGTTGCCGACCACCTCGGGCAGTCCCCTGAGTCCGTCACAGACGACGAAGAAGGTGTCCTTGACGCCGCGGTTGCGTAGATCGGTGAGCACGGCCATCCAGAACTTGGCGCCCTCACCGCCGGTGCCGGCCCACAATCCGAGGATGTCGCGTTCCCCGCCCAGGGTCACGCCGATCGCAGCGTAGAACGGCCGGTTGGCGACCTGGCCGTCGCGGACCTTCACCACGATCGCGTCGATGAAGATCGCGGCGTAGGTTTGGCAGTGGCCGTTCCGCCCAGTCGTTCATCTCCTCGATCACCTTGTCGGTGATTCGGCTGATCGTCCCCTTGGAGACCGACGCACCGAAGTCTCGGCGAAGTGCGCCGAAATCTCACCTGTGGTAAGCCCTTTCGCGTACAAGGACAACACGACCTCATCAACCCCGGACAGCCGGCGCTGGCTTTTCTTGACGATCTGCGGCTCGAACGTGCCGCCCCGGTCCCGCGGCACGTCGAGCTCGACCGGGCCGCTGATATCGGTCAGCACCGTCTTGGATCGGGTGCCGTTGCGGATGTTGCCCGTCCCCACTTCCGGCGGGTCGTGTTTCTCATAGCCGAGGTGCTCGGTCATCTCCTCGTTGAGCGCGGTCTCCAGGACCGTTTTGGTCAGCTGTTTGAGCAGCCCGTCAGGTCCGGTCAGCGAGAGGCCCTGTTCTTGGGCCAGCCCGACGGCAGCCTGCTGCTCTGTGGACTGCTCAGCCTTCTTCTTGGTCACATCATCCAGTGTCGTCATCACGGCACCTTTCTCGCGAGCATCGCTCAGCGTGTCAGGCCGGAAACACCGTTAAATCCACAGACCACGGCGTCCCCTGACACCACGGCTCTAGGGGCTAGGTAGTCCTCGGATTGATCGATATTGACGGTCACGCATCGTCTTGTTGCTGTAAACCGGGTGCGGTGTAGTCGTCGTGGTTGTTGGCGAGATCAGAGTTGAAGGGTTGATCTAATTCATCAATGGGTCGAATTGAGCGTTGAACCATTCACACATCTCACGTTCGGAGGCGATATGGGCGTCGGTGCCTTGTCTTTGGTAGAGGTTGCGAGGAAACAAAAAGTTCGGCGCCCAGTTGGTGGAAGTGGGTGTAAACGCCGGTAATTGCTGCGCTGCGGGCGCCTTGGGCTCGGCCCCGCCGCCAACGGCCATCGTGATTATTGCGGCCGCAGCAGCACACGATTCGAGTACGCTGAACGCGGATAGCAGGCGGCAAGTGGAACCCTGCGTCGGGCGTGGCATGGGAATCCTTCTCAGAAGAGTTGTGCAGAAATGAGTAATTCGATTCAGGCAGGCAATGGGCTTGTGCCGACAGTCGACGGAACACTTAAGCGATCGCATGTGATTGAAGGAAGTTGAGAGTTAATTGGGCGAACTCTCTAGCAACCTCTACCTGCGGCATATGGCCCACGTTCCGAAAGACGTGAACTTGAGCGTGGGGCAGGAATTGCTGCGCTGCGTCGAGTTGTTTCACTGGGAGGATACGGTCACGGTCTCCCCAAACGATCAGCGTCGGACGGGGACGCAGGGATACATCGTCCAGTAGCTTCTCGCGCCATTCGGGTCTGATGCCTCTGATGGTGCCCCCTGACCGAGCGGTCTCGTACGTGACCACACCGGTATCAGGTTGCCGCGCGAGTGTCAGAGCGTGATCTATCCGCTCCTTGGTTGCCAGCGATTGGTCGGCATAGAGCAAACGTTCGATCATGCGGGCACTAGCGCGGGTGGTGCAACGCGTTGCGAGGCTGCCGATGAAAGGTGTTGCAGCTAAACGCAGCATCGGATGGGTTTCGGAACCGAACCCGACGCTGCTGCACAGGACCAAGGTGGCAACCCGTTCGGGTCTGAGGGTCAGCAACTGCATGGCGACCGCTCCGCCCAGCGAGTGGCCTAGCACGTGAAGACGTCGGGTTTCACCGATCACATCAAGCGTTTCCACCACGCTTCGTGCAAGCATCCCGAGTGTGGTGATGGTGGGGAGCCGTTCAGAGAACCCATTACCAGGTAGGTCGAGAGCGATGACGCGGTAGCCCGCATGGCGATAGGCAGAAAACTGCGGCTCCCAATCCTCCAAACTGCGACCGATCCCGTGCAGGAACAGGACGGGAGGCATGTGCGCATCGCCCTTGACGATGACCCGGGTACGTCGACCTTGGACATAGCCAGACGAATATGACTGCACGTGAGCACTCCTGGATCAAGTGGCAACGAACGCGTTAACGGCGGGACCGCGCGTTAACGCATGCACTCGGTATAACCGCACGGCATAGTCCTCCCGATATCGTTAACGGTCATGAAGCTGCTCACAGCAGCCCATGTACCGGCGCTATTCGGCCGCGCAAGCAACAAGACGGCGCCGATCCGTAACGGGCCGACGCTACTTTCTCTATCGCTTCAGGGGTGGGCGTTACCGAGCAGGTCGCCCTGCGATGGGTGCATAGTCGGGACAGAGGTTGGTACTAACAAACGTAGGGGCGCTCATCGGGTGATCGATTCCCGAGAAGACATGCTGATCGAGACTATGCGGCACGCGACCGACGTCCAGCTTCTAACACTGGACGATATGTGTTCGGCTCTCTGGTCGACGACCCATGGGGTCGCCTTGTGAGGTTGATTGACCACAATCTCAATGCACCCATGTACAACATTCAGCTGTTCTGGGAGTTTTGGCGCGCCGGCATGCGGGACGCTGAGCTGCGCGACCACGCGCAGAACATCGGGGTCCGCGATCGCAGCACCACAGCCGGCATACGCGACCTTGCGATGCTGATGCTGCCCCGCCTCGGTATGCGCTCGATCGACCTATCGCACCTAAGGACAGCAATGCTCACACCACGTCAACGCCTACTAACAATGTCGGCGTAACCCCTTCTATTTGCAGAGAGTCGGAACGCGATTGCAAGCCAAAAGCATTGCCGTCCCACGCCAGTGCTAAAACTAGCACCACTTCTCTAAGGCGACCCAGCGTCGCATTAGTACGTGCGGCACGGTATTTGGCCCGCCTCGGCGGTGATGCGCACGACGATTCTCTTGACCGCCGACCGGTACGAATCCCTATTCCGGCTGGTCACGCGCCGATGATCACTGTTCTCCGAATGATGTTAAACCCGAGATGATTTCGGCGTCGGGGCCACGTCACGCTGCCCGCCAGGCCGGGCCACCAAAATGCCTACCGGCTGACCGTCTTTCGGCCGCTCCAGGATTCTAGCGAAGAAATCTTCGAAGAGCACCTTGGTATGATCGTACTGTGCTGCAGTACCAAGCGGCGCCGACACCTCGGACTCGTCGCGCGCAACGAGTCTGACGACTACAAAGGGGATTGCCTGTGCCTAATTCCATGAGTCCAGTCCTTGACCGATACGATTTCATCGTCTGCGGAGCGGGTTCGTCAGGCTGTGTGGTAGCCGCGCGGCTGGCCGAGAACGCTGGGGTTAACGTGCTGCTGCTGGAGGCGGGCGGCAACAACGACGTGCCGGAAGTCACGACTGCCGATCTGTGGGCCGCAAACATCGGCAGCGAACGCGACTGGAACTTTGCAGCCGAGCCCAATCCGGAGCTCAACGGCCGGGCCCTGTCGTTGGCGATGGGCAAGGGACTCGGCGGGGGATCGAGCATCAACGTGATGGTCTGGGCCCGCGGGCACAAAACCGACTGGGACTTCTTCGCCGCTGAATCCGGCGACCCATCGTGGGGTTACGACGCGGTACTGGATATATACCGCCGCATTGAAGACTGGCACGGGCCAGCCGATCCCGCGTACCGCGGTACGGGTGGAGCCATGTTCGTCGCGCCTCCGTCTAACCCGCGACCGCTTGCTCTGGCGACGATCGATGCGGCGCGCTCGGTTGGTATCCCGACTTATGACCATCCAAATGGACGGATGATGGAGTCCACCGACGGCGCTGCGATTGCTGACCTTTCTATCCGTTATGGGCAACGACAGTCGGTGTTCCGATCGTATGTGGCCCCGCTTTGGGGTAAACCAAATCTCACCGTACTCACCCATGCGATGGTGCGACGGCTGACCTTCGACGGTAATCGGGTCACCGGTGTGGAAATTGCCTACGACGGTGGGGTTTGCGCGATTGCGGCGAGCTCCGAGGTGGTGTTATCGCTCGGCGCGATCAATACACCGAAACTGTTGATGCAATCCGGGGTGGGCGATTCAAACGAGCTGGTGCGCTTCGGAATTCCGGTCGTGCAGCACCTTCCCGGAGTCGGCCACAACTTTCAGGACCACGCCATGGTCAGTTGTGTGTGGGAATTCGCGTTCCCGTCCACGGGAGCCAGAAATGACATGACCATGTACTGGTCGAGCACCTCGGGCCTAGACGGGCCGGACCTGTTCGCGTGCCAGGCACCGGTCGCCTTGTCGACACCGGAGAATATCGCGAAATTTGGCCTTCCCGAACACAGTTGGTTCATGGCAGTCGCGCCCACACACCCCGCTAGCCGTGGGCGGGTTCGGTTAACCGGCGCCGATCCACGCGACCGGCCGCTTATAGAGGCCAACTTGCTTTCAGAGCCCGACGACCTCAAGAAGGCGATCTCCGGCGTAGAGCGGATTCGCGAGGTCTGCAACTCCACCGCCGTTCGCCCCTTGGCCAAGCGCGAGGTAATGCCTGGAACCCTCGATGCGGGTGACCTTGAGCAGTTTGTGCGTAATGGGGCAGCGACCTACTGGCACGAAGTCGGCACAGCCAAAATGGGCAGCGACACAATGGCGGTCGTGGGGGCCGATCTCAAAGTCCACGGCATTAACGGTCTTCGAGTCGCCGACGGCTCGATCATGCCACGCATCACCGCCGGCAACACAATGGCCCCCTGCGTAGTGATCGGGGAGCGCGCGGCCGAATCACTGAAGGTCGCCCACCGGTTATAACGTTGCTGGCTCTGCCACAACCCGGTCTTCGGACAGACTGACCAAGACGAGCCTACCTACACCCTTGCTTTGCCACCACAGCCATACAACGCACGACATGCCGCCAATCAGCCTGCTCACCAGTCGGTGTCGGGTTTCAGTGCCGTCGCTTCGCGCACCGAAGAGACATGTACCAGCAGTACCAGCGAGACGCCGCGGCGTACAGAGGTTGCGACCAAAATCGACATCATCACGCGATCCCACGGATCTAGGTCAGCGCCGGCCGCAACGTCCACGGCCCGTAACTTGAGATCCGTGGTCTGCCGTCTGCTCTCGATAAGCACGTCTTCTCGCGATCCGAATCCGCGGCGCGCTGACCCGCTCCCGCTCGACGCCGAGACATCGGCGTAGCGCGTCTTCCGCATAATCGTCTCCGTCAGCCCTTTTGCCGCGATCTCTATTATCACCAGCCGCCGCGCGACGACTCCGATTATCACGTCGCATCGCGGCGGCGTATGTCCATACCCGAGACGGCGCGGCGTCAGGCCTCTCGGTCTCGAGATGCGAATCACAGCGTGCGGATGGCACGGGCATTGTCATACCATGTTGTTCTACCTAATAGAGGCGCCGTCATCGGTGTGCAGCTAGTACTCGGCTGCGCCAGGTGGTGATTGTGGGTATGCCCGGCGCCCCAGGTGTGGGCCGAAATGGAAAGGGCGGCCATGGACGCGTGGCGGAACAAACTCGCCGAACTGACCAACGCCGAATATCTAGACTCCGGAAGCGAACCCGGGGATGGCTTGCGAGCCGTGGATTGACAACGCAGCCACCCGACCGTCCTGGGGCCTGCCAACGGCAATCAAGTCGCGCACGCGCGAGGCTTACGTTCCAGGTACGCACCGACATCTGAGAGCATTGAAGCTAAAATTTAGCCGCAACAGCGCATTCACAGGATGCATGCATGTCGCTCATTACCGACGGGCGGACAGCAGCTCGATCCTCCGAAGATGACGGCGCCCTGCAGCGCATTCGGGGCGTAAGGAGTATACGTCCTAGTGGTAGGCGGATCGCGAATCCTGGGCCCGTGGGCCAACTTATGATCGGCAACGAGGGCGGTCCGCCAGATCAGCTCGCGCTATCTGCCCCAGGGCGTGCGCATCGAGATCGCCGATCTGCGTCAGTCGGGGCTGAGCGTGCGGGTGATCGCTCATCGGTTCGAACGCGCGCCGTCGACCATCTCACGGCAGCTGTGGCGCAACGCGGTCACCGGCCGCGGGCTGGTCCTTCGACGCTCGCCGCGCCATTGTGCGGCGGCTTGCCGACACCGAATCGACAGCAACAGTGAGCTCAACGGTGGGGTCACCGAGCTGCTTCTCCAGCGATGGAGCTCGCAGCAGATCAGCCGTCATTTTCGATTGCGCTTCGCCCACGCCCCGTCGATGTGGTTGTGTCGTGAAGGTATCTATCAAGCTGTTTATCAACCGGATTCGCGCTACCTATGGCATTTGGTGTGTAGTGGGCGCTCGTCCGCGTAGACCGCTCACCGTCCGATTCTGATGGGGCCTCATACGAGTGTCACCAGCGTAATCGGTCGCAAAATAATGTCTCTGGTCCCGCTCGCACTCAATTCAACCGACGAAGCGTCCCTGCCGATCGACCGTATTCCGACGGCGGAGACACCGCGAGATCCCGAACACCAAGAGCCGGTGCAGCAGAAACTTCACACCATGATCCGGCCCTTTGACGCCCGGGTGCGAACTGAACGTGACGATCACCGGGCCGCCAATCGCTTCGGAACGTGATGTTTGTTGTAGCCCATGAAACCGTAGTGTCCGTCAATCGTCGATACCGCGATGATGTCGCCGATTCCTGCGGCTCCAGCGTCGAGATGCCACCACCGGAACTCGATCGAGAGTCGCGAAGGCCTCGGTGTGCGGCGTCGCCACCCACGGCCAGCGCGCGGTCAGCACGGCGGCGAGTGCGCCGGCAACACGGAACGTGATCATGCCTCTGCCATCGACGGCCCCAGGTGAGATTTGGCGCCATTGGTCAGACCTGCCATTGGGCTAGTTGCGTCTGCAGGATCGGGGACTGGCGGGACGGCGCCCGGACGGGACCGCTCGTCTCGAGTGTTGCCGCCGCGGTGTCCTCCGGAATCTTGCCGTCGCGGAAGGCCTTCCAGTTCGTGAGGTGCTTGGCGAACAGGCGGTCGTCCCCTTGGAGGACCTCACGCACGGCGGCGTGGCTGGTCGCCGCCCAGACCATCACCCCACCAGGCATCTCGAGCGGAATGATCGGTCCCAGCGACCGGAACCGCGCATAGGTCTGCCACAAGTATTGGTCGTGAGCGGGCAACTGCACGTGCATTCGTGGAACCCTTCGCAAGCCACCCCCGGTCCATTCGAGGCAGCGCGGGTCGCGTTCGTAACATTTGATCCGGAAATACACTTGCTCGGAACAAACTTCGGGGGAATCTGCCATAGCCGCTATAGCACAGTTCCGCCGTCGACGGGCAGGGTCACCCCCGTGATGTAGCGGGAATCATCCGACGCCAGGAACAGCACGGCGTTGGCGATGTCTGCTGGTTCCATCCAGGGCGTCGGCAACACGGTCAGCGTGCGCGCGGCCTCCGAAAAGTCCTCCCTGGTCGGATTCTCGAGATCGGGCCTGAACAGGCGATAATTGGCGTGCTGGTGAACCATCTGCGTCGACACCATCCCGGGATTGACGGTGTTCACGCGGATGGCATACGAACCGAGTTCCAGGGCCAGCGTGCGCATCAGTCCGATCAGCGCTGTTTTCGCCGTCGCATAGTGACCGACGTTGGCAGCACTCGATAGCGCGAAGCTCGAACTCGTGAGAACGACGGCACCGCCGCGTCCCGCCTCGACCATCAACGGGGTCGTTGCTCTGACGGTGTTGTAGGCCCCCGTCACGTTCACCTCGATCATGTCGCGCCAGCATTTTTCGGAAAGCACCTCGATACCGGTCGAATCGTCGGGCACGGTCAGGCGGCCCACGCTGAAGATTCCCGCGTTCGCGACCACGATGTCCATCCGCCGGAATCTCGCGAATCCCGCCGTGGCCAGTGCGTGCAAGGCCGTCAGATCGCGGGTGTCGACCGCGTCGGCCATGACTTCCACGCCGAAGCCCTCGCACAGTGAAACCGTCTCAGCAAGCTGCTCTTTGGTGCCGAGCGGGTATGGAAGATCGCCGATCACCTCGGCCGCGACGTCGCTGAGGATCAGCGACGCACCCTCCTGGGCCAACAGAACCGCCTCGGCGCGACCCTGACCGCGCGCCGCCCCGGTGATGAACGCGACTTTGCCCTCTAGTTTGGTCATGTTCGCCCTTTCGACCTGTGCGACTAGACGCCCGAAACCGAGTTCGACATGTTCCAGGTCGCCCACTCCTCGAGGCGCTGGTCGTATGCCGATTTCACGAACGCGAACGCACCCGGCCCCAGCAGCAACCGCCGCGGCGGCTGTTCGGCGTCGACGACCGCCAGGAGCGAGTCGACGGTGGCCGCCGGATCACTTGCCGATCCGAGGATCGGGCCGAGGGCCTCTGCGGCCTGGGCGTGCACCTCGGCGTAAGCGGGCATCGCCTCGGGCCGGTTGATGACGGACCCGAAGTCGGTGGCGTAGACGCCCGGCTCGATCATGGTGGCGTAGACGCCCGGCTCGATCATGGTGACGTGGACGCCGAAGGGCTTCACCTCGTCGGCCAGGGCTTCCGAGAACCCCTCCAACGCAAACTTCGACGCGCTGTACACGGCGATGTCGGCCGCAGTCACCAGGCCACCGGTGGACGTGACCTGCACGATGTGCCCACTGCGCTGCTGGCGCATGTACGGCAGGGCCGCCTGCGTTACCCATAGCGCCCCGTAGAAGTTCGTTTCCATCTGCGCACGAATCTCGTCCTCGGACAGTTCTTCGACGAAGCCGTACTGTCCGAAGCCGGCATCGTTGACGACCACGTCGAGCTGGCCGAAGTGCGCGACGGCGGCTGCGATTGCGGCGATGTCAGCGCCACGGTCGGTGACGTCGAGCTGCAGCGCAAGGACGGCATCACCGAAACCGTCGCGCATCCTCTCGAGCGCAGCGACCTCGCGCGCGGCGACCGCGACCCGGTCGCCGCGACGCAGTGCGCCAAGCGCCCACTCACGGCCGAAGCCGCGCGAGGCACCCGTGATGAACCACACCTTCGAAACCATGAACGTCCTCCCGATCCGCACGTCTTAACCGGTAGAACACGGCGGTGCGGCGACATTCGTACTCCGAGCAGCTGTTGCCCTCGACACAATCCGGGCGGCCACCGTCCGTCGTCGGCCCGCGTCAATCGCTCCCCTTGGCTCTTCGTCGGCTTCCCCGAGCGCTGGAAGCGTCGTTCCGGGCCGCCACGAGGGCGCAAGCACAACCACCGGCCCTGATTCTGACAGGGTCAGCATCATCGAACTGCGCCGTCCGATGAGCCACCGCGCGAGCAGCATGGTTTTTCCTCGGAACGCCAGTATCACCACCGCTGGTGGGTAGGCTGGCATCCGCGCCAGCACGCATGCGGCCCCAATCTCATCAACAGATGACCAAAGTCCGCGCCATACCCGAAGGCACCCCGCTGACGAAGGACCGCGTTTACGTGTGGCGGCGGGAACCAACGCGACGAGTGCAGGCCTCAGGTGCTGATTCATGCAAGTGTCCGCGGCCGAAGTATTATCTCGGGCAGGGCGTCGTCCCATGGGCAAGTACGACGACCCGGTACGCCTGATGCCGATGTCCGCTGCGCAGCGGACGTCCCCGCTCCCGCCGCATCTTTCGAAGGAGTACCACCGTACTGGGCGTGTAGGCCACTCGGAACTCACCGTATTGACCGTGATACCAGACAATTTGGTCATGCTCATGACGATCGGACGGGGGTCCGGGATCGGGTAGTTCGACGGTGATGTGTTTACTCATGTGGTTTCCCCCTCAGTCGATGTTTCGGACGTAGGTGTCGAGCGCGGTCTGAATGGCGCTGTCGCCGCGGTATTCGCGTCGAGCGTCCTCGACGAACTGCCGGCCATCCTCGTCGGTGAACTGAAGGCCCGAGCCGTGGGCGCAGCGCTGGACCGGCTCGTTCGGCGGTGCCCAGCGCAGCAGGGGCTGGTGGTGATGAAGTCCGGCCGGCGGCGAATTGGCGCAGGGGCTCACGAGCTGGTCCAGGTGCTCACCGTAGATCTCGGCGGCGAAGGCGGCGCCAGGCCCGAATGCTGCAGTGGCACAGCTCATTCGGGACGCCGGGTATCGTGAGGCGATGGCATTCCATACGGGCTGGGCGATCATCGCGAACACCAAGGGGTCCCCGTCGAGCACCGTGCAGGACGGGTAGGGCGCCGTACAGGTCTGAACACGTGACTGTGCGCTCAACGAGGTACAGCAAGGATTCGATGTCGATGTCGGGGTCAAACCAGTTGGGGTCACCGGCGTGGGTGTGATCGTGGGCCTGGAATCGGCCGGCACAGTGAGCGGCCGAGGAGAACCGCGTCGGCAAGGTGGCGTTGAGGTCGGCAGGCACTCCGTCGATGCAGCCGAACCGTCGTACGTTCCGTGGATGCCGAGCGAGATTGGGCAGTACTGGCCCGGCGAGCGTGCGGTGCAACCGCACCACGGCGGTGTCGACGCTGCTGCCGAGGTTGATTCCGGTAATCAGGCGGGTCGTGTCGTAGAAGCCCATGACGCCGCCCACCTCTTCCGGGGCGTTCCGTGCCGAGCGCACTACCGCTAGCCTACGGAGAGGCACGTACGACCTATATCCACTACGGGACAGGTTATTTCGACTCACCTGTGGCTTCTCAAGTTTCATGTCCAATAGCGATGGCCGGCACAGAACCGCCCCGGCGTGTCCGGAGACTCTGATATGCCCTGGGTTGGACGGAGTCGGTTTGGTTGACTTCTGGTCACGACATCCCCCGAAGGAGCCGTGTTCGTGCCCAAGCGTTATCCCGAAGAGTTCCGCCCCAAAGTGCTCGACTTCGTGGCCGCCGGCCGCCCGGTGGCCCAGATCGCCAACGACCTGCAGATCAACGACCAAACCATCTACAACTGGCGCCGCCAAGAGATAATCGATACCGGGCAGCTGCCCGGACTCAACCGTGCTGAGCTGTCCGAGCTCAGCGCGGCCAACAAGCGCATCCGAGACCTGGAGACCGAGGTCGCCATCCTGAAAAGGCCCGCGAGCTGCTCAGGGAGCCGCACGACCCAAAAGGGCGGTACGCGCCATAGCCACCATGGCCACAGAAGGACTCCCCGTGCAAAAGGCGTGTCGACCGCTCGAGGTCGCCGACTCGGGCTACTATCAATGGCGCTCCCGACCGCCCCCTCAGCACGGGCAGTCCGTCACGCCTGGCTCACCGACCAGGTCCAGGCCGTGCACAACCGCCTCACGCGGCACTTACGGTGCCCGCCGGGTGCATGCTGAGTTGACCCTCGGTCTGGGGCTGGCGTTGGGCCACAACCAGGTCG
>CAVQIO010000005.1:0-104579 GCA_963712615.1 uncultured Actinomycetota bacterium
CCTCTACGACGAGCCCCGGGTGGTGCTCATGCCCCTCGACCATCGCCTCGCGGGCAGGCAATCGGTCACCATCGATGACATCGCCGACGAACCCGTACCGAAATTTCGAGACTGCGACGCGGCCTGGCATGCCTTCTGGCGCATCGATCCTCGGCCCGACGGGCGCGGGGCACCCGAGGGTCTACTCCTCGACACCCTCGACGACGGGTTGGAACTCGTCGCCGCCGGGCAGGCGGTGGCCGTCACGACCGGTCTCTACGAGCGCTTGCGACCCGACCTCACCACCGTCCCCTTGGAAGGCGTCGAACCCGGCCATGTGGTCTTGGCGACCCGCGCCGGGGACCGCAGCCGCCTGGTGGCGGCCTTTCGCAAACTCGCCGAGGTACACCTCACCGGCCCAGCGCCGAACTAGCGTCTACAAGCGACCGGAACCGACCGGATCGCAGCCGCCTCAACAATGGTGGGCGCGGACGGTATCGAACCGCCGACCGCTGGTGTGTAAATCGCAGCTAGACCGTCCATGGCGCTTTCGATCGTTACGTAATGTCTCCGAAAGCCGAGGTCACTGACTTTTCTCGTCCATGCGGTCGATAGCTTATCGACCTGTTTCAGTCCGTCTTGGCACACTCTTGGCACAGCGGGGGTTTTGAGCGTCAGCACCTCGGACAGCTCCGAAGCCTCAAGGCTCCGTCGGTTCCCAGTCATTTGGACATGAGTATGTCGTCTCAGGCTTAGCCCCGGCCGAGCCCGCCCAACGGCTCTCTTCGCGGCTTGCCTCCGGCTCCGTTCTTTGAAACGAAGCGTCTTCATCGCTAGCCAGGAAGAACAGGCCAAGGGCCAAGTTTCTCACGTCGACAAAGGTTACGTCCATCTAGGTGGTGTACGAGTCGGACCTGATTAGCGGTACCGGCGTGTCGTAGCCGAATGATTGAAGGTGATCGCGTGATTCTTCGACAGACCGACCAAAGTCACTCGAGCAAAGGAATCAACGCGATGACCACTGCCCACAATATCGACCTGCCTGCCGCGCTGGCCGAACGACTCACCACCACCCACCCCGACGTGCTGCGCGAACTGTTGTCGACGTTCATCCACACCCTGATGGGTGCGGAGGCCGACGCCCTGTGCGGCGCCGGATACGGTGAACGCAGTAGCGAGCGCATCAATCAGCGAAACGGCTACCGGCATCGCCAATTCGTACCCGCACAGGATCATTGGATCTGGCGATTCCCAAGCTACGGCAGGGTTGCTACTTCCCGGACTGGCTGCTGGAACGCCGCAAACGCGCCGAGCGGGCCCTGACCACCGTGGTCGCTACCTGCTACCTACTCGGGGTGTCTACCCGGCGGATGGACAAGCTCGTCGAGACGTTGGGCATCACCAGCTTGTCGAAGTCTCAAGTCAGCGTGATGGCCAAGGAGCTCGACGTCGCGGTCGAGGCGTTCCGGAGCCGGCCGCTGGACGCCGGCCCGTACACGTTCGTCGCCGCCGACGCCCTGGTGCTCAAGGTCCGCGAAGCCGGGCGGGTGGTCAACGTGCACGCCCTGATCGCGGTCGGGGTCAACGCCGAGGGATACCGCGAAATCCTGGGCATCGACGTCAGCACCGCTGAGGACGGCGCCGGGTGGTTGGCGCTCTGGCGGTCGCTGACGGCCCGGGGCCTGTCCGGGGTACGGCTGGTCACCTCCGACGCGCACGCCGGGCTGGTGGCTGCGCTAGGCGCGACTCTGCCCGGAGCTACCTGGCAGCGGTGCAGAACCCACTACACGACCAACCTGATGGCGAAGACTCCCAAGAGTTCGTGGCCGTGGGTGCGTACCCTGTTGCATTCGGTGTTCGACCAACCCGATGCGGAATCGGGTGCTGCTCAACATGATCGGATCACCGACGCACTATCGGACAAGCTCCCCAAGGTCGCCGATCACCGAGAGGCGGCCCGACCGGATCTGCTGGCGTTCACCAACTTCCCCAAGCAGATCTGGCGCCAGATCTGGTCGAACAACCCCCAGGAACGGCCTCAACAAGGAGATCCGCCGCCGCACCGAATCTATGTGCGCACCGATCGGACCTGTCCGTCTCTGCGCCCGACCACTGCAGGCCGCAATCGCACGCCTGTCCTCCATTGCCTCTGGTGCACGCGGTGTACTTGCGCGGGACTGAAGAGTAGCGCCGGGCCCGCCTGATTCGCTGCGACCTTTCGTGCACACGGCCCCCGCGGAGTAGCGTACCGACGTGAGAGTTTTGCTCGTTGAGGATGAGCCACGATTGTCGGCGACGGTATCACTGGGTTTGAAGGCCGAGGGCTTCGTCGTGGTCTCCGTCGACACGGGCGTGGAGGGCCTGCGCGAGGCGATCGAGAACGCCTTTGACGTTGTCGTGCTCGACATTATGCTCCCGGGCCACAGCGGATATGAGGTGCTGCGTCGAATGCGGGCGCAAGGCGTGTGGACTCCGGTACTCATGCTGACTGCAAAGGACGGCGAGTACGACCAGACTGATGCGTTCGATCTCGGCGCGGATGACTATCTGACGAAACCGTTTTCGTTTCGGGTGCTCGTGGCGCGCCTGCGCGCGTTGGTGCGTCGCAGCGCACCAGAGCGACCAGTTGTATTGACCGCTGGGTCGCTGTCACTGGATCCTGCTCGGCACACGGTCCAACGGGGTTCGACCCCGATCACTTTGACTCCTCGCGAGTATGGGCTGCTCGAGTTTCTGATGCGCAACAAGGACATGGTGGTGACGAAGGCCGAGATATTGCGCAATGTGTGGGATGCGCACTATCAGGGCCCGGACAACGTTGTTGAGGTCTACATGGGGTATGTGCGCCGCAAGATCGACGTCCCCTTCGGTACCAACACCATTGAGACGATCCGAGGCGTCGGCTACCGATTGCTCTGTTGAGGCAACGACACGATTATCGTGGTGCCGCCGCCGCAGCGGTCGTCAACATTGACGCTACCGTCGTGCGCGGCGGCGACCTCGGCGACGATCGCTAGGCCCAGGCCGGTTCCTCCACCACTGCGGGCGCGGCTTGAGTCTAGGCGCACGAACCGTTCGAAGACCCTGGCGCGGTCGGCTGGGGCGATGCCTGGGCCGTCATCGCTGACCATGAGGATAACTTCATTGCCTCGACTGCTAACCGCGATATCGACACGAGATTTCGCATAATGGGCAGCGTTATCCACGAGGTTGCGTATCACCCGCGAGACGGCCGTGCGGTCGCCGACGATACGCGCCGCAGAGATTGCGGTGTGGATGTTGCAGCCGTCGCGCCGCACGCGAGCAGCCTCCGCTCTGGCGAGTTGATCGAGCGGCACCTCCTCTTTGCGCACCATGAGGCTTTGTTCATCGGCTCGGGCCAGCTGGAGCAGATCCTCGATCAGCACCCGCATCCGCTGGGCCTCGGGAAGCAGTATGTCCACGGCCAACTCCGCATTAAGCAGTTCTGGATGTGCTTCGGCGACTTCCAAACCGGAGATGATGGTGGCCAGCGGACTGCGCAGTTCGTGCGAGGCGTCGCTGAGAAACTGCCGTTGCGCTCGGTGGCCGGCTTCGAGGCGCGCCAGCATTTCGTTCATAGTGACTGCAAGGGCTGCGATTTCGTCACGGCGGGTGGACACTGGTACCCGCTCGGCCAAGTCGGAGGTTGAGATTTCAGCCACCCTGCTGCGGATGGCGTCCACCGATTGCAGTGACCGGCGGACCAGCCGGTAGGTGGCAGTTGCTGCTACCCCGACGATGACCGGGGCGCCGCCAGCCACCAGCAGCGCAACGATGCGTGCAGTAGACTCGACCGCCTCGCTGCCTCCGCCGACGAGCACTGTGTACTCACCGGATCCAGTGTTGACCCTTTGGCCGCTCACACGCATATCGTCGTTGGGCACAGCATCGTCTGGCATGCCGCGGCGCAAGTTGGAGTCAAACTCACTGATAGGTACTAGAGGTGTCGCAAGCGCGGCCCCGGCTCGCTGCACCACCTTGCCGTCAGGGGCTATCAATTGGACTGCGACCACGCGCTGGTTGGTGGTGAGAAGCGCGCTATCGAGATTGTCGGGCGAATCCGAATGCAGGGCGTTAACAATGGTGCGAACTCTGCCCGCGCTGGCATCGTCGATACCGGCTATCGACGACCGATATAAAGTCAGGTCAAAGGCCGCCCCCGCGAGAGTAAGTGCGACGAGCACGACTACCGCTGAGATCGCGGCCGAGCGAGCGGAGATACCCAAACTGGGCAGCCGCAGCCGATGCACGAGCTCACTTCGTCCCCGCAGCCAACAAGACACCCACATAGTCTGATTGTGCAGGGCCACCGTCGCCTGAGAACGGCGAGGCTGGCGTCTTGCCCGCACTGGGCACCGCAGCCCATCCCGTCCTCAGCGGCTTCTCAGCGACCCGCTCGTACCGTGGCGATCCATGTAGGCAAGCCAGATTGATTGTGCACAGACACCTAACGGCAATCCGGAGTACGAGCAGGGGAGAGATGTTGACCCACCAAACCGACGCGGACCGCCAACCCATCGCGTACGGACCGACCTCTGATGACGACACGGAGCGCTTAGCCGAGTCCGACGGCGTGCTGAGCAAGCCGCGGCTGCGCGGATGGATCCATCTTTATTGCGCCTTCGCGGCCCTCATAGCCGGATCAGCACTGGTAGCGGTGTCTTGGTCAGTGGCGTCGAAACAAGCGGGCTACGCAAGTTTGGCCTACACGCTGGCGCTCGTCGCGATGTTTACCGTTAGCGCAACCTATCACCGTGTCCATTGGGATTCCGTGGCCGCCAGAATTTGGATGAGACGGCTGGACCACTCGATGATCTTTGTCGTCATCGCTGGCACCTTTACCCCGTTCGCCAGCCTGGACATGTCACCTTCCACCGGGCACGTGGCGCTCGCAATCGTGTGGGGTGGGGCACTGGCCGGAATTGCGCTGACGTTGTTCTGGCCTGACGCACCGCGCTGGCTGGGCGTGGCGCTCTATCTGCTGTTGGGTTGGGTAGCGCTGTGGTACACCGGGGTAATCCTGCACAACGCCGGCGTGGCCGCGGCGGTACTACTCGCTGTTGGCGGCGCACTTTACAGCCTCGGTGCGGTCTTCTACGCACTGCGCCGGCCTGACCCGTGGCCGTCGACATTCGGCTATCACGAGATATTTCACGCGTGTACTGCGCTCGCAGCGATTTGTCAGTTTGTGGCGGTCTGCATCGCGGTGTTGTGAGACAAGCGCTTTCTCAGCGGCACTTGTAAGCTGGCGCTGCCATGTGTACGTCGGATCCTCACACCTCTCGGGGCAGGAGTCGTGGAATCGGCCGCCGCTGACCGTGTTTCGTGCGGCGACACTTGCCGCGAGTGAGGTTTTCGCGCAGACTCCATCGAGCCGGCGGTCGAAAATGGCGTGAGTCTGTTCAGCGTCCTGGGCGACGTGCTTGCGCGATGGCTCGGCCGCGCGCCGCTGATCGCAGCGTCGTACGGGTACATCGTCCGTCCAGTGATCCCCGCGTAGTCATGGAGGTCGTTTCAGAAAAATGGTGCGCTCACGGTCCGACGAGCGGATCGAGAAGCATAACTTCCTGCTCAGGGGCCGAACGCCTCCCTAGCTGCGCGCTCGATGATGTGCCGGCACTGGTGCGGTTCTGAAGAACTGCCGGCCGCTAGGTTCCCAACAGCAGTGCTGCTGCCACGGCCCCTGCGCACACTGCTGATGCGATCGAAAGTGCCGCCCAGTCAGCCCGCTTCGGCCGCGACTGGACCGCCGAAATCTGACCGGTGCCACCGCGGGCGGTGATCGCATCGCCCATCTCGTCGGCCCGTCGCAGTGTGACAGTGATGACCGCGACCATTAGGTCGATCACCTCTGTCCCCAGTTGCCTGAGACGCGCTCTGCGGGTGGGCAGTTTCTCTCTGGGCCGTAACCGGCGAGCGGCGTGAAGCACCCGGAATTCGTCGATCAGCATCGGAAAGGTGCGCAGTGCCAGCGCCACTGCCACCGACCAGTCGTCGACCGGGATGTGCAGTCGTCGCAGTCGGCGACCCAAAGTGGCTAAGGCAGGCGCGATTTCGGCGACGTTGGTCGTCCATGATACGAGCGCGCCCATCCCGAGCAACACGACTGACAGCGCGGTAAAACGCAGGAATTCCAAAAGGGCGCCGAGTCCGAGCGTGACGCCGCCGGCATGGATCTGCGGGCTGCCACCGGCGAGTGCCGCAGTTGTACCGGCGATGACCAGCATGATCCACAGCCATCGCGGTGCCGACGGCAGCGCGCCGCGGGGAATATGGGCGGCCCACGCTCCCGCCAGCACCAACAGGCCCATTAGTCCGATCGCCACCCATCCCGGGTACAGCGTTAACAGTATCGAAATACCAAAAGCAACAAGCAGTTTGGTGCCGGCCCACAGATCGTGGATCGCCGAGTACCCAGGTACCGGGCGCAGCAGTACAACGGGCCGACGCGCCCGGTGGCTTGGGCGTTCCCCCAGCGGAGTCGGCGCCAACTCATTCCTTTGGACCGAAACCGGCCCGGGTTCCAGCAGACCGTCGCGCAGGTGCAGGATGCGCGGGCACAGCTCCTCTAGCCCAGTGAAGTCGTGCGAAATGACCACGACGGTCAGACCGGTCTCACGGCGCCGGTCCGCGAGCAGGCGCACGAGACCGCGCTGGCTGGCGGCGTCTAGTCCCGCCAACGGCTCATCGAGGATCAATACGCGCGGTGTTCGCGCCAGCAATCCGGCCAGGACCACGCGTCGCATTTGACCGCCGCTGAGCTGGTCGATGGGCCGGTTCGCCAATGCGGCATCCAGGCCGACAGCGGCCAGCGCTGCGGTCACCCGGGTGTTGCCGTCAGGCGAAAACCCGCCCGCGGAAGCAACTTCCAGGTCGACGCGGCTGCGCATCAATTGCAACCGGGCTGCCTGGAACTGGAGCGCTACGACGCCGAGTTGCTCGGAGACCGGCCGCTCGTCGAGCCGACAGGTGCCGGTGGTGGGTACCATCAACCCGGCCATGATCCACGCCAGCGTGGACTTTCCGGAGCCATTTCCGCCGTGAATCAGAAGCCCGTCACCCTCGTGCACCACGAAGCTAATATCGCGAAGCGCGGTCTGCGACCAAGGGGTGCCACTGCCGTATTCGTGGCCGACGCCTGCGAGTTCGAGGACCGGCGGGTGAGCTTGTTGGCCGACCGCGCCCGTCGATGCAGGCGCGGGTGCCGTCTGGACCATAGCGGTGTTGTCCAGCGAGTCGCTGAGATTGATCGTGCGGTCGGCATAATCAGCCTCGTTGTGGTAATGGGTGATGTGCACCAGAGCGGTTTGGTGGCGGTCGCGCAGACCGGACAGCACGGCCAGCAACGCGTCCCGGCCCTGCTGGTCGACCATGCTGGTGACCTCGTCGGCGATGAGCAGCGCCGGTTCCCGCGCCAGCGCCGCGGCCACCGCAAGGCGTTGCAGCTCACCGCCGGACAGGCTGCCGGTGTCGCGTTCGGCCAGGCCGGCCAGCCCGACTTCACTGAGTAGCCGGTTGACATCGGTGGTCTTGTCCGAAGGCAGTCCCCAGACCACGTCGTCGGCGACCCGCGTTCCCAGCACCTGGCTTTCCGGGTGCTGCATGATGACGGCGGTGCCACCGAGTTGACCGAGACCCACCGCTCCAAGGCGTTGGACCGTGCCGGAGGTTGGCTCGCGTCCGGCCAGAATCAGCATCAGCGTGGTTTTCCCAGAGCCGTTGGCACCAGTGACCGCCACGTGTTCGGCTGGCCACACATCCAGGCTGACCGCACGCAGCCCGTCGTGGTCGGTGTGCGGATAGCGGAGGCGAACCTCGTGCAGCCGCACGGGGACCGGCTGGATCGCCCGGCCGCTGGCCAATGCGTCCAGTTTGTGCACATCGGGAATGCCGCCCAGCCGCTTCAGCACGCGCGAGAGTGCCCACCAACCGATCAGCGAGGCGGCCATAATTACGACAATGGCGAATCCGAGGACCAGCAACTGCCAGAAATCCAACGCCTCGGCGAACATCCGCTTGAGGTCCTGCGCGACCGGCTGCAGGTGCGGCACCCACGCCAGGACTGTCACCACTCCGTTCGCGGCGGCGGTGACGGCGTGGAACATCAGCTGCCGGAGGGGCGCCAGGACCGTCAACCCGATGACTACCGCGGCGCCGACGGCCACGCCGGCGCCAAGAGATACCGCGACCACTGTCGGTGTGCGGTGGCCGCGGCGTTTCACGGTTCCAGCCAGCCCACCGACATAGGCGCACAGCCCGACCGCGCCAAAGCCGCTAAAGCCGACTACCAGGAATCCGATCACAGCGGCGGCGACCGTCGCAGTGATCAGCACGCGGATCCGATACCGATAGGCCAGCAGCCCCATCGGCACGGCGCCCAGCAGACCTAGCCCACCTACGTGCGGGAGCATGACTGCAATAATCGCCATCGCCGCGCAGAGAGCACCCATTACCGATGCCTGCGCCAGTTCGCTGGGTTGTAGCGATCGACCCTGATCATGCCCGCTCATCGATAGCGTGTGACAGTCGTCGGCATCATGCCGCTGATGCATCCAAACCATTTGCCGTTTCATCTCATTGAGCCCACGACGCGTATGGCCGGTAGGCGAAAGCAACGTGTCGTGAACATGGGAGCGCCAGCGTATTAACGGTCCGCTGAGAAGTCACTGAGAAGGCCGCTGAGCTCGACGTCCCCAGACGCAGCCCGCATCTGGACTGCCATCTTCAAGGCGGAGGCCATCACAACCCATTGTCGGGTTGCAGCCACTCAGTCTCAGGCAAACCGGGGTTGAGCACACAGACCGCAGCCGGATTACCAGTGAAGGGTCCCCGCCTCAAGGTTTGGGTATCGCAGCACCGCATCCGAGCGTAGTTAGCACCTAATCGACCTAGCGTGCGAACCCCACTGGCACATTCTTGGCACGACGGGGGTTTTACCGCCGAGCCCGATTGACGCCACCTAGGTGAGTGAGCTGCACGAATATTGGTGGGCGCGGACGGTATCGAACCGCCGACCGCTGGTGTGTAAAACCAGAGCTCTACCACTGAGCTACGCGCCCTATGCCGGAGGCAGGTTACACGCCTGCAGGCCAAGCACTCAAAACGTCAGGTCCGCAAAGCCGCCAGCGCATCGGTCCACAAATGCTGATCGCGCGCTTCGCCGGGCTCTTTCATCTCGGCGAATTGGATGATCCCGGTGCGGTCGACGACGAAGGTGCCGCGATTGGAATAGCCGGCCTGGTCGTTGAACACGCCATAGGCCTGGCTGACCTCGCCGTGCGGCCAGAAATCCGACAGCACCGGAAACGTGAACCCGCTCTCGATGGCCCAAATCTTGTGCGTGGGCGGCGGCCCTACCGAGATCGCCAGCGCCACGCTGTCGTCGTTGTCGAATTCAGGCAGGTGATCGCGCAGCCGGTCCAGCTCACCCTGGCAGATCCCGGTGAACGCCAACGGGAAAAACACCAGCAGAACGTTCTTGTCGCCGCGGTAACTGCTCAGGGTGACGCGCTGCTGGTTCTGGTCGCGCAGAGTGAAATCCGGTGCCGTCGTCCCGACGGGCAGCATTAACGCTTCCCGGCGCGCGACTTCGGTTGCACCAACCGGCTGGCGCTCCAATCACCCAGGCTGACCGACGAGGTCGGCATCAGGCCGGCGGTCGGAGCCGCCTCGGCGATCTCGGCAGGCAGCACGTGGCCAGGTTTGCCGGTCTTGGGTGTCAACACCCAGATCACGCCATCCTCGGCCAGCGGCGTGATGGCGTCCATCAGGGTGTCCACCAGATCGCCATCGCCATCTCGCCACCACAGCAGCACGACGTCGACCACCTCGTCGGTGTCTTCATCGAGTAACTCGGAGCCACAGGCTTCCTCGACCGCACCGCGGATGTTGTCGTCGGTGTCTTCGTCCCAGCCCCACTCCTGGACAACCTGGTCTCGTTGGACGCCCAGTTTGCGAGCATAGTTCGGGGCGTCGTCCGCCTCGACCACCGTGAAGCCTCCTTACACCACAACAACCCTGCACGCCATGCGACGGGGATTATCGTCGCACAGCCAGAACCTGGTCCACACGCCGCCTCAAAAGGACGACAGGCAGAGTTTCAGCGCCTTGGTCTTGGTGTCGTTGAGCTGATCGACCCGTCGGTTGAATTCGCCGGTCGCCGCGTGGGTGCCGATCGCGTTCGCCACCCCGTGAGCCGCGTCGATATAGGCGTTGAACGCGTCCTTCAGCTGCGACGACAGCGCATCGCTGAAACTATTGCTCACCGTCGACGCGCTGTTGTTGAGCGCAGCGACGGCCGGGCCCTCGAGCGGCCCGGTGCCGCGGCCCCCGTTGAACGCACCCACGAAGGCGTTCACCTTGTCGATTGCGTCCTTGCTGGTGGTGGCCAGCGAGTCGCACGAGCTGCGCACCGCCTTGGTCGTCAGCGACTGTTGCCGCTGGGACTCCCGGACGCTCGACGTCGCTACCGAGGCAGACACCGACGACGACACCGACTGCCGGTAGGCCGGGGCCATCTTCGTATCGGGCGTAGCTGTGCCGTTGGTGACGGTGGTACACCCCACGATGCCCATCAGCAGGGTCGCGATGCAGCCGAGCGCCAGCACGCCACGCTTGGCGAACTCTCCCCCATGCGTGCGAGGGACGACTTTCCATCCGATGAGCACGGTTTCTGACGTTACCGGGTGGCGGTAGCTGGTGCCCTCGACGCACCGAGATTGGATGCCGGTAGGTGAATCCTTCGAGAGCGAAGGGGTTGCGCCTACCCGCCCGAGGCGCCGGTACGGCACGATAGAGAGACGAACATGCATGCAGGTAACCGCCAACAGCAGGAGCGCAAGTGACGACCGAGTTCGCGCGCCACGATCTGGCCAAAAACCCAAGCAACGGAAGCGAACCCGATCGCGTCCGGGTGATTCGGGAGGGTGTGGCGTCCTATCTGCCCGACATCGACCCCGAGGAGACGTCGGAGTGGCTGGAGTCCTTCGACGACCTGCTCGAGCGCTCGGGCCCGGCGCGGGCCCGCTACCTGATGTTGCGGTTGCTGGAACGAGCGGGCGAACAGCGGGTGGCCATCCCCGCACTGACGTCGACCGACTATGTCAACACCATCCCCACCGAGCTGGAACCGTGGTTCCCCGGCGACGAGGACGTCGAACGCCGCTACCGGGCCTGGATCCGCTGGAACGCCGCCATCATGGTGCACCGCGCCCAGCGGCCGGGAATCGGTGTGGGCGGCCACATTTCGACCTATGCGTCGTCGGCGGCACTCTATGAGGTCGGCTTCAACCACTTCTTCCGCGGCAAAGCGCATTCCGGCGGCGGGGACCAGGTGTTCATCCAGGGCCATGCGTCCCCGGGGATTTACGCGCGCGCCTTCTTGGAAGGCCGGTTGACCGCCGACCAGCTCGACGGCTTCCGGCAGGAACACAGCCACCCGGGCGGCGGGTTGCCGTCCTACCCGCACCCGCGGCTGATGCCCGACTTCTGGGAGTTCCCGACGGTGTCGATGGGCCTGGGCCCGATGAACGCCATCTACCAAGCCCGCTTCAACCACTACCTGCACGACCGCGGCATCAAGGACACCTCCGATCAGCACGTGTGGGCGTTTCTGGGCGACGGCGAAACGGACGAGCCGGAGAGCCGCGGACTGATCCAGGTGGCCGCCAACGAGGCACTGGACAACCTAACCTTCGTCATCAACTGCAACCTGCAGCGCCTCGACGGCCCGGTACGCGGCAACGGCAAGATCATCCAGGAGCTGGAGTCGTTCTTCCGCGGTGCGGGCTGGAACGTCATCAAGGTGGTCTGGGGCCGCGAGTGGGACGCCCTGCTGCATGCCGACCGTGACGGTGCGCTGGTGAACCTGATGAACACCACACCCGACGGCGACTACCAGACCTACAAGGCCAACGACGGGGCCTACGTCCGCGACCACTTCTTCGGCCGCGACCCGCGCACCAAGGCGCTCGTCGAGAACATGACCGATTCCGAGATCTGGAACCTCAAGCGCGGTGGCCACGACTATCGCAAGGTCTACGCCGCCTACCGGGCCGCCGTCGATCACAAGGGACAGCCGACGGTGATCCTGGCCAAGACCATCAAGGGCTACTCGCTGGGCGCGCACTTCCAGGGCCGCAATGCCACCCATCAGATGAAAAAGCTTGCCCTGCAAGACCTCAGGGATTTCCGCGACGCCATCCGCATCCCGATCAACGATGCGCAGCTGGAAGCGGATCCCTATCTCCCGCCGTACTACCACCCCGGCCCCGACACCCCGGAGATCCGCTACATGCTGGACCGGCGCCGCACGCTGGGCGGCTTTGTGCCCGAGCGCCGGACCAAAACCAGGGCCCTGAAGCAGCCCGGGCGCGAGATCTACGCCCCGCTGAAGAAGGGATCCGGGCACCAGGAGGTCGCCACCACGATGGCGATCGTGCGTACCTTCAAAGAAGTATTGCGGGACAAGGAACTTGGACCGCGGATCATACCGATCATTCCCGACGAGGCCCGCACGTTCGGTATGGACTCGTGGTTTCCATCGCTGAAGATCTATAACCGCAACGGTCAGCTTTAC
This sequence comes from uncultured Actinomycetota bacterium, assembly GCA_963712615.1. GTDB lineage: Bacteria > Actinomycetota > Actinomycetes > Mycobacteriales > Mycobacteriaceae > Mycobacterium. The sequence goes on from CAVQIO010000005.1 coordinate 12,578, forward strand.
ACCGCGGTGGACGCCGAGTTGATGTTGGCGTACAAGGAAAGTGAGATCGGCCAGATCCTGCACGAGGGCATCAACGAGGCGGGCTCGACGGCGTCGTTCACCGCCGCGGGCACCTCGTATGCGACGCACAACGAGCCGATGATCCCGATCTACATCTTCTATTCGATGTTCGGGTTCCAGCGCACCGGCGACGGCTTGTGGGCGGCGGCCGACCAGATGTCGCGCGGCTTTGTGCTGGGCGCCACGGCAGGGCGCACCACCCTGACCGGCGAAGGTCTGCAGCACGCCGACGGCCATTCGATGCTGTTGGCTGCCACCAATCCGGCGGTAGTCGCCTACGACCCGGCGTTTGCCTTCGAAATTGCCTACATCGTCGAGAGCGGGCTGGCCCGGATGTTCGGGCCGAACCCGGAGAACGTGTACTTCTACATCACCATCTACAACGAGCCGTACGTGCAGCCGCCGGAGCCGGAGAACTTCGATCCCGAAGGCGTGCTGCGCGGCATGTACCGGTACCACGCAGCTACCGAGCAGCGCACCAACAAGGCGCAGATTCTGGCGTCCGGGGTAGCGATGCCGTCGGCGCTCAAGGCCGCCGAGCTGCTGGCCGCCGAGTGGGATGTCGCCGCCGACGTGTGGTCGGTGACCAGTTGGAACGAACTGAACCGCGACGGCGTAGCCATTCAGCGGGAGCAGCTACGGCACCCCGACCAACCGGCCGGTGTGCCGTACGTGGCCAAGGTGCTGTCCGGGATCACCGGACCGGTCGTCGCGGTGTCGGACTGGATGCGCGCGGTCCCCGAGCAGCTCCGGCCGTGGGTGCCGGGCACCTACGTCACGCTGGGCACCGATGGGTTCGGCTTTTCCGACACCCGTCCCGCGGCACGGCGCTTCTTCAACACCGATGCCGAGTCGCAGGTGGTGGCGGTGCTCGAGGCGCTGGCGCGCGACGGCGAAATCGACCCGTCGGTGCCGGTCGCGGCGGCCCGTCAGTACAAGATCGACGACGTGCTGGCCGCGCCCAAGCAGACGTCCGACCCCGGCGTCTCCTGACCGCAACCGCCGAGTGTGCGGCCAGCTTCACGTTGGGCTTCGAGTGTGCGGCCAGCTTCACGCTCGGCGCCGAGCATTGAGACACCCCTAAGGCCCAGGACCTGCTTTGGCGGAAAGTTCTAGAATTCAGGCGTAGATTTTAGGGGTGAGTGACAACCCCTTCGCTGGCCCATTCGCCAAGCCGAGGTCGCCGCTGGGGCTGCTGGACTCGGTCCCGGAGACGCTGCTGCGCCGGTTGAAGCAACATTCCGGCCGGCTGGCAACCGAGGCCGTCTCTGCCATGCAAGAACGGTTGCCCTTCTTCGCCGACCTGGAGGCCTCCCAGCGGGCCAGCGTCTCGCTGGTGGTGCAGACCGCGGTGGTGAACTTCGTCGAGTGGATGAATGACCCCCATAGCAACGTCAGCTACACCGCGCAGGCATTCGAGCTGGTCCCCCAGGAGCTGACCCGACGCATTCCCCTGCGCCACAGCGTCGAGATGGTGCGCGTCGCGATGGAGTTCTTCGAGGAGGTCGTGCCGCTGGTGGCCCGCTCCGAAGAACAGCTGACCGCCCTGACGGTGGGCATTTTGAAGTACAGCCGCGACCTCGCGTTCACCCTGGCCTCGGCCCACGCCGAGGCGGCCGAAGCCCGCGGCACCTGGGACAGCCGGATGGAGGCCAGCGTCGTGGACGCCGTGGTGCGCGGCGACACCGGCCCCGAGCTGTTGTCCCGCGCTGCCGCGCTGAATTGGGACACCACCGCGCCGGCGACGGTCATGGTCGGAGCCCCGGCCCCAGACCGCGGCAACACCAATGGCGAGGGCGCCAGCGAGCGGGCCAGCCAAATCGTCCGCGACACCGCCACTCGTCACGGGCGCGCGGCGCTCACCGACGTGCACGGCACCTGGTTGGTGGCAATCGTGTCGGGACAGTTGTCGCCGACCGACAAATTTCTGGGCGACCTGCTGAGGGCGTTTTCCGAGGGCCCGGTGGTCATCGGGCCCACCGCGCCGATGCTGACCGCGGCCTATCACAGCGCCAGCGAGGCGATATCCGGGATGAACGCCGTGGCCGGCTGGGCCGGAGCGCCGCGGCCCGTGCTGGCACGAGAGCTGTTACCGGAACGCGCCCTGATGGGAGATGCGTCGGCCATCGTGGCGCTGCACACCGACGTGATGGGGCCGCTGGCCGACGCCGGGCCCACGCTCATTGAAACTCTTGATGCTTACTTAGATTGTGGCGGCGCGATTGAGGCCTGCGCCCGCAAGTTGTTCGTTCATCCAAACACCGTGCGATATCGCCTCAAGCGCATCACCGACTTCACCGGGCGTGATCCCACCCAACCCCGCGACGCCTACGTGTTGCGAGTGGCCGCGACGGTCGGCCAACTCAACTACCCCACCCACCCCTCTGGTGTTGGTAACAGCGCGATAACGGCGGTTCCACTGCCGGTCAGAGGGGGTTCCGCGGCGTCATCTGTGCGATAGTGATCCAAGCAACAGATCGCGGCCCGGTATCAAATACGTAGCTTGTGGAGCGGTTTTGTGGACTACCTACAAAAACCTAAGACGAGGTTCATAATCTGTTACACCCGCCAAAACCGTTTCCACAGTGTTCTCTTAGACATGTGATTGCATTACTCGCGCCCGGACAGGGTTCACAGACCGAGGGGATGCTCTCGCCGTGGCTGGAGTTGCCCGGCGCGAGCGAGCAGCTGACCCTGTGGGCGAAGGCCAGCGGCCTGGACCTGGTGCGCCTGGGCACCACCGCGTCGACCGAAGAGATCACCGACACGGCGGTCACCCAGCCCCTGGTCGTCGCCGCCACCCTGCTCGCGCATCAGGAGCTGACCAAGCGCGGCGTGCTCGCCGGCGAAGACTTCATCGTGGCCGGCCACTCGGTCGGCGAGATCGCCGCCTACGCGATCGCCGGTGTGATGGGCGCCGATGACGCCGTCGCGCTGGCCGCCACCCGTGGCGCCGAGATGGCCAAGGCGTGCGCCGCCGAGCCGACCGGCATGTCCGCGGTGCTGGGCGGAGACGAGACCGAAGTCCTGGCCCGCCTCGAGCAGCTCGACCTGATCCCCGCCAACCGCAATGCCGCCGGGCAGATTGTCGCCGCCGGCGCGCTGACCGCGCTGGAAAAGCTCGCCGAAGACCCGCCCGCCAAGGCCCGGGTGCGCGCTCTCGGTGTGGCCGGAGCGTTCCACACGAGGTACATGGCGTCCGCCCTGGACGGCTATGCCGCCTCCGCCGCCGCGATCGCGACCGCCGAGCCCACTGCCACGCTGCTGTCCAACCGCGACGGAAAGCCGGTCACCACGGCGGCTGTGGCGATGGAAGCGCTGGTCGCTCAGCTGACCCAGCCGGTGCGCTGGGACCTGTGCACCGCGACGCTGGCCGAGCACGATGTCAAAGCGATTGTGGAGTTCCCCCCCGCGGGCACCCTCGCCGGCATCGCCAAACGCGAGCTTCGGGGGGTGCCGGTACGTGCCGTCAAGACGCCCGCAGACCTGGACGCGCTAGCTGACATCTAACGCCGGTTAGCGGCCAGTACAACCGCATAAGAGCACATCAATCCGATTTGCACACAACACATTACGAAGGGAACAAAGGCTGTGTCTGTTAGTCAAGAAGAAATCATTGCCGGTATTGCTGAGATCATCGAAGAGGTCACCGGTATCGAGCCTTCCGAGGTCACCCCGGAGAAGTCGTTCGTCGACGACCTGGACATCGACTCGCTGTCGATGGTCGAGATCGCCGTGCAGACCGAGGACAAGTACGGCGTGAAGATCCCCGACGAGGACCTCGCCGGTCTTCGTACCGTCGGCGACGTCGTCTCCTACATCCAGAAGCTCGAGGAAGAAGACCCCGAGGCGGCCGCCGCGCTGCGCGCCAAGCTGGAGACCGAGAACCCTGACGCTGTTGCCAACGTCAAGGCGAGGCTGGAAGCGGACAGCAAGTGAGCAAGCCTTCCACTGCTAACGGCGGTTACCCCAATGTTGTGGTAACCGCCCTCGCGGCGACGACATCGGTCGCGCCGGACATCGAGAGCACGTGGAAGGCTTTGTTGGCCGGCGAAAGCGGCATCCGCGTACTCGAAGACGAATTCGTCACCAAGTGGGATCTGCAGGTCAAGATCGGTGGGCACCTCAAGGAGCCGATCGATACCCATATGAGCCGGCTAGACATGCGCCGCATGTCCTATGTCCAGCGCCTGGCCAAATATCTCAGCGGCCAACTGTGGGAGTCGGCCGGCAGCCCGGAGGTCGACCCGGACCGGTTCAGCGTCGTCGTTGGCACCGGTCTGGGTGGCGCCGAGCGGATCGTCGAGAGCTATGACCTGATGAACGAGGGCGGCCCCCGCAAGGTGTCGCCGCTCGCCGTTCAGATGATCATGCCCAACGGCGCCGCAGCTGTGGTCGGCCTCGAGCTCGGGGCACGCGCCGGGGTAATCACCCCGGTGTCGGCCTGTTCGTCGGGATCCGAGGCCATTGCTCACGCCTGGCGCCAAATCGTCATGGGTGACGCGGAGGTCGCCGTCTGCGGCGGTGTCGAGGGACCGATCGAGGCGCTGCCCATTGCGGCGTTCTCGATGATGCGGGCCATGTCGACCCGCAACGACGAGCCAGAGCGTGCGTCGCGGCCGTTCGATAAAGACCGCGACGGCTTCGTGTTCGGCGAGGCCGGGGCCCTGATGCTCATCGAAACCGAAGAGCACGCCAAGGCCCGCGGCGCCAAGCCGTTGGCCCGGTTGATGGGTGCCGGTATCACCTCGGACGCTTTCCACATGGTGGCGCCGGACCCCAACGGCGTGCGCGCCGGTCGGGCGATGGCCCGGTCGCTGGAGCTGGCGGGCTTGTCCCCCAAGGACATCGACCACGTGAACGCACACGGGACGGCGACGCCAATCGGCGACACCGCAGAGGCCAACGCCATCCGGGTAGCCGGGTGCGAACACGCCGCCGTGTATGCACCGAAATCCGCACTGGGGCACTCAATCGGCGCAGTCGGGGCGCTCGAGTCGGTGCTTACAGTGCTGTCACTGCGGGATGGCGTCATTCCGCCAACCCTCAATTACGAAACACCTGATCCCGAGATCGCGCTCGATGTCGTCGCGGGTGAACCCCGCTCCGGCGAATTCCGTTATGCGATCAATAACTCATTCGGGTTCGGCGGCCACAACGTGGCCCTCGCCTTCGGGCGTTACTGAGCACGAGAGGAACGTCCGTCAGTCCCATGACAGAACTGGTTACCGGGAAAGCCTTCCCCAACGTCGTCGTCACCGGCGTTGCCATGACGACTGCCCTGGCACCCGACGTGGAAAACACCTGGAAGTTGTTGCTAGACGGCCAGAGTGGGATCCGCACCCTCACCGATCCGTTCGTTGAGCAGTACAACCTGCCGGTTCACATTGGCGGCCATCTCGTGGAGGAGTTCGACAGTCAGCTCACTCGTGTTGAGCTGCGTCGCACCAGCTACCTGCAGAGAATGTCCACCATCTTGGGCCGCCGCGTGTGGGAGAACGCGGGTTCACCCGAAGTCGACACCAACCGGTTGGCGGTGTCGATCGGCACCGGCCTCGGCTCGTCCGAGGAACTGGTCTTCAGCTACGACGACATGCGCACCCGCGGCATGAAGGCGGTCTCCCCATTGGGCGTGCAGAAGTACATGCCTAACGGTGCGGCCGCGGCGGTCGGCCTGGAACGGCACGCCAAAGCCGGTGTGATGACCCCGATTTCGGCGTGCGCGTCCGGTTGCGAGGGCATCGCCCGGGCTTGGCAGCAGATCGTGCTGGGTGAGGCCGACATGGCGATCTGCGGCGGCGTCGAGACTAAAATCGAGGCGGTCCCGATCGCGGCCTTCGCCGCGATGCGCATCGTGATGTCGACCAACAACGACAACCCCGCCGGTGCCTGTCGCCCGTTCGACAGAGACCGCGACGGTTTCGTGTTCGGCGAGGCCGGCGCGCTCATGGTCATCGAGACCGAAGAGCACGCGAAAGCGCGGGGCGCCAACATCCTGGCCCGCATCATGGGAGCCAGCGTGACCTCGGACGGATTCCACATGGTGGCACCGGACCCCAACGGGGAACGTGCCGGGCATGCGATGACGCGTGCGATCCAGCTCGCGGGCATCACCCCTGCCGAAATCGACCACATCAACGCCCACGCCACTGGCACCCAGGTCGGCGACCTCGCCGAAAGTAAGGCCATCAAACGGGCTTTGGGCAACAACCACCCCGCGGTCTACGCGCCAAAGGCGGCGCTCGGCCACTCGGTGGGTGCGGTGGGTGCGTTGGAGTCGATCTTGACGGTCCTCGCGTTGCGGGAGCAGGTCATCCCGCCGACACTGAATTTGGAAAACATCGATCCAGAAATCGATTTAGATGTGGTAGCAGGTAAGCCACGATCCGGTAACTACCAGTACGCGATCAACAACTCGTTCGGATTCGGCGGTCACAATGTGGCGATCACCTTTGGACGGTATTAGAACCCAGCGGCATTGATCCCGAGCTTCACCTGAAACAGGAGATCTGCGATGACACTCATGGCCCCCGACGCGGTCGGCGAGTCGCTCGACCCGCGCGACCCGCTGCTGCGGCTGAGCAATTTCTTCGACGACGGCAGCATCGTGCTGTTGCACGAGCGTGACCGCTCGGGTGTGCTTGCCGCGGCGGGCACCGTGAACGGTCTGCGCACCATCGCGTTCTGCACGGACGGAACCGTGATGGGTGGCGCGATGGGCATCGACGGCTGCACGCACATCGTCAACGCCTACGACACCGCCATCGAGGAACAGAGCCCGATCGTCGGCATCTGGCACTCCGGTGGTGCCCGGCTGGCCGAAGGCGTCAAGGGACTGCACGCGGTGGGCTTGGTGTTCGAGGCCATGATCCGAGCGTCCGGCTACATTCCGCAGATTTCGGTGGTCGTCGGCTTCGCCGCCGGCGGTGCCGCCTACGGGCCGGCGCTGACCGACGTCATCGTGATGGCGCCGGAAAGCCGGGTGTTCGTCACCGGGCCGGACGTGGTGCGCAGTGTCACCGGCGAGGACGTGGACATGTGCTCGCTCGGTGGGCCGGAAACCCACCACAAGAAGTCCGGCGTGTGCCACATCGTCGCCGACGACGAGCTCGATGCCTACGAGCGCGGCCGCCGACTGGTCGGATTGTTCTGCCAGCAAGGGCATTTCGACCGCAACAAGGCCGAGGCCGGAGACACTGACATCCACGCGCTGCTGCCCGAATCGGCGCGGCGCGCCTACGACGTGCACCCGATCGTGACCGCGATCCTCGACGACGACGCACCGTTTGACGAGTTCCAGGGCCACTGGGCGCCGTCGATGGTGGTCGGGCTGGGCCGGCTGTCCGGCCGCACGGTCGGCGTGCTGGCCAACAACCCGCTGCGGCTGGGCGGCTGCCTGAACTCCGAAAGCGCGGAGAAGGCAGCACGTTTCGTGCGGATGTGCGACTCATTCGGGATTCCGCTGGTTGTGGTTGTCGACGTTCCCGGCTACCTCCCGGGTGTCGACCAGGAATGGGGTGGCGTGGTGCGCCGCGGCGCCAAACTGCTACACGCCTTCGGCGAGGCCACCGTTCCGCGCGTCACGCTGGTCACCCGAAAGACCTACGGCGGGGCCTACATCGCGATGAACTCCCGTTCATTGAACGCCACCAAGGTGTTCGCCTGGCCGGACGCCGAGGTCGCGGTCATGGGCGCCAAAGCCGCGGTCGGCATCCTGCACAAGCGCAAGCTGGCCGCCGCGCCGGACGACGAGCGCGAAGCGCTGCACGAAGAGTTAGCCGCCGAACACGAGCGGATCGCCGGCGGCGTGGACAGCGCCATCGAGATCGGCGTGGTCGACGAGAAGATCGACCCGGCGCACACCCGCAGCAGGCTCACACAGGCGCTGGCCCAGGCACCGGCACGTCGCGGGCGCCACAAGAACATTCCGCTGTAAACCGGCCTCCGGCCCGCTTCTCCCCCACGAACCTAACCAGGCTGCGAATTTTCGTGCGGAATTCCGCAGTACGGTTAGGCTCGCGAGCCGCTCGCTAATTCGCGAGCCTCCTCCTCGGTCTCGACCGCGGGACCGGACCCGGGCAACGGCTTGCCGGCGACCTCCGGCATGAACAGCAAGGTGATCACCCCGACCAGGCCCGCGACCATCAGCATGTAGGCCGGCACCATGTCATTGCCGGTACCCACCACCAGCGCTTGAGCGATCAACGGCGTGACACCGCCGACGGTGGATATCGACAGGTTGTAGGAAATGGCCAGCGCCCGTAGCGCACCCTGGTGGGAAACAGTGCCGGCAACGCCGAGGGCGTCGTGCTGTCGAAGCAGAGTTCCATCAGCCCGATCAGCAGCACACCCAGGAAGATCACCGGATAGCCGCCGCCGAGGCGCATCAGCAGAAACGCCGGGATTGAAGCCACGATCAGCAGGACGCAACCCGTCCGCATGATCGGTTTTACGCCGATGCGGTCAGACAGCTTCGCGACGAACACGATCGTGGCCATCAGGATGGCCAGGGTGACCACGATCAGCACCACTGCCGGCGTTTCCCCAAGGTGCACAACCGTTTTCAAGTATGTCGGCAGGTAGCCGGTGACCATGAAGTCGGCGACTTGTGAGGTCAACACCAGGGCGGCGCAGATCAGCATCGGCCGCCACTGCTCCACGACGGTGTGCCGGAATTGGTGACGGCCGTCCTCTTTGGCGGCATCCGCGCTCTGACTCATGTGCGTGAACGCCGATGACTCCTCGAGTCGCAGTCGCATGTACAACGCGATCAGACCCATGGGCGCCGCCAGCAGCAACGGGACCCGCCAGCCCCAGGCCAACCAGTCGTGACGCGGCAGCCACGCCTGCAGCCCGGTCACCAGGAAGCCGGCGACCACAAAGCCGATCAAGTTGCCCAACGGCAGAAACCCGACCAGCATGCCGCGCTTACGGTCCGGAGACTGCTCCACCAGGTAGGTCATCGCACCGACGAATTCGCCGCCGGTCGACAACCCCTGGAAGACTCTGGCGACGACGAGCAGGACCGGCGCCCAGATGCCGATGGCGCTGTAACCGGGCAGCAGGCCGCTCGTCGTCGTCCCGGCGGTCATCCTCAGGATCGTGATCACCAGCACCCGCTTGCGGCCGATCCGGTCACCGAGCGGCCCGAAGATCACGCCGCCCAGCGGACGCACCACAAACGCCGCCGCCAGGGTGCCGAAGGTGGCGATCAGGTGCACAGCACTCGCGCTGTTCCCGGGATAGAACACCTGCGCGATGGTGGTGGCGATGTAGCCGTAGACCCCGAAGTCGTACCACTCCATGACATTGCCGATCGCGGTGCCCGTGATCGCTTGGGACATCACGCTCGGATCGGTGACCGTGATCTCTTCACGCGCCACTTCTGCCGAGCGACTTCAGTGCCCATCGACACCCTGTTACCCGAACTTCGTCGGGTCGAACCGGGGAACGCGGGTTAGCCCACGCCCGGGCGCTCGCAGCTGGCGGCGATGACGTAGGGCACCGGGGCGCGGTAGCGGGCCACGCCTCACACCCGCAGCAACCTCACCCAGGCGCTGGCGCAGGCACCGCACGTCGCGGACGCCACAAGAACATCTCGCTGTAAACACCACACCTTCTCGGGACCTAGCGGCAGAGGATCGTCGACACTGCTTGTCGTAGAGCGCTTTCCGGATTATCGGGAAGCATCTCGGCACGCCAGCCGACGAAATCGTCGGGACGGACGAGCAGCGCACCGCTTGGCCCGAGTCGAGTAATCTCCGCCTACTGTTCGCTGTCGACGCGGTGCGCACTGACAGACGCCGAAGCCGCTGCGGCACACCATCGTTCGTCACCGCTCAGCAACGTAAACCCGGGACCCAGCAGGTCCAGTGTCGAGACTCGATCCGCTACCCACGCATGCGGAACACGCGTTCCCGGTTGGCCGCGCAACTCCATCACCAGCTCGCTCTCGTCGGCCGAGCCGTCCAGAACCGCGGCCGAGTGGTAACGGTAGCCGACGAGCAACGCAAACATCGAGCACTCCTCGTCGGGCGGCAAGCGCGGGCGATCCTCGTCCAGCCGGAGCAACGGAATCGTCGGGCCCGTTAGCGATTGACGGGCGGCGAAGCGCCCGACCGGATGCCGCTCGGCGTGAAAGGTGTCAAGCAACGCCGAGCCCGCCGAGCCCTGCAGGACGGCGGCCAACTTCCAGGCCAGGTTGTGCGCGCTTTGGATCGCGGTGTTGGCTCCCCCGGCCTTGAACGGCGGCATGGTGTGCGCCGAATCGCCGACGAGAAATGCTCGCCCGCATTGGAATTGGTCGGCTACCTGTTCATACGGTTGCCAAGCCACGGCCTCGATGATGTCGAGCTCGATGCGCTCGCCGATCGCCTTGGTCAGGATCTCGCAGCAGCGCTGTGGCGTGAACTCTGCTGCAGACTCGCCCTCGCCGGGCAAGTAGGTGGCGATGAACATGCCGAGGTCGCCGTCGGCCGGAATGAAAATACCTTGCGCGTCGGCATTATTGACTTGCACGCCATCGCCTTCGCCCAAGTCGGCGACGAACTTGCGCCAGGGTCCTCGAAAGTAGATGAAGACAACGAAGATGGGCAGCGCACCGTAGCCGGAGGTAGTGATCCCCAGCGCGTTACGAATCGGACTGTGCACGCCGTCGGCGCCGACGAGATAGTCCGCCCGCACTGTCTGCGACTCACCGGAGTCCCGATCGCGCACGACGGCCGTCACGCCGGATCCGTCGGAATCGAACGAGCAGAGTTCGGTTCCGTAGCGCACTTCGCCGCCACGGCGTCGGGTCTCGGCGACCAGCATCGGTTCGGACCTACTCTGCGGGCAATACTGGATGGTCGGCTCGGGGCTGAACTCGCCCAGGCCGGCGAAGATCCTATCCAGGTCGATAGCCGGTTTTTCTTGTGTGCTGTTCAGCGTCGACCGGGCCACCACAGTCGATTCGCGCTGGCTGATCGCGTGGATCTCATCGCTCAGGCCAAGGCCGCGCAGGATCTCCAGGCTGCGGAAGCTGAGATTCCGCGCTTTCGGATACAGGAAGACCTCGCGCCGCTTCTCCACCAGCAATGAGCGAACCCCATGCTTGCCAAGCAGCGCGGAGGTCGCCAGTCCGGCGGCACCGGCGCCGACGATCAGCACGGGGACGTGCGGGATGTTGACGCTCATGCTCGCTCCTCAATCCGAAACGAGTCAGTTCCGTTCTATCTCAGGCTGGCATTCACTTCAGTGGTATGCAAGCGCCCGTCCTGAAGGCCCGCGCGCTAGTAGGCCGTGAGCGGCAGCAGGACCTGTTCTAGCGCGCGTCGCACGTAGACGCGATCGATCGGTCGCCCCGTCATCAGGCGCAGCACGTTGAGCCCCAAGAGGGCATCGGGTATCAGTGACGTGTCCCGGCCGGCCGGAATCTCGCCCCGGGCCACCGCCTGGTCGACGACCGCGTTGACCACCTGACGGGGGATCGACAACACCAGGTCGTCCAACGCGGCGGCGAGCACGGGATGATGCACCGCCGCCGTAGCCACGCCGAGAATCACCTTGATCGTGCTCAGCGCGGCTTCATCCAGCTCTGGCACAGCCGCCACCAGGGCGCTGATGTCGCCGCTGATGCTTCCCGTATTCGGCGGCTCCACGGGTCCAAGTCCTCGTCGCCAATGGGCGATTGCCTCGGCGACCACCGCAGCCTTTGACGGCCAGCGTCGGTAGATCGCCGCCTTCCCGACGCTCGCGCGGGACGCGACGTCGTCCATGCTCATCCGGTCGTAGCCCCGTTCACCCACCGCCTCCAGCGCGGCCTGGAGGATGGCGGCGTCAAGCGACGGATCGAAGCGTCCGGGATTTCTACCCAATGACCGGCGCGCTGGACGCGCCGCTCGGTCACCCTCAACCACGGCAAATTTCCTTCGTTAAGGCGAGACGCATTGGTTCCGATTAATCTACTCGGATCGCAAACCACGCCGCAACGACGCGGATCAAGGCAACAGAGCCAGGAACTCCGCCACCTCGGCCACTACCCGCTCGCGATCGCGGGGCACCAGGCCGATGCGGGTCCGGCGATCGAGGATGTCGTCGACGTTGAGCGCGCACTCATGGGTGACGGCGTATTCGAACTCCGCGCGGGTCACGTCGACGCCCTCGGCGACCGGCTCGGCCGGGCGCCCGCAGGTGGCAACCGCGATCACATTGGGCGCCTCGGCGCCATAGCGGGCCACCAGTGACGCGGGCAGCCCGGCCGTCGAACCTGCGACCGGCCCGGGGTTGGCCGGTGACCCGATCAGCGGCAGATTGCGGGTCCGGCAGCGCGCAGCCTGCAGCCCACGCAGGCCGACGGCTTGGTCCAGCACATCCTCTGCCATGAAGCGGTATTCGGTCAGCTTGCCGCCGATCACGCTGATGACTCCGGACGGCGATTCGATGACGGCGTGCTCGCGCGACACGTCGGCCGTGCGACCCTCGCCGGTGTCGATCAGCGGCCGCAGCCCCGCGTAGGCGCCGACGACATCGGTGGGCAACAGCGCGGTTCCCAGCGCCGTGTTCACGGTGTCCAACAGGAAGGTGATTTCCTGGTCGGACGGTTCCGGCACATCGGGAATCGCACCGGGGGCCGCCTCATCGGTGAGACCGAGATAGACGCGGCCCAGTTGTTCGGGCATGGCGAACACGAAACGGTTGAGCTCGCCGGGAATCGGAATCGTCAGTGCCGCAGTCGGATTGCCGAGTGCGCTGGCATCGAAGACGAGGTGGGTTCCGCGGCTGGGCCGCAACCGCAACGAGCCGTCGATCTCACCCGCCCACACCCCGGCGGCGTTGATCACCGCGCCGGCCGTGACGTCGAACGACTGCCCCGTGCGCTGATCGGTCAGCCGCACCGAAGTGCCGGTGGCCTCGGATGCCGCGACGTAGGTGAGGATTCGGGCGCCGTGCTGAGCGGCGGTGCGCGCGACCGCGGTGACCAGCCGGGCGTCGTCGATCAATTGCCCGTCGTAGGCCAGCAGACCGCCGTCGAGGCCGTCGCGGCGCACCGTGGGCGCCATCTCCACCACCCGCTGTGCGGGCACCCAGCGGGATCGGGGCAGGGTCGACGACGATGTTCCCGCAAGCATCCGCAACGCGTCGCCTGCGACAAACCCCGCGCGCACCATCGCACGCTTGGGGTGGCTCATCGACGGCAGTAACGGGACCAGTTGCGGCATCGCGTGCACGAGATGAGGGGCGTTGTGCGTCATCAGGATTCCGCGCTCGATGGCGCTGCGCCGGGCGATTCCCACGTTGCCGGTCGCCAGGTAGCGCAGACCGCCGTGCACCAGTTTGGAACTCCAGCGGCTGGTGCCGAACGCCAGATCGTGCTTTTCCACCAGCGCCACCCGCAGGCCGCGCGAGGCGGCGTCCAGGGCGATCCCGACCCCGGTGATGCCGCCTCCGATCACGAGCACGTCCAGCGGCTCGCCGTCGGCGAGGGCGTTCAGATCGGCGGTGCGGCGCGCGGCGTTCAAGGCGGTCATCAGGACAGGTATCCGTTCAGTGAGTAAGCGAGTTCGGCGGCCAGCGCGTCGGCATCGAGGATCGGGCGCACGATCTGCTCGGACTGAATGGTCGACTGGGCGATCAGCAACACCATGGTGGCCAGCTGCCATGGGTCACCCGCCCGCACGCTGCCGTGGCGCTGAGCCGCCCGCAACCGGTCGGCAAGGGCCTCGATCAACATCTGCTGGCTGGAACCGAGGCGTTCGGTGATGTAGATCGGCGCGAGGTGCGAGTGCATCACCGACATGATCAGCTCGTCGTGCCGCAGCAGGTTGGCCACCGCAACAATCTGGCGCACCAGCGATTCGCGGTCGTCCCCCAGCAGCGGCGCATCGCGCATCACCTCGGTGATGCGCTGGGTCAGCAGCGACGCCACGATCGACGGCGTATCCGGCCAGCGCCGGTACACGGTCGGCCGGCTCACACCAGCGCGCCGGGCGATCTCCGCGAGGGTCACCCGGTCTACGCCGAAGTCGACGACGCAGCTGGCCGCCGCCGCCAGGATCCGGTCACCCACGTCTAATCCTGCGTTACTGATTGACAGCATATGTAATACTGTAACGCATGACGCAATCCGAGGCACTTCTTCCGCCGATGAAATGGAACGCGTGGGGAGATCCTGCCAGCGCCAAACCACTCTCCGACGGCATCCGATCATTGCTGAAACAGGCTGTCGGACTGGAAGATTCGCAGCACGACGAACTCGCCGCGGACCAGGTACAGCTGCGCCCGTCGGCGCTGTCGAAGGCGGATCGGGACGCGCTCGCCGGGATCGTGGGCGCCGAGTATTGCCGCACCGACGATCGCGATCGGCTGCTGCACGCGGGCGGCAAGTCCACCCTTGACCTGCTCCGCCGCAAAGACACCGGCGTACAGGATGCGCCCGACGCCATCCTGCTGCCCGGCGAAGAGGAGGCCGTCGCCGCGATCCTGCAGTACTGCTCCGAGCACCGCATCGCCGTGATCCCGTTCGGCGGTGGCACCAATGTCGTCGGCGGTCTCAATCCCACCCGCGGCGACTTTGGCGCTGTCGTCTCCGTTGACCTGCGTCGCTTCGACCAACTCATCTCGCTCGACGAAGTCTCCGGCCAGGCCGTCCTGGGCGCGGGCCTCACCGGTCCGGACGCAGAACGCCTGCTCGGCGAACGCGGCTTCTCGCTCGGGCACTTCCCGCAGAGCTTCGAATACGCCACCATCGGCGGTTTCGCCGCGACCCGTTCCTCCGGTCAGGATTCGGCCGGCTACGGCCGGTTCAACGACATGGTGCGTGGGCTGCGGATGATTACCCCGGCGGGAACGCTGGACCTGGGCCGCGGACCGGAATCGGCCGCAGGCCCCGATCTGCGGCAGCTGGTGATCGGGTCGGAGGGCACCTTCGGCGTCATCACGCAGGTGCGGCTGCGGGTACACCGGGCACCCGAAGCCGTCCGCTACGAAGCCTGGTCGTTTCCCGATTTCGCGACCGGCGCCGCGGCGCTGCGTGCTGCTACCCAGAATGCGACCGGCCCCACCGTCATTCGGCTCTCCGATGACGTTGAGACCGGGGTCAACCTGGCCACCACCGAGGCGATCGGCGAAAACCAGATCACCGGCGGCTGCCTGGGCATCACCGTCTTCGAGGGCAGCAAGGACCACGTCGAGAGCCGGTACGCCGAGACCAGCGCCCTGCTGACGGCCCAGGGCGGCACGTCGTTGCGCGAAGGTCCCGCCCAGGCCTGGGAGCGCGGCCGGTTCGGCGCGCCGTATCTGCGCGACTCGCTGCTGGCCGCGGGTGCGCTCTGCGAGACGCTGGAGAGCGCCACCGACTGGTCCAACATCCCGACGCTCAAAGCCGCTGTCACCGAAGCACTCACCACCGCGTTGGCAGAAACCGGGACACCGGCGCTGGTGATGTGCCACATTTCGCACGTGTACCCCACCGGCGCGTCGTTGTACTTCACCGTCGTCGCGGGGCAGCGCGGCAACCCGATCGAGCAATGGCAGACCGCCAAGAAGGCCGCATCCGACGCGATCATCGCCAGCGGCGGCACCATCACCCATCACCACGCGGTCGGCGCCGACCACCGGCCCTGGATGCGCGACGAAGTGGGCGATCTGGGCGTGCAGGTGTTGCGCGCGGTCAAGGCGACTCTGGATCCGGCGGGAATCCTCAACCCCGGCAAGCTGATTCCGTGACACCCGCGGCAGGGCAACTGCGCCAGCGCGAGATCAGCAAGGTGACCGTGCTGACCAATCCCCTGTCGGGGCACGGCGCCGCCATCCATGCGGCGCAGGCCGCCATCGCCCGGCTACACGCTCGCGGCGTCGAGGTCGTCGAGATCATCGGCGACGACGCCGAAGACGCCCGTCATCTCGCGGCCGCCGCTCTCGACCGCGGCACCGACGCGCTGATCGCCACCGGCGGCGACGGCGTCATCTCCAATGCGCTGCAAGTCTTGGCGGGTACCGACGTTCCGCTGGGCATCATCCCGGCCGGCACCGGCAACGATCACGCACGCGAATTCGGCATTCCCACAAAGTATCCCGAGGCCGCCGCAGATATCGTCGCCGACGGTTGGACCCAAACGATCGATCTGGGTCGCATCCGCGATGCCAACGGTGTCCACAAGTGGTTCGGCACCGTGGCGGCCACCGGATTCGATTCCCTGGTGACCGATCGCGCCAACCGGATGAGCTGGCCGCATGGGCGGCTGCGCTATTACGTCGCGATGCTCGCCGAGCTTTCGCAATTGCGGATGTTGCCGTTTCGCTTGGTGCTCGACGGCACCAAGGAGATCGACGCCGATATCACGCTGGCGGCCTTCGGAAATACCCGAAGCTATGGCGGCGGGCTGCTGGTCTGCCCCAACGCCGACTACACCGACGGCCTGCTCGACATCACCATGGCGCACGGCGCATCCCGGACGAAACTGATCCGGCTGTTTCCGACCGTGCTGAAAGGCACGCACGTCGAGCGCGACGAAGTGAGCACGGCGCGCGCCACCACGATCCATGTCGAATGCCCCGGTATCAACGTCTACGCCGACGGCGACTTCGCGTGTCCGCTGCCCGCCGAACTCTCCGCGGCACCCGGGGCATTGCAGATTCTGCGGGCGGGCCGGTGACGAACTGGGCCTTAGATGGTCTGGTGGCGTCCAAAGAATTCGTGGTCTTCGTTGTAACCACCGTAACCGCTACCGAGCTCGGAGTAGTGCGCCACAAACTCAATTCCCTTGAGCCACTTCACATGCCGGAAGCCGTGCTGTAACTCGTTGCGCAGCCGCAGTGGCGCCCCGTGCCCGTAGCTCACCGGTTCACCGTTCATGTCGTAGGCCAGCATGGTCAGGTGGTTGTTCATCTGCTCGATCGGGTGCGCGACGTAGTAGATCCCGCCGTCGGCGCCGGGGCCCAGGGAGTAGAACACCACCCATTTGGCATCGGGCAGCGGTTGGACGATGTCCATGATCGTTCGCATCGACACGCCACCCCATTTGGCGACACCCGACCAGCCCTGGATACAGAAGTGCTGGGTGATCTGTTCGTGGTACGGCAGGTCATGCAACTCGCCCAGCGAGAACTCGGTCGGGTGCTCGACGAGGCCGTAGATCCGTAGCCGCCAATCCACGAAGTTGTTCTTCTCCAACTCTTCGTACTCAACGGTTTCCGGGTAGGTGCCGTTGTGCCAGAAGTAGGGCGAGATGTCTTTCTCGGTGAACGCGCCGGGCTTCGGGTTGGTGTACTCGAACAGCCGCTGCAGCGGCCCGACGAGTGCGTAGCCGACGCGCTGCACCAGCCGCGGGTGACGAAAGGTGAGCGGGGTGGCGGCCACCCAGCCGACAGCCACCACCACCATGGCCGCCGCGAAGATCCAGAACCCGACCCAGCTGTTGTCGTCGCGGGCGGCGAACATGTGGTTGAGGTTGCGCAACGCCTCGGTGGCGAAGACCAGCGTCACGTGGACAACGATGAAGAACAGGAAATAGATCAGCACCAGGAAATGCAGCGAGCGCGCGGCCTGGATGCTCAGCCGCTTGCTGATCACGGTGAGGCGCATCGACAGCGCCGGCGACATCCCCAGCCCGGTGATGACCGCGAGCGGGGCGGCAATGAAGACGGTGGCGAAGTACGCCAGCAACTGCATCCCGTTATAGGCCACCCACGTGCTATCGGTCGGCCAGTCCAGCGAAAGGTACTGAATGCCTATCGATACCGCGTTGGGAAACACGTCCCAGCTGGTCGGTACGATGTGGCGCCACTGCCCGGTAGCAAATAACAGGACGTAGAAGACCGCGCCGTTGAGCAGCCACAAGACGTCGACGCCGAGGTGCCACCACCGAGCCAGTCCAATGGAATGGCGCAGCCCCGGCAATCCCAACTGAGCGGGTAGCCCCACCGAATCGTCGAGATATTGTCAAGACCTGTGGATGAGGTTGTTTCAGGCGACCTCCGTTTCGGTTGATTCGCTGGTTTCGGCGGGTGTGATATCGACGGGGCGTTCGAGCAGTTTGCCTTTGTGGAACACCGCGCCGGCACGGACCAGGGCGACCAAGTGCGGGGCGTTGACGGCCCGCCACCGGGCCTGCGCGGCGTCGATCAGCTTGTAGGCCATCGCAATTCCCGCGGCGCGGGAGCCGGGCCCCTTGGTGACCTTGGTTCGCAACCGCACGGTCGCAAAGGTCGACTCGATGGGGTTGGTGGTGCGCAGGTGGATCCAGTGCTCGGCCGGGTACTTGTAGAACTCCAGCAGCACGTCGGCGTCGTCGACGATCTTGGCGACCGCCTTGGGATACTTGGCACCGTAATCGACCTCGAAGGCCTTGATCGCGATCTGCGCCTTGTCGATGTCCTCGGCGTTGTAGATCTCCTTGATCGCCGCCAACGCAGCTGGGTGCGCTGACTTCGGCAGTGCAGCAAGCACATTGGACTGCTTGTGAAACCAACACCGCTGCTCACGCGTGTTCGGGAAGACCTCGCGGACCGCCTTCCAGAACCCCAACGCACCGTCACCGACAGCCAGCACCGGGGCTGCCATCCCGCGCCGGCGGCAGCTCCGTAGCAGATCGGCCCACGATTCGGTCGATTCCCGGTAGCCGTCGGCCAAGGCGACGAGCTCCTTGCAACCATCGGCGCGCACCCCGATCATCACCAACAAACAGAGCTTCTCCTGCTCGAGACGGACCTTGAGGTGAATGCCGTCGACCCACAGGTAGACGTAGTCCGTGTCCGAGAGGTCACGGACTTGGAAGGCCTTGGCTTCGTCTTGCCACTGGCTGGTGAGCCGGGTGATCGTCGTGGCCGAGAGACCCGCACCCGAGCCCAGGAACTGCTCCAACGCCGGACCGAAGTCACTCGTCGACAGGCCATGCAGATACAGCAGCGGCAGAACCTCGCTCATCTGCGGTGACTTGCGCGCCCACGCTGGCAGGATCGCGGAGGAAAACCTTTGCCGCTCTGCGGTATCGGCATCGACGCGCTTGTCGTTGACGCGCGGCGCGGTCACCGTGACCGCGCCCGACGCGGTCAACACCTCACGCTCCCGGTGGTAGCCGTTGCGGACCACCAGGCGCCGTCCGTTGTCGTCGACCTCTCCGGCATGGGCGTCGATGTAGGCGGCCACTTCGGCCTGCAACGCCGCCGCAAGCATCTGTCGGGCGCCGTCGCGGACGATCTCATCGAGCAACGACCGACCGACACCGTCGTTCTTCTCGTTGGAGCATTCCGCGTCGTGAACTACCGTGAGCATGGGCGTACCTTCCCAACCAGCGCGCCAACGCCGGTCTTGATCAGAGAACCTTGGACTTCAGATCATCCTCGGGAAGGTGCGCCCACTTTCACACCACCTCGCCAAGGCTCATCCACAGGTTCTGATCATTGCTCCGAATCGTCCTTGGCCGTCCACAGCGGGTCGTCCGGGACGGGCTTGGCCACCCTGAGCCACTCGTCCTTGCCGGGCGTCGCGTTGCGACTGAAGTAGAGCCGCGGATGATCGCAGAGGATCTGTATCCCGGACCGGATGATGAACGTCATCAAAAACAGGTTGAAAAAGTGGGCCCACCCGATCCAGGCGGGGATGCCCGGGCTGGCCCCGGCGGGCACCACGGTACCCGGATGACGCTGAATGAATGCCTGCACCGACGGCATATTGTGCAGGCCTTTGCCCACGGCCACCGCCGCTACAAGTACGGCGAATCCAATGGGAATCAGCCACAGCAGGTTGAACCACTTGTCCCGGCCTACCCGCAGTCGGGGCGCAATAGCCCGCTTGTCCTCTAGCCCGCCGGCCCACGTCTCGGGGTCGACGATGTCTTCAGCAAGGCACAGCTCGGTGCGATACTCCGGGCCACTACTTTGGGCCTGCCGGGCGTCGAGTTGATGGTCGGCCATGCCGTCTCGGACCTACTTAATTTTTACAAACCTGCTTGTCTAAACTCTAGCGCATAACGTACCTGATCGGGAAGGGTCACGACGGGTGACTCGGCCCACCGCGTCTACAGACCGAGCACTTCCGCTTCGGCAGCGACCGCCCGCCAGTAGGTCGCCGGGTCTAGTTACGAGGCGTCGCTGCTTGTGGTCGAGTAATCCACCCACGTTGGTGATCTCAGCAACGAGGGCCCCGTCGGCGTGGCGCAGTTCCTGCTCGACGCGGAAAGTCTTCCCATCACCCCACATGTAGGTGCAGGAGACATCGATCTCTTCGCCGGCACGCACCTCACGGTGGAAGCGAATACGCTCCTCCAGGCTTACCGGGCTAACTCCCGACGCCAACAGGTCCGATGGGTCGACGCCGGCGGCGCGGACGCACTCGAATCGGGCGTGCTGACCGTACTGCAGAAGCACCGTACCCGCGGCGTGGCCGTTGAAGTCCACCTCGAAACCGCGCACCGCGACCCGGACGCTGAAGACCTCAGACATCGCGTTCCTCCTGCTTGGCTACCCACTGGCGCGACCGTTCAGTGACGTAGCGGCGGCCGTGGTCAAGTCCAGGGACGTGGTGTACGAGCTAGTGGTCAAGTCCAGGGACGTGGTGTACGAGCTAGTCGTGTGATTCTCCGAGGTTTGGTTCAGGCGGTCAGTGCCGCGGGGGTGTCCTCCTGTTCAGTCGGTGAGTTCTGATCTGCTCGGGATTTGCTGAGGACGTCGAGGCCGAGGTAGCGCCGGGATTCGGCCCATTCGTCGTGTTGTTCGGCCAGCACGGCACCGACGAGGCGGATCAGCGCGTTGCGGTCGGGGAAGATGCCGACGACGTCGGTGCGGCGGCGGATCTCCTTGTTGAGGCGTTCCTGGGGGTTGTTCGACCAGATCTGGCGCCAGATCTGCTTGGGGAAGTTGGTGAACGCCAGCAGATCCGGTCGGGCCGCCTCTCGGTGATCGGCGACCTTGGGGAGCTGGTCCGATAGTGCGTCGGTGATCCGATCATACTGAGCAGCAACCGATTCCGCATCGGGTTGGTCGAACACCGAATGCAACAGGGTACACACCCACGGCCACGAACTCTTGGGAGTCTTCGCCATCAGGTTGGTCGTGTAGTGGGTTCTGCACCGCTGCCAGGTAGCTCCGGGCAGAGTCGCGCCTAGCGCAGCCACCAGCCCGGCGTGCGCGTCGGAGGTGACCAGCCGTACCCCGGACAGGCCCCGGGCCGTCAGCGACCGCCAGAGCGCCAACCACCCGGCGCCGTCCTCAGCGGTGCTGACGTCGATGCCCAGGATTTCGCGGTATCCCTCGGCGTTGACCCCGACCGCGATCAGGGCGTGCACGTTGACCACCCGCCCGGCTTCGCGGACCTTGAGCACCAGGGCGTCGGCGGCGACGAACGTGTACGGGCCGGCGTCCAGCGGCCGGCTCCGGAACGCCTCGACCGCGACGTCGAGCTCCTTGGCCATCACGCTGACTTCAGACTTCGACAAGCTGGTGATGCCCAACGTCTCGACGAGCTTGTCCATCCGCCGGGTAGACACCCCGAGTAGGTAGCAGGTAGCGACCACGGTGGTCAGGGCCCGCTCGGCCCGTTTGCGGCGTTCCAGCAGCCAGTCCGGGAAGTAGCAACCCTGCCGTAGCTTGGGAATCGCCAGATCCAATGATCCTGTGCGGGTACGAATTGGCGATGACGGTAGCCGTTTCGCTGATTGATGCGCTCGCTACTGCGTTCACCGTATCCGGCGCCGCACAGGGCGTCGGCCTCCGCACCCATCAGGGTGTGGATGAACGTCGACAACAGTTCGCGCAGCACGTCGGGGTGGGTGGTGGTGAGTCGTTCGGCCAGCACGGCAGGCAGGTCGATATTGTGGGCAGTGGTCATCGCGTTGATTCCTTTGCTCGAGTGACTTTGGTCGGTCTGTCGAAGAATCACGCGATGACCTTCAATCATTCGGCTACGACACGCCGGTACCGCTAATCAGGTCCGACTCGTACACCACCTAGATGGACGCAACCGCGGCCGTCGTCGCGACTCTCGATCCACTGCCCGCGTGCCCAACCGCCGGCCGCTTGTGGCGCCATCCCGTGTTTGCGGAACAACGCACTCGCCTCGGCGCGGCTCAGGCCGCGCTCACCCCACTCACGCAATATCGCCAATTCGCGGTGGCCCTCGGCATAAGCAATCGTTGGCGATTGCAAAGAAATGTGCCGGCGCCGACCCACCGTTTTTCTCTCGCACTCCCCCATTCAATGGAACCCACTTGATTTCTGATTACGCTGGCGATCAGTTCGGGATTGGGAGCGGCTCGTGATCACTTTGGACCGCATGGTGAACGTGCTGGGTAGCTATGGGGTCCGCCTGCGTTGGTCCTCGGTGCCAAGGTCGACTGAACTGCGCAGCGTAGCGATCCACGAGGCTGCCGGCCGTCGCCCCGTGGTGGGCGATGTATTGCTGGCAATTGGTGCTGGCTCGCTCAGAGAAGCGGTGCAATGGGCGGCGTCGGCGAGTGCTGTGGTGGTGTTGACGCGCGACGGTGCGGAGCCGACAGCGTTCGACGGTGACACCGGGGCTGGCGCGGTGATGGTGGTCGACGAGACGCTGTCGTGGAGCGAGCTGGCCGCGGTGGTCTACGGGCTGGTACTCGAAGGCCGCGAGACGGAGGCGGGCCGTGGTCCCACCGATCTGTTCGCGCTGGCGGACAGTCTGGCCGAGGCCATCGGCGGCGCACTAGTCATCCACGATCGACTGTTGCGCGTGCTGGCGTATTCGAGGCAGCAGCAGCACGCCGACGCTGCGCGGGTGGCGACAATCCTGGAACGACAGACACCGGAACAGCTGCACGCGTTGTTCGAGGCCCGCGGAGTCTTCGCCCACTTGGCGGTCTCCGACGAACCACTGTTCGTCCCCGCGGAAGCCGAACAAGGCATGAACGGGCGCATGGTGGCGGCGGTGCGCTCGGGACGAGAACTCATCGGGTCGGTGTGGGTTGCGTGCTCGGCGCCACTGGAAGGCGCCGCTCTCCACGCCTTGGCCGATGGCACCCATACGGTGGCCCTGCATCTGCTGCGATCACGAGCCAGCGCCGACCTCGAGCGCCAGATCGAATCCGAATTGGTGATCCGGTTGTTGGAGGGCACCGCTGACGCCGCCACCGTGGCCAGCAGACTCGGCCTGTCGCACAGCGGGTTGAGGGTGATCGCACTCCAAGCGTTCACCGGCGCAGAACGCGACGCCCCTCTTCTGTTGGCGTTCGAGCGTGCCACCACCGGGTTCGGTTGGTCACGTCCGGGCCGCAGCGCCTTGCGGGCAACACCGTATACACCGTGCTTCCCGGCGACGAGGTAGCGACGGCGCGACGCTGGATCACCGGTTTGCGGGCAGCCATACCCGAACAGGTCACGGTGTTGGCCGGCATCAGCGGGGCGGCCACGGTGACGGAACTCGCGGCCGCCCGCCACGAGGCCGACGAGTGCCTGGCGCTACATGAGGTGACGTCTCGGCCCACACCTCCTGCCTACGACGAGTCATGGGATGAAATCCTGCTGCAGCGGTTGCGCACCGCGTCACGATCAGGTCGGTCCTCAAACCGTGGACCGGTGGCCGAGCTGCGCCGCCACGACCGCGCCAACGAGACCGACTACGTGGCGACATTGCGGGCCTGGCTGGAGGCCCAGGGCGACCCGGCCGAGGCCGGTCGGTGTTTGGGAGTACACGAAAACACCGTGCGCTACCGGCTACGCAAGATGACCGAGATCACCAGCCTGCCGTTGGATGACGCCAGAAAGCGGCTGGCCATGATGATTGAACTTGCGGCGACAGACCACGACTAACCATCGGCGCTGTCGAAAGTCAACAAAGCAGCACGCCGCCATTGTCGAATTTCCGCAAAACTTACCGGGCAACCCACGCGAAAATGAAGCCATAGCGACCCGTCGATAGGAAATGGCCCGATGACTACCCCACATCCCGCTTTTCAGCGGCCTCCGGATCCGCCGGAGGAGGACAGCGCTTCGGACACCTTCACCGTGCGCTTGCCGCGGTGGCGATTTGCGCGGTTGTTTAGCCTCAACCCACTAGTACGCATGAGCGATCGGGTCGAGGCACTGGTTGTGGTGCTGGCCATGGCGGTGGCGCTCGCTGCCGTGCCGATCGCGGCCGCCGTGGGCACTTCGGTGTACGACTCCCGCAGCCGCCTCTACGCCGAGCAGGCCCAGAACAGTCGCGTGGAATCCGCGACAATCACCGACCACAAGGTCATCCACCGTGAATCGTTAGGCCCGATGGTCACCGTAATTGGCCAATGGTCGGCTGCCGGAAACGAACATACCGGCCCGGTCTCGGCGCCTCCAGGAGTCAAAACTGGTGAGTCGATTGACATTTGGGTAGGTAAAGACGGTTCGCATGTCGGCCCGCCACCGAAGACCGCTTACGACGAGGCGGTGGCATTCGCAGCAGTGACCTGGGTGGGCTTGGCCCTCGCGGCAGGCGCATTGGTCGCCGGTACCCGCGCTGCCCTTAACCGGGCCCGCCACGCGCGATGGGAAGATGACTTGGGCAAGCTCACCGGCGACCGCGACGGGCACACCGGCCGGCCTTAAAGATCTGCCCGAATCACCCGCTTCAGGCCCCGTAGACTCCGGCGGCATGGCGGATGTTCCGCTCGACACGCAAGAGCGCCTTGCGCTGTGTGATCTCCTCGACGAGCTCGGTCCGTCCGTTCCCACGCTAATCGAGGGCTGGACTGCTCACGATCTCGCCGCCCACATCGTGTTGCGCGAACGCGATCTCGTTGCCGGCCCTTGCCTCGTTCTACCTGCTTCCTTCCAGCGGTTCGCCGAGCGGCGCAGGGCCAGATTGGCCGAGAGCAAAGAATTCGCGTGGCTCGTCGCGCGGATCCGGTCCGGCCCACCGATCGGGTTCTTCCGCATTGGATGGGTCCGCTCAGTCCCGAATCTCAACGAGTTCTTTGTTCACCACGAGGATGTTCGCCGCGCGAATAGGCATGGGCCCCGGAGCCTTACGCCTGCAATGGATGCTGCCTTGTGGCGAAACGTTCGGGGCGGCGGCCACTACCTGAGTCGCCGACTCAAGGCTTGCGGGCTCGAGATTGAGTGGGCCGGAACCGACGAGCGGGTGACGGTGCGACCAGGCCGGCCGACGGCTCGACTCAGCGGTGCGCCGGGCGAGCTCCTGCTCTACGTTTTTGGGCGCCAGGACGCAGCGCGGGTCGAGGTGAGCGGACCACCGGAGGCCGATGCGGCGGTGCGTCGCACACACTTCGGCATGTGAGTCCTTCGCTGGCTTGGCTCTGAAGGCGTTGTCGGAAGCCGACAAGAGCCCACTGCGGCATTGTCCGGTGAGGGCAAGCGGTCAGGCAGTCCCCCACGGCACCATGGGAATTGATAACTAAAGCTCAGCTACGGAGGTATGTGATGGTCGGCATCGAGAAGATTGACGGCGGACCGCGGTCGGTGATCGTGGTCGGTGCCGGCATCGTCGGATTGTCGACGGCGTGGTTCCTACAGGAACGCGGAGTCGACGTCACGGTGGTGGACCGCACCGGCGTGGCCGCCGGCGCCTCCTGGGGCAACGGCGGGTTGATCGCCCCAGGGCTGACCCTCCCGCTGAACTCCCCGGCGGTGCTGCGCCATGCGCTTCGCTCCGGGTGGGATCCGACCGCCCCCTTGCACATCCCGTTGATCGCCGACGCGGGACTCCGGGCCTTCCTGATTCAGTTCGCCGCCAACTGCCGGCGATCGTCGTGGAAGCGGGCGATGCGGGCCAATGTAGCCCTGAACGAGGAATGCCTCGAAGCCTTCGACGTGCTCGCCGCCAACGGGGTCGATGTGCCGATCACCGACGCACCGATCACCGCGGTGTTTCGTACCACCGAGGAGACGGAACGCATGCTGACGGAGCTACGCGAGCTCGAAAAGGCCGGCCAGACAATGCATGTCACCGCGTTGTCCGGCGAGGCGCTACGCGAACAAGTACCCCTGGCCTCGCCGGCGGTCACCGCCGGGCTGAACATCAACGCGCAGCGCTTCGTCGACCCGC
Organism: uncultured Actinomycetota bacterium; assembly: GCA_963712615.1. Lineage (GTDB taxonomy): Bacteria > Actinomycetota > Actinomycetes > Mycobacteriales > Mycobacteriaceae > Mycobacterium. The sequence continues at coordinate 38,619 of CAVQIO010000005.1, forward strand.
AACGATTCGTGGAGGCCCTGGGCCGCTCAGTGGTGGTCCGCGGGGCAACGATCCACAGGCTGGAAATCCGCGACATACTCACCTCGGGCAGCGGCGTTGCGGTGTACCCGCGCAACGGAAAACCGCTCACCGCGGACGCCGCGGTGAGCGCCACCGGCGCACGGTTATCGCGGCTGGCGGACCGCTGGCTGCGCGTCCCGGTGCAGGCCGGTCACGGCTACTCGTTTACCGTGCCCGTGGACCGCCCGATACCTACCCCCATCTACCTGCCGGACGCGCGGGTGGCGTGCACGCCCTACAAGGGCGCAATCCGTGTTTCAGGCACCATGGAATTCCGCCACCTCCCTGAGCGGGTCATACCAGAGCGGGTGGAGACCATCGTCGCCTCGGCCGGTCCCTTGTTGGACGGGGCGCGCTGGGCCGAGCGCAGCAACGTGTGGGTTGGCGCCTACCCGGTCACCCCCGATGGCCGTGCCCTGATCGGCGAAGTATCACCGGGCGTCTACGTGGCGGGCGGACACGGCATGTGGGGATTGGCGCACGGCCCAATCACCGGGCGGCTGTTGGCCGAACAGATCACGACCGGCAAGCAACCCCAAGCCCTGCGCGAGTTCGATCCGCTGCGCAGGAGCGGCCGCTAGCGCTCCCGATAGCCGCGAATCCAAAGCGCGGCGAACTCTCGCCCACCACGGGCTCCGCGTTGCCAGGGGCGGTTGCTGTGCTCCGGTCCGCCCCTGGCGACACCCTCATCGACACGAAAGGCATCAAAATGACTAACACGCAACGTATCTGGATGACACGACAGGAATACGCTCGACTGCACAATGAACTTGCCGCGCTGCGCTCGCGGCGCAGTATCGAAGTTCCCGACGACTTCATGGATTACGACGCGAATCTCACCGCGGGCTACTCAGCGCGACGAGCACGCATCCGCGAGATTCAGGATCTGCTGACCAACGTAGTCGTGAGTGAGGACGCCGTCGGCGGCGGCATCGCCGAACCGGGCATGGTTCTTACCATCCGCTACGACGCCACCGGTGAGACCGAAACCTTCCTGCTCGGTCGGCGTTTCGGCGAGGGCGCCGATGTCACGGTCTACTCGACGCTGTCGCCGCTGGGCCACGCGATCGCGGGCGCACGTCCTGGCGACCAGCGCATCTACTCCATCCCCAATGAAACGCGCCCCCTGCTCGTGACACTCCTAGAGGCCGTGCCCTCCGGAATACACGTTGCGAAAAGCCCTGGGCCGCAGTCTCCCCAGCGCGACGCAACGGTGACCGCCGGGTACCAAAGACCACAACAACAGACAGCGGCCGGAATGAAACGCGCGCCTACGACAAGCGTCGCGCCGCGGCGGGTCGTGACGACCGCGGGCGCATCATGAAAGGCACAGACATGAACAGCGCGCAACGCGTGTGGATCTCGCCGCAAGCCTACGAGCGGCTACAAAGGGAGTTGGCCACGCTTCGTGAGTTGTGTACCGCCGCAGCCGCCGGCGATACCGACGAAAACAGTTACGCTCTCCAACAATGGTGGCAGGCGCGGATTCAACAGATTCATGATCTGTTGCTCAATGCCGTGGTTGGCGAGGACCCACCCGACGACGGGATCGCCGAACCCGGAATGGTTTTGACCATCCGCTACGACGACACCGGGGACATCGAAACCTTCCTACTGGGTGTGCGCGGCGCCGAATACGGCGACATAGAGGTCTACTCCATCCAATCCCCGCTGGGCGCCGCGATTGCAGGCGCACGCCCCGGCGAACGACGGACCTACTTGCTGCCCAGTGGCGCCGCACTCACGGTCACGCTCCTCGACGCCGTGCCCCATGGCATTCACGCGCGGGCGCGGCGACGCAGGGGGGCGATCGCATGATGTATGACCTCATCGACCCGGTCGCGATGATATTTCTCCTGGTTGCGGTGTTGGGCCTCTTCGTCGCCGTCGCATATGGGCGAAAATAAGCACCTATGACCGCAAATTAGTCGATGCCGCCGCTCCGGCGAACCCGCCAGTCCTTTGATGGTCGCGACGCGCTGCGCCCGGCTCCGCCTCTTCCCCACCGTGATCAAAGGCACTCACGTCGAGCTCGACGACGTTCGATATGCCGGTATCCGCCGCCCCGGCGAACCCGCCGGTCGTATAACCGTCTAGCCGACACCCCGGTTGAGCCAGGTCAATTCGCCGGCGTCGCCACCGTCGCGATACACCTCGAGCGCCTCGTCCCACGCCGTTCCCAGCACGGAGTCCATCTCGGCGGCCAGCGTGTCGACACCTTGCGCCATCATCGACCGCAGCCGCATCTCGCCGACCATGATGTCGCCGTTGGCACTCATCGCCCCGCTCCACAAGCCCAGTTGCGGGGTGTGGCTGAATCGGAAACCGTCGACTCCGGGGCTCGGATCCTCAGTGACCTCGAACCGCAGCACCGACCAGGACCGCAGCGCGTTGGCCAACCGGGCACCGGTACCCACCGGACCGCACCAGTTCGTGACGGCACGCAGCTGCCCGGGCATCGCCGGCTGCGGTGTCCAGACCAGGTTGGCCTTGGACTGCAGGGTCGACGACAACGCCCACTCGACATGCGGGCATACCGCCGCGGGCGAGGCGTGGACATACACCACACCAGCCGTGCCGTCGGCGAATTGATTCGTCGCACGCATATTGTTGCTCCTTCGGTTCCACGAGGGACGTCTTCCCCAACGACCTGGTGAACCCGACGAGCGGCATGCTCGCATCAAATTTTGTGTCTTGCGTGTCTATTGTGCCCTGTGATGCCTATGTTGCGCTAGTGTGCATTTTCCTTAAAATTACTCACCGAGCACTCGGTCCGAGACTTCCGGCCACCGATCCAGCGCCCAGTCGCCGAAATCGCGGTCCGTCAGCACGACAAAGGCCAGCTCAGCGACGGGATCTACCCAGATAAAGCCCCCCGCTTGGCCAAAATGCCCGAACGTGCGCGCCGAGTTGCGCGCCCCCGTCCAGTGCGGCGATTTGGAATCCCGGATCTCGAAGCCCAGCCCCCAGTCGTTGGGCCGCTGCACGCCGTAGCCGGGTAGCACCCCGTCCAGCCCGGCGAACTGCACGGTCGTCGCGTCGTCATGCATCTGCCCCGAGACCAGCGCCGGACGCAGCAACTCGCCGGCGAACGCCGCCAGGTCGCTCACCGTGGAGGTGCCGCCGTAACCTGCCGTCGAAGCGCCGCCGTCCAGCTGAGTCGAGGCCATCCGCAACGGCTCACACACCGCCTCGCTGAGATAGCGGGCGAACTCGATGCCCGACTCCCGCTCCACGGTCTCGGCCAGCACGGCGAAGCCGTAGTTGGAATACATCCGCCGGGCGCCGGGCTCGGCCAGCACCCAATCGGAGTGCATCGCCAGACCCGAGGCGTGCGCCAGCAGGTGACGGACCGTGGATCCGGGCGGGCCGGCCGGGGTGTCCAGATCGACGACGCCCTCTTCGATGGCGACCTGCGCGGCCCGGGCCACCAACGGCTTGGTGACCGACGCCAATGCGAACACCCGCTCGGTGTCGCCGTGGGTGGCCAGCATCCCGGCGGGTCCGACCACCGCGGCGGCGGCAGCCGGGACCGGCCAGTCATCGAGAGCGTCGAGAGCGGCCATCAGGTCGGGCGCGTCACTTCGTGGCGATGTAGTAGTTGTTGATCGGGTCCGACTCGATCTCTGCCACGCGCACGTCGGCAAACCCGGCGTCGACGAGCATCGAGGTGGCCAGCTGATGTCCCCACACCGCGCCCAGTCCGGCGCCGTCGAACGCCAGCGACACCGTCATGCAGTGCATCAGCGACGTCGTGTAGAGGTAGGTGCTCATCGGTGCGTCGACGTTGTCTTCGAGTCGGCTCGACGCCTTGATGTCGGCCATCAGCAAGACACCGCCGGGCCGCAGCGCGCGACGCATGTTTTCCAGCACCCGGGCCGGCTGGGCCTGATCGTGAATGGCGTCGAACACGGTGATCACGTCGTAGCTGTCGGTCTTGTCCAACGCGGTCAGGTTGTGGCTTTCGAAGGTCGCGTTCGTCAGGCCGAGGCGTGCCGCCTCCTGGACGCCCGTGGCGATGGCCTCGTCGGAGAAGTCGATGCCGGTGAACCGGCTCGCCGGGAAGGCCTGCGCCATCACGTTGATCGCGTGACCGCTGCCGCAGCCGACATCGGCGACGTCCACGCCCGATCGCAGGCGTTGGGGAAGGCCGTCGACCAACGGCAGCACGACGTCGACGAGCGCGGCGTCGAACACCGCGCCACTCTCCTCGGCCATCAGTGTGTGGAAGCGCGGAAATTCGCTGTAGGGCAGCCCGCCGCCGGCTCGGAAGCAGCCGATGATTTTCTGCTCGACCTCGCCCAGCAACGGAACGAACTGGGCCACCACCCCGAGGTTGTGCGGACCCGCCGCACGGGTCAGCACAGCGGCGCGGTGAGCGGGCAACACGTAGGTTCCGGTGTCGGCGTCGTAGTCGACGATGTGCCCGGTGGTCATGCCGCCCAGCCACTCCCGGACGTAGCGCTCGTTGAGGCCCGCGGCCTCGGCGATCTGCACGCTGGTTGCCGCCCCGCGTTCGGCCATCGTGTCCAGCAGGCCGGTCTGGTGCCCGATGCTCACCAGGATCACCAGGCTGGCGCCGTCGAGGGTCGCGACCATTCGTTCGGCGAATTGTTCGGCAGTCTCCAAAGCCATCACGCCCACGGACGCTACACGCCGGCCCGTGGGTGGACGGGCCAGCAACTGATGTATGGCGGCGAACAGTAGGTTAGAACCCATGAGTCAGACAGTGCGCGGAGTGATTTCACGCAAGAAGGGTCAGCCCGTCGAGCTGGTGGACATCGTCGTCCCGGACCCCGGCCCCGGAGAGGCACTGGTCGATGTCATCGCCTGCGGGGTGTGCCATACCGACCTGACCTACCGCGAGGGTGGCATCAATGACGAGTATCCGTTCCTGCTCGGCCACGAGGCCGCCGGCACGGTCGAAGCGGTCGGGCCGGGCGTCACCGCGGTTCAGCCGGGCGACTTCGTGATCCTGAACTGGCGCGCGGTCTGCGGCCAGTGCCGGGCATGCAAACGCGGCAAGCCGAGCTACTGCTTCGACACGTTCAATGCCACCCAGGAAATGACGCTGACCGACGGCACCGAGCTCACGCCCGCGCTGGGCATTGGGGCGTTCGCCGACAAGACGCTGGTGGCCGCCGGCCAATGCACCAAGGTCAACCCCGAGGCCGACCCCGCGGTCGCCGGGTTGCTGGGCTGCGGCGTGATGGCCGGTATCGGCGCCGCGATCAACACCGGCGCTATCGACCGTAACGACACCGTCGCGGTGATCGGCTGCGGCGGCGTCGGGGATGCCGCGATCGCGGGGGCCGCGCTGGTCGGCGCCAGGCAGATCATCGCCGTCGACACCGACAACACCAAACTGGACTGGGCCCGCAAGTTCGGTGCCACCCATACCCTTAACGCCCGCGAGTTCGATGTCGTCGAAACCATCCAGGACCTCACCGGGGGCTTCGGCGTCGACGTGGTGATCGACGCGGTCGGCCGCCCCGAAACGTGGAAGCAGGCCTTCTACGCCCGCGACCTCGCCGGAACCGTGGTGCTGGTCGGTGTGCCGACACCGGATATGCGCCTGGACATGCCGCTGGTCGACTTCTTCTCCCGCGGCGGGTCGCTGAAGTCGTCGTGGTACGGCGACTGCCTGCCCGAACGCGACTTCCCCACCCTGATCGATCTGTATCTGCAGGGCCGGCTGCCGCTGGAGAAGTTTGTCTCGGAGCGAATCGGGTTAGACGCCATCGAGGAGGCGTTCGAGAAGATGCATGACGGTGCGGTGCTGCGCTCGGTGGTGGTGATGTAGTGGTTGACATCGATCGCGTGGTGACCCACGGGACCTTCGAACTCGACGGTGGCAGTTGGGAAGTCGATAACAACATCTGGCTCATAGGCGATAACTCCAATGTCGTGATTTTCGACGCCGCTCACGACGCGGCACCGATCATCGAGGCCGTCGACGGCCGCCACGTTGTGGCGGTGGTGTGCACGCACGGCCACAACGACCACATCGGTGTGGCGCCCGAACTCGGCGAGACACTCGACGCACCGGTGCTACTGCACCCCGCAGACGAGGTATTGTGGCGAATGACCCACCCGGACAAGGAGTTTCGCACCATATCCGATGGGGAGAAGTTGAAAATCGCCGGCACCGAGTTAACCGCGCTGCATACCCCCGGCCACTCCCCCGGTTCCGTGTGCTGGTACGTGCATGACCTCGGTGTCGTGTTCAGCGGCGACACCCTGTTCTCCGGTGGCCCCGGCGCGACGGGACGCTCGTACTCCGACTTTCCGACGATCCTGAACTCGATCTCCGAACGGCTCGGCAAGCTGGCCGACGAGACCGTCGTGCACACGGGCCACGGGGACAGCACCGTCATCGGCGACGAGCTCGTCCACTACGAGGAGTGGGTGGCGCGGGGTCACTGACCCCGTCACACGCGTCCCACAAATTAGGCGAGACACTTTTTGCCCGCCTCACAGCGACAAGGCTCTCTCCCGCATTTTCCGCGCTCTACTCCCGCGTTTCCGCTACCAGTTGTCGCTCAGAGGCGGGCAAAAACCCGCATCCCTCAGTGCCCTTCGAGGATCCGCTGCTTCTCGGTCTGAAACTCCTGCTCGGTCAACGCTCCGGAATCGCGCAGCGCCGCCAGCGTTTTGAGCCGCTCGAGCCGGACGCCCTCGTCGGTGGGTTCGTGTGCCGTGACGGGCGGCGTGTAGGCCGGCGCCACCGACACCGCCGGCGACACTCCATGTACGAAGGCCGCTGCCGCTTTGCGCCGGGTGCGAGCCAACCACCACCCTGAGAAGATCGAATCGACCAGGCCCACAACGAACATCGCCACGAACACCCAGACCAGATAGCCGTGGGAACTCGAGTGGCCGAACGCCAGTTGAGGCGCGATGAATCCGTTGACCTGCCCGTCCGTCGTGATGTTGTACGTGCCCGCGGCGGGGACCTGAGCCACCCACACCCGCACATGCGCGTCATTGTTGACTGTTGTTGTGCTGCCGATGTTTTCGCTCATCGTCGGCTGCGCCAGTCCGTCGGGCGGGGTGATCGTGATCCCGAGCGGCGGCACCGGCAGGCCCCCGCCGTCGGGGCCGCTGATCACGACGGTGTGCAAGCTGACGGTGACTTCACCGGCGGGCAAGTACAGGCTGCCCGACCCGGGGATCGGCACCTCGCCGTACGCGTTGTACTTGTCCAGGAAAAACGTGTTGAGCACCAGCGCGAAGATGAAACCGCCGACTGACACGATCATCATCACGATGGCGGCGGCCAGCGAAATCTTCGCAACTCGCCTGCTGCTCATCCACGCAGTGTGTCACCGCGAGCCACCTCCGTGCCAGCGAAACAATTTGCCATGAGGGTTCGCTGACGGTGGCACAAAGAGCACACTAGGACGAAGCTCATACCGAAGAAGGGTGATACGCATGGCCAACGATCTCGTCGCCACCGTGCCGGACCTGTCCGGGAAGCTGGCGATCGTCACCGGAGCCAACAGCGGTCTGGGTTTCGGGCTGGCCAGGCGGCTCTCCGCCGCCGGCGCCGATGTCGTCATGGCGATCCGCAATCGAGCCAAGGGCGAAGCGGCGATCGGCGAGATCCGCAGCGGCGTGCCCGACGCGAAGCTGACCATCAAATCCCTCGACCTGTCGTCGCTGGCCTCCGTCGCGGCGCTGGGTGAACAACTCAACGCCGAGGGCCGCCCGATCGACATTCTGATCAACAACGCCGGGGTCATGACGCCGCCGGAACGCGACACCACCGCCGACGGCTTCGAATTGCAGTTCGGCAGTAACCATCTCGGGCACTTCGCGCTGACCGCGCATCTGCTGCCGCTGTTACGCGCCGCGCAACGTGCCCGCGTCGTCTCGCTGAGCAGCCTCGCGGCCAGCCAGAGCGGCAAGATCCACTTCGACGACCTGCAGTTCGAGAAGCCCTACGCGCCGATGTCGGCCTACGGCCAGTCAAAGCTGGCGGTGCTGATGTTCGCCCGCGAATTGGACAAACGCAGCCGCGCCGGCGGCTGGGGCATCGTCGCCGGTGCGGCACACCCCGGCCTGACCAAAACCAACCTGCAGGTCAGCGGGCCGTCCTACGGCCGCGAAAAGCCCGCGCTGATGGAGCGGTTGTACAAGGCGTCGTGGCGTTTCACGCCGTTCCTGTGGCAGGACATCAACGAAGGCATCCTGCCGGCTCTCTATGCGGCCGCTACGCCGCAGGCCGAGGGCGGCGAGTTCTATGGACCACGCGGATTCATGGAGCTCGCCGGCGGCGGCGTCAAGGTAGCCAGCACCCCTTCGCGTGCCCGCAACGACGATGACTGCCGGCGGCTGTGGGAGATTTCCGAGCAACTCACCGGCGTTAGCTATCCAGCAATCAACGGGTAACTGGCACAAAGCTTTTCCCGTCACACCCTCCGAGTGACCGCTGGTCAGGCTAAAAAGATTGCGGTAACGAGAGTTTCGACACAGCGCGGCAGCGGGTAACCGGGATCAAGCTGCAGTCGAAGCTGCAACTCAACAGGGGGTAGCTAAATGAGCGTGCAGGACGACAAAACAGCTGGTCAAGAAGAAGATACAGCTGGTGGGGAAGACGATAAAGACCGCGTAGAAGGCGATCAGCAACTCACGGAGAAGCCAGAGCCGGACGAGGACGCCAAGGGGAAAGCCGCCGAAATGATGACGGCCTACGAGGACAAGCCCACATTGGTGCTCCCCGGTTCCGGTGGGGCGGTGTCGGGCACCGCGATCGGTGCGTGGCTGGACGACGACGGCAATCCGAAGAACAGCGAAGACGCCGACCGCGACGACGACGAAAAGCAGGAGCAAGTCGAGAAGGACAAGACTCTGAACGACAAACTCCGCAAGCTCGCGGCCGAGGACAACAAGGGCGAAAAGCGCGGACCCGGCACCACATAGCCCGTACCGCAAATAGCCCTTACGGGCCACCAAAACCGGGAATTGGCAAGCTGATTCCCGGGATGCGCGGGATGCCCGGAATCGCCGGGATCGGCGGAACCCGAGGTGCGGGCGCTGGTATCTGAGGCACCGGCGGCGGAGCCGGAGCGTCAACCGGGGGCGGCGGGGGTGCCGCCGGGACCGGCGTATCCACGGCCGCCGGCGGCGGCACGTCGACTGGCGCGGGAGCGTCAGCGGGTTGCGGCGGTGGAGCGGCCGGAGTCCCGGCCTGGCCCGTGACCGGCGCCTGGCTCGGCGGTGCGGATTGCGGAGCTCCGCTGGCAGGGGGCGCGGAAGCCGGAGTCGTGTTCACGCCCGGGGCCGGCGCCGGTTTGTCGTCGGAGAGGCCGATCGCCAACGCGATGCCCACCAGCAGCACCGCTACCGCCGTGCCGATGATGAACAGGGCCGGCACCCGATACCAGGGAATGACCGGTTCCTTTTTCTCCCGGCGTGGTGGCTGCGCGGGCTGTTGGAAATTCAAGGCGGGGCGCGCCGACGTATAGCCCGAACCGCCGGGAACCTGCCCCGCGATGGGCATCGCGCGCGAATGGTCGTCGGTCTCCGACCAGGCCAGCGCGGGCATCAGGCTCGATACCGGCTCCGAGGGCGGCGCCTGGGTCAGCACCAACTTTCGCTCCTCCACCGCAACAGGTGCTACCGCCGCCGCCACTGCGCCCGCTCGGGCCGCGGCCGGGGTGAGCAGGGTCGCGCTGGTCTCCCCCGGCCCACGCGTCACGCGCAACGCTCCGCCGATGGCCGGGGCCAAGTACGGACGCGGCGTCGTCACGACCGGAACGCGCAGGTGCCCGGACAGCATCGTGGTGACCGCGGGGATGCTTGCGCCGCCGCCGACCGAAACCACCGCGACCAGGTCGCGAATCCCGTTGCGCGCCAACGTTTCATCTAGCACCGCCACGAATTTGACTAGCGATGCATGGATCGCGTCGGCAAGTTCGTTCCTGGTGATCCGGATTTCGCCGGGGATGCCCGGCAACTCCTCGGCGAGCGTGGCAACCGTGCTCGACGAGAGCTGCTCCTTGGCGCTTCGGCATCGGGTCCGCAGCCGGCTCAGCGGTCCGATCGCCGAGGTGCCGGACGGATCAAACGAATCGGCGCTGGGCAGGTTGGCCAGGACGGTCGTCAACAGTGCCTGGTCGATCAGGTCGCCGGAGAAGTCGTGGTGCCGCACGGTCGCGGCGAGCGGGTGATAGTCACCCGCGGCGTCCATCAGCGTGATGCTGGTGCCGCTGCCGCCGAAGTCGCACACCGCCACGGTCCCCCGCGCCGGGATGCCGGGGTTGGCCCGCACGGCGAACAGCGTCGCGGCAGCATCGGGGATCAACGTCAGCGGCTGGGCGCGCTTCGACCATTCGGGCACCCGGCTCAGCGCGGAACCCAGCGCGTCGACCGCGTTCGATCCCCAGTGCGCGGGGTGGGTCACCGCGACGTTTTCGGGAAGCCCTCGCCCGACGGTGGCGGCGAAGGCCAGCGCACGCAACCCGTCGGCGGCCAATACCTCGCTCTGGTGCACCGTGCCGTCGGCCGCCACGATGCCAATCGGGTCGCCGACCCGGTCCACGAAGTCGGTGATGACCAGGCCCGGTTGGTCCAACCGGGGGTTCTCGGACGGCACCCCGAGCTCGGGTAGGCGCTCGCGGTAGAGCGTCATGATGGGCTTACGGGTGATGGCGTGGTCCGCGGTCACCGCGGCGAAGTTGGTCGCGCCAATCGAGAGCCCCAGCGCAGGCGTAGCTCCGTCTGACATGGTCCATCCCCGTTATCGAGCGGAATGCCCCCGCACCCGCCTATGCCCCTATTTTGTCGGATATACCTATAGCCAATCTCTGCGCTAGCTATGCGCTAGCTGTATAACGAATCGGCCACATTATCCACCCTGGTCAGCGTATGTTACCCGCCCCGGCGATCAGCGGCAGATCCAACGGGGTAACCCAGCCCGGCCGCAAGTCGTTGACCGCCGGCACCGCATTCAATGCCCGCAACCCGGTCGCCAGGCATCCGGCCGCGGCCGCATCCCGGCCGGAACCGTCGGTGAACCGGAACGCGGTCTCCTGGAAGATGCTCGGCGTGCCTTCGATGTCCACCCGGTAGACGTCGTTGTCGTGGCCGGTCGGCCAGTCGGGGGCGGCGTCAAGCCCGATGCGGTTGACGTGCTCGAGCTGGATGCGGGTTTCGCCCTTGTAGACGCCATTGATGGTGAACCGGACGGCGGCGACGTGACCGGGTTTGATGACGCCCCGGGCGGAGTTGCGCTCGGTGGGTGTCACCCACTTGTCCCAGGTGGTGGTCATCTCGTCGAGCATGATGCCCGCGGCGTGCGCGATCATCGGGATGGTGGCGCCCCACGCGAAGATCAGCATGTCGCGGTCTTCCAGCATCGGCTTGAACTCGGGCTCGCGGCCGATGCCCATCTCGAATTCGTAGTCACCCTCGTAGTTGGTGTAGTCCAGCAGCTCCGAGGCCCGGACGCGCTTCACCTCCGAGGTCAGGCCCATCAGCGTCATCGGGAACAGGTCGTTGGCGAAGCCGGGGTCGATGCCGGTGGTGAAGCAGGACGACTCGCCCAGCTCGCAGGCTTCGGTGATCGGCTCGATCCAGTTCGGCGGGTTCAGGTGCATCGTCGGCCATACCCACGGCGTCATCGCCGTCGAGCACACATCGATGCCGGCCCGCAGAAAGCGAGTGATCAGCGAGATGTTCTCTTTGGCGTGCATCGCCGTCGGGCCGTAGTGCACCAACGCGTCGGGCTTCAAAGCGATCAGCGCGTCGACGTCGTCGGTGGCGACAACACCCACCTTCTCCGGCAAGCCGCAGATCTCGCCGACGTCGCGGCCAACCTTGTTCGGATTGCTGACACCGACGCCGACCAACTCAAACAGCGGGTGCTTGACGATCTCGGGGATCACCATCCTGCCGACAAAGCCAGTGCCATAAACCACTACACGCTTTGAGCCATGTTCCGGCTTGCCCATTCTCGAAACTCACTTTCTCGATCAGCAGCCCCCCGCTCCGGGATTCACACTAAGCCCTCAATCGTTCGGCGCCGCTTCCAGGTTTTCGGCGCAGATGATGAGCAATGCCGCGAGTTCTTTGCGTGCCGCGGCGGGGATGCCGCGCAACATGTCCGCTTCGACGTGTGCGACCGCGGCGTGGCTGTCCTGCAGGCGCCGCAGCCCAAGCGGGGTGAGGACCAGTGCGCGGGCACGACCTCGCCCCTGGCTATCCGAGGGGGCAACGAGATCGCCCGTTCGCAGTCCGCTCAAGACGTCGGCCAGCGACTGGCGAGTGACGAAGCACAGCCTCGCGAGTTCGGCGGCCGACGCGTCGGGATGATCGTGCAGCGCCCGCAGCAGCGCGTACTGCGACATTGACAACCCGGTGGCTTTCAGCCCCGCATCGCACTGGCGTCGCAGCGCTTGCTGAACCCGCTTCACCAAATAGCCCGCGCCACTCTCGATCGGCGCTTGACTCATGACAGGAACCTTACATCATGTTAGGGTTGAATTGTAAGGTTCCTGACAATGGAGGTCCGACGATGACCACGATCCAAGAGCACGCCCCGATCGCCACCCTGATCAATGTCTTCACCGTGGCACCCGAGCGGGCGTCGGAACTGGCTGAACTGCTGGCCCGGGCCACCGAAGAGACGATGCGGCTTGTCCCCGGCTTCATCTCGGCCAACATCCACGTCAGCACCGATGGCACCCGAGTGGTCAACTACGCGCAGTGGCAAAGCGCCGAGGCGTACCAAGCGATCTTCGAAGACCCGCGAGCGCGTGAGCACATGAGCGTGGCCGCCGGGATCGCGACCAGCTTCGAACCGCACCTCTTCACCGTCGAATCGGTGCACCTGGCGCCCAACATCTAGGTGCGAATCGCTTCCCTACCGCCGCCCGCAGTGACACGATGCAATTCATGACTAAGCATCTCGCCGGACCCGCGGCCCTGTTTGCTATCGGTATCGGGTTCGCAAATGCCTGCGGTGTCGCCCACGCCCTACCCGAGATGCCCCAGGTTCGCTACGAGGTCAATGGGCCCGCGGTCGCCCAATTCATCTACTACCAAACCGAGGCCGGGCAGCTGCACCAGGTAAATGCGCCGTTGCCGTGGTCGACGGAATTCACCGGCTTCGGGGGCCAGGTGTTCACCCTCAGCGCGCAGGGGCCGGGTCCAATCTCCTGCAAGATTTTCATCGACGGCAACGTGGTCAGTGCCGCGACGGCGACGACGGGCGTGCCAGCCAGAACCGCTTGTACACACTGATCCGGGTCTAGACACCCCGGTGTCACCTCATTCAATGGCGAAGGATGGTTAAGTGAGCCTCACGACGGGCATCGAAACACGACCGAATGGGACGCCACCGCCCGAGATCCCGCTTGCCGATATCCATCTCGAGTCACTCGATTTCTGGGTGCGTAACGACGACGTCCGAGACGCCGTTTTCGCCACCTTGCGCCGGGAGGCCCCGATCTCGTTCTGGCCCCCGATCGAGTACGAGGGATTTGAGACCGGCAACGGGTATTGGGCGCTGACCAAGCTCGACGACATCAACTTCGCCAGCCGTCATCCCGACATCTTCAGTTCCGCCTGCGGCATCACGGTCAACGACCAGACACCGGAGTTGGCCGAGTACTTCGGCTCGATGATCGTGCTCGACGACCCGCGGCACCAGCGGCTGCGCGCGATGGTCAGCAGGGCCTTCACCCCGAAAGTGGTTGCCCGCATTGAGACTTCGATGCGAGAGCGGGCCCATCGGTTGGTTACCTCGTTGAAAGCGAACCATCCCGACGGCCAAGCCGACCTCGTCACGGAGCTCGCCGGGCCGCTACCGCTGCAGGTCATCTGCGACATGATGGGCATTCCCGAGGAGGACCATCAGCGAGTCTTCCACTGGACCAACGTGATTCTCGGGTTCGGCGACCCCGATCTGACGCTGGATTTCGAAGAGTTCATGCAGGTTTCGATGGACATCGGCACCTATGCCACCGCGCTGGCCGAAGACCGCCGGTGCAATCACCACGACGATCTGACCACCGCTCTGGTGGAAGCCGAGGTCGACGGTGACCGGCTTACCTCCCAGGAGATCGCGTCGTTCTTCATCCTGCTGGTGGTGGCCGGCAACGAAACCACGCGCAATGCGATCAGTCACGGCGTGCTGGCGTTGTCCCGCTTCCCCGAGCAACGCGAAAAGTGGTGGGCCAACTTCGAGGAGCTGACGCCCACCGCGGTCGAGGAGATCGTGCGCTGGGCCTCACCGGTCATTTACATGCGACGCACCCTGACGCGGGACTTCGAGTTGAGCGGCGTCAAGATGGCCGCCGGCGACAAGGTCGCGCTGTACTACAACTCGGCCAACCGAGACGAGTCAAAGTTCGCCAATCCATGGGCTTTTGATGTCGCGCGCGACCCCAACCCGCATCTGGGCTTCGGCGGCGGCGGCGCGCATTTCTGTTTGGGGGCCAACCTGGCTCGTCGTGAGATCCGGGTCATCTTCGATGAATTGCGCCGGGAAATCCCGGACATCGCCGTGACCGGCAGACCAGCGCGACTGCTGTCGCAATTCATTCACGGCATCAAGAGCCTGCCGGTCGCCTGGACTCCGCCGGCCTAGCATGGCTGACGTCGCTGTGTGCGTGGTGGGTGCCGGCTTCGCGGGTCTGACTGCCGCGCTTCGACTCAAGCAGGCCGGCCATTCGGTGGCGTTGCTGGAGGCACGCGATCGCGTCGGTGGCCGGACCTTCACCGTGCCGCGCGACGACGGGTCGTGGATCGATCGCGGGGGCGCGTGGGTCGGGCCGACGCAGGACCGGATCCACGCGCTGATGGACGAGTTCGGCGTCAAGACCTTCAAGCAGTACCACGACGGCGAGGCCATCATGGTCGTCGACGGCAAACAGCATCGCTACGGCGGCATGATCCCGTGGACCATGAGCCCGTGGGCCTCATTGAATCTGGGCGCGGCGATGCTCGAGCTGGGCCAGATGTGCAAGTCGATCCCGCTGGACGCGCCCTGGGAAGCCAAGAATGCCGCGAAGTGGGATCGCATGACGCTGGCTCAGTGGCTGGACAAGAACGTCGCATCCAAGGCGGCGCACGCCCTGCTGGATACGGCGATCTCCGGTTGTTACACGTCGGCTGCCTCCGAGGTGTCGATGCTGTTCATGCTTTATCAAATGGGATCCGCCGGTGGTCCGAGCTGGGTGCTCGGCGGCAAGGACGCCTCCCAAGACTCGCGCGTCGTCGGCGGCATGGGGGCGATCTACCAACCAATGGCCGCCGAGCTCGGCGACGCGATCCAGCTCTCGCAACCGGTCCGCTCCATCACGCAGGACGCCGAGGGAGTGACCGTTCGCTCCGAAAGCGACAGCATCCGGGCGCGACGGGTGATCGTCGCGGTTCCGTTGGCGATCGCCAGCCAAATCATTTACGAGCCAATGCTTCCCACCGATCGGTCACTCCTGCACCAGCGGATGCCGAGCGGCGCGATTGTTAAAATCTCGATCGTCTACGATGAGCCGTTCTGGCGGGCCGACGGTTTGTGCGGCCAGTCCGCCGCGCCGGGATCGCTCGCAACGGTCACCATCGACGCCTGCACCGACACCGGGACGCCGGGCATCCTGTGCGTCATCATCGAGGGCCCCATCGCCCGGCAATACGAGCGCCTCGAAGAGGGGGAACGCCGGCAGGCGGTACTCGATGCCCTCGTCGAGCGATTCGGCGCGAAGGCCGGCAAGCCGGTCGAATACCACGAACAGAACTGGACCCGCGAACCCTATTCCGGCGGTGGGATGCTCAGCCACGCGCCGCCCGGTGTGCTCACCGAGTTCGGCCATGCGCTGCGTGAACCGTGCGGCCGTATTCACTGGGCCGGCACCGAGACCTCGCCGAAGATGTGCGGCTGGATCGACGGCGCGATCAGCTCCGGTGAACGGGCCGCTCCCGAAGTGATGGCCGGCGGGGCCCTCCGCGAGTAGCGGCTATCCGGTGCGGCGACTGCGGCTTATCGTGAACACCGTGACCACTCCCACGTTTCCCCCTCTCGAGGTGCTGGCGGCGCGCCAGAAACTCGTGCTCGACCATTTCCATGACGAGGTCCGCCAAGACTGGGACGAGGTGTTGTCGACGTTCCCGCACCCGCACTATGAGCTGATCCCGCAGATGGTCATCCACGACGGAAACACCGCGGTGCGTGGCTACTACGACTACACGCGCACCGCGTTCCCCGATCAGGACCACGAGATCATCGCGCTGCGGCACAGCGCCGACGCGGTGATCGCCGAGTTCTGGTTGATGGGCACGCATCGGGGCTATCTGGGCAAGGTTCCGCCCACCGGCAGCCGGTTCCGGGTCCGTATGACCGCCTACTTCGTTTTCGACGACGCGGAAACGCTTGTCTGCGAACGCATTTACTTCGACACGCTGACCATGATCAAACAGCTGCTGGGCGGGCTGAACCTGAAGAAGCCGTCGAACTGGCTGCTGGCCGCGCGCTGTGTGCGGGGGTTGCTGTCGATGGCGTCGGAAAAGCCGGACCCGACGCTGACCAACACCGCGCCGCCGGCGTTCACCGCAGCGGGCTAGGGAGGCTGCCATGCGGACGCGAAGCCTTCACGCGGTATGCGGGCTGACCGCCGTCGCACTGCTGGGCGCCTGCGCCACAGCCACAGCCACAGCCGCACCACTTGGCTCACACACCGAGAAGTGGATCAACCTTCAAGTCGGCGATTGCGTCGCTGACCTTCCACCGGCCGATCTCAGCCGGGTGACAGTAACCGTTACCGATTGCGCCACAGCGCATTTAGCCGAGGTCTACCTGCGCGCGCCGATGGCCGTGGACACCGCCATCTCCAACATCGCCAATCGCGACTGCGCCGCCGGGCTTACTCCCTACACCGGCAAGCCGCTGGACAGCGGCGCGTTTTCGGTCACGTATCTCATCGACTCGAACCAGGATCGCACCGGCGCCGATCCGACCCCGAGCACCCTGATCTGCCTGCTGCAAGCCGCCAACGGTCAACCATTGACCGGATCCGCGCATCGCTGACGCGGCACTCTTATGACGGCCAGCGGGCGCCCAGTTGATCGGCAAGGTCCAGGAAGTCGGACGCGTTGATGTCGAACTCGTCAGAATAGGCGACGTCGGCGTCGCCGTCGGCCCCGAATTCCAGTGGGCGCGCGATGAAGGCCGTGCGAAAGCCGAGGGCGGCCGCCGCGCGGATGTCGTATTTGTGGCTTGCCACCATCATGATGTCGGCGGGATCCAGACCCAGGTAAGTCGCGGCCATCCGATAGATCGCCGGGTCGGGCTTGAAAACCCCCGCCATTTCCGCGGCGAAGATCGCATCCCAGGGCAACCGGGCCCGCTTGGAGATGTTGATGACCGCGGACACGTCGGCGTTCGACAGCGTCGCCAACGTGAACTCGTCCTTCAGCCAGGACAGCCCGGGTGCCACATCCGGCCAGGGCTCGAGTCGTTGCCAGGCCAGGGTGAGTTCCTCGCGCTCGGCATCCGAAAAGTCCGTGATGCCCGATTCGCGCAGGACGGTTTCCAGTGCGTCGCGATACACCGAGTGCACCGAAACCCATCCGTCGTGGCCACTGCGCGCAGCCTCCAGCGCGGTGAAGTAACCCGCGCGCCAACGTCGGACCAGGTCGGGCCAATCGACGCCCGGGTGGCGTCCGGCGCTGACCCGTTGCGCCTCGCCGCAGACGGTCGAATGGAAATCGGTCGCCGTGCCCTGCACGTCGAACAACAACGCCTTAACCACAAGCTCAATCATGCCGAAGGATCTGGGCCACGGCGCAGCGGTGCCACACCGTGAGTTAAAATCATGGCTATCTAAATCATTGTTCGCATACGCCTTGCGAGGTAATCGTGCCCGACAGCACCATCACGCCGACCGGCGAACGTCGCGCCGACAGCGCGCAAGAGAGCGAACCCGACTACCGCTTCACGATGGCCAACGAGCGGACCTTCCTGGCCTGGCAGCGCACCGCGCTGGGGTTGCTCGCTGCGGCGGTCGCCCTCGAACAGCTCGTTCCCGAGATGACGGTGCCCGGCGCCCGCCGACTGCTCGGTGTGGGTCTCGCGGTGCTGGCGATCCTCACCAGCGGGACGGGGCTGCTGCGCTGGCAACAAACCGACCACGCCATGCGCCGCGGCGACCCGTTGCCCCGTCACCCCTCACCGGCCTACCTCGCGGTCGGACTCGGCCTTTTCGGGCTGATCGCGCTCGGGTTGGTCATTCTCAAGGCGGTCTCGGGTTGACCCAGGCGGCGGCCCGCGATCCGTCGGCGAGCACGTTGACGGCAGAACGCACGACGCTGGCCTGGACCCGGACGTCGTTCGCGTTCCTGGCCAACGGTGTGTTGTTGGCCATCAAAGAAATGCACGGCGCGAAGGGGCTGACGCCGCTGATCCCGGCGGTGCTGGCGCTGGCCGCGGCGTTGTGTACCTACCTGATCGCGTTTAAGCGGCAACGAACACTGCAGCAGCGGCCACTGCCGGCGCGAATCACTCCCCGTCGCCAGGTGTTCGTCGTCGGGATCGCCACCTTGCTGCTGATCGTCATGGCCACCCTCGCGCAGCTGATCTAGTCGAAGCGGCTGCTAGCCGGGCGCTTTCGCATTCAGAAACGCGCCGATCCCCTGCGTGACCGCTGCGGCGTACTTCGCCTGGCCGTCCGGGCTTTCCATCCGCGCGGCCTCGTCCGCGTTTTTCATGTTGCCCAGCTCGACGAGGACCGCCGGGTACTGGGCCAGGTTCAGGCCGGCGAGGTCGTCGCGGCCGTAGAGGCCGTCCGAACCGAGGTAGGTGGACGGGTGAAATCCCGCCTGGACCAAGGCATCGCGGATCGTGTGCGCCAGTTGCACGGCCGGGCCGGCCTGGACGTCGTTCAGCGGCGGGCTCGAGTAGTTGACGTGAAATCCACTGCCGGCGGCAGCGCCACCGTCGGCGTGAATGCTCACGATCGCATCGGGGTGCATCGCATTGGCTTGCGCAGCACGCTGGTCGATGCACGGTCCGACAGAGTTGTCGTTGTCGCGAGACAGCGCGGTGGTCACGCCCATTTGTCGCAGCGATTCGTTGATGAGTCCGACGACGGCCCAATTGAACGCATGCTCCGGATAGCCGCTATTCGTGGCGGCGCCCGACGTTTGGCAGGGTTTCGTGCCGCCCCGACCATTCGGAACCTGCTGGTTTATCGACGCGTCGTTGACGGCGTTGTGGCCCGCGTCGAGGAAGACCGATGTGCCGGCGACGCCGGCAGATGCCCGCGCGACATCGAGCGTTGTCATGCCCAGCAGCACCGGCGCGACAGCGACACGTTTCAAGACTTCGCGTCTAGAAACAGATTTCGGCCGGCCGCACCCACCTGGCACCGGCGGATCGCTCACCGCGCGATGGTAACAATCACCCTGCTACCCTGAGCATCAAGCCGATTGATTTGCAATGGCACGACGTCGGGACCGGCCAGCAAACAATCGGTATTTGACCGGGGAAACGGGCCAAATAAGATCACTTCTGATCGTCTGCGTGTCGGATTTTGTGGTCTGCGGCAGCGGTGGTGAACTGGTCTAGGAACTCATAGGTTTGGGATGGGCTTCAATGGGCATTAATTTCGACATGATCACCGGTCACGTCATTCGTTTAGTTGGTCCTGCGGCAGTAGCCGCGTTGGGCCTTGGTAGTTCTCTCCTTGTCGCGCCGACGGCGTCGGCCGAGCCGTGCCCGGACGCTCAAGTGGTGTTCGCCCGCGGCACTGGTGAGGACCCGGGGCCCGGCCCAACCGGACAGGCATTCATCGACAACCTGCGCGGGCGTGAGGCTGGAAAGTCCGTCGACGTCTACGCCGTCAACTACCCGGCCAGCGATGAGTGGTCCACCGGGCTTGACGGCATCCGCGACGCGAGTAATCACGTCATCTCGATGGCCGGCAGCTGCCCCAAGACCAAGATGGTGCTGGGCGGTTTCTCCCAGGGCGCGGCCGTGATGGGCTTCGTCACCTCGGCCGCGGTACCCGATGGCGTCGACCCCAACACCGTGCCCAAACCACTGGCACCCGAGATCGCCGATCACGTCGCCGCGGTGGTGCTGTTCGGCATGCCCAACGTGCGGGCGATGAACTTCCTGGGCCAGCCGCCGGTCGTGATCGGACCGACCTACGTAACCAAGACCGTCAAGGTCTGTGCCACCGACGACCCCGTGTGTTCGGACGGCATGAACTTCTCCGCCCACAACACCTACCCCGAAAACGGCGACTGGATCGACAAAGGCGCGTCCTTTGCCGCCAACCGCCTGAACGGGGGCCCCATCCCCCCGCCGCCGCCACCACCCGCCCCCAGCGGCTTCGGCAACTAAGCCTGAGGTCCTGATCAAGCCGGTCTAACCCGCGCTGACATCGGCGGGCCGCGGCGAAGAACTCCACTTCGCTGCGGCCCGCCGTTTTACTGCCCGCATTCACCGGCTTCGGCAACTAGTCGACCATACTAAAAAGTATGTTGCGGTGACCGGATGTCCGCGGTTGAGACCCGCTCGCTGCACGGAATCACCGACGAATTCGTCGCGCGGCTGGGCGAGCGCGCCGAGGAGGCCGAGCGGCTGCGCCGGCTGCCCGCGGCGACGGTCGACGAGTTCAGGCAGACGGACCTGTTCCGGCTGTTGCTCCCGGCCCGGTTCGGCGGTATCCAAGCATCGTTTCCCGAACTGCTGGAACCGATTCGGCGGATGGCGCTTGGCTGCGCGTCGAGCGCGTGGACGCTCGGGTTTTATGCACTGCACAACTGGATGCTGTCGTTGTTCGATCCGCGGCTTCAGGAGGAAGTCTTCGCCTCGGGCCCGGTGCTGGCGCCGGCTCCGCTGGCTCCGACCGGACGTGGCAGTGCAGCCGACGGCGGGGTGCGTCTGACCGGCAGGTGGTCGTGGGCGACGGGCGCACTGGATGCCGATTGGGTGATCGTGGGCGCGCTGATCGAGCGAGAAGATGGCATCGTGCCGGCGCTCGTGGTGGTGCCGGCCGACCGGGTCGAGGTCGACGATGTGTGGCACACCGCGGGCATGCGGGGAACCGGTTCCCACGACGTCGTCGTCACCGATGTCTTCGTGCCCGAGCACCGCATCGCCAGCGTGGCCGACATCTACGGCGGCACCGCACCCGGAGCGGCTGCCCACGGGGTGTCCACCTACCGGTGGCCGCTGGTGCCCGCGCTGGCGCTGACGGCGTCGATGCCGGTGCTCGGCGCCGCCGAACGGGTGACCGAGCTCTTCGCGGAACGGCTCGGCGGCCGGGTCCTGGCGTATAGCGGTGTAGCGCAGAAGGATCAGCCCGCCGCGCAGATCCGGCTCGGTGATGCGACGGTGCGGTTGCGCGCGCTGCGTGCGCTGATCGCCGAGACCGCCGAGGGGATCGACGAACTCGTCGTCAGCGGTGAACGCGTGCGGCGATCGGTGCGGGCCGACGCGCGGCTGGTGGCCGCCTACACGGTGCACGAGTGCCGGGCGATCATCGCCGATCTGATGGAGGCCGCCGGTGCCAGCGCACACTTCTTGTCGAGCCCGTTGCAGCGCGCCAAGCGCGATGTGGACATCGCCGCGGGCCATGTGGTGTTCGATTACGACGTAAGCCGGGAGTTGGCCGGGGCGTTGGCGATTGGAGCAAAGATCTCGCCGATCGCGATGGTGTGATCGCGCTACTTCGGATCACCCAGCATCAGGTCCAGAAAGCGCTCGTGTTGAGCCGCCTGCTGCGCCTGGCCCGCCGAGCCGGTGAGATGCAATAGTCCGATTCCGGCCGCGAAGGTCAGCTCCGCACGCAGCTTGGCGTCGTCGGGACTGAAACCGCAGTCACGGTAGGCCTTGGCGACGGAGCG
Organism: uncultured Actinomycetota bacterium; assembly: GCA_963712615.1. Classification (GTDB taxonomy): domain Bacteria; phylum Actinomycetota; class Actinomycetes; order Mycobacteriales; family Mycobacteriaceae; genus Mycobacterium. Next base: position 60,534 of record CAVQIO010000005.1, read on the forward strand.
AAGTAGGCGTCGGTCCGCGTCGCGGATATTGGCGGCGGCAGCCTCGTCGGTGCGGGCCCACTCCCGCATCGCGCGTTCGAGGATCCAGTGTTGCGGCCCGACCAAGGAAATCATCATGGCGGACAGCCGTTCCCGGGGCGGCAGGGTGTCGATCTCGGCCAAGGATTGCCGATCCTGATCCCGGAACGCATTCCACGATTCGACCAGCGCGGCACGGTAGCCGTCCATGTCCTCGAAGTGCCAGTAGAAGCTCCCGCGGGTGGCGCCGACCTGCTGGCACAGCCGCTCGATCTTGAGTGCGCGGGCCCCCTCCTCGGCGAGCAGGGTGTACCCGGCCTGCAACCAGTCGTCAGCGGTCAGACGCGTCGAGGGGGGCTTCCGCGAGGCCACGTCGTAACGTTACGACTAATCGGCACCGCGTCGTTAGACCTGTGTGAAATTAACTCCGAGTGTCGCTAGGGATCGTTGGTAGCCGCGCGGTTTCGTCGAGGTCGACGTCGAGCGCATTGAGCATCAGCGCCAGACCGGCGTAGCGGCCGATGACCATCAGTACTTCCACGGTGGCCTCCGGACCCAAGTCCGCGCGCACCTGGTCGAAGAGCGGGGCCGCGACCCCGCGTGTGTTCAGCAGCTCGGTGGCCAGTTGCAGGACTGCGAGTTCGGTCGCATCGAAATAGCCGGTTTGCCAATCGGACTCGGTGGTCACGGCGGTGATCTCGTCGGCGCTGACACCGGCCGTGCGGGCGACGTCGCGGTGCTGGCCGAGCTCGTAGCTGCAGTTCCATCAGGTAGGCGGTGCGCAGGGTCACCAGTTCGCGCAGCCGCCGCGACAGCACCGGACTGGTCAGGGCGTCGCGGCCGGCCAGCATCCAGCCGGTGAAGGCGTTCTCGGCGTTGGCCAGCGTGCGGTAGACGTTAAGATTGCCGCGCTCCGCGGTCAATTCGCGGGCCTGCTCGGTCATGTCTTCGGGCAGGCGGTACGGAATTCGCGTCATCGGGTTTCTCCTCTAGTCCTGGAACCGCGCCGCGGTGTCGATGTCCAGATCGGCCGCGTTGAGCACCAGCGCCAGCCCGTAATAACAACTGACGATCATCAACAACTCGGTGAGCGCCGCGTCGCCGAAGACGGCCCGGGCGTTGGCGAAGGACTCGACGCGCAGGTGGTGGGTCGTGCACACCTCGGTGATGACGTCGAGTGTGGTGGTTTCGTCTGCGCTGAAGCCGGCTCCGTCGAGATCACCGGCGGCCAGCGCGTCGAGCTGTTGCTCGGTGAGCCCGGCGGCGCGGCCCAGCGGCAGATGCTGGGCAAGCTCGTACGGTGAGCCCTGCAGGTGGGCCACCCGCAGCACGATCACTTCCCGCATGCGTGCACTGAACGTCGAGCTGGCGTACAGCTCGTCGACCATGTGCGACCAGCCGGGAAACACGTTGGGCGCGTTGGCCAGTAGCCCGAAGACATTGAGGTTGCCGCGACGGTCGGCCCACTCACGAGAATCGGGCTGCTGTGCAAGGTCGGCGAGCGCGATTCTGGTCATGGTCTGCATCCTTTCATTCGCCGACGAGCGTGAACGTCCAGTCCAGCGTGACGAAGGGTTCGTCGACGGTGGTTCCGTTCGGCGCGGTGCCCGTCTCGTGGCGCCCGAAGTCGGCCTGCAGCGAGGTCTGGTCGGCGAACACCGCGTCGCGCCCGATGTAGGGATCGTCTTTGAGGAACAGCTGGGTGATCAGTGAGTGGTAGCCGTCGGCGTGGAACCAGAAGTGCACGTGTTGTGGTCGCATGACGGATCGATTTGCCCCGCGCATGATCTCCCCGCAGGGGCCGTCGGTGGGCACCGGGTAATAGCGAGGGGTGATCGAGCGGTACCAGAACTCGCCTTTGTCATTGGTCGTCAGCAGGGCGCGCATGGCGAACTCGTTGTGTAGCTGCTCGGTCTGCTGAACGTCGTAGAACCCTTCACCGTCGCTGTGCCAGGTGTCGACGTGGGCGCCGGCGATCGGTTCGCCCTGCTCGTTGACGACACGGCCGGTGACGAACATCGGTGTGCCCGCAACGCCATTGGAGATGTCGTCTCCGTTGTTCGCCGTCGGGCGGCCTTCGACGTAGAACGGGCCGAGTAGGGCCGAGTCGGTGGCGGATCCCCCGGGGTTCTCGTTCATCGTGTCCAGCAGCATGGACAGACCGAGGATGTCGGAGGCCAGCACCACCTCTTGGCGCGTGGGGCTGGAGATTTTGCCGAGCCGTTCGAGGAAGTCCATCGCGGTGAACCACTCGTCTCCGGTCAGCCGCACCTCGCGGGCGAAGTCGTGCATGTGCTGCACCAGGCTGACCATCAATTGCTTGAAACGCTCGTCACTGGATGTGTCGAAAGTCCGTTGCACGGCCTCGGTAATGGTTTGTTCGGTCAGATTGGTTGACATGTCTGTGCCTTTCTTGAGGATTCAGGGGTTGATCACGACGCGGCCGGCGAGGTTTCCGGCGACCGCTTCGTAGGCGGCTGCGCTCTCGTCGAGGGAATAGCGGGCGGCGGTGGGAAGTGGCCGAAACTCTCCGGATTCGAAGTAGGGCAACATCTTCTGCAGCAGGTGCGCGGAGTCGACGACGCTGAGTTTGCCGCTGTCGGCGCCCAGGATGCGGGTTTCGTTGTGGTACAGGTCTTTTAGATCGATGTTGACTGTTGGCGAGCCGATGGCGCTGATGACGACCAGCCTGCCGCGGTGCGCGAGTGCGGCAAGGGCGGCCGCCGTGGTCACGCCGCCGACCGCGTCGTACACGACCTCGACGCCTTTGCCGTTGTTGGCTCGTTTGATTTCGGCAGCGACACCGGCGTCGGGATCGAAGACGACGAATTCGTCGAGGATGTGGGCGGCGGGTGTTTCCGGGGCGGGTTTGCGACGATCCACGCCGATCACCGTCGCGCCGAGCGCGTGCGCGATCTGCGCGACGGCGCCGCCCACTCCCCCGGAGACGCCGAAGATCGCAATCGTCTCGCCGGCGTTGAGTTCTGCCGTTTCCACCGCGCCATGCCAGCCCACGACGAAGTTGACGCCGACGGTGGAGGCCTGGTCAAAGGTGAGTGCTTCGGGCTTGCGGGCCAGCGCTTCGACCGGCACCTCGATGAGCTCCGCGTGAGGGCCGTCGCGGGTGAACCCGACGTCGCCGCCGGTGCCCCACACTTGGGCGCCTTCCCATTCGGGTGGACCGCCGACGACCACTCCGGCGAAGTCCCGCCCGGGGGTTCGGGGCACCACCGTCCAGTCCATCTGGCCGGCAACGTTTTTCACGTCGGAGGGATTGACCGATGCGGCTTCGATGCGGATCACCGCTTCCTGGGCTGTGGCGTGCGGGTCGGGCAAATCCGCGACGTGCAGGACTTCCGGCTCACCAAACTGGTCGAAGCGTAAAGCCCTCATCTTGGGTCCTCCTGTGAACTGATGGTCATCGGCTGCCGCCCTCAACACAACACCCAAAGACTGATCGCATCCAACGGAGGAAATCGATCGCAACGATCGCCATTCGCGATAGATTGCTCGGATGGAGTTGCGGCAGCTGGAGTACTTCGTTGCGGTGGCCGGCGAGCTGAACTTCTCCCGGGCCGCCCAGCGAATCCACGTCGTGCAATCGGCGCTGTCGGCGTCGGTGGGCAGGCTGGAAAAGGAATTGGGCGTCGAGCTGTTCGACCGTTCCAAGCGCCAAATCGTGCTCACCGCGCCCGGCGAGGTCTTCCTGCAGCATGCCCGGCAAGTCATCCACACGGTTCAGCGGGCACGGTCCTCGGTGGCGGACTACCGCGATCAGCTGACCGGCACCGTCACCCTGGGCACCCTGATGTCGTGGGGTGCATTGGACTTGGCGGCCGTCCTGGAGGAGTTCCGGCGCGTCCACCCGATGGTCACCGTTCAGCTGCGACAAAGCCTCACCGGCTCGGCCGGGCATCTGGACGCGATTGCCGACGGCAAGATGGACCTCGCCCTGGTGTCCATTTCCTCGGCGCCGTCTCGGCTTGTCGCCGTGCGGGAATTTACGCACGAGCACATGGTGTTCGTCTGCGAATCCAGCCATCCGCTGGCGCATCGCGACCGCGTGCAACTCGCCGACCTTGACGGGCAGGACTTCATCCAGTTCCCACGGGGGTGGGGAATCCGCCAGCGCCTCGACGCGGGTTTCGCCGCGGCCGGGGTGCAGCCGGCCAGCGCCTACGAAGTCGCCGACTACGCGATCGCCGCCGAGCTCGTTCGACATCGGCTGGCGGCGACCGTGCTGCCCATCAGCGCGGCCAACCGGTTTCCCGATTTACGCGTCATTCCCTTGAACCCGCCGCTGACGTGGACGCTGTATCTCGCCTCCGCCGAGTCGCAGACTGCCGCCGGCGCCGTCAAAGCACTCGTCGACACGATCGCGCGGTACGTCGACAGCTAAATTTCACTGTGCCGCAAGGGATCTGCGCCGGGCCCGAGTTGGCTCACGGATACCGGGTCAGCGGCGGTGCGTTCTGGTTGTCAGTCTTGAATTTCACGATGCCGTTGCTGCGCGTATCGCGAACGAATTTCCTGCCGCCCCAACCCATTTGAGCTTTGATCCGGCGCTGGTCATGACCGGCGGCGGTGAGCTACCTAGTTGGTTGGTGGTGGTTGCGGCTGGAAGGGTTCGTACCACCACCATTGGGCGCGTTCGCCGGTGGGCCCGAGGCACGGTGGGACAGCGGGCAGGGGAAGGTTCGGCGGACGGGCGAGCGATCCTGGACTGAGTCGTCGGCCGGAGCTGTCGGTGACGATGAGGTCGTCTGCGGGTCCGGTGATGGTGATGACGCCGCGGTGGTGCAGCCGGTGGTGATAGGGGCACACCAGTACCAGGTTGAGCAACTCGGTCAGACCGCCGTCCTCCCAGTGGCGGACGTGGTGTGCGTGCAGACCGCGGGTGGCGCCACAGCCGGGAACCGCGCACGTGGGGTGGCGGTGCTCCAGCGCACGACGAAGCCGCCGGTTGATCAGCCGGGTCGCTCGGCCGGCGCCGATGACCTCGCCGTCACGTTCGAACCAGACTTCACAGGTGGCATCACAGGTCAGGTATCGGCGTTCGGCGTCGGTGAGCAGCGGACCCAAATGCAGCGCCGCGGCGCGCTGGGCCACGTCGACGTGCACCACCACGGTGGTGTGCTGCCCGTGGGGTCGACGGGCCGCCTCGGCATCCCACCCGGCTTCCACCAGGCGCATAAACGCCTCGCCAGTTCCCGGCAACGGCGGCACCTGATCGCAGGCGCGGCCACGATTGTTGTGATTGCGCTTCCACTCGGCGATCAGCGCATCACGATGAGACGCCAACGCGGCGTCGAACTTCGCCGCGTCGGGGTGCGCAAGTTTGATCCGCCAGCAGCTGAACTCCTCGTCGGAGGTCTTGGTGATCGAGGCCTGCGGGCCCGACCGAGCAGGTTCGGGTTCGGGTCGCGGTTCCAGCTTGACCGCGGTACGCAGCTGGTGAACCGTCGCGACCGCGGCCAGCTGCGCGTAGTGCGCATCGGATCCCTCGCCCGCCCGCGCCGCGATGACGCCGACCTGATCGAGCGACAGTCGACCGTCCTTCATGCCCTGCGCGCAGCGGGGAAACTCCGCCAACCGGCGCGCGACGGTGCCGATCGTGTGCGCGTTTGCCGATGACGAGCCGGTCTTCCAGGCCATCAACGCCGCCACCGACCGCGCGCCGGTGGCGCCGCACAGCTCGTCGCGATCGATCTCGGCGGCGATCTCCACGATGCGCCCATCAATCGCGTTGCGCTGACCGGTCAGCTCGGCCAACTCGTCGAACAACACCTCAAGCCGCTCATCAGGGCGCGATACAACGGCGCTGGACGATGCGGTCCCCGACATGACCTCATCATCGCAGCTGGGTACGACAAATCTCGGCCGCCCAAACCGCGCCGGGAAGTGGCGGTCATCAACTGCCAAGAAGTGCTCGACCGTGCGCGATCCACATCGTCATGCGCCGTAGGCGGTCTTCACGGTGCGCACGCTCAAGTCAACCCGCCGCTGACCTGGACGCTGTATCTCGCGTCCGCCGAGTCCCAAACGGGCGGCGCCGTGAAAGCACTTGTCGACACGGTCACGCGGTACGTCGATAGCTAAAATTCATTGCGCTGCACGGGATCTGCGCCGGGCCCCATCGTCGAAGTCGGCGCCGAGCGCTGCGTAGGCGCCCCCGTACTTCTGCGTCAGCCGGGCACGGTCGGATTCAGGCAGCGTGGCCAGGCGATCGGGATCGGTGTTGTCGGCCAGATCCGCAAGCTTCACTTCCCGGGCGGTCGGGTGTTCGCTGATGCGCTGGTAATAAGTCGCGGACGGCTGGTCGCTGCGGCGGGTGAGCAGCTCGATCGCGTCGATCGCTGCAGGCGCGATTCCTCGATCGCGCAGTTCTGCCGCATTGATGCCGGTGTCCTCAATGACGTCGTACAGCAATGCGGCCGCCGCGGCGTCGGTGTTGGCGGGATCCACGTAAGACGCCACCCGGCGGACGTCTCCGACGTAGGGCATGCCGGCCTTGTCGGCCTGGCCCGCTTGCGCCTCGGCCGCAATTGCGTCCGCCATAGCGATGGGGTCCATGTGCGGCCGTCCTTCGTTCGCTTGGTCACTCTTCGTGGGTATCGACGCCTTCGATCCGGACGCCTTCCGACTTCAGGATGTCGACGACATCAATCGCACCGTCGTCGGCGTCTTCGACATCGATCGCGAGGGGCTCGACACTGCCGCCCTTTTCGTACAAGAAGCGCTCGCGGTACACCCAGTACGCAGCATCGGCGATTTCGGCGACCGTCTTCCAGTTCAAGGCCGCGCCAATCCCGACGCCGACGACGGGAACCAGCTGAAAGAGCCTTTTCTCCATCGGCTTGTGGCTGAACTCGACGGCGAACCGCTGAGCCACCTTGTCGAACGTCTGCTGATCGAACTGATGCCAAGCCACGTGTCGAGCAAGGCTTTCTGTCAGTGTCGCAAGCTGTTGGTAGGCAGCGGCTTTCGCCGATGCCGTAGTTGCTAACGCCAACCCGATGACTTGCATCATGAAGATCTCTTCAGCGGGATCGCGCGGGTCGTAGCCGTAGTAGAGAGTGTCGCGCGCCACGACGCCGGTGCAAGCGGTCAAAAGCGCTGCGGCATCGACACCCATCGCCGCAACGACGGTACTTAGTCCCGGTGCAGCCGCAACTCCGCCAGTTGCGACCGAACCGGCAGTGGCTAGTACCTCGCCGCCGTTGATGGCGAGACCGGCTGCGGCACCTTCTACTGCTGCCGATATTGAGTAGGCGTGATGCAGCAGAGCGAATGAAGCCACCTCGTCGATCGTCCTCAGGTCGAGCTGAGATATTGTCAAGACCTGTGGATGAGGTTGTTTCAGGCGACCTCCGTTTCGGTTGATTCGCTGGTTTCGGCGGGTGTGATATCGACGGGGCGTTCGAGCAGTTTGCCTTTGTGGAACACCGCGCCGGCACGGACCAGGGCGACCAAGTGCGGGGCGTTGACGGCCCGCCACCGGGCCTGCGCGGCGTCGATCAGCTTGTAGGCCATCGCAATTCCCGCGGCGCGGGAGCCGGGCCCCTTGGTGACCTTGGTTCGCAACCGCACGGTCGCAAAGGTCGACTCGATGGGGTTGGTGGTGCGCAGGTGGATCCAGTGCTCGGCCGGGTACTTGTAGAACTCCAGCAGCACGTCGGCGTCGTCGACGATCTTGGCGACCGCCTTGGGATACTTGGCACCGTAATCGACCTCGAAGGCCTTGATCGCGATCTGCGCCTTGTCGATGTCCTCGGCGTTGTAGATCTCCTTGATCGCCGCCAACGCAGCTGGGTGCGCTGACTTCGGCAGTGCAGCAAGCACATTGGACTGCTTGTGAAACCAACACCGCTGCTCACGCGTGTTCGGGAAGACCTCGCGGACCGCCTTCCAGAACCCCAACGCACCGTCACCGACAGCCAGCACCGGGGCTGCCATCCCGCGCCGGCGGCAGCTCCGTAGCAGATCGGCCCACGATTCGGTCGATTCCCGGTAGCCGTCGGCCAAGGCGACGAGCTCCTTGCAACCATCGGCGCGCACCCCGATCATCACCAACAAACAGAGCTTCTCCTGCTCGAGACGGACCTTGAGGTGAATGCCGTCGACCCACAGGTAGACGTAGTCCGTGTCCGAGAGGTCACGGACTTGGAAGGCCTTGGCTTCGTCTTGCCACTGGCTGGTGAGCCGGGTGATCGTCGTGGCCGAGAGACCCGCACCCGAGCCCAGGAACTGCTCCAACGCCGGACCGAAGTCACTCGTCGACAGGCCATGCAGATACAGCAGCGGCAGAACCTCGCTCATCTGCGGTGACTTGCGCGCCCACGCTGGCAGGATCGCGGAGGAAAACCTTTGCCGCTCTGCGGTATCGGCATCGACGCGCTTGTCGTTGACGCGCGGCGCGGTCACCGTGACCGCGCCCGACGCGGTCAACACCTCACGCTCCCGGTGGTAGCCGTTGCGGACCACCAGGCGCCGTCCGTTGTCGTCGACCTCTCCGGCATGGGCGTCGATGTAGGCGGCCACTTCGGCCTGCAACGCCGCCGCAAGCATCTGTCGGGCGCCGTCGCGGACGATCTCATCGAGCAACGACCGACCGACACCGTCGTTCTTCTCGTTGGAGCATTCCGCGTCGTGAACTACCGTGAGCATGGGCGTACCTTCCCAACCAGCGCGCCAACGCCGGTCTTGATCAGAGAACCTTGGACTTCAGATCATCCTCGGGAAGGTGCGCCCACTTTCACACCACCTCGCCAAGGCTCATCCACAGGTTCTGATCATTGCTCTTGTAGAGCTTCCTGATGTCTTCGAGATGACCTACCGAATGACCTTTGCTCGCATAGACACCGATGACGTGAGTGTCAGAAGTCGTCAGTTGAGCCGTTCTGGTCATGAACTTGCCCGCACCCGCCGCCGTTGCATCCAACAACGCCGCGCCCTGATCTTTCGCCTCCCGAAGGCCCGGCAGCTTCGCTAGCTTGCCGAACAGCCCTGAACCCATTCCGCTTACTGCGGCAGGAAATAGCCGACGCGACCTACGCCTGAGGATGCGCTCCTTGTGCGCGGCGACCTTCTTGAGCTGCTCTTGCTCGTAGCCAGACAGCGCCACCCGATGCTCCCGATGCCATGGTTTGTAGGGACATCATCGCTCGTAGGCAACGCGAGGCCGCTACTAATCCCTGATCCCTCTGCGGGATACACCCGCCGTAAGCATTCTGGACTCGCGTCAAGTGGCACCGACCGTGGGTGTAGCCACGAGGCAATCTTGACTTACTTCGACCGACCGGTGCCGCCGTGCCATGAGCCGGAACCTTGCTTGTGTTGAGAGTGGCTGTATGTGCCGTCCCCGTCGGGAAGATTGCTCCGTGTGTGGTCTGGCGATGGCACGCAGTTCCCGTCAACGTTGACGTAGCCACCGCACGACGGGAGCGGACCCAATGGTGAAAGCGGAGCTACGACTAAGGGCGGTTCCGCGCTGGCGATAGGCGCCGCACAGATGATGGCTCCCACGAAGATTGCAGTCCCGACGAGTACCGAACGAACCATATTGTTCTTTCCTCTGAGTCTCCCGACGGCCTGCTGTCACAGTCCCGGTATCACCTCGGGAGGTTAACGCGAGAGGCGTCATTGAGAGGCCGTTTTCATACCGATGCACCAAAGGCCCCACAGAAAGCACGTCAGAGCGAGTGGGATGAATTCGCATCGTGGACCTCAGGCGCAGCGTCAGCGCGTTCGCACCAGACGTCTGGTGCGTCACCACCCGCTGCGGGGCAGCCCGATCGAGCGTCTACACCAAGTTGACTGTCACGCCTGTTTGCCAGTGTGAACGGCATCAAAGCTGCAGAATGGCGGAGTGGTTGCGGCGAGGGGCGAGGACACCGTGCGCGCGCTAGCTACTTCGACCTGAAAAACCGTTAGTGGTCGTGTGATGGCGGGTCGGGTGTCGTGGTCGGGTTGCTCGGGTGTCGGTTTCATGCGGCGAGGGTGCCGATCTTGACTAGGTTGTGGGTGAAGACGCCGTGTCCGCACCAGGTTCGGGCTCCGTTGATGCCGGTGAGTTCGGTGCGGTTCCAGCCGTAGCTTCGTTTGATGTGGTTGATGCGTCCTTCGGATCCGGTTCGCCATTTGATCTTGTCGCGGAAGGCTCGTCGGTGTTCGAACTCACGGCGTGCCGCACTGGGTTTGCTCATGCGGGGGATCGCCACGCTGCGTACGCCAAGGTCGTGTAGGTCGCGTTCCACCGATGGCTGGCCGTAACCGCGGTCGGCGGTGACCGCTCGCGGCGTGCGCCCGGCGCGGGTGGTGATCCGTGCGATCGCCGGGGCCAGCTGAGGCGCGTCGGCCGGGTTACCGACCTCGACGTTGTGATCGAGGATCACGCCGTCGGCGTTGTCGACGATCTGAGCCTTGTAGCCGAACTCGACGGGCTTGCCTAGGCGTCCCTTGCGGATTGGGCGGGCGTCGACGTCGTGCAGGCTCACCACCCGACTCGCCGACTCGGGCATCACCCCGGCCAGGCGGCTACGGGTCTGAGCCACAATGCGTTCCGCGGTTCCCACGACGGACTGTAGGCGGTTGATCGCCCGATGCAGCCGGCCCTTGCGGTGCCCGCTGGCACCGCGGAGTGCGCGCCGGGCGTTGCGGATCACCCCGGTGGCCTCGCGCATGGCTGCTTCGGTGATCCCGGCCAGTTCACCGGTGATCCGCCGTACCGCGGCCTGGGCCGCATCGCGCTGTTGCTCACCGCGCAGCTTCAACTTCGCGGCGATCGAGCGGGCCCGCCGCCCGGCCGAGCGCCGCCGATCCCGTGACGCAGTGCCACTCGCGCCTCCGGCGGCCTTGATCCGCGCCACGCTGCGGGCCATCGAACCGATCGCCTTGGCCAACAGACCCGAATCAGTCGGATAGGCCACCGCTGCGGCAATGACGGTGGTGTCAGCGCGAACCTTGTCAGTACGCAGCAGCTTGGCCGCGGCCGCCTTGGCCAGCAGCGCCTCGTTGAGCCCGGTGACCGCGTCGTCGCCGCAGCGGGTGGTGATCTTCATCAACGTGGTCGGATGCGGCACCCGGGTACCGAACGGGATCCGACAAAACCGCTGCCAGGAAATCGAATCGGACACCTCTCGGCACAACGACTCATAGCCCAGCCGGTAGCGGAACTTCAGAAACATCAACCGCAGATAGGTCTCCACTGGGATCGACGGCCGACCGATCCGGGCATCGAAATGCGCCGCGAACGGACCGAAGAACACCGGATCATCCAGCAGCGCATCCACCCGGCCCAACTCCACGGGCAACACCAACAACTCAGGCGGCAGGATCGAATCCCACAACGTCGGCTGGTCGTTTACAGTTCTGAGCACGATGGCCTCAATCCCTTCTCGCCAAGGGGTTGAGGCCATCTTCTCGCCAAAAACACCTAGGTCAGGGACCGCCACGCCCCGACTTTTTCAGGTCGAAGTAGCTACTTCGACCTGAAAAACCGTTAGTGGTCGTGTGATGGCGGGTCGGGTGTCGTGGTCGGGTTGCTCGGGTGTCGGTTTCATGCGGCGAGGGTGCCGATCTTGACTAGGTTGTGGGTGAAGACGCCGTGTCCGCACCAGGTTCGGGCTCCGTTGATGCCGGTGAGTTCGGTGCGGTTCCAGCCGTAGCTTCGTTTGATGTGGTTGATGCGTCCTTCGGATCCGGTTCGCCATTTGATCTTGTCGCGGAAGGCTCGTCGGTGTTCGAACTCACGGCGTGCCGCACTGGGTTTGCTCATGCGGGGGATCGCCACGCTGCGTACGCCAAGGTCGTGTAGGTCGCGTTCCACCGATGGCTGGCCGTAACCGCGGTCGGCGGTGACCGCTCGCGGCGTGCGCCCGGCGCGGGTGGTGATCCGTGCGATCGCCGGGGCCAGCTGAGGCGCGTCGGCCGGGTTACCGACCTCGACGTTGTGATCGAGGATCACGCCGTCGGCGTTGTCGACGATCTGAGCCTTGTAGCCGAACTCGACGGGCTTGCCTAGGCGTCCCTTGCGGATTGGGCGGGCGTCGACGTCGTGCAGGCTCACCACCCGACTCGCCGACTCGGGCATCACCCCGGCCAGGCGGCTACGGGTCTGAGCCACAATGCGTTCCGCGGTTCCCACGACGGACTGTAGGCGGTTGATCGCCCGATGCAGCCGGCCCTTGCGGTGCCCGCTGGCACCGCGGAGTGCGCGCCGGGCGTTGCGGATCACCCCGGTGGCCTCGCGCATGGCTGCTTCGGTGATCCCGGCCAGTTCACCGGTGATCCGCCGTACCGCGGCCTGGGCCGCATCGCGCTGTTGCTCACCGCGCAGCTTCAACTTCGCGGCGATCGAGCGGGCCCGCCGCCCGGCCGAGCGCCGCCGATCCCGTGACGCAGTGCCACTCGCGCCTCCGGCGGCCTTGATCCGCGCCACGCTGCGGGCCATCGAACCGATCGCCTTGGCCAACAGACCCGAATCAGTCGGATAGGCCACCGCTGCGGCAATGACGGTGGTGTCAGCGCGAACCTTGTCAGTACGCAGCAGCTTGGCCGCGGCCGCCTTGGCCAGCAGCGCCTCGTTGAGCCCGGTGACCGCGTCGTCGCCGCAGCGGGTGGTGATCTTCATCAACGTGGTCGGATGCGGCACCCGGGTACCGAACGGGATCCGACAAAACCGCTGCCAGGAAATCGAATCGGACACCTCTCGGCACAACGACTCATAGCCCAGCCGGTAGCGGAACTTCAGAAACATCAACCGCAGATAGGTCTCCACTGGGATCGACGGCCGACCGATCCGGGCATCGAAATGCGCCGCGAACGGACCGAAGAACACCGGATCATCCAGCAGCGCATCCACCCGGCCCAACTCCACGGGCAACACCAACAACTCAGGCGGCAGGATCGAATCCCACAACGTCGGCTGGTCGTTTACAGTTCTGAGCACGATGGCCTCAATCCCTTCTCGCCAAGGGGTTGAGGCCATCTTCTCGCCAAAAACACCTAGGTCAGGGACCGCCACGCCCCGACTTTTTCAGGTCGAAGTAGCTATCGAGTGGGTTCACCAGCGATCCCTGGATGGCACGGTGCCGATAAGTCGTGATGCGCTGGCCAACGACTTCCATATCGGCGACACCCGGTTTCCACTCATCGACCGGGGGCGCGGGATTCGCAAGCCTTTGGGTTGGTCGACGGCGTTGTCCATTCTGACGGTTTTTCCAAAAGGAGGCGTAAGCCCGTACGCGGACTCAACAGGAGCAGACGGGTTGCACCGGTACAAGCTCCGGCGTGATCAGCTCGGAACTCGCGAGAATGAAAGTTTACGAAATGCGGTCCATCTCGAAGCTCCACTTATTTGGTTCGTAGGGGTTGCGCCTGGACAGTTCAACGTGGTCGCGCCCGTCTTCTTGATTGCAGAGGAGCCGAGAGAAGCGCAGTTCGTTATGGCGCTGACGACCGGGCAACTAGGAGTCGACGTCGATTCGCCGATGGAATCTGCCTTGCGTCGTTACCTTTTGGCCGAGACGAAGCATCGACTTCACCAGCCCGTATTTGCGAGTCGAGTGATGCTGGCCTACGAAAGTCGGTGTGCGGTGTGCAATCTGCATCATCGCGAACTCCTCGACGCCGCGCATATTGTTCCCGACAGCGTCGCTGGTCCATTGGGCGAGCCCGTCATACCAAATGGCTTGGCCTTGTGCAAGATTCACCACGCGGCCTATGACAAGAACGTTCTTGGTATCCGGCCAGACCACGTCGTCGAGATCCGCCATCGACTTCTAGACGAGGTCGATGGCCCGATGCTGCGACATGGGTTACAGCACCATCATGGGCGCAAGCTCATGAAACTCCCGGCAAAGCGAACCGAGCGGCCGGACCCCGAGCGGTTGGCTTTCCGCTATCAGCAGTTCACAGTCGCTTGACTGCACCTGCTCCAATTGTTCCCGGATCATCGCCATCGCGTCCGAGACGGCCGCGTCGATGACGGTTCCCCCGAAGTCCCCAACCTTCGCCAACACGGCACGGAGATCGGACACCGACAACGAAATATGCGTCAGCCCCACCTCATCCATGACGCGTTCCGGTCCGGCGTGCACGTCCCGCTTCGAGTAGTCGATGAGTTCGAGCACGAAGCCGTCGCGCACCAGGTAGGTCGCGTGCACCCCGAGCGGCTCGGGAAGCTGCACCACTTGGGCGGTGAGGTTGTCCGGCGGTTCGAGTTCCCACCAGAACTGGAAGCCGAGCACGCCCTCGTAAAACCGGCGCGACCGCTCGCGATCCGCGACGCATAAGCCAACGTGGTTGAAAACCGTTCGGTAATCAGTCATTACAACCTCTGTAGCCTCGGCGGAGTCAAAAGCGTAATAATTGCAAAGTTAGTGTAATAAGCGCCGATAAAAGCTAGACACAGACCCCGCCACCAGAAGGCCTTCGATGACGACTCGCCCCGGCATCGCGCATGACGCGATCGTCGACTTCGACCACCACTCCGACGCCTTCAATCTCCACCAACAGACGGTCAAGGTTGCGTCCATCTAGGTGGTGTACGAGTCGGACCTGATTAGCGGTACCGGCGTGTCGTAGCCGAATGATTGAAGGTCATCGCGTGATTCTTCGACAGACCGACCAAAGTCACTCGAGCAAAGGAATCAACGCGATGACCACTGCCCACAATATCGACCTGCCTGCCGCGCTGGCCGAACGACTCACCACCACCCACCCCGACGTGCTGCGCGAACTGTTGTCGACGTTCATCCACACCCTGATGGGTGCGGAGGCCGACGCCCTGTGCGGCGCCGGATACGGTGAACGCAGTAGCGAGCGCATCAATCAGCGAAACGGCTACCGTCATCGCCAATTCGTACCCGCACAGGATCATTGGATCTGGCGATTCCCAAGCTACGGCAGGGTTGCTACTTCCCGGACTGGCTGCTGGAACGCCGCAAACGCGCCGAGCGGGCCCTGACCACCGTGGTCGCTACCTGCTACCTACTCGGGGTGTCTACCCGGCGGATGGACAAGCTCGTCGAGACGTTGGGCATCACCAGCTTGTCGAAGTCTGAAGTCAGCGTGATGGCCAAGGAGCTCGACGTCGCGGTCGAGGCGTTCCGGAGCCGGCCGCTGGACGCCGGCCCGTACACGTTCGTCGCCGCCGACGCCCTGGTGCTCAAGGTCCGCGAAGCCGGGCGGGTGGTCAACGTGCACGCCCTGATCGCGGTCGGGGTCAACGCCGAGGGATACCGCGAAATCCTGGGCATCGACGTCAGCACCGCTGAGGACGGCGCCGGGTGGTTGGCGCTCTGGCGGTCGCTGACGGCCCGGGGCCTGTCCGGGGTACGGCTGGTCACCTCCGACGCGCACGCCGGGCTGGTGGCTGCGCTAGGCGCGACTCTGCCCGGAGCTACCTGGCAGCGGTGCAGAACCCACTACACGACCAACCTGATGGCGAAGACTCCCAAGAGTTCGTGGCCGTGGGTGCGTACCCTGTTGCATTCGGTTTTCGACCAACCCGATGCGGAATCGGTTGCTGCTCAATATGATCGGATCACCGACGCACTATCGGACAAGCTCCCCAAGGTCGCCGATCACCGAGAGGCGGCCCGACCGGATCTGCTGGCGTTCACCAACTTCCCCAAGCAGATCTGGCGCCAGATCTGGTCGAACAACCCCCAGGAACGCCTCAACAAGGAGATCCGCCGCCGCACCGACGTCGTCGGCATCTTCCCCGACCGCAACGCGCTGATCCGCCTCGTCGGTGCCGTGCTGGCCGAACAACACGACGAATGGGCCGAATCCCGGCGCTACCTCGGCCTCGACGTCCTCAGCAAATCCCGAGCAGATCAGAACTCACCGACTGAACAGGAGGACACCCCCGCGGCACTGACCGCCTGAACCAAACCTCTGAGAATCACACGACTAGCTCGTACACCACGTCCCTGGACTTGACCCCGGTCAACGCCGAGCTCAGACAACGCTGCCCGGTCGCCTGGAACGAGAACTACGGCGGATTTTGGTACCTCAGCAGCTACGAGTCCGTGAGCCAAACCGCCCGAGACGACGCCACGTTCTCCCACAGATACGACCCCAATGCCGAAGACGGCGTCGACTATCAGGGCGAGATGGGCGTCCCGCGACCGGAAGGCCAGCCGGCCCTGGGCATCGGTGAGGTCGACGGCGAGTATCACCTGGCCCTACGGCACGCGCTGGCACCGTTCTTCTCCCCCGGCGCCGTCCTGAAACTCAAGCCATTCATGGAGGAAAAAGCCCAGGAGTTCCTCGATCAACACATCACCAAAGGCCACATGGACCTCGTCCTCGACTACGCCAGCCCAGTCCCGGCCATCCTCACGATGAAAATGGTGGGCCTACCGCACGACAACTGGCAGCTCTACGCCAACCTCTTCCACTCCGTCATGGCCGTCCCCCAAGACAGCCCCGAATACGCCGACGCCATCGCCAAAGTCCCGGCCATGATGGACGAGGTTCTCCAACACGCGGCGGCCAGGCGCGGCACCCCTAAAGACGACTTGACCAGCTTCCTGATCCAATTTGAGTTTGACGGCAAGCGCCTCGACGACGCCCAGCTACTCAACATTCTCTGGAACCTGATCGCCGGCGGCGTCGACACCACCACCTCCCAAACCGCGCTCACGCTAAGGCATCTGGGCACCCACCCGGAGCTACGGCAACAACTCATCGATCACCCGGAGCTCTACCGCACCGCCACCGACGAATTCCTGCGCTACTTCACGGTCAACACGTCTCTGAGCCGCACGGTGACCAGAGACGTCGAGCTCAACGGCCAACAACTACGCAAAAACGACCAACTCATCATCAGCTGGCTCGCGGCCAACCACGACGACAAAGAATTCGAGCGACCTGACGAAGTCATTCTGGATCGAACACCCAATCGCCACTTGGCCTTTGGGCTCGGGCCGCATCGCTGCATCGGCTCGCATCTCGCGCGATTGATGTCCGAAGTGATGGTCAGGGCGGTCCTTGACCGCATACCGGACTACGAAGTCGACGTCCAAAACGTTCGCCAATACGTGGGCAACCCGAGCATGACGGGGCTGGGCGAGCTGCCGGTTACCTTCACCCCCGGAGCCAAGCGAGGCTAAACCACCGCCTGCACCGGCCAGGGGTCACGCACACCCTTGAGCTCGTGGCTGCCTCTGTCATCGAATGCGATCCTCGACCCGAGAACCAGCGGCGGAATCACGCCGGACACCAGTACCTCCCCGGGCTCCGCGAGCGCCATGATGCGCGCGGCGATATGGACCGCGATCCCGTGCACGTCGCCCCCGACCATCTCCACCTCACCGGTGTGCAGGCCGGCGCGGATCTCGAGGCCGAGGTCTTGCACCGCGTCTCGAATTGCGCACGCGCAGTTGATAGCTCGCGCCGGGCCGTCAAAGGTCGCGAGCACGCCGTCGCCGGTGAACTTGACGACCTCGCCTCGCGCGCTGGCCACATATTTGGCCACAATGTCGTTGTGCGCGTCGACCGCGGCCGCCCGTGCCTTGTCGCCCAGCGCCTCGGCGCGTTCGGTCGATCCGACGATGTCGGTGAACAACACGGTCGACAGCACGCGGTTGGTCGGCGTGGCCGCGCGGGCGCCGGTGACGAACGATTCGATCTCGTCCAGCACCTGATCAGCGTCGCCGGCGAACCAAATGTCGTCGTCGCCGTCGAGCTCCACCAACCGCGCCTGCGGGATGCGGTCGGCGAGGTACCGAGCGTGGCCGCCAAGCACGTGGCGGTCACCGCGGCGGCGCAGCAACAGCGTCGGCGCCTGAATGCTCTCGACCGCAGGCCGAACATCGGTGCGCAGGTACAGGTCGAGGATGTCCTTGAAGTAACCGGGGCCGCCCGCCAGGCGCTCCCCACGCCCCCACCAGCGCCGCTTGGCGGCATCGCCGGCCCAACTGGGCGCCAAGTAATCCGCCAATGCACCAGTCCCGGCGTTGTCGCCGAAGGAGTCGATGTACCGGGTGAAGGCCGGTTCGGGCATCCCGTCGGGATAGTCGGGGGCTCGCAGAAACCGCGGGTACGGGCTCCACAACACCAGCGATCGCACCCGCTCCGGATGGCTCGCGGCCAGCAGCATGACAGGAAGCGCCGACTCGGCCATCGCGAACACTGACACACACTCGCTCCCGACGGCATCCAGCACCGCGACGAGCCCATCCGTCCACACCTGCATCGCCGGACGGTCGTGGACAGGCACCGCATCCGAGCTTCCCACCCCAAGCAGGTCGGTCATGATCAGTCGGCTGAACGACGCCAGCCGGCGCAGGTGGCCGGCGACGGTGGGGTCATCCCACAGCAAGTCGATCGGGAAGCTGCCGGTCGGGATGAAGAGGAGATCTGGACCGTTGTCGGACACGACTTGATACGCGAGATGGGCGTCGCCGTCTCGCGCGTACATCGTTTCGGGGACGGCCGCCATACAAGAAGCATGCCATCGCCCCAGGCCACGTCACTTGACCGGCGGTCAAAGCAGGTCCACTGTCGGATACATGAGCATCGATGACGACCCCGTCACGACGCTGGACGACCTCAAGAGCGATTTGGCGGGCCGGCACAAGTGGACACCGAGCAGCGGCGCCTCGGTCGACCCCGCGATCGTCGACGCCGACATGGCGACCCTCGACCGCGACGGCTACGTCATCTGGGAAAACCTGCTCAGCGCGGAGGAGTGTCGGCAGATCCGCGACGTCGTCGGCCCCTGGCTCGGGCATACCGGACGCAACGCCTTTGAAGGACGGCGCACCCAGCGCATCTACAGCGTGCTGAGCAGGACGCGCATCTGCGACCGGCTCGTCGATCATCCGCGTGTGCTGGCGGTGCTCGATCGGCTCCTGATGGCCAACTACCAGCTTTCCGCGTTGCAGGCCATCAACATTCAGCCTGGGGAGTCCGCGCAGCTGCCCCACCACGACGACGGGTTCTACCCGATTCCGCGGCCACGGCCGCCGTTGGCCGCCGCGACGATCTGGGCGATCGACGACTTCACGCCCGACAACGGCGCCACGGCGGTAATCCCCGGTAGCCATCGCTGGGAAGCGCGTCCGCCCGGCCCCGACGATGCCCCCCTACCGGTCGTCATGCCCGCCGGATCGTGCGTCTTCTTCGTGGGAACGCTGTGGCACGGCGGCGGCGCCAACACCACCGAGGACGCGCGGCTTGCCATCACCGCCCAATATTGCCAACCGTGGCTGCGGCCGATGGAGGCCTACACCCTGTCGATACCGCGCGACGTCGCGCGAACGGTCTCCGACGACATCCAACGCATGATCGGCTATAGCATCCATCCGCCGTTCGTCGGCGCCGTCGACGGCTTGCATCCCTTGCGGCTATTGGAACAGCCGTAACACGTTGTGCCCGTGAGGGTTACGATGCCGTGGCGTACTGCAACACACGCTCTGATGAATCGACGTGACCGTTGCTGAGGATTCGCAGCCGATCCGGACGGACCTCGTAGAGCACGCCGTCGACGGGGTTGGTGACATCGAAGCCGTCCCCGGCGCGCTCCGCGTTTGACAGCTCGATGTGGGCGCCATCGCTGATCCGCTCTCCACGGTAGTAGTAAGTGCCGCTGAGGTTTTGGCACACCACGGCGAGCGACTTGGCGGTCCGCACCACAGCGGCCGGCGGATTGCCCGGGTCGCACCGGGCGGTTTCGCCGACGAACCCCAGCCCGTCGGCGCCCCGCACGGGTGCTGACAGCGTCGGCGTCTTGGGCGCAGGCGGGGCCGAGGGAGCCGGCGGTGCCGCCGTCGGCGTCTGGAGCGGCGAACCATGGCGATCAGTGCCGAAGACCGATATCAGCGCCAGTATGAAACCGGCGACCAACACCACCACCGCCGCCGCGCCTGCCACCACCGGAACCGGGACGCGGACGACACGACGCGCTGGTGCGGAAACCTCCGAAGGCGCATACGGGCTGGACCCCGAGTCGTCCGGATTCGGATAGACCGCCGGGAACGGCCGCGTCCGAGGAAGGCCCACGCCGGCCCCGGCAGGCACCGGCTCGTAGGCCGGGGACGCTACTTCTCTGGCCGCTCGGGCGAACTGCCCCGCAGACGCGTACCGCGCACCGGGCTGCTTTGCCATCCCGCCCGCGATGACGTCATCGAGACCGCGGCCGATCCCGCGGCGCATGATGCTGGGCCGCGGCGGCGGCGAGAACAGGTGCGCGTCCCTGACCTCCTGTTCGGCCCCCTCGAATGGCGGTTCACCGGTGAGGCACTCGTAGAGCACGCACGCCAGCGAGTAGACATCCGTCTGCGGCCCGAACCCGCCGCTGAATCGTTCTGGCGCCGTGTAAGCCAGTGAGCCCGAATGCCCCACGCCGAAGTCGACGAGGTAGGCGAAGTCGTCGCGAGTGAGCAGCACATGCTCCGGCCCCACCGCGCCGTGCACCAGCCCGGCTGCATGGGCGGCATCTAGTGCACGCGCGACCTGCCCGGCGATCGACGCCGCGCGCGAGGGCCCCAACGCACCCTGCTCGCTCAGCAGATCTGCCAGGCTGCCGCCCTCGACCAGCTGCATATCGACGAAAAGCACTCCGTCGATCTCGCCGAAGTCCTGCACCGGGACGACATGCGGCTCCCGCAATTGCGCAGCTATCCGTACATCTCGCCAAAAGCGTTGCTGGAAACCAGAATCTCTCGCGATCTTCGCACGCAGTAGCTTTAATGCCACCATCCGGTCGTTAACCGTGTCGTAGGCCTTGAATACCTCACTCGTATCGCCCGTGCCGAGCAGTGATCGCAGCTCGTAGGGCCCGAACCGGGTGCCGAGCCGGGAGCGGTTCGAGGAGAACACCAAGCTTCCTTCCGCTAATTCCAGGATGGTCAGCTCGCGGGGTTCCCCATTTCGGCGTCGATGTAACGTGCGTCGGCTCACGCGATAGCCACGAAGTCCTACAGTGCCTTCATGGGCGACATCACGGCGCGGCTCGCGGAAATCGTCGGCAACCACAACCTGCTGACGGGCGCCGCCATCCCCGACGATTACTGGCACGACGAGGAGCTGACGCATCCGCCACAACAGCCGGCCTACCTCGCCAAGCCGGCCACCGCCGACGAGGTGGCGCAGCTGCTGAAAGCGGCCACCGAACACCAGATTCCGGTGACGGCCCGCGGATCCGGGACCGGCTTGTCGGGTGCGGCGATACCGCGCGAGGGCGGGCTGGTCATCTCCTTCGAGCGGATGAACGCGGTTCTCGAGGTCGACGCGACCAATCAGGTCGCCGTCGTCCAACCGGGAGTGACGCTGATCGAGCTGGACGCCGCGACCGCCGACGCAAACCTGCGCTACATGGTCCAACCCGGCGAGCTGTCCTCCAGCGTCGGCGGCAACGTCGGGACCAACGCCGGCGGCATGCGCGCGGTCAAGTACGGGATCGCACGCCACAACGTGCTCGGGCTAGAAGCCGTGCTGCCGACCGGCGAAATCATCCGCACCGGCGGCAAAATCGCCAAGGTGTCCACCGGTTACGACCTGACCCAGCTCATCGTCGGCTCCGAAGGCACCCTGGCTTTGGCCACCGAGGTGATCGTCAAGCTGCATCCGCGGCTCGGCCACAGCGCCACCGTGCTCGCCCCGTTCGCCGACTTCGACCAGGTCATGGAGGCGGTGCCCCGGGTGATCGCCAGCGGGCTGGGCCCCTACATCCTGGAATACATCGACAACGTCACGATGGCCGCGCTGGTTCACACCCAGAACCTCGAACTCGGCATTCCCGACCAGATCCGCGACAGCTGCCAAGCGTATCTCGTTGTGGGACTCGAGAACCGGACCGAGGACCGAATGTACGAGGATGTCGAGCAAGCCGGTGAGCTGCTCGCCGAGCTGGGCGCCGTCGACGCCTATGTGCTCGAGGGCGGTTCGGCGCGCAAGCTGATCGAGGCGCGCGAGAACGCGTTTTGGACGCTGAAGGCGGTCGGCGCCGACGACCTGATCGACACCGTCGTGCCGCGCGGCGCCATGCCGAAGTTCCTTAACGCCGTGCGTGGACTCGCAACAGCGGTCGGCGGCGGCGCGGTGGGCTGCGGGCATGCCGGCGATGGCAACGTGCACCTGGCCATCTTTTGCCAGGATCCCGACACCCGAAAGAAACTCTTGACGGACATTTTCGCGCTGACCATGGAATTGGGTGGCGCGATCTCGGGGGAACACGGGCTCGGCCGCGCCAAAACCCCGTATTGGCTCGAGCTCGAAGACCCGGTCAAGATCGACCTGCTGCGCCGAATCAAGCAGAGCTTCGACCCGGCCGGGATTCTCAACCCCGGTGTTGTCTTTGCGGCACCGTGAGCGCAACGGTTGACCCACCCACACCGGCGTGCCAACATTCTGGGCTGTGCATCCCAATTCAGCGAGCCAAGCCACTGTTGTTCTTGTCCACGGAGCGTGGGCCGACGGGTCTAGTTGGGGCCGAGTCATCGCTGAGCTGCAGCAAGCTGGGTCATCCGTGGTCGCCGCACCCATTCCGCTCACCACG
The DNA here is from genome assembly GCA_963712615.1 of uncultured Actinomycetota bacterium. GTDB lineage: Bacteria > Actinomycetota > Actinomycetes > Mycobacteriales > Mycobacteriaceae > Mycobacterium. The sequence goes on from CAVQIO010000005.1 coordinate 83,065, forward strand.
CTCGACGACGACGTGCAGGCAGTGCAGCGAGCCATCGACCGCACCGAAGGACCCGTCGTCCTCGCAGGTCACGCCTATGCCGGCGGCGTCATCGGCGCGACCAGCCACCCGCGTCTCAAGGCCCTGGTGTACATCGCCGCCCTGGCTCCCGATGAGGGCGAAACCGTCGCCGACGTCTTTTACCGCAATCCCCCGCATCCGCAGGCACCAGAACTCAAGCCCGACGATCAGGGCTGGATCTGGCTGCCCACCAATGCCTTTGGCGCGGCATTCGCCCAGCACGCGACCGCACAGGAACAGGCCCTGCTCGCCGCGGTCCAGCGACCGATCGCCGTTGCGTGTATCCAGCAACCCGTCCCAAGGCCCGGATGGAAAGACCTGCCGACCTGGTACCTCGTCGCTGAAGAAGACCGCATGATCGATCCCGACACCCAACGGTTCCTGGCCGAACGCATGCACGCCCGCACCCATGCCCACCAGGTCGATCACGCACCACTGATCACTGCGCCAGACGTCGTCACCGACATCCTTTCCGAGGCGCTCGCCAACGTGGCGCCTCAGTAGCTCAACCGCCGCCCGGGCACGCCCGGTGCAGCTCCCAGCAACATCCCATCACCGATTGTGATTCATTTACCGGATTGTTAGCACGCGCGCAGCAGGGGTATAGCTAAGGACCTAGCCCGTAACGAGCCGAGACGTTTCGACGAAATCGTCAAACGGCCACCTATAGAGAGCACGCCAGCTCGCCCTGTGGCTTATCCTGCACTCGATGACCGCATAGACAGGGCAGCAAATGTTCGCACTGACACGACCCCGATGCGCGGCGGCTGTGTTGGCGACTGCCGGGCTACTCGTGTTTAGCGTGCTGGTGTTCACCAGAAGTGGGGCTTCTGGTCGCCCGATAGCGGTCCCGGCAGGACTGTGGTTTCTGAGCATTTTCGCCAACGGCTGCGTGGTCCACGCCGCCCGGGTAGCTCGAGGCCGCCAGCGTCTCGCGTGGATGGTGTTGAGCATCGGGTTGGCCGCCTGGACGGCCGGCCAATTTGTGTGGTGTTACGTCAGCCTGGGCGGAATTCCGCCAATCGCGAATTTCTCGGCGGCCTACTTGGGCTACCTGGTGTTGCCGCTTTGCGCGTTGGGCTGCGCGGTTGCTATCCCCAGCCGTGATGACTCTCGATTTGGGATCGGGCTGCTGCTTGACGGCGTCGTCGTCGCAGCGGCGTTGTTGATCGTCTTGATGATCGTGGCGCTGGGACACCCCGGACAACCGGAGCGAACAGTCCACGTTCCGCAAATGTTGTTGGTCGCCGCCACCGCCGTCTACCTGGGGCTTGTCGTCCTGTCGTTCATCACCGTGCGGAAGGCCGAGCCGGGCCGCAAACGTGCACCGGCGCTGATGACGCTGGGATGGTCGGCGATCGGGACAGCCGGGTTGATCAGCGTCGGCGGTGGCCACCCCGACCAAACGCCCAGTGCTCTCGTCATCCTGGGATGGGCCTGCGGAATCTACTTCGTCGCGCTGTCCGGCCTGGTGTCTCGGCCGGGACCGGATCCCGACCTCGGTTTCTCTCAGCCGTCGCGGGCGTCGCTGTGGATTCCGTACCTGCCGGTGTTGTTGGCAATCGTCGTTGGCGCCGTGCACTTTTGGCCCGTGTACCCGGGCGAGGCGTTCATCTTCGGCGTGTGCGTGGCAATGGTCGTCACCACGGTGATCCGCCACCTGTTCCTGCTCGACCGAAAGGGACGGCTGCTCACCGCGCTGTCTGACGCCGCCCTGCGGGACCCGCTCACCGGGTTAGCGAACCAAAGGCTCTTCGGTGAGCGGCTGGCCCATGCGGTTCGGTTGCACATTTACCACGCTGTCCCGGTCAGCGTGATTGCGCTCAATATCAGCGACTTCAAGATGGTCAATGACACGCTCGGTTACGTCGTCGGCGACGAACTATTGCGCAGCGTCGCCGAGCGGCTCCAGGCCAACATCCGCTCCAACGACTCCGTGGCGCGGCTGAACGGCGACGAATTCGCCATCCTGGTCGAAGACCGCCCCGAGGTCGCCGCACGGGTCGCCAAGGGACTGGCCCAGTCCTTCGACGAGCCTCTCGACCTCGAGAATCACCGGCTACACGTACATCTCAACATCGGCGTGGCCTCGGCTGCGTCGAAACCCGGCCTGACGCCGGGCGAGCTTCTCGAGCAGGCCGAGGCGGCGCGGAGCTGGGCCCAACAGGGCAGCTCAACCAACGTGCAGACATTCACCCCGGACATGGATGCTCGGCTCGGCAGGCAACCGACATACGACGACAGCATGGCCCGTCTGCAACTGCTCGGCGAATTGCGTCGTGCGATTGACGAAGGCCAGCTGACGCTGCTGTACCAGCCGAAATTCGACATGACGACCGGCTCCGTCTGTGGCGCCGAGGCGCTCGTGCGATGGCAGCACCCCGAATTCGGCACGCTGGTGCCGAGCGAATTCTTGCCGTTGGTCCGTGAACACGGGCTGATGGACGCCGTCACCGACCTGGTGCTGTCACGGGCGGTCACTGACGCGTCGGCGTGGTACGCAGCAGGGCGGTTATCCCGGTCGCGATCAACTTGTGGGCGACCTCCCTGGACGAGGACGCCCTGCCCGAACGCATCATGTCCGTGCTCGACACGCACGGCATGTCCGCTAGTTCGCTGACGATCGAGATCATCGAGGACCTGTTGGTCGCCGACCTTGCCAAGGCCCGCACGGTGCTCAATCGTCTGCGCGAGGCCGGCATCCGGGTGGCGATCGACGATTTCGGCAGCGGTTACGCCACCCTGACTTATCTGCGCGAGTTGCCCATCGACGATGTCAAACTCGACCGCCAATTCATCGCGCCAATCCTGCACGACTTCCGCGCCGCCACGATTGCCCGATCGGTGATCGAGTTGGCCACGACATTCGGCATCGCCACGGTCGCCGAGGGCGTTGGGGACGAGGAAACGGCCCAACGGCTCAGGGAATACGGTTGCGACGCCGTACAAGGCAACTTCTTCTGTCCCCCGCTGCCTGCCGACGAGATTCCGCACGTCCCCCAGCACACCGCGCTCGCGGCGCACTAGTCTCGGCCGGTCGCCAAAGGAATAAGGTTGCGCCGTGCACATTGACGTGATGGTGGTTCCGCAACCGCTGAGGCAGATCGGTGGCCTGGCCCAGCGCGCTCAGGCCGCGGGATTCTCTGGCCTGCTGTTCACCGAGACGGGCCGCACGGCCTACCTCAACGCCGCCGTGGCCTCCCAAGCCGCACCCGGGCTCGAGTTGTCCACTGGTGTCGCGGTCGCGTTTCCGCGTAGCCCCTTCGTCACCGCGGCCGAAGCGTGGGAACTGCAGGAAGCGACCGGCGGTAAATTCCGGCTGGGCCTGGGCACCCAGGTCCGCACGCACGTCGTGCGCCGCTACGGCGTCCCCTTCGAACGACCGGGCCCGCGGCTGCGCGACTACGTGCTCGCGGTCAAGGCGTGCTTCTCGGCGTTTCGCACCGGCAAGCTCGATCACCACGGCGAGTTCTACAACCTCGACTTCATCACCCCGCAGTGGAGCGCGGGGCCCATCGACGCGCCCGATCCCAAAGTCGATGTCGCAGCGGTGAATCCGTGGATGCTACGGATGGCGGGTGAAGTGGCCGACGGGGTGCACGTCCATCCGCTGGGCGAGCTCGGCTATATCAAACGTCACGTGCTGCCGGACCTCGCCACCGGTGCCCAGAAGGCTGGGCGTTCGTTGTCGGACATCGCCGTCATCGTGCCCGCGATGACGATCGTCGGCGACAGCGACGAAGAGCGTGACGCCCAACGCGACACGGTGCGCACCAGCATGGCCTTTTACGGCAGCACCCCCAACTACGCGTTCATCTGGGACGAGGCCGGCTTCGAGGGCACCACCGCCCGCATCCGCGAAAAGCAGAAGGGCGGCGATTTCCAGGGCATGGCCGCCCAAATCACCGACGAACACATCGCGACGTTCGCGACCGAGTCGACGTGGGATGGCCTGGCCGGCGCGCTGACCGAGAAGTACGGCGGAATCGCCACGCGCGTCGCCCTTTACAACGCGCTGGGCGACGACGAGCGCTTCAGTCGGTACGGCGAGGTCGCCCGCCAACTGCGTCAGTGACGCGTCAACCGCGTCCGCCGGCGAGCCGGTCGACGTCGATGATTTCACCGCGGTTGATGCTGACCCAATCGCGCCCATCGAGGTAGGGGCGTAGATGTCGGGCGATGAGATCAACGTCGGCCGGTGACTTCGGCCGCTGAAGTTCGTAGACGTGCGGCAACTCGGCCATATCGGTGACGACGCTCCACAATTTGAGGGCCGCCGGTCCGGTCGGCGGATCCACCAGTACCGGACCGAAAAGGCATTGCCCGTCCATGAAGAGCGTGGGCACCCCATAGCCCCCCGCATCCACCACTCGCTGGTGGTCGGAGCGGATGTCGTCGTGGGTGGTTGGGTCAGCGAGTGCGGCGTCGAAAACCGCTCCGTCGACACCGATGTCGCTCAACAAACGTCGTGCAACCGAGGGCTCGTGCGGTTTGCCGCCAACAGTGTGCAATTCGTGGCCGATCGCCGCATACCAGCGGTCGAGCGACGACATGTCGGTTCGACGCAGCAGTGCGCCGATCCGCATCAACGACCAGCCATAGGACCAGTCCCGCTCCCACGGATGTTTCTTACCCTCCACCCGGTTGATCTCTTCCAGGCTGAAGAAGCGCCAATTGACGCTAATTCCCAATTGGGTGCGGACGTCACGGATCCACACGGAGGTCTGAAAAGCGAAGGGGCACATCGGGTCAAAGTGAAAGTCCACGGTGGTGCTCATCGTTTGGGCCCTTCGTCGTTGCTTAAAGCCGAGCCACGCCTACGGTTTCGGACGCACTCCCGCGGCGCTGTATACGAACACCGGCTCTACCGGAAACCGCAGCGTGGTGGTCGGCAGCTGCTGCAGCACGTCGTCGGGAATCGCCTTCTTGTAGTGCAGCTTCATCGAGCCGCTGAACGCGTGGTCCACCCCGCGCAGGTCGATATCGATCAGCAGACCCTTCTTCGTGATCGTCGCCGCGGCCGCACCCTTGTCGGCGTCCCACGAGCAGTCGATGGAGCGCAGATTAGCGTCCGCACGCGTGGGGAAAGTGGCAACGACCCGCGCGGTACTGAAGGCGAATGCGCCCACATACCGCGAGACACCCGAGGCCGAAAAGACACCCGGAACATGCCCGCTGAAATGTCGCACCACGCCGGCCTTGGGGGCCAGAAAAATGAGCCCCTCGGCCTGTAGCTGTTCGTGAAGCTCGGCAGGCACGCGACCAGTTACGCAGAAAGCCAAGCACAGCCAGACGGTAGCTGAGGGCACCGCCCGGCCGCAGTGTTTTACTGCACCGTCACGATCGCCGTGTACAGGCACACCGGCGTGCTGTTCTTGCCCACAAAGCTGGAGTAGTGCGTGGAAATCGTCGTCGTCCCCGGCTTCAGCGCCGTGAACGTCCACACCTCCGTGCCGGGCGCGCCCAGGGCGTCGGTGCTCGGCTGCACATACGCGTGACTGTTTTGCTTGACGATCGATGGATCGCCGATCTTGGTGTCCGCCAGCCACCGGAACGGTGTGGTGTAGTTCGAGCCCAACTGCAGCTTCAGCGTGTTCCCCGCCGCGAGGGTGATGTTCTGGGTGATGTTGTTCTGCTTGAGCACCTGTTCCATCGGAACCACGAGGGTGTTGGACGTCGGCGGGTTCCTTCTCTCGAGATGGCAGCCCACCAACATCGACGAGACGAGAATCGCAACGGTCACCGAGAGCTTGATCTTCACGAAAGTCATCACCTTCATTATGGCGTGCGGCCGAAAATTCCAGCTCGGCGTGGATCGGGGCAGTTAGCGGCCGCGTGCTGAAGACGGGCGCGATCTAGGTCGTCGTTTCGGGCGCGCGTTTGCTGTGGGTCGGGTAGCTTCTGTGCATGTTCGGCATCATCCGGCCCTGCCGTCATCGACTCGGCGGCGAGCTCGCAGCAGCCTGGACCGCCCAATTATGCGGACTGTGTTTGGCGCTGCGCGACGACTATGGCCAGTCGGCGCGGATCGCCACCAACTATGACGGCCTCGTGGTCTCGCTTCTGGTCGAAGCGCAGTCACCCGAGCAGCCCACCCACCGCAAGGCCGGGCCCTGCCCGCTGCGCGGGATGCGGCGCGCCGACGTAGCCACCGGCGACTGCGTGCGACTGGCCGCCGTGGTGTCGCTGGCCCTGGCCGCGGCCCGGATGCGCGACCACGTCGACGACCACGACGGCATGGTCGGTGTGGCCGGTGCGCACCCAACGCACGCCGTATCGCCGAGCGTTGGGTGCGCCAAGGGACCGAGACCGGTCACGCCCTGGGATTCGACACCGGCGTGCTCGTCGCCGCGATGGACCGGCAGGCCGAGCTCGAGGCGACGGCCGGACCGGGCAGCTCACTGTTGCTGGTAACCGAGCCCACCGAAACCGCGGTGGCCGAAGCATTCGCCTACACCGCGGTGCTGGCCGGCCGTCCGGGTAACCAGGCGCCGCTGCGCGAAGTGGGCCAGCTGTTCGGGCGGGTGGCGCACCTGCTCGACGCGGTCGAGGATTACGACGACGACCTGGCCCGCGGCAAGTGGAATCCGTTGGCCGTCACCGAAACTCCCATGGAGCAAGCCCGCGTCCTGTGCGACGATGCGGCGCTGGGCATCGAGCTGGCCCTGGCCGACGTGGAGTTCACCGACGGCCGGCTGCCACAGCGGTTGTTGACTCGCGAGGTGCGGCGAGCGATCTCGCGCACCTTCAGCGGGTCCGGCCATCCGACCTGCAGCGGGACACCGCACGGCCAGCAGGAACCCATCAACTTCGGCAACCAGCCAGTCGGTGCCGGCTACCCGATCCCTGGGGGCGAAAACCTCGAGGGCGAGATACCCGACCCCGGCGGCCCGCGCAAAGGTGGCCGCTGCAGCTCCATCTGCTGCTGCGATGGGTGCGACTGCGACTGCGACTGCTGCTGCGATGGGTGCGACTGCGACTGCGACTGCTGCTGCGATTGCGGAGACTGCTGCGACTGCTGCGACTGCTGCGACTGCTGCGACTGCTGCGACTGCTGCGACTGCTGCGACTGCACATAAGGCAGTCAATCGAAGTCGTTGCGCCATTACGTCTTTGTGACGTGTCTTAGCCCGCGCAGCTAGATACCGCCTCGTACGGCAGGATGGGCTGGTGTTTGGCCTCGTTCTCGTCGTAGCGCTCGTCTCCACCGTCATCATCGGAACGGTGCTAGGCCGGCGCTATCGCGTGGGCCCCCCGGTGCTGCTCATCTTTCTCGGCGCGCTGTTGGGTCTGATTCCCGCCTTCGGTCATGTCCACATCAATGGCGAGATCGTGCTGCTGCTGTTCTTACCGGCGATCTTGTATTGGGAGGGCCTGAACGCGAGCATCCGCGAGATTCGAGCAAACGCGCGGATCATCGTTCTGCTCAGCGTCGTCCTGGTGATCGTCACCGCGGTGGCGGTGTCGTGGACGGCCCGAGCGCTGGGCATGGAATCCCACGCGGCGGCGGTTCTGGGTGCAGTGCTCTCGCCCACCGACGCCGCCGCCGTGGCCGGCCTGGCGAAACGATTACCGCGCCGAACCATCACCGTGCTGCGCGCCGAGAGCCTGATCAACGACGGAACCGCGCTGGTCTTGTTCGCCGTGACCGTCCACGTCGCCATCGGCGGAGCCGAGATCACTCCGGGCGATTTGGTCCTCCGATTCATCGGCTCCTACCTCGGCGGCATCGTCGCGGGGCTGGTGGTTGGCGGATTGGTCACCCTGGCGCGCAAACGAATCGACTCACCGCTCGAAGAAGGCGCCTTGAGCCTGTTGACTCCGTTCGCGGCGTTCTTGCTGGCCCAGAGCTTCGATGCCAGCGGCGTGGTGGCGGTGTTGGTGTCGGCGCTGATCCTCACCTACTCCGGGCCGGTGGTGATCCGGGCCCGCTCCCGACTGCAGTCCTACGCGTTCTGGGACATGGCGACATTCCTGATCAACGGCTCGTTGTGGGTGTTTGTCGGAGTCCAGATCCCCGGTGCGCTGCACGGGATCGCCGGCGTCGACGGCGGAATACGCCACGCCGCATTCATCGCTGTTGCCGTCACCGGCGTCGTCATCGCGTCCCGGATTTTCTGGGGCGAAGCCACCACCCTGCTGGTGCGTCTCATCGACCGCCGCGAGACGCAGCGCGCCCGCCGGGTCAGCTGGCGAGCGCGCTTCGTCACCGCCTGGGCAGGCTTCCGCGGTGCGGTGTCGCTCGCCGCAGCGCTGGCCGTTCCGGCGGTCACGCTCAGCGGCGCGCCCTTCCCGGACCGCAGCCTCCTCATCTTCGTCGTTGTCTTCGCCATTCTCGTGACGGTGCTCGTCCAGGGCAGCACGCTGCCGGCAGTCGTTCGCTGGGCGAACATGCCCGAAGATGTTGCCTACGCCGAAGAAGTGCAACTGGCGCGGTGCCGGGGAACGCAAGCCGCCCTTGAGGCGTTGCCGATGGTCGCCGCCGAACTCGGGGTCAGCGACGAACTATTGGGGCGTATTCGAAAGGAATACGAAGAACACGCCGTGATCATCATGGCCGACGACGACGATTCTCGGGTTTACGGCCTGGCCAAACGTAACGAGCTAGTGCGGCAAGTACGTCTTGGAGTACTCGAGTACAAGCGCCGCGAGATCCTGTTACTTCGGAATCAGAGGATCATCGACGACATCGTGCTGCGCGAGTTGCAGAGCGAGATGGACCTCGAGGAAGTGCAACTTCTCGACACCGCCGACAGCGAATAACCAGTCAGAGGTTGACCGTACAGTCGGCGACATGTTGCAGACGGTTGCCATCCGCGGGTACCGCTCACTGCGCGAGGTCATCCTGCCGCTGGGCCGGCTGTCGATCATTACCGGCGCCAACGGCGCGGGAAAGTCGTCCGTATACCGCGCATTGCGGCTGCTGGCGGATTGCGGCCGCGGCGAGGTAATCGGCTCGCTTGCCCGCGAGGGCGGGCTGCAATCGGTGCTGTGGGCCGGCCCCGAGCAACTGGGTGCCGCTCGGCGCTCACAGAAGACCAAAGGCACCGTCCGCAGCCGGCCCGTGTCACTCGAAATGGGCTTCGCCGCAGACGATTTCGGCTATCTCGTAGACCTGGGCATGCCGCAGTCGGCCGGGCCGTCGGTCTTCGTCCGCGATCCAGAGATCAAACGGGAAGTGTTGTTCGCGGCGCCGGTGCTGCGGCCCAGTGCGACACTGGTTCGCCGGTCACGGGTGTTCGCCGAAGCGTCGGCGAACTCCGGCAATGGTTTCGACGAGCTGTGCCGGTCGTTGCCGTTGTACCGCAGCGTACTGGCCGAGTACGCCCACCCGCACGCGCTGCCCGAACTCGCGGCCGTGCGTGAGCGGCTGCGCGGGTGGCGGTTCTACGACGGTTTCCGCGTTGACAGCGGGGCGCCCGCCCGGCACCCGCAGGTGGGCACTCGCACCCCGGTGCTCTCCGACGACGGCAGCGACCTGGCCGCCGCAATTCAAACGATCCTCGAGTCGGGGTCCGATGAGCTGAGCCGTGTCGTCGCCGACGCATTCGACGGTGCCACGATCTCGGTCGCCATTCACGACGGGTTGTTCGACCTCCAACTGCACCAGCGCGGCATGCTGCGCCCATTGCGCGCGGCCGAATTATCCGACGGCACACTGCGGTTCCTGCTGTGGGCCGCCGCGCTGTTGAGCCCGCAAGTTCCCTCACTGATGGTGCTCAACGAGCCGGAGACCTCGCTGCACCCGGCATTGGTGCGCCCGCTCGCCTCGCTGATCCGTGCGGCGGCCGCACTGACTCAAGTTGTGGTCGTCACCCACTCCCGGTCGCTGCTGGAGTTCCTCGACACCGCGCCGGTCACCGACGCCGACTCCGATGGAGCCGTCGAGATCGAGCTCTATAAGGATGGGGGCGAAACCCGCATCACCGGCCAGGACCTGCTGACGACGCCGCGCTGGGATTGGGGCAAGCGCTAGGGCGTTGCCTGTGCGGTGGCGCCCTTGGGCGTGCGTCCTGGGCGGCGCTCCCGGCGTTTTCCCACCCTGAGTGCACGCTCAAAGCCCTGAACGCACACTCGACCGAATATTGCCCGACGGGCGGTACGCACGAAATCCTTGACAGCACGGCTAGTTGGGTTCGATGCGGCGGCGAACGCCGCAGCGGTGGCTGACGAATGGACCGACTAACTCAGTGCCGCACATATCCGGGTTCGCCGGCTCACGCGCTGCTACGCCGACCTAGTCACGACGGATGATCCGGTCGACGATATCGCGAGTAGGTGGGGATTCGTGTGCGCGTCCTCTACGTTAGACTCGATGTCGCGTCTGCCCCCATTTAGGGGCGAAGTCAGAGGACGGCTGAGACTCAATCCCACGCTTTGATGGCAGGAGACCCGTGACCCAAGCTAATCTTTCGATGCCGACCGACGGATGCCCGCATGACTGACCGCTCATTCCGCTTCGGATTTAGCGCGATGACCGTGGAGTCAGCCGCCTCGTGGACCTCACGCGTCCGCCGCGGCCAGGATCTCGGCTTCGACGTACTTCAAGTCCCGGATCACCTTCACATGCTTGATCCGTTCACGGCGCTCGTCGCCGCCGCCGGTGCGTGCGAGATGCGTCTGGGCACCTATGTGATCAACACCCCGATCATCAGCTCGGCCTACCTGGCCCGGGCCGTCAGCGACGTGGTGCGCCTCACCGACGGCCGGCTGGAGCTTGGCCTTGGGGCGGGATATGCGCCCGATGAGTTCGAGGCAGCGGGTGTCGAATACGGTACCGCCGGACAGCGGCTACGCACGCTCAAGGATCGGCTGGCGGAGCTGCGCCAGCTAGTGGCCGACGACCTCAACGCGCCGATGCCGCCGATCATGCTCGCAGGGGCCGGCGATCGGTTGATCGCCTTTGCGGCGCAGGAGGCCGACATCTTCAGCTTCTCGGTGATGACCGGGCTCAACGAGGAGGGTCTCGATCCTCGCAAGGCGTTCGGGCGCAAGGCCGCGCGGATGCGGGAGGCTGCTGGCGACCGAATCGACGAGATCGAACTCAATATCTTCATGGCCGCGGTGGGCGCGACAGCGGATGACGTCGATCTTACGACCGTCGAGCTGGCCAGCGGCATGGACAAGCAGACGCTGACCCAGCTGCCGAACGTCCTGATCGGATCTCCCCAGCAGATGGCTGAACAACTGCTAGCCGATCGCGAGGAATTTGGCGTGAGCTACATCAGCGTCCTCGAACCCCACATTGACGCATTTGCCCCGGTCATCGAGTTGCTGCGCTGAGCGGCGCGGTCATGCCTGGCACACCCGGGACAACGCGGACGCTCAACAGCCGGGTGACGACGCGACGGGCGTGACCCGGCCGCTCACGGATAATCCTGATGGACGGTGTTCTTGACCGGCCGCAGACCGAGCACGCTGCGGTGACCAATGCATCAATGTCCGGTCTTGGTGTATCTAGGTGATGGTCACCTGTGGGCCCGAAGCGGTCACACAAACGGCGACGCCGCGTACTGCCACGGTGGATGATCGCGCACGCCAATACCCGCAATCAGTCTTCTGAACCGACAGGACGGCGCACGTTACTGTCAATTGCGTTGCCGCGCAATGTACTTCTGCTGGTACCGGGTGCGTGCTCTAGAGGTGCGAGTTTGCGAGTTCTACGTTGTCAGCCACGACTGATCACCCGGTTGGCCGCGCAGTGGCAAGCCCAGGACCCGAGCCAAGGAACTGCTCCAAACCGCCAACCGCTCCAGAACATAGCGCGAGCGGAATTCATGGACTGTTAAGGCACGCTTCAGTTCTGCATCGTTGAGTGCACACAAGCGCCGCGTGTCCTGGCGCGTATGCGTGTTGTGCAGGTCGCGAATTTCTACGGCCCTCGGTCCGGCGGCCTTCGCACCGCGGTGGATCGATTGGGTGCGGAATACTGCGCGAGCGGGCACGACGTGTTTTTGATCGTTCCCGGTCCGCGCGCGGAGCGCGACGTGTTGCCGACGGGTGTGGTGCGAATCACCATGCCCGCGTGGCTGATTCCCTTCACCGGCGGCTACCGCGCGGTGATGCCGAGTCCGATCAAGGCCCTGCTGGAAGCACTGCAACCCGACGCCTTGGAAGTCTCCGACCGGCTCACGCTCAGATCACTGGGGCGGTGGGGCCGCCAACACGGCGCCAAGACCGTGATGATCTCGCATGAGCGTCTGGATCGCCTTGCCGGCCAATTACTTCCGCGCCGACCCGCGCGTAGCCTCGCCGACTTTGCTAACGGTCGCACCGCCGCCGACTACGACACCGTGGTGTGCACCACCGGATTCGCACGCGAGGAATTCGACCGGATCGGTGCAACGAACGTTGTCACCGTGCCCCTGGGCGTGGACCTGAAGACCTTCCATCCGAGTCGGCATTGTCCCCTGCTTCGTCGGGAATGGGCCACACCCAAACAGCTCCTGCTGGTCCATTGCGGCCGGTTGTCGGTGGAGAAGCGCGCGGACCGCAGCATCGACGCGCTGGCGGCGTTGTGCGATTCCGGCGTCGATGCTCGACTGATCGTCATGGGCGAGGGGCCGATGCGGGCGAAGCTGCAACGACAGGCCACCGGGCTGCCCATCGACTTCACCGGGTTCATCACCAACCGGCACACCGTCGCCGGGTTGCTGGCCTCCGCGGACGTCACGTTGGCGCCGGGGCCGCACGAGACGTTCGGACTGGCCGCACTGGAATCGCTGGCATGCGGGACACCGGCGGTGGTCTCGCGCACCTCGGCGCTCACCGAGATCATCACCCCGGACAGCGGCGCCTCGGCCGACAACCACCCCGAGGACATCGCCAGGGCGGTCGGCACCGTCATCAGCCTGCCCGAATATCACCGCCGGACCAGCGCGCGGCGCCGCGCGGAGACTTTCACCTGGCAACGGGCAGCAGCCGGGATGCTGGCGACGTTGGGGCCCGTAATCGTCGGCCCGGACGACGATACCGAGCACACCGCGTAGCGGCTAGAAGTCGGATGCGGCCCACGCGCCCGGTGGATAGGGCGGAATGTGGCCGGCGAAGACACCATCGGTGAGACTGCACAAGGTGTCGGTAATGGTTCCCGCGTTCGCCAACACCGTCGGCGCGCCACCCGGTACGACGCGCGCCACCACTGCTTGCCAGAAATACCCGGCACCGCCGTGCTCGTACCAGACGAACCAGTCAGCGTCCCGATTACCGGCACGGATCAGGCGCCGGAACGGCAACGTCGGATCCTTGACCAAATCCGTTGCGTTGAACGGTGCGCCGACGTCGGCGATGGGCGGCAACAGTTTAACGAGCGCCGGCGGTAACTCCGAAATGCTGTGCACTTCCCGCACGGGTGTCGCCAGTGCACACTGCGTATTTGGCATCGCATTGGCCGCGGGCGCCGTCAGAACAGCGAGCGCGATGCCCGCCGCGAGTGCTACCCGATAGAAGTTGCCCATATCGGCTCCCGTCGACAACCGGTGATGACCGGGAGATTACGCCGCGCTTTGCTGCACGGAGACGGTTTCACCCGGCAGCTAGGCTCATTGCAGACAACAAGGAGGTGAGCCGGTGGAAACGCGCTATCAGGTGTTGATCACCGCCACGGAGCTGGCCGACCTTATCGAGGCCGGCGATCCGCTGACCATATTGGACGTCCGTTGGCGACTCGATGCGCCCGACGGTCACGCGGCCTACTTGGAAGGTCACCTGCCCGGCGCGGTATATGTATCACTCGACGACGACCTCAGCGATCACACCGTTGCCGGGCGGGGCCGTCACCCGCTGCCGTCGGGGCGAAGTCTTGAGGCCGCCGCCCGTCGCTGGGGTATCCGGCAAGACGCGCTGGTCGTGGTCTACGACGACTGGAATCGTGCCGGTTCCGCGCGAGCATGGTGGGTATTGACCGCGGCCGGGCTCGCGAAGGTACGCATCCTGGACGGCGGACTGGGCGCGTGGCGATCGGCCGGGCGAGACCTCGAGCCGGGTCCGGTCACTCCTTCGGAGGGGAATGTGACTGTGCCGCATGATGATTTATACGCCGGAGCTCGGCCCACCCTGACGGCCGAACAAGCCGGCGCGGGCGCCGTGACGTTGCTCGATGCGCGTGCACCGGAACGCTATCGCGGTGACGTCGAACCTGTCGACGCCGTGGCCGGTCACATCCCCGGCGCACGCAACCTGCCCAGCGGTTCCGTCCTCGCGGCCGACGGCACGTTCCTGGGTGACTATGCGCTCGCCCAGCAGTTGTCCGACCGCGGCATCGACCAGGCTGGCCCGTTGGGCGCCTACTGCGGCTCAGGGGTCACCGCCGCGATCGCGATCGCCGCGCTGTCGGCGATGGGTCGCGAGGCGGCGCTGTATCCGGGCTCATGGTCGGAGTGGTCCTCGGACCCGAGCCACCCCGTCGCACGCGGTCCCGAATAGCGACCACGTCACACCCCGGACCAGTTCTGCAGAAAGGCCGCCGTCACTCGCGCCGCGTTGACCGCGGCGACCTTCTTGTAGACGAAGAACTGAAACGGGAAGCCGGGCAGGTGAAGCGGGTCACCCGGCCCGTCCGACATGCCGCGGATGCCCAGGAACGGGACGGCATGCGCATCCGCGACGGCCTGGACCGCCGCGGTCTCGCTGTCCGTGGCATCGAAGGCCGGATCCGCGGACGACACGAAATTCGCGTTGCTGATCAGACCGTGCCTCAGCCACGGCCACGCTGCCTGGAAGAAGTTACCGGTGTAGAAAAATGAACGATCGGGCGCCTTTCGGGGCTGGCAGCCGAACACACTGCCGCCGTGCGGGATACCCGGGAATGCTTGCCCGTTGTTGTTGTCATAACTGCAGCCGTCGCCGCCGCACACCAGTTGCGGCCGATGCCACCTGGCTCGGACGCTTCTCAGTGCGACCGAAAGGTTCGCGGCAGCGGCCAGCATGCCGGGATCGACCGAGTGAAATGTCGTGCCGTTGTCCTGTGTCCAGCGCGCCGGCACGGCCACATCGGCGATCCCGGTCCGTCCGGCACCGCCGGCGACACCCGAAAACACCACTGCGTCAACAATACTCAGGAAACGAGCTAACGCTGTCTCGGTTAACCTGGTCGCGTTGACCATGCCGATGCCTGTCATCGCCACGATGACTTTCCTGCCGCGGACCGAGCCGAGATAGAAATGCCGACGCTCGGCGACCACCACCGGGTGAGGATCCAGCGTGGTCTGGGACAGCATCGCATCGGCCTCGGCGGGAAAGGCCGTCAAGACCAGCGTACGCTGTTCGGATGAATCCAGCGTCACAGTGGGGCAACTCCTCGGGTTCGGCGGCGGCCACACCATTATCGCCCTTTCCTGTCGCTAGGGGTGGCCACGGGCTAGTCTCAGTGCGCAACAAAGGAGTTTGCCCATGCTTGAAGTGATCGAACGAGCACCGCAACGCGAATCCGGGAAAGCGCCAGTGCTCTTCGTGCATGGCGCGTGGCACGGAGCCTGGTGCTGGGACGAACATTTCTTAGATTTCTTCGCCGAAAAGGGCTATCGGGCGCTGGCGCTGAGCCTTCGCGGCCACGGGAAGAGCGCTGAGCCAAAGCGAAATCACTTCTGTTCGATGGCAGACTACGTCGACGATGTCGCATCCGTTGCCAACAACCTGCCCACACCACCAATAGTGGTCGGGCACTCGTTGGGTGGCTTCGTCGTGCAAAAGTACCTGGAATCACACGATGCTCCGGCTGCCGTGTTGCTTGCCTCCGCACCACCCAGCGGGATCACCAAATTCATGTTGCGCATAGGCAAGCGGCACCCGTGGCATACCGCGCGAACTCTGTTAACTACCAAGTCATTACACGGTATAGGTGGCACACCCACATTAGCCCGCGAGCACTTCTACTCTCAATTCACCCCGGAGGCCGATGTGCTGCGCGACACCGCACGGCTCGGGGAAGAGTATCCGGGCAGATGGTTCCTCGACATGTTGTTCCTCAATCTGCCCAAGCCCGACCGCGTTGACACTCCCACTTTGGTCTTGGGCACCGAAGATGACGGGTGTTTCACCCAGCAGGAAGTACACGACACCGCACGCGCCTTCCGCACCACAGCAGAGATCTTTCCCGAAATGGGCCACAACATGATGCTCGAGCCTCAATGGCTCACCGTGGCCGAACGAATTCATGCGTGGCTGGAAACGGCTGTAGCACAGCGTGAGTCACCCCGTGCTACAGGGCAGACGTTTGATGCCGTGGAAGAACGAGGAGCGTAGCCGGTCCGGGGGCCCAGTGACCGTTAGGCCCGGCACATTTGGGTACAGCTCTTCGAGCAGGACGCGCAGTTCCAGACGGGCCAGCTGCGCGCCGAGACAGAAGTGCACTCCCCCGCCGCCGAATGCGGCATGGCCGGCGTCGGGGCGAGTGACGTCGAACTCCTCGGCTCGATCGAACACCTCCTCGTCGCGATTCGCCGACAAGTAATGCAGCAGGACCCAGTCACCGGCGGGGATCTGTTGTCCCCGGATTTCGACGTCGCGGGTGACGGTACGACGAAAATGCATCACCGGCGTTGCCCAGCGCAGCAGTTCCTCCACCGCGGGGTTGATGGCGCCGGTATCGCGGGCGAGCCGGGCCTGTTGCTCGGGGTGCTCGGACAGCGCCAAGATGCCGTGGCTCAAGGTATTGCGGGTGGTTTCATTGCCGGCAATCGCCAGCAACAGGAAGAATTCGTTGAGCTGGTCGCGGTTGAGCTTTTCGCCGTCGACCTCGGCGGCCAGCAACGCCGACAGAATATCGTCGGTGAGCCCGTGCTTGCGTCGATGTGCCACCAATTCGCCGCAGTAGGAGAACATTTCAGCAGCAGCCTGCCCCAGGGCTTCCGGGGTCGGAGCATAGTCGGGGTCCTCGATGCCCAGGCTTCCGATGGCGTTACTCCATCGGAAGACCTCCATCCGGTCTTCGGCGGGCACCCCGAGCACGTCGGCGATCACCTGCAGCGACATCTCGGCGGAAATGTCTGTCACGGCGTCGAATTCACCCTTGGTGGTGATATCGGCGACGATGTCGCGAGCTACTTTGCGCATTCGCGGTTCCAGCCGCTGCACATTGCGGACGGTGAAGCCCTGGTTGATCAGCTTGCGGTAGTGAACGTGACGTGGCGGGTCGATACCGGGCAGCAACGCCGAGTTCGGGCCCGCCTCGACCTCGACCAACGTGTTGCCCTTGCTGCTGGTGAAGGTGTCGGTGTCGCGGCTGACCAGTCGCACGTCGGCATGCTTTGTCAGCAGCCACGCTCTGGGTAGCCCGGGTAACTGCACCGGATGCGCCGGTGCGTCGGCCCGCAACCGGGTCAATGCGTCGAACGGGGCGCCATTGACAAAGGTGTCGGGGTCGAGCACCGCCGCGGCAGCGCGATCGGAAGCGGTCTGCTGGTTCTCGACGACCAGGGATCCCAGCACATTGGGTTTTGGAATGTTCATCGGCTCACTGGTCCTCCCGAAGATGACTTGATCCCGGCAACGATCACATCCAGTCCGGCGCGAAAGTGGGTCGCGGACAGGCGTCTGGCGCGCGGTGTGGCGGCAGCAGAGCGTGTTTCTTCGAGAGATATCGAGCCCAGCAGATACGTGTACAAAACCGTATGAGCAGCGGCTGCAACCCCTTTCGCGAGTCCCGCCTCAATCAGCAGGGAGCGGCTATGCCGATCGAGCCGGCGGGCAGGCTCGTTCCCGGCGCTGGCTTGCAGGATGCCCGCGACGCCGGGAACACCGAGGATCATCTCCCGGGCAGCACTGTAGAGGTCGGTGAGCTGGGTGTCCCACGGTCCGGCTTCGGGTAGCGGGATCTCCGCCAGCACCGACTCGGCCACCAGCTCCAGAGCCTCCTGCTTACTCGGGACGTGGTAGTACACCGAGGGCACGGCGGCTCCGAGTTCGGCGGCGAGCTCGCGCATGGTCACACGCTGCACGCCCACGCGCCGCGCCAGATCACGCAGGGCGATCACCACCTCGTCGCGGTCGAGTCCGCCGTACGCGCGCCGCGCACCGGTCGGCGTTGCGAGCTGATTCCCCGTGGCTACCACAGCATCACTACCCGTCAAATTAGATCATTGTTAGAAAACAATTCGAGCACCGTTAGAATCTACCCGGTATCGGGCCGCCGCAACCAAATGTCCGCTGAGTAATATCTGCGCAATGACAGACCGGTTAGCGGGCAAGGTGGCGATCATCACCGGGGCAAGCACCGGCCTGGGACCGGTTCTGGGCTCGGTATTCGCCCGCGAAGGGGCCCGAGTGCTGCTCGCCGCCCGACGCGAGGAGCTGGTCCGCGAAGCCGCGGCAGCCGCCGGGAACGGCGCCATCGCGATACGAGCCGACGTCACCAACGAGGACGACGTCGCCGCCATGGTGGCACGTGCGGTCGACGAGTTCGGACACGTCGACATCCTGTGCAACAACGCCGCCGCACCGGGACAGGACCGCTGGATCTGGGAGCAGACGCTCGACAACTGGAACGCCACGATCGCCATCGACGTCACCGCCGCGATGTTGTGCACCCGCGAAGTGCTCAACCAGTCGATGCTGCAACGTCGCCGCGGCGTCATCCTGAACTTCTCCTCCACCGTCGGATACACCGGGATGGTCCGCAAGTCCCATTACGTCACCGCGAAAGCGTCACTTCGCGCATTCACTAAATCGGTTGCGCTAGAGGTCGGTCCGCACGGCATCCGCTGCAATTGCATCGTGCCGGGCGTCATCGACACCGAGCTGTTTCACAGATGGCTGCAACGCACCGCCGACGAACAAGGGATTGACATCGCGGACCTGCGCGCAAAGTCTCTCAAAGGCGTCGCATTACAGGACATTTCCTCACCCGACGATGTCGCCAACCTGGCGTTGTTCCTGGCCAGCGACGAGAGCCGCACCATCACAGGGCAATCGATCCCTGTCGACGCCGGAGGGTACATGCAAGGATGAGCAACCCGCGCGCAAAGCTTTCGGTGTCAACACCAATAGTGATCACGCTGCCCCACAGCGACCGCTGGGAGAAGGACGCCTCGATCGAGGACCTGACTCAGATCGCCGAAACCGCAGACCGGCTGGGCTACCACCATCTGACCTGTAGCGAACACATTGCGCTGCCGGCAGCCGCGCAGGAACGCAACCGGTACTGGGATCCGCTGGCGACGCTGAGTTACCTGGCCGCACGCACCCAGCGAATAAGGTTGGCCACCGACGTGCTGGTGCTGGCCTATCACCACCCGCTGGAGATCGCCAAGCGCTACGGCACGTTGGACAAAGTCAGTAATGGCCGGCTCATTCTGGGAGTCGGTGTGGGCCGTCTCAAAGAAGAATTCGACCTCCTTGGCGTTCCCTTCGACGACCGCGGACCGCGTGGCGACGACGCATTGCGGGCGCTGCGGGCGTCGCTGTCGGTTCCCGAACCCGCCTACCACGGCGAGTTCTATTCGTTCGGCGGCATGGTCGTCGACCCGTGCGCGGTCCAGGAACACGTTCCCATCTGGGTTGGTGGGCGCACGCTGCGGTCGCTGCGCCGCGCCGCAACCCTGGCCGACGGGTGGGCTCCGTTCAATGTGACGCCGCAGCAGGCCCGAGAATGGCTGGGGCGCTTCGACCTTCCGCCCGGATTCGAGGTGGTTCTGCCGCCGCCGGCACTACTGGATCCGATCAATGATCCCGAACGCACCCGCGACATCCTCGCCGAGACCGCCGCGCACGGCGCCACGATCGTCAGAGCAGTTTTCACTCATACCTCCCTGCAGCATTACCTGGAAAACCTGCAGGCCCTCGCCGAACTTCACCCGCCCGACGGCGGTTCCGCGTGATCCCAGTCAGGGCCGGTATTTTCAGCCTCACCGAACCGGCTGACGATGAAAGCGGTTATCTGCGTTGGCACTTGCTCGACCACATGCCGGAGCAATATCAACTCCCCGGCATCGTGCACGGCCTGCGCTGGATCGCCGACGGCGACTACCGCGACCATCGTCTTGCGGCGAACGGGCCGCTGGGCAACATCGGCAACGCGGTGCACTACCTGGTCAGGGACCCCGTTGAAGAAACCTTCGACGACTTCGTGACACTTGGGCGCGCGCTGCGGGAGAACGGTCGCTTTCCCCTCGCACGGCCATTACTGCAAATCGCGGGGCTACGCCTACTGCAGTGGCACGCCTCGCCGCATGCGCTCATTTCGCCTGAGGTGGTGCCGTTCCGGCCGCACCGCGGAATCCTGTTGATCGTCGAAGAGCCCACCGGCGACCGCTCGAACGACTGGCTGCAATGGCTGCACGCCGAACACTTTCCGGCCCTGCTCGCCACACCCGGCACCGCGGGCGCGTGGACATTCGGTTCGAGCGCCGGATGGAGCCATTTACCCCGCGGTTGGCGAACCGATCATCAATACATCACCGTCGTTTACCTCGACGAGGACCCACTCGCCACGACTGCTGCATTGGCTCCGCTCGTCGAAGAGCGCTGGCGATCGCAAGCGGTGCGACCCGTATTGGCCGGTCCCCTGCGCACCATGGTCCAGTGGGAAGCCTGGCCGTAGCGGCTACGGTAGGCACGGGGCTGCGGCGGCCTTGCGGAAAAGACCTCCAGGAGGACCTGCGATGAAGAATCCGGACGCTCGGCGGCGACTCGGCCTCCGTGTTGCCGGGCTCGGCGTGGTGGTGCTGGTGGCGGGTCTGTCGGGCTGCTCCAGCAAGGGTGGTGGACCCGCGTCGCCTGCGAGCTCGAGTCCTGCTCCCCCGAGCACCACCGTCATGCTGGACGAGCACTCGCACACGATGACCTCAAAAGTGGACTGCACTAGTTCGGCCTCGGCACCGAAAGCCACGCCACCGGAGTCGGGAGATCTGACGACGCGCATCAGCGTGCACGACGATTCAGCGTCGGTGTCATTGGCTGTGTCGGACGAACGACCGCCAAACGTTGATGGCTTCTCGATTTCACTCAAGCTCGGGAACGGTCAGTACCAGCTGCCCTATCAACCGACCCAATCCGCGAATCAGGTGCTGGTCACCAAGGATGGCAAGAGTTACACGATCACCGGCAGCGGTCAGGGGACGACACCCGGCCAAAGCGGTACGCGACAGGTCACGTTCGGGATCCACGTGACCTGCCCGTGAACAACGGACTAGGAGGGCGTACGTCTGCGATCACTGGCGATGTACTTGGTAACCAGATACTCTTCGATGCCCTCGACACCGCCTTCGCGGCCGTATCCCGATTCTTTGACGCCGCCGAACGGGGCTGCCGGGTCAGAGATGATTCCGCGGTTGACACCGACCATGCCGACGTTGAGCGCGGCGCTGACACGCGTGACCCGCTGTGCATCGCGAGTGAAGAAGTACGCGGCCAGACCGTATTCCGTATCGTTTGCCGCCGCGACCACCTCGCCCTCATCGGTAAACTCCACCACTGCTGCGACCGGGCCGAAAATCTCTTCTCGCAGCAGACGCGCGTCC
>CAVQIO010000006.1:0-25306 GCA_963712615.1 uncultured Actinomycetota bacterium
CAACTGATTTCGCCTTAGCGAAATGCCAGGGTTGCATCGTGTCGTTTTGCAGTCGACTTCCGACCTTTCCACCAGTCCACAGATTGGCTGAGACGGAGTTATTCAGTCGTCCGCCCACCCGACTGCACTACCGCGATGCGTCACCGATAGATGCGTCGCCTAAAGGCGGCTCGGCTCCAGGCATAGAACTAGTGTGGTGAGTCGTTAATTCGTTTGCAGTAGTTGCCGATGGATTCGAGGATTTGGTCGGCGGTCTTGGTCCAGACGTAGGGTCGTGGGTTGTCGTTCCAGGTTTGGATCCACGCTCGGATGTCGGTGTTGAGTTGACGTACCGAGGTGTGGGTGCCGCGGCGTAGTTTCTTGGTGGTGAGTTCGGCGAACCAGCGTTCGACGAGGTTGAGCCAGGACGAGCTGGTCGGGGTGAAGTGCAGTACGAACCGCGGATGTGTGGTGAGCCAGCGCTTTACCGTTGGTGTCTTGTGGGTGGAGGCGTTGTCCAGTACGACGTGGCAGTCCAGATCGTCGGGAACTTCGGTGTCGATCTTCTTGAGGAAGGCCAGGAATTCCTGGGATCGGTGGCGGGCGTGCAGGGATCCGATGACCTTGCCGGTGGTCAGGTCCAGCGCGGCGTACAGGCTCGAGGTGCCGTGGCGGACGTAGTCATGGGTCGCCCGGGCTGGGGTGCCGGGCAGCATCGGGAACACCGGTGCGGTGCGGTTGAGCGCCTGGATCTGGGTCTTTTCGTCCACGCAGAGCACGACCGCCCGCTCGGGCGGGTCCAGGTAGAGCCCGACGACGTCGCGGACCTTCTCGACGAACAGTGGGTCCTTGGACAGCTTCCATGAATCTTGTTTGTGTGGAGCCAATCCGAACGCCCGCCAGACTCGGGAGACCATCGTCTGACTCAGGCCGAGGTGCTCAGCCATCGACCGCGTCGACCAGTGCGTGGCATCCGGTGGGGTGGTCTCTAGGGTCGCGGTGATCAAGTCCTTGATCCGCTCGTCGCCGACCACCCGGGGCCGGCCCGGACGCGGCTCATCGAGCAGCCCGTCGAGACGGTCGACGACGAACCGATTGCGCCACTTCGTCACTACCGACCGAGACACCTTCAAGTCCGCGGCGATCTCGGTGTTACTCGAATCGCCCTCGCAAGCAAGGATGATTCGCGAGCGCATCGCGAGCGCCTGAGCGCTCTTGGGCCTGCGAGCCCAAGACTGCAACTGCTCACGTTCATCATCGGTCAACACCACGGGCACAGGAATCGGACTCGGCACACCCGATTCTAACTTCTGACCTCGAATTAACGACTCACGACACTAGCATCCCGCGGGCCTCCGGTTGCGGCGAAGATATTTGATCCAAATCGGCTCTGGCGCAGCCACTTCCTCCACGCGCAGCGCCAAAACGTCACTGCGACGTTTTGGCGTGTGCGTCCCGGGTGAGGTGCGTGCTGGGCGGCGGCCGGTGGCCGGGCAGCGGCCGCCGCCCGGCCGGGGGACACCAGGGGCACCGAAAGATGCGGTCGGTCAGTTGGTGTGCAGTTCGCGCAGCACCTTGTAGAAGGCGCTCTTGGCTTCGAAGCCGATACCGGGGACCTCGGTGAGCCCGACCCGGCTGTCGGAGACCACGGCGTCGTCGGCGAAGCCACCGGTCGGCTGGAACTCACCCGGGTAGGACTCGTTGCCACCGAGCTTGAGCGCTGCCGCGATGTGCAACGAGAACTGGTGCCCGCCATGGGGTATACAACGCCGCGGAGACCAGCCGTGCGCCTTCAACATGTCCTGCACCCGCAGGTATTCGGTCAGGCCGTAGCTCAGCGCGGGGTCGACCTGGATGTAGTCACGGTCCGGGCGCATCCCGCCGTAGCGGATCAGGTTGCGGGCATCCTGCACCGAGAACAAGTTCTCGCCGGTGGCGATCGAGCCGCTGTACTGCTCGGAGACGATCGCGTTGAGCCGGTAGTCGAGCGGATCACCGATCTCCTCGTACCAGAACAGGCCATAGGGCTCGAGCGCCCGGCCGTAGGCCAGCGCGGTCTGCAGATCGAAGCGGCCGTTGACGTCGACCGCCAGCCGGGAGCCATCACCGTCGAGGACCTCCAGGACGGCGTCGATGCGCTTGAGGTCATCGGCCAGGTCGGTGCCGCCGATCTTCATCTTGACCACCGAGTAGCCCATGTCGAGGAAGCGGCGCATCTCGTCCTGCAGATCGGTCAGGGTCTTGCCGGGTGCGTAGTATCCGCCCGCGGCGTAGACGAACACCGAGTCGTCGGGTTGGCCGTCGCCGTAGCGGTCGGACAGGTAGCGGTACAGGGGCTGGCCGGCGATCTTGGACGCCAGGTCGAACAGCGCCATGTCCAGCACGCCGATCGCCACCGAACGCTCACCGTGACCGCCGGGCTTCTCGTTGGCCATCATGATCGGCCAGGCCAGGGTCGGGTCCAGGTCGCCGGCTTCGTTGAGCAGGCTCTCCGGTGCGGCGTCCAGCAGGCGCGGGATGGCGCGGCGGCGCAGGATCTCCCCGGCGCTGTAGCGGCCATTGGAGTTGAAGCCGTAGCCGATCATCGGCTCGCCATCGACGACCACGTCGCTGACGATCGCCACGATCGAGCAATCCATCGAACTGAAATCGATCCAGGCATTACGGATCGAGGAACTGATCGGAACGACGCCTTCGTGGACGGAGAGGATCTTCATTATCTGCCTTTCTAATATCTTATAAGTTACGAATTGTAACTGATGACAAACGTTAGGCTAAATGTGACGCCGAGCACAAGAGGGTTGCTGTGTGATCGTGGTCGCCATACAGAGCGATGAGATTTGGAACGCATGGCATCACCGCAGGTCGCGAACTTCTTCTCCAGTAAGAGCGGCGTCGCTTATCACGAGTTGCGACGAATGATCCGCTGCTGCAAGCCGCAGACGAAAATGCCTTCGTGGCACAGCTTCTCGGTTCGTTGGGAAGCTATCCGTCCTACTTCCGCCGGCTCGGTGAGGTCAATCGGGTCGGCCCGCCGCTGCTCAAGGGTGACGTTGCGCTGGCGCCGTTGAGTGTGGGTGAGGTGCGCACCCGGTTGGCCGACGGTGCGGTCCTCATCGATGCCCGTCGGTTGGACCGCTTCGCTGCAGCGCATGTGCGTGGGGCGATATCCATCCCTTTGCGGTCGGTGTTCGCTTCTTGGCTGGGCTGGCTTGCGCCAGCCGGCCGACCACTGATCATCGTGCGCGACCCGGATCGAGATCCTGACGAGATTGCCTGGCAGGCCGCCAAAATCGGCTACGACACCTTCGTCGGTGAACTCGACGGGGGCATGGCGGCCTGGAGCGAGGCGGGCCACGACACCGCCAGCATTGCGTTGGCGCGGGCCGAGCAGCTCGACGGCCGCCGCGTCCTGGACATCCGCCAGCGATCTGAATACCTCGACGGGCATGTGCCCGGCGCGATGCACGTCGAGCTTGGCGACATCCCGCACCGGGCCGCGCAGCTGCCTGATGAGCCGATGGTGGTCATGTGCGGGCACGGCGAACGCGCGATGGGCGCAGCAAGCCTGCTCGAGGGGGCTGGCCACCACGATGTCGTGGTGCTCGACGGTGGACCGCAGGACTGGGTCACAGCCACTGGGCGCAACTTGGAAACCGGCGGATGAGCACCACCGGCCAACCGCGACTCGGATTGCGCGCCAATCTCGCACAGTTCTGCCTGCTGGTCGTAGTCAACGCCCTGGTCGGCGGCATGGTCGGCCAGGAACAAACCGTCCTGCCGTTGCTGGCCAAGCAGGAGTTTCACCTGACTGGCTACACGTTCCTGCTGACGTATGTGTTCGCCTTCGGCATCACCAAGGCCGCCACCAACTATTTCGCCGGTACCTGCTCGGATCGCTTCGGCCGCAAGCCCGTGCTGCTCATGGGGTGGCTCCTGGCCATTCCCGTTCCTCTGCTGCTGATGTGGGCGCCGTCATGGGGATGGGTCATCGCGGCCAATGTGTTGTTGGGCATCAATCAAGGCTTGACGTGGTCGACCACGGTCATCATGAAAATCGACCTGGTCGGCCCGCGCCAACGGGGCCTGGCCATGGGCTTCAACGAAGCCGCCGGCTACTGCGCGGTCGCACTGACCGCTGTGCTCGCCGGTTATCTGGCCGCCCAGTATGGGCTGCGGCCTGCGCCATTCCTGCTCGGCCTGTCGTATGCGCTGATTGCCGTAGGCCTCACCGCGCTGTTTGTGCGCGAGACTCGCGGCCGCGCGCAGCTTGAAGCCTCACGCCACGACGACACCGACCCCGCCGCCGGCCTCACCAACCGAGAGATCTTCCTGCGCACCAGCTTCACCGAACCGGCGCTGTCCTCGGCGAGCCAGGCCGGATTGGTCAACAACCTCAACTTCGGACTGTCATGGGGCTTGTTCCCCATCCTGTTCGCCACCGACGACATGCCAGTAGACCGCATCGGCCTGCTGGTGGCCGCCTACCCGGTTGTATGGGGCGTGGGCCAACTGGCTACCGGCGCATTGTCGGACTACCTGGGCCGCAAGCATCTCATCACCGCCGGGATGCTCACCCAAGCCGTCGGGCTTGCCCTCATCGCTACTGGCACCTCCTTCACCTGGTGGCTCGCCGCGACGGCGCTGCTCGGTGCGGGCACGGCCATGGTCTACCCCACCCTGCTGGCCGCCGTCGGCGACGTCGCCCACCCGCTGTGGCGGGCACGCGCCGTCGGGGTCTACCGACTGTGGCGCGACAGCGGATACGCCGCCGGAGCCATCGTCGGCGGGATCACCGCCGACCTATGGGGACTGCGCGCCGCCATCTGGGCCGCCGCAGCCATCACCGTCGTCTCAGGCTTGGCCGTCGCAGTGCGCATGTACGAGACTCACCCGATCACCGCGAGGTCCGCCGCCCACACGTGAGCACGACCGTTGAGGTCAAGCCCCCAATCAAACGTGCCGACATGCGCCGGGCGGGGTGTCTCGTGACGGGACTGATTCGACAACAGATGTGCTGCTTCGCGGGTGCGAGTCGAACAGCCACACCGTCGCAGCGGTGAAAAGAATCTAGAAGAGCGCGGGCCCTGGCATTCCGAGGCGCCGTTCGCCGCGGCCGGACACACCCGCCATCCATCCCTGCGCTTCGTCCAAACACCCCGACCCATTCTCCTGCGCCACGACGAACGGTAAGTGTAGACTTACCGTTCGTGGTCGCTTACGAAGCGCCCGATCCCTGGGCGGCCCTCGCCGATGGCACGCGCCGGGCGATCTTCAAGCGTCTGGCCGGTGGCCCGCTGGCGGTGGGCGAGCTCGCGCACGGCCTTCCGGTGAGCAGGCCGGCGGTATCGCAGCATCTCAAGGTGCTCAAATGCGCGGGCTTGGTCGCCGACCGCGCGGTCGGAACGCGGCGGGTCTATCAGGTGAACCCGCAGGGCGTCGAGGCGCTGAGGGCCGAGTTGGACGTGTTCTGGGACAAGGCGTTAGACGCCTACAAGTTGATTGCCGATGAGGAAGGAAACCAATAGTGCCATCTTCACCCAAAGATCCGATACGCAAGAGTGTCGTCGTCAACACTGGTGTTGAGCGTGCGTTCGCCCTATTCATCGACAAGTTCGATGCCATCAAGCCGCGCGAACACAACCTGCTCGCCGCGCCGATCGCCGAAACAGTATTCGAACCGCGAGTGGGCGGACACATCTACGACGTGGGCACAGACGGCAGCCGGTGCGAATGGTCGCGTGTCCTTACCTATCAGCCGCCGTCGCGCGTCGTGTTCTCATGGGACATCGGACCAACCTGGCAAGTCGAGCCCGACCCAGCCCAGACCAGTGAGGTCGAGGTGCGCTTCATCGCCGAGTCCGATGACCGCACTCGCGTGGAGTTGGAGCATCGACACCTTGAGCGTCACGGCACCGCCTGGCGGGCGGTTGCCGATGGAGTCGACGGCGACGCGGGTTGGCCGCTGTACCTCAGCCGCTACGCCGAGATAGCGACGACGCAGGCCTCGCGATGAGCACCCAACAGAAGTCCCTGATGGACATGGCCTATGACGAGCGGACCGACCTTGCGGCGTTCCTGGAGACGCTGACACCGCAGGAGTGGCACGCGCCGAGCCTGTGCACGAAATGGACCGTCAAAGACGTTCTCGCGCACATGATCAGCTATGAAGAGTTAACCCCCTTCGGTTTGGTGAAGCGTTTCGCGAAGGGCCTGGTCG
This sequence comes from uncultured Actinomycetota bacterium, assembly GCA_963712615.1. Lineage (GTDB taxonomy): Bacteria > Actinomycetota > Actinomycetes > Mycobacteriales > Mycobacteriaceae > Mycobacterium. The sequence continues at coordinate 6,200 of CAVQIO010000006.1, forward strand.
TGCGCGCCAATGAGGTTGGCGTCGAGGAGTTCGCACGAATGTCCCCGCAGGAGTTGATGGAGTTCCTGAGTGGCCATCTGCGGCCGCGAGGACTGACTGCGGGTTTCGGCGGAATGATCGCGCTCGTCGATGGGACCATCCACCACCAAGACATTCGCAGAGCACTCGGTCATCCGCGCACCATTCCCGTTGATCGCCTGGAGCGGATTTTGCCCCGAGTGCCGGGAAACCCGCGCCTGGGCGCTGGCCGTCGTATCCGAGGCCTACGACTGATGGCGACCGACATGGACTGGCAGCACGGCAGCGGTCCCGAAGTCAGCGGCACCGGAGAAGCACTGTTGATGGCAATGACTGGTCGGCGAGTGGCCGTCGACGAACTCGCCGGCCCGGGCCAGGCGACGATGGCCGAACGCGCATGAGCGCTTACGGTTATTCTGCGAAACGGAGTCCCCTGACCACGCTGCTGCTGGCCGGAACGGTGCCCGACATCAGTGCCGGAGCGGTTCTTCGGATGTTCGCGATCCCTGGCGCCCGCGGAGGCATCCAGCTCAAGAGTCGATGAAGCGCACGACATAGGGCATCATGCCAGCGGTGCGCACCGGCGAGACGTGCACATCCGAGCCCGTGTAGGGCGCCTCGAGCATCTGACCCCGCCCCAAGAAGAGGGCCTCGTGCTGGCTTGCGTTGGGCCCGTAATAGATCACGTCACCGGGACGTGCCTGTGCCGGCGGGATGTGGCGGCCCAGCGGGTACTGGTTGCCGGAATAATGCGGCAGTCTAATGCCGACGCCGGCGAACGCGTACATTATCAGGCCCGAGCAATCGAATCCCACTGTGTTGGCGCCGTTGTCGATGCCGCGTGAGGGCCCTGCTGCGGTTCCGCCGCCCCATGAATAGGGCACACCCCGCTGGGACAAAGCTCGTCGTAGCACGTATTGCACGGCCTGCGCACCATAGACGCGGGGGATGGCTCCGTTGGTGAAGCCGCCGGTTCCGCCCCCCACGTTGATGCCGAGCTTGGAGAGGAAGTCGCGGCCCAACTGTGCGGTGACCTGCGCCGAGGTCTGCGAGATCTGCAACACCGTGTTTGTCACGGCGACCGGGTCGCCAGGAACGTTGGCGCTGGCGATTTTCGGCAACGTGGGGTCCCATCCACCTGATTCGGGACTCAATGGAGCCGGTGTATCCGGCAGGCCTGCAAATCCCCCGTGGCCCGCGGTCAGGGCCGCCGGCCCGGCCGGTCCCGGCGCCGCCGCTGCAGGTGCGACACTCGCGGTCAGAGCGGCACTCCCCACCATCAACGCCAAGAGCGCCGTTACGGATCGATCACGCCAGGCAAACTCTGAATTTAATGGTCGCACAGGGCAATTCCTTCTCGCTGGAGTGTGACGCGGGCCACTGTTCATGCAGCGACGTCGAATACTCCCGCCATATTCATGGGGCATGGGACAGGCCAACTGTTTACGCAACTGTCAAGTACGTACTTGGACCGTATGACATATCTGCCCCGCGGGACACCGGTGTGACGACACGATGCTGTCACGGCTCGGTATCGAATCACTTGCAGCAGAACGGTACTCGGCGTGGAGAGCAATCCGGTGCCGCTGGGGCGTTACGTTGGTTGCGCAGCCGATGTCGCTGCGGGAAAGCACCACCACACCATCCCGCTCACCGCGGCCGCATCACTGGTGACCACGGTCGCCGGTGCGATCACGAGCTTCACCAATGGTGTGGCCCAGGTCGGCGCCGGCCTACTCCAGGCGGCCGGCGTCCCCGCCCTCGTTTACAAAACCATGTACGACATGGCCGGTGCCTTCAACACCGGCGTGAAGCTGGTAGCCGGCGCAGTCTCGGCCAGCCTGAACGCAACGGCCGCCGTGCTCAAGGCCGAAACCTCATTGACCGGCCTCTCCCACCCCGCCCCGGCCGCCAAAGCCGTCTCCCTGGCAGCCGTGAAGACGGCGACGAGTACCCCAGGTACTACAAATAGCGCGGACACTAAAGGGGTAGACACTCAGGCAGACGATCATCTCGGACCCCGCCACACACTCGGCGAGCTCGACGAAGGGACGACCACGACCAGCAACGCCAGTTCGGGTGCAGACGACTCCCCCAGGCACGCCAGCACCGGTAAGCGCGCACGGGGCGCGCGGTTCGATGTCGAGCACCACCAGTGGTGATCGTGGGCGTGGTTCTGATTCACCGCGCGGCGGGCATTGAGCAGTCTTATCGACTGTAGCCGTTGGTGATTCGACAATATGCAATGTTGCCGGCAGTCAACCACATGAGACCTCCTACGCCGGGGCCGCAGGGCGCCCGGTGGCAGCGTGCGGGTCCTTGCGGAAGGCGAACTATTGAGGCGGGGAATGCCAGGCGTTGATGGAGGCGATCGACGTAGCTGCCCACTGGGGCAACGGAGGGCGGCAACGACCAACCTCGTTTGACGTCCAAGTTAAGCAATCGGTTGAACAATCGAATCCATAGCTCGGTTCTTCCGGTGCCCCCTGGCACCCGTGGCGCAAATTCAGTTCCGGCCGTCGCCAGCGGATCCCGCCGGCCATACCCGGTCGAATAAAAACGGAACAGTGGAGGGCACCAGGGCAGCGGAAAGCCAGAAGAGATGTGGGGTCATTCTCATTTCGGCAGCCAGTAGTGCCGAATACCGAGCTGGCTCCGCTTGCATGCCGGGTAATCGAACTCACGGAACTTCACCCACTCGTTCTCGGAGAGGAGCCTGGCTAACTCAACAGCGATTGAGGCCGTCACTCCGATAGCAAACCGATCGAACCAGTCCGACCGAGGTGACGGATCGGCCAGCAAACGCTCGATGAGAGAATGTGCAGACCGTCCAGGGCTACGATCGGTATATGTCGTTAGCGGAAGGATCCGCATTTGCTGGGTACACAGTCATCCGAATGCTCGGTTCGGGTGGCATGGGCGAGGTGTACTTAGTCCAGCACCCACGTATGCCGCGCCGTGAGGCGCTCAAGATTCTGCCGGCGGGCGTGTCGGCTGATCCGGAGTTTCGCGCTCGCTTCAGTCGGGAGGCTGATCTAGCCGCCAATCTGTGGCACCCGCACATTGTCGGTGTGCACGATCGTGGCGAGTTCGAGGGTCAATTGTGGATCGCAATGGACTTCGTGGACGGCGTCGACGGCGCAAGGCTTGTGGCCGATCGCTACCCCGCGGGGATGCCTCAGCGCGAAGTCTCCGAGATCGTGACCGCCATCGCCGAGGCACTCGACTACGCCCATGAGAACCAGCTACTGCACCGCGACGTCAAGCCCGCTAACATCCTGCTGACCGATCCTGCGTCGGGTCGGCGCCGTATTCTTCTGGCCGACTTCGGAATTGCTCGTCAAAGCGACGAAGTCAGCGGATTAACCGCGACGAACATGACAGTCGGATCGGTGCTTTACGCCGCACCCGAGCAGCTCACTGGAGACCCGATCGATGGCCGAGCCGATCAATATGCCCTGGCTGCCACTGCGTATCACCTGCTGACTGGGCACCCACCGTTTTCGCACAGCAATCCCGCTGTGGTCATCGGCCGCCACCTCAGCGCCCTCGCACCGAAATTGAGCGACCACCGCGATGACCTCGCCGCTCTGGATACGGTCATGGCCGCCGCATTGTCCAAAGACCCGGATGGGCGGTTCGACAACTGCCGGGACTTCGCTCTGGCGATGGCACAACGCTCGGACGCCGGCCCGAGGCCGATGGACGAGACTCAGGCGGCCATATCCCTTCCCGCAAGGGCAGACGTTTCACCGGGTGTAGCTGCGACGTCCTCACCGACTGTGCACCGCCAACCGCGTCGGCGGCGTCGCCTCGTCTTATGGAGCATCCCCGCTGCCATCATCTTGCTCGTCACCGGGACCCTCGTGTTCATTGGTCGTCACGAACGCCCCAACGATGTCGAAGTCGCTAGCCCGACCCCGCCTGCCGCCGTGCTCGACGGGACCTACCGCTTCATCTACGACTACACAAAAAGGACCTCGAACGGCGCACCGAATCCCCCGCCCGCGAGCGCCGACAATGTCAACAATGTCACCTGGTCGGCCTTTCGTTCGACTTGCAAACCGGGGGATGCGTTGCCACACGCACAGGATTGGACATGAAAAATCCTCAAGTCGGGCGTATCCCACCTGCCGAATCCGTGCTTCACTTCGCCGACGGCCACTGGCAAGAAACTCCCACACGGGTCCAAGTGAATGATCCGGCGTGCCTGGGAGTGGACGGACAAGTCGTAGAGGGCTCGGATACTGAACTATCTAGCTGGTCGATGACGCCTGAATCCGACGGCACACTGAAAGGGGTTATCACCACGACTGTTTTGACCAACGAGTGTGGCTATCAAGGACTCATAGTCCAAGCTCCGTTTGTGGCAACCCGAACTGGCGAAGCCCCCGCTGGCGTGATCGTCGCCGACCCGGCAGGTGTCGCCGTTCCACCATCGACCGAAACGCGTGCGCCGGCTGCCACAGACCCCACACTTAACGGTGTCTTCCGCGTCGATTACAACTACGCAAACCAAACAATCAACGGCCGCCCCGGAAGGCGAGGATCTATGGCTGACACCGAATCTGAATGGTGGGCCTTTCGGTCAGCGTGCACACCGACCCGTTGCGCTGCCACCGGGTCGGGTCTAGCGGAGAACAATCACCTGGTGACTACCGGCAGTGCCATCGCAGTGGAGTTCATCGAAGACGCTTGGCAGAACACGCCCACCCTGCTTGTTCCTAGACCATGCTCCGGGGACGATGAAAAGACTCATAACTCCACGACGAATTGGTCTTTTCAGCCGCAGCCGGACGGAACGCTGAAGGGCTTCCAGACTTCAACCATCCTGACGGACGAATGCGGGTTGAAAGGGTACGTCTACAAAACTCCCATCAACATAACTTGGACGGGCGATGTCCCGCCGACCGTCACCGTCGCTGACCCAAACTTGTTCGTTTTCTAGGGCGGACACGGAGGTTCATAGTGGGGTTGCGGATCGGTGACACCTTCGCCGGGTACCGGATTCTGCGGTTGCTCGGCTCCGGCGGAATGGGCGAGGTGTATCTGGTCCAACATCCCCGACTGCCCCGCCACGATGCGCTCAAGGTTCTTCGCCCCGACGTCTCCAGCGACGCCTCGTTCCGGGAGCGGTTCATCCGCGAAGCCGACCTGGCCGCAGGCCTGCGGCATCCCCATATCGTCGGCATACATGACCGAGGCGAACACGACGGCCAGCTGTGGATCGCGATGGACTACATCGACGGGACCGACGCAGCCCACCTGATCCAACAGCGCTACCCGGCAGGCATGCCCGTCGAACTCGCCATACCCATCATCACCGCTGTCGCCAGCGCGCTGGACTACGCCCACAAGAAGGGTCTGCTGCACCGAGACGTCAAGCCCGCCAACATCATCGTCGCCGACCTCGACAGCGACGATCGGTGGTCTTCCTCGCCGACTTCGGTATCGCCCGACCGCTCGATGACATCAGCGGCATCACCACGACGAACATGACCGTCGGCACGGTGGCCTACGCCGCCCCTGAGCAGTTAATGGGCGAGGCGATGGACGGTCGAGTTGACCAATACGCCCTTGCTGCCACCACTTACCACATCCTGACCGGCCATCAGCTCTTCCCACACACCAATCCGGCTGTTGTCATCAGCCGCCACCTCAACACAAACCCGCCCACACTAGGACTGTGCTGAATTAGTGGCTTGTGGGGCGGGGTGCCTCAAAGCGCTCTGTGGCGCGTGGGTTAAGTCAGACCCGGGGGGTCGACAATTCGAGGGTCACCCCGCCGTGTTGAGCGTGGCACCTGGTGCTCGGTGATTCAAGACCCGGCTGTACGGGGGTCAGGCGATGGCCCAGCCAGTGCCGGTGTGGGTCAGTCCCAGGGTGATCAGGCGACGTAGGTTCACAGCAGCTGCGCGGTGGTGCAGCCAGTGATCGTTGCGGGTGACCCCGCGATAACGGACTTTGCGGTTGTTGCATGTCAGCCAGGCGATGGTGCGTTCGACCATCGGTCGGTATTGTCGATATTCGTTGAGCCAGTTCAACTCTCGCGATCGTTGGCGGGCGGCGCGTTGGAGTTCGTCGTGCGGGCGGATCTTCAGGCTCTTGCCGGTGGCACTAGGGCGTGTCTGACAAAGATTTGGGGTGTTGTGCCTGAGGCTTGGGTTATGTCGCGGTTTCAGTTGCTTACCGATGCTCAGTGGTCGTTGATCGAGGATCTGCTTCCGGTCCGCACGGGTAAGCGGGGCAGGCCTTTTCAGAACGCTCGCTTGATGGTCGAGGGCATTATTTACCGATACCGGTGCGGGATCGCCTGGCGCGATGTACCCGAGGTGTTCGGTCCGTGGCAGTCGATCTGGACCTGGCATCGACGGATGAGCGCTGATGGCACCTGGGACACAGTGTTGGCGCGGTTGCTGACCGCCGCCGACGAGGCCGGGGTCATCGACTGGGCCGTGGCGGTCGATTCCACGATCGCTCGTGCTCATCAGCACGCCACGAACATCACCCGCGACACAGGGGGCTGGGTCGAATTACACGAATCTGGCCAGCGAGCCGCCTGACCACGGCATTGGCCGCTCCCGCGGCGGGTTGACCAGCAAGATCCATCACCTCGTCGACGGCCGCGGAAGACCCTTGGTGGTGCTCGTCGGTGCTGGCCAAGCACATGACGGTCCGGTGTTCGAGCATTTGCTGGCCCACCTGAGAGTAGATCGGCGCCGCGGTGGTCGGCCACGCACCCGCCCCGATCGAGTCCGCGGGGACAAGGCCTACTCCAGCCGAGCGACACGCGCCCGGCTGCGCCGGCGTGGAATCGTCGCAGTGATTCCCGAACCCGCAGATCAGATCGGCCACCGCAAGCGTCGAGGCACACGTGGCGGCCGGCCACCAGCCTTTGACGCAGAAGACTACAAGGGCCGCAACGTCGTTGAACGAAACTTCAACGACATCAAGCAATGGCGCGGCCTGGCCACCCGCTACGACAAACTCGCCATCGTCTACCGCGGCGCGGCAGTCCTACGCGCCATCACGCTCTGGCTGCCCCATTTATCAGACACGCCCTAGACGGATGGACCGCCGCGTTCGTTTCTAGCTGCATGCATATCCCCCTTGGGGCTTAGTCAGCAGCGTAGTCCTAAATTAGCGCATCGAATAGCGAGGCAATGCGTCGCCGGGCATGAAACATTTGCTCGAATTCACTGAGCGGGAGCGTTCTTCAGTCCTTCGTGCCGGGCCCGGAGTCGAAGACGCGTTCCGCTGCGATCGCGGCGAGATCGGTAAGAACTTCGGTGTGGCCGGTGCTCCACAGTCGCGGCTTGTCGTCGAAGACGCACAGCGTTGCGACGGCGTTGCCGTCGTGGTCGGCTAGAGGCATCCCGAGATAGGCCACCACGGAGCCGTCGAGGACCGCCGGATGGTTCTTGAATACCGGGTCGAGTCGTGCGTCTTCGAGAATCAACGGCGTACCGTTTGCCACGGCATATTGACTGATGGACCGTTCGAGGGGTGTCTGCCTTTGCTCTGGCGATGTACCGTCCATTCCGACGGTGCTCTTGAAGAATTGCCGGTCTACATCAATGAATGACAACGCGGCGTAAGGGGCGTCCAGCGCGGCGGCGGCCGCGCGGGTGATCTGGTCGTAGACCTCTTCGGGCGGGGAATCCAGCAGCCCGGTGGCGTGCAGCGCGCGCAGCCTCTCGGGGTCGGCTACCACGGCCACGACGCTCGGCATTCCGGTCCCGAGGACCACCGCGGAGTCCGACAGGTGGGCCAGCAGCTCCTCCACAGAGGGGCTCTCCGCCTGCCTCTGGTCAACCACCATCTGTGCTGCCACAGCGCGGGCCACATAGGTATCGACGTCCACACCGGCCCTGCCCGCACAATCTTCGAGCTGGTGGTTGAGCCAATCGTCGAACCGTGCAAGCGGGCTGGTCACGCGCAATACGTTAGCTGAGTGTGCGGGAATACGAGACGATGTGGAGTACATGTCCTGCCGAGGGTCGGTGTCACGTGCGCGGGCCGCTGATGGGCATTGACAGTCACCGGCCATGACCAACACAGCACCAATGGGCCGTGTCCGCAGGCTGCAAGCTCCCCCGCAAGGTCGTGCGAACGACCGACAGTTGGTTCGCCCTTGAGATGCCACCTTGGTCGAGTCCCACCAACTCCCGCCCGTCGTCGACTTCGACGGCGGGCCGAACCCCGTTTCATTGGCATCGGCAAAAGGGGGCTCAGCTCACGCGGAGCGTCTACCTAGGCGCTGCGGGCGTCTCGGACCCGCTTTCGGACCTCGGCATCGCTCGGTATCGCGCCCAGACTCTTTAGCTGTTCGTCGACGCTGCGGATCGCTTCATCCTCCGATCCATCTTGCGGGATCTGGATGTCCAAGCAGAGGCTCTCCTCCAGGCCGCGCTCGAACTTCACCATGCCAGCCTTGCTGATCCTAGCCATCGCCTGAATGCTAGGCCCCCTGCCGAGGTCTCGACGGGTAATGTCCGTGTTCACCATTGTCCGCCGGTGACCCGAATTCGTTCACTCGATGAATAACCGACGCAACGAGAGTCCCATCGCGATCCTCGGCCGCCAGCGTTTGCGCTTGAGTAGCTCGGTTTGCACACTGTGAGGAGAACGCGATGTTGACTGAATCCGAAGACGAGGAACAGACCATCGCCAGGGTCGCGGCCCTGGACATCGGCAAGACGGAGGTGCCGTGTTGCGTCCGGTCCCAGGCGCGAACGCTAAGAGACGGCGACAGGAGGTATCGACTCACTCGACGATGGCCCGGTCGTTGATCGAACTGGCCAATCATCTGGTCGAACTCGGTGTGCAGCGGGTGGCAGGTAGGTGCCCACCTCAACAAACATGCCGGCATGCAGGGCCGCGACCCCGGGCACCGCGAGCACTACCTGGGCGATACGGTCGGCGTGCTCAGTCAGCTGTCGTCTCTACTCCTGTTGCTGGGTTGCGCTCGTCTTGCGGCGGTTTCGTAACTGCTGGACGCGGGAGGGGGGTGCTGGCTGGTCGTCGGCGTCGTCACTTCCGTCCTCGAGGTGAACGGCGGCTCCCAACTGTGCAGTTGCTTGTCTGGCGCATCGCTTGCATGCGCCATGGCGGCGGCGGTCATACTTCGGGCCGCCGCTAGCAGCGCACTGCACCGTGCTCGAGGGGTTTGCCGCAGTGCGGTAGTCGGTCTTAGGTGCTGTGGGGTCCGGTCGGTGCGAAGGTCATGAGGTAGTGGTCGACGGGTGCGCGCAGAAATGAGTTGGCATCCATCAGACCGGGCAGGTCGTCGACGAGTTGTTGTGCGATTACCGCCAGCTTGACATTGTGTTCTTGGGAGCGCCATTTCAGGATCCCGAACGCTGCGTCGCCGCTGACTTGGTAGGTCATCATCAGCATGCCCTTGGCCTGTTCGATGATTTCTCGGTGAGAGACGATCACCTCTAGTTCGTTGGTGACCGATTGCTGAATCTCGGCGTTGAAGGCGTCGGTGATGTCGACGTAGAAGCCTCTGGTGGCAGTGATCCGTCCGTCGGCATCGGTGACGGCGTCGCCGACGACCACTACGTTGCGGATGTCTCCGGTCGTCGTGCGCAGACGATGCCGGCTGCTGAACGGTGCCGCGGATTGTTGCAACAGTCCCTTGACCTGAGCCAGGTCATCGGGATGCTTATGGCTCAGGACGAGTTCGGTGGTCGGCTCGACGTGCCCGGGTTGGTATCCGTGCAGGAGGGCGACGTTGTCCGACCACGTCCAGGTGTCGCTGTCGTAGTTGTACTCGAAGCGTCCGACTCTCTGCGGTGCGCCGCCGAGCAGGGCCTGGTCGATGGCTCGGACGACTTGGCCGTCGGTGCTGGGTTGAGCATCGGCGGTAAAGAAGGCGCTGTCGACAGCGGGTCGATCGACCACTGGACGGTTGTCGTGCACAACCGAAGGTTAATTCTCGCGCCGCTGCTGCGTCGACTGATGTCATCAACTCCTCAGTGATGACGTTCGGCGGCGAGTCCGCACGGCGCTGTGTTCTCAACACAGAGGTTGACCCGGGTCACCTTGCGACGAATGTGTCGACGCAAACCTCGTTGCACCCGCCCGGCAGGCCCCGGCAGCAGGGCACGGAAACTCCCGTCCCGTCACCGAGTTCGCATCGTTGCCCGGGAGTGGGGACCAGGTCCGCCCGCAGGTAGAGGCAAAGGGACTCTCGCTGGCGGGCGATGCCGTGGCGGCAAGCCCACCGGAGTTTCTCGCACGAACCCGCGGGTACGCGCCCGTGGAGCCTCGCCGCAGAGCGCGGCGGCTCCAAGGGAGATCCACATGTCCAACAATCCGAGCGAACGCGCATCTGACGAACCGGTCGACGGTCCGGTCGACCGGCCTAACGGCTCGATCGACGATGACTCCGTGCATCCATTGACCGATCCCGACGATGACACGACCGGCAACGTCGACCCAGTCGTCCCCCTAGGTAACGCAGCAGATGACGCGGAGGGCAACGAGGCCACAACGCCTCCGCAAGACGCCCGCCTGATGGGACCGGCCGGCAACTGAATTGCGTGAGGGCGCGGCCTCCCCGCAGAGAGTGCTCCCGCCGCGGTCAGACGTCATGCCCAGAGAGCGGCATGGAGGGCGAGCACGCCAGGTCGGTCTGAATGATGGCCTCGCCGTGAAGTTCGAGGTAGGCATCGTTGAGCTCACCGTGGATAATCGCCGCGCCGACCCTGGCTAGCTCGTCGAGGCGGCTGCCGTTGGCACGTCTGAATTGCGCCGGTAAGTCAAGAACCCGGTCGCTAGGTCGGACATCACTTGGTGTTCTCCAGCCGAGAGTGCGCACGCACCGTTAATCAGTTTGTCGCACGGGACCGCTGACTGCCGCGTGGTAGCGAACTCGGGCCGCACTTCGGCGCGCATGAAATCGGGATGGTTCAACGTCGTCACGGCCACCGCGTAGGCGCAACCAACTGCATGGCGCGCGTTTGGGTCGGATTGCCTTGCCCGGCTAATTTCTCCAGAGCGGTTGCGGCAGGACCCGGTTTCGATTCCCGGCTCCATGAATTGAGCCAAGGGGTTCGAGTCCCCTTGGCTCCGCCGTCAGCGTTTCGGTCCCAGACCCGCTGAAGTCAACAGCTCCTACTTGAGCCGGCGCTCAGACCGGAGCCCGCAGCCGCCGGGAACCGAACCCGGGGTCCTCCAGCTTGGCCCTGGGATCGGGGGTGGTCCTCGGGTATTGCGACCAGCGTCGCGCATCAGCTCCCACGCTAACGTTCCGGCATCGTTTGCATAACAGACACCACTCGTAACTGGCACGCTGTCGCGCCGCGATGGCTGCAAAACCGAGACGACACGCTGAGAGCGATGCGACGTGCACCATGTCGACATGAGGTGCAACTCTTCGCAAACGCAAGGACTTCGGGGCGTTACCTCGGTTTCTGGTATATGCGCAGCGCCTTGTCTTGGCAGCAAAAAATCGCACCCCGGCACATTAATGAATGCACACGATCAATTACTTTTCTATGCCTCTTGCCAGCGACCATAATAGCGCACAATTTGCTGAAGGTTTTATGCAGGCTAATGCGGCTGTGAGCAGCAAGGAACGGATCAGTTGCCGTGTGTATCAGCCGTAAACGCTAGCCATTCCGGCAAACGTAAATATGTGCGACTCGCAGGCTCTTTCCCACTCAGGATGGATTACATTCACCCTGTCGCGTTCACAACGGCTAAAGGGGCCCCATTATGCAGGTAGCTGTCCGTTCGTATCTCACATCGGGTGTAGCACTCGTCGGAGCCGGCGCCATCGCGCTGGCTCCGATGACGCCACTGCCTGATCTCTCAGTCAGAGAGGCAGGAACTGCAACGGCGACGGTCTACGCCAACTACACCCCTACGGCTCTTGCCTCTGCCTTCGTCGACGAAGATCCGGCCCAGATCGCACATATCGCATCAGCGCTCGTCGGTTCTCCTATTGCGGCGGCCGCGACGCTGGCGCTGCCCACCCCGTCGGAGGTGGCGCTGGCGCTAGGCCAGCTCATCGCCGGTAAATCACAGGCCTTCAACATCGGTGTCGGCGGCATCACCAACGGCATCAACGCGGGCCTGACCGGACTGCAGAACATCACCACCATCGCCGGAACCTCGCTGCAGGGCATCAACAATGCTTTGACCACCGCGGTGCTCGCCGCCCTCGGACTGCCCAACCCGCCACCACTGCCCCCAGCAGCAGCCGCCGCCCTAGCAGCTCGGGCACTCTCGGCGCTGGCGCTGCCCACCCCGTCGGAGGTGGCGCTGGCGCGTCGGCCAGCTCATCGCCGGTAAATCACAGGCCTTCAACATCGGTGTCGGCGGCATCACCAACGGCATCAACGCGGGCCTGACCGGACTGCAGAACATCACCACCATCGCCGGAACCTCGCTGCAGGGCATCAACAATGCTTTGACCACCGCGGTGCTCGCCGCCCTCGGACTGCCCAACCCGCCACCACTGCCCCCAGCAGCAGCCACCGCCCTAGCAGCTCGGGCACTTTCGGCGCTGGCGCTGCCCACCCCGTCGCAGGTGGCGCTGGCCGTCGGCCAGCTCATCGCCGGTAAATCGCAGGCCTTCAACATCGGTGTCGGCGGCATCACCAACGGCATCAACGCGGGCCTGACCGGATTGCAGAACATCACGACCATCGCCGGAACCTCCGTGCAGGGCATGAACAATGCTTTGACCACCGCGGTGCTCGCCGCACTCGGACTGCCCAACCCGCCACCGCTCCCCGCATCAGCCGCCACCGCCCCTGGTAGCAGCAAAGGCACCGGCACCAGCTCATAGCCGGTAAATCGCAGGCGTTCAACATCGGTGTCGGCGGCATCACCAACGGCATCAACGCGGGCCTGACCGGACTGCAGAACATCACCACCATCGCCGGAACCTCCCTGCAGGGCATCAACAACGCCCTAACCACCGCGGTGCTCGCCGCCCTCGGACTGCCCAACCCGCCACCACTGCCCCCAGCAGCAGCCGCCACCCTGGCAGCAGCGAAGGCACCGGCACCCCTCAAGGCGCTACCAGCTGCGTCACCAACGGTGAGCACCGGCGGTACGACCGTCGCGCTGAGCACCAAGGGCGACAGCAGCAGCGACAGCAGCACCGGGTCCAGCAGCACCAAGGGCGCGACCAAGGGCGACAGCACCACCGGCGACAGCAGCACCGGGTCGAGCAGCACCAGTGACAGCAGCACCAAGGGCGCGACCAAGGGCGAGACCAAGGGCGACAGCAGCACCGGGTCGAGCAGCACCAGCGATAGCAGCACCAAGGGCGAGACCAAGGGCGACAGCACCACCGGCGACAGCACCAAGGGCGAGACCAAGGGCGACAGCACCAAGGGCGAGACCAAGGGCGACAGCACCAAGGGCGAGACCAAGGGCGACAGCACCAAGGGTGAGACCAAGGGTGACAGCAGCACCGGGTCGAGCAGCACCAAGGGCGACAGCCACAAGGGCGAGACCAAGGGCGGCAGCACCAAGGTTGGCGCCAAGAAGGCCGACAGCAAGGCTGGAGGTAGTGACAGCGCCAAGTGATCCGCGTCAGCAAAAGACGACATCCGCGTGGATCTGCACCAGTTCAATCGAATCGGCGCGGGGCCGCGTAGTCGGGAGAGTCGTTCGTGACGATGAACGCATGGGCGACTCGACCAGCGATCAACTAGTCCGAACCGGCCGCATTTAGGGGTTGCAACCTACCATCAGGATCTCAGCGGTACCAGCACCCGAATGAGGATGCCTCCTTTCCTTTCACCGTGAAGGAAAGGAGGCATCCCGCCGTTTACGAGTGGACCAATCAGTTGGTGTGCAGAGTATTCGCGCGGGCCGCGGCGTTCATGCCACCGGGGAGCACGGATGATGCCTGGTTTGATCAGGGTCACATCGGACCAGGTCCCGGATCGGACCGTATATGCCCTGGGTAGGGCGCTGCAGCTTCGTGCACGAGCGCCCTGCGGCACACCGCTTCTCCGGTCGGTGACGGCGCTAGCACCTTCCTTCGATGTCCTCAGACCGCGCATGTTCCTCGGGCTGCACCACAATCGTCCACGTGTACTTGGTGCGTTCCTCGATGAACAGCGACAGCGCGGTTGTCTTTGACGAGTTGGGAGTGACGAAGAGTTTGAATCCATCAATCAAGAAGGCGCGCAGCTCGAAAGTCGGATGCTGGATGTGCTGCGTAGCGGCGTGGCCCACGACGACAACGCGGCGTCCGCGGTGCTCGACGAGGACCTCGCCTTGCAGCGCAAGGTGTTCAGCCAGGAGGAATACGGCCGAGTCGAATGAGGCGGGGTTACCAATCTTGGCCCCAACAAATCTCATTCAGACGACACGCCTAGCGTCGCCCGGACCGCCGCGAAGTAAGCCGCTGCGCAGCGACATCGGTCACGGGTCGCGTCTGGGCGTCGGTCGCTCGCTCAGTGGCGAGCAATTGAATGACGTTGGCGTAGAGCTTGGTCCGCTCCTCCAGTTCCGTGCAGTGTGCTTGGAGCCTCCGATGCGCCTGTTGAAGGTCATGGAGCGCCGCCGCGGTATCTCGAATGGGGCGGGCGTCGTGCCCTCAGAGCGGATCCGCGCTTGGAACATTTCCTTGAGGTCGACGTGCTGATGGGTGAGATGCCATCGCGGCACTGCGGCCTCGATCGCCAGTTGGGAGACGTTGAGCCGGGCGAAGCGCTGGTTGGCGGCGTGCACGCGCTGGCGGTAGCTCTGCGATGCTGGCCCAGACACGTGCTCTCCGCCGTCGAGGGCTTGCTCGTCGGCGGCGAACTGCTCCAACCGGCCGAGGAAGTCCTCGAAGGCCAGCTCGTCGGGGAAGCCGGAGTCGTAGGCGCCGGCATAGCCCTGAATCATCCGGGTGTGCACGTGGCCGTATTGGATCGACGCGGCGACCAACCCTCGCGGTCGGCGCCGGATGAACCATGCCAGCGTGCGGCGAAAGCGGGTAATGGTCAACAGACCATGCGGATCCGGCGGAATGGGGTCGATGTCGTGGTGGTTGCAGAGATGGTCGACGAAGGCGATGAATCGGTGAATGTCGTCGCCGACGACTTGGCTGTTGCGTGCCGCGCCGCCTGAGCGGCGCGTGACGTAGATACGACAGGGATCGGTTCGGTGGGTGAAGAGAAGATCTTCGTCGTGCAGTCGTTCCAGGAGGCTGACGGCGTGGGCGACCGGTTGTGTGACGACCCAGGGGTCGCGGCGCGGGAGGCCGGCGGGCACCTTGTTGCCGTCCTCGTCGACGGCGTTCTTGAAGTACACCCCGGACATCAAGTACAGGTCGTGGGTGGCGTCGTAGTCGATGCAGCCCCGGCGCAAGTCCAAGATCTCGGCGGGTCGGCCCCGGAGAGGTAGGCCACCACGATCAAGCACGCGGTGTGCAGATGCCGCACCAGATGACGGTTCTGGTGGTAGGAGAAGCGTCCAGGGTGCCAGACGCGTTCCCCAATGGTGGCGGTGACTTGAGTCGTTAGATAGGCGTCATCGTCGATGGGCAGTCTGAAATCAGTAAGTGCCTTTTGGGCGTGAGCGTAGGACGCACCGGCTAGCAGTGGGATGCCCAGGAGCTTGCCTATGTGGGCGAAGTCGATGCTCCGCTTTCCGGTGGCGGTGATGATGCCGGGCAACGAATCACCCTGTTGGCGAATGGATGCGGCGTACGCCTCGACGGCGGCGATTGCTCCGCCCGCGGGAAGCCGAGGTCCGGGTTTGCCGTGTCCCCGCGTCGCGCGCGCCCCACGCGAATGCAGGAACCGGAATTCGGTTTGAGCGGCGATGATGTCGTCGGCGAAGTCCTCGACGAAGCGCAGCGCCCACAGCAGCAGCGCTGACATGGTGTCCTCGTTGATGCGCGGGGTGAGGTTCTCCATCACCGCGCGGGTCCTTCCCAGCAGGACGC
The DNA here is from genome assembly GCA_963712615.1 of uncultured Actinomycetota bacterium. GTDB lineage: Bacteria > Actinomycetota > Actinomycetes > Mycobacteriales > Mycobacteriaceae > Mycobacterium. Next base: position 22,131 of record CAVQIO010000006.1, read on the forward strand.
CTGCGGATTCGCCGCCCCAAGAGGGTATCTCGGGAAGCCGCAACGAGGCCGCTTCGGGTCCAAAATCTGCCAGAATTGCCGCTGAGCATGGTGACGGCATGTTCCTCACCTCTCCGGATGGCAACCTGATCCACGATCTGCGTAGGCAGGGCAACGCGGGACCGGTGTTGGCCGAGGCTTTCGTGTCATTCGACGACTCGAAGAAGGCCGGCTTGGAGTCGGCCGCCAGCATCGCCCGCTGGGCCACGCTGGGTGTCGCCGGGGATGCGGAGCTGCCGCGGGCATCAATCTTCTCCTCAGCGTCTAAGACCGTCACCCCCGCTGATCTCGCCTCGATCACCACTGCCGGAAGGGATCAGGACGACTACCTCGCGACGGCGCAGACTTACGCTGATGCCGGTGTGACCGGAATCTCCCTGGTCAACGCGGGGCCGGATCCCAGCAGGTTCATCGATTTCGCGGCCAAACATCTCATCGACGGTATGCACCGGCTATCAACATCTCGGCACAGCAACGATTCGTCCCCGCGTGGCGCTCTTCAGTAACGCTTTTGGTGCGGTTTGCCCCTGTGGGCGGGTCAACGGCGTGGCGTGAGGAAGTAGGCGAGGACCTCCGGTATCGGTGTGGCTATCACACGGCCGCCACCAGCCGAGAGGTCCTCGCAGTGCCCGCTAAGGTCTGTCTGACTCCGAAGGGGCGAACCCGGTTCGCGTCGTCGATCGTCTTTGATGGGTGGACCGTCTGTCGGGCTGCCGAGCGCTTTCAGTGCTCACCGGCCACGGCCAAGAGGTGGGCCAATCGCCGCCGTTCCGTTGGTGTCGCGGCGACGTCAGAGCGGTCCAGACGATCCCCCGCAGCCTCGGCCCCGGACCTGCCGAAAGTTCGAACGGTGCATCCTGGACCCTCGCTTCCCGCGACGCTATGAGCACCCTGCGCCCCCTGCGGATCTGGTACACGTCAAGAAGCTGGGGCGTGTTCGAGACGGCGGCGCGCATTGCAAGATGGTCCGCACGCGGCGACCACAGCAATCAGAAGCTGACACGCAAGACTTCGGGCCGCGCGTATGCCTTCCTGCACCGTGCCGTGGACGACCATTCCCGGGTGGCGTACTCAGAGGTCCTCGGCGGTGAACGCAAGGAGACCGCCGCGGCGTTCTGGGTGCGGGGCCAGGACGCACCTCGGGGCCGAGGGAATCCTCGCCAGGCGCGTGTCGACTGACGACGAATCACCTTTCTCTCAGGGCTAGTCGCTGCAGTACTCGGACCGACGTCGCTCATGCGACGACGCGCCAGCTGTTATTAGCTGCGTGTGCATAGCCTGCGAGGACGGCCGCTTGCTCGTCGATACTGGTTCCTCTTGCCCGATACCCGCCCACGCCATCGATGCCCCCGCCCCCGAGTTGACCGAGAAACGTGGCGGTGTTTGTGGGTGTGATTTACACTGTGATCAGGAGGTGATGGATCATGACGACTGCCCACCCGCGACCCGATCTGGCCGCATACGCCGACGCCGCCCGCATGACGCAGCCCGAGCTCGTCGGCGCTCTACGTGAGGTGCTCGGCACCAAGCTCGTCGCTTACCTGGGACGGGTGAAGGAAACCCGTGCCGTGCGCCAGTGGGCCGACGGGACCCGCACGATCGGCCATCCTGAAGATGTCGAACGGCTCCGGATTGCCTACCGCGCCGCCAGGCTGATCACCGAACGCGATAGCGCGGCTGTCGCCCAAGCATGGTTTCAGGGCCTCAACCCCATTCTCGACGACCGCGCGCCAGCACTGTTGCTGCGCGACGGCGACCTCGCCGACATTGGACCCCAAGTCCTCGCCGCGGCCCGCCAGTTCGCCGCGGTGGGATGAGCCAACCCGACTCCACACCACTGGACACCCCGCAGGGGCCAATCCACACCGTCGAGCGTCACGGCACCCACATCTACCGGGTCGGTTACGCACCCCACCCGTGGGAATGGACCCCATGGGAATACGCCACTGATGGGCGCTTCGCCGGGCGCTGGGACGACCCCGACGGGGTGTGGCGCACTCTGTACTGTGGCATCAGCGCGTTGGCCTGCTACCTCGAGGTCCTTGCGTTCGCCCGCCCCAGCCCGCAACTGATCGCGGACCTCAACGACATCGTCGTCAACGACGAAGACGACGCGTACCCGACTGTGCCGCCCGGGCACCTGCCGCGGTCTTGGTGTGAACCTCGAATGCTCGGCCGCGGCGCCATGACTGGACGTTTCGCCTTGCCTCCACACCCGCAAACCCTGGCCACGCTGCGTTCGATCTTTCGGCCGCTGGCCATCGGACTTGGTCTCGAAGACCTCGACACCGCCGCCCTGCGTGACGGCCGGCCCCGGGTACTGACCCAGGCCATCTCCCGATGGATCTACGCACTCACCCTCGCCGACACAGCCGCCGTCGCCGGTATCGAGTTCGACTCACGCCACGGCGACCAACTGCGCATGTGGGCGCTCTACGAACGCGTCGGAGACCCCGCTGTTAGCCCCCACATCGACGTCCTCGAACACTCCCCCATCGATCACACCGATAGCGAACTCAACCAGGCGTTGACACTGCTCGGGCTCGAATGGACATAGGTCTAAGCAATACTTGTGCAGTGAGGCAACAGAAACCAGCGGCCCGCAACTCATTGAGGGCTGCCCGCTCGTTCGGCGGATCGCGAATGTCCGTCATTACCCATGGAGCGTTCCAAGCGCGGTACATGGATATTCCCACTGACTGGATCGTTAACGACCGTTGCGGACGCTAACCAGCGCCATCGCGGCAGATACGTCAAGGGCCACCGCGCTCGGCGAATCGGTGCACCGCGGCGACTATGTCGAGAGTGACGCCCCGGACATGGGAGCCGAGGCGCATCTCGCGGGAAGTCGGATCCCACGCAAGTTGCGCCTCTCGGGTGTCATGCGGGGCCGTTACAACCCTGCGCTCGGCAACCCACGGCACTCGCGCGCGAGTCGACTTCGACCACTGCCCAACTGACGGAAGTCTTCGCGCACCTGAATCCGATGACTTTCACTGCACTCCCTGCTGCCAACACCTGAACGAAGGAGCCGCGGTCCCTGCGATGTGGGGGTGGCCTCGGTATCCGAACGACCCACGCCGAACGGCTTGCCGCTTCGGAACTACGGTCTTGCTGACGTTACCGTAGGGCGCCCG